>JAZKYY010000001.1:0-8512 GCA_045612365.1 Paludibacteraceae bacterium
TCTCTTTTTTGTGATGAATATGTTAGCCTTATTTAGGTGGCTATGGCGTCGGGGATCCACCCCTTACCATTCCGAACAGGGAAGTTAAGCCCGATTGCGCCGATGGTACTGCAGTAACATGTGGGAGAGCAGGTAGCCGCCCCTTTTCAAGAGGGATACTCATAATAGAGTGTCCCTCTTTTTTTATCCCTTTTTTGTATATTTGTGGAAAAATTGTGTATGAAAAAGTTACTTGTATTATATCTCCTTTTGCTTTCTTTGGTAGTGTCTGCTAAAGATTGGGTAAAGATTTGTGGCGAGGAATGCTATGTTATCCCTGAGAATTTTTAGAATTACGGTTTCCTTCTTTCAATAAAAGTTATTTGCACACATCTTTGAGCAATATAAAAAGAGAACCTTCAAGGTTCTCTTTTTTATTTTGAGGATTGAAATTCAAATTTATCCAAAATCAGGTAACTTATTTTGTGTTTTATTAACCCTTTTCTATGCAACTATGTTGGTAGCAATGCTAGTTGCCTCGTGCGAGGAGCTTAGAAATAACTTAATTTTACAAAATAAACCAGTGTGGATTCTTAACGATAAGAAGCTTCCTCATTCCGGTTGCGAAAGTAGTGAAAGTGTCATAATTACAAACAATTCCAATAACCGGATATTGTTAAATAAATATAATTCTGTAGTGGATTTTTACAAAAAAACTTGAGCGGACTAATTATTGCTTAAGTTTTTTTAATTTTCAAATCTAAGAATTCTATTGAGAATTGTTCCACCAATCTTTTTTGTAGTGAAAAATCACATTCTTACTATTAGGGTGTTTCTTTTTGCTAACGAATGGAATCTGATAACCAACTCCGAATTCAATGTATTCACATATATGGTAATGGGTTTTTGCTAAAGCTTGCACATAAATATTATCCCATATACGACACTTTACCCCGAAACGTATGTAGTGCCAAGCCTCATCAGAACCTGCTGAATTCCCTTTGTAAAACAGGGGACGCTTCCCATGCCCATAAATAGGATGGTCAACGCTATAATAGTTTCGTGACGGATTGAACAGATAAACTCCCCAGTCAACCATCGCTGTAACTCTACCAAATAGCAGCTCGTTGTTTATACTTACACCAACACGAATTTTATCTGATTGTTTGTAATCAATATCAGTTCTAAATAGACCACGGTTGGTTTTGGCAGATATCGCATCGTTATAGAAAACGTCAACACCTCCACCAATTCCATACCAATTACATACATTGTATATGGCTCCTGTGTGAAATGTAGAAATAAAGAAATTATGCTTATCCGAAAGATTGGCAGATTGAGATCCCGCAGACAGTGTAACATTCAAACTCCATCTATAAGGTAATCTTGGGAACTTAATAGGTTCCTTTTCTTCTTCTTTTTGAGGATTTATAGTAGAAATTAAACCTACACCACCATAAAGAACATTAGCACCCATATTAGGCTCTTTGGTGCGACCATTACCATATGAAAAAAGCCTAATTCTGTATTGATAGTAAAATTACGAGTGATGGGAAAATTTAGGTTTAAACCACCATTCAAGAAAGCATTTATGTGAGACCCAAATGTATAATGAGCAGTAACATCATCACGACTTGTGTTTTGAGTATTAGTCCAATAAGTTTCAGAACAATAACCTAGACCTGAGGCCAATTTAATTGCAAGTTCAAAATGTTTAACACGTACACAATTAAGCATAATGTAAGGGTAAACAGAAACAGTATGTCCCATTACTTTATCTCCTAAATCAATATACGACACACCAAGCCCAACGGTAGAGTTATTTAAATACTGTTGCCACGGACGTTGTTGAGATGAGGGAAACTCAATGCCGAAATTAACTCCAGAAGGAGCTGTCGGATTAATAGCTTCCATATTTCCATTCATACTAAGATAAGTTCCTACAAATGGTTGAACCTTAATTGCAAATCTATCATTCCCACTTTGGTATTTCTTAGCAAATACAAGATTTGTTGTTAGGATTGTTGATAATAATAGTAAAGAAAAACGTTTTATTTTATTTGATATTATTATTCCGAAGTAATATTTTTTCTGCGATAAAAACAAATTAAGCACCTGCTTTTATTTAAGTGCTTAATTTTTAGTTTGTATTCCCGAAGGGGCTCGAACCCTTGACCCACTGATTAAGAGGCAGTTGCTCTACCAACTGAGCTACGGAAACATTTATTTTTTTTGTGCGCAAGATGAGACTCGAACTCACACGAGGTTGCCCCCACTACCCCCTCAAAGTAGCGTGTATACCAATTTCACCACTTGCGCTGAGGGTTGTTGTTCAACAACGGGTGCAAAGGTATTTATTTTGTTTGAAATAGAAATGTTTTTTTACTAAATTTTATCTTGCCAAAAAGAGTTGTGTATGGAGTGAAACTTTTGTGATTTTTCAAAAAAGCAAGTATTATTTTTAGTAAATTGAAAAAAAATATTACCTTTGCCAACGGAAAGAAGACGGAAGGGGACTTAATTCAAGTCTCCTTCGTTGTTAGATTAAGTTAGATGATTACAAAAAGTGAAATAACAAAAATAGTAGAAGAGTATCTTGTTGATACCGATTATTTTTTGGTTGATGTTTGTGTTTCTGCTGATAATCGTATTGTGGTAGAAATTGATTCTTTCGAAGGAGTTGATGTTGATTTTTGTGCAAATTTGAGCAGAAGAATTGAAGAAAACTTTGATAGAGAGCAAGAAGATTTTGAGTTAGAGGTTGGTTCTGCTGGGCTGACTTCTCCTTTTAAGGTTAGTCAGCAGTACGAGAAGAACTTAGGGAAAGAAGTGGAAGTTTTGACCAAAAGTGGAGAGAAACTAGTTGGAATTCTTTCTGCAGTAAGAGAAGAAAGTTTTACTTTGGAGGTAGAAGTGAAGGAAAAACTCGAGGGCTCAAAGCGCAAAACATTGGTTCAAAAAAAACTTGATTTTGAGAAGAGTAATATAAAATACATCAAATATTTAATTAGATTCAAATAAACTATGGCGAAAAAAGAAAGCGTAAGCATGATTGATATGTTTGCGGAATTTAAGGAGTTGAAAAACATTGATCGTTCTACAATGATTAGTGTGTTGGAAGAGTCATTCAAAAGTGTGCTTTCAAAACAGTTTGGAACGGACAAAAATTACGATGTAATCGTAAATCCGGACAAAGGAGATTTTGAAATTTGGAGAAAAAGAGAAGTTGTTGAAGATGATAAGTTTCAAAATGAATTCACACAAATTAGACTTTCGGAAGCAAAAGAAATTGATGAAGATTATGAATTAGGCGAGGATTATATTGAAGCTGTTGACTTCCGCTCTTTTGGCCGTCGTGCCGTATTGAATTTGCGTCAAACTTTGGCTGCAAAAATCATGGATTTGCAAAAAGATTCTTTGTTTGCTCAATATAGCGAATTGGTAGGTCAGGTTGTTTCTGGAGAGGTTTATCAAGTGTGGAAGAAAGAAATTCTATTGCTTGACGACCAAGGAAATGAAATGTTACTTCCAAAATCTGAACAAATTCCTAGTGATTTTTTCAAGAAAGGAGATACTGTGCGTGCAGTTGTTGCCAAAGTTGAAAATAAAAATAACAATCCTAAAATATATCTTTCTCGTACTTCGGAGGTTTTCCTTGAAAGATTGTTTGAAATGGAAGTTCCTGAAATTAACGATGGATTGATTACTATCAAACGTATTGCTCGTGTGCCAGGCGAAAGAGCAAAAATTGCTGTAGAATCTTACGACGACCGTATTGACCCAGTTGGAGCTTGTGTTGGAATTAAGGGAGCGCGTATTCATGGTATCGTGCGCGAATTGCACAATGAGAATATTGATGTGCTTAACTATACAAGTAATGTTAGTTTGTTTATTTCTAGAGCTTTGGCTCCTGCAAAGATTTCGTCGATTCAAATTGATCACGAAAGTAAAAAAGCAAACGTATTTTTGAAGCCAGAAGATATTGCAATGGCAATTGGTCGAAATGGAGTAAATATCAAGTTGGCTACAAAGCTGACTGGCTACACAGTTGATATCTATCGCGACGATGTTGAAGAACAAGACGAAGAAGATATTGTTTTGGAAGAATTTGCAGATGAAATTGATTTGTGGATTATTGAAGCATTGAAATCAATTGGTTGCGACACAGCAAGAAGCGTATTGCGAATCTCAAGAGAAGACCTAATTGAACGTGCTGATTTGGAAGAAGAAACAGTTGATCACGTTTTGGCAGTTCTCGAAGCAGAATTCGAAGAAGAAACAGAAGAAGAAGGCGAAAAATAAAACTCGCTTTCTTTTTCCAATATACTATATTTTTTTAGAGAGTGAAATCTCTTTTGGTTTTACAAAATTGGTGTTATTATGGCGAGATTACATAAGGTTACTACAGAATTAAATATTGGACTTGATCGAGCAGTTGAGTTCCTAGAAAAAAAAGGATTCGAAGTTGTTGCTAATCCAAATACAAAAATTACGGATGAGCAAGAAATGCTTTTGCGTCAGGCTTTTGGCGCTGATCAGTCAGTAAAGCAAGAATCAGTGCGTTTTAATCAGCAACGTCAGTCGCAAGAAAAGACTGAATATGTTGCTATTGAAGGTTATGAAGACGAAGCAGACAAGGCGGTTGAAGAGAAAAAAGTTGAACCGGAAGAGATAAAAATTGAAATTCAGCGTCCAAAAATTATTGATAAAATAGATTTGGATAAAAAAGCTTCTAAGAAAACCGAAGAGGTTAAAGAAGTAGTAGAATCGGTTGAAGAGAATAAGAATATTGAAGAAAAGGTCTCAGAAGAAAAATCAGCCGAGCCTGAAGAGATAAAGGTAGAACTCAAACGTCCAAAAGTTATTGATAAAATAGATTTGGATAGAAAACCTTCTAAAAAAACAAAAGAAGTTGAGAAAGAGGAAATCAAAGAAACTCCTAAGGTAGAGACAATAGAATCTAAACCTGAAATTAATCAGCCTGTTGAGAAAAAAGAGGAAGAAGTCTTCTCTCTTGGAACTCCAACTTTGAAACAAAAAATAAAAGTTGTTGATAAAATTGACCTTAACTCAATAAATACTCTAACTCGTCCTGCAAAGAAAACCAAGGAAGAAAAACTTGCAGAACAAAAAGAGAAAAAAGCAAAACAAGAAGAATCTCATGCCAATTCAAATTCTGACAAGACCAAGAAGAGGGCAAAACGTAATCGTATAGTTGATAATAAAAAATACGAACGAGTTGTTTTTCAAGAGAATTCGGAAAATAACGACAATCCTAAGCAAAAGAAGAATCATCCGAAACGTCCACTAAAACCAGTGGTAAGCGAAGAAGATGTTCAAAAACAGGTAAAAGAAACATTGGCTCGTTTGACATCGAAAAAAGTTAAGGGAGCAAAATATCGTAGAGATAAGCGTGAAGCAAACCTGCAACGTCAGCAAGAGTTGTCTCAATTAGAACAACAAGAATCTAAAACGCTAAAACTTACCGAATTTGTAACGGCAAACGAGTTGGCAACAATGATGTCAATCCCTGTTACTCAGATTATTTCTACTTGTATGAGTATAGGTTTGTTTGTTTCTATCAATCAGCGTTTGGATGCAGAAACAATCAATATCGTTGCCGAAGAGTTTGGCTTCAAAACCGAGTATGTAAGTGCCGAAGTGGTAGATGCAATTGCTGAAGTTGAGGATAGAGAGGAAGATTTGTTGCCACGTCCTCCAATCGTAACGGTGATGGGACATGTCGATCACGGAAAAACTTCTTTGCTCGACCATATCCGAAATACAAACGTAATTGCAGGAGAAGCGGGAGGCATTACTCAGCATATTGGTGCATATTCTGTGACATTGAAAAATGGTCAGCAAATAACATTCCTCGATACTCCGGGTCACGAGGCGTTTACTGCGATGCGTGCTCGTGGTGCAAAAGTTACCGACATAGTTATAGTTATTGTAGCTGCCGACGACAATATAATGCCTCAAACAGTGGAAGCCATCAATCATGCTTCGGCGGCAGGTGTACCTATAATTTTTGCAATTAACAAAATTGATAAACCAAATGCCAATCCAGAGAAGGTGAAGGAATCTTTGGCTGCGATGAATTATTTGGTGGAAGATTGGGGTGGAAAATATCAATCTCAAGATATTTCAGCAAAAAAAGGAACAAACGTAAGAGAGTTGCTTGAAAAAGTTCTTCTCGAAGCAGAAATGTTGGAACTAAAAGCCAATCCAAATCGTAAAGCAACGGGTTCTATTATTGAATCTTCGTTGGACAAGGGACGTGGTTATGTTGCAACAGTTTTGGTACAAAACGGAACTTTGAAGGTTGGTGATGTGGTGTTGGCAGGAACTTCTTATGGTCGTGTCAAAGCAATGTTCAACGAACGAAACCAAAAGATTAAACAAGCAGGACCATCAGAACCAGCAATTATTCTTGGTTTGAATGGCGCTCCTCAGGCGGGCGACAACTTCAATGTGTTCGACCAAGATCATGAGGCTCGCGATATTGCAAATAAACGCGAACAACTTCAACGCGAACAAGGTTTGAGAACGTCGAAACATTTGACGCTCGAAGAACTTGGACGTCGTAGGGCGTTGGGCGACTTCCATGAGTTGAACGTGATTGTGAAAGGTGACGTGGATGGTTCTATCGAAGCGTTGTCCGATTCGCTCATCAAGCTTTCTACAGAAGAAGTTCAAGTAAATGTAATTCATAAAGCTGTAGGTCAGATTTCAGAATCGGACGTAATGTTGGCTTCGGCTTCCAATGCCATTATTATTGGTTTCCAAGTTCGTCCGTCGGTTGACGCACGCAAAGCTGCTGAGCGAGAAGAAATTGACATCCGACTTTATTCTATTATTTACGATGCAATAGAAGAACTCAAAGCCGCAATGGAAGGTTTGCTTTCTCCTGAAATCAAAGAAGAAATTACGGCAACTATCGAGATTCGTGAAACATTCAAAATTAGCAAGGTTGGAACTATTGCCGGCTGTATGGTCAAAGAGGGTAAGGTTAAGCGAGGCAATAAAGTTCGCCTTATCCGCGACGGAATTGTGATTTATACTGGCGAGTTGGCTTCTCTTAAACGTATGAAAGACGATGTCAAAGAAGTGGCGAGCGGATTTGAGTGTGGTTTGAACATTGCCAACTATAACGACATCAAAGTTGGCGATATCATCGAGTCGTTCGAAGAAATTGAAGTAAGAAAGAGTTTGTAATTCGTGTTTTTAGTTAGAAAAGGGATTTTTGTAACTGTCTAAATCCCTTTTCTTTTTTTCGTAGCATATACAAGGATGAATATTTTAGACATAATTTTTGTTATTCCGCTGGTTTACGGTTTTGTGCAAGGTTTCCGTCATGGCTTTGTAAGGGAGATTGGCTCGCTCATTGCCATTGTTTTTGGTATCTATTTGGCGCGATATTGGGCTGAGGGTGTTTCTCTGCTTTTGGTTTCGTGGATCGATTTGTCGCAAAAAGTTGCTCTTGTGGTGGCTTATGCCATAACGGCTATTTTAGGTGCTTTGGCTGTTCATCTTATTGCTTATATGTTGAGTAAATTGCTTGCGCTTATCAAGTTGGGAATTATAAATAAACTTATCGGGGCTGTGTTTGGCGCCTTTAAGTGGCTTTTGGTGTTGAGCTTGGTGCTCAATTTTATTGCCATGGCCAATAACTTTGCACCTATTGTTGAAAATAAAGCGGTGAAAGACTCGGTACTTTATAAACCCATAGAAAACGTTATCCCCAATGTTGTTCCTTTCCTTGATTGGGAGCAGTTCAAATCCTTCACGAAAAACTTGAGCGTTTGATAAGATTTTTTTTACCCTTGCCTATCTGTATGATGAACGTGTGCAACATATTATTCTTGATGGGAACCCGCTGCGAGCGTAGCGAGTTTTCTACACACACACACACACACACACACACACAGAAATAGGGCGTTTCAGGCGATTTTGCCTCTCTACAAACTATACATAAGTTACTCGATTTTATTCAAAATTGGGTCGCTTATTTTGTGTTTTATCAATCCGTATATTTTATTGTTTAATGGTTTTTATAATTGATTTTTTATGAAAAAGAATTTAATTTTCGCAGCAGTGCTTTGTGTGGCACTTGTTTTTGGGTTTTCTGCGTGTGAAAATCCTGATGATAATGAAGAGTTGCTCGAGCGTATCGAGCAGTTGGAGAACCAGCTGAAAGACCAGCAGAGTGGAAAAGATGAAGACAAAACCGATTCAGCGGATAAGGGCGGTGACAAAGACAATTCTTCTGATAACGAGCAGAATGACAAAGGTAACGAACCAGATGATCCACAAGGAGAACAAACCGAGCAAGGTGGTTCTTCTGAAAACAATGGTGGCGGAGAAGGAACTCCCGAACCCGAAACTCCAACTTCTGGCACCGAGAGTGGCTACGCTTATGTAGATTTAGGTCTATCAAGTGGTTTGAAATGGGCAACCTGCAACGTAGGAGCCACCAAACCCGAGGAGTACGGCAACTACTACGCTTGGGGCGAAACTACTCCAAAAACTA
>JAZKYY010000002.1:0-18680 GCA_045612365.1 Paludibacteraceae bacterium
CCCTTTTTTGAACGAAACGGACAGATTTTAATCCTATTTTTTTACCCATATTTTGCCCGATTTTTACACTCTCTTCAATCTCCATTTAACGGATTCTTAAATACCCTTTAAACACCGTTCAAACACTCATCATCGTCAATCACATTCACCCCACACGACAACGCCACACAACGCTCCAAATCCCTTTATTTATCGTAGTTTAAACCAATCACCCACCTATAAAGAAAGGCGACCAGAGAGCCGAAAAACCGACAATCTGACCGCCGTAAATTAAAGCGAATTAAAGCTGCATTTAAGGTAGTACAAGCCCGATTAAACACCAGCCTCATCAAAATTAAAGCCTGATTAAAGCAAATTAAAGAAATCGTACACTTCGTTTTGAACGAGCATCAACCACAAAATACACATAACCCACTGAAAACAAAGAGGTTTAACCATTCAAAGCACTATCCCAATATTGTACACTTCGTTTTTATGCCCTTAATTCAACAAAATCAGAATAACGCTCATAGTCGATATTTGTGAAAGAGATACGAAAATGTTTTATTTCTCTATCTTCTTGTGAGAAAACTTTTTCAATATAAATACTATCAATTCCAAAATATATTAAATCATTCATTGTTACTAATTCGCCAACTTTTTTCTTTAATATCTTTCTTAAAATCCATTCCCCCAAATCAGAATTTGGATTGGACATTAAGGCTTTCCCGTTATCTTGACAAACTTTTGCATTGAGCATTTTTCCATCAGGTAACTCCAATAAAAAAGGCTCGTCTCTTTTTGGAAAGAACTCAGGATACAGTTGGTGAATTTTTATAGGAATAGGAATATAAACTTCGTTTTCGTTTCGTTTCCGACCACCAGCATTCCACTGGTTTAATCCACTTTTTTCTGGAATTTGATATGTTTTTTCATTGTATAATGGTAAAACAACATAATCAATGCCTTTTTGTTTTGCTTTGTAAATTTCTAATTTATTACTTTCAGAAAGTTTTGACAATAAATTCAGAGGTTCATCAATAATTTCTACGTTGATATCTTTGTATATTTTTGGGACTGAAAAGCGTTTCTGTAAAACACTTTTGCTTTTGTTGAAAGTGTAGAAGTTTTTGTCGTCGTAAAAAGAAATCGATGCTGTAGAGTCCTTATCCAAATGAATATTTTCGATATTAATTTTTTCGTAAGGAACATTAAATATTCGTAATTGACCAACTTGTCGTCCAACAATATGGTAAATACTTTCAGTTACATTGAAAGCATCAATTGCCAATTGCATGCGAGAGTTTCTAAATTCGGAAATTTTTATTGCAAGATCCTTTCCTGTATGTAGATTTAATTCTGGACGTAGTTTATTAAATTCAGCGATTTTTTCAGTAGAAGAGTTGTTGTTTATTGTGAACGTTTTAATGCCAATTCCTATAGTTTTAATCCTTGCATCATATGCAGTACAAGAACGAGCGTCATTGATAGCATTGTAATATTTACAAAAAAGATTTTCTGTTAATCGATAATCTAAATAGGGAATCTCATTTTCAGAAAATAGACGAGAAAGTTTTGCCATCACTTTTAGCATTTCAAAATATTGACTGTTATTTCGCCAATTATTTAGAAAGTCGGAGTAATTATTTTCATTATTTGTTGGCATACTTTTTCAACTAATGGAACAACAACTGAATTACCTGCTTGCTTATAACATGCAGACAACGGTATTGAATTTGGAAAATTATAGTCGTTTGGGAATCCTTGAAATTTAAGACACTCTTTCGGAGAAAGTTTTCTTATTCCTTTATCAGTTAGTATTAACGGAACGTTATGTCCTCCTGTTCCCATATTTGCTGTTAGTGTAGGACAAACTTGACTTTTATTTTCACGAACATAACGTCTTCTCCATTGATAAATAGTGTCTTTCTTTGTAATTCCTGCTTTTATTTCATCAAAGTGAAGTACTTTATCGGTATAAAAAAGCCGTTGATTATTTTCCTCAATGTCAATACAAGAATAAATATTTTTTGTAAGATTAATTTTTGGTGGAAACTCAAATTTAGAAAAGTTTGAAACTTGGTTTTTATCAAAACAAACAATAAATATTCGTTCTCTGTTTTGCGGAATATTTGCATATTCCATGGCATTTAGAATTTTGTAATGCACATGATAGTTGAGTTGTTCTAATGATTCTTTTATAACCTTAAAAGTTTTTCCTTTGTCATGTGAAGTTAGATTTTTGACATTTTCAAGTAAGATTACTTTGGGTCTTTTTTGCTTTACAATGTCTAAAATTTCAAAAAATAAAGTTCCTCTTATATCTTGAAATCCTTTCCGCAGTCCTGCGATTGAAAATGCTTGACATGGGAAACCTGCACATAGAATATCGAAATTATTAGGAATTTGGCTTTTTGTTTCTTCTAAAGTAATATCTCCGAATGGAGTTTCTCCAAAATTATGCCGATATGTTTTTTGAGCATGCACATCCCATTCTGAAGAAAATACGCATTTCCCGCCTACATTTTGCATCGCAATGCGAAAACCACCAATTCCGGCAAATAAATCAATAAAAGTAATTTTTTTCATGCCTGTATTTTATTGCTCTTAAAAACTTAAGCATGAAAAAAAACGCAAACCGTTTCGTATCTTGCTTATCAAACTGAAGGTATCGCCAAACACCTATTACACAATAAGCACGAAACGGTTCACGCCTTATGACGTGAACCCCTCGCCTACTTATTCTTGTGTAACTTTAAAATTGGCGATTTTTCAGTTTAAGAATAAGAGCGTTAGCTCAATTATTATATTTCAAAAAATACTGAAGTTACTTTCTTCAGCCATCGCAGCAAATTTAGCACAAAAAAAGTTCCTATCAATAAAAAATAAGAATAACATTAATGATGTCATAATAATATGTACAATAAACAATTTTTTCTGAAACAAACTTCTTTCTCAACAAAAAACAATTGTCTCTTTTTTTGATTTTATCCAATTAAACATTGAACATCTGCTCTTTATGCTTTTTACTTTTTTTCTTAACTTTGCAGTTAATTAACTCAAAAAAATTACAAAAAAAATGGAAAAGAAAGTTCTTTTAATGATATTGGATGGTTGGGGCATAGGAAATGGCTCTAATGCTGACGTAATTAAACAAGTATCAACACCTTATTGGGACAAACTTATTGCAGAATATCCACACTCACAACTACAAGCTTCTGGAGAGAATGTGGGTTTGCCCGATGGACAAATGGGAAATTCTGAAGTTGGTCACCTAAACATTGGTGCTGGTCGTGTGGTTTACCAAGATTTAGTAAAAATCAACATTGCTTGCCGCGATAATTCTATTTATCAAAATGCAGAAATTGTTCGTGCTTTTGAGTATGCTAAAGCAAATAACGTTCAAATGCACTTTATGGGACTAACCTCCGATGGTGGCGTTCATAGTTCGCTAGATCATTTATTCAAACTAACTGAAATTGCACAACATTATGAACTTCCAAACGTATTTGTTCATTGCTTTATGGACGGACGCGACACTGACCCTAAAAGCGGGAAAGGATTCATTGAAGCACTTGAAAACCAATTGAACAATACAACTGGAAAAATTGCCTCTATCATTGGTCGCTACTACGCAATGGACCGAGACAAACGTTGGGAGCGTGTAAAAGAAGCTTACGATTTGTTGGTTGAAGGCAAAGGTACTCCTTCTACAAATATGGTAGAAGCCGTTCAGCAATCGTATGACAATGGTGTTACTGACGAATTCATCAAACCAATTGTACACGTTGACGACAACAATCAACCTCTTGGCATTATAAAACCAAACGACGTTGTTATTTTCTTCAACTACCGCAACGATAGAGCAAAAGAATTGACCATTGCTCTTACTCAACAGGACATGCCTGAAGAAGGAATGAAAACTCTTCCTTTGCAATATTTCTGTATGACTCCTTACGATTCATCGTTCAAAGGTATATACATTTTGTTCGACAAAGAAAACGTAGAAAATACTCTTGGCGAAATTGTTTCTAAAGCAGGACTTAAACAACTTCGTATTGCTGAAACAGAAAAATTCGCACACGTAACATTCTTCTTCTCGGGAGGTAGAGAAAGTGAGTTCGATGGTGAAAGTAGAGTTCTAATTCCATCGCCAAAAGTTGCAACCTATGACTTAAAACCAGAAATGAGTGCCTACGAAGTAGCTGATGCTTTAGCTGAAGAATTGAATAAACAAGAGCAAAATCTTGTTGTTCTAAACTTTGCCAATGGCGACATGGTTGGACATACGGGAATTTACAACGCAATAGAAAAAGCTGTAAAAACAATCGACGAATGTGTTGAAAAAGTTGTTGAAGCAGCAAAACAAAATGGATACGAAGTTATCATCATCGCTGACCATGGAAATGCCGATAACGCATTGAATGCTGACGAAACACCAAATACAGCACACTCGCTAAACCCTGTTCCATTTGTTTACGTATCTGAAAATCAGAACGCAAAAGTTAGTGATGGTATTTTGGCTGACGTTGCGCCTTCAGTTTGTCAGTTACTTGGCATAGAGCAACCAAAAGAGATGACTGGACATTCGTTGATTAGTAAGTAAAGAAAATATCAGTTATTTTTTTCTTGCTGTTTTTTATTGTATGAAAAAAAACTTTTTTTTGGTTTTAATTTGGTTTGTTGTTAGCAGTGTATCTGCAACAGACGAACTATTGATGACCATTGGAGATAAAAAAATTCTTCAAAGCGAATTTGAATATTTCTACAAAAAGAATGGCAAGGAAACTTTACTTAGCACAGAAATTGATGAATATCTTCAACTCTTTCAAAACTTCAAACTAAAAGTTTGTGAAGCAGAAGCACTCAAACTTGATACTGCAAGTTCGTTTGTAGAGGAATTCAGCAGTTATCGTTCTCAAATAGTTGCACCATACTTAACAGATAAGAATAAAGAAGATGATTTGATGCAAGAGGTCTATAGCCACTTGCTTGAAGATGTGGATGCAAGTCATATTTTGGTAAGAGTTCCTTATAATGCTCCGCCTGAAGACACGTTGAAACTTTACCAAAAAGCATTGGACATTTGCAAACGACTCGAGAAAGAAAATTTTGAGGATGTTGCAAAAGAAACTTCCGATGACTATTCTGCTAAACAAAATGGAGGGCGATTAGGTTATTTCACAGGAATGATGACCATATTTCCTTTTGAAAATGCTGCCTACCGAATGAAAATAGGAGAAATTTCAAAACCTGTCAGATCTGCTATTGGTTATCACATCATAAAAATTAATAACAAACGAAAAGCCGTTGGTGAAGTTCGTGTTGCACATATTTTGAAAATGGTGTCTCAACACATGACAAAAAAGCAACAAGACAGTATTCAAGATTTAACTCAAGAAATCTTCAAGCGCTTGGAAAACAACGAAGATTTTGCATCATTGGCAAAAGAATTTTCGGATGACCGCCAAACAAGTTCCAATGGAGGTGAATTGATGTGGTTTGGACTTGGAAAAATGGCGAAAGAGTTTGAAAAAACTGCTTTTGAACTTAGGAATATAGGAGAAGTTAGCAAACCTATTAAAACTGTTTATGGCTGGCACATTATTCAGCTAAAAGAAAAACGAGAAGTCTCTTCGTTTAACAAAAAGAAAAATGAAATCGCTCGGCTAATTCAATATGACGGACGTAAAGAAGCTATAAGACAATCATTTATCAAACAACTAAAAATCGATTATAAGTTCTCTGCTGATAGTTGTGTTCTAAAAAAAATATTCAATGCCTTTAACGCTTCGAACGACAAATCTACTTTTATTGAAAATATTGAGAATAAAAATGATGTCGCACTAGCAACATTTGCCAACCAAACTATTTGGATGAATGAATTTGTAGATTTTTTAATCAAAGAGTTTTCAAATGCAAAAAGCACGGATATAAATGTAGTTTTCGACTATTTTTCAGGCGAAAAAATTATTGCTTTTGAAGATTCTCAGTTAGAAAACAAACATCCTGGTTTCAAAAATTTGATACAAGAATACCATGACGGACTTTTGTTTTTTGAAGTTAGCAAGTTGAAAATTTGGGATGAAGCAGCAAAAGATACAACTAAACTAAAATTATATTTTGAGGGAAACAAAGACACTTTCAAAACAGATGGTCCTTATTTCAAAGGATTTATCATTGAATGTAAGAACAAAAAAATTGCAAAACAAGTAAAAAAAATCATTACAAATGCTCATCCTGATTCTATAGATAGTTACATAAAAACTCGTATTAACATAGATTCTACATTAAATGTAAAAGTTCAGAAAGGATTTTGGGAAAAAGGAGATAATCCAGTTGCTGACAAAAAGATTTTCAAGTCAAAAAACTCGTACAAAGCAGAATCTGAGTTGCCTATTATAGAAACAGTAGGAAGGAAACTACAAATACCGGAAAATTATAACGACGTTTTAGGCAAAGTAATTTCTCTTTATCAGAACTATTTGGAGAATGAATGGGTTTCTGCTCTACGAAAGAAATACCCCATTTGGGTTAATGAAAAAGAGTTGAACAAATACCGTAAATAACTTATGTTCAAGACATTTTTAAGCATATTTATCGCTGTCAGTTTTGTTTTTTCTACTTGTCAAAAAAAACAAAGCGACTCATTAAGAACACCTGTTCTAAAAATCAACAATCAATATCTTTACGAAGATGAATTACCTAAAACTCAGCATTTAAGCAGTGCAGATAGTATCGCTTTAATTGAAAAGTTTGAAAAAAATTGGGTAATTGATGCACTCATGTACGAACATGCATCAAAAAACGTAGATCAAAAATCTATTGATTTATTGGTTGAAGAATATAGAAAAAGCCTCATTGTTCAGAATTACAAACAATTA
Source organism: Paludibacteraceae bacterium (assembly GCA_045612365.1). Taxonomy (GTDB): domain Bacteria; phylum Bacteroidota; class Bacteroidia; order Bacteroidales; family Paludibacteraceae; genus RGIG9608. The sequence continues at coordinate 6,864 of JAZKYY010000002.1, forward strand.
CTTATAAATCAACGATTAAACGACCCTTCTGAACATCAGATTAGCGATTATTACGAAAAATATTCATCCCAATTCTTACTGGAAGAAGACATTGTAAAAGGTGTTTTTGTAAAAGTTCCAAAAAATGCCGACAAATTAAAAAAAATGCGAAAATGGGTCGAAGATTTTTCTGTAGAAAACATAGAAGAGATGGAAAATTATAGTGTAAAAAACTATGGCTCGCTTGACCTTTTTGCTGAAAATTGGGTTTTGGAACGTGAGCTAATCAAACAATTACCAACTACAGAAAATCTAAATTTGACTTCCGATAAATTTATTGAAATGGAAGATAGCGTTTTTGTATATATGCTAAACGTTTTTGATTATCGAAAAAAAGGAGAAGAAGAACCTCTTGATTTTGCATACGAAAAAATCAAAAACATCCTTCTTAACAAACAAAAAATTGAATTTATACAAAATTTTGAAGAGGAATTATACCAACAATTTCAGAAAGATATTATGTATTTTACTACTAATAACAACGAAGTAGAACAATGAAAAAAAACATTCTAACATATTTTATTTTATCCATTATATCAACGTTTGCTACAGCACAAAACAATATGATTGATGGAATAGTTTGGGTTGTAGGTGATGAGGTTATCCTTCGTTCGGAAGTTGAGGAACAAAAATTAAGAATGCAATACGAAGGTCAAAAAACTCAAGGCGATTTGTATTGCATCATACCAGAACAAATGGCCATTCAAAAATTATTTCTGCATCAAGCTAAAATTGATAGTATAGTTGTAGCAGAAAGTATGGTTGTATCACAAGTTGATGCTCGTTTGAACTACTTTTTAAGCGAAATTGGCAGTAGAGAAAAGATGGAAGAATACTTCAAAAAAACAACTGCACAAATTCGTGAAGAATTGTACGAAATGACAAAACAACAAATGATTGTTCAACAAATGCAACAAAAACTTACCGCATCTGTAAAACTTACACCAAGCGAAGTTAGAAAAGAGTTTGAGAAGCTTCCAAAAGACAGTATACCTACGGTTCCAGAAACGGTTGAAATTCAAATCATAAAAATGGACCCTCCAGTAAGTCAAGAAGAAATTGAGCGAATAAAAAACACTTTGCGCGATTTTACTACAAGGGTAAACGAGGGGAAAGCGGATTTTTCTATGTTAGCACGCTTATATTCTGAAGATAATGCCTCTGCTACTAAAGGAGGAGAACTTGGTTTTGCAGGAAGAGGAAAGTTCGTTCCAGAATTTGCTGCCGCTGCATTTGCATTGCAAGAACCAGGTAAAGTTTCTCGTATTGTGCATACGGAATTTGGATATCATATCATACAATTGATTGAAAGACGCGACGAACGAATCAACTGTCGACATATTTTAATGAAACCCAAAATTTCATTGAATGATAGAATAAAAATCTCTGAAAGATTAGATTCTATTGTTTCGCAAATTCGTCATGGAAATTTGACATTTGAAGATGCAGCTATGCGTTTTTCATCTGACAACGATACACGAATGAATGGAGGGTTACTTCCAAATCCCAACACTGGTGCCTCTAAATTTGAATATCAAAACCTACCCTCAGAGATTGCAAAAAAGGCCTATGACTTAAATGTTGGAGAAATTTCAGAACCGTTTATTATGATGGACGAAAAGCTTGGAAGAGAGGTCTATTGTGTAATAAAGGTAAAATCAAAAGTAAAATCGCATAAAGCAAACGTCAGCGATGATTATCAAGAACTTAAAGGATATCTAGAAGCTCTTAAAGGAAATGAAGTTATCAATGAATGGGTAACAAAAAAGATAAAAGAAACCTACATCTGGATTGACGAAAATTGGAAGAATTGCAATTTCCAATACGAAGGTTGGATAAAAGAGAAATAACTCTCTCTTATTTTCTAAGAGTTATTTTATTAATAAAATCCCCTTTTTTGCCTGATTGTACAAGCAAAACAGAATCGCCGAGAACATTTGCAACTTTCTTGTTTACAATTTTGTGAGTGTGCCCGCCTATTATCAAATCTACGTATTTTGATTGAGAAGCCACTCTCTCGTCCGAAATTGTTTCGTCTGCATACTCACTACCCAAATGAGAAAGTATTACTATAAAATCACAAAGCTCTTTATTTTTCAAAAAATCTGCAATTTCATTTGTCGTATGAATTGGGTCTAGAAACTTAACCCCTTCATAATTTGATTGTAAAATCAAACCTTTAGGATCAATCCCTAAACCAATAATCCCCACTCTAGAGTTATTTCGTTCAAAAATAGCATAAGGTTTCACAATCCCTTCTAAAGCAGTTCCCGACACATCATAGTTCGAACAAATCACCTTGAAAGTAGCACTCTTCAATCTTTCTGCCAAAGTATCCAACGAACAATCAAATTCGTGATTCCCAAGAGTAATAGCATCATAACCCATTTTACTATAGGCCTCTATTTCTACTCTTCCTCCAAAAAAATTGAAGTACGGTGTTCCCTGAAAAATATCTCCTGCATCAAGTAAAAGCAGTTCATTTTCTTTTCGTCGAACACTATCTATCAAAGCTATACGATTGACATAACCACCTACAGTATAATCAGCATCTATCTGACTATGAGTATCATTAGTACTCAAAATAACAACTTCATTTTGACGAATGCAAGCAACAAAAAAAAGTGCAACAAGCAATACAATACTATTTCTTATAAATGCGGCCATCTAATTTGGAACTTATAACTTCTCCCCTACTCTCCAAATCGGTAATATAGTCAATAAAAACATCGCGCACCTTAAGAGTAGAATAAACGATATTTATATGCCTTGCCAAAGATTCCATTTTATCATTTCCGAATGATAAATAATCGTTTGTTGCAACACAATACATTCTGTTCTTGTCCAAAGGAATGTCTTGAACTTTAATATCTTTTGCAATGCCATTTTCTATACAAAAAGAAATTCCTGCAACACCTTCTCCGCCAACTTTGGCAATACATTGACAAAGTTGCTCTACATCTTCACCCCGCAAAGAAAGAAAAACCAACTGATTATCAAAAGGGAGAATTTCATAAATCGTTCGTAAATAAATATCTCCTCGAGGCAAAGAACTTCTCAATCCTCCAATATTATATATTGCAAAGTCTATTTGCTGATACTGATTTGCTTTCTTCAACAAAACATCACATATCAAATTCGACAACAAACTCTCTGGTCTATCCGCAGTCATTATTTGAGCAGAAGTAGCCAAACGCACCTCCATCTTTTCCGATAATTTGGTTCTAAAAGGAGTAAGAAACTCAACCATAGCTTGACTCTTTTCTCCATCATTGCTGGTAGATTTCACCACAAGCAATTCCGCAGAACTACTGCATTGAGTATTTTTACAAGAAAGAAATAAAAGTAAAATGCCAAAAACGAAAAGCATTTTTCTCATAACACGAATCAGATTTTTGTATAACACAAATAGTGTTTTTCAACTGCAGTTTTTAATACATTGACATTCAAAATGTCAGATGAAGATGCAATATCTTTTGTTTCACCATTACGAAATAAAATTAAAATATTCTCATCTTCAGTGTTATACGTTCTAGTAGAGACATGCTCTTCACAGAAAAAATAAGATGCTTCATTTGCAAATACGTCAAAATATTTACAATACTTTGCAATTAATTCTGATTTTACCTCTTCTGAAACTGGAGAAGAATTTATCTCTATTTTGAACAACTGACGATCCATAAATCGTTGACTTAGAATAGAAAGTATCTTATCGTCTGAGTTTCGCCAAGATTTAATTGCAGAAAAAATATCGGAATCATCCAAATTCACAAACATCAGCAAAGCTTCTGGATCGGAGAAAAAGCGTTCTTTTGTAACATTATTATATAAGAAATAGCGCAATGACGGAGAACAAAAAAGTTCAACTCCTTGCCGAGCCAGTTCTTGTGCTCGTTGAAGTATTTTAATCAACATACATTCTGCTGCCACGGACGTTTTATGATAATACACCTGCCAATACATAAATCGGCGCGCTATCAAGAAATTTTCTATTGAATAAATCCCTTTTTCCTCTATTACCAAATTATCATTAGAAACATTAAGCATTTTAATAATTCTAGCGGAACCAATATTTCCTTCAGTCACTCCTGAAAAAAAACTATCTCTACGCAGATAATCAAGTCTATCAACATCTAATTGCCCTGAAATTAGTTGATGCAAAAAATGTTTTGGATAATTGTCCTTAAAGATTTCAATTGCCAAATCAAGTTTACCATTCAGTTCTTTATTGATTTCTTGCATTAGAATGACAGAAATTTCTTCATGAGAGATGTCATGTACCAACGTATTTTCCAAAACATGAGAAAATGGACCATGACCTATATCGTGCATCAGAATAGCTGCCAAAGTAGCATTAGACTCTTCTTCTGTAATATTTTGTGATTTTTGTTGCAATTGTTTAATCGCTTCATTCATTAAAAACATTGCCCCAATAGAATGCAAAAAGCGCGTATGTTGAGCCCCCGGATAAACAAAAGAAGACAAACCCAACTGTTTAATTCTATTCAATCGCTGAATAAAAGGATGTTTTATAAGAGAATAAATAAATTCATTTGGAATTGTAATGAAACCAAAAACAGGATCATTAATAATTTTTTGTCTCATCTTTTTCTATCTTACTTATCTTTTTTTGTTCTAAAAGTATATCCTATGGTATAATTAAACATAAAAGGTGTATTACTTGTTTTACCAAAACCTGGAATATACCAAAGTTGATTCTTAACATTCTTACCAGAGGCATGAGGAAGCAAACCTATACGCACGTTCCAACCCATTGTAAAACTTTTGGCAATTGCAACTCTCACACCCGCAACCAATTCCAACCAACCAACATAAAGCAACTTTTCTGGAAAAACAAGAGGAGAATTTTCTCCCCAATATTTATCAGTAATGGTTACTCCTTCTAGTTGATGTTTCATTACCGAAAATCCATAACGAAGACCAATGTAGGGATAATTCAATACTACCTTTTTCTCTCCCTCTTTTGTCTTTGTTTTCATCAAACTATAATTTATACCAAGTCGAAAAAACGGAGCCGAGGTTCTATAATTTACATCATGAATAGAATCGTGCTTATTCACATAAGTATATCCAACCTCTACTATCGGAAAATATTTTTGCAATAGGTTGACATCAAATGCTGCTTCGGCTGACACAACCAAATTATTTGCCAATGGTGTAATAACAGGAGATGCTAAATCCAAATGCGTCGAAAACCCATAATATATTTGTTCTTGCAAGTCCTTATTCTTTTTTACCCTCTTCTTTTTTGATTGAAGAGTATCGTTCTTGACTTCCTCAACAGCAAAAAGCGATAGACAAGAAAAACTTGCCAACAAAGAAAAAATCAATATCTTAAAAAAGCGATTCAAATCTTCTAATTAGTTTTAAAGTAAAGTTCGATATTTGCAACACGACTATTAATCACCAGAGGTTCCTTCAAAACAACTGAATCTAGTTTATTGCTAGTAACCGTTACTTCGGTAATAGTTGATTGAATCAAGCAACCACACGCCATTGAAATGTAATTAGTATCATTAGTATGCTTAAAAGAAAGCGTATCGTAGATTCCATTTGTATAAAGAACAAACTGTGTTTCCTCCTTTGTTTTTTGTAGTGGTAAATCAAAGGTTTTTATTTGCGCTTTGTTGTAAAGAAGCGAATCACAACCAAGACCAAATATCGTAATACTGTCAGCAATAAATTCTCTAATTACATAATCTTCTTCATAGGCATCAAAAACTGTTTGTTTCATATCTGCCCCAACTACAACATAAAGCTGCTGACGGCATTCCTCATCGTTGGAACATGCCATAAGTAACAACATCATTGATAAAGTAAATATCAGTTTTTTCACTCTATTACTTCAAAAATTTCATTCAACGGCTTTCTTTTTTTCTCAGGAGCAACTTCAGTTGAAGCATAACCAATTGGAATCAAAGCTATAGGTTCCAATTCCTCAGAAAGATTCATTATCTCCGAACATTTCTTGGCATCAAAGTTACAAACCCAACAAGTGCCCAAACCTTGCTCTGCAGCTGCAAGAACCAAATGCTCAACTGCAATAGATATATCCACGTCACAATGATCCTTTCCATCGAAGCGATGCCATGCTTCTTTATGATTACCACAAACAACAAAGCACGCAGGTGATGTCTTAAACCAATCGCGACTATAACAATCCGAAAGTTGCTGCAACAAGCTTTTTTCTGTCACATAAAACAATTTCCAAGGTTGTTTATTAACAGCCGATGGAGCCAAACGAACCGACTCTACAATATAATTTATCTTTTCTTGCTCAACAGTTTTTGAAAGAAATTCTCGAACTGAATAACGTTTTTTTACTAATTCCAAAAAGTTCATATCCTAAAAGTTAACTTTTATTTCGTTGCGTAAAAAGTTGATGGCTTTTTCTGTTGGAGTATCTGCCGTTTGCGAGTAAGTTTGAATCATAAATTCTGCCATGCGCAACGCCTTTTCATCAGCAGGAAACTGAGCAGCCGATATATTGACCAATTTCAAAAGACTTTCCTTCGCATTTACTACCAAACTCCAAGCTTCTTGAGAAACATAAATTTGCTGCGCTACATTATGATCAAACTCATTTCTTATTTGGTTCAACAAATCTTTCTGCAACTGAAAACATGTCTTTTTTGACAAATCTTGACGCATCAAGAGAGAATTTGGCTGAGTACGTTCCAAGAAAAGAACCATACGTTCATAACCACGTAAACGAATAGGAGTAATAGTCGAAGCATTCTGCTTTCGTAATTCAAAATTTCTTCTTTCCTCCTCGCTGTTCAACATTTTTTTCAGTACAAGAACAACTGCGATAAGCGTTACTATACTAGGGAAAACATATTTACATATTTCAAGAAACATTTCCATACATAACCTTTTTTAAAAGTTACAAATCCTCAGCTATTTTATAACTATTTCTCTCTTCCGAATTTCTTAGTATCAATTCCCCCAAAAAACCAGTCAAAAACATCTGCGTTCCAATCATCATCATTGTTAGAGCAATATAGAAATAAGGCAAACTTGTAATAAGAGGTGCTTTTATATTTCCAACTATTGCAGCAAATTTAATAGCTCCAACAATTATTACGGCCAACAATCCAAGAACAAACATCACACTTCCCCAAAGTCCAAAAAAATGCATTGGAGTTTTCCCAAACTTGGACAAAAACCAAAGTGTAAACAAATCCAAATATCCATGAACAAAGCGGTCTAATCCAAATTTACTTTTTCCATACTTTCTGGCCTGATGCTTCACAACCTTTTCTCCTATTTTAGTAAACCCTGCATTTTTTGCTAAATAAGGAATATAACGATGCATTTCCCCAAAAACTTCTATGCTCTTTACCACCTCATTTTTATAGGCTTTCAACCCACAATTCATATCATGAAGTTTAAGACCTGTCACCATTCGTGCCGTTGCATTATAGATCTTTGAAGGAATATTTTTTGAAAGTTTACTATCAAAGCGCTTCTTTTTCCAACCCGAAACAAGATCAAAACCTTCTTCTTTTATCATTTTATAAAGTTCAGGTATTTCGTCAGGAGAGTCTTGCAAATCAGCATCCATGGTAATTACCACATTACCTTTTGCACGTTCGAATCCACAAAATAGCGCTGCTGATTTCCCGTAATTACGCTGAAAAGCAACTAATCTTACATTGCCGTTTTCACTCATCAAATCCTTGATTATACGTCTTGAAGTATCGGTACTTCCATCGTCAATAAAAACAATTTCGTATGAGTAATTATTTTCCTCCATCACTCTCTTTATCCAAGAATGAAGTTCTGGCAACGAGTCTGCTTCGTTATATAAGGGAATAATTAAAGAAATATCCATAAACATTTTCATTTTTTAAGTTATTTATTCGCTTTGCTTTTTCTTTAGAAAAGCTGACAATATTAGCAACAAGAACATTCCGAGAAACATATTTGTCCAAATATATTGCAATGACATATTCAAAGGAAGAAAAACCTTATCTGCAGCCGTCACAAAATCTTCTGTCATAGGATAATTAAGTTCCTCAAGAATTTTCAAACTTGCGCTTCTTAGATTCTTCAAGTAAAGTGGATTAATAAATTTGAAATAAAAATACTTTAATGAAGCAGAAACAACCGAAGCATAGAAAAACAGTTGTAACCCATAAAAAAATGACTGAGAATAAGTTATCGTTCCTTCAAAAACATTCTCACGACAATGCCTCATCATAGAGAAAACAACATAAGGAATCAAGCATATAAAAACAAATTGCAAGCTATTTATCACAACGTTGGTCGATGTTTGTGTCAAAAAATTTACGCTAAACAACACACCCAACAAAAGTCCAAAATACATAGCATGTTTTACTGCATCTGGTTTCATACACAACTATATTTATACTAAATAAGAATAGCAAAAGTAATAAAAAAAGCAAGAACCCAAACACCAGATTCTTGCTTTCTTGAGCCTCTTGTCGGATTCGAACCAACGACCCCGAGATTACAAATCACGTGCTCTGGCCAACTGAGCTAAAGAGGCGAACCGAGTAAGCTACCTACATCGCACCGCTACGACCTCCTACCCTTGCTGCGGTCAAGCCCTGGGGGAATTCAAAGGGAGCTGGTCGTGGAGGACTTACTCGACGGCAAAAGTAATAATTTTTTACAAATAATCCACCTAAATATAACAAAAAAAAGAAGTCCTTTTTTCAAGGACTCCTCTTTTTAATTCAATCTCCTTCAATAAGAGATTTTTTATTTCTTTTCAAGTTTAACTGCTTTCAAGACTTTATCGTCTTTATCAATAACTTGCAAAACATACATACCTTTTTCTCCGTTCACTTGAAGATTTACCAATTCGCCATCAGTAACATTTTTGCTTTGAGAATAAATGCATTTTCCTTCCATGTTTACAATCAAGAACGTATAATCACCGCCTTGTGGGAATAGCATCGACACTCTTTCAACAAATGGGTTTGGATATACCTTCAACTCGTTTTCTACAGCAACTGCATCTAAACCAACTGTGCGGTCAACCACAACAATATCTTTGTATTGCTCTTCAGTTTCTGCCCAGTCATTTACAAGTTTGAGGTAAACTCTAAATGGATTGCAAGCATCAGCGTTACTTGCTGTTGCACTACCAGAAGTTGCATTGTAAGCAACTGGAGTAACAGTTCCATTTCCACCTGTATAACGCCATTGTGGAGTTGTTTCTACAACATACGCTCCTGGAATCATAGGGCAACCTGCAGCTGGTTGATCTCCCATAAATGATTCGTAAAGATCATTCAATGTACTTTCACCATCGCTATTAATCTTCGGAGTAGTAGAATAATAACCCACTGCTTCCGCCGTTCCGTTACCCCAGTTAGGGAATACGGTACGAACAGTATCGCGAATTGTTTTTTGAATAGTTTCATCAAATGTCCAATAACCCTTCAAATCAGCAGGAGCTGAACCTTTTTCAAATCCAAGCATTGCAGTACGAACTTCGTCTGTAGTCAACACTTTTGTCCAGCATTGAACTTCGTCAATAATACCATTGAAACCAGCTTTATAAGTTCCACTTGCTCCTACATACAAACGAGTAAATCGACGATTGAAAGCACCTGAGTTTGTATTAGAACCTGATTGACAACCATCATCATATACTTTTCTGTCTAACAAATGAGCTACTTGACGACCATTAATCCACATAGTTTCATAACCATCAGCATCCAAAGCTACAGCCATGTGATACCAAACACCTTTTTGCAAAGCTTCTCCATTGGTCATTCCATTTTGAGCATTATCATGTGCATCCCATCCACAAACATTAAATGAAAGTTCATTTTCAACACATTCTCCAACTTTACTGTTGTATGAATTTAACTTTCCTGCTCCTTTTGGACGAATTTGACACCAGAATTCACCCCAGTTGTTTTGTGGCCAGTCGCAAGTATAGTCAGTTTTGTAAAGTAAGTTGATACCTTGTGTACTATGAATCAAATCGTTTACTTTGAACCACATACAGTATGTATAAGGAGCTTTTTTAGCAAACTCAGTATTTGTAGCATCATTAGGATCATTAATGCGAGCAACAAAAGCATAAGGGTCTCCCACTTTCAAACCTTTTGATACAGTTCCATCAGCATCACGGCTTGTATACGATAATGTTGCTTGTTCTGTATGGTTATCAGCTATCTCTGTTTTATCAGTTGTAAGTGTTTTAATTTCAGGAACAGCACCAGTAGATTCAGGAGAAATTTGAATCAAACCTGGAGTTATAACACCGTTGATACTAACGTCGTAAGAACCAATGTTTGCCAAACCTGCATCAAAAGTAACACGTGTTACACCATTTTCAGTAGCTACAGTTACTTGAGTAGCAGAGTTTTTGATAATCCAATCTGCAGTAGAGTGTTCTGGATCGGCAAACTCAATATAGAATGATTCATTTGGTTTGATTACAGGTTTGCTAATTACTACATCATCTATTTGAGTATAATCACTAGCATCCAAGTAGCTAGTCCATGCTATATCTGATTTAGTTACACCATCAGGAGCAACAGTGCATACACCGATACGAACTCTCTTAGTAGCATCCAAGTCAAAAGGAACATTTACTACATAAGCAGCCCAAGATGTTGTAGCAGTAACCAACTGAGCTTCTTTTCCTTCTTGTTGTGCCCACATTTCGAAATACCACGCATCAACTTCGTCGTTGTATGTTGGGACATAGTTTCCACTTCCAGAACCAGAACTGCTTCCAGAACCAGAATCAGCTGTTACGTGCAATTCAAAGTCAACCATACATCCACCATTTGCGGCAGTGAGGTTTGAAGATGCATTAGCATTTGTACGCCCACAAGAGTAGTCAGCACCATAATCTACACCACCATCTTCATTCCAATCCGCTGTATAGCGCATAGTATAAGTACCTAATTCTACATTATTAGGAATAGTAAATGTAGGAGGAGTCCATGCCGTAGATGTAGAGTAAGAAGCACGACCAGCCACATATTCATTAGCATCAGTAAAATCACCATCATTATTCCAGTCAACATAGATGTAACCCAACATCCATTCTCCACTTGCTGTTACAGAAGTTGTAATGGTTTCTCCACGTTTAACTTCCAACGATTTTGTTGCACGCAAGTCTGTGTATAAAGGTTGGTAATAACCATTATCAATAGAACCACTAGCAAGATATGCACCATTGCTACCGTTAAATGACAAACCTGTAACTGCACGATCATAACCACGTGTATTATTTCCGCTAATAGTACAAGATAATGTAGCAGCACGTACAGCAGTTTCTTGTTCTTCTGGTTCGGGATCTGGTTCGGGATCTGGAGTAGAACCACCTGCACCTGCATCAGCTACAGGGCAATCCCAAATCAATCTTAAATCAACACCTTTGTATGTTGTTTTCAACACTTCTGATTCTGTAATTGTTGGTTTTACAGGAGAGAATGTTTCACCAGCTTTTTTCACTGACATTTCACCAATCAACATTTTGAAGTCTGCAGTTGCGTTCACAAATCTCAAACCAAGAACAGCCAATGTACTACCATTGAATGCAGTCCATGTGCTAGTTGGAACTGAGAAGTATTGCCATTCTTCAGATGCAGAAACCGCACCAACAGGACGAGCATTAGCTGTACCTTCTGAACCTTCTTTTGAACCTACAAGTTGAACTGTAGCTTTTCCGCTCAACACTTTGTAACGAATAGTGAATTCGTAACCAGTAGCAAGAGGAAATTGTGTTTTGAACAAGTGCAAGTAAACAGAAGTGTT
>JAZKYY010000003.1:0-55994 GCA_045612365.1 Paludibacteraceae bacterium
TGGCGATAGCAAATACGGTACTGCTTTGGCAGATAAGGTTGATTTGTTCGGTTGGAGTACAAGTGCTGCAAATTTCGGTGTAAGTACTTCTCAAGGTTACAAAGATTACTTAGGTACTTTTGTTGATTGGGGTACCAATCAAATTGGTAGTGATGTTCCTAATACATGGCGAACCTTGACAAAGGATGAATGGTATTATCTTCGCTATGAACGTCCTAACTATGATGAATTAATCGGTGTTGCTCAGGTGAATGGTGTCAATGGTTTGGTGTTCTTGCCCGATGGTTGGACAAGTCCAGAAGGTATTACTTTCAAGTCAGGTTTCCATAGTAACTATGGTGTTGATTATTACGCTGCTTATCAAACTTTCACAGCCGACCAATGGCAACAAATGGAAGTAGCAGGTGCAGTCTTTTTGCCTGCTGCGGGCTACCGCTACGGCTCCGATGTGCTCTACGTGCAGGACGGCGGCAACTATTGGTCTGCCACTGAGTACAATAGCTACGACGCGGGCTACCGCTACTTCAGCTCGGACGAAGCGTACGTGAACGGCATCGGCCGCTACGGCGGACGATCCGTGCGTCTTGTCAAGGATTTATAAATTTCGCAAAAATGCTGTAAAGCATTTCAGCGAAATTTGAAGGCATCTAGAAAATTCTCGATTTTGTCCGGGGCTATGGCCCTGGCAAAATCGAGCAAAAAATTTTAGAAAAAAGAGGGAAAAAAGAAAATAAAAAATTGCTCCCCTAAGTTAGGGGAGGAGTTTAGAGAGGGAAATAGAAATAAAAAAAAGAAAATAAGATTGGTGAGTGAGTGTCGTCTTCCGGAGTATGAGCAATTATCTCTTCAGAGAGAGTTGCTCATAGTGTGAAAATTAGTAAATCCAGCAGTTCGCCCTTTCGTGGGGTATTTACAGAGAGGATCCGTTCCTCGAAGTCTATTGCAGGATGCGTCCTGCACTATTCAAGCCAAGAACTGCTCAAAAAAATAAGCTTTTTGCCTGCTGCGGGCAACCGCAACGGCTCCGATGTGAACAACGTGCAGAACAACGGCAACTATTGGTCTGCCACTGAGAACAATAGCAACAACGCGAACTACCTCAACTTCAACTCGGACGAAGCGAACATGAACAACAACAACCGCAACAACGGACAATCCGTGCGTCTTGTCAAGCATTTACCCTACGACGATACACTCCTCACCGACCTTTTTCGGGCTTACTACGATGCCCGTCGCAACAAACGCAATACGCGCTCGCAATTGCGCTTTGAACTAAACCTTGAAACCAATCTCATTCACCTTTACCACGCTTTGCGTGAGCGCAAATATCGCCCTTCGCCCTCCATCTGCTTTGTGATAGAAGACTCTGTGAAGCGCGAAGTGTTTGCCAGCGAGTTTCGCGATAGGGTGGTGCACCATCTGTATTGGAACTATGTGGCGGACTTGTTCGACCGCCTATTTATCTACGATAGTTATTCTTGCCGTAAAGGCAAAGGCACGCTCAAAGGCATTGAGCGTTTGGAGCATCATATCCGCTCTGCAACAGACAATTACACTCGCGAGGCGTGGGTGTTGCAGTTGGATATTCAGGGGTACTTCATGCATATCCGCCGTAGCGTATTGTATGAAATGGTGATAGAGACGTTACGCAAATATGGTTATTCAGATCCATTGTTGTTGTATCTAACAGATGTTATTATTAACAAAGACCCTCTGCAAAATTGCAGATATTGTGGTAAACCATCAGATTGGGAAGGACTGCCCGATAGCAAGTGCTTGAGCAAACAGCCCACAGGGGTGGGGTTGCCCATTGGCGACTTAACTAGCCAGTTGTTTAGCAATATCTTTTTGAATAGGTTGGATAGGTTTGTGCAGTATGAATTGGGCTTTCGGCATTACGGCAGGTATGTGGATGACTTTTGGTTGCTGGATACCAACAAAGCGCGTTTGCGCGAAGCAGTGGGGCGGATAGCCCTTTTTTTATCGGGCATGGGTATGACTTTGCACCCAAATAAAATCCGCCTGCACCCATGTACAGAGCGAGTATCGTTCTTGGGAGCAGTATGTGCACCCTATTGCAGACATGCCAGCAAACGCACAACGCAGAAGTTCCGCAAGAAATTGCGGGCGTGGGAAAAGGACATGGAAAAGATACACACCATTACCGATAAGCGCGAGAAGAAGCGTATCTTGGATGACTGCCGTGCTTGTGTAAATTCGTATTTGGGATATCTGGGGCATTTCAATGCAGATGGGTTGGTGTGTGGGGTGTTGTGCACTTCGCCATTGTTGCATTTTTTTGACATTTTGTCTTCCTACAAGGTCCGTTTGGGAAAGGTATGTGCTTTTTTTGTAAGTGTTTTTCACTCTTTTTTCTAACTTTGTGGTTGATTTTTTTTGATAGAAACAAAAATGGTAAAACTTGTAACAATTGCTATTCACACTTTGGAGAGAGCCAAACTGCTGAAATCGGTTTTGGAGGCAGAGGGGATAAAGGTGACGTTGTATAATTTGGATTTGTTCAAACCTATTTTTTCGGCAGGAGTGCGTGTGCGCATTGCCGAAAAAGATTTACCTCGTGCTTTACAAATTATCGAGAGTTCTGAAAATAGTGCTATTTTGGAGAGAAACCGAAGCAAAATTCTTGTCCCTGTAGATCTTTCTATTGAGTCGGAAAAAATAGTTGAAGCAAGTTTTCGTTTTGCTCAACACATCGACGCAGATATTGTTTTTCTCTATTCTTACTTTATGCCCGAACATTCTTTCTTTCCAAATAGAACAGAGTCGGCTTACGTGAGGGATTTAGAGCAAAAACAGCAATCTATTATCCTTGAAGAATCGGCAAATTTTAAGCAATTTATCAGTGTTATAGAGCAAAAAATTGAGGAAGGGATTTTACCTAAAATAAAGTACATGTATGTGATGGAGGAAGGAGTTCCCGAAGACGTAATTGTTGATTGGGCAAAAAACAATAATCCGCAAATCATCATTATGGGAACGGGAGCTAAAAATAATCAAGGAATAGAGTTGCTTGGTAGTGTCACTGCGGAAGTGATGGAGCGTAGTCCAGTGCCTGTTTTGGGTATTCCTTCAAATATAGATATGCAAGGAATAGAAAATCTTAAAAATGTGATGTTTGCTACAAATATTGATGACAGAATGCTAACATCGCTTGATAAAATAATGACCTTGTTCAAAAAGCAGTCGTATAATCTGTTTTTAGCTCATTTTGAACAAAAACAAGATGCTTGGAACGAGATAAAGTTGGCCGGATTACGCGATTATTTGGTGAAAACTTTCCCAATGGTTAATGCGGAATATTCTCTCATAAAAGGAAATGACTTGTTGCAGTCGTTTGAGGATTTTATTCGTGAGAAAAAGATTAATCTAGTGGTAATAAACACGCATCGTCGTAACATTTTTATGCGACTATTTAATCCAAGTATGGCTCGCAAAATGCTTTTCCATTCGGACACTCCTATTTTGGTTGTGAGAGTATAAAAAAGTGAAAATTATTTTAACTTATCATGCTCCAATTGATATTGCTACGTTGAAGTTTTTGTAGGTTCTTTTTGAGAACAATATGTTCTTGCAGCTCCAAAAAGGGATCTTTTTCAATTAACTCAAGAGCAATGTCACGTGCCAGCTGAAGCAGTTTCCCATCTTTGGCGAGATTCGCTATTTTTAAGTCAAAAGGCAATCCGCTTTGTTGTGTTCCTTCTATATCTCCAGGACCTCTGAATTGCAAATCGGCTTCGGCAATTTCAAATCCATCAGTTGTTTGAGTCATTGTTGAAAGTCTCTTTTGTGTATCGCTTGTTATTTTGTAGCTCGACATCAAGATACAATAAGACTGATTGGCTCCACGTCCAACACGACCTCTTAGCTGATGCAGTTGAGAAAGACCGAATCTTTCGGCACTTTCAATTACCATTACCGATGCATTAGGAACATTTACACCGACTTCTATTACAGTGGTAGCCACTAAAATTTGTGTTGCTCCTGACGAGAATTTTTGCATTTCAACATCTTTTTCTGCAGGTTTCATTCGTCCATGAACCATGCTGACTTTGTATTGAGGAAAGTGTTCTTTAGTGTATTCGTATCCGTCTTCAAGGTTTTTTAAGTCCAACTTTTCCGATTCTTGAATCAAAGGATAAACAATATAAATTTGTCGACCTTCTTCAAGCTGTTTTTTTAGAAAATTATTAATAGAATCGCGCCTATTGTCAAATAGATGTAACGTTTGCACGGGTTTGCGTCCAGGAGGTAACTCATCAATTACCGAAACATCCAAATCTCCATAAATGGTCATGGCCAGAGTTCTTGGAATGGGAGTTGCTGTCATCACCAACACGTGTGGTGGTTGAAGATTTTTTGACCAAAGTTTTGCACGTTGAGCTACACCAAAACGATGTTGCTCGTCGATAATAACCAATCCAAGATTGGAAAAAACAACAGAATCTTCAATCAGTGCGTGTGTGCCAATTAAGATTTTTAGTTCGCCATTTTTTAGGTTGCTGAGAATTCTGTTTCTGTCCGATTTTTTTGTTGAACCTGTGAGCAATTCGGTTTCAATGTTCATCGGTTTTAGCAATTCGGATATGGTTGAAAAATGTTGTGTTGCCAAGATTTCTGTTGGAGCCATAAGGCATACTTGAAATCCGTTGTCTAAAGCGATAAGTGATGACATTAGCGCAACCATTGTTTTTCCGCTACCAACGTCTCCTTGCAACAAGCGATTCATTTGTTTTCCAGTTTTCATATCGGAGCGAATTTCGCGTAAAACACGTTTTTGTGCGTTGGTAAGTTCAAACGGTAGGTGATTTTGATAAAAAGAATTAAAGTTCTCCCCAACGGTACCAAAAACGTATCCTTTGAACTTTTGTTCTCGATATTTGGTTTGTCGGACAATGCTCAGCTGGGTGTAAAATAGTTCTTCAAATTTAAGACGATATTGAGCTTTTTGAAGTAAATCGTTATTTTGTGGCAAATGAATGTTGAAAAGTGCCTCTTTTCTGCTCATCAAATGATACTTTTCAACTAATTCTTTAGGCAAAGTTTCATCTATGGTATTGATACTTTTTAGCGCTGTAAAAATAATGTTTCTGATGGCGTTAGAGTTCAGAAAATTATTCTTCATTTTCTCTGTTGTATTGTAAAACGCTTGCAGATAGCTTGTTTTTTGAATGTTGACTTCGGTAATGGGATCTACTTCCGGATGAGGAATATTGTAGCGACTGCCGTATCGAGTAGGTTTTCCAAAAACGATATAGGGGACATTTATTTTCAAACGATTTTCGACGTATTTAATACCTTGAAACCATACTAAATCGATAAATCGGTTGCCATCGGTAAAATGAGCTATCAGTCTGCGACTTCTGCCTTCTCCCATTTTTTCAAAAGAAGCAATTCTTCCTTTAAGTTGGATGTAGGGCAGTGAGTCATCAATTTCGTGGATGTAGTAAAATCTACTCCTATCGATGTATCGATAGGGAAAATACGTCAGCAAATCGGCAACGGTAGAAACTGCAATCTCTTTTTGTAAAACTTCAGCGCGTTTTGGACCTATGCCTTGTATGTATGTGATATTTGTACTTAAATCCACAAATTTTCAAGATTATAAACACAAAAGTAAACAAAAGTTTGAGATTTATTTGTTTGTATGTAAAAGTTAAATGATGAAGAAAATTTTGTTTGTAAAGTAGTAACTTACTTTTTTCGTATCTTTGTACTTGATATTTTAGACAACAGATTTTTTTAAATAATTTTTAGAGCAATAATGAAATTTATTAGATAAAAAATAACCAAATACAAATCAAAGCATTAACTATTATTTCACGTTCAAAATAAGCCTCGGAAACTTGATTTTGAAAATAATATATTTGGGTTAAGTCTTAAGTGTAAAATCTCACTCCATTTTGTTAATGCTCACACTGCATAGGTGTGAGTGTTTCTGTGAGTGAGTGAGGTTTTGCTCCGAGGCTTTCCTCGAATGTGAATAGAAAGACTTACACCTTTTTATTTGTCAAATGATAGTAATGCATTTACTATCTTTTTTTATGTCAAAAAAAACAAATATTCACATCGGACATCTTATTGAGAAGGAAGTTCGTCAGCAAGGACGAAGTATTCCTTGGATTGCTGAGCATCTTAATTGTGAGCGAACTAATGTCTATAGTATATTCCATAGAGAAAGTATAGATACAGCTTTGTTGTTGCAAATATCTGTGATTTTACAACATAATTTTTTCTCATATTATTCTTCGGAGTACAATCTTATTTTGTCAAAATAATTCAACAATCTGTTGATTTATAAAAACTTATATTGAGATTTTATTGATTATAAAGTCTATAATTTTGTCGAATTGTTAAAAAAATTAAAACTAAAATAAAAAATGAGAAAAAGTTTAATGATTGTGGTGTTGCTACTTTCTACAGCAACAATTTGTTTTTCGCAAAGTAAAAAGAAAGCAAATAAGGATACGGAACACTTCCGTTATGAAATTGAGTGCGCTGGAAATGGTACTCAAGGTACGTATTTAGTGAAAGTTTGGAGTTATTCAAAGAAAGCACAAGTAGCTGCAGAGCAGTGTAAGAAAAATGCAGTTCATGGTGTTATTTTTAAGGGATACACTAGCCAAAATGGTTGTGTTCAGCAGCGTGCTATGGCTTCAAATCCTGGTGTCGAAATGGAACATCAAGAGTTTTTTGATTTGTTCTTTAGCGATAATGGCGAATACTTGAAATACGTGGCTATAACAGCAGGAACACAAGAAATTATAAAAGTAGGAAAAGAATATAAAGTTGGCGTTGTTGTTTCTGTCTCGAAAGATGCTTTGCGTAAAGCACTAGAAAAAGCTGGTGTAATACGTTCGCTTAGTACAGGTTTTTAATATTGTTTAATTATGAAAAAGATTCTTTTTTTGTTGGCTATTGCCACAGTATTTATAGGATGTGGTCCTAAAAAATCACAAGCGTATTACGATTATAAAACTAAGTGTATAGGAACCGAATTAGATGGATCATATACGTTGCGTTCTTGGGGACGTGCTCGTAATGCGGCAGATGCATACGTGCAAGCGCATAAACAAGCTGTTTATGATGTACTATTTACTGGCGTAGAGCCAGCTTCGAATGGACAGTCTTATTTGAAACCTTTGATTTTTGAACCGAACGCACGAGAAAAATATGAAGATTACTTCAATGCCTTTTTTGCTGATGGTGGAGAATACAAGAAGTTCGCTTCGATAAAAGAAAAACGTGTTCTTTCTAGCAATTATGCGAGAACCGATGTGCAATCGATTTGTGAAACAACCGTTTGCGTATGGCGTACAAAGTTGCGTGCTAAGTTGATTGAAGATGGAATCATAAAAAAATAAAAAGAAGGATATGAAAAAGTGTGTAGTTTTTCTGTTTGCAGTTTTCACTGCTACAATGGTTTTTGGTCAAGCCAAAAAACCGACGCTTATGGTTGTGCCAAGTGATGTGTGGTGTAATCAATATGGATATGTTTCGGAATACGATAATTTAGGAACAACAGAAGTGATTCCTGATTATAAGAAAGCATTGCAAAATGATATGAATCTGAAACTTGCCATTGCTAAAATCAACGATTTGATGGCAGAACGTGGTTTCCCGTTGAAAGATTTGGAGCAAACAATGAAAATGATTGCTCAAGCAACAGCTGAAGATGCTGTTACCACAAATAAATCGGGAGCACAAATGGAAGAATCGCCTCTTGATAAAATTCGTCGTGTGGCAAAGGCGGATATTATCATAGAATTGACTTGGAACATCACAACTCAAGGTCCTAAATCAACACTTACTTATATATTGAGAGCATTAGATGCTTATACAGGAAAGGATATTGGTGGAGCAAATGGAACAAGTTCGCCTTCTTTTTCGGCAGATATTGCTGTTCTGTTAGAGGAAGCTGTTGTGGCTAATATCGATAACTTTAATTATCGCCTTCAAACCCATTTTGAAGATTTATTTGCCAATGGTAGAGAAGTGGCTGTTGAAATTCGTGTGTTTGAAAACGATTTAGATCTTGATTTGGAAACCGAATTTGATGGAATGGAACTTGCCGAAATCATTGAAGAATGGATGGAAGAAAATACGATGCAAGGTCGTTTTTCCAAAATGGATGCGTCGGAATATGTGATTCGTTACGAACAAGTTCGTATTCCTCTATACAAACCAAATGGTGCCGCAATGGATACGGAAAGTTTTGTGCGTCAACTTCGTTCGGTTTTGCGCAAAGAACCATACAATATCCCAGTGAAAATAATGAATAGAGGATTAGGTAAAACAATTTTAGCTATAGGAGGAAAATAAAATGAAAAAGACAATTTCGATACTTGTTGTGGCAAGTATGTTTTTAAGCTTTTCGATTGTTAATCTACATGCTCAAGGTAACAATTTGGCTCTTAAAGTTCTTGTTACAGATCAACCAGAACCATTCCCTTATAATGCCAAATCGCAACTTCAGAATAAGTTGAATCTGATTCTTACAAAAAACGGATTGGCTTCGGCAGATGTGTTGAATCGGTTTTTTGTTACCGTGGTTGCTACTCCGTCAACAAAGGATGTTATTCCAGGACCTCCGATGCAGATAGCACAGAATATGGATTTTACATTCTACATTGCCGATTACTACACCCAAGTGATTTATTCAACAGTAATGTTGACATCAACTGGAGTTGGAACTAACGACAACAAGAGTTATATGGATGCTATCAAACGTTTGAATATCAACAATTCTGAAGTAGCATCTTTCGTGAAAGAGGGAAAAAATAAAATCATCAAATACTTTGATGATAATGCTGATAAAATGTTGTTGGAGATTCGCACATTGGCAAAACAGCGTGATTATGAAAAAGCATTGTTTTTGCTGACAGGCATTCCTTACGATTGCAAAAAATACACTGAATTTATGACTCTTGCCGATGATGTTTATCAACAATATGTTGATTATATGTGTGATGTAAATTTGGCTGAAGCAAAGTCGGTTTGGGCGTCGTCTCAAAATGCTGAAGGAGCAGTTTTGGCAGGCGAATATCTTGCGCAAATATTGCCAGATGCAAAATGCTATTCCGATGCAGAAAACCTCTATAAAGAAATAAAAGAAAAGGTGCTTGACGATTGGAAGTTTGAGATGAAGAAGTATCAAGACGAGGTTGATTTGGAATCGCAACGTATAGATGCTTGGAAAAGCATAGGTACGGCTTATGGCGAAGGACAGCAGCCAACAACTACAAATATCGCATGGTTACATTAATAAATTACGTATAAAGAATAAAAAATGAAAAGAACAAAATTATTATTACTTATCAGTGTGTTGTTTTGTGCAAATATATATGCACAAGAAAAAGGAGTATTAGAAGAATATCGTAGGAATTCTTTAGCAACAATGATGGTGTATCACTCGGAAGATACTTTTGGTATTCATATTCACGACGCATTTCAATCAATTCCCATCCCTGATAAATATGATAATCATTGTATAGGTTGGAATGTGATTAATAATGATAGTGTATCGGGGGCTAAGCATAGAAAACATGGCTTAATCAAAGCTGAATATGGGAAACCTTTGTCAAAAAAAGATGTTAGGAAAAATGGGAAAGCTTTGGAAAAGTTGATGAATGATGCTCAATGTGGAAAAATTATGGTGGCGAAGTGGTTTGGGATGGACTTGGCAGATTCGACGTGTAACATTGAGGATGGATTTAATATGAATCTGATACAACAACGTGGACAATACAATGCTTCTGATATCGACGTAGCAGTAGCTCTCAACACAAGTCGTGGGCTTGCAATGCTCTCTGATGCAGGAGAAGAATTAATCAATAATTCATTCATATTAATAAACGATATGACATATGTAACTGCGGAGGAAAAAGCAGCTGCTGCAAAAACTGCAATGAAAATTTTGGGTGGAATTGCGGATGCTTTTTTAGGTGGTTCAATAGGACGTAAATTGGCAGAAGCAGGTAGTAAAATTGCAGATTCTTATACTGGATTCACAGTTAAAACACATTCTTATTTGTTTCAGTTAGATTGGAATGACTCGATTGCAAACGTTTTTTATAATCAATACTACACATCATTGCCAAATGTTGATATGACCAAAATTGGGGCTTTTTTGCAAGATGATTCCTTGTTCCGTGTTAAATATGTGGCACACGAATATGAATTTGATTCTAAATCAACTTTGAAAGGGAAATATTCGCGCGAAGAACTTGTAAAAACCGTTTGTACGCAATCGATGGATAAAAATATTGCTGCATTGCAATTAGCATACGAGGATTTTAAAGTTAAAACACCTGTATATGAAATAATTACAAATAAAAAAGGGAAAATTAAAGGTTATACTGCTAAGATTGGAATGAAAGAAGGTATTACTGAGAAGTCTTCTTTTCAAGTTGTTCAGAGAATCTTGGATCCAGAAACCAATCGTACAAAGTACCGCTACGTAGCTACAGTAGTTCCTATTAAAGGTGAAATTTGGGATAATCGTTACAATGCAGTTATAGAAAGAAATCCAGGGTCGGACCTTACTGCTACAACATTTAAGAAAAAAAGTGGTGGAGAAATTCTTCCGGGTATGCTTATCATTGAAGGTAAGTATAGAAAGGTGGAATAAGCATAGTAATAGAGAAAGAAGGAAAAGAAGAAGACTTCAAAAAGAGGTCTTCTTTTTTTATGAGAGAAATCCTGAAAGATTGCGTATCTTTGCAAACTGAAAAAAAAGAAAAACGCTATGGGTAATTTAGTTGCTATTGTTGGTCGTCCAAATGTTGGGAAATCCACTCTTTTTAATCGTTTAACGCAGTCGAGACGTGCAATTGTGAACGAAGAAGCAGGCACAACGCGCGATCGCCAGTATGGTCTTTGCGAATGGGCCGGAAAGGATTTTTCTGTGGTTGATACAGGAGGATGGGTGGTCAATTCCGAGGATATTTTTGAAGGAGAAATCAATAACCAAGTGGCGATAGCGCTTGAAGAAGCCGATGTGGTTATGTTTGTTGTAGATGTTCAGTCTGGTATTACAGATTTAGACTTGCATGTTGCTGAGATACTTCGTCGTAGCAAAAAGAAAGTTATTTTGGTTGCCAACAAGGTTGATACGTTCGATTTGCAATACCAAGCGGCTGAGTTTTATGCTTTGGGACTAGGCGATCCGTTTATTTTATCGGCAGTCAATGGTTTGGGTAGTGGCGATTTGCTCGACGAATTGGTCAAAAATTTTAATCAAGAAGAAAAAGAAGTATTTGAGGATTTGCCTCGTTTTGCTATTGTTGGTCGCCCTAATGCCGGAAAATCTTCGTTAGTAAATGCTTTTATGGGTGAGGATAGACACATTGTTACTGACATTGCAGGAACAACAAGAGATTCTATTTATACTCGTTATAACAAGTTTGGACACGATTTTTATTTGGTTGATACGGCAGGAATTCGTAAAAAGGCCAAAGTAAATGAAGATATTGAATACTATTCTGTAATTCGAGCAATTCGAGCAATTGAAAATTCTGATGTGTGTGTGTTGATGATTGATGCAACTCGTGGAATTGAGAGCCAAGATTTGAACATATTTTCGTTGATACAACGCAATAAAAAAGGTCTTGTTGTTTGTGTGAATAAATGGGATTTGGTTGAAAAAAAGGATCCTAAAGATATTAAAGCAATAGAAAAAAGCATTAGAGAACGTTTGGCTCCATTTGTTGATTTTCCTATTATATTTACTTCAGCTATCACCAAGCACCATATATTTAAGGTGATAGAAACTGCAACTAAAGTTTATGAGAATAAGACAAGAAGAATTTCAGGTGCGAAACTTAATGATTTCTTTTTGCCGTTGATAGAAAACTATCCTCCACCTGCGTATAAAGGAAAGTACATAAAAATCAAATACGTTTCTCAACTTCCTGATACGCAAGTGCCTACGTTTGTGTTTTTTGCCAATTTACCACAATACATTAAGTCGCCTTATTTGCGCTTTTTAGAAAATAAGTTGCGCGAAAATTGGGACTTCAATGGAACTCCAATATTACTTTTCGCTCGGCAAAAGTAGGTGTTTTGTTCGGTATAAATCGTCTGCAAATAGAAAACTCTGTTTGCAGATTTTTTTATGTATAGTTGAGAATCTATTTCCAAAAAAGCAAACCTTTTTCGCATTTAACTCGTAACTTATAATTACCTTTGTGACCTTTAAGAATAAAAGAATAAAAAAATAAAAAGATATGAAACATATTCAAATTTCAATTGATAAAACATTTGGTTTTATAAGTGAAGAAGCAGTAAAATCTTATGAAAAAGCTGCTTTAAGTGCAAATAATGCATTGATTGATGCAACTTGTAAGGGTAATGATTTTTTGGGATGGGTTGGTTTACCAACATCAATAAATAAGTCAGAATTACAAGATATTCAAGAAACAGCAAATTTGCTTCGCAAGGAGTGTGAAGTGGTGGTTGTTATTGGTATTGGAGGTAGTTATTTGGGTGCAAAAGCAGTCATTGATGCTTTGAGCAGCTCTTTTGACTGGTTGCAAAGTGACCGCAAAAATCCAGTTGTTGTCTATGCAGGACAGAATATTGGCGAAGATTATATGTATGAACTTCAATCTTTGCTCAAAGGAAAGAAGTTTGGTATTGTGGTTATCTCAAAATCAGGAACTACTACTGAACCTGCCATTGCTTTCCGCTTATTGAAAGATCAACTTGAAAGCCAACAAGGTAAGGAAAGTGCCCAAAAATTGATTGTTGCTATTACAGATAAGCAAAGAGGAGCTTTGCGTACTTTGGCAACTCAAGAAGGGTATAAAACTTTTGTGATAGAAGATAACATCGGTGGACGTTATTCAGTACTTTCTCCTGTTGGTTTGTTGCCAATTGCAATTGCAGGATTTGATATTGAAAAGTTAGTTGAAGGAGCAGTAGAGATGGAGAAAAACACCTCTAAAGACATTGCTTTTTCTGATAATATGGCTGCTGTATATGCAGCAACAAGAAATGAACTTTACAAGAACGGAAAGAAAATAGAGATTTTGGCAAATTTTCATCCAAAATTGCATTACGTTTCGGAGTGGTGGAAACAACTTTATGGCGAAAGTGAAGGCAAAGAAAATAAAGGAATTTTCCCAGCTTCTGTTGATTTTACTACCGATTTGCATTCTATGGGGCAGTGGATTCAAGAAGGTGAACGTACGATTTTTGAAACAGTTATTAGTGTGGAAAAATCGAATTTTAACGTACAAGTTCCTGCTAATGAAGAGAATCTTGATGGTTTGAACTTTTTGGCGGGAAAACGCATAGACGAGGTGAATAAAATGGCCGAACTTGGAACCATGTTAGCTCATGTTGATGGTGGAGTTCCTAATATCAAGATTCTTGTTCCTGAGTTGAATGAATTTTATTTGGGAGAGTTGATTTACTTCTTTGAGAAAGCTTGTGGTATAAGTGGATTGTTGCTTGATGTGAATCCATTTAATCAACCAGGAGTTGAAGCATACAAGAAAAATATGTTTGCTTTGCTTGAAAAACCTGGTTATGAAGAAGCAACAAAAGAAATTCAAAAACGTATAAAATAAGAACAAGAAGCTATTATTGAAAATAGTTTTTTATGAAGCAATTTGATATACATCATCAAGAGATTGAAACCGATTATGAGAGGGCTTTGCGTCCGTTGTCTTTCGACGATTTTAGTGGACAAAGCAAAGTGGTGGAAAATCTCAGAATATTCGTTCAAGCAGCGAAAATGCGGGGCGAATCTCTTGATCATGTTTTGCTTCATGGCCCTCCTGGTTTAGGAAAAACTACACTATCTAATATCATTGCCAACGAATTAGGCGTTGGATTCAAAATTACTTCAGGTCCTGTTCTCGATAAGCCTGGAGATTTGGCAGGATTGCTAACAAGCTTAGAACCTAATGATGTATTGTTTATTGATGAAATTCATCGTTTGAGTCCTGTTGTTGAAGAGTATTTGTATTCTGCAATGGAGGATTTCAGAATCGATATAATGATAGATAAAGGTCCTAGTGCACGTTCGGTTCAATTGGAAATAAATCCTTTTACGCTTGTTGGTGCAACTACTAGAAGTGGTTTGCTGACAAGTCCTTTGCGTGCACGTTTTGGCATAAATAGCCATTTGGAGTATTATGATGCTGATGTTTTGTCAACAATAGTGAAGCGTTCGGCTAAGATTCTAGGAGTTACATGTGATTCAAAAGCGGCAAAAGAAATTGCTGGGCGTAGCCGTGGAACTCCTCGTATTGCCAATGCTCTTCTGCGTCGTGTTCGCGATTTTGCTCAAGTTAAGGGTGATGGAAATATAAATTTTGAAATTGCTTGTTATGCTTTGGAAGCATTGAATATTGATAAGTACGGCTTAGACGAAATTGATAATAAAATTCTTTGTACCATTATTGATAAGTTCAAAGGGGGACCAGTTGGAATCACTACTATTGCAACGGCTTTGGGTGAAGACGCAGGAACAATAGAAGAAGTTTATGAACCATTTTTGATTAAAGAAGGTTTTATGAAACGCACTCCAAGAGGAAGAGAGGTTACCGAACTTGCATATCAACATCTTGGAAAATCCAAAATCAGCGATATTGGTTCGTTATTCTAGTTCTTTTCCGAAAATTTTGGTAAAACTCTTTGGAATTGGGAGTTTAAATTGCAGTTTTTCTTTTGTTTTAGGATGAATGAAATCCAAAATGTAGGCATGCAGAGCAAGTCTATCCATTATAGGACTACTGCCAGAACCATATTTTCTATCACCAACAACGGCGTTGCCGATAGCAGCCATTTGAACTCTGATTTGGTTTGTTCTTCCTGTTTCTAGATTCAGTTCAACTAGAGAAAAGTACTTGTTCGACATTAGTTTCTTGTAGTGTGTAATTGATTTTTTTCCACCATTGTCGGTAAAAGAGGAATAAACACGAGTTGTTTTTGGATTTTCAGTCAACCAAGAAACAATGGTATCATTTTCTTTCTTTATTTCTCCTTCTAGCAAAGCTACATACGTGCGATTGATAACAACTTTTGTCCAATTGTTTCTCATAAATTCCTGAATCTCTTTTGTTTTTGCAAAAACTAAAAGACCAGAAGTTTCTCTGTCTAATCGATGAACAACGAAAATTTTATTGTGAGATTGAATTTTGCTTACATATCTTTTAAGGATAGAAAAAACAGTCGTTTCTCTTGATTCAGGTGTTGTTGCAACTGTCAGTAGTCCCTCTTTTTTTTTCACAACAATCAATTCGTTGTCCTCGTAAATGATTTTTAGTTTGGGGTGAACTAATTCTGCATTTGCCAAAGAGGTAGTTATTATAACTTCATCACCTTTTTTTAGTGTAAAGTTATATTTTGTTTCAATATGTCCGTTTATTTGCACTTGCCTATGAGAAAGGAGAGATTTAATTGATGTGCGACTCATTCCTCCCATTTTGGCTAATAAGAAATCCATCAAAATAGATTCTTCGGTTACAAATAAGCGTGTTTCTTTTTTCTTACCTCTTTTTTGCATCTTATTTATCTTCTTTTAAAATTTTCTATTCAAGATTTCGCTGTAAATAACCGCTTTTTTGAAATCGTCGGTGTCGGAAAGTTCAATAGCGATTGGTTGTTCTTGTTCTGTTTCTGGATTTGTTTTTTTTCTTTCCGTAGATACTTCGCTTTTTACTTTAGTAACTTTTTTCTCAGCTTTTACTTCCAACTTTTCTTCTTGAACAATAGGTGAGGGATATGCCTCATTTAGCATTTCTTCTTCTTGTTTATCCTCATATTCATATGGAATAGGAGGAAAATTTTCGGTGTGAGTATCCTCTGGTTGGGAATTTTTGGGTTTATTGCTTTTTCTAATAATGTTTATAAAAACAATAATCATAACCAAAAAGGGTAGAATTATTTCTGAGAAAAAGTTTTCCATTGAGTAAAATAAGTTAAATAATTCATGCAAAGTTATAATTTTAAATCGAGAATATCTATTTCAAACGTTTTATGATGTTGTAAGACTGATATATTCCAAGTTCTCCGGCTTTGCTCAAATCGGTAAGACCTTCGTTAGTTTTTCCTATAAAGAAAAGCATAAGACCTCGATTGAAATATGCTTGAGCAAACTCTGGGTTGATTTCAATGGCTTTTGTGTAATGACAAATGGCATCTTCAAAGTTTTTTTGTTCGCCCAAAATATTAGCTTTGTTGAACCAAGCAATATCAAAATCAGGTGTTAGTAGCAATACCTGATCGTAATCGCGAATGATGAGTTCGAAGTCATAAGCGTATTTCTGATTAGTTGGTAAATCTTCTTTTTTGTCCAATTTGTTTTCATTTTCGTAGGCATTCATCAAAAACTCAAGTTGTTTGTAACGAACATTTGCCCTGCAGAAATAAGCCAACGATAATTCTGAGTTGAGTAAAATAGCTTTTGAAAAATCAGAAATAGCACTATTAAAATCTTGTACCAAAGTGTAATCAATACCTCTTCCTAAATACAAATACGGATTATTTTCGTTTTGTTGAATAAGGTAAGAAAATTGGTCGAGAGATTGTGTATGATAAGCGATTAAAGGCATGGTGAGAGAAATCTCCTTATTTGTGAGCTTCAAATTTCCTGGAAGAATATCCAATTTATTTGTTTCAAAAATCATTGGATAAAAACGGTTTGCTTGTGCTAGATGATTTTTCTCAGAATAGTAAGTAAGAACAAAATTTTGTTCGTTTACAATATCGGAGAACTGGTTTTGTACTGTTCCTCTCAAAATGTTTTCGTACTTGTTTTTTGCAAAGTCGTTACCATTCGTATTGTTAAACTCTTTAATTTTATCTTTTATTGATTCCTCTTGAGCATACTGTGCCGTTGTAGAAATTTTTTCTTCTTTTATTTTATCCTTGTTTTTTTCTATCTTATCAATTTTTTCCAAATCAAGATAAGCTAACTCCTTTTTGCCTAGTTGCTGACGTGCTTGGTGTCTGCCGTAGTATGCAGGAATAAAGTATGGATAACGTTGGATAAGTATACTATAATCTTCATCGGCTTGTTGCCAATTTCCTAGTTCAGAGAATAATAAGGCTCGTTTGAAAAGGGCTTCGTTGTAATTAGGATTTATTTTTAACACATTGTTTAAATCATCAATAGCATTATTCAAATCTCCAACTTCGGCTCTTAGCAAAGCTCTATTGAATAAAGAAATTTGGCTGTATGGATCCAAATCAATCGCTTTGTCGTAATCGGATAAAGCCTGACGATAATTTTTTGTGTAGTAATTTAATAAACCTCTATTGATGAAATAGTTGGCATTTGTTTTATTGAGTTCGATTGCTTTGTCATAATCTTCCAATGCGCCTTTATAATCATTTGTTTGTAAGCGCAACAATGCCCGATAACTCCAAGATTCGTCGGAAAGAGAATCTTGTTTTATGCTTTCGGTTAGGCAGTTTAATGCAGCAATAGTATCTTTTTTAAGAAAGAGAACTCTTGCTTTTTCAAGTTTTAATAGTGTATAATTTCCGTTTTTCTTTATTAAAAGTTCTAAATCTTCAAGAACCTTTTCGTATTGTTCTAGTCTTTCTCTAACTTCAATGAGATTAAGTTTCACAGCCCAATTTTCTGGATCAAATTCCAGCACTTTAACGAAATCCTTTTCGGCTTCCGACCACAATTCCATGTTTTTTCGAGCAAATCCTCTAACATAAAAAGCATCTGCATAAAAAGGATTCCTTTTGAGAACCTCTTCTATGTCTCGTTCGGCTCCAGAAAAATCTTCTAATTGAAGTTTCGCTATTGCTCTAAAATAATAGGGTTCAATGAGATATGGTTTTGTGTTTATTATTTGATTGAAATACTGAATTGATAGTATATAATCCTCGAAATACAAAGCATTGCGACCAATTGTAAGCAAACGGTCGGTGTTTAGTTGTGCAGATGAAATACTACACCATAAACACAATACAAAAAAGATATGCCAACGTTTTTTAGTCATAAAACAACTACACGACAAAGGTAGTAAAAACCAAGTGTAGAAAAAGTGAGTCAATGCTATAAAATCATTCTGCTTTTCATTGTCAAATTCACTATCTTTGTTCGTCTAATAGTTCGATTATGAATTTAGTTATAGATCAGGGAAATAGCCTTTGTAAAATAGCAATTTTTGATAATAATCAATTAGTGAAGCTTTTCAAGGAAGAGAATCTGTCAAGTGATTTTCTTTATGAAGTTTTAAGTCGATTTAATATTAAAGGTTGTATTTTTTCTTCGGTGAGAATGGATGATGAAGAAATTCTCTCTTTGCTGAGAAATAAGATTCCGTACTTTGTCCTATTTGATCACAAAACAAATGTTCCTGTTGAGATTGCGTACAAAACTCCTGAAACTTTAGGTCGTGATAGAATTGCGGCTGTTGTTGGAGCAAAATGCCTTTTTACACAAAAAGATGTGCTTGTAATAGACGCAGGAACTTGTATTACTTACGAATTATTGACTAGTGAAGGAGTTTATTTAGGGGGAAATATTTCTGCCGGATTTTCCACGCGTTTGAGAGCAATGCATCATTTCACAGGAAAATTGCCTCTTTTGAATCCGGAAACCATTAATCAAATAATGGGAACAGATACAAAATCTGCAATGTTGGTAGGAACTTATCGAGGTTTGCTTTGCGAAATAGAAGGATTTATACAAGATTCCAAACAAATCTTAAAAAATGATAATATATGCATTATTGCTACTGGAGGAGAGTCTTGTTTCTTTGTCAATCAATTAAAAGATACTATCTTTGTGGACGAAAATTTAGTTCTTCTAGGTCTAAATACAATATTGAATTATAATGCGTTTTAGAACCACAATAGTTTTTCTTTTTTTCATTGTTGGATTGTTGGCACAGAATAACACCAATTCTCCTTATACGCGTTATGGTTATGGACGATTGGATCAACCTGTTTTTGGTCGTGCTCAAGCAATGGGAGGTTTGAGTTATGCGATGCGTAGTAATTCGCAAATAAATCCTGCAAATCCCGCTTCGTATAGTGCTATTGATACTATGACTTTTATGTTTGACATTGGCGCATCTGCATCGTTGTCGAACTTCTCAATGCAAAAAGATCGATATGTTGCAGGAACGGCAAATTTAGACTATTTGGCTGCCCAATTTTCGGCAACCAAATGGTTAGGTTTTAGTTTTGGTTTGATACCTTTTTCTTCCGTTGGGTACGATTATGAAACAAAATCTACTTTAGGAACAGACTCTATAACTTGTTCTTATCAAGGAACAGGAGGAATTACTCAACTTTATTTAGGAGTTTCTTTTCTTATTTGGAAAAGGTTTGCTTTGGGAGCAAATGCATACTATTCTTTTGGAGAAATTAATCATTCTCGCAATTTAGCGTTTAATTCGTCTAGTTATACTCCTACTCAGTATAGTGCAGCGATGAATGTGAATAGCTTCAGTATGCGTTTTGGGTTTCAGTACACCGAGACTTTTTTGAAAAAACATACTCTTACCGCAGGTTTTGTTTATGATTATAAAGCAAATTTGAACGGAAAATTTGAAAATATATTGATTGACACGGATACCATTTCTACTTCATTTAATGATAGAAAAATGGAAATGCCTGCTTTTTATGGAGCAGGTCTTTCGTATCAGTATGATAAGCGCTTGACTATTGGAGCTGATTATTCGTTTAGAGAATTTGCAAAAGCAAAGTATTATGGAAAAACCGATTCGTTGAAAAATGTTCATCGAATAACATTGGGCGCTGAATATTTGAACAATCCGTTTAGTTCTAAGTATGTTGATAGAATTTGTTGGCGTGCAGGAGGTTATTTGACTAATTCTTACATTGGCCAAAAGACAATTGATTACGGAGTTGCAATTGGGGTAGGTTTTCCTTTGAGAGCTTCTAGAACTACACTTAACGTAACACTTGAGTATAATAAAATAGGAAAGAATACAGCTACGTCGATGCGAGAAGATTATTTGAAATTTTCTTTTAATGCAACAATAAACGAAACGTGGTTTTTTAAGTCAAAGATAAAGTAACAATAATTTAATAATTTTTGAAAAATGAAAAGAGTATTAGTAACAATGGTTTGTGCTTGTATTGTTTTACAAGCTTTTTCCAAAGAAAATTGTATCAAAAAAGTTGAAAGTACGGCATCTTCTGTTCCTACTGTAGAGAAGAACATGAATGTGTCTGAAGATTGTACTATGAACGTTAGTCTTTTTCATGAATTTGTAAAGCAAAAAAGTTTTGCTGATGCATTAGATCCATGGACTTCAACGTATAAAGATTGTCCTTCGGCAAATCGTGCGATTTATACTGATGGAGAAAAAATTATGGATTGGCTTATTCTTAACGAAAAAGATGCTGCTAAAAAAGCTGAATTGGTTAATGATTTGATGGCACTTTATGACAATTGGATTCTTTATTTTGGTACTTATTCTAAATTTCCAAAAGGAAAAATCCTTGGACGTAAAGCTTGTGCTTATGTAGAATACAACCCAACTACAAAGGTATCTGCATACGATTGGTTGAAAGAATCGATTACTTTGCAAGGTGCTCAATCTGAAATTAATGCTTTACAACAGTTTATTTTTGTTTCTTTGGAAAAATACAAACAAGATAAAGACTTTGCAGAACAATTTATTAGCGATTATTTGCAAGCATCAGACATTCTTGATGTTTTGTGTAAAGACCAAACTGCAAAAAATTATGCGGCTTATGTTCAAGTAAAATCAAATATTGATAACATTTTTGCTGTTTCCGGTGCTGCTGATTGTGCTACCATGGACAATATTTTTTCTAGCAAAATTGATGCTAAAGCTGATGATATCAAATATTTGGAAAATATTATTTCTTGCTACGAACGTTTGAAATGTAATGAATCTGCAGTTTTCTTTAGAGCATCTGCTTATGCTCATAAAATTAAACCATCAGCAAAGTCAGCAAATGGTTGTGCAGAAATGTCTTACAAATCAGAAAAATATGAAGATGCTATTGCTTACTATAAAGAAGCTATTGAATTGGCAACAGAAGCTACGGAAAAGGCAAGTTATCAGTTCAAAATAGCTCAAATTTATTCTGGAAAGTTGAATAAATTTTCTATGGCTCGCGATTTCGCACGTCAAGCAATAAGCAACGACCCTTATAATGGAAAACCATATTTGTTAATTGGAAATATGTATGCTCAATCGAAAATTTATGATGACCCAATTCTTCAAAAATCGGTTTATTGGGTTGCTGTTGATAAATTTGAACAAGCAAAAAGTGTTGATGAAAGTTGTACTGAAGATGCAAATAAAATGATTAGAGTTTATCGTCAGTATTATCCAACAACAGAGGAGATTTTTTTCCACAATGAATTGGAAAATGGTAAATCGTTCACTGTTGGAGGTTGGATTGGTGAGACAACTCGCTGTCGCGATTAAAATCTCTTTGAAAGTGACAAAGAATGAAGTGTTTGAATTAAAACGTGTAACAATCACCTTTTTGGTGGTTGTTACATTGTTATTTTCTATGTTCTCTTGTGGAGGAGAAACATTAGATCAAACTTCATTTTCTGTTGAAAATCGGAGTAAAACACCTAAATTAAAAACAGATTCTATTACAACATTGGTGTCAGACTCGGGTATTACGAGATATCGCTTATCTGCATTGCAATGGATGATTTTTGATAGAGATACTCATCCTTATTGGGATTTTCCAAAGGGAATATATGTAGAAAGGTTCGACGAGGAATATAATGTGGATGCTTTTGTGCAAAGTGATAAGGCTCGTTACGATCAAACTACTCAAATATGGAAATTAGATCAAAATGTAATTGCTCAGAACCTAGCAGGAGAGAAGTTTGAAACTCAACAGATGTTTTGGGACCAACGAAATGAGAGAATATATTCAGATTCACTTATAACAATTACTCAATCGAATAAAATAATCATAGGGTTTGGATTTGAATCGAATCAAAATTTTACTCGTTATGTAATTAGAAATCCTCAAGGAATTTTTCCTGTGAAAGAGAGTGATGATGAGTAATAAAAATGGAGATGAGAACTTTGTTGTAAATAGAAAAAAATTATCTTTGCGATTGAATTATTATATAAGAATAAAATGAAAGAAATAAGTTACGCATTAGGAGTTAATATTGGTAAGAGTTTGAAAAATAGTGGTATACAAGATGTTTGTGCTGCTGATTTTGCAAAAGGGATGAATGATGTTTTGTCGGGAAGTGCTTTGGATATTCCTGAATTGGAGGCACGAGAACTTTTGAATAATTATTTCAAAAAGTTGCAAGAGGAACGAATGCAAAAAAATAAAACAGAAGGCAAACAATTTCTAGAAGAGAACGCTAAGAAACAAGGGGTTGTTGTAACTGAAAGTGGGTTACAATACCAAATTTTAACTGAAGGAAATGGCGAAAAACCAAAATCAAGTGATCGTGTGAAAGTACATTATCATGGAACTTTGATTGATGGTACTGTTTTTGATAGTTCAGTACAACGAGGCGAACCTGCTGTTTTTGGTGTTACTCAAGTAATAAGTGGCTGGGTAGAAGCATTGCAGTTGATGCCAGTTGGGTCAAAATGGCGTTTGTTTATTCCTTACAAATTGGCTTATGGAGCACAAGGTGCAGGAGAAATGATTCAACCATTCTCGACGTTGATTTTTGATGTAGAATTAATTGATATTGTTAAATAATTTATAAGTATTTAGAAATGAAAAAGAATAGTTTAGTATGTTTTGTAGCATTGTGTTTGATGGCTACGAGTTCAGTTTCGTGTAATTCGTTTTCAAAAAGTGTAGAATTAAAAAACGAGATTGATAGTGTTAATTATGCGCTTGGTTCAGCAAATGGTTTTGGAATCAAAGATTATTATTTGCGTAATGATTCTACTGAAGGCAATGTAAAAGCTTTGATTAAAGGTATTAATCAAGCAATTAAGAGTAAGGATGATAAAACGTTGAACTTTTATGCATTGGGATTGAATATTGGTAGCAGTATTGTTGCTCAAACCGAAGTTGGTTTGCTTGGTGATTCAACTATTGAAGCTAACATTGAGTTGATAAGAAAAGCTTTGATTGATGCAATTCAAGGCGCAGAAGTTGCTATGGATGCAGAAGAAGCAGACGCTTATCTTCGTGGAATAATGGAAAAAAAACAAGCAGAAAAAGCTGAAGCAGAGTATGCTGAGAACAAAAAAGCTGGTGAAGACTTTTTGGCAGAAAATGCGAAAAAAGAAGGTGTTGTTGTAACTCCAAGTGGTTTGCAATATGAAATTATCAAAGCAGGTAATGGCGAACTCCCAACTGATAATGATCGTGTAAAAGTACATTATCATGGAACGTTGCTTGATGGAACCATATTTGATAGCTCAGTAAATCGTGGAAACCCTGCTGAGTTCGTGGTTTCTGGAGTAATCAAAGGTTGGACAGAAGCTTTGAAAATGATGCCTGTAGGATCTAAATGGAAACTTTATATTCCACAAGAATTGGCTTATGGTTCTAGAGATAATGGAACAATTAAACCTTTCTCAATGTTGATTTTTGAAGTGGAATTGTTGAGCATCGAAAAATAAAAATGGTTTTATAAATTCTAAATAATAAAAGTAAAAAGGGGAGAAGGAATGTTATTTTCTTCTCTCTTTATTTTTTATATTTGCAACAACGAAGATAGTTAAGAAGATGAGCAAAACGCAATTCATAAATGTAGGTGAAAGATGTAACGTAGCGGGGTCTCGTAAATTTTTGAGACTGATAAACGAAAAAAAATACGATGAGGCACTTTCTATTGCTCGTCAGCAGGTAGAAGATGGCGCACAAATCCTTGATATCAATATGGATGATGCCATGCTTGATGCTTCTGCAGAGATGGAGATTTTTCTGAATCTTTTGGCGAGTGAGCCAGAAATTGCTCGTATACCTATAATGATAGATTCGTCTAAATGGGAGGTTATTATTAAAGGTCTGAAGTGCGTACAAGGAAAAAGTATTGTGAACTCTATAAGCTTAAAGGAAGGAGAAGAAAAATTTCTTGAATATGCACGACAAATTCGTCTTCTTGGCGCAGCTGCTGTTGTTATGGCTTTTGATGAGAAGGGGCAAGCAGATACTTTTGAACGTAAAATAGAAATCTGCTCTCGTGCTTATAATTTGCTGAAAGAAAAACTCCATTTCCCTCCACAAGATATTATTTTTGATCCTAATATTCTGACTATAGCAACTGGAATAGATGAACACAATAGTTATGCAGTAGATTTTATTCGTGCAACAAAATGGATAAAAGATAATCTGCCTTTTGCTAAAGTAACCGGAGGAGTTAGTAATCTATCATTTGCTTTTAGAGGGAATAATGTGGTTAGAGAGGCAATTCATTCTGTTTTTCTGTATCATGCTATTGAAAATGGGTTGGATATGGGAATTGTCAATGCTGGACTTTTGCAAGTTTATGAAGAAATTCCTAAAGATTTATTGCAACTTGTTGAAGATGCCGTTTTAAATAAACATAAAGATGCTGCAGAAAATTTGATTTCTTATGCACAAAGCATGCAAAATAAAGAGTTGAAAAAGGAAGTTTCTGCATTGGCTTGGAGGGAAAACTCTTTGGAAAATCGTTTGGAATATGCATTGGTACATGGTGTAGGAGAATTTTTAGAGGAGGATTTGAAAGAGGCACTTGTAAAATATCCAACGGCAATAGAAATTATTGAAAAACCACTGATGGATGCAATGAATCAAGTGGGAAGGTTGTTTGGTGAGGGGAAAATGTTTTTGCCACAAGTTGTGAAAACTGCGCGTACAATGAAAAAAGCAGTTGCAATTTTGCAACCAATTATAGAACAACAACGTAAATCTACACTAACAAAAGCAGGTAAAGTGCTAATAGCTACAGTGAAGGGTGATGTTCACGATATAGGTAAAAATATTGTGAGTGTGGTGCTTGCATGTAATAACTTCGATGTGATAGATTTGGGTGTAATGGTCGATTCGGATGTTATTGTAGAAAAAGCGATTGCAAAAGAAGTTGATGTTATTTGTTTGAGCGGATTAATTACTCCATCATTAGAGGAAATGTGCAATGTGGCAAAATTGCTACAACAAAGAGGAGCGAAAATACCACTTGTAGTTGGTGGTGCTACAACTTCAAAGATTCATACTGCAGTGAAAATAGCTCCTTGTTATTCCGCTCCTGTGATTCATGTAAAAGATGCTTCACAGAATTGTTTTGCTGTAGTTCAGTTGGTGAATAAGAATGCGGAATTTGTTGAAGAAATAGCAGAAGAATATAAATCTTTGAGACTTTCTCAGCAACAACCAACATTGCTTTCTTATCAAGAAGCCAAACAAAATAAATTGAGAAACTAACAAAAGAATAAAACAATGAAAAAAGCACTTTTTGTATGTTTTTTTGTACTCTTTTCGAGTATTACTTTTTCGCAAAGTAACGAAGCATTGTCAACAAAAGCAGCTCAAGGCGATGTAAGGTCACAATTCCTTCTTGGTTATCGTTTTTTGACAGGGGAGGGTGTTGACAAAAATCCAGAGCGTGCATTTCATTGGCTATATGAAGCTGCTATTCAGAATCATCCTGATGCACAAAATTATTTAGGAATATGCTATAGTCAAGGAATTGGTACTGAGAAAAATTTACAGAAAGCTTTGGAATACTTTTCTCAATCAGCTGCTAATGAAAATGCTTGGGGAGAATTCAACTTGGCAACTTGTTACTATTATGGAGATGGAACATCTATAGATTATCCTAAGGCTTTTTATTATTTTAGAAAGTCTGCGATTAAGGGGAATGCTTCTGCTTGGACAAAAATGGGTGAATGTTATCTTAATGGACAAGGAATTCAGCAAGATTTTGACAATGCTATGAAGTGTTTTCAGAATGGTTCAGATGGAAATGATGAGTTGTCTCAATTTCAAATTGGTTTGATGTATTATGAAGGCAAAGGAGTTAAAAGGGATTATAGCAAGGCATTAGAGTGGTTCTCTTTGGCTTCAAATAAAAATAATACAGGGCAAGGACATCCTTGTGCGGAATATTATGTTGGACTTTGTCATAAAAATGGTTATGGTACGAAACAAAATCTTGACATTGCATTGAAATTTTTTAAGCAATCTGCTCAAAAAAAATATGATTTAGCTCAGTATGAACTGGCTTTTTGTAATGAAAATGGAATAGGAACGGAGATTGACTTTAAGGAAGCTTATTTTTGGTATAAAGAGGCTCAGAAGCAAAACAATGACGATGCGATTAAGGAACTTAAAAAATACCATTTTTTCTCTGTTTTTGCACCGATTTATGCACAAAAAAAATATGGAGATTCAGTAATTCTTACTGATTCAATTAAGGATGAAGCAGAACAAGTTTTTATAGATGCAAAGAAATCTTTTTTACCATTGGAAACCTTTATGTTGGGAAATTACGATATGAATTTATTGGGATTCAAAGGTTATTCGGAGCAGTTGGATTCTTTCTTTGTTGCTATACCAAGAGAAATTTCGAAAGATTTTAAGGCCAATTGGAGAAAAAAATTTGATATTGTACCTTCTTATAGCATTCAAGATGATGATATTTATATATCTAGAGTTGGATTTATTTACAAGAACAATAAAAGAATTCGTTTTTATTCCACTCCGATAAAGAAAATTCGTTTTGATTTGGAAAAAATAATAGAAGTGATTTCCTCTAAAGATTAATCATTTTTTACAAATGAACCTTCCTATTGATTTTATTTGTGCAACAAAAGAACTGCTTGGTAGTGAGTGGGATAGTTTTGATTTAGCATTAAAAACATCTTCACCAACTTCTGTTCGTTACAACAATAAAATTGAGAGTCCTGTACATGTAAAAGAAAAAGTAGCTTGGTGTGAAAAAGGTTTTTATCTTACTGAGCGTCCATCATTTACATTCGATCCGCTTTTTCATGCAGGGGCTTATTACGTTCAAGAAGCATCATCAATGTTTTTGGAGCAAGCCGTAAAGCAATTTGTAAAAAATCCTGTTGTCGCTCTTGATTTATGTGCGGCTCCTGGTGGAAAATCAACGCATTTGATTGATTTGTTGCCGAAAAATAGTATTCTGATTTCTAACGAAATAAATCGTCAAAGAGCTTTTATCTTATCAGAAAATATGCAGAAGTGGGGCGACACAAATTGTGTCGTAACAAATAACTCTCCTGCTGACTTTGAACGGTATCAAGGAATGTTTGATTTTATTCTAGTTGATGCTCCTTGTTCTGGTGAGGGAATGTTTCGTAAAGACCCAAATTCAATAACAGAGTGGTCTCTTAAGAATGTTGAAAATTGTGTTTTTCGTCAACGTGATATTTTATCCAAAATATGGGGAACACTAAAAGAAGAAGGTTTTTTAGTTTATAGTACTTGTACTTACAATCGTCATGAAAATGAGGAGAATGTTCAATGGATAAAAGATACTTTTTTTGCAGAAGTTCTTTCTATAGAATGTGATTCCCAATGGAACGTTACTCAAAATGAATATGGATGTAGGTTTTTCCCTCATCGAACCAAAGGAGAGGGTTTTTTTATTAGTGTATTGCAGAAGAAATCCTCCGAAAATCTCGTTAAATTAAAGTCTTTGAATTTTTCTAAAGTTAAAAATACAGAAATTTTAAATTGTTTAAAAAACAGTGATTGTTTTTCAATCTTTTCTCATCAGGATATTTTGTATGCAGTTCCTCAAACAATGGAATTGCTAGTGCAGAATTTACTAAAAAATAATACTGTTTTACACGCAGGAGTTGTTTTGGCGCAACAAAAGGGAAAAGATT
Source organism: Paludibacteraceae bacterium (assembly GCA_045612365.1). GTDB lineage: Bacteria > Bacteroidota > Bacteroidia > Bacteroidales > Paludibacteraceae > RGIG9608. The sequence goes on from JAZKYY010000003.1 coordinate 27,795, forward strand.
TTATTCCTCAAACAGGGCTTGCTTTGAGTAAAGCAGTTGATTTGTCTAAAGTAAATGTTTGTAACGTGGATAAGGAAACGGCTGTACGTTTTTTGCAAAAAGAAAACATTCTAATTGATTCGTCAGAAGGTTTTACTCTTATTTCATATCAAGATGTGCCTCTTGGTTGGGTTAAGAATTTAGGAAATCGCTGCAACAACATTTATCCTAAAGAGTGGAGAATTAGGAATAAACAAGTCTTGTGATTATTCATTGCAGTTTTGACAAATTTCAAATTGTTTTCTGTTTTTGAAAACTTGCTTCCTAAATTCTGCAAACTTTTCTCCCATCCATATATCTTTGAAATTTTCATTTGAAATATTTCCCATTATGTGTGTGGAAGATTTGTCGTAACAGCAAGGTAAAACATTTCCATCAGCATTAATTACTGCACCACCAAAAAGTCTGAAACATCTATTATGCAGTTTCTTTTTTAGTCGCCATTTTTCCCCCTCTTTTACATATCGACTGTATTTTTTGTTGTTGGGAATAAGATCTTCTTTTTGGGTGAAATCATAAATTTGAGCTGTTTTTATAGATACTGTGTCGGCTCCCCACATAATGCCTAGTTTTTTTATTTCATCAATTTGATGTTCGTTATGCCTAAATACTATAAACTGAACCTCAATCAACAACTTTTTGCTTTTCCCTCTTTCTTTATTAAGGTAAGCTATAGAATCAATAGCTTTTTGTAGATTTCCTCCTTTACGGTATTTTTCATAAGTCTGTTGGTCTGTCCCATCAATTGAAATAATGATTTTGTTTAATCCTGATTCGATAATTTTTTTTGCTATTTCTTTATCGATAAGTTGTGCGTTTGTGGAAATTATGGTGTAAATGTTCTTTTGATGGGCATAATGAATCATTTTAAAGATATTTTGGTTTAAGAAAGGTTCTCCTTGAAAGTATATCATTGAACAATACAAAAATCGATATGTTTCGTCAATTACTTTTTTGAAAAAAGGTAAAGAAATTTTTTTTGATTCTCTTTTTATTTGTGAATTGCCCATTGGACATTCGGGGCACATCAAGTTACATCCAGCAAAACTTTCAAAAGAAAGAAAATAGGGCATATGTTTTATAAAAATGTGTTTTTTATAAAAAAATGAGCCAAGATAAAGTAGAAGCAATTTGACTAGGTTAAATAACTTTTGGAAAGAAAAAAAGTACTTAATCATCAGCAAAAACAAAGCAAAAATGTGATTCTATGTGTATTTTTTTTGCAAAAGTAGTTATTTGTTTAGCCAATACTTCTTATATTTGCGAATAATTTTGATTTTGAATATTTATTAACTAAATTTTAAAAAGAATGAGAAAACATTTGATCGCTGGTTTATCAGCTTGTTTGGCACTAGCATTTGTTGTTAGTGGTTGTGGAAAGCCACAAAGTATTGCAGACGAGTGGGTTACTATTGTACCTTCTCCGATGGAAAGTCATGCTTCTAAAGTTAGAGTAGAAGTGAAGGTGAACTATCCTGTTAAGTATTTTAAAAAGAAAATGGTGTTGACTGTTACTCCAGCTTTGGCAACGGCAACAGATACATTGTTTACAGAAACTGTTGTTTATCAAGGAGAAAAGGTAACAGATAACAACGAAGTTGTTAAATACAAAGTAGGTGGTCCTTATAGTTTTATTTCAGCTTTTGATTACAACGAAAAATTCTTGCAAGCAGATTTGATTTTGAAATGCGTTGCTACAGTAAAAGACAAAGAGTACGATTTGGGTTATGTAACAATCGGAAAAGGTATTTTGGCAACATCGGAATTGGTAAACTTCCAAGCATTGAAACCTGCTGTTGCTCCTAACAATTTCCAACGTGTGATTACAGAAAAGAAAGAAGCTGAAATCCGTTTCTTGATTCAACAATCTAATTTGCGTTCTTCAGAGTTATCTTCAGAAGCATTGGCAGAATTGATTAAAAAAATCGATGAGGCTAAAGATGCTCAAAATCAAGAAATTAAAGGTTTGGAAATATCTTCTTATGCGTCTCCTGATGGTTGCTTGAAGTTAAATGAATCTTTGGCTTCTCGTCGTGATAAAGAAACTACAAAATACATCAATCGTCAAATTAAGAAATTGAAAACTGAAGTTGCTTTGAGCAATAAACTTAGTGCAGAAGACTGGGATGGTTTCCAATCTTTGATGCAAGAATCAGAAATTGACGATAAAGAAGTTATCTTGCGAATTCTTTCTATGTATGAAGATCCAGAAGAACGTGAACGTGAAATCAAAAATATTTCAACTGTATACAAAGCTATTGCAGATGAAATCCTTCCTCAACTTCGTCGTTCTAAAATGACTTTGTCTGTTGATGTTATTGGAAAATCTGATGAAGAAATTAAAGAATTAGTTAAAAACGATAGCCAAGCACTTTCTTATGAAGAATTGCTTTATGCAGCGACTTTGTTTGAAGATCTTGACCAACAAATTGCAATTTACAATCAAAATATTGAAAGAAACAATATGGATTGGAGAGCACAAAATAACTTGGGTGTAGCTCTTTACAAACAAGGTAAATTTGCTGATGCAGAACGTGCTTTCACAAAAGCTGTTGAGTTGAAAGGAGATGAGCCTATTGCAAACTTCAATGCAGGTTTAGTTGCTTTGGCTAACAATAACTTAACTGCAGCAGAAGAATACTTTGGTAAATCAGCTAATGTAGGTTCTGGTTTGGAAAGTGCACAAGGAGCTATGTTGATTAAAAAAGCTGAATATCAAAAAGCTGTTGAAGTTCTTAACGGGCAATTCTCTAACAATGAAGGTTTGGCTAAAATTCTTGTTGCAGATTACAATGCTGCTCGTACTGCTCTAACTCAAGTAGCTAATCCATGTGCAAAAACATATTATCTTTTGGCTGTAGTTAGTGCTCGTGTAAACGATAGCAACTCAGTATTCGAAAACTTGAGAAAAGCAATCGAATTAGATGCTAATTGGAAACAATATGCAGCAAAAGATCTTGAGTTCGAAAGTTTGTTCGAAAATGAAACTTTCCAATCAATTGTAAAATAAGTATTAGACTTTATAAGAAAAAAGGATTGACAATTTGTCAATCCTTTTTTTATTTTTTGAAAAAAATAAAAATTAATTAAAGTTTGAAAATTTGTTCCATTAAACACCATTTTTCAGCAGAAGTGGCATTTGAATCTGCTTGCTGAAAACGACTCATATATGCTTCCCATTCTGCTTGTTTGGGTAGGGTAGCAAGTCGTGCATTATCCTTTACCCAGTCAAAGTTATCAACAGTGTCAACAATCATAAAAAGCTCGTTTTTATGCAAATAAATTTGCATGTCAAGAATTCCTACAGCTTTTATGCCTTCTTTGATTTCTGGCCATACGTTTTGATGCTCTTTTACGTACTGACGAATAAGTTCTTCGTCATTTCTAAGTTTTAATGTCTGACAAAAACGTTTCATATTAATATAATTTTATAATTCAACAACAGTAATTCCTGCTCCGCCAAATTGAACATGTTCATCGTGGAAGGAAATGCCTTTTATTCCGCTTAAATAGTCTCTTGTTAATTGTCTTAATGCACCTGTTCCTGTTCCGTGAAGAATCCTAACTCTACTAACATTAACCATTAAGGCATTATCAATAAAGTGAACTATTTGTTGTAGAGCTTCATCGGCTCTTAATCCTCTTAAATCAATTTCTGGTTTGAAATTTAGTTTTTTTTCTCGGATATTTTTTTCGGTTTCTTTATTGAGAACAGTATTTTGATTCTTAATTTCTTTCCGAGCTTGATTTCTACTAACTTTTTCTAAACGATTAATTTTTAAGGATGTTTTTATGTTTCCAAAAACTACAGTAGCAGTATTTTGTTTTAACTCGACTATTTCACCAATTGCTTGTTGTCCTTCTATTCGTACAAAGTCCCCAACTGAAAGTAACTCACTATCTTTTTTATTAGTTTTTTTATTTTTACTATGTTTTTTTACTTCGTTTATTTTATGAGTTATTTTTTGGTCTTCAAAATTATTTTCGAGAATTTTTTCTTTGTAATTCTTTAAATCATTTCTGACTTTTTTGGTTAATTCCTTATCAGCCTGAGCTTCTTTTATTGTTTTGATTGTATTTTCTATTTTTGCATTGGCATCGTTAAGAAGCTGTTCTGCACTTTGTTTTGCTTTGAGAATTAGTTCTTTACGACTTTGCTGTAAATTCTTTAGTTCGTTTTCGTAACGTTCAATCAATTCCTCGCTTTGTTTCTCTTTTTGACGAATTTGTTGACGTTTATTTTCCCAATAGCGTTTGTCACGAACAATGTCTTGTAAATATTTGTCAAAATCGATTAATTCACTACCTACCTTTTCTGCAGCTTCTTTTATTACTTCGTCAGGAAGTCCTATTTTTTGTGCAATTTCAATAGCAAACGAGCTTCCTGGATTTCCTATTTGTAGTTGAAAAAGAGGCAACATTTGATGTCTATCGTAAAGCATTGCCCCGTTAGAAATGCCTTCTGTTTGCGCTGCAAAATGCTTCAGATTAGTATAGTGTGTTGTTACAACCCCGAAGACTTGCTTTTTATTCAAGTGATTAAGTATTGATTCGGCGATTGCTCCTCCAATTTGAGGTTCTGTTCCAGAACCGAATTCATCAATTAGTAGAAGAGTCTCAGAATTGGAGAATTTTAGAAAATTCTTCATATTAAGTAAATGAGAACTATAAGTAGAAAGATCGTTCTCTATGCTTTGCTCATCACCAATATCAATAAAGATTTTACTAAAAATACCGGCTTCACTACTTTCGTGAATTGGGATAGGGAAACCACATTGTAGCATAAATTGTAGTAGAGCAACTGTTTTTAGGCAAACTGATTTTCCTCCTGCATTAGGACCTGAAATAAGCAATATGCGTCTACTTTTGTTGAGTGAGATTTGCAAAGGAACAATCTCTTTGTTTTGTCTTTTAAGTGAAAGAAGTAGTAAAGGATGTTTTGCTTTTTTCCAGTCAATATAACTTTCGCTTTTTAAGTTTGGCTTTATTGCTCCGATTTCTATTGAAAAAAGAGATTTGGCTTTTAAAAAGTCAATTTTTCCAAGAAAATGTAAATTCTCAATAATATCGCTAGAAAAAGGACGAATATAACTTGTGGTTTGAGTAAGGATTTGTACAATTTCTCTTCGTTCTTCGTTTTCTAATTCTCTAATACGATTATTTGTCTCTATTACTGCAGAAGGTTCTATAAATACCGTTTTTCCGGTTGCAGATTCGTCATGAATGATCCCTCCAATTTTTCGTTTAAACATTGGAGCTACAGGAATGACCAGTCTGCCTTCTCTCATTGTTGGATTTACACCTTTTTCAACATATCCGTCAGCTTGTGCCTTTCTTAAAATGTTATTTATAAGTTTTGAAATAGACGTTTGTTCTGATCTAAGATTTTGCCTTATTAGTTGTAATTTTTCGGAGGCATTGTCTTTTACTTGTCCGAATTTATCCAATATAGAATCAATTTTTTCTGCAATTTCAGGCAAAAGAATTACTTCGTTTGCAATCTTTTCTAGATGAGGAAAACGTTTTTCGCTTTTTTTGACTAGGAACTCAACTATTGATTTGGTTGTTTCTAATGATTTTTTCAACTCAAAAAGTTCTGTTTCTGTCAAAAAAGTTCCTTCTATGCAAATGTTTTGAATACTTTCTCTTAAATCAAAAAACGCTGTTAACGGAAAATTCATATTATTTTCTTTTAACAACGTAATTAATTCTTCGGTTTCGAAAAGATTTTTCAAAATAATTTCGAAATCGGAAGTGAATGATACATAATCAACTTGATCTTTTCCTAATTCGCTAATACAATACTGCTTTACTAAATCTCGAATTAGGTCAAAACCTATCTTTTGCTCAATGTTCTTTGGATAAAGCATTTTAAGTTTTTAGAAAGATTTGTCAAATCTTTCTTATGGAAATATTTCCGTTAGTTTAACTTCTTTAGTGAAGCAGAGATTCGTTTAAATGCTTCTGTTATTTGCTCTTCTGAAGTTGCATATGACATTCTAATACAATTTTTTGCGCCGAAAGCGTCTCCGCCAACGCAAGCAACATGTGCCTCTTCAAGCAAGAACATCGCTAAATCTGTTGAAGATTGGATTGTTTTTCCGTTGTAACTTTTGCCAAAATAACTATTGCATTCTGGGAAAATATAGAAAGCGCCTTCTGGTTCTTTAAGGTTAAAACCTTCAATTTCAGAAGCTAACTTAAGAATTAAATTTTTTCTATTTTCAAAAGCTTTTCTCATTTTTTCTACGCAATCTTGACTTCCAAGATATGCCGCTTCTGCGGCCTTTTGTGCAATAGAACTTGGACCTGAGGTGTATTGCCCTTGGAGTTTGTTACATGCTGATGCAATCCATTGTGGAGCTGCAATCCAACCAATACGCCATCCTGTCATAGCATATCCTTTTGATACTCCATTAACAATTACGGTGCGGTCAAATACTTCAGGAAATTGAGCAATACTTTCGTGTTTCCCAATGTAATTGATATGTTCGTAGATTTCGTCAGCAATGATGATTACATTTGGATGATTTTTCAAAACGTCCACCAATGCTTTTAGCTCTTCTTTTGAATAAACACTTCCTGTTGGATTAGAAGGAGAGCAGAGAATTATTGCTTTTGTTTTTGATGTAATGGATTCCTCTAGTTGTTGTGCTGAGAGTTTGTAGTTTTGTTCGAATGTTGTAGGTACAATAACATTAGTTCCTTCCGCCAACTTAACCATTTCTACATAACTCACCCAAAATGGAGCAGGAATAATTACTTCATCGCCTTTGCTTACGACGCTCATTAATACGTTACAAACAGATTGTTTTGCTCCGTTTGAGCATACGATTTGCTCTGGAGCGTATTCTAAATTATTTTCTTTTTTGAGTTTTTCTACAATAGCTTTTCGTAACGATAAATAACCATTTACTGGTGAATAGAACGAGAAGTTATTGTCTACTGCTTCTTTTGCAGCTTGCTTAATATGATCTGGTGTATTAAAATCAGGTTCACCAACGCTTAAGTTAATAACATCAAATCCTTGTGCTTTAAGTTCGGCACTTTTTTGCGACATAGCCAACGTTTCCGAAGGAGAAAGTGCTGCTAAACGCTCTGAAACTAAACTCATAAATTTTTCTGTTTATAAATTATTAAAATGCAGTGCAAAGGTAGCTTTTATTTTGCAAAATGACAAAATAAAGGCATTAAAAAGAACAAAATGATTATATTTTTTTGCTAAGAACTGACAATCGGACAAATTTAGTAAACATAATTCAAAGATTATGTGTGCTTCTTATTGTAATATTATTTTTTACATTTGTGTTTGCTATGAGAAAGGAAATTTTTGTTCAGGCTGTAGCCAAATTTTTGATAGGAATTGTTGTTGTGGGTTTGTTGATTTTTCTCCCAGCAGGAACAATTTTCTTTGTTAATGGTTGGGTATTTATGAGTGTTTTGTTTGTTCCGATGTTTTTTGTTGGACTTGTTATGATGATTAAAAATCCTAGGTTGTTAAAATCTAGGCTTAATGCAAGAGAAGAGCAGAAAGAACAGGGTATTGTTGTGAGGTTTAGTGCGCTTATGTTCCTAATTGGGTTCATAGTAGCAGGTCTTGGTTTTCGTTTTGATTGGTATATTTTACCTAACTCTGTGATGCTGGTTTTTGCGATTGTTTTCCTTGTTGCGTATGCTTTTTATGTGGAGGTTCTCAGAGAAAATACATATCTAAGCAGAACGATTGAGGTTTCAGAGAATCAAACAGTTATAGATTCTGGATTGTATGGTGCAGTAAGGCATCCAATGTATACGACTACTTTGTTTTTGTTTTTATCAATGCCTTTGATTTTGGGCTCAGTATATTCATTTTTAATTTTTCTTGTTTGTCCTGCTATAATTGTAAAAAGAATAAAAAATGAAGAAAGTTTTTTGGAGAAGGAACTTGATGGTTATGCCGAATACAAGAAAAAAGTAAAATACCGTTTAATTCCTTTTGTTTGGTAATAAGGGTTATTTATTGTTATTCCTTTTTTCAAAAAAAGACCAAAGGTTATCGTCTTTTGGTGTGGGAGCGATGATATGAATGGTTTCTTTAGAAACAGGATGAATAAATTCAACTTCGCGAGCATGTAGCGAGATACCGCCATTAGGATTTGAACGATTGAAACCGTATTTTAAGTCACCTCTTATAGGACTCCCGATTTTAGATAATTGACAACGAATTTGGTGATGACGACCAGTTTGTAGGTTTACTTCTAGTAATGTATAAGAGTCTGATTTGTCAATGATGCTGTAATTTAATAGGGAGAGTTTCCCGTTGGGAACTTGTTTGTCGTGTGCAGTAGACTTGTTTTTTGCTTCGTTTCTAACCAAATAGTGGGTTAGGGTAGCGTTTTGTTGTTCAGGAGAATTTTTAACAATAGCCCAATAGGTTTTCTTAATTTCTCCTTTTTGAAACATTGTGTTAAGTCTAGAAAGAGCTTTGCTTGTTTTAGCAAAAATTACTACGCCACTTACAGGACGATCCAATCGGTGTGTTACGCCACAAAACACGTTTCCTTGCTTGTTGTATTTTGTTTTTAGGTAACGTTTAATTGTTTCGGAAAGAGGTTCGTCCCCAGTTTTATCTCCTTGTACAATTTCCGAACAGGTTTTGTTTACTATAATTATATGATTGTCTTCGTAAAGAATGGTCATTTTTCTCTTTTTGTTCAGTATAACATTGCGCAAAGTTAATAAAAGAGATTCTTGTGTGAAATTTTTAAGATTAAAATGAGATTGTTGCTGTTGAGTGAAAAAAAATCTATACCTTTGACAGCAAAATGGTTCTAAAAGGAACACTTCTTTCCTAAAAAATCCAGTTTTTTATTACAAATTCAATTTTAGAAATCACTTGTTGATTTATTTTTTCGTTTAACATATTATAGAAAATGTACGTTATTAGCAAACTTGAAAAAATGGCATTGGAGGAGTTGCAGTCCATTGCTAGTGAGATGAAAATTGCACGAATCAGTTCTTTTTCAAAGGATGAATTGATATATGAAATCCTTGAAAAGCAGGCTGCAACAGATATCCTGGAAGAAAAAAAAGAAAAACAAACTTCTAAAAAGAAGCGTGCTAGAATAACAGTAAAAAAAGAGATTAACATAGTTGCAAAAGAGCAACAAATGCCAGAAAAAGAAGAAATGCTGGAAGTAGAAGAGAAAAAAGAAATTCAAGAAGAATCTCCTAAAAAAACTAAACAAAAAACTAAGAAACAAAAACAAGAAGTGGCTAAGGAGCAATCTGAAAATTCACTTAAAGAACCAAAAAATAAACCTAAAGAAAAGTCAGAAAAAGAGCAAACTTCAGAAAAAAAACAAATCTCAGAAATTGCTACACAAACAGAGGAACAAAAAGAAACGGTTACACCTAAAAAACAATTTTATGATTTTGAGAATATCCTTTCGGGAAGCGGAACTTTAGAGATGATGCCTGATGGCTATGGTTTCTTGCGTTCATCGGACTACAACTATTTTTCTTCACCAGACGATATATATGTTTCTCAATCTCAAATAAAGTTGTTTGGTCTAAAAACAGGTGATTATGTTGAAGGCTCTATTCGTTTACCTAAAGAAGGTGAAAAGTATTTTGCTTTAGTAAAGGTGGAAAAAATCAATGGCAGAACTCCTGAATATGTAAGAGATAGAGTTCCTTTCGAACATCTAACACCGATTTTCCCAGATGAAAAATTTAATCTAACAAAAGGTCATAATGATAGCATTTCTCTTCGTGTGGTAGATTTGTTTGCTCCTATAGGCAAAGGTCAAAGGGGGTTGATTGTGGCTCAACCTAAAACTGGTAAAACAATGCTTCTCAAGGATATAGCAAATGCCATTGCAGATAATCATCCTGAGGTTTATATGATAATTTTGTTGATAGATGAGCGTCCAGAAGAAGTTACTGATATGGAGCGCAGTGTAAAAGCTGAGGTTATTGCTTCTACTTTTGATGAACCAGCAGAAAAACATGTAAAAGTGGCAAACATTGTTCATGAAAAAGCTAAAAGATTGGTGGAATGCGGACATGATGTTGTTATTCTACTTGATTCAATAACTCGTTTGGCGAGAGCGTATAATACAGTTCAACCTGCTTCAGGAAAGGTGCTTTCTGGTGGTGTAGATGCTAATGCTTTGCAAAAACCAAAACGTTTTTTTGGTGCAGCTCGAAATGTTGAAAATGGAGGTTCGCTTACTATTATAGCAACAGCACTTACAGAAACAGGATCAAAGATGGATGAGGTTATCTTTGAGGAATTTAAAGGTACGGGAAATATGGAGTTGCAATTGGATCGTAAATTAGCAAATAGAAGGTTGTTCCCAGCTGTTGATGTTACGTTGTCTAGTACTCGTCGTGATGATTTGCTTCAAGATGAAGAAACTCGCAATAAGATGTGGATTTTGCGTAGTCATACTTTGGCAGATATGAACTCGATTGAGGCTATGGAATTGATAAAGATTCGTATGCAACGAACACGTTCAAATGAAGAATTTTTAATTTCTATGAATGACGAATAAAGAAATACATAATCTTTATTTTGTAAGTTCAATAAAATTACTATCTTTGCGCTCCATTTTTGGACAAAATTTTTATTAATCATTTATTATTTACAAAAGGTATGTTAAATCATTACGAAACCGTTTTCATTTTGACTCCCGTTTTGTCTGACGCACAGATGAAGGAAACGGTTAAAAAGTTTAAAGATCTCTTGGTGTCATTGGGAGCAGAGATTGAAAATGAGGAAAGTATGGGTTTGCGTAAATTGGCTTATCCTATACAAAAAAAGTCGTCAGGTTTCTATCAATTGTTCCAATTCAAAGCAGAACCTTCGGTAGTTGAAAAATTAGAAGTTCAATACCGTCGCGACGAGTGTGTAATTCGTTTCTTGACTTTCCGTTTGGACAAATATGCATTGGAATATGCGGAAAGAAGAAAAAGTTTGAAATCAGAAAAAAAGGAGGATTAAAAAATGGAAGCAAATCAAGACATTCGATTTTTGACACCAGTAGCAGTAGAAACTAAAAAGAAAAAATACTGCCGTTTCAAAAAAAGTGGTATTAAGTATATTGATTATAAAGATCCGGAATTTTTGAAAAAATTCTTGAATGAACAAGGAAAAATTCTTCCACGTCGTATTACAGGAACTTCGTTGAAATACCAACGTAAAGTTGCTCAGGCAGTGAAGAGAGCTCGCCATTTGGCATTGCTTCCTTATGTAACTGATATGATGAAATAATTAGAAGGAGGAAAAGATTATGCAAGTTATTTTGAAAGAAGATATTCACAATTTGGGATATAAAGATGATATAGTAACAGTTAAGAATGGTTACGGACGTAATTACTTGATTCCTCAAGGAAAGGCAGTTATTGCATCAGAATCTGCAAAAAAAGTATTGGCCGAAAATTTGAGACAACGTGCTCATAAATTGGCTAAAATCAAAGCAGACGCAGAAGCTTTAGCAGCTAAAGTTGAGGGTCTTGTACTTCAATTGGGTGTAAAAACAAGTTCTACTGGAACAATTTTTGGTTCGGTAAATACAATCCAAGTGGCAGATGCTTTGGCTCAAAAAGGTTTTGAAATTGATCGTAAGATTATTCAAATTAAAGAAAGCATCAAGGAAGTAGGAACTTATTCTGCTGTAGTTAAGTTGCACAAAGAAGTTTCTGCAAACATCACTTTGGAAGTTGTTGCTGAGTAAATAAAAATAGTTTTTTTATAGATTTTGTTAAAATGAGAAGAGAGTCACAGTTCGTGTGGCTCTTTTCTTTTATATTTTTTTTGTAAGTTTGCTTAAAATAGATTCCTATGGAAGAAATACCATAAATAGTAAAAAATGCTGCCAAAGATTTAATAGATAATTATGATGTGGGTCTTGAATATCTGGGAAAATACAATGGCAATGACGCATATACTTGCGTATTACCACCTGATGATGTTACAATAGGATTCCCTTTTGTCTATCTTTATAAAGATGAAAAGGTTACAGTAATAAATGGCTTTGAAGCACTTGATATAATAAATTTATTTGTCAAAGAATAAAAAAAATACCGCTATTAATTAGTTAGTAGCGGTATTTTAGTTATGTCTGAATTTATTTAGAAACTATATCCAACTCCTAAACCAAGTACTCCTTTGAATTGTACACGTTCTGTAGGATTGTTTCCGTTTTTATCCGCAATCAAAACACCATTAACATATTTCAAAGATGTGTTGAAAGAGATATTTAAGACTTTAAGAAATTGGTAAGAAATTGCAAAATCCCAATCTACGTCAAAGTTTCCAAAACGACGAAAATTGTCTTCTGGACGTCCATCTGCAAGAAGCGTCTTATTGGCTTTTTTATATGGAGAAAATATGCCAATTGTAGAAATGATTTTTAAGTTCTTAACTCTAGTATAATTAACTCCTGCTTTAGCTGAAAGACCAAGCTCTGCCAGGAAAGTTTTGTCGCTATCAATTCCATATTTCGAACGGAGTGGATTTTTTGTCCCCTCTAAAGACCCTAAGTTAGGTAAACTATCTCTATAACAAGAAGAAATTCTACCTGCTACCGGAGAGATATATACAGAGAAAATTTCGTTTGGTTTCCAGTCAATACCGACAGAAATATCTGTATATGAAGGAGAAAGCCATGATGAAATAGGAGTCATATAATCTTCTCCATATTCATATCCTCTAGCATATTGAGATTTGAAGCTCCCTAAAACAGTTAAATAACAAGTTTTGTGGAATTCCCAACCTAATTTTGTTGTGAAATTAATTTTGTCATTTGACTTACGAAGAGGTTTATAATCTGTTGCGTCTAGGTAAGTTAAACCAAAGTCAGTATCAAGGTTTGATTCCCAAGCAATAGCGTCTTTTTGATAGAGTAGTGTGATATTGGCTGCTGCCACAGCTGTAGCATTGTTATTACCTCCAGCTGCCCAATTCCATAACCCAGTTGCACTTGCGTTAAACGAAAGAATGCCATTGCATTTCCAATACTTAGGTTTTTCTACGGGAGTTTCCGTTGTAATTTCATCTTGTGCTATCATAGTTGTTGCACAGCACAAAAACATCAGTAAAAAGTAGTTAATCTTTTTCATTTTAAATATCATTAAAAAAACGCTGCAAAATTAGTTATAAGTTATGAGTTATATAGCTAATGGTAAATGAATTTGTTGGCTTTTAATAAAAAAAAGCACATGTGCTTTTTTTTTGAATATAGAGTTTTAAAACTAATTAGTTGACATCTTGTACTAATCTTACCGAAAATCCTTTTGATTTTGAATCAGAAGGAGTAATTGTGTTTCCATCAAAATTCAAACAATAAGAATTCTCTGAGTCATAGGCATTTGAAGTCCAATAATGTCCACTTTCGCCCCAACTAAACACATTGGTACCAATTCTATAACCTGCAGCAGGAAGGAACACCGCACCATAACTTTGCATGATTTTCCATTCATCAATTGAAAATTTGTTGGTTAGCGTTGCAGCATAGTCTTTTAAATTATTGCTATTAGGAATTGAACCTGTGATAAAATTAAGTTCTTTTGGTAGCTTACATCCATCAGGAAGAAGAACTAATCCATTGATATTGTTTACGGAAGCAAAGCCATATTTATCAGATGAGTTTAGTAAAAAATCCCATTCTGTTTTAGTAAGTGTTCTCCAAACATTGTTACCTCCATTACTAATGATTTTATTTCCCCAATCAAAAAAAACTGCATATTCATTCGGATTTAGACTGGAATTGATTGGATTATTTGCGCTTCCCCAACCAAAAAGATCAATAAACTCATTATAGGATTCGCTAATATTAGAGTTTTGACCTCCAATAATATCATACTGATTTTCTGCAAAACGATAGGTTTTTGTTGTGGCTTGATATTGTAAATTTCCTTGCGAAAAACGTACTTTTTGGGTATTTGAAACTTTAAAGGTGGCTTGAATGGCACCGCCTTGTATTGTTACATTTCCATGATTATCCATTGGATTATCATCACAAGATGAAAAAAAGAATAGCAATAAAATCAATTTGATAATTTGTCGGATTTTCATGAGGTATATTTTTTGCAAAGATAACTCTTTTCCTTTTTTGAATAAATAGTTGCTTTTGTCAGAAAAAATAAGATAACACTATATTGATAATATATATGTTTGAAACATTATTCGTACATTTGTAAAAATTCTATTTGATAAGATAGGTATGAACGAGGAAGTAAAACTTTATTTGGATATGGCCGAAGATAGTATGGTCAAGTCTATATCATTTTTAGATGAAGCTTTGGCACATATTCGTGCAGGAAAAGCGAATGTTCGCATATTAGATGGTGTGAGAGTAGATTATTATGGAAGTAATGTTCCGCTCTCAAATGTAGCAACTATAACTACTCCTGATGCAAAAACTATTTTGGTGCAACCTTGGGAAAAAAGTATGTTGAGCGTGGTAGAAAAAGCCATCATTGATTCGTCGGTTGGGATTACTCCAATGAACAACGGAGAAACAATACGTTTGTGTATGCCTCCTGTAACTGAGGAGCGCCGAAGAACATTAGTGAAATCTGCAAATCAAGCTGGTGAGGATGCAAAAATTGGTGTTAGAAATGCTCGTCGTGAAGCTATTGATGCATTGAAAAAAGAGTTGAAAAACGGAATGCCAGAAGATGTAGAAAAAGACGGAGAAGCATCTGCCCAAAAGTTGCACGACAAATACATTGCAAAAATAGATGCAATGTTGGCTGAAAAAGAAAAGGAGATAATGACAGTATAAAAGACTGATTTTATAAAAAACAAAATCCTTCCTTTTCTGTTTTTATACGGTGTAGGAAGGTTTTTTTTACCCTTGAGAAATATATTTTTCATATTATTATTTGTTTTTGGTGGCGCTAAACTATTGGCGCAGAGCGACTCTTTGTCGGTTGTAAAAACTGCTCAAAAACATACGTTTTATGTGGTGCCAACCATTAACTATCAGCCCGAAACAAGTTGGGGCTTTGGTGTGGCTGGTGCTAATTATTTTAAGTATACTAACGAGAAAAGAATTTCTAATCTATCCTATGGTGTAGAATATACTCTCAAAAATCAATTTTCTGTAAGTGTTTATCCTAAAATATACTTTACGTCTTCAAACTGGTATTTGTATGCTAATTTAGGTTATAGACGTTATCCGAATGCTTTTTTTGGAATAGGAAATAGTTATGAGAAATCGTCATTAGACAAAAAAATCTCCTATAATTCTAATGCTTTTTTCTTGAATGCTCAACCTCAATATTTTCTTACAGACAAATGGTTGATAGGCGTAGCCTTGTCCATGCGTTGGGAGAAATTAATTGGAAACCAGATTTTTCCTGCTGAGATAAAAGGTGTAAAACCTTATTTTTTATGGGGCATTGGTGGAGTGGTAAGTTACGATTCTAGGAACAATTTATTTTATCCAACCAATGGAATGTTTTTTAAAACCTTATTCCATTATTATGAACCATACTTGGGAAATAGTTTTAGAATGGGGCAGTTTGCCGCAGAATTTCGGCATTTTGTAACCATTCATAAGGAATTTGTTTTTGCTTGGCAAGCCAAAACTGAAATGGCATTTGGTGATGTGCCATTTCAACTACTTCCTACATTTGGCGGATGCGATCAAATGAGAGGCTTTCGCAATGGTCGTTGGCGAGATGATATGTCAATTTTTCTTCAAGCAGAATTTCGTTTGCCTATTTGGTGGAGACTGAAAGCCGCTGTTTTTGGAAGTATTGGGGATGTCTACAATTGGAAGAATTGGAATTTTTCTGTTCCTAAAATTGCTTATGGCGCAGGTTTGCGTTTGAGATTGAATAAAGCAAAAGTTAATCTTCGTTTTGATGTTGCAAGACAAAACTATGACGATTGGAAAAATTTTCGTAAGGGTTGGGGATTTTATTTTACAGCCTCTGAGGCGTTCTAAAAGGTTGATTTATTTATCAATTACTTTTAATGCTAAATTAATTTCAAATCCACGACTTTGAGCAAAACGTAGCAATTTGGCTTTTCGGTCGTTTTTTGATGCGTATTTTATTGATTTGTCTTTTTTTTCAATCAACTCATAAAGTACATTCTCATATTCGTCTTCATCAATCATCAGCATTGCTTGAGAAATTTCACTTTCGGGAATATGCTTCATTCTCAACTCAAATGAAATTTTGATTTTTCCCCATTTTGCAAATCTAAATTTATCTTTTACAAACGCTTGTGTAAAACGTTGTTCGTTTAGAAAATCCTCTTCTTTAAGGTAGTCAATTATTTGTTTAGATTCAGATTCGTTGGCTCCCCATTCTGTTAGTTTTTTCTTGATTTCGTAAACGCAATGTTCTGACAATGAACAATATGCTGCTGATTTTAGTCTTAATTCTTGATAAGAAAATTGTTTTTTCATTTCCACGTAGCTTTTATCATTCTATCATTCCCGAAACTATCTTTTCTCAATTCGATTTCTGAAAAACCTAAATTTTCGAGTAAAAGAACAACTTCTTTTCCAAATTGGCGATTAATTTCAAAAAACAATAATCCAGATTTTTTTAAATGAGTTTTGGCAAAAAGAGCAATCCTTTCATAAAAAATCAAAGGTTTATCATCAGTAACAAACAGAGCAATGTGTGGCTCAAAATCAATGACTTGTTTTTCCATTTCGTTTTTCTCGGTTTGCGTGATGTATGGAGGATTACTAACAATTAAGTCATATTTTTCATTGCAAGAATGATGTTCTAAAATATTCACTTTTTGAAAAAAAATGTTGCTGATATTGTTTTTAATAGCATTTTCTTTCGCTACTTCTAGTGCTTCCAACGAGATGTCAAAGGCAGAGATTTTGGCATTTTCTAGTTTTTTTGCCAAACTTATTGCAATACAGCCACTTCCTGTGCCAATGTCGAGAACGTTTTGAGGTTTACATTCTTGCAAGATCCATTGAATAAGTTCGGCTGTTTCTGTGCGAGGAATAAGTACATTTTTATTGACTAAAAACTTTGAGCCACAAAATTCAACTTCGCCAATAATGTACTGAATAGGGCAGTTTTTGCGTATTTTTTCAATGATTTTGTCAATTTCTTCTTCCCATTCAGCAGTTAGTTCCACGTCAAAAGCCAAAAGTTTTGTTGCTGAACATTTTGTTACAAATTCGGCAATCCATAAACTAACAGACCGGATTTCTTCCTTTGGATAGAAAGTAGATAGCTTTTCTCGAATGCTACTTAGTGTTTTTTTCATTGAGTAAAAGTAGCAAATAGTGTTGAGTTAAGGGTAAAAATTACTGCTATTTTTTTATCTTTGTTCAGTTGTTAAAAATAAATTGTTAAATAAGTAAAATATTGGATAATAATTATTTAGATAAATTAAATGAAGCTCAACGTCAAGCTGTAATTTATAGCGACGGTCCTTCTTTGATTGTGGCTGGAGCAGGCTCTGGAAAGACTCGTGTTTTGACCTACAAAATAGCATATTTGTTGGAAAATGGGCTGTCGCCTTATGGTATTTTGGCTCTTACTTTTACCAACAAAGCTGCCAATGAAATGAAAGAGCGAATTGCTCAAATAGTAGGGCAGAAAGTGGCAAATAGGCTTTGGATGGGAACTTTTCATTCTATTTTTTATAGAATCTTAAGAGCTGAAGCAGACAAAATAGGTTTCACAAGTGATTTTACTATTTATGATTCATCTGATTCGAAAAGTTTGGTAAAAAGTATTATAAAATCTTTGCAACTTGATGATAAGGTTTACAAAGTTGGAAATGTTTTGGCGAGAATATCATTGTTGAAAAACAATTTGGTTCTTCCTCATGAATATGCAAGTGATTCAGAAACGACTAAACGTGATTATTTTGCAAAAATTCCTGCATTTAAGGATATTTATTCCATCTATTGCGAACGGTGCAGACAAGCAAATGCAATGGATTTTGATGATTTATTGTTGTACACAAAAAAATTATTTTACACGCAACCAGACGTCTTGAGAAAGTATCAAGAGCGTTTCCTCTTTGTTCTTATAGATGAGTACCAAGACACCAATTATGTGCAACATTTGATTGTGAATAAATTGGCAGAGTGCCATAAAAGAATAGCTGTGGTGGGAGATGATGCCCAAAGTATATATTCTTTTAGGGGTGCAAATATTGACAATATTCTTACGTTTCAGCGAAATTATCCAGATTGTAAATTGTTTAAGTTGGAACAGAATTATCGATCTACTCAAACTATTGTAAATGCAGCAAATTCTTTGATTTCTAAGAATAATAATCAGATTCGTAAATCTGTTTTTTCAAAAAATAATGTAGGTGAAAAGCTTTGTGTAATAGAAGCTTATTCTGATTTTGATGAAGCGTTTCTTGTAACAAATCAGATTGAAAATTTGAAAAGGAAAGGTTACGGATTTTCTGATTTTGCTGTGCTTTATAGAACAAACTCTCAGTCGCGTGTGTTGGAGGAAGCACTTCGGAAACGTAATTTTCCATACAAAATATATGGAGGAGTTTCTTTTTATCAGCGAAAGGAAATAAAAGATATATTAACTTATTTTCGTTTGGCAATTAATCATTCGGACGATGAATCTTTGAAGCGAATAATTAATTATCCTGCACGTGGAATAGGCAAAACAACTTTGGACAAGGTATTTGAAATGTCGGCTTTGCATGGATGTTCAGCTTTTGAGGTAGTAAAAAATCCTATCTCTTACAATTTAAATATTAATAATGGAACTGCAAGTAAATTACTTGCTTTTGCGGCATTGATAGAGCAATTTTCGGAACTGATTGCGCAAAAAGATGCTTTTGAGGTTGCTGAAATTATCTTGAAACAAAGCGGAATATGGACAGACATCATGAGTGATAAAACTATTGAGGGGCAGTCCAGAAAAGAGAATATAGAGGAGTTGATGAATGCGATTAGCGAGTTTCGTGATAAACAAATGAATGAAGGAAATTCAAGCGCTTCATTATCAGATTTCTTGTCAGAAGTTTCGTTACTTACTGATATGGATAAGGAAAATACTGATGATGACGACAAAATTACTTTGATGACCGTTCATGCATCAAAAGGATTAGAGTTTAAAAATGTATTTGTTGTAGGTTTGGAAGAGCAACTTTTTCCTTCGCAAATGTGCCAAAGTTCTGCTGAATTGGAGGAGGAAAGACGATTACTTTACGTTGCAATAACTCGTGCAGAAGAGAACTGCTTTTTGAGTTATTCAAAATCTCGTTTTAGAAATGGAGAAACTCAGTTTTCGATGCCGAGTAGATTTTTTAACGATATTGATGCTCAATTTTTGCGTAAATTGAATGAAAAAACAACTTTTCTTTTCCAAAAACCAGAAAAGAAGAAAGTATTTTTCAGTTCTACTCCGCAAGAGACAAAAGATTTATCTCGTTTGAAAAGTATAAATAGTTTGAATCAAACAAATAACACTGATTATACCTCCAATTTCAATGTGGGAGATAAAGTTTTACATTCTGTTTTTGGCGAGGGAATAATACTCAATATTGACGGAAATGGAGCAAATGAAAAAGCTTGTGTTTCTTTTGATTCTGTTGGCGAAAAACAACTTTTATTAAAATATGCAAGATTAACAATAATAAAGTAATAAGTTCGTTAAAAAGATATGTTAAAACGTTCATTCATACTTGTTTGTGTACTTTTTATTTGTTCTTTACTTGAAGCACAAAAAAAGGTGTATGTGCGTGGATATATTCTTGATGAAAATCAGCAAGCAGTAGAACTTGCAACCGTTTTAGAACAAAATCAGTTGCAAGGAACAACTTCAAACGCAAATGGTTTTTATGAATTGATGTTGGAAAAAAGCGATACTTTTTTCATTACTTTCTCCTGCATAGGCTACCAGTCAGTCGAAAAAAAGGTTGTATCTAATGAGCAATCCATATCGCTGAATATAACGATGAATTCAGATATTACGGAGCTTGAAATGGTGGAAGTGAAATCTTTGCACCGGCAGGTTTCTACGATGCAAAAAATTGATCCTCAAAAGATGAAACTTATTCCAGATGCTTCTGGAGGCAGTATAGAATCGTTGCTTTCGACTTTTGCTGGAGTAAATTCTACGAATGAAATGAGTTCGCAATACTCTGTACGAGGAGGAAGTTACGATGAAAATATTGTTTATGTGAACAATATTGAAATCTATCGTCCTTTGCTTATTCGTGCAGGGCAGCAAGAAGGATTGAGTTTTATAAATCCCGATTTGGTTAGTAAAGTTGCATTCTCGTCTGGTGGGTTTGATGCTAAGTACGGCGATAAAATGTCGTCGGTTCTCGACGTTTTTTATAAATGTCCGGATAAACCCTTTGAAGCAGATTTGTCATTGAGTTTGCTTGGTGCTACGGCTTATGTTGGTTCGGCTGTAAAGAATTTTACTCAAATTCATGGACTCCGTTACAAAACGTCAAATTACTTATTAGGAACTCTCGACACAAAGGGAGAATATGCTCAAAATTTCCTTGATTATCAGACTTATATGACATTCAAATTTTCCGAAAAATGGAGTGGAAGTTTTTTAGGTAATTTTTCGCAAAATAGTTATCGTTTTATTCCTCAAGACAGAGAAACTACCTATGGAACATATCAAGAAGCTCGCAATTTTAAGGTCTATTTTGAAGGTCAAGAAAAAGATATATTTAGAACACTTTTTGGTGCCTTTACAGTCGATTATAATCCGATAAAATCTGTCAATCTAAGTTTGATAACGTCAGCATTTAATACAAACGAACAAGAAACTTATGATATTAGGGGAGAATATTGGCTTTCGGATGTGAATATTTATGGAGAAAATTCTACCAATGAAAATTCTGAAACTTTAGGTGCAGGAATGTATCACGAACATGCTCGAAACAGACTTTCAGCAACAGTTGCAAATATATCAACTATAGGAAGTTTCAAAAATGAAAGACATCACTTGCAGTGGGGGCTAACGGCTCAAGGTGAGTTTATTCAGGACCGAATCAATGAATGGGAATTTAGAGATTCTGCAGGTTATTCGTTGCCATTCGACTTAAATAAAGTGGATTTGATTTATAATCTAAAGTCGAATATCAATTTGAATACTTGGCGTTTAACTGCTTATGCTCAAGAAAGTTATAAACTTATATTTCCTCGTGCTTTTTGGACTTTTACGGGAGGTGTTAGAGCAAATTATTGGTCGTTCAACAAAGAGTGGCTTATCTCTCCTCGATTGACTATTTCTGTTCTACCTAATTGGAAACAAGATTTTACTTTCCGTTTTGCCGCTGGGTTGTATTATCAAGCACCTTTTTATAAGGAAATCCGTAAGAAAGTTACTGACGAACTTGGGAATACTAGTTTGGTGCTGAATGATAAGATATTGGCTCAACGTTCTTTGCATCTTCTACTTGGTGCAGACTATCATTTTCGTCTTTGGCGACGACCATTCAAGCTGACTTTGGAAACTTATTATAAACCATCGGATAGAATAAATCCATATTATGTGGATAATGTTCGTGTTCGTTATGCAGGAGAAAATATTGCCAAGGCTTACTCTGTGGGTGTGGATTTGAAGTTGTTTGGGGAATTTGTGCCAGGAGTTGACTCTTGGATTTCTGTTTCTTGGATGCAGGCAAGAGAAGATATTTTGAACGATTCTTATAAAGTTTATTCCAATGCAGGTAATTATGTTGGCACAGTGGAGCCAAAGTGGATTCCACGACCAAATGAACAGCGTTATAGTATATCGCTTTTTTATCAAGATTATGTTCCAAATCATCCTGAATATAAATTGTTCTTGAAAGTAATTTGGGCAGATGGATTACCTTTTGGCGCTCCAAATAGTGAGCGTTATCAGGCAACTTTCCGTACCAAAGCATATCGACGTGTGGATATTGGAGCTTCTCGTAACTTTGTGGCTGGAAGAGAGAAGTTTATGAAAAATTCTAAAATAGTAAAGGAGTGGGGAATAAATCTAGAAATTCTAAATCTGTTTAATATAAAAAATGTTAATTCATACTACTGGATTACAGATATTTATAATCAACAAAATGCTATTCCAAATTATTTGACAGGCATATTATTTAACGTGAAATTTAATATCAAATTTTAGAAAAATTTAGAAATGAAACTTTCAGTTATTGTTTGTACATATAATCGTGAAAAGTATCTCTACAATTTGTTGAAGAGTATTGCAGAAAATGATTTCTCGGAGAAGCTGTACGAAATTATTCTTGTCAACAATAATAGTACGGATAATACAGAGAAGGAATGTAATCGTTTTCAGACGGATTTTCCAAATATTGATTTTAAGTACGTTGAGGAACAAAATCAAGGACTTTCGTTTGCGAGAAATAAAGGAATTGAAACAGCCAAAGGAGACGTTTTGATTTATGTTGATGATGATGCTTTTGTTAATCCTAAATATCTAAAAACATATTACGATTTTTTTGAAAAGAATCCTTCTGTAGATGCTGCAGGAGGGGCAATTATTCCACAATACGAAACATCGGAACCTATTTGGATGACCTTCTATACCAAGCAGTTACTTACAGCATATTTGTACAAAGGAGAAACTATAAAACCTTTTGGGAAACATGAGTTTCCTGGAGGAGGAAATGCTGCTTATCGTAGAAGTATTTTTGATGAAATAGGATTTTTTAATACAGATTTGGGGCGAAAAGGCAAATCGCTTGCAAGTGCGGAGGAAAAGGACGTTTTTGATAGAATGCGAAAACAAAAAAAGCAGATTTTTTATTTGCCTGAAGCTGTTTTGTATCATATAATTCCTCAAAAAAAGTTGGAAGAAGATTATTTCAATCGATTAACTTTTGAAATTGGAAAAAGTGAAAGACAACGTACGCTTTCTCAGTCAAAAACAAAATTTGCAGAAAGGCTTTTCTTAGAATTGATAAAATGGATTGGAACTTGTGTACTTTTTGTGCGATATTTTATTAGCTTTTCTCCCCAAAAAGGGATGAAATTAATTCTTTTTCGAAGAAACGTTACAAAAGGACTTCTAGGGAAAATTTGATATAATTACAAAAGTTAGGATTATAAAAATGATAAAAATTCTCAAGAAAATAGGGATAAAACCACTGCTTTGGAAGATTAGAAGCCGGATTTTTCCTAATGATGAAATTGCTCGGACTAATTGTGATTTACTTGGCTCTTATCGCTATTTAGAAAAGTACAAATATGTGTTAGATGAGTTTGAAAAACGACAATTTTCAGAACAATTATCTTCCTCGTGTGGTAATAAGAAAGTTTGGGTCTGTTGGTTGCAAGGCATTGAAAATGCACCATATATTGTGCAGAAATGTGTGGAATCAATAAAAAAATTTTCATCTGATTATGAGGTAGTTTTATTGGATAATAATAATATCAAAAACTACATTTCTTTGCCACTTTATATTGAAGAAAAGTATTCAAAAGGGATTATCCCTAATGCACATTATACTGATTATATCCGTGTGTTATTGCTTGCAAAATATGGTGGAATATGGATTGATTCAACATTCTTTTTAACTGATAAATTGCCTGATTATATTGCAGAATCAGACTTGTTTCTATTCAATAAAGAGTATATGACAAAGGTTTCTGCGGCCAATAGTTTGGTGGCTGCTAATGCTCATAATCCAATCATTTTGCAGTTATGTGATTTGTTGAGCGAATATTGGAAAAAAGAAAATAAATTGATTTCTTATTCTATTTTTCATCTATTTCTTACAATGATTATTTCTCATAATGAGTTTAATCGTAATTGTTGGAAAAAAGTTCCACGTTTCCCCTCGGAGAATATTGACGTTTTGCAAAAGGAACTTTTTGAAGATTTTTCGGAAAAGAGATTTGAACAAATTAAGCAAATTTCTACTATACATAAGCTCTCTTACAAGTTTTCTGAAGAGTTTTTTAATAAAGAAAATACTTTTTACAAGAAGTTGTTTTTTAACTAGATACCATCAATGAATAAAAAATTAATGTTGCCACTAGCAGGAGTAACTTTGTTTTGTGGGTGTAACGAAAAAATGAAACAGGATGATAGAATGAATATTCTTTTCATTATGTCCGATGACCATTCGTATCAAACAATCAGTGCTTATGACAATAGATTTATCAATACGCCAAATATTGATCGCATTGGAAATGAGGGGGTTATTTTTACAAATAGTTTTGTAGCAAACTCCATTAGTGGACCTAGTCGTGCTTGTGCTCTAACTGGAAAACATAGCCACAAAAATGGTTATATGAACAACATTGATTGCACTTTTGATAGTGCACAAATGACTTTCCCAAAACTTTTGCAAAAAGCTGGTTATGAAACTGCAATTATCGGAAAATGGCATTTGATTTCCACTCCTGCAGGTTTTGATTATTGGGATATTTTACCTGGTCAAGGAGACTATTACAATCCCAAGTTTATTGAAAACGGCAAGGAAAAACAAATTGAAGGTTATGTAACCAATATTACTACGGATCTGGCTTTGAATTGGTTAGAATCTCGTGAAGATAAAGAAAAACCATTTTGCTTGATGCTTCATCACAAAGCACCTCATCGCACTTGGATGCCCGATTTGTGCGATTTGGGAAGGTTTGATTCTATTGATTTTCCTATTCCTGAAACATTTTTTGATGTTTATGAAAATCGTGTAGCAGCTCAGCAGCAAGAAATGACTATCTCCAAACATATGGATTTGGTTTATGATTTGAAATTGGCAGACAAAGAAAATGAAATACATTCTTCATATCTTGAAAAGTGGGGGCGTTTGCTTTACAATAATTTGAATGATGAACAAAAGAAACAATGGGATGCTTACTATGATCCGATTATTGATGATTTCAAAAGACAGAATTTAAGTGAAGAGGCTCTGTCTCTTTGGAAATATCGTAGATATATGTCCGATTATTTGAGTGTTATTCATTCTTTGGATAGAAATATTGGTCGTGTTTTGGATTATTTGGATGAAACTGGTTTGTCGGAGAATACATTGGTGGTTTATGTTTCCGATCAAGGTTTTTATATGGGTGAACACGGCTGGTTTGATAAGCGTTTTATGTACGAGGAGTCATTTAGAACGCCTCTTCTTATGCGTTTACCAAAAGGGAAAAGAGGAACTATTGATCAATTGGTTCAGAATATTGATTATGCACCGACATTTTTGGAGTTGGCAGGAGTAGAGATTCCAGAGGAAATACAAGGGAAATCGCTTTTGCCACTTTTGAAAGGTGATGATGTGAATGATTGGCGAACAAGTTTGTATTATCATTTTTATGAATATCCTTCAGAGCACGCGGTTAAACGTCATTACGGCATTAGAACAGAACGTTATAAACTTATACATTTTTACAATGACATAGATATCTGGGAATTGTATGATTTACAGATGGATTCAAATGAAATGAATAATATTTATGATGAAAAATCTGCTTTGTGCGATTCGTTGAAAAGAGAATTAAATGTTTTGAGGAAACACTATGAAGTAGAAGAATAAGATTTATAGAAATGAAAAGATTAGTAATTTTTACAAGTATTGTTTTTTTGCTTTCGTCTTGTTGTAAAAAAATAGAAGAGGATCTTACCGTATATGTAAATCCTATTATAGGAACTGATTTTGTAGGAAATACCTATCCTGGAGTACAAGTTCCGTTTGGAATGGTACAACTTAGCCCTGATAATGGATTGCCAGGTTGGGATCGTATAGCGGGATATTTTTATCCTGATAGCACTATAGCAGGATTCTCTCATACGCATTTGCAGGGAACTGGCGCAGGCGATTTGTACGATATATCTTTCCTACCAGTTACTTTGCCTTACTTTGAGTCTGAGCCTCCTTTAGGAATTCATTCAAAGTTCTCTCATTCCAACGAAACTGCTCAAGTGGGTTATTACCAGGTTTTTTTGACTGGTTATTGTATCAATGTAGAACTGACTTCTACGGAACGAGTAGGTATACAACGATATACTTTCCCTGAGGCAAATTCTGCAGTATTGCTTAATTTGTCGAAAGCAATGAATTGGGATTTTACAAAAGATAGTAAGATTGAAATTCTTGATTCGGTTACAGTTTGTGGTTATCGTTTTTCGGAAGGGTGGGCAAAAGACCAAAGGTTATATTTTGTGACTCAGTTTTCGAGACCATTTGACCGATTCGAAGTTGATACAGTATCTATCTTTTATGGCGAAGAAAAAAAATACTCAGGGAAGGGTAGTGATGCAATGTTTTATTTTTCAACCCAGGATAATGAACAGATTCTGCTGAAAACTGCTATCTCTTGTGTTAGTATTGATGGCGCAAGGAAGAATCTTGAAGCCGAAGCTCCTCATTGGGATTTTGATGCGTATAAAATTTTATCAAAAGAAAAATGGAATGCCGAATTGTCAAAAATTAAGGTTAAAGGACAAAATATAAATGATAAAGTGAATTTTTACACAGCACTTTATCGTTCGTTCTCGGCTCCTACTCTTTATTGCGATGTCGATGGAAAATATTTTGGACCCGACAAAGAAATTCATCAAGCCATTGATTGGCAAAATTATAGTACATTCTCTCTTTGGGATACTTATCGTGCAGCTCATCCGCTTTATTCTCTCGTTCAAACAAAAAGAACTAACGATATGGTGAAGTCGTTTTTGGCTCATTACAAAGAGTTTGGTCGTTTGCCTGTTTGGAATTTTCAAGGAAATGAAACGGATATGATGATTGGGTATCATTCTGTTCCTGTTATTGCCGATGCAATGCTCAAAAATATTGGAGATTTTGATAGAGATTTGGCATTAAAAGCTTGTGTAGAAACAGCAAACATAGATGATTATAGAGGAATTGGTCTTTATAAGAAGTATGGTTATGTCCCTTATGAAAAAGAAGGGGAGTCGCTTTCAAAAACGCTTGAATATGCTTTTGACGATTGGTGTATAGCTCAAATGGCAAAGCAGATGAATAAAGATTCATTGTTTGAAGTGTTCTCTTCTCGTGCCGAATATTACAAGAATTTGTACAATAGAAATAATGGATTTTTTCAACCTCGTCATTCGGATGGTAGTTTTATTGATGGATTTGAAGCCAAAGAATATACATCTCATATTACCGAGAGTAATGCTTGGCATTATTTGTGGTCAGTTCAGCATGATGTTGTGGGTTTGAGAGCGATGATGGGAGAAGAACTTTTTGCTCAAAAACTTGATACGATGTTTACATTGAATGCTACGGATAATGATGAATTACCTATTTTTTCGACAGGAATGATTGGCCAATATGCTCATGGTAACGAACCGAGTCATCATGTGATTTACCTCTTTAACGCAGTAAATCAGCCTTATAAAACACAATATTATGTTGCTAAGGTTATGAACGAACTTTATCGCAATGCTCCCGATGGACTTTGTGGAAACGAAGATTGTGGTCAGATGTCTGCTTGGTATGTGTGGAGTGCATTAGGTTTTTATCCTGTAAATCCAACTTCAGGAATCTATGAGATAGGAACACCGCTCTTTGATGAAGCTGAAATATGTTATGAGAACGGCAATAAACTTATAATTAAAGCACATAACCTTTCCAAAAAGAACATTTTCATAAAGCAGATTCGTATAGATGGAAAAATATACGATAAGACTTATTTTACACATAAACAATTACTTAATAGTTCTCTTATTGAGTTTGAAATGTCGGATATTTTTTGACTGTGTTGATTGTTGAAAAAAGTGTTTTCTCTTTTTTTTGTAGTAAGAAAAAAAATGTATCTTTGTATCCGATAAAATTTAGGTTAATTTTAATTTATATAAAAGTATGGCAAATTTAGATTTAAGCAAGTACGGTATTACCGGTGCTGTGGAAGTTCTCCACAACCCTTCTTACGAAGTATTGTTCGCTGAAGAAACAAAGGCTGGTTTGGAAGGATTTGAAGTAGGTCAGGAAACTGAGCTTGGTGCAGTGAACGTAATGACAGGTATCTATACAGGTCGTTCACCTAAAGATAAGTTCTTCGTTATGAACGAAGCTAGCAAGGACACTGTATGGTGGACTTCTGAAGAATATAAGAACGACAACAAGCCATGTTCTGAAGAAGCTTGGGCTGACTTGAAGGCTAAGGCTGTTAAGCAGTTGAGTGGCAAGAAGTTGTACGTTATGGATACATTCTGTGGTGCTAACGAAGGTACTCGTTTGAAAGTACGTTTCATCATGGAAGT
>JAZKYY010000004.1:0-173965 GCA_045612365.1 Paludibacteraceae bacterium
TGGCGAATGCCGACCAAAGCCGAACAAGATGAATTACGAACTGAATGTACTTGGACATGGACTACTTTGAATGGCGTTAATGGCTATAATGTAGAAGGCCCTAACGGAAACTCTATCTTCCTTCCTGCTACTGGCTATCGCCTCTATAGTGCTTTGTACTACGCAGGGTCGTACGGCTACTATTGGTCGAGTTCGCTCGGTACGGACGATTCGAGCGGCGCCTACGACCTCAGCTTCGATTCGGACGTCGTGATTTGGAGCAGCCACTACCGCTGCTATGGGCGGTCCGTGCGTGGCGTGTGTCCTTAAGAATCTTACCCTTGTCCCCCTCACGGGCAGAGAAAATAAAAAAAGAATGCTCCCTTGGAGTTAGGGGAGTGAGAAAAAAAAGATGTAACAGTAGAGCCGTAGCTAATCAGCTACGGCTCTACTGTTTTGCTGTGCTTTTTTTATGTGGAGAGAAAAAGTTGTTACTTTACCCAAAAAGAATACGAAAAGCCTCTTCGATGCGTCCAACGGGAAGAATCTCTATTTTGTAATTGTTGGCTTTGTAGAGTTTTTCGCGGTAGTTGGGGATAATTATTTTCTTAAAACCAAGTTTTTCGGCTTCGCCTATGCGTTGCTCTATGCGTGCCACGGGGCGTATTTCGCCCGAGAGGCCTACTTCGCCCGCCATGCAGATGCTTTTGTCGATAGCCACATCGAGGTTCGACGATAGCACTGCAGCAAGCACCGCCACGTCTATGCCCGGGTCGTTCACCCTCAATCCGCCGGCTATGTTCAAGAATACATCTTTCTGTGCAAGTTTGAATCCTGCTCGTTTCTCCAGCACAGCAAGAAGCATGTTCAGCCTCCTGACGTCGAATCCTGTAGACGAACGTTGCGGAGTGCCGTATGCTGCCGTACTCACCAGCGACTGAATCTCTATCAAAAAAGGTCTGACGCCTTCTATCGATGCCGCCACAGCCATTCCGCTCAGGTCGCTATCTCCTTGCGAGAGCAGTAGTTCAGAAGGGTTTGTTACCTCGCGCAAGCCATTTTGTCGCATTTCAAAAATGGCAAGTTCGTCGGTGCTACCAAAGCGGTTTTTGTGTGCCCTCAGTATGCGGTACATGTAGTGTCTGTCTCCTTCAAACTGCAATACGGCATCTACAATATGTTCCAGTACCTTGGGGCCTGCTATGTTGCCGTCTTTATTGATGTGCCCAATCAAAAGCACAGGAATGTTGGTCTCTTTGGCAAAACGTAAAAGCGCCACAGCGCACTCTCTCACTTGCGTAATGCTGCCCGGTGAGGAGTCGATGCTTTCGGTCGAAATGGTTTGTATCGAATCCACAATCACAACGTCGGGTTGTGTGTTGCGAATGTGCGTGAAGATTTGTTCTAAAGACGTTTCGCTCACAATGTAGCATTCGCTTTCAGCCTGCTGTATACGTTCGGATCGCATCTTCAACTGGCTAGCACTCTCTTCGCCCGAAGCATAAAGGATGCGTTTGTTTTTCATCTTAAGTGCCACTTGTAGCACCAAAGTCGATTTGCCAATTCCGGGTTCTCCGCCTATGAGCACTAGCGAACCTTCTACCAATCCTCCTCCAAGCACTCGGTTGAACTCTTCGGAGGTGGTATCGATGCGTTTTTCGGCCGTAATGGTTACATCTTTTATCAGTTGTGGTTTTTGCTTGGCAATGTCCGAAAATCCGTGCGGAACTTTCGATGTGTTTGCTGTATCTTTATGCACAACTTCTTCTGTATAAGTGTTCCATTCGCCACATGAGGGGCATTTGCCAATCCACTTTGCCGATTCGGCTCCGCAATTTTGACACACAAAAACTGATTTCGATTTTGCCATAACAATGTTTTTTTTCAGGAAGAACAAAGGTATAAAAAAACACCGACTAATGGGAATAATGATTTTTTTTATTTGCCCATCAGTCGCAACTTTTCACTACTTTTGTAAACTTTTATAAAACGTTTTTGAAAAGAAATAAAGATGAAAAAAAGAATAAAAGGAGCCGATGCTCTAATGGAAGCACTCATCAACGAGGGAGTCGATACGGTTTTTGGCTATCCGGGAGGGTCCATTATCACGGTTTATGATAGTTTGAAAAAATATAGTGACAAATTGCGCCATATTTTGGTGCGTCACGAACAGGGTGCTACGCATGCTGCCGAAGGTTATGCGCGTGTTTCGGGCAAGGTGGGCGTTTGCTTTGTAACAAGTGGACCTGGGGCTACCAACGCCATTACTGGTATTGGCGATGCCATGATTGATAGTACGCCTATTGTGGTGGTAATGGGTCAGGTTGGAGCATCGCTTTTGGGAACGGATGCTTTTCAAGAAATCGACGTTGTAGGTATCACACAGCCTATCACAAAGTGGGCGTACCAAATTCGTCGTCCAGAGGATATTGCCTGGGCTGTTGCTCGCGCATTTTACATCGCACGAAGTGGCAGACCAGGACCTGTTGTGCTAGACTTTGCCAAAAATGCACAAATCAGTGAAGTGGACTTCGAACCGTCGGTTTGTGACTTTATTCGTAGCTATTTGCCAAATCCTATTGTGGAAGACTCTTATGTGCAACAAGCAGCCGATTTAATCAACTCTGCAAAAAAACCATTTGCGTTAGTAGGACAGGGTGTGGTGCTTGGCAATGCCGAAAAGGAATTGATGGAGTTTCTAGAAAAAGCAGATATCCCCGCAGGTTGGACTTTGCTTGGAGAGTCGGTGATGCCTACTGATTTTCGTTTGAATAAAGGTATGCTCGGAATGCATGGCAACATTGGCCCTAACATGAAAACCAACGAATGTGATGTGCTTATTGCTATCGGAATGCGTTTTGATGATAGGGTGACGGGCAATTTGAATACCTATGCCAAACAAGCAAAAGTAATTCATTTGGATATTGATGCGT
The DNA here is from genome assembly GCA_045612365.1 of Paludibacteraceae bacterium. Taxonomy (GTDB): domain Bacteria; phylum Bacteroidota; class Bacteroidia; order Bacteroidales; family Paludibacteraceae; genus RGIG9608. The sequence goes on from JAZKYY010000004.1 coordinate 2,913, forward strand.
CGGAGTTGAATAAAAATGTTGCAACTACTGTTCCTTTGCTTGGTAATGTCAAAGAGGTGTTGCCAAAACTGACTGAAAAGGTTCAGCCTAATAACCACTCCGAGTGGATCGACTCGTTTGCTGTTTATGAGGAGAGAGAAAAAAACGAAGTAATCAGTAAAGAACTTATGCCTCAAAGCGGAAATTTGAAAATGGGCGAAGTGGTGGCTGCAGTGTCGGAGGCGGTGAATCACGACGCTGTGTTGGTAACCGATGTTGGTCAGAACCAGATGATGGCGGCTCGTTACTTTAAGTTCCGTCGTTCGCGTAGTGTGGTAACATCAGGTGGACTTGGAACCATGGGCTTTGGACTTCCTGCTGCCATTGGAGCCAAAGTGGCATGCCCAGATCGTACGGTTTGTTTCTTTACTGGCGATGGTGGTATTCAGATGACTATTCAAGAACTTGGAACCATAATGCAAGAACAAACGGGTGTGAAAATTATTTTGATGAACAACAATTGGCTAGGAATGGTACGTCAGTGGCAAGAATTGTTCTACAAGTCAAATTATTCTCAAACTCAGCTTGTTAATCCTGATTTCTCCCTTTTGGCAAAGGCCTATGGCATTGCATCGCGTCAAGTGAGTGAGCGAGTAGAACTTAAGGATGCAATTGCAGATATGCTCAAGAATGATGACCCATATATGCTGATTGTAAATGTGGAACCAGAAGGTCTGGTATTTCCGATGACTCCTGCCGGACACACCATAACTGATATAATGACGGGAGAAAACGCTTAAAAATCTATTTTTTTCACAATGGAAAAGAAACTTTATATTGTAACTATTTTTTCGGAAAACACAGTGGGACTTCTCAACCAAGTAACCATTGTTTTTACTCGCCGACAACTCAATATAGAAACTCTTTCGGTGTCTCCATCGGCATTGAAAGGAATCCATAAGTTTACTATCACGTCGTATGCTTCGCAAGACATTATCGACAAGGTGGTGAAGCAACTCGATAAACGTGTAGATATTATCAAAGCGTACTACAACACCGACGAAGAACTTGTGTCGCAAGAGATTGCTCTTTACAAGGTTTCTACCGCAAAACTTCTAGAAATGGGAAGTATTGAGGTGCTAATTCGCAACTATGGCATACGTGTGTTGGAACTGACAGAGACCTGCGTGGTTTTTGAAAAAACTGGAACCTACGAAGAGACACAAAAACTTTTCGATGAACTCAGCCAAACCATAGGAGTGTTGCAGTTTATCCGCTCGGGGCGTGTAGCCATTACAAAATCGAAGGTAGAACGCTTGAGCGATATGTTGGCATCTATCGAAAAATAATTTTTGTAACAAAGAGCATGACAAAAGCCGAATGTAGAAAATACATTAAAACACTTATGGAAGAGCATAGGAACGAGTTACCAATACTCTCGGAAAAGGCTCTTTATGTGTTGCGAGAAAATGAACGTTTTCGGTCGGCTAAAACCGTTTTGCTTTTTCATTCGTTGTGCGACGAGGTAGCAACGCACGATTTTTTACGTGAGGTAGCAAAAACAAAACGAGTGTTTCTTCCCGTGGTGCGTGGCGAAGAACTATTTATGGCAGAGTTTTTGGTAGATGAGCATCTTCAAACGGGTTCGTTTGGTATAAAAGAGCCTCAAAAATCTTTTTACGACGGAGCAGTAGATGTGGCTGTAGTGCCGGGAGTGGCATTTTCTGCTGATGGACACCGCTTGGGGCGTGGGCGTGGTTACTACGACCGCTTTCTCTCTCAAAACCATTGCTATTGCATAGGGCTCTGCTTCTCGTTTCAACGCCTAAGTGAGATTCCCCACGAAGAGCACGATGTGCTAATGAACGAAGTGATAAGTGATTGAATAATTTAGATATATAGAAAAACAGAACACACCATGATACGTACGTTTCGTTTCTGCCCCAAATGTGGCTCGTCTCAGTTTGCTGCCAATACTTCTCGCTCCAAGAAATGTGATCAATGTGGTTTTGAGTTTTATTTCAATTCATCGGCTGCGGTGGCTGCATTTATATTCAATGAAGAGGGTCAGCTACTGGTGTGTGTGAGGGCGCGCCATCCGCAGAAGGGTTCGTTGGACCTCCCCGGTGGGTTTGTTGATACCGCAGAAACGGCCGAGGATGCACTGAAAAGAGAGATTATGGAAGAACTACACCTGGAGGTGAAAAAGATGAAATATCTTTTTTCGGTACCCAACGTGTACCACTATTCGGATGCCGATGTGGCTACACTCGACATGTTCTATGAATGTCAGGTAAAGGATTTTTCGCCACTTTGTGCGTCGGATGATGTGGCTTGTGTTTCCTTTATGTCTATTGAAGAAGTGAAGGTAGAGGATTTTGGGTTGCAATCCATAAAAAAAGCTGTTGGGCAGTTTTTGCAAGAAAAAACTGCGTCAAAGTAGTCGGCTTTTTTCTTCTTCTAGTTTTTTTAGCAAATCGCGCTACTGAGCCGCCTCGATAAATTCCAATTTTTTTGCAGCCCCTTGCATCTTCTTTTTTGTTTGAGCAATGGCTGAGTCCAAATCTCGAGGAGAGGAATTTAGGTCTATTTTTTTATTTGTAAGCAATAAATTTTCTTCTATTTGAGGCAAAATATTTTTCTCAGTTTTCTTTTGAGGAAAAGCCACGGTGGCGTTTTTGTGTGCTGACTGTGGGGTGATTTTGTGCTTGGTGTTGTATGAGAGTTGTTTTTCGCGTCGGCGGTTGGTTTCATCAATAGTTTGCTTCATACTATTGGTGATTTTGTTGGCGTACATAATAGCTTTTCCATTCACATGTCGCGCTGCTCTTCCTACGGTTTGTGTAAGCGAACAATGTGAACGTAAAAAACCTTCTTTGTCGGCATCGAGAATGGCCACAAGAGACACTTGAGGCAAGTCGAGTCCTTCGCGCAAGAGGTTTACTCCTATCAGTACGTCGAACAGACCGTTGCGTAGGTCTTCCATAATTTGTACTCGGTTCAGAGTTTCTACCTCGGAATGGATGTATGTGCACCGAACACCATTCTTTTGTAAGTATTTTGTCAATTCCTCGGCCATGCGTTTAGTGAGTGTTGTAATCAGCACTCGTTCATCTTTTTCGGCTCTTAGAATGATTTCTTCTAGTAAGTCGTCTATTTGATTGACGCTTGGGCGAACTTCAATAACGGGGTCGAGTAGACCAGTTGGGCGAACAACTTGCTCGGCAATTACACCATTGCTGCGCTCTAGTTCGTAGTTGGCAGGCGTTGCACTGACGTAAATGGCTCGTTTTACAAGTTGGTCGAATTCGTTGAACTTCAGAGGACGATTGTCGGCAGCGGCAGGAAGTCGGAAACCGTAGTCGATGAGGTTTTTCTTACGTGCTTTGTCTCCACCAAACATGGCATGAATTTGCGGAATGGTTACGTGGCTTTCGTCGATTATAGTAAGAAAATCTTCGGGGAAATAGTCGAGTAGGCAAAACGGACGAGAACCCACTTGTCTACCATCAAAATAGCGCGAATAATTTTCAATACCGGAACAATATCCTAGTTCTCGGATCATTTCTAGATCATAATTTACCCGTTCTTCAATTCGCTTTGCCTCGTAGTTTTTGCCAATTTCTTTGAAAAACTCAATTTGCTCCATCAAGTCGTCTTGAATTTTGTAAATGGCACTTTGTATACGATCCTTTGTAGGTACGAAGATGTTGGCTGGATAGATAGAAAATTCTTGAAAATACTCAATAATGGAACCACTTAGCGGATCGATTGCTGCGATTGATTCTATTTCGTCGTCCCAAAAGATGACTCGTAGAATATAATCGGCATAAGCTAGGAAAATATCAACCGTATCGCCTTTGACCCGAAAATATCCTCTGTTCACATCCAAATCGTTGCGAACATAGAGATTGTCGGTAAGTCGTCGGAGAAAAACCTCTTGTGCTATTTTTCTTCCAACAGCAAGAGGAATTCTATTTTCGAAGTAGTCGGAAGGATTTCCGATACCGTACAAGCACGAGACTGACGAAACTACAATTACATCCTTTCTTCCAGAAAGTAGCGATGAGGTTGCTGAAAGGCGTAGTTTTTCAATGTCGTCATTTATGGCCAAATCTTTTTCGATATAGGTATCGGTTTGAGGAATGTATGCCTCTGGTTGGTAGTAGTCATAGTAGGAAACAAAATACTCTACTGCATTGTTAGGAAAAAATGTTTTGAGTTCGCTATAAAGTTGAGCAGCTAGAGTTTTGTTGTGGCTTAGTACTAACGTTGGGGTTTGCAGGTTTTTTATGACGTTAGCAATGGTAAAAGTTTTTCCCGAACCGGTAACTCCAAGAAGTGTTTGATGAGAAATTCCTTTTTGGAGATTCTCAGTAAGTTGTTTGATGGCTTCGGGTTGATCGCCTGTGGGTTTGTATGGTGAATTTATTTCAAATTGCATTCCTTTTTTTGTACTCTTGGAAACTTTTTTCGTAAAATAGTTTCTTTTATATGTTTGATTTATAGTGATTTGAGTTAATATTTTGTTTTATTAACATATTTTTTAATGCAAATTTACTATTCTATAATTATCTTTGCACTTGAAAAAAGTGTGCGAATATAACTAAAATTGAAAAGATGACAATTGAAGAACAGATATTGAGCGTTTCAGCAAAACTTTTTGTCGATTTTGGGGTAAAAAGTGTTTCAATTGATGACATCTGCAATCATTTGCACATTTCTAAAAAAACCTTTTATGTGTATTTCAAGCAGAAAGAAGATCTCTTGAGTGCAATTTTGCGAGAAGAAAGAGTAAAACGGGAGAAAAAATTGGCTGCAATTGAAGCTGATACCAACCAAAATGTAATCAATTCGATTATTGCTGATACAAGATTTTTTGTTGGTCATAAGGTTGAGCGTCATATGTGTTTCTTTTATGATTTGAAAAAATATTATCCGAACGTATTTTTCGAACATAAAAAAGTGATGGCTGAGGTAAAAAAAAATCGTACGGAGAAATTCTTGCGTAGAGGAGTGGACGAAGGTTTTTTTAGAGAAAATCTGAACATTCCTACTATGGCATTGTTTTTGAGTTTGCACTCAGAAGCGTTTTTTGAAGAGTTTCTGAAAGAAAAAAAAACAACTATAGGAGAAATAGTCAATTTTTTGATTGATACCCTCGTGCGATCAATTGTAAGTGCTAAGGGGTTGAAGTATTATGAAGAAATGAAAAAAGAAATAGAAATATAAATTGATATGAAAAAAATCTGGTTGATAGGGTTACTTAGTTTTGTGTTTGCTGCTTCATATGCGCAGCAAGATTCTGAAAAACTTTCGCTTTCGCTCGAAGATGCAAAGCAGTATGCACTTGAGAATAATCGTACATTGCAAAATGCTGAACTCTCTGTTCGTCAGGCGTATGCTTCGCGTTGGCAAACTATTGCAGCGATGTTGCCACAGGCTGATATGTCGCTTGGTTTGAATTACACCGATGGGAAAATGAAATTTTCTATGGGAGCAGGAATGGAAATGAATCGTGATATAGAAAACTTGGCGGGTTCGTTGGGAGTTAGTGCTTCGATAGCTGTGAATGGACAATTGATAGTAGGAGTTCTGCTTAACAATTTAGCTATTGAGATGCAGAATATCAATCATAAAAGTAGTGAATTGGACGTTGTTTTGAATGTTGAAAATTTGTACATCACGGCGTTGGCAATGAACAAAACTGTTTCTTTGCTTGATAGTACTTTGCAAAATTTGGAGAATTTGTATGAGATAACTAAAAATGTGGTTGAAGCAGGTGCTGCAGAACAAACTCAAGCAGATCAACTTCTAGTGCAGGTTTCGAGTATGAGAAGCGCAATCAATTCCACTAAACGTTCTGTAGAATTGATTTACAATTCGTTGGCGTTGCAATTGGCTTGTGGACCAGATGTTGAATTGGAGTTGACCGACGATTTGGATGCTTTGATTAACGTGGAAGCGGCACTTCAACTTTTGGGTCAGGATTTTGATATCAACAATAACTATAGTTATCAGTTGGCAAATAAAAATGTGGAAATGGCTCAGAAGAATGTGGTTATGGCAGGAATGGCTTATGTCCCAACATTGAGTGCTTTTTATCAATATACATCACCTAATAAGTACTTTTCTGGAGAAGCAGCAATGGAGCAATCAATGGGTGTTGTTGGGTTACAACTTTCAATCCCTTTATGGTCAAGTGGAAAACGTGCTGCTGCCATTACAGAAAAACGTTTGGCAAAACAGGCGGCAGAAAATCAGTTGGCCGATGCACGCGATGGATTGTTAGTTCAACATAAGCAATTGCGTTATAATCTTTCAACTGCGTATGAAGATTTTGAAGTTCAAAAGATGAATATTGATGTATCGCAACGTGTGTTTAGTAGTGTTTCAAATAAATTTGAACATGGATACGCATCTAGTTTAGAACTTACTAATGCGAGTACTACTTTTTTGACCGCTCAAAATGATTACATTCAGTCAATTTTGAATTTGTTAGAAGCTCAAATTAACTTGAAAAAGTTATTAAATAAATGAAAATCAGATATTGTGCCATATTAGTTTTCTGTTTGTTTGCGACGGCTGTTTTTTCGCAAAACATAACATTGGGAGTAAAAGTGGGTTATAACTCATCTCTCGGGTTTAGCGAAAAATGGGAATCTGGTTCGATGGAGAATAGCCTTGCAAATGGATTTAATATTGGTTTGATGTCGCGTTTTGGAAAACGACTTTATGGACAAGTAGAAGTTCTATATAATCGCAATTATACATCATTTTCGCTTGGAGAAAAAGACACTCACAAGGTTATTCTTCAGGGAATAAATGTGCCAGTATTATTTGGTGTGAAGATTATTGATCGACGCCTTTTTAATTGGCGCGTTATGGTGGGACCTGATTTCTCGTTTGATTTGAAGTCAAAGACCGATTGCGAAAATACGCCGTTGACTTATACTCTTCGGAAATCGTTAATAGGTTTAGATTGTGGAACGGGTTTTGATATTTGGCATTTTGCACTTGATTTTCGTTATCAGTTAATACAAAATCGTTATGCTTACCAAATTCGGTCGGGAAGTGAAAATGTAACAATAAATAATTCGCCAATGCACAATTTTGAAGTTTCATTGGCATGGAAGTTTTTAGATAAAAGTGAGAGAAATAACATTAAAAAGATAGAAAAATGATAAAGATTTGTAAAGAAATGGTTGCAATCTCTTTGTTGGCAACACTTTTGGTTGCTTGTGGAGATAACAAGAATGCACAAACTTCAGATGAAAATGAACGTGTTGAACAAGTGCGAGTACAAAAAATAGAAGCGACTCAATTTGACAGAAAGATTAATTTGAGTACAACACTTCAGGGTTATGAAACACAAAATGTTGCACCTTCAGTAACAGGAAAGATTGAGAAAATTTTTGTAGAAGAAGGTAGTCGTGTGGCAAAGGGCGATGATCTTGTGCGCATGGATCAGTTGCAATACAAAACAACAAAGTTGGCATACGCTAATTTGGGTGTAGAACTTGCACGTGTAGAGGCTCTTTTGAAAACAGGATCAGCAACTCAACAAACTTACGATCAACTCAAGCTTTCTTATGACCAAACAAAAGAGAATCTTGATTTTATGGAACAAAACACATATGTTAAGGCTCCATTTTCAGGGGTTATTTCTGCCAAAAATTATGAGGATGGCGAACTTTACTCTGGTCAACCTATTTTGATTTTGACACAAATTAATTTGTTGAAAGCCGAAATTGCTGTGCCTGAACAACATTTTCCTGATGTAAAAAGAGGAATGGAAATTGAACTTCGCTCGGATATTTATCCTGATCAAACTTTTATGGCTGTTATTGAAACTGTTTTTCCAACTATTGATCCTGCAACGCATACGTTCCAAGTGAAAGTGCGAATTCCTAATGCAAAAGAATTGCTTCGTCCGGGAATGTATGTAAATGCCTCTTTGCCTTTGGGTACAACTCAAGCAATTGTTGTTCCATATCAAGCCGTATTGAAAATGCAAGGATCTAATGAACGTTTTGTTTTTGTGAACGAAAACGGCTATGCAAAACGTATACGAGTAACGCTTGGACAACGTTTTGATGATAAAACAGAAATTGTTTCAGAGGAGCTAAATGTTGGCGATGATCTTGTTGTGGTGGGTCAAGCACGATTGATTGATGGTATTAAAATCAATGTGAATGAATAAAAAACTAAAGCAACTTAATTTATTGTTAATTTGTCTTATAAATTTTTAATTGTAACTAACAATGGCAATTTACAAAACAGCGATTAATAAACCCGTCACTACAGCCTTGATTTTTGTGGCTGTGATGATTATTGGGGCATTTTGTTACATTCAACTTCCTATTGATCAGTTGCCAGAAATGGAGCCTCCTTATATTTCGGTAATGACGGCTTATCCTGGAGCTAACTCTTCAGAGATAGAAACTAATGTAACAAAGATTCTTGAAAATAGTTTAAACTCGGTGGAAGGGCTGAAGGAGATTACTTCGACAAGTAAAGATAATATGTCGCTCGTGATGCTCGAATTTGAATGGGAACACGACCTCGATGAGGCGGTAAACGATATCCGAACGTCTATAGACTTTGTTTATGACAATTTGCCTGATGGAGTTTCTCGTCCAATGATTCTCAAATTTAACACATCTATGATGCCGATTATGCAGTATGCTGTGACGGCCGAAGAAAGTTATCCAGGTTTGGAGAAAATTCTTGATGATAATGTTGTAAATGTATTGAATCGTATCGATGGAATTGGAAACCTTTCTCTTTCTGGTGCTCCTCAACGCTATGTTTATGTTGATCTTGATCCACAAAAATTGGAGGCATACAACCTATCAGTAGAGCAAGTAGGAAATGCAATTTCAGGAAATAACCTAAACTTAGCTTCAGGTTCGGTAAAAATGGGTAAAGAACAATATCAACTTCGCGTGCAAAGTGAGTACGTAGAAAGTTCGGAAATGAACGATATTGTTGTTACAACCAATAACGGAAAACAGGTTTATGTGCGTGATTTGGCCATTGTTCGTGATACCATTAAAGACATTACAATCGACGAAAAAATTTCGGGGAAGAAAATTGGAATGGGACGCGATGGTGTGCGTTTGGTAATTATGAAACAATCAGGTGCCAATACGGTTCAAATCTGTAAAGATGTAAAAGCGCAATTGGCTGAAATTCAGAAAAAACTTCCACCCGATATTAAATTCCAAGAAATTTATGATTCATCTACTGAGATTCAAAATGCTATTGATGGCTTGACCGAATCTGTAATGTATGCATTGATCTTTGTGGTTCTTGTAGTGTTATTCTTCTTAGGTAAATGGCGTGCAGCAATCATTATTGGGGTAACAATTCCTATTTCTTTACTTGTGGCGTTTGTCTACTTAAAGATGGTTGATTCGTCGTTGAACATTATTTCGCTTTGTTCGCTCAATGTGGCAATTGGTATGGTGGTGGACGATGCTATTGTGGTTCTAGAGAACATAACAAAACACATTGAACGAGGAGCAAGACCAAGAGAAGCGGCTATTTATGCAACAAATGAGGTTTGGGTATCGGTTATAGCAACAACGTTGGTTATTGTTGCAGTATTCGTTCCTCTTACAATGCTTACCGGACAAGCAGGTATTTTGTTCAAAGAATTGGGTTGGATTGTAACAATTGTTTGTTGTACATCTACTGTTGTGGCAATTTCGCTTACACCAATGCTTTGTTCAAAAATGCTTAAATCTCGTGCCATATCAATTGACGAAAATGGTCATCTTGTTGACGAAGAAGCTAAGAAACAAAATTGGTATACGAAATATGTGATTTCGCTCTTGAACAAAATAGACCGTTTCTATGCTAACTCGTTGCGTTGGTGTTTGAATCATAAGGCTGTAACGATTTTAGTTTTAGTAGCATTTTTTGTGATATCTCTTATTCCTGCCTTTATGGGAAAAATTGGTACTGACTTTATGAAGCAACAAGATAATGGGCGAATGTCGGTAACTATTGAGTTCCAAAGAGGTACTCGAGTAGAGGAGTCTATGAAACTGTTACGTCAGTTGGAAGCAGAATTTTGTGTAGTAGCTCCAGAAATTGAGTTGATATCTACTTCGGTAGGTTCTGATGACGAAGCTTCTATTGGTTCCTTGTTTAGTTCTTCTAACAATAATAAAGCTTCGCTAACTATTCGTTGTCCTAAAAAGTATGAACGTGAGCGTACTATTTGGCAAATTGCAGAAGAAATACGTGGTGTGTTGAATCAAACTCCAGAGGTTGTAGATTATACTGTTTCTACTTCATCTGGAATGGGAGGAAACTCTTCAAATACTGTTGATGTTGAAATCTTGGGTTATGATTTTGACAAAACTAATGCTTTGGCAGAAGAATACAAGCAGTTATTCAAAAATATTGAAGGTGCTCGAGATATAAATATTGATAGAGAAGAAGACCGTGCAGAAATCCAACTTATATTTAACAAAGAAAAATTGGCTCGTCATGGACTTAGTACGTCGGCAGTGGCAATGTATATTAGAAATCGTGTTTATGGAATGACATCTGGATATCTCAAAGAAGACGGAGAAGAATATGATATTGTTGTGCGTTTGAAAGAGGAGTTCAGAGATGAGTTGTCCGAAATAGAAAACCTTGTATTGATGGATGCTTATGGGAAACAAGTTAAGGTAAGTGAATTGGCAGAGGTTAAAGAATATTGGTGTCCTCCTGAAATTCGCAGACAAACGCGTCAGCGTATTGTAAAAGTAAAAGTTACTCCAGAAGGCATTTCGCTTGGTGAGCTTGCGGCTGAAATTAAGTCGGTTATTTCTACTGTTGATACTCCAGAAGGCATCAATGTGCATATTGGAGGAACTTATGAAGACCAGCAAGAAACTTTTGCTGATATGGGATTGTTATTGGCGTTGATTGTTTTGCTAGTGTATATTGTTATGGCTTCTCAGTTCGAGAATTTGACAAAGCCAGCAATTATTATGTCATCGGCGGTTTTTGCTCTTCCTGGTGTTATTCTTGCTCTTTGGCTTACGGGTTATACTCTAGATATGATTGGTGCGTTGGGAGTGATTCTTTTGGTTGGTATTGTTGTTAAAAATGGTATTGTGCTTGTGGATTATATCAACCTTATGCGCGACCGTGGTTACGAACTTAATGAGGCAATTGCAATGTCTGGCGAAAGCCGTTTACGTCCTGTACTTATGACAGCATTTACTACAATTTTGGGTATGTTACCAATGGCTCTTTCTCAATCAGAAGGTTCGGAAATGTGGCAATCAATGGGTGTGGTTGTAATAGGTGGTTTGCTAGTTTCTACCATTATCACATTGGTTATTGTACCAATCCTTTATGCAATGTTGAGTCGTCATGGAGAACGAGACAAAATTGCTAAAGAGCAAAAAGAGTACATTTTTATGCAGATAAAAGAATAATAAATTTTTAAGAAAGATTAGTTAGTAACATTAGTTGCTACTAGTCTTTCTTCTAATAGAAAAAATAGAAAATGAAAGCAGTTTTTATAGTATTTAATCAAGCAAATACAGAACGAGTTGAATATATGCTTGATCAGTTGAAGATAAGTGGTTTCACTTTTTTTGAAGATGTACAAGGTCGTGGAACAAATGGCGGTGAACCTCGTAGAGGAACACATACTTGGCCAGAAATGAACTCGGCTGTAATTACTATTGTTGAGGACAATCAAGTTGATGAATTACTTAAAACAGTTCACAAACTTGATCTTAGAAATACAGAAGTTGGAGTGCGTGCATTTGTTTGGAATATTGAACAAACGATATAAAATTCTACATCTTTATATTTACTTTAGTGGTGGAACTCTCTTTTTTTAGAGAGTTCTACTTTTTTAGGGGAAAATAACGATTGTTTTATTTTGCCAACCAATACTCAGGATTTAGAGGCGTGTAATTTTTGAGGATTCTAAATTCCATTTCGGTTTTGTTGTCATCTTCAGGATCAGTATAAATTTTCCCGATGGCCTGCTTTGCTGATACTTTCTGGCCCTGTTTTACATACACGGTTTGTAAGTTTTGGTAAAGAGTAAAATAGTTGCCATGCTGAATGATTACTGCTGTGTTTTTACCTGGTATAACAATAACGCTGCTTACAACTCCATCAAAAACGGCTCTAGCATTTGAATTTGCAGTTGTTTGTATAAAAATTCCCTTTATGTTGTATTCTATGTGAGGAAGAGTAGGGTGTTTTTGAACTCCAAATTTTTTGGTAACAAAACCTTTTTCAACTGGCCAAGGAAGTCGTCCTTTGTTTTTTTCAAAGTTGCCAGCAAGGAGAGTTTCTTCCTTTGTAAGTTCTATTTTTTCAACCACTTTACCTTTGCTGTCAGTTGTGGTTTTAGTCCGTTTTTTTATCTCTTGATCAATGATTTTTTGGATTTTTTTATCTAATTCTGCCGCTAAACGTTTTTGCTCTTTGAGTTTATTTTCCCATTTCTTTTTGTCTCGTTTTAGCGCTTCAAGATTTTTGTTTTCGCGAGACTTATCATATTCCAAACGAACAGTTTCTTCACGTTTTATTTTTATAAAATCATTCTTTTTGTTGATGTTTGCAACAATGTTTTCTTCTACTTTTTGAATTTCTGCTTGTTTGTTTTCAATTTCTTTTATTTGTTGTTTTCTGTACGCACTAAATTCTTGTAAATACCTGAAACGACGAAAAAGTTGGTTGAAATTTTCTGCCGAAAAAACAAACATAAAAGAATTGACAGCATTGTAATGAAAATGTGTTTGCTGCACCAAACGAACGTAATTGTTTTTCAAAATTTGAAGTTCTTCTCCGAGTTTTGTTTTTCTGTTTTGGAGTGTGTCGAGAAACAGATTCAACTCATCCAATTCTTTCCCAACAATCTGAATAAGCTGAGTACGTTGCTTTATATTTTGTTGCAATAGATTTATTTTATTTGTACTTGTGCGAGTTGATTTGTTTGTCTCGTTAAGTAGTTTCGCAGTGTAGTTTATGTTGTTTTGAACTTTTTTTCGTTGTTTTTCTAAATCCTTACGAGTTTGCCCAAGAAGAACAACAAATGGCATCAAAACGATGAAGAAAAGTAGAAATATACGTTGTTTCATTAAAGCTTCATTTTACATTACAAAGGTACGAAAAAAGCAATAAAATTTAAATGAGTTAAAATTATAAATTGTACTTTTGCCAAGTCCAAGGGGGAGAAATCCTTTGGAATAAGAATGCGTTTCTTGCTTTTACCTGAAAATCGAAATCTGGAAAATTTCAACTAATAGAGGGTAGAGACAATGCGGCGCTCATTCTGTTTGTATGTTACCATTTGTAGCCTCACGTTGCAATTCTTCTGGTAAATGCGGCAGCGTGGGGTATTTGTTTCTCTGTTCATTTCTATTAGAGGTTTTTCCAGAGCCTGATTTTCGGTGAGCGTGACAAGTCTCTACGCTTTTCTTGTATGTTTTATTAAATATTAACGCTGATTTTGAGGGACTTGTAGGCAACTAAACTAATAATAAGAATGAAAAGAAATGTTATTTTGTTAGCTGTTGTGTGTGGTTTCTCACTTTTGAGAGCACAAAGTACAAGTATTGTTGATACATTGTACTATGACAAAGAGTGGAAAGGTGTAATGGGTATAGAATTTGCCAATTATTATCGTGTGACAAATACTCCTAAAGATCCAAATTTTCCAAAAAAATTTAAAGATTATAATGTGAGAGAAAATTATCTTTATGCGGAAGGTGATTTTATCTCAATTGATAGGTATGATGATTCTAAGAGTATATTTACAAATCTATATACTCGCTATTCTTCTAGTGGGCAAGTAATGGCAATGATAAATTATAAGAGTGGTATGTTAAATGGTTTGTGTACAACTTATTATCCAAATGGTAATATAGAATCAGAGATTATGTACATTAATGATACTATAAGTGGAAAATATGTAACATATACTAATAAGGGGGGGATTATTTATAACGGTATAATGAATGGAGATGTTTTTTCTGGTGAGTATAATGAGTATGATGAGGATGGTTTCTTAGAAAGTACTTCTCAATACAAGTTAAATATATTAGAAGGAACGCTTACTATGTATTATCCTAGTGGATATGTATACGCAACATTTCCTTATAAAGATGGATTACTTGATGGAATTCTAAAAGTATATAATGAATCAGGTATTGTTGTTGAGGAACGTTCTTATAAAAGAGGTTTAAAATGTGGTATTCACGAGACTAGAGACGGATCTAACACACAGAGAAGTACATATAAGGCAATTGTCCCAAGTGATGGAGTTTTTGGTTTGTCTGTTAAATTAGAAAAGAAAGCATATGATATTTATGGAGATAAAAACCGAAAAACTATTGGCGGAGAAAAGATATGTGGTGGTGGTTGGTTAGATTCATATTATCATTTTATAGAAATAGGCTTGTTTTTTATGAATGCAAGTGATAAAACCATTAATGGAAGCATAGAAAATGTAAAAGTTGAGTTTATAAAAGAGGATAAGGTTTCTAAAAATATGGTTATTTCAGAAATAACAGCGATTGATATTTATAAAGATTATGCAGAGAAAAAATCCAAATTGGCGTACTGGAGAGCAGAAGCAACTGCCAATGCGGCTGCAACTCAAAGTGTACAATCAACATACTCTGGTCAAGGAAGTTCTGTATCTGTAGCTGAATCCAGTACTAATACTAGTCAGAAATCTTCTGCTGTAGGGACAGTCCAAGGTGCTGTAGTAGGGGTAAACAATAGTGGATATGTAGGAGTAGGAGCTGCAGGAGCAGCGGCAAAATCAGAAAAAAATAGTAGTAGCAATACATCCTCACAGGCTTATAGTGCAAATGGTAGTTCTCAAAAAAGTCAATCTTCGGAAGTATATGTAGATGGGCAATTAAGATATCAAGTGTATCAACAAGAGAAAGAAAAGGCAGATAAAATTTCTGAGGAGGCAAATGAATTTGCCTCAAAAAAGATTGAGGAAAATAAATATTCTGAGTTTGAAATTCCTGCATATTCTAGCGTAGATAAAACCATACTAGTTTCCGATTCTAAGAAAAAGTTTGAAACTATAAAATTTTCATTTGATTTTAATGGAGTAACATATTCTGTTGTATGGTAGTTAGTATGTTGAGATTTTTTTTGTAAAAAAATCCCTACTGAGCCGCACAGTAGGGATTTTTAGTAATCTCAAAAATTGTTTTTTTATCCACCCCAACCTTCTCTGTCTAAATTTCTATAATTGATGGCTTCTGAGATGTGATGAGGTTTTACGTTTTCACTTTCATCCATGTCTGCAATTGTTCTCGCCACTTTTAATATTTTATCGTAGGCACGAGCTGACAAATTTAGTCGATTTATAGCAGTTTTTAGTCGGTTTTCACTTTCGGAATCAAGTTGAACAAATTCTCTGATTAGCTTCGAACTCATTTGAGCATTGCAATAAATT
Source organism: Paludibacteraceae bacterium (assembly GCA_045612365.1). Taxonomy (GTDB): domain Bacteria; phylum Bacteroidota; class Bacteroidia; order Bacteroidales; family Paludibacteraceae; genus RGIG9608. The sequence goes on from JAZKYY010000004.1 coordinate 18,349, forward strand.
CCTGGATATTTTTCAAAACGTTTGCTTTGGATGTTTCGAGCATTAATTACTCGTTTCCTAATAGTTTCACTATTTTCCAATTCTTCTTTTTTGGATAATTCTTCGAATGGAACAGGTACAATTTCTATGTGAATGTCAATGCGGTCAAGTAGTGGTCCTGAGATTTTACTTAAGTACTTTTGAACCATTCCTGGAGGACAAACACACTCTCTTGTAGGGTGATTGTAGTAACCACAGGGGCAAGGATTCATCGAAGCAATAAGCATAACGCTTGTTGGATACTCGATTGATGATTTTGCTCTAGATATAGTAATTTTTCTATCCTCAAGAGGTTGACGCATAACTTCTAAAACAGTACGTTTGAATTCGGGAAGTTCATCGAGAAAGAGAACTCCATTATGTGCTAATGATATTTCTCCGGGTTGAGGATATGCACCTCCTCCAACAAGTGCTACGTCTGAAATAGTATGATGCGGATTTCTAAATGGACGTTGAGTCATCAATGATGTCTCTTTGTTAATTTTTCCTGCTACAGAATGAATTTTTGTAGTTTCTAAAGCCTCATGAAGAGTGAAAGGAGGCAGAATTGTTGGTAAACGTTTCGCTAACATTGTTTTACCTGCACCTGGAGGGCCTACCATTATGACGTTGTGTCCACCACTAGCAGCTATTTCTAATGCACGCTTAACATTTTCTTGCCCTCTAACATCAGCGAAATCGATGTCAAATGCATTGATGTGTGCAAAAAACTCCTCGCGTGTGTTTACTTCTGTTTTTTCAAGCGTTATTTTGTCGTTTAAGAAATCAATAACTTCGGTGATGTTAGAAACTCCATAAACTTCTAAGTTGTTTACAACAGCGGCTTCTCTACTATTTTCTTTGGGTAAAATAAAACCTTTGAAACCATCTTCTCTGGCCTTGATAGCAATGGGAAGAACTCCTTTTATTGGCTTAAGTGAACCATCAAGAGACAACTCTCCCATAATGAGATATTGCTCAGCTTTTTCTTTTGAAACATTACCATTCGCTGCTAGGATTCCGATTGCAAGAGGTAAATCGTATGCTGCTCCCTCTTTTTTTATGTCGGCAGGAGCCATATTGATTACGATTTGTTGCCCAGGAAATTTTATTCCGTTGTGTTGCAATGCAGATACAATTCTTTCGTGGCTTTCTTTTATAGCATTGTCAGGAAGTCCAACCAGAAAGAACTTTATCCCACGCGAAATGTTAACTTCAATAGAAATTATAGTAGCAGAAATCCCTTGAACTGCAGCACCGAAAACTTTTACCAACATAACAACTCTTTTTTTCTTTTTCTACAAATGTACAAAAAAGTAATGCTTTTTTCATTTGTTTTTTTGCAGGTGTTTATTTCTTGCCAAAATCACCATCTATTTTTAGGAAGCGAAGCAGAATGAAACCTGGAAAGGTGCAAAGACAAACCCAAATAAAAAACGGAGCATAACCAACTGCTTCCTGAATATAGCCGGCAAACATGCCTGGCAACATCATTCCGAGTGCCATAATGCCTGTTCCGATAGCATAATGTGCTGTTTTGAACTCTCCTTGAGAAATAAAAATTAGATATAACATAAAGGCCGTAAATCCAAATCCATAACCGAATTGTTCGAAGGCAACGCCAGAAGCGATAATCCATAGCAATTGTGGCTGAGCGTAAGCAAAATAAACGTAAATTAAATTTGGCAAATTCATCAATAAAGCCATTGGCCAGAGCCAACGTTTAAGGCCATCTTTGGCTACAACAATTCCTCCTAAAATACCACCAGCAAGAAGTGCTATTACGCCAATTGTTCCTTTAAAAAAGCCTACATTTTCGGTCGAAACTCCAAGTCCACCAACTTCTACTGAATCCAACAAAAAAGGAGCAGCAAGTTTTGCCAATTGAGCTTCTCCAAAACGGTAAAGCAAAAGGAATAAAAAGGAAATAACAATGTTTTTCTTTTTGAAAAAACTAATAAAAAGTTCCCCAAAGTTTTGTAGCGAGTTTTTTACATCTACTTGCGGTTTGGGCAATTGAAAATGATGGTAGGCGAAAATTGCCAAAAACAAGCCTGCAACAACAAAAAATGTTAGACTCCAAGCATAAGCCATACTCCCAATTTTTGTAGATAAATATCCTGCAAGCATAACAAGTAATCCTTCTCCGGTAACTGTAGCAATACGATAAAAAGTATTTCGAATACCTACGAAAAGTGATTGCTCATTTTCCTTGAGAGCCAACATATAGAAACCATCAGCAGCAATGTCATGCGTTGCTGAGCTAAATGCTAGTAACCAAAAAAATGCTAACGTGGTTTGGAAAAAATAACTTGTGGGGATGAAAAATGCAATCCCTGCCAATCCAATGCCTATTAGCATTTGCATGGAATAAATCCACCAACGTTTGGTTTTTAGCAAATCAACAAACGGACTCCATAGGGGTTTGATGACCCAAGGCAGATAAAGCCAGCTTGTGTAGAATGCAATGTCGCTATTGGAAACACCCAAGTTTTTATACATAATAACCGAAACGGTCATTACCAAAACATAAGGCAAACCTTCAGCAAAATAGAGCGTAGGAATCCAAGTCCATGGATTACTTTTACTTTTCTTGCTCTTCAATATAGTATTTTCTGAACTCATTTTTTAGTTTGTCTTTATCTAGAATAAGTTGTTGTAATTCATATAAATTTTGTGCATTTTTCCCATTTTTGAACCAAAGTTTTAGGTAACCATTTAGTCCATATTTTTCTTGTAAATGCATATAGCAACGTTCAAAATGTTCTTCAAATGAGAGATGAGGATGTGTTTTCAAACCATATTGCAAAGTACGTTGTATCACTCGTTTGATAGAGATTTCTCTATCTGCCTCAGCAACAATCTTTCCATAAATGCTTCTAGGGGAATTTTTTGATGAAGCTCTGTGATCTTCTATGGCTTCTTTCATAACAACGAGTTCTTCATCACTAAACCATTTTTTTAGATTTTGATTTTCCATCAAAAGTTGAGCAGATGATAAGTGATGAGAATCTCTGCCATACTTTATTCCCAAATCATGAAAAGCGGCAATTGTGTATATCATATTTTTGTTGATACTCAAATTTTCGGCAAGCGCTAAACTTTCTCTTATAACATTGCTGATATGCAATAGGTTATGTCCATTGTCAAACTCGTTGTATTGAGGAAGAATTTCTGTTTCGATGTAAGAAACAAGTTGTTTGTTCAAACTTTCTACTGATTTATTCATAGTTTTTATGTTCTATTTACATCGGATCGACATCTATAAAAAAACGTGTTGACTTAAATTCTTGTTTAAGCAACAAATTATTTACTTCTTTTGCAACAAGTTGTTTTATTTGGTCAATATTAGTTGTATTTTCTATTTTTAATAGAATAGTTTTTATGTAGTAGTTTTGGATTTTGCCTACTGGCGGGTTGTTAGGTCCTAGAACATATTTATCAATAGATTTTTGGAGAGTTTTTGCTAACAAGAAGGCAACTTTGTTTAGTATATTATAGTCGCGATGCTTAATTGTTATTTCTATTAAGCGATAATAAGGAGGATAATGGAAAAGATCCCTTTCTACCATTTGTTGCTCAAAAAACCTTTTGTAATCTGCAGTTTTGACAAATTGGATTATAGGGTGATTGGTAGAGAAAGTTTGTAAAATAACGTTGCCTTGTTTGTTTCGTCGTCCTGCTCTTCCGCTTACTTGTGTAAGCATCTGAAAAGCTCTTTCGTATGCTCTAAAATTGGGATAGTTTAGGAGATTATCGGCATTAAGAATTCCTACTAATCCTACGTTTTCGAAGTCTAATCCTTTAGAGATGATTTGTGTGCCAACCAAAATGCGTGCTTTGCCAAGTGCAAAATCGTTAATAATATTTTCATACGATTTTTTACTTCTTGTAGTGTCTAAATCCATTCTTCGGACACTAACTTCTGGAAAAAGTTCTTTTAATTCTTCTTCAATTTGCTCTGTTCCAAAACCTTTGTGTTGCAATGTCTCTTGTTTGCATGAAGGGCATTTTGTAGGTAACTTTTCGCTATGCCCGCAGTAATGGCAAACAAGTTTATTGAAATATTTGTGATAGGAAAGACTTACATCGCAATGAGGACAACGAGGATTCCAAGCACACACTTTGCATTCTACATAGGGAGAAAATCCTCTTCTGTTTTGGAACAATATGATTTGATCTCCAGCATCAAGTGTTTGTTGTATTTTTTCTAACAAAGTGAAAGAAAAATGCCCCCTCATCTGTTTTCGCTTATAATTTTGCTCCAGGTCAATGATCTCAATTTCGGGGAGTTTTACATCTTCGAATCGTTTGTTAAGTTCTACAAGACCGTATTTTTTATTCAAAGCATTGCTGTATGATTCGAGTGATGGAGTGGCCGATCCAAGTAATGTTTTTGCTTTCCAAAATGTTGCAAGAACAATGGCAACATTGCGCGCGTGGTAGCGTGGAGAGTTGTCAAATTGTTTGAAAGATGGTTCGTGTTCTTCGTCAACAATTATTAGCCCTAAGTTTGTAAAAGGAAGAAAAATAGATGATCTTGCACCAAGAATTATTTTTGGCTCTTTTTTTTGACAAAGATTATTCCATATTTCTACTTTTTCAGCATCTGATATTCGTGAATGATAGATTTCTAGTTTTTCACCAAAGATACGTGTCAATCGCTCGGCTAATTGTGTGGTTAATGCAATTTCAGGCACTAAATAAAGAACTTGTTTGCCACTTCTCAATGCATCTTGAATAAGATGTGTATAAATCTCGGTTTTCCCACTTGAGGTAACTCCATGTAGAAGCACTACATTTTTCTCCTCAAAAAGCATTTTGATTTTTTCGTATGCTTCTTGTTGTGCAGGGTTTAGAGAGTGAAGCTCTTGTGTTGAATTTGTTTTTTTTAGCCTAGAAACTTGTTCGGAAAAACTGGTTAAAATTCCTTTTTGAATCAATGCGTTAAGAACAGAAGAACTTGAGTTCGCAGTTTTTAGTAACTTGCTTTTTTCTATTTTAAAATCTGTTTTTCCTCTAGAGATATTTATGAAATAGGCGAATAGCTCTTGTTGACTTTTACTCCTTTTGATCAAATTGGTATAATCTTCTATTTTGTCAATCCGAAAATTCTTGGGAAGGGAAATAAAAATGTTTAGTTTAAGTTTGTAAGAACTTTCTATTTGTTCGTCAATGTTTATAATTTTTTTTTCTTGCAATGATTTTATTACTGAAAGTATATTTTTTATTTCCGATTTCTTCAGCAACGATTGTACTTCTATGTTGCTGTTTTGTAGTATTTCTACTAATTGTTTCTCCTTTTCGTTAAGAATGACGTTTCCTTCGGAGAAAGTATTGTTGAGCGAAATGTTTGAATCGCTTTCTAATTTTAGCCCTGCAGGAAGAGATGCTTTATATACATCACCTAGTGAGGTTTGGTAATAGTTGGCAATCCACTCCCAGACTAGTAGTTGAGTTTTATTTACAATAGGATGCTCATCAAGAACGGAAACAATGGGCTTGCAATCTACTTCAGGTTTGTTTTTATGGACTTTATAGACTAAAGCAGAATAAAATTTTCGTGCTCCAAATTGTACGATAACCCGAACTCCAGGTTGTAAATTAGGGAGACTTTCAGGTACGGAGTAGGTGTAATTTTGTTCTAAAAAGAGAGGTAAAATTACGTCAACAAACAAATTGTTATTATTGGAAACATCCTGCATTTGGGTTGAAATAAGTAGGTATGTCAAATGTTTCTTCTGATGAGTATCCCAACGAAGAATCTTCTAGAACTTTTTTCATATATAAAGCCCAAATTGGCAGAGCCATATTTGCTCCTTGTCCAATAGCAATGTTGTCAAAGTGAACACTTCTGTCTTCAAATCCAGCCCAAACTCCCGACACTAAAGACGGAGTAAAACCAATGAACCAACCATCAGAGTTGTTTTGTGTTGTTCCAGTTTTACCTCCTGCTGGCATTTTAAGCCCGTATTTGTAGCGAATACGAACACCAGTTCCAGCGTCAACAACAGAGGATAACATGTCTAACATTTTGAAAGATGTAGTTTCGTCAATAACTTCTTGAGTTTCGGGAACGAATGTCGCAATTATATTTCGGTTCGAGTCCTCAATTTTTGTAACATAAATAGGCGAAGTCCTAATTCCCTTATTAGGGAAAACAGTGTAGGCATCTACCATTTCTCCTAGTGTAACTTCGCAAGAACCTGTGCAAAGAGATACCACAGGATCTATTTGTCCTTTTATTCCAAAAGAACGCATAAGTGTTACCAATTTTTCTGGAGTGAAAAGACTCATTACGTATGCAGAAATCCAGTTGTTCGAATTTGTTAATCCCCATTTGAGAGTTACCTCTTCTCCAACATGTAGTTTAGAATCGTTACGAGGTGTGTATGGGTTACCATTGCCATCGTAGAGTGTGATTTCTTGGTTGATTGTTTTGTCGCAAGGCCAAAAACCTTCGTTCATTGCCAATGTGTAGAGATATGGTTTTATGGTAGAACCTACTTGTCTTCGACCAACATTGACCATATCGTATTGGAAATGAGAGAAATCAATTCCACCAACATAGGCTTTTACATGTCCGTTTGTTGGATTCATTGACATGAAACCACAACGCAAAAAGTGTTTGTTGTAAATGATAGAATCTCTAGGTGACATTACGGTGTCAATAGGACCATTCCACGAAAAAACTGTCATCTCAACAGGTGTGTTGAATTCTTCGTCAATTTCTTTTTGTGATGCTTTTCTTTTCTTTAGTAGCCTATAACGTTCCGATTGTTTGATGGCATTTTGAATAATTGTTTCAACCTCTTTCTTAGAAATATCATAGGAGAAAGGTGCTTGTCTATGATTTTTCTTTTCTTTGAAAAAAGCTGCTTGAAGCTCGGTGAAATGTTCGCGAACAGCTTCTTCGGCATATCGTTGCATACGAGAATCAATGGTTGTATAAATCTTCAATCCATCGGTATAAATGTTGTAAAGAGAACCATCGGCTTTTGGATTTTTTTCGCAAAAACCATAAAGTGGGTCATTTTCCCATGCCAAAGAGTCCATGTAAAATTTGCCGTATTTCTTTAATTGCCACGATGCATAATTTTTTTTGTTCGGTTTTTTTGCAGTAAGTGCAATTCTTAAATATTCTCTAAAGTAGGGAGCTAAACCTAACTTATGATCCACTCTGTGAAAATCAAGAGTCAAAGGGATTTTTTGTAAGGAATCACATTCGCTTTCGGTCAAAAAATCGGCTTTTAGCATTTGAGATAATACCACGTTGCGTCTATCTCTAGTTCTTTCATTGCGACGCAATGGGTTGAAATAAGAAGGATTTTTGAGCATGCCAACTAAAGTTGCCGATTGTTCAGTTTTTAAATCCTTAGGCGCTACTCCAAAGTACACCTGTGAAGCAGTTTTTATGCCAATTGCATTGTTCAAAAAATCAAACTTATTTAAGTACATTGTTATGATTTCTTGCTTGGTGTAGAGTCGTTCGAGTCTAACAGCAATTACCCATTCTACAGGTTTTTGGATAAGGCGATAGAAAATGTTGTCGGCAGGAGGGGAGTAGAGTTGTTTGGCTAACTGTTGAGTAATTGTACTTCCGCCACCTGCACTTTTTTGCCCCAAAATTACACGTTTGAAGAATACTCGGATTAACGCCCAAGAGTCGATTCCCGAATGACTTTCGAAACGAGCATCTTCTGTGGCGATGAGTGCTTTTACAATGTTGTCAGGGAGTTCGTTGTAGTTGGCGTTGACACGATTTTCTTTGTTAGAGAAGAAACTTCCCAATACTTGCATGTCCGATGAATATATTTCAGTGGCATATTTATAACTTGGGTTCTGTAACTCCTCAAGAGGTGGCATATAGCCAATCCATCCTTGGGTGATGGCGTAGAAAATTCCAAAAACACACAAGAAAGCAACTAGAAACAACGACCAAAACCAAATAAAGAATTTCTTATTAAAACTGTCGGAGAAGAGATTTTTTTTCATCGAAATGGTTTTTTATACAACACTTACAAAAGTACGAAAAAAAAGAAAATAACTATATAGTTGCAAAAGGATAACAATAAAAAAACACACCACTAAAAGGTGGTGTGTGAAATGTTAGTAATGTGCTGATTGGTTGGTGTTAGATCACCTCAATTCCTTGTTCTTTGAGAAGTTTTAGACCAATTGCTCCAAGTTTGAATTTTTGGATTTTACCACTTCCTGTTAGAGGAAATTCGTTTACAAAAAGAACGTATTTAGGAATTTTATGTCGTGCAATTTTTCCACGGCAGAAGTCTTTAACTTCTTCTTCAGTAAGCGAGCTATTTTCTTTTAGAATGATAAATGCACCAACTTCTTCTCCGTATTTATTTGATGGAATTCCAGCCACTTGTACATCGCTTATCTCATTCATGTGGTATAAAAATTCCTCAATTTCTCTTGGGTAAATGTTTTCTCCACCACGGATAATCATATCCTTGATTCGTCCTGTGATGCGATAGTAGCCATCTTCGTCTTTTATACCCAAATCGCCAGAATGTAAGAATCCATTCTTGTCAATAACTTCTGCTGTTGCTTGAGGATTTTTGTAGTAACCTTTCATCACGTTGAAACCTCTGCAGCACATTTCGCCTTGTACGCCCGGAGGACAAATTTCCCCTGTTTCTGGATCAATAACTTGAACCTCTACAAAAGGATAATCTCGCCCAACAGTTGTACAGCGACGTTCAAATGTGTCGTCAATTGTGGTTTGTGTCATTCCAGGAGAAGTTTCTGTTAGTCCGTAAACACTAGTGATGGTTAGGTGCATTTTGTCGCAAACTTTTCGCATTAACTCCACAGGGCAGAGAGAACCCGCCATGATACCTGTACGTAGACAGGTTAGGTCGAACATGTCAAACATAGGATGATTTAGCTCGGCAATGAACATTGTGGGAACACCGTAAAGAGCTGTACAACGTTCACGATGAATGGAGGCAAGTACAACTAAAGGATCGAATTTTTCAACCATCACTTGTGTACATCCGTGTGTAAGAACGTTCATTGTAGCCAGAACTACACCAAAACAATGGAATAGTGGAACACAAACACAAAGTTTATCATTTTGAGTAAATTTCATGTTTTCTCCTGTAAAAAAACCATTGTTTGCAATATTGTGATGCGAAAGCATAACACCTTTAGGGAAACCTGTTGTTCCTGATGTGTATTGCATATTGACTACGTCATGGCAATTGACCGTCTTTTTTATTTCGTTTAATTTATTATCATCAACAGAACTACCAAGTAACAGAATCTCTGCAGTATTGTACATCCCACGATGTTTTTCTTGTCCAATGTAAATTACGTTTTTCATACAAGGGAAACGTTCGCTTTTTAGATGTCCGCGAGGGCAAGTTTTTAATTCTGGGAGCATTTTGTAGGTCATCTCAACATAGTCACAGTCCCATGTTCCATCAATGATACAGAGTGTGTGCATGTCGGAGTTTTGGCAAAGGAACTCAAGTTCATTTTGCTTGTAATTTGTGTTTACAGTAACACAAACGGCTCCAATTTTTGCACAAGCATATAGAAAAGTTAACCAATCGGGAACGTTTGTCGCCCACAGTCCAACATGAGAACCTTTTTCAACTCCAATTGCTAGTAACCCTTTTGCTAAATTGTCAACTCGTTCGTTGAATTGTTTCCAAGTGAAACGTAGGTTCCGATCTGAATAAACAAGGTATTCTTTGTCGGGAGTTTCTGTTGCCCAATGCTCAAGCCATTCTCCAATTGTTCTATCTGAAAGTTGCATAGCGAATTTGTGATAAAAAATGTTTGCAAATGTACGAAATAAAGTGAAAAGAATGGTTGAAATTAGGAATTGTAAATATTAAATGTTTACTTGAAATAAGTTCGTTTTTTATGCAATAATCTTGTATATTTGCACGTTATTCTTGGAAGAAGAAGCAAAAAATGAATAGAAATATATTGATAACAGGTGGTGCAGGTTTTATAGGTTCTCATTTGGTGAGACTGATGGTGAATAAATATCCTGAATATCACGTTTTTAATTTGGATAAATTGACTTATGCAGGAAATTTAGCAAATTTAGCAGATGTGGAGAATAAGCCAAATTACACCTTTATCAAGGAAGATATATGCAATTTTGAGGCTATAAGTGCTGTTTTTGAAGAAAATAAGATAGATGCGGTAATTCATCTTGCTGCGGAGAGTCATGTGGATCGTTCTATTGAAGATCCATTTTCTTTTGCACAAACTAATGTTTTAGGAACGCTTTCGTTGCTTCAAGCGGCAAAACGGCAGTGGAAAGACAATTTTGAAGGTAAGCTTTTTTATCATGTTTCTACCGATGAAGTTTATGGAGCATTGGGAGAAGAAGGTTTTTTTGTGGAAACTACTCCATACAAACCTCACTCTCCATATTCTGCATCAAAAGCCTCATCTGATCATTTTGTACGGGCTTTTCATGATACTTATGGTTTGCCTGTAGTTGTTTCCAATTGTTCTAACAACTATGGAAGTTATCAGTTCCCAGAAAAACTTATACCATTGTTTATCAATAATATCCGTCAGAATAAATCCCTTCCTGTATATGGAAAGGGAGAAAATGTTAGAGATTGGCTTTATGTTGAGGATCATGCTCGAGCTATAGATGTGATTTTTCATAGTGGAAAAGTGGGCGAAACTTACAATATTGGAGGATTCAATGAGTGGAAAAATATTGACCTCATAAAGGTTTTGATAAAGGTGGTGGACAAAGAGTTGGGACGCCCAGAGGGAACTTCTGAAAAGTTGATAACTTACGTAAAAGATCGCGCAGGTCACGATTTGCGTTATGCAATTGATTCTTCGAAGTTGAAAAATGAATTAGGTTGGGAACCTTCGTTGCAATTTGAAGAGGGAATTGAAAAAACAGTTCGTTGGTATTTACAAAATCAAGATTGGCTTGATAATGTGACCAATGGAGAGTACCAGAATTATTATGAGAAAATGTATAAAAATCGATAAAATATGAGATTGAAGATTGGAAGTTTGATTTTAATGTTGTTAGTTTGTGTGAGCAGTGTTTTTGCTCAACTTTCTGACGAACAGTTGGTAGAAATTCTTCGCCAGCATCATGAACGAGGAAGTTCGCAAATGGAGGTGATGGAAGATATGCAAAAGAAAGGAGTTACTATGCAACGATTAAAACAGCTAGAACAGAAATTTAGAGAAGAGGGTCTGGTTTCTGCAAAAACGATAAAAATATCTCGTCAGCGTTCTTCTGACCCTGAGGCTGTAGAAGATCCTGTAGAAGCAGATCAAGGAGTTGTTGAAGAAAAAAAAGAGGAAGATAAAATTTTGAAAATCTTTGGACAGAATCTGTTTACAAACAAACAACTTGATTTTAATCCAAATTTGAATATCCCTATTCCAGATGATTATGTACTTGGTCCGGGCGACGAAATTATCATTGATATTTGGGGAAATTCTCAACTTTCAGATCAGCAAACTATTTCGCCTGATGGAGATATTGTTTTGTCCGATGTAGGTCGTGTGGTTTTGTCGGGTTTAAAAATGAAAGATGCCACAAGGCGTATTAAAAATGCTTACGCAAAGGTCTATTCTGATTTAAATTCAGGAGGAACACAACTAAAAGTTACCATTGGAAAATTGCGTAGCATCCAGGTTAATATTTTAGGAGAAGTTGCAACTCCAGGAACATATACTATTTCTTCTTTGTCGACAGTTTTTCATGCGTTGTACGTTGCAGGAGGGATATCTCCAATAGGAACGCTCCGAAATATTAATGTTTATAGAGGTGGCAAATCTTTTGCATCAGTAGATGTTTATCAATACTTGATGAAAGGAGCAAGTCAGGGCGATGTTATACTGAAAGATGGTGATGTGGTTTTGGTTGGGACATACGAGTTGTTAGTAAGTGTGAGTGGTTTGGTAAAACGACCTATGCAATATGAAATGAAGCAAACAGAGAAGTTGGAAGATTTGCTTTACTATGCAGGAGGTTTTGCTGAAAAAGCTTATAGCCAAAATGTTCAGTTGAGTCGTGTGGGAGAAAACGGACATCAATTTTATACTGTTGAAAAAAGTGAATTTTCATCTTTTGATTTGAAAAATGGAGATGTCATAGCAGTTTCTGCCGTGTTGGACGAATATGAAAATAAAGTAGAAATTCGTGGTGCGGTTTATAGAGAAGGCGAATATTCTATTGATGAAAAAATAAAAACGGTAAAAGATCTATTGCGTGCAGCAGGAGGGTTGAAAGGTGATGCATTCCGTGAACGTGCAATTCTTTATCGTCAGGCGGAGGATTTGACACGAGAGTCGGAATCTTTTCATATTGGTGATTTGTTAAATGGAGTAGTTGCTGATATTCCGTTGCGTAAGAATGACGTTTTATTTGTTCCGTCAATACTTTCAACAAAGGAGTCTCAATTTATTACAATTCGTGGTGAGGTGAAAAATCCAGGGCAATATGAGTTTTTCAAAAATATGAATGTAGGCGATGTAATTCTTCAGGCAGGAGATTTGCTAGAATCGGCTTCTCGCGCAAAAATAGATATCTATCGTAGAGGTTATGTCGACAAGAAAATTGAAACTTTCTCTCTTTCGCTAGATGAGGATATTGAGAAAACAAATTCTTTTGTGTTGGAACCATACGATGAAATTTTTATTTATAAAGATTTTGGGTATCAAAAGCAAGAAAACGTGGCTATAATAGGAGAGGTTAACTATCCTGGAGTTTTTGCTAAGTTGAATAAGGGAGAAACTGTTTCTTCTCTTATTGAAAGAGCTGGAGGTTTCACCGAGGATGCTTATATAGAAGGCTGTCGTTTGGTTAGAAGAATGAATGAAGAAGAACGTTTGCGTACGCAACGTACTTATGAAAAAATAAAAAGAGACGAGAGTTTGACTAACGATTCTTTGATGTCAAATGAGTTCAATCTTTCTGAAGACTATGTTATTGGGCTGAATTTTAGAGAAATTATGGAAAATAAAGGTGGCAAAGATGATATTATTCTTCGAGAAGGCGATAAACTATATGTCCCTCAGTACAATGGTATTGTTAAAATATCTGGAGCAGTAGCAAATCCTACTATTGTTCCTTATCAGAAGTCAGGTATTTTGAATTATATAGACCACGCAGGAGGATATGAAAAACGTGCAGCAAAGTGCAAAAGATATGTTGTTTATATGAATGGAGAAACAATGAAATTGAGATTTGCACGTCAAATAAAACCTGGATGCGAGGTTGTTATTCCTTTCAAAAAGGATAAACGAAACTTGGCTCCAGGAGAAGTGGTGGGAATAACAACGTCTGTTGTATCTCTATCTTCAGTTATTACAACTCTTGTGGTTACATTGGCAAAGTAAAAAGGATATGGAACGTATGAACAATACAGAAGATTTGAATCTTCAACAGATATTTTCTAATTTAAAAATCAAACGTTATTTTATACTTAAAGTAGTTTGTATTGCTTTTGTAATTGGAGTAGTAGCTGCTCTTTTTGTGCGGAAACAATATTCGGCAAGTTGTTTGGTTTTTCCTCAGGTTTCAGATGGTGTAGAAATTGGCGGAACTCTTGGAGGATTGGCTGCAATGGCAGGAGTTGATCTTGCTTCTAGTGGAAATGGTTCTATTCCTATTGAGTTGTATCAAAATATTTTTAACAATGTAAATTTTAGAAAAGAATTGTTGGAAACAAAAGTTACGTTGAGCAAGTTCCCAACAAACGTAACTTTGCGAGAATATTGCCTTTCTCCTGCTTATAAACGTTTTTTGTGGTATCATAAGTTAAAAGCTAATACAATAGGATTGATTAGTACGATGCAACGAAAAAAACGTTTGGAAGAACGCAAAGCAATGATGGAAAAAGCAAATCAGGGTGAGAAAGCCTTGACCTATATAGGGATGACTGAGGCAGAATATGCAGCAGTGTATGCTCTTGGAAATATAGTTTCAATTGCTCCAATTCTTGAAACTTATAGCGTGAACATAAGTGCAAAAATGCCAGAACCTGTTGCTGCTGCCCAAGTAGCTTCGGCAGTAGAACAACTTTTGCAGAAATATATCATTGAATTCAAAACTCAAAAGGCAAAAGAAAATTTTGAGTTTATTCAAGAACGTTTTATTGAAGCCGAGGCTAACTATCAGGATAAAAGAGAACGTCTTGCTCGTTTTCAGGATGCTAATAAGTCGTTCAATTCGGCAGTTGCTCAAGTGCGGAAAACAAAACTCGAGGAGGAATCATCAGCCGCTTTTGAAGTGTATTTGAGTTTAACGCAGCAACTAGAACAAGCGCGCATCGCTGTGAAGGAAAAAACGCCTGTTTTTATGATTTTAGAACCTGTTGCTATTCCTATGGAGCCAGTAGGAATGGGGCGATCAATGATTGTTCTTATTTTTATTTTTTTGGGATTTACTTTTTCTTTACTTCTCATTGTTTTCAAACAATCGATATTGGAAATTTTCCCTAACGAAAAATTGATAGGATGGTACGAAAAAGAAGATCGTTTTTTCTTTAGCAGAAAAAAAGAATAAACAAAAGAAAACTGAATATTAATACAAAGAAGATGAAATACTATAGCACAAATAAAAAAGTAGAAAATGTTTCGCTACAAGAGGCGGTAGTGAAGGGACTAGCAGAAGACAAAGGGTTGTTTATGCAAGAGAGAATTCCTCAGTTGGATAAGCAATTTTTTGAACACATAGACGAACTTTCATTTCAGGAAATAGCTTTTGAAGTTGCAAAGGCATTGTTTGGTGATGATGTAGAAGCCGATGCTTTGAAGCAAATTGTTTTTGAAACGTTAAATTTCGATGTTCCTTTGGTTTCTGTAGAAAGTAATATTTATAGTTTGGAATTATTTCATGGCCCAACATTGGCATTCAAGGATGTTGGAGCGCGTTTTATGTCTAGACTATTGGGGTATTTCATCAAAAAACAGGGTTTAGAAGATGTAAACGTACTAGTTGCAACTTCTGGAGATACTGGAAGTGCTGTAGCTAATGGGTTTTTAGGCGTTGATGGAATTAAAGTTTACGTTCTTTATCCTAAAGATAAGGTTTCTAAAATTCAAGAATGTCAGTTTACAACGTTAGGAAAAAATATTACGGCTTTGGAGATAGATGGAACGTTTGATGATTGTCAGCGATTGGTAAAAACAGCCTTTTTAGATGCAGATTTAAATGAGAAATTGCAACTAACTTCTGCAAATTCTATCAATGTTGCTCGTTTCTTGCCACAATCTTTCTATTATTTTTATGCGTATGCTCAGCTAAAAAAAATGGGCAAGAATCTTGATGAAGTGGTAATATGTGTGCCTAGTGGTAATTTCGGAAATATTACGGCTGGGTTGATTGCAAAAAAAATGGGATTGTCAGTCAAGCGTTTTATCGCGGCGAATAACAAAAACGATATTTTCCTTCAATATCTTAAAACAGGTATTTATTCTCCTCGCGCTTCGGTAGCAACTATTGCAAATGCAATGGATGTTGGCGATCCTAGTAATTTTGCACGTGTACTTGATTTATATCAATATTCTCATGCATCAATTTTGGAAGAAATAGAAGGTTGTAGTTATGTAGACGAAGAAATTTCGGAATGGGTAAAGAAATGCTTCTCCGAAAACAACTATTTACTTGATCCTCATGGAGCATGTGGTTTTGGTGCTTTGAAGGATTTGTTAAAAGAAAACGAAGTTGGAGTTTTTCTTGAAACAGCTCATCCAGCTAAGTTTAAGGAAACAATTGATCGCATTCTGGATGCAGATATAGAAATCCCAGAAAAATTACAAGCATTTATGAAAGGAGAAAAACTTTCAATTCCTTTAAGTGCTGAATTTTCTGATTTCAAACAATTCTTAATGTCTATTTGAATGAAAGAAACCAAGGTGCTGAAAACGTACGACAATTTGGCCTTGGCAAATTTGGAAAAGGATTTGTTGCTGCAAAATGGGGTTGAGTGTTTTTTGAGTGATGAAAACATTGTTCAACTTTATCCTATGTTTTCTTCTCCATTTGGAGGAATAAAGTTGCATATTTTTGAGAAAGATACAGCACTTGCTGAAAAGATATTGAACGACTATTATGAAGATATTGACAAATAGATTTTTTTCATTTGTTTTTCTTGCTTTGTTTTTGACGGCTTGTGGAAATAAGGAGGAAAAAAAGGCTTTGGAAATTCTTTCTCAAGCAAAACAGAAATATGAGTCTTTGGAGTACAACAATGCGAAAATTTTGTTGGATTCTATTCATCAAACTTTTCCTCGCATTGTAAGTGTTCGTAGACAAGCAGATACTTTGCTTTGGCATATTCAAAGGTATGAGTTTTCGCGAAGTTTGTTGTATCTTGACACGATGATTGTTAGCAAAGAAAACGAACTGAAAATAGCAACTAAAGGATTTGAATTTCAGAAAGATTCTTCCTATCAAGATTTAGGCAATTATGTGCATAAAACAATGACAATTGGGAGAAATGCTCAGCGGTGTTATCTTCAGCCCTACGTGAATGAGAACGGTGAGTTTTTTGTATTGAGTCAGTTTTTTGGAAATTTTTCTGTACATCAAAAGAAAGTGCAAGTAGTTGCCAATGAATTGTTTGTTGAGTCAGAAGAAGGGGTTTTTAATGCTTTTTACAACGAAAATGATGTTTGTGAGTCTTTAATTTTTGAAGAAAAATCGTTAAATAATTTGCATAATTTTATTGTCGATAATGCACAAAATCGTATAAAGGTGCGTTTGTTAGGAGAACGTAGTTATATTTATTATTTGGAAAATTTGGATAAAGAAGCTTTTGTAAAAACTCAGCATTTGTCAGTAGTTTTATCCGATCTTTATCTGCTTCGTAAAGAGAAAGAAACGGCAATCTCTAAATTGGAAAAGTTGAATAAAAAACTTCAATAAAATTTTTTATGCCAAACAGAATAAATATAAAATTTAGTTTGGATTGCGTGCAAAGATTTTTCTTTCTGCTTTTAGCTATTTCTAGTTTATCTTTTTTGTTTTCATCTTGTAGTGTTAATCGGCGACTAAAAAAAGCTGATAAAAAGTATGAAATAGGAGAGTACTTTGCAGCAAGTGATATGTATAAAAAGTTGCAAAATTCAGTTTCCAAAAAAGATAAAAAAAAGAAAGCCGAAGTCGCTTTCAAATTGGGAGAGTGTTATCGTTTGACTAATAATGATACAAAAGCATTAAGAGCTTATTCTAATGTTGTGAAGTGGAATCCTGAGAAAGATACCGCTCATCTTCGTTGTGCTGAGATGCAACGAGCTTTGGGACGTTACGCTGAAGCCTCAAAAAGTTATGCTCGTTTTTTGAAAAAAAATCCGGAAAGTCGTTTGGCTTTAGCAGGAAAAATGGCTTGTGATTCTGCTTTGTATTGGAAAAAAAATCCAACTAGATACGTTGTGAAATTTGCGTCAGGATTTAATTCGAAACGTAATTCAGACTTCTCTCCATCATTTATGGGAAGTGGAGAATCGTTGGTGTTTACTTCGAATAGAGATAGTAAGTTGAGTAAAAAAAATAGTGCAATAACAGGACAACCAAACAATGACATCTATTTTACAAAGAAGAATGCAGAAGGAAAGTGGGAGGATTTATCGTTGATGGAAGGAGAATTTAACACTATCAACGACGAAGGAACTCCTTTTTGCTCTCTTGATGGAAAAATGTTCTTTTTTACACGTTGTCGTTATGTAAAAGGAAGTAATCTTGGTGCGGAAATATATCTTTCAAAGCGTTCTGGAGGGCAATGGTCTGAACCTCATAAGGTTGAGATTTTTAAGGATAGTAGCATTACTGTTGCTCATCCTGCGCTTTCTACTGATGGAAAATATCTTTATTTTGTTTCTGATGCAGAAAATGGTCAAGGAGGAAAAGATTTGTGGCGTTGTGAAATAAAGGGAGATGTTTTTGGAAATGCAGAAAATCTTGGGAATCAAATAAATACAGAGGGCGATGAGATGTTTCCTTCTTTCGATAGCAAAGGAAATCTTTATTTTTCTTCTGATGGACATGTAGGTTTGGGAGGATTGGATATATTTAAGGCAGTTTGTGATACCTCTGGGAACTGGCTGATAGAAAATATGAAAGCTCCTATAAATTCTTCTGCTGATGATTTTGGAATAACTTTTGAAAATGGGCAGATTCAACGAGGATTTTTCTCATCAAATAGAAATCAGAAAAAAGGATTTGATAAGATTTGGAGTTTTGAGCTACCCGAAGTTTTGTTCTCAGTTGAAGGAAAAATAACGGATCAAAATAATGAGTCGATAACTGATGCAGTAGTTAAAGTGATTGGGAATAAAGGTACAAACGTAAGGTTAAAAACAAGAAAAGATGGTACCTATCGAATTAATCTTAAAAAAGATGAGGATTATGTAATGTTAGCAACGGCTCGAGGTTTTTTGAATATGTCTAATCAGTTTACTACTTCTCAACTTAAAAATAGTAAGGTTTTTCAGAAGAATTTTCAACTAATTTCATTGAGGAAACCTGTACAAATGGATAATATTTTTTATGAATTTGGAAAGTGGGAGTTGACAGAAGAATCTAAAAAATCATTAAGTGGATTGGTGAAATTACTAAATGATAATCCTAATATCACAATAGAAATTTCAGCTCATACAGATAGTCGAGGAACTGAGGACTTTAACTTGGAGTTGTCACAGAAAAGGGCTCAGTCGGTTGTTGATTTCTTAATTCAGTCTAATATAGAAAAAGAACGATTAACCCCAAAAGGTTATGGTAAATCAACTCCAGTTGTAGTAACTAAGCAATTGGCAAAAAAGTATAACTTTTTGAGAGAAAACGATATTCTCAATGAAACGTTATACAATCATTTGACGGAGGCACAAAAGGAAATTGTGGATCAGATAAATCGCCGAACAGAATTCAAAGTTTTGACAACAACTTACAACTTGTTTTAGTAAAAATGAATTGGTTGAAGGAGCATAAATCTTTTTTTATAGTTAGTGCAATTTTTTTGATTGTTAAGTTCTTTTTACTTAATACTTATTTTTTTTGGGATTCGTTGGTGATTATTTCTCGTCCTGCAACGTATTTGTATGAAAACGGACTTTTATCTTTGCCTTTCCCAGTTGAGTTTGGTGTAGCACCAAATTTTCCTCAATTCTATACAGCATTGATGTGGAAGATTTTTGGAAGAACACTTCTTGTTTCACATTTGTGTTATTTGCCTTTTGTTTTCTTCTTGCTATTCCAGACCTATATCTTGTGTAAACGGTTTGTTGACAGAGAATTTCTTTTTCTGGCTTTTTTATTTGTTGTGTCGGACGCAACTTTTCTAACACAAACATTGGGACTTTACGCAGATTTATTTTTAATGACATTTGCCGTTTGGAGTATTAATAATATATTGAGGAGTAGAAGATTATTGTTAACAGTTTCTTTGTTTCTATTGTCAACGGTAGGAGAGCGAGGAATGTTGGTAGCAGTTGCATTGACTCTACTTTTTTTAGTTGTAGAGTATAGAAATGGTCTAACTTTCTGGTCTTCATTGAGAAATACAATTTTAATCTTTTCCCCGACACTTTTGTGTTTAGTTTCATTTATTGTTTATCAAAAAATAACAACGGGATATTTTTTGATAGACAATTCCGATAATTCTGATTGGGGAGAACATTGGAGATTGGTCGATTTTAAGCAATTTATTAAAAATATTTTAATTTTTGGATTTCGGCTTTCTGAATATGGAAGAGTATTTCTATGGATTTCTTTTATATATCTATTTGTAAAATTTAGAAGAAATGCGATAGATTCATTTCTATTTATAGCATATACAATAGTTTCAGGATTCTTATTATTAGCTACTTTACCATGGTATAATCCTTTTGGAATGAGATATTTTTTATTGTTGTATTTGCTTTTTACAATAAATTTGGCACGTTCAATAACACTTAGATTTTCTCAGAAAAAGGCAAAGGCTTTACTTCTTATATTTACGTTAGTTCTTTTTAGTAGTCATTTTTTTATTTATCCTGAAAGATTAGCACAATCGTGGGATTCTTCTTTTGCTCATATACCATACTTTGAGCTGAGAAAAAAAACGATTTCTTTTTTTAAAGAGAACAAAATCCCTTTTTCAGAAGTAGGAGTTTCATTCCCTCTTACAGAGAAATGTTCTCTTACCGACCTTTCAAATGAAAATCAGCAATTTGATACATATAATTTTGAAAGAAATAAATGGATTATTTATACTAATATCGGTAATGTAGATTCTCCATCAATAGATTTTATTCGTCAGCAGATTCTTGTGCAACGATTTGAAAAAAATGGTGTATTTTTTGAAATATATAAAATGCACTATTGACAATGTGAAGAATATTAATGGAAAGTGTCATAATTGGCCATTCTTTCTAATCTCTTTTTATGATTATCATTCTAAAAATTTAGAATTTTAATAAAATATGAGTAAACGTTAAAACGTTTATGTAATAAAAAAAGAAGGAAGTTAACTTCCTTCTTTTCTTAGATATTTTTTATTGTTTTTATTTTCTTTCAATTGGTTTTGATTCACCAATTTTTGTCATTGCACAACGGAAACCAATATCATTAGCAGACTTGCTTGCATCAAGATAACGACGCGTTGCTGGATTCAACCAATATGCACGATCTCTCCAAGATCCACCTTTATAAACACGAGAATTATTGTTTACATCTGTAGAAAGCATAAATAATGGGTCTTTCTTTTTGTATCTTGTAAGCATCAAAGTGTCTGTTTCGCGTTTTTTCCAATCTTCTCTATCAAAAGAACTTTTTGCATCACCATCACGATAATCTCTAAGGTCACTTTCAATGTCGTAAGCCAAGCGACCATACTCATCAATTGTATAATCCATACTATCTTTAGAAGGAGCAAGAATTACGTTACCACGGTAAGGATTGTATTCTTCTACTTCCCAAGCAGATGTTTCACGATAAACATCATCAACCCATTCGTTTACATTTCCTGCCATATTATACAAACCATAATCATTAGGCATAAAAGCATAAACAGGAGCAGTTATTGAGCCTCGGTCACTTAATGATTCAACATGTTCAATTAAATCACCTCGTCCACGAACATAGTTGGCTTGCATTTCTCCACGAATTTTTTTGCTTGGATTACGCATTTGTTGACCAGCCCAAGGATATGCTTTGTTTTCAGCAAAAAATCCTTCTTCGTTTGGTAACATGCCATAAGCAGCGTATTCCCATTCTGCTTCTGTCGGGAGACGAACTTCTGGAAATACCAACCCATGAGATAAAGTAGTTTTTATTGTATCTCCAAATGCATTTAATTGAGGTCTTTTACCTAACTCTGGATTATATGATTTCATTAACAAATATTTTTGCATGCTGAAAACATATGTTCTATTGATGCTATCTTGCATAGCTAAACGAATAGAATCTTTTTGCGCTCCAGAAAGAATATTACCTGCGTTTAATTCAGCTTCAATGACTGCTTTTGCAGAGCACTTACGAATAGCATCAAAATCTGTCATTTTTATAACTCCAGCATTGACAAGTTCCATTTCGTTAATACGATCCGTTCTCCAAGCACAATAGTCATTAGCTTGGTTCCACGAAACGCCAACTACAGGATAGTGACCATATGCCGCATGAGAATGGTAATAGCGAACGTAAGGTTCGTTGAAAACTAATTCTCCGCGCCAAACCGTGCTGTCAGGACGTGCTACGTCAACAACCTCTGGAGTGTTATGATATACTACAGAAAGCCAAGAAACATATTCTCTCCAGTTTATATTTGTAATCTCATATTCATCCATATAAAAGGACGATGCAGTGATTGTTCGTTTTTGATTGTTGTTTCTGTTTGCAAGAATTTCTAGGTTTTGACCTACAGTGATTTTTCCACCTTGAATGAAAACCATCCCAGGAGGAGTTTTAGGTTGGTATTTGTCAATTACCTGAAAACCGCCGTGTTTTGGATCATTGTAGTTCATTCCTGTCGTATTCGATTGCGCATGCTTGTTACATGAAGCCAAAAGGATCAATCCGCCTAACAACGACAAACAAAATTTGAAATTCATTTTTACTCTCATAATTATACAGGTTGTCTATTTTCAACGTGCAAATATAAAACTTTATTTTTAATTGCGAATTATTTGATGTTTTTTTTTCCAAAACTTTAGGAGGTAGTGTAAATTCTTTATTTTTGCGCTGTTTTTGGTACTTTTGGATGAAAAATGAACGAAAAAAGTTTATGTTTGAATGGTAATTTATTGAGTTTAGAAAAGCCACTGATTATGGCAATTCTGAATATCACTCCTGACTCGTTTTTCTCTGAAAGTAGGTGTCAGACTGAGCAAGGATTACTTTCGCAGATAAGAGGTTTTATAAGGGACGGTGCTGATATTATTGATATTGGATCTTGTTCTACTCGACCAAATGCAAAGTTTGCAAATGAGAAGGAGGAAATAACTCGTTTGTGTTTTGCGATGGATGTTATTAGAAAACATTTTCCTGATATTTTGCTTTCTATAGATACGTTTCGTTCTTTAGTGGCAAAAAAAATGGTGGAGGATTACAAAATTGCTTTGGTGAACGATATTTCTGGAGGTGAGTTAGATGGGAGAATGTTCGATGAGATTGCTCGTTTATCGGTTCCTTATGTTTTAACTCACTCAAAATGGGATGAGAAAAATGAACGAAATTTGCCTTGTTGTGATGAGAATTTTTTACAAGAAGTTATTTCTTTTTTCTCTCAAAAAACAGAAAAATTGCATTGTTTGGGGGTGAAAGATGTGATATTGGATTTTGGTTTTGGGTTTTCAAAAAGCATTGAACAAAACTATTTTTTACTAAAAAATATGTCTTTGTTTAGCCAATTTGAGTTGCCTTTATTGGTTGGAGTTTCTCGTAAATCAATGATTTGTAATTTACTTCAAACAAATCCTAACGATGCGCTGAATGGAACCACTGTTTTGAATGTGTTAGCATTGAAACATGGTGCTAAAATTTTGAGAGTTCATGATGTGAAAGAGGCAAGAGAAACAATAAATTTGTATCAATTTTATAAAACAATAGAATTATGATTTTAGGATTCGGAATTAAAGATATTATTGATATTTTTCTTGTAGCATATCTTATGTACCAATTTTATAAATTGATGCGTGAAACAAGAACGCTTAATATCTTTATAGGAATAATGGCAATTATATTTACTTGGTTTTTAGTTGCTTATGTCTTTAAGATGCAGCTTTTAGGTTCTATACTCGACAAAGTGGTTAGTGTTGGGTCTATTGCTTTAGTTGTTATTTTCCAGAATGAAATTCGTAGATTTTTAATACGGATGGGTTCTGAAAAAAATTGGCTTTTGATTCAAAAAATAAAGAGTCGTTTTTTTGCAAAAAAGAACGTTGAACAAAATCTGACTTTTCCTGTTATTCCGTTGGTTTTGGCTTGTCAGAATATGGCCAAAACTAAAACTGGGGCACTCATAATTATCGAGCAGAAGATGAATTTGCAAGAGTATATAGAATTAGGAGAGCAATTTTATGCTGATGTCAATACTCAATTGATGGAGTCAATTTTCTTTAAAAACAGCCCTTTGCATGATGGGGCCTTGATCATTTCGAATGAAAAAATTAAGGCAGCCCGTTGTGTATTGCCAGTTTCAAAAAAAACAACTCTTCCTAAACAATTTGGACTTCGTCATCGTGCTGCAATTGGTTTTTCTGAGCAGACAGATGCGTTGGCAATTGTTGTTTCAGAAGAAACAGGAAATATGCTATTGGCATATAATGGAAAATGGAAAGAGAATCTTTCGGCAGAACAACTGAAAAATTTGTTGATTAGTAAACTGAAAAAAAATTAAAAAAATGATTTTAGAACAAGATTTAACTGTGATTGGGGCAGTACAGAAAACTCATGGAATAATGGGTGAGATGACTTGTTCGTTTGATAGCGATATTGATTTTGAAACTATTGACTTTGTTGTTCTTAATGTTGATGGGATTTTTGTCCCTTTCTTTGTTGATTCCTACAGAGGCAAAAAATCAGGAACGATGATTTTGAAATTTGAAGGCATCAATAGCGAAGAAGATGCGAAAACTTTTATAGGTTTGGATATTTATTTGCCTTGTTCTCTTTTGCCAGATGAGGAGCAAAATCTCACTTATTCTTATTTTATCGGTTTTACGGTGGAAGATAAGAATTTAGGAATCGTTGGAGAGATTGATGATGTAGATGATGCAACAGAAAATGTGCTTTTTGTATTGGGAGATAAACTTATTCCCGTTGTCACGGATTTTATCGAAGAAATTGACCACGATCGCAAGATTCTTTACACCCATCTTCCGGAAGGGCTGTTGGAGTTGTGATATAACTACGTCTTAAAAAAGAAAATGTTTATAGGATATGGCAGTTATCAAAATAAAATGTAATTTAGCGACCAAATTTTATAAAAAGTAACTAATTAAAAAATCTTAAAAAAATGAGTACAAAAACAAAACAATGGGGAGCTATTATCGTGATGATTGCTCTCTTTGCAATGATTGCCTTTGTAACAAACTTATGTTCGCCAATGGCAAACATTATCAAAGCACAAGGAGAAATATCTGAGGTATTGGCGCAAATTGGTAACTACGGAAACTTCGTGGCTTACTTATTAATGGGAGTTCCTGCGGGAATGTTAATCTCAAAATTCGGATATAAGAAAACAGCGTTGATTGGTCTATTGGTGGGAATCGTTGGTATTCTTGTTCAATGGTCAAGCAGTTTGATGGATGTTGCAAATGGTTTAGGTGCGGTGTTTGGAGTGTATTTGGCTGGAGCGTTCATTACTGGATTCTGCATGTGTATTCTAAATTGTGTTGTGAACCCAATGTTGAACATTCTTGGTGGCGGTGGTAATAGCGGCAACCAATTAATCCAAACAGGAGGGGTATTCAACTCATTGGCAGCAGTTGCAGTATATATCATTATGGGGGCGTTAATCGGTGAGGTTACCCCTGAAACTAAAATTGCTGATGCAACACCAGCTTTAATGATTGCTTTAGGTGTCTTTGTGGTAGCATTCCTTACTATCTTGGTGACTAAAATTGATGAGCCAGAACAAGCTCCAGTTGATACAAGTTTAATCAAAGGTGCTTTGAAATATCGTCACTTTGTATTGGGTATTCTTGCTATCTTTTTATATATGGGTATTGAGGTAGGAACTCCAACATTTGTTAATATGTACTTAGTAAACACTCCTGAGTTGGGAATCAACGCAGCAACAGCAGGTTTGATTGTTGCGGTATATTGGTTCTTGATGATGGTTGGACGTTTCGTAGGGGCATCAATTGGTAGCAAAGTGTCAAGTCGAGCAATGATTACAACAGTTTCATCTTTAACATTGATTCTTGTATTGTTTGGAATGTTTGCGCCAACAAATATTACAGTTCAAGTTCCTGGTATAAATTGGGCAACACTAATAATGGTTAAGGCTAATGTTCCAGTTGGAATATTTGCTTTTCTTTTGGTTGGATTATGTACATCAGTAATGTGGGGAGGAATCTTCAATATGGCTGTTGAGGGATTAGGAAAATACACTGCAGTTGCATCTGGAATCTTTATGACAATGGTATTTGGATGCGCAGTAATGTTAGCAATCCAAGCTCAAGTGGCAGAGATGACAAGTTATATGACAAGTTTTTGGGTAGTGATTGGATGTGCTGCTTACATCTTATTTTATGCACTTATTGGTAGCAAGAATGTGAATAAAGACAATTCTGTTGAATAACTTAAAAATATTGAAAAATGGCTAAACCTTATGTAATTGGAATTGATATGGGTGGCACAAACACCGTTTTTGGTGTGGTTGATGCTCGTGGACACATTATTGCTCGTAGTTCTATTAAAACCCAAACTCACAAAGATGTAAATCTTTATGTAGAAGAACTTTGTTCGGAGATAGGCAAAATCATTGATTCTATAGGAGGAAAAGATTTGATTCGTGGTATTGGTGTTGGAGCTCCAAATGGAAATTACTATACAGGAAATGTAGAGTTTGCTCCAAATCTTCCATGGAAAGATGTAATTCCTTTCTCTAAAATGATTACAGATAAAATCGGCATTCCTTGCAAATTGACAAACGATGCTAATGCAGCAGCTGTAGGAGAAATGACTTATGGTATCGCAAAGGGAATGAAAAACTTCATTATGATTACTTTGGGAACTGGAGTTGGTAGTGGTATTGTAATCAATGGCGAGGTAGTTTACGGACATGACGGATTTGCAGGTGAACTTGGTCATACAATTGCCATTCGCGATGGTCGTCCTTGTGGTTGTGGTCGCAAGGGTTGCTTAGAGTGTTATACTTCGGCTACTGGTGTGGCTCGTACTGCTCGTGAAATACTTGAAAATCGTACCGATGATAGCTTGTTGCGTAACATTCCAATAGACCAAATTGAGTCGAAAGATGTTTACAATGCAGCTGAAAAAGGAGATGCGATTGCATTGGAAATTTTCAAAACAACGGGTACTATTTTAGGTCAATCGTTGGCAGACTTTATTGCATTTAGTGCACCTGAGGCTATTGTGCTTTTCGGTGGTTTGGCTAAAGCAGGCGATTACATTATGAAACCTGTGCGTGAAGCAATGGAAGAAAATGTACTTCGCTTATGGAAAGGTAAAGTAAAATTATTGTTCTCGTCGCTTAAAGAAGCTGATGCAGCAGTACTTGGCGCTAGTGCTTTGGGTTGGGAAATAGAGGAATAAACTTCCTTTTCATAATAGAAATAACCTCCAGAAAATCTTTTTCTAGGAGGTTATTTTTTTTGTTTTATAAAGAAAATAGGTTTGATTTTTTTGATTTATCTTTGCACATATCTTAAAAAAAACAAGAGGATTTATGAAGAGAAATTTATTTTTAATGTTTTTGTTTTTTTCTTCGATTATTGCTTTGTCGGAGGATAGTTTTATAAACTTAAATAAACCAAATCTGGATAGAGAAGGAACCGTAATGCAGGCTTTGTTGCAGCGGAAATCAACAAGAGAGTTTTCTGAAAAAGCGTTAGATCTAAAAGATTTGTCTGACTTGTTGTGGGCGGCAAATGGAATCAATCGAATTGAAAGTGGAAAAAGAACTGCTCCTTCTGTACTAAATCGTCAAGATATTGATATTTATGTGATTATGTCAAAGGGTGCATATCTTTACGATGCTAAAGAAAATTGTTTGAGATTGATTGTAGAAGGAGATTTTCGTCCTTTGGTTGCAGGTGGTCAGGATTTTGTTTTGCAAGCTCCTCTATCGTTGGTTTTGGTCAGTGAAACTTCAAAAATGGGAAATGTGAATGATTCTCGTGTGATGCAAATGTGTGCAGTAGATGCGGGACTTGTTTCTCAAAATATTTCCATTTTTTGTGCGTCGGCAAATTTGGCAACAGTGGCCCGTGCATCTATGGATATAAAAGGACTTTCTGAGGTATTAAAACTTTCTTCAACACAAAAGCTATTAGTAAATCATCCAGTTGGTTACTTTACAGATAAATAATATATATGGCAATTGAGCTTATTCTTTTGATTATTTCGATACTTTTCCTCTTAAGTATAATTGTAGGAAAGGCAAGTTCTCGATTTGGGGTACCTGCTTTGTTATTGTTCTTGTGTGTCGGAATGGTTTTTGGAAGTGGTGGTTTTGGAATCGAATTTAATAATTTTCCCCTTGCTCAGATTATAGGAACAGTTTCGCTATGTATTATTCTTTTTTCAGGTGGAATGGATACCAATATAGATGAAATTCGTCCTGTGATGAGGCAAGGAGTTTTGTTAGCAACGCTTGGCGTTTTTCTTACAGCATTGATAACGGGATTGCTGATTTGGTTTGTGCTTGGGATGACATTTAAGTCGGCGAGTATAGGGTTGCTATCCTCTTTGCTTTTGGCTTCCACGATGTCGTCTACCGATTCGGCTTCTGTTTTTTCGATATTGCGTTCAAAGGATTTACATTTGAAAAATAATCTTCGTCCGATGCTTGAGTTGGAGAGTGGAAGTAATGATCCGATGGCTTATGTTTTGGTAATCACTCTTATTGAGGTAATAAAAATGGATTCCTCGCCAAATTATTGGTTGGCAATAGGGATGCTCCTAATGCAACTTTTTATAGGAGCTATTTCGGGGTTTGTTTTTGGAAAATTGGCTTTGCGTATAATTAATCGAATAAAAATAGACAATCCTTCGTTGTACCCGATTTTGGTGTTTACGTTTTGTATTTTTATTTTCTCGTGTACATACTTTGTAAAAGGGAATGGTTATTTGGCTGTTTATATTGGAGGATTAGTTATCGGCAATGCTTCATTTCTACATAAACGTTCTTCGCTTCGTTTTTTTGATGGTTTAGCCTGGCTTTGTCAGTTGTTGTTATTCCTTACTTTGGGTTTGTTGGTAAATCCTAAGGAATTGTTGAATGTAGCTGTTCCTGGCTTGATTATTAGTTTTTTAATGATTTTTATTTCCCGACCAATCAGTGTGTTTCTAAGTTTGGCTCCATTTAGGACGATGGCTATTAGAGATAAAGTTTATCTGTCGTGGTGTGGGTTGAGAGGAGCTGTTCCTATTGTTTTTGCTATTTTGCCACTTGTAGCCGATGTTCCTAATGCTCAGTTTATTTTTAATATTGTATTTTTTTGTACGTTGATATCTCTTTTGTTGCAAGGAACTTCGTTGACCGTAATTGCCAAATGGTTGCATCTTGACGAGAAAATTACGCCAAAGAAAATTTTGAAAGATTTTGATGTTGATTTTTCTGATGAAATAAAATCAGTAACTACAGAAATTACGCTTACTTCAGAGATTTTGGAACGAGGAAATCATTTGATGGATTTGGATTTGCCTGATAAAACGTTGGTGGTAATGATAAAACGAAGTAATAAATACTTTGTGCCAACGGGAAAAACTTTGCTTCACGAAAAAGATAAGTTGCTTGTTATTACCGATGATCAGAAGGCACTCTCCGAAACGTACGAAAGATTGGGAATTAAGAAATAAGAAATACAAAATGTCAGTAAGGGAAAATATTCAAAACATCCGAAAACAACTGCCAGAAAGTGTGAAGTTGATATGTGTTTCTAAATTTCATTCTAACGAAACTATTTTAGAAGCTT
Organism: Paludibacteraceae bacterium; assembly: GCA_045612365.1. GTDB lineage: Bacteria > Bacteroidota > Bacteroidia > Bacteroidales > Paludibacteraceae > RGIG9608. The sequence continues at coordinate 47,479 of JAZKYY010000004.1, forward strand.
ACAAGGTAGGAGAAAGGGTGTTTGGGGAGAGTCGTGCTCAAGAAGTGCGACTTAAATACGAATCGCTCCCAAAAGACATTGAGTGGCATTTTATCGGTCATTTGCAAAAAAATAAGGTAAAATATATAGCTCCTTTTGTTTCATTGATTCACTCTGTAGATAGTGAAGATTTGTTATCGGAAATTAATCGTTGTGCCGAAAAAAATAATCGAAAAATAAATGTTCTCTTGCAAGTTCATATTGCTCAGGAAGAACAGAAATTTGGTTTTTTTGAGCAAGAATTATACGATTTTTTAGAAGGAAAAATTCTTCAAAAATATCCTTTTGTTAAAATCTGTGGACTAATGGGCATGGCCACTTTTACTGAAAATGAAACTCAAATAGAAAAAGAATTTTCAAGATTGAATGTGATTTTTCAGAAAGTAAAAAATGATTACTTCTACTCAGACGATACTTTTTGCGAACTTTCAATGGGAATGTCGGACGATTTCCCTATCGCAGTTCTCAACGGAAGTACGATGGTGAGAATTGGTAGCCTTATTTTTGGAGAAAGAGGATAGTTTTATATTGTTGAATAATTAAAACTCAATACCAATTTTTGCCTCAAAGTCTTGTAATTTACTACTTTTATCCTGATAGAGCTCATAACAAAAGGCAAAATTTAAAGCGAATTTATTAATGTTGAAACGTACTCCAATAGAGGGCGAAATGAAGAATGCAGGACTCAAACTTTCGCAACCAATTCTTAAATCAATAAATGGAGAAAATTTACTTTTAATTCCAATTGGATTAATTCTAAAATTAGCATAAACTGGCAATAGTGCAGAGTTGACTTTGATTTGCTCTGTTGTGTTGTCTGGATAATGTAGGTTTAGAGTTAAATGCGTTAAATCAAGTTCAACTCCTGCTCCCAAATAAAAATATTTAGAGATGTATGCGCCATGGGTTGTTGAAATATTAAAACTGAAAAGGCTATATATTTCTTTTCCGAATGTGTCAAAAAACTGATTAGTTAATTCTTCAGAACGTTTACCTCCAAATGAAAGATCTACAAAGCCAGCATATTTTATTAAAAGTTTTTCTTTTTCATTAGGTTCGTCTTTCAAAAGTTTTTCAATTTCGCTCATTTTGTAAACAAACAAACTTCCGTCTTGAGTTTCTATTTTTAGTGATTCGGTTGGGTTAAGTTCTTTGATACTTCCTTTTATAATCGAACCATTTTTCAAATAAACTACGTCTTTTGGTTGAGCAAAAGCCACTAAAGGCAATAAAGAGATTAGTAATAAAACCTTTTTCATTTTATAAAATTCAGTTTGTGTTTTGTTCCTTGACAAAAGTAGTAAAAACTAATTATGAATTGCTTTTATTTTCTACGGAAATGTTTTCGTTCTCGAAGGATAAATATCAAGGCAAATAGAACAGATAATACATCTGCAATTGGAATTGACATCCAAACTCCTTTGTGGCCGATTGCTTGAGGTAGAATCAGTAGTAGTGGAATAAGAAAAATGATTTGTCGCGAAAGCGATAGAAAAATTGCTTTTTGAGGTTTGTTTATGTATTGAAAAAAGTTTGATGTAACAATCTGAAAACCAATAAAAGGAAATGCGAGAAGCATGAATCGTAGAGCTTCTTTTGTGATTTTTATTAACTCAATATTTTCTCCAAAATTGTTTTTTACAAAAAGAGAAGCAATTTGAACAGGAAAGAATTCGGCAACAATAAATCCTATAGTTGTAATAATTGTACCACAAACAATGGTTGTTTTTAGAGTTTTCCAAACTCGGCTCATGTTTTTTGCTCCGAAATTGTAACCGATTATTGGCTGCATTCCTAAATTTAGCCCCACCACAATCATGATAAATAGAATGATGATTCGGTTTGCAATGTTGTATGCCCCAATGTAAAGATCTCCGCCATGAGTTTTAAGAATGTTGTTTACAAAAAAAGCAACCAAACAGGCTCCAATTTTTATAAAAAAAGGTGCGGCTCCAATAGCAAAAATATGTCGTGTCAATACAAAATTGATTTTGAATGACTGAATTTTGAAATAGATGGGATTTTTTTTGTTGCAGAAGTGGATAATCTCGATGATAAGCGCAAGAGTTTGTGAAATGACTATTGCAAGAGCTGAACCCTTTATTCCCCATCCGAAGCCAAATAAAAAAACTGCGTTGAGCAAACAATTTATAATAACTGAAAATAAAATAATACTCATTGCTTTTAGAGGGAAGCCATTGGCACGCATAATTTCATTTAGTCCCCAATAAAGGTGCGTAACAATGTTACCGAGTAGAAGTATTCTCATGAAGTTTTTTGCAAGAGGAAGAGTTTGTTCGCTTGCTCCAAAAAGTAAAAGTATTTCATCTAAAAAGTACAAACCAACAATTAAAAGCAAACTGCCGAGAATAATGTTTGTGGTTACCACATTTCCTAAAATCAAGAAAGTATCTTTTTCTTTTTTCTCTCCCGTTTTTATAGAAAGAAGCGACGAAGCTCCATTTCCAACCATACTCCCAAAAGCTGCAATAAGATTCATTATAGGAAAAGCAATGCCAAGTGCAGCTACTGCCATTGCTCCTATGCTTCTACCAACGAAAATACTGTTTGTGATGTTGTATAATGAAGTTGAAGTTGTAGCAATAATAGCCGGAAGAGCGAATTTAAAAAGCAATTTTCCGATTTTTTCGGTTGCGAGTGCTTTTGGGGTGATATGTGTGTGGGTTTGTAACATTTTTTAAGAAAAAAAGGCACTTTTCAAAAAGTACCTTTTTTTGTGTTTTGTTTATCCTAAATAACTTTTTAGGAGTTTGTTTTTGCTGTCCTGTTTTAACTTTTTAATTGCCTTTTCTTTGATTTGTCGAACACGCTCACGAGTTAAACCAAATTTTACGCCAATTTCTTCCAAAGTCATTTCTTGTCCACCAATTCCAAAGAAAAGTTTTACAATCTCATTTTCTCTTGGAGTAAGTGTGGAAAGTGCACGATTAATTTCTACTAACAAAGATTCATCCATCAATGTGTTGTCTGCAATAGGAGAATCGTCGTTTACCAAAACGTCCAAAAGACTATTGTCTTCTCCTTCAACAAAAGGTGCATCAACAGAAACATGACGACCTGAAATTTTTAGTGTTTCGGCAATTTTGTCCTCTTGATCTTTCGCTCCTAACTTTTCAGCTAACTCATCAACAGATGGTCTGCGCTCATTTTCTTGCTCAAATTTAGCTAGTGCTTTGTTGATTTTGTTCAACGAACCAATTTGGTTCAACGGCAAACGAACAATACGCGATTGTTCTGCCAACGCTTGTAAAATAGATTGACGAATCCACCACACAGCATAAGAGATGAATTTAAAACCACGTGTTTCGTCAAATTTTTCTGCCGCTTTTATCAGCCCTAAATTTCCTTCATTGATAAGGTCCGGCAAACTCAACCCTTGATTTTGATACTGTTTCGCAACTGAAACTACGAATCGTAAATTGGCCTTAGTTAGTTTGTCCAAAGCTCTACGATCTCCTTTACGGATGCGTTGCGCCAACTCTACTTCCTCTTCAACCGTGATAAGCTCTTCTCTACCAATTTCTTGTAGATACTTGTCTAAAGAAGCATTCTCACGATTAGTAATTGATTTTGTGATTTTTAACTGTCTCATTCTTATAATGAAAATTGAGCACAAAGGTATAAAAATATTGCGGAAATTAAAAATTTAAACTATAAAAATGCCGATGCAGGACTTGGTTGATTAGTCTAACTTGTTGTTATATAGTGTTTTGCTAAAATTAGCATTTCGTTTTTGTCCCCCGTTTGTCCACGAAAATATTTTTTTTTGCTCGTTGGGGGACATTTTTCAAAATCTTTGCAGCATCTCAATTCGGACTCGCTATTTACGATAAATGCCCGGCAATTTTGTCAGGCACTATCTCGGGAATTCGAATTTAAGTGCAAGTCGAGAGGAGTGGAAACTTGTTTACATACCCGAGGCGCAGCCTTAAATGCCCGTGAAATTGGAATTTATCGGTGGATTCATCGATTTGCTATTGAATATGCAAAAATGTATTTTTGCGAAAAGTCTTTGTTATGAAAGAAGAATGCCTTATATGTAAAGCTCCTCTGGAGTATCTGAATGAGGATACGCTGATGGAATGCAGTATCTGCCATAAGGTGGAAATGAGCAAGACCAGATGTGTTAATGGTCATTATGTCTGCAATGAATGCCACAGCAGGGGAGTTGATTGCATCGTTGGACTATGCATCGGCGAGAAATCAACTGATCCAGTTGAAATCATCGGTAAGATGATGGATATGCCGTTCTGTCACATGCACGGTCCGGAGCATCATATAATGGTCGGCTGCGCGCTTTTGACTGCGTATGCTAATGCAGGTGGCAAACTTAATCTTCCAAATGCTTTGTCTGAGATGATATCCAGGGGAAGCAAAGTTCCAGGCGGCGCTTGCGGGTTCTGGGGAGCATGCGGCGCTGCTGTCAGCACCGGTATGTTCATGTCTATCATTACAGATTCGACTCCACTGATGAATGAGGCCTGGGGGCATTCGAATCTCATGACATCGCGTTCACTGGCAAGACTTGGTGAGATTGGCGGCCCAAGATGCTGTAAACGCAATTCTTATTTGTCGATACTTACAGCTGTTGACTATATAGAAGAGGTTACCGGAATCAAAATGCAGAAACCTTCAATCGTCTGCAGACATGTGTCATCAAACAGCCAGTGTATCGGAAATAGATGTCCGTTCCACCCGTCAAGGGTATAGAATTATCTGTCGAACAGATGTCTAATTGCCTCTATCGGATGGTATAGAATCATCCTTGGTCCGGAGAATCTCATTACCTCGCGGATCTTATCTCTCATATTTTTACGATAGCAATGTGTGGGGCATTTCTTGCAGGAGGTCTTCTGTTCTCCGTACTTGCATGAGGACAGTCGTTTATGAGCGTATTCCTCAAGCTCTCTGCAATCGCTGCATAGGGTTTTATTACCTTCCTTCTTGCGACAGTAGAGTCTGATCATCAACGATACTGTGCGCTTTTCACGTTCTATCCTATACATAATGACCATCATAATGTTCTGTATATAGCACAAAAATCAGATTTCAAAGTGCCTTTTGGCTATATTAATCATTTATAATTGATTTAACTATCTAATAATCAACTATTTACTTACCATAAAAAAGAGACTATAGTCCCTTTTTTTTGATTTATTAGAAATTGAGTTAAACTGTATGTTTGATTAATTCCCCATTTCGGAGAAGAATTTGATTCTAACTAAACGAATCTCTTCTTCGGTGTAATCATCTTCTCCAAGTTCGTTTAATGCAGATTCTATGCTGTCTGTTTCAGCTTCTTCTTTGAAATATGTAAAAATCTCTTGTTTGACATCTTCGTCCATTATTTGGTCGAGGAAATAATCAATATTTATTTTTGTTCCGGAGTAAACAATAGACTCGATTTCATTTAACAATTCATTGAATTCAATCCCTTCTCGTTCTGCTAAATCGTCCAAAGCAACTCGACGATCAATAGCTTCAATTATTGCAATTTTCAACTTAGAACGATTTGCAATAGACCGAACTCTCATGTCTTCAGGACGCTCAATATCATTTTCTTCAACATGTTTTTTGATTATGGCAACAAAATCTTCGCCATAACGTTTAGCTTTTCCTTCTCCTACTCCAGGCACGTTTTTAAGTTCATCAATAGTGATAGGGTAGGTTGTTGCCATTGCTTCGAGAGATGGGTCTTGGAAAATGACAAAAGGAGGAAGTTTTAGTTCTTTTGATTTCTTTTTCCTCAAATCTTTTAAAATTGAGAAAAGGGTAGAGTCTAACGCACTCGATCCTCCTCCTCTCATAAGAGGCATTTCATCTTCGTCTTCTGAAAATTCGTTGTTTTCTGTTATTAAAAACGATGTTGGTTTTTTGAGGTATTTTTTCCCTTCGGCAGTTACTTTTAGTAATCCGTAATTTTCTATGTTTTTTGAAATATATCCTGCAATCATTGCCTGACGAATAATTGCATTCAAACTATTGCCTTCTTCTTTGTCGACAGAACCAAATGACTCAAGATCTAATAGTTTGTAATCTTTTATTTCAGCAGTTTCTTTTCCTAGTAGAAAATCAACAATAAGTTCTTCTTTGAATTTTTCTTTAGTTTCTATTATTGCATTTAGAACTACGCATAGCAATTCTTTGGCTTCAATTTGTTTTTTCGGATTTAAGCAGTTATCGCAGTTTCCACAATTTTCTTCCATATATTCTTCTCCAAAGTAATGTAATAAAAGTTTTCTTCTGCATACAGACGATTCTGCATATGCAGCTGTTTCAAGCAAAAGTTGTTTGCCTATCTCTTGTTCGGAAACAGGTTTTCCTTGCATGAATTTTTCTAATTTTTGTAAATCTTTATTTGAATAGTAAGTTAAGCAGATACCTTCTCCTCCATCTCGTCCTGCGCGTCCAGTTTCTTGATAATATCCCTCAAGACTTTTGGGAATATCATAGTGAATTACAAATCGGACATCTGGTTTGTCAATGCCCATCCCAAATGCTATAGTGGCCACGATTACATCGACCTTTTCCATCAAAAAAGCGTCTTGGTTTTCAGAACGAACGGCCGATTCCATCCCTGCATGATAAGGTAAAGCAGAAATCCCATTGACTTGTAGCGTTTCGGCAAGTTCTTCTACTTTTTTTCTTGAAAGACAATAGATGATTCCCGATTTTCCGCTGTGTGTTCTTATGAATTTGATGAGATCTTTATCGGTATTTTTGTTTTTTGAACGTACTTCGTAATAGAGGTTAGGTCTGTTGAATGACGATTTGAAAATCGTAACATTCTCCATTGCTAAGTTTTTTTGAATGTCGTGCTGTACCTTAGGTGTTGCTGTAGCTGTAAGAGCAATAATCGGCGCAGGACCTATTTCGTTTATTATTGGGCGAATTCTTCTGTATTCTGGTCGAAAATCATGCCCCCATTCCGAGATGCAATGTGCTTCATCGATGGCATAAAACGATATTTTTATTTGTCGCAAAAAATCAATGTTGTCTTGTTTGGTGAGAGATTCGGGCGCTACGTATAGCAACTTTGTTCTTCCTTCTGCAACATCTTTTTTTACTTGCGTTATTTCTGATTGTGAAAGAGAGGAATTAAGAAAATGTGCAACGTTATCTGCATCGCTGAAATTACGAATCGCATCAACTTGATTTTTCATTAGCGCAATAAGTGGTGAGATCACAATTGCAGTACCTTCCATTATCAATGAAGGAAGTTGGTAGCAAAGCGATTTTCCACCACCAGTAGGCATTAGCACAAATGTATCTTTTTCTTCTAGTACATTTTTGATAATAGCTTCCTGATTCCCTTTGAATGACTCAAAACCAAAATGTTTGGTTAATTCCTCTAATAAGTTCTTTTTGCTAATCATTTACTATTGGGATAATAGATTTTTGTAAAGCAAATTTATAAACAACTTTTTGATACATCCTAATTTTTTTTAGAAAAAATGTTTTTTGTGTTGATATTGTCCTATGGAGTTTTTGTTTGCTTTGTTTTTGAAGTGTTTTTTTTGAGAGTTGTTTGCGAAAAAACTGCTAACAAATCATTATTTTTGCATCTGATAAAGTTGTAAAAAATGAAAAGAAAAGTTGCAATTGTGGCAGGAGGAGATTCTTCTGAAGGGCAAGTTTCGTTGCGTAGTGCATCGGGTTTGATGAGATTTATTGGAGATGAGTATGAAAAATTCTTGGTGACAATAGTTGAAGATAATTGGCAAGTAGAATTTTCGGAAATAGAAAAATATCCTATTGATAAAAATGATTTCTCTTTTGTGAAAAAAGGAGAAAAGCATAGGTTTGATTTTGCTTACATTACTATTCACGGAACTCCGGGTGAAAATGGTATTCTTCAAGGTTATTTTGATTTAATAAAAATGCCATATTCGTGTTGTGGGGTGATGGCGGCTTCAATTACTTTTGATAAGTTTGCTTGTAATCAGTATTTGAAGGCATTTGGCGTGAATGTTTCAAATTCTATTTGGTTGCATCAAGGAGATGAGGTTGATGTTGAGAAGGTTAAATCCGAGATAGGATTGCCATGTTTTATAAAACCTTGTGATGGAGGAAGTAGTTTTGGGGTTACCAAGGTTAAAACTGAAGACCAAATTTTGCCAGCAATTGAAAAAGCTTTTGCAGAGGGGACTGCGGTAATGATTGAGTCTTTGATGAAAGGGACTGAAGTTACTTGTGGAATGTATAAGACCGATGAAAAAGAGGTTGTTTTTCCTATTACGGAGGTAGTTACTGAAAACGAGTTTTTTGATTACGATGCAAAGTACAATGGTCAGGTAAAAGAAATAACTCCTGCTCGCATTCCAGTTGATTGGGAAGAAGAGATAAAATATACAACAAAAAAAATCTACAAAGCATTAAATGCAAAAGGAATAATTAGAGTTGATTATATAGTTGACGATAGCGGCAAAGTGAATTTACTTGAAGTGAATACAACTCCAGGAATGACTGTAACAAGTTTTATTCCTCAACAGATAGAAGCGGCGAATCTGAATATCTCGGATGTAATGCACGATATTATTGAAAATGAATTTAAGAAATGAAGACTTTTTCGGCATATTTAGACGTTGTTCAGCAAGCGTTGGAGAAATTGAATTGGGCGAAGGAGCCAAAAGGGTTATATGAACCTATTTCGTATGTACTTTCTTTTGGAGGAAAGCGAGTTCGTCCTGTTTTTGCTTTGATAGCAAATGATATTTTTGATGGAGATATGAATCAGGTTGTTCCTGCTGCATTGGCCTTAGAGGTGTTTCATAATTTTACGCTTTTGCATGATGATGTGATGGATCGAGCTGATATCCGTAGAGGAAGGCAAACTGTGCACAAAAAATGGGATGAAGATACTGCGATTCTTTCGGGTGATGCGATGTTGATAGAAGCATATAAGTTGCTCGAGCAAGTTCCAGAAAAGTATCAGGCAAGAGTATTACATTTGTTTTCAAAAATGGCATTAGAAATTTGTGAAGGTCAGCAGTATGATGTTGATTTTGAAGGAAGTAATGATGTTCAAATAGATGATTATTTAAATATGATCCGATTGAAAACGGCGGTACTTTTGGCAACGGCTTTACAAATTGGAGCATTGATGGCGGGAGCGGACGAAAAACAAGTTTCGTTAATGTATGATTTTGGTATTTGTATAGGAATTGCTTTTCAATTGCGAGACGATTTTTTGGATGTTTATGGTGATGAGGAAACGTTTGGAAAATCAATTGGTGGAGATATCTTGTGCCGTAAAAAAACGTTTCTTTCAATTACTGCTTTTCAAACGGCAAAAGAAGGTCTTTTAGGTGAATTGGAATTTTGGTTCAATTCGGAGAATGAAAATCCCCAAGAAAAAATAGAAAAAGTGACCCAAATTTATAATCAATTGAATGTGCCTCAGATGTGCGAACAAATGATTGATTCTTACAATGAAAAAGCTATGGATATCTTGGGTAAACTTGGCCTTTCGGATGAGAAAAGAGCGTTTTTGCAACAAATAGCGCAAAAACTAATGAGGAGAAAAGATTAAATTTTGTTCTTCTATTCAATATGAAAAAACAGGTTGTAGTTGTTGCGGGTGGAAAAGGTTTGCGAATGGGAACTGACATACCGAAGCAGTTTATCGAAGTAGCAGGTAAACCTATTTTGATGCGTACGTTAGAGAACTTTTACTTCTATGATTCTAATATTGGTATTATTCTTGTTTTGCCTGAAGATCAGTTTGATTTTTGGAAGCAACTTTGTGAAAAACATAATTTTAATGTTCCATTTATGTTGCAATGTGGAGGAAATAGTCGATTTGAATCGGTGAAGAATGGTTTGCAACTAGTTGAAGAAAATGTTCTTGTTGCTATTCACGATGGAGTTAGACCTTTTGTTTCTACAGGGACTTTGGAACGTTGTTTTTGTACGGCAGAGAAAAGTGGAAATGCAGTCCCTGTTGTGGATATGGTTGATTCTGTTCGAGAAATTGACTCTCAGGAATGTAGTAAGCAAGTGAATCGCGAAAAGTTAAAACTTGTTCAAACTCCTCAGGTTTTTCTGTCAAATGTTTTGCTGTCTGCTTATAGCCAGGACTTTGATCCGATTTTCACAGATGACGCTTCAGTGGTGGAAGCAATGGGTGAGAAAATAAATTTAGTAGAAGGGAATCGGGAAAATATCAAAATTACTACAGATTTCGATTTGAAGATTGCTCAAAGTTTAATTGGTTTGTAATTCTAATTTTTTTTGTCACAAAAATTAGAATTTCTCCGTCTATTTTTGAATAAAATTACGTACATTTGTGTGTTTTATTTTCTGACGCAAATGTGCGTTTTTTATTGATAAAATTGAAACTGAGAAAATGATAGAAGATGAAAAAAAGATTGCTGCCGAAAATTATGGTGCTAGCAATATTCAAGTTTTAGAGGGTTTAGAAGCAGTGCGTAAGCGTCCTGCAATGTATATTGGGGATATTAGCGAAAAAGGTTTACATCATTTGGTCTACGAGGTGGTAGATAACTCTATCGATGAGGCTCTTGCCGGTTATTGCAACTCGATTGATGTGACAATTCATAATGACAATTCAATTTCGGTGAAAGATAATGGTCGTGGTATTCCTGTGGATATGCACGAAAAAGAAGGTCGTTCTGCTCTTGAGGTGGTAATGACTGTGCTTCACGCTGGTGGTAAATTTGATAAAGGCAGTTATAAAGTGTCTGGAGGTTTGCATGGTGTGGGTGTGAGTTGTGTGAATGCTCTTTCCACAAAACTTCACGTAGAAGTGGCTCGTGAAGGTAAATTGCATATGCAAGAATATATGCGTGGAAATCCTGTGGAATCAGTAAAAGTTATAGGTGATGCTGATTATACAGGAACAAAAGTTACTTTTTGGCCAGATGCTGAAATTTTTACCGAAACTGTTTATAAATATTCTACCTTGGCTGCTCGTTTGCGAGAATTGGCTTATTTGAATGCCGGAATCCGCTTGTCGCTAACCGATGAACGTTTGGCAGAGGGACAACAAGAACCAAAGCACGAAGAATTTTATTCGGAATATGGTTTGGTGGAGTTTGTAAAATATTTGGATAATACGAGAGAAAAACTTATTCCAGATGTTATTCATATTGAGACGGAGAAAGCAGGAATTCCTGTAGAAGTGGCAATGACTTACAATACTTCGTACAACGAAAACTTGCATTCGTATGTAAATAATATCAATACGCACGAAGGTGGTACGCATTTGGCAGGTTTTCGTGCTGGTTTGACTCGTACGTTGAAAAAGTATGCCGAAGAAAATAAATTGCTCGAAAAAGCAAAAGTGGAAATTGACCCTAACGACTTCCGCGAAGGTTTGACGGCTGTGATTTCAGTAAAAGTGGCTGAGCCACAATTCGAAGGACAAACAAAAACAAAACTTGGTAATAGTGAGGTTTCTGGTGCTGTACAAGTTGCAATAAATGAAACGCTTTCTGCTTATTTAGAGGAACATCCAAAAGAAGCCAAGATGATTGTTGATAAGGTTGTGTTGGCGGCACAGGCTCGTATTGCTGCTCGCAAGGCTCGTGATTTGGTACAACGTAAATCTCCAATGGGAGGCGGTGGTCTTCCTGGAAAATTATCCGATTGTTCATTGCGCGACCCTTCGAAATGCGAATTGTTCCTTGTAGAGGGTGACTCTGCCGGTGGTTCGGCAAAGCAAGGTCGTGATTCTAAATTCCAAGCAATTCTTCCGCTTCGAGGAAAAATCTTGAACGTAGAGAAAGCTATGCATCACAAAGTGCTCGAAAGCGAAACAATCCGTAATATTTATACAGCACTTGGTGTAACTATTGGAACAGAAGAAGATTCAATGGCTTTGAACATTTCAAAACTTCGTTATCATAAAGTGATAATTATGACCGATGCTGACGTGGACGGAAGTCATATTGCAACGTTGCTTTTGACCTTCTTCTTCCGTCACATGCGTCCTTTGATTGAAGAGGGACATGTGTTTATTGCAACTCCACCACTTTATTTGTGTACAAAAGGTAAAGTGAAAGAGTATTGTTGGAACGACGAGCAACGTCAAGCATTTATTAGTAAATATGGTAATGGTAGCGAGCAAGGTATTCATTCGCAACGCTATAAAGGTCTTGGAGAAATGAATCCTGAGCAGCTTCGTGAAACAACGCTTTCGCCAGAAGGTAGAGTGTTGAAACAAGTAACTATCGAAAACGCCGCCGAAGCCGACAGAATTTTCTCAATGCTTATGGGAGACGAAGTTGAACCTCGCCGTGTGTTTATCGAAGAAAATGCAACTTACGCTAATATAGACGCTTAAGAGAATGAATATCGCTGTATTTTGTGCTTCAAGCGACCTTGTGTCCGACCAGTTCAAACTTCAAGCAAGAAGTTTGGGCGTTTGGATTGCTCAAAACGAACATACTTTGGTGTATGGTGGAGCAACGGGCGGTTTGATGGATGCTGTGGCGCAGGTGGTACGCGAAGAAGGTGGTTACATCGTAGGAATTGTTCCGCAAAACGTTATCGATAAAGGTAGAAAATCTGTTATCTGCGATGAACTTCTATGTGTAGAAACTCTTTCAGAACGCAAGGAGTTGTTAAAGGATTATTCCGATGTTTGTGTGGTTTTGCCAGGAGGTTTTGGTACTTTCGATGAAATGTTTGATACCATATCTTCGGCAATGCTTGGTTACAATGAATTACAAGTGATTCTTGTAAACATTGATGGCTATTATGATGGCATTCTACAACAAATCAGTCGAATGACACGCGAAAATCTTGGATACGTTAGGACTTCGAGTTTGTGCGTTTGCAATTCGGTGGAGGAGTGCATTGGCATTTTAGAGAAGAAAGAAGAATAAAAACTAAATTTTTATATCGATGAATCTTTATTGGAAAAAATTGTTTGGTAAATTGAAATCCACAGCACGTTTCGAAAGAGAAATGCGCCAATTGATGGAAAAATTTATTCGTTACGAAAGAGTTGCGAGTAGTAAGGAATTGGAAGAATACCAAGAATTGTACGAGATTGTTAAATCGGCAGAATTTAAAGAAAAGAAAAAACTTCTTTTGTATCGCAAATACAAGGATACAGAAGAGTATCGTGTAAGCAAAAAGTTTAAGAAATTAAGTGATAACAAGTCTCTTATGTTCTACCTTGAGCATAAAGAAGATAAGGATTTGAAGGAATTCTTAGAGTTTAAGAAAACGCCTGAATATGAGCTTCTTGGTAATAGAAAGGAAGTGAAAAAATCGGAAGAGCTTAAACGTTTCAAGGCAATTGAAAAATCGAAAGTTTACAAAAACTATGTTCGTTTTCACGAATCGTTCATTTTGGAAGAGTATGTTAAACTTCAACAGCAAGTTTCTACTCCTGAGTTCCAAAAGAATAACGAGTTTTGGGCAAATAAATGTCGTTGGGAAACCACTGAAGATTACCAAACAGAGCAACGATTCTTCCGTGTAGCAGACAATCCTGATATTGTTTTCTACAACGAAATTGAGCCATCTATTTTTGATGAAATTAGAAATTTGGAATTAACCTTTATTGATGATTTTGATGGTACAACATTAAATTCTAAAAAATGGGAATCAGGTTTTAGATACAAAACTGATAGTCTAAAAAAAGAGTTCCATTCGTTTGATAACGAAAAGCAGGCGAACAACGAAGGTGCAAATACCACTATCGACGAAGCACTTCAGATTTCTACCATTAAAGAAACTAAAAATGCACCTGCTTGGAATCTTAAAAGAGGTTTTATTGATAAAACATTCCACTTTACATCCGATGTGGTTCACTCCAAAACATTTGCTCAAAAAGGTGGCGTGTTCTCTGCTAAAATCCGTTGTACAGGCAAATTGCATCATGCATTTTGGTTGTCGGGTGAGAATAAAAACAATCATATCAATGTTTTTCACTTCAATGGTAAACGCATTGTGGTAGGTAATGCTACTGCTGGTCAGGTTGAAGAAGAACAAATTAAAGGAATTTGTCGCAAAAAGTATTACATTTACTCGCTTGAATGGACTGAGAAAGAGTTGATTTGGTATGTAAATAATTTGGAAGTTTTCCGTACCGAAAACAATATCCCTCAAGAGGAACTCTTTATGACGTTCAACTCGTTCATTCTAGAAAAAGAGAAAGGACGTACTGGACGATTCTCTATCGACTGGGTGAAAATCTACAAGCGTAAATGATTTTAACTCCTACAATGAAAGTAAACATTGCCGATCGTTTCGCCATTGGTGGAAACGGTCGGTTTGTTCTTTTGGCAGGTCCGTGTGTGATTGAGGACGAAAAAACTACGCTTACCACTGCCGAATCGCTAAAACGTATTTGTGGACGTTTGGGTTTGAATTTGGTGTTCAAGTCGTCGTTCGACAAGGCAAATCGCTCGTCGGTATCATCGTCTCGAGGTGTTGGGATGGAGTGCGGTTTGAAAATTCTGCAACGTGTAAAAACGGAGTTCGATTTGCCCATTGTTACCGATGTGCATGAGGCGTGGCAATGTAATGAGGTTGCTAATGTTGCCGATGTGGTGCAAATTCCTGCATTCTTGGCTCGGCAGACCGATTTGCTTGTGGCTGCAGCTCGTACCAATCGAGTGGTGAATGTAAAGAAAGGGCAGTTTATGGCTCCTTGGGATATGAAAAACGTGGTGGAAAAAATCCGTTCGGTGGGTAATGACAAAGTGTTGCTCTGCGAGCGAGGCACTACGTTTGGTTACAACAATTTGGTGGTGGATATGACCGGACTTTTGGATATGCGTTCGTTGGGAGTGCCTGTGGTGTTCGATGCTACGCATTCGGTGCAGAAACCTTCGGGGCAGGGCGATTGCTCGGGAGGAAATCGTGCGGCGATACCTTATCTGCTGCGTGCTGCGGTGGCTGTGGGTGTTGATGCAGTGTTTGCAGAAGTTCATCCAAACCCCGACAAAGCCTACTCTGATGCAGCAAGCCAATTGCCTTTATCCTCGCTCGAAGAGGTGCTTAAGCCAGCTATTGAGATTGATAATATAATTAAGAAAATATAAATGAGTTTTTTAAAGGCGTCCTTTTTAAGGGACGTTTTTTTTATCTTTGAATAAATAAAACCACCCCATGAAGTTTGGATAACGCATAAAGTTTCTATATTTGCATTGTCAAACAGCAAAGAAATGTTGGAGAACATTTTGTTTGACAGACATAGATAATAGAAGCGTTTCAGTTTCATCCTTCGTACGAAATTTCGCCAAAATTTAACCAAGAAGGGAGAAGCAATCCGAACGACTATGCATTCTTGTTTGTTGTCTTCTATTTGGACAAAATACAAGTCTGCGTGGGGTGGTTGTTTATTTTCTTGGTGGGCGTTTGGCGATGCCTCGTGCGAGATAAACAGAATAATCTCCACGCTTTTTTGTTTTTATAATTAACGCCAAAGGAGATGAGGCAACTAAATTTTATTTAAAATGAAAAAATTAGGAATTTTAGCTGCACTTGTTGTTGCAGCAGTGGCTTTTACAAGCTGTAGTAGTGGAAAGTATTTTTCTAACGCTGTAAATGTAAATGAGACCCAAACTCAAATAGTGCTGTCTCAAGCTAATTACAAAATTGTAAAAAATGTTAGTACTCAAGTGTTGTATACTCAAAAATTCAAATTTGATAGTAAACAATTACAACAAAGTGCTTACAATGCATTACGTGAGGAAGCTGCTTTGAAAGGTTCTCAAGCTTTGATTAATGTCACTTTAGAAGAAATTAATCAAACAAATTATAACCTTTTTGGTATTCCAAAAAGTTGTAAACAAGCTATTCTTGTTTCAGGAACAGTGATTGAGTTTACGAAGTAATTTTTCAGAGGTTGTCGTTCCAACCTCTTTTTATTTATAAAGATATGAAACGATTTTTTTTAATACTTTTTTCTTCAATATTGTTTCTCCCTATTTATGCGGAAAAAGTGAAGAAAAAATTTAAACTTCCTGCTGGTACAATTGTTACAATAAAAAATTTGGAAGATATATCATCTCAGAAACAGATTACTCCTCCTTGTGAGGTGAATGTTGATGTTTGGGATGAAAATGGGGAAATAATTCTTATTAAAAAAGGCACACCAGTAGATGTGCAGTTAGTTGTCAAGAAAGCTACCTTAATTGGAGAAGGGGGAAGTGTTCATTTTCAGCCAATATCCACAACAGCTTTTAATGGACGTTTAATAGGCTTCGATCAACAGAAAGTTTCCTTTTATGGGGATGACGATGCTTTACTTCGTAGTAGAAAGAAAGTAAAAGTAATGGCTGGTACATCTTTTCGAGCCTATACGTCAAATGATATTTATTTTACTGTAGAAGTTGAAGAGTAGATGAAAAAGAGGATTTGAAAAAATCCTCTTTTTTGTTTATAGAAAATTGATGAATTACATAATTGGGCTGAAGATTCTTGCTACGGAGTCTTTAAGTCGATCAATTTTTTTGCGTTTTTTCCATTGCTCGAGCGTAATTTCTTTACAAGATTTAAGGTCGTTTTCAAATGCTAAGCGCAAGGATATTGCAGTTTTGTCATCGTAAATAAAGGCGTTGAGTTCAAAATTTTGTTCGTAGCTTCTGAAATCCATGTTTGCAGTTCCAATGGTAGAAACGTAGTCGTCAGCCACAATAGCTTTGCTATGTAAGAAGTTATTTTGGTAGAAAAAAACTCTTACTCCCGCTTCAAGTACATGCTTTAGGTAGGAGTGTGTAGCCAGTTGAATCATTTTGGTATCCACGCGTTGCGGCAACATAAGTCTAACGTCAACACCGCTCAAAGAGGCAATTTGCAAAGCCGAAAGAATAGGCTCGGTAGGCAAAAAGTAGGGAGTGTGTATGTAGATGTATTTTTTTGCGGAATGAATCATAGCGATAATTCCTTGCATAATGGTTTCCCAATCGGTATCGGGACCAGAGGAAACGATTTGCACAAAGTTATTTTCAAACGTGCGTGGTACGGGGTAGTATTTTTTGTCGGAAATAAGTTTACTTTCTACAAAGTACCAATCAACTAAAAACGCATTTTGCAAACCATGTACAGCAGCACCTTCAAACCTAACCATAGTATCTCGCCAAAGTCCAAGATGGTTGCCCACGATGTATCTGTTGGCGATGTTCATGCCTCCGGTGTAACCGATTTTTCCATCAATAATAATAAGTTTTCGGTGGTTGCGATAGTTGATTTTGCTCAACCCAATTTGCCGATGAACGGGTAGAAATGCTTGAACATAGGCACCTGCTTCTTTTAGAGGTTGCAGAAATTTTTTGTTCATCGAGAAACTTCCTAGGTAGTCATAGATGACACGAATGCGAACACCTTCTTTTGCTTTTTTTATGAGCAAGTCGCGCAATCGGATACCAATGGTGTCATTAGCAATGATGTAGAATTCGATGTGAATGTGCTCGGTGGCACGCTGAATATCTGTGAAAAAAGCTTCAAAACAATCTTTGCCGGATGTAAAGATTTCTATGCGGTTATCGGTGTAAATTGGCAACTCGGAGTTGTTGGAAAGCAAATAGGAAATCTGTTTTGCATCGTTCGGTATTTGTTCGAAGTCAACATCAATGTTTTGATTGAGGTATTTTGAAATGTTTTTTCGGCTAATTCGGTCGATTGATTTTCTTGAAATGATTTTTTTTCGTCTAAAGTCTTGACCGATAAAAATATACAAAATCAACCCAATAACAGGGAGCAAAATAAGTACAAGAATCCAAATGAGGGTTTTTGCAGGATTACGATTTTCGAGCAAAATAAGTACAATAACCGACAAAACTAGCCCGAAAACAATGATACTAACGATGTTTGAAAAAATGCTCATCAAAAAATGGGTTTTGCGGTTATTATTTTGTTTCCGTCAGTAAGTTCTTCTTCAATAATGGCGGTTTGTATATACGGAATTTTAATTCCATCTCCCAAGATTTTTGGGGAAATTTCTATTCGAACCTCGTCTACCATTTTTGCGTTAATAAAACTTTGTTGCAATGTAGGTCCACCTTCTACAATAAGCGATTGAATGTTTCTTTGGTACAAAAAATCGCAAATTTGTGGAATGATGTTTTCTGAAAAGTTCAGTTCTACAAATTCTAGATTAGAGGAATTTGAATGTTTTCTTTGCGTAAAAACAATAGTTGGTTGTGTTTGGTCAAGTAAATAGTAGTGTTTGGGTATTTCCAAATTTCTATCTATTACCATTCGAATAGGATTTTTTTGCTCGTTCCAACATCGAGCATTAAGTTTTGGATTGTCAATTAATGCGGTGTTTTTTCCTACTAAAATAGCACTTTCTTCAGCGCGTAGTTTGTGAACTAGAAGTTGTGTTTTTGGTGTAGAAATTATGGTTTGTTCTCCTTTTTTAGCACAAAAACCATCAGCAGATTGAGCAAATTTTAATAGTATGAAAGGACGTTTCTTTTGATGAAAAGTAAAAAAACGTTTATTCAGTTCGTCGCACTCTTTTTGAAGTATTCCTACCTCAACTTCGACACCAGCTTCTCTTAGCATTTTTATGCCTCGCCCCACAACCTCAGGAAAAGGATCGAGAGAACCAACTACTACGTGAGGAATTTTTTTTTCGATGATAAGTTTTGCACAAGGAGGAGTTTTTCCGTAATGTGAACATGGCTCCAAATTAACAAAAAGAGTGGAGTGGGGTAGTAAGTGAGTCTCTTTTACAGCATTTATGGCATTGACTTCAGCATGTGCCTCACCGTAGCAACGATGAAATCCTTCTCCAATAATTTCCCCGTTGGCAACAATCACTGCACCAACCATTGGGTTGGGAGCCACATTGCCTAAACCATGTTTGGCCAGTTGTAAACAACGAAACATATAGGATTCATTCTCAAGCATGAAACAAAGATAATGATTCTTGATAAAAAAAATCTGTAAGAAGAAATAATAAATTGCTTTAAGAAAAAAAGTTTTTAACTTTGTGAAAATAAAGCTAAATATGGAACATTCGGAACATTATATTTCAAAGTTTGATACCTGTTTTTTTGAACGTTATGCTCGTGAAGTGCTCGTTTCGCTATTGGGAAATAGGTTCGAGGATTTAGAGAATAAGGACCGTCCCGATTTGCAAAATTGCTCCATAGGTTTGGGCATTGAGGTTACTCGTGCCATAGAAGAGAGTAAGTTTACTGCTTTGTCCTTGATTAATGATCTTTCTGGCGATGAGAGTATTTCTTTTGGAAATACATCGCTTGAGTTAATAAAAAATAGTGGATATGCTTATGGTTTGCACGATGATTTGGTTGGACATCAGGAGTATATCTATTGGAAAGTTGCTTTGCCTCTTAAACGAATAATTGAGAGTAAAGTAATGAAAGCTTCTCGTGGTTTTTATGGCGATTTTGAGGAGTTGGAATTGTTTGTTTTTTTGAAAGAGAATCTCTCTGTAGATGCCATAACAAAAGTGATGGATTTTACAATGTCATTGCAAAAGTACAAACGCAGACGTTATAAAATGCTTTATTTTTTTCAGTCAACAACCTTTTATGTTTGCGATTTGCAGAAAGCACGATGTTGTGCCATGGAACTTGATAAAAGTCAATTGCAGAAGTTTTATAAGCGAGCGTTAGAGAAATAAAAAAAGGGAAGAAAATTTTTCTTCCCTTTTTTTATCTTATTCGGTAATAAGGTCTATTTCGGCAACGGAGCACCATGCATTGTTTTCAACCTCGTTTAGAGCAACGAATTTGAAGTAGCGCATATTCTCGGTTTTTGGGAATAAAACTTCTTGATTAACAGGATTATTTTTGATGTTGGAAAATTCGCCATTAGAGATTATTTTTTTCCAATTTATCCCATCGCCAGAAACATAGAAATCGTAATTATAAGGGATTCCTCCAAGCATATCTTTACGAGGGATGAGAATAAAACCTTTGATTTTTAGCACTTCGGAACAATCAACACTTATGAAGTGAGGATGTTTTGGTGCATCGTTGCTCCATGGTGTGTGCCAAATGGTATTTTCGTTGTCGTCAATAGCTTTTGTAGCTTCGTAATTTGGCTCTTCGGCGCTACAAGATGTTACAATCCAATCTTTTTTTGCAACGTTAAAGTTCCGAGATTGAACTTCGCTTTGCTTTTTACCTTCGTTGTAGAAAGCAATAGCTTTTACGCAACCTTTGCTGTAAAACTCAAAAGGTGAGGAGTAGGGCTGAGAGTTGATGTTAGGTTCAGTGCCATCAGTAGTGTATCTGACAATTGCATTTTCGTTGGCTTTGATGCTTACTAAACCTTCTTTATTTCTTTCTATTGTTGGTTTGGATACAAATTCTTCTGCAAAATATGCTTTAACGTGTTTCAAACGGAATCGGTCACGAGCTTGAATGTTGATTCTAATATTTTCTGCTTTTAGAATAGGTAATCTTAATAAACGTTTGTATCCGATGGTAGTTCCTTCAAAAATGGTTTTCCAAGAGTTGTTTTCAAATGTTTCTACAGAAAATTTTTCTATACGTTGTCCATAGGAGATGTCTTCTGCTAATTCAATAACATTGAATTTTGCATCTTTTTTTACATCAAAGATTTTTGATTCACTTTGTTTTTTACTTTTCCAAATTTTGGATTCTTCCAACTTATTCTCCGCATACATTTGACGCAAAAATTGTCCGTATTCAGCTAAGTTTAGGCTGTCTTGTTTTGCTATTAAACCCTCTTTGTTAGGAGGAATATTGAGTAGTAATACCGAATTTTTTCCAACAGAGTTAAAGTAAATATTAACCAACTGTTCGGCTGTTTTTACTCGGGCATCATCTTTTGGGTGGAAGAACCATCCTTGACGGATAGAAACATCTACTTCAGAAGGCCACCATACCATTTTATCGGCTTTTTCTATTAAGTCTTTGCTGCCAAGTTCTTTTGATGTTGTGCTTATTCCTAATCTTTCATTCGAGGCTTTAGCTTCTTCTCTAACGTCGTTTTGCAACACGGTAACACTCCATTCGGTGTCGCGTCCTAAACCGGCTTCGTTTCCTACCCAGCGAACATCATCACCAGAAACGGCAACCACTGCATTGGGCATAAGTTTTTTTATTAGAGCGTAGTATGTGGGAAAGTCATATTCTTGAATTTTTCCATTTGGTCCTTCGCCGCAAGCTCCGTCGAACCAAACTTCATCAACTTTACCATAATTGGTTAAGAGTTCAGTAAGTTGGTCAAGGAAGAACTGATTGTAGGCAGGAGAGTCTCCGTATGAAACCGCATTTCTATCCCAAGGAGAGAGGTAAACTCCAAATTTTAGTCCGTATTTTTCACACGATTTTTGTAATTCTTTTACTACGTCGCCTTTCCCGTTTTTCCAAGGAGAGGCAGCAACCGAATGTTTTGTGGTTTTTGTTTGCCAAAGGCAAAAGCCATCGTGATGTTTAGCAGTGATTATTACTAGTTTGAATCCTGCATTCTTAACTGTTTCGCACCATTGATCAGTGTTTAGGTTAGTTGGATTAAAAAGTGTACGCGACTCGGTTCCATCACCCCACTCCCTTCCGGTAAAAGTATTTATGCCAAAATGGAAGAATACGGTAGTCTCCAATTTCTGCCAAGCGAGTTGTTGTGCGGTAGGCACAATGTGTGATGCTATTTTTAATTTTTCTTCAAGAGTAGAATTTTGGGGAAATGTGGCGCTTTTTTCGTAACGCTTTTCTGAACAACTTGTTAGAAGTACTATGCTTATGATAATAAATAGATTCTTTTTCATTTTAGAGAAAGGTTAAAAAAAGAGGGAATTAGTAACATAAATTCCCTCTATAAAATTTGTTTTGTTATTTAACTGCGATTTCGCCTACAAATATCCAAGCAGGTTCGCCTGTTGCGCCATGCCATTTAGGCATACATTTTACTGATTCGCCAGTTACTCTTACATAGCGAGTTGTTAAAGGCTCAAAGTTCATTGTAACAACTTCGATATCTTTACTTACGTTTTCCCATTTATCAACATCAGTATATTTTTCAGTTTTCACAGTCTTGAAGTTTGTACCATCTTCTGAAACTTCTACTTTCATACCTTCAGCACCAAAGATGTAGTTGCCAGGTTCAATAAGCAGAGTCATGTCAACTGATGAAATTTCTTGAGTTTCTTTTAGGTCTATAACTACTTGCATATCAGTACCTAGATAACCAATCCATGCACCTGTATTGAAAATAGGATCTCCTACCATTCCATCAATCAATGTTTCAGGTTTGATATAAGCATAATTGTTGTGAACTGGTTTAGAGAAAACAATAGGTTTTAATGATGCCTTGTTAAAATCAACTTTTTGCGATTTTACTTTAGATGTGAAATCAGGACGAATAGCAACTGTTTTAACTTCGCATGTAGAACGAATTTGTAATGGTTCTGAATAGCGGTTTGATTTTTCGGTAGGTTCACTGCCGTCTAATGTATAATAGATTGGTGCATCTCCCAAAGTTGACAAATCAAAAATAACGGCTTCATCTTCAATGCTTGGAGTGATAATCATTGACACTTCCAAAAGGTGTTTTGCATAGTTGAGACCTTCGCGTTCATAGAGATCAAACATTTTACCCATACGTTTGATAAAGCAGTTGAAATTTTTCTTTTCTGGATAAGTCCAATCTACTTCACTTAATGCTGCAATGCGAGGATAAATCATGTATTCACGAGCAGAATCAGATGAAAGATATTCGCACCAAAGATTTGCTTGTGCACCAATGATGAGATGATGTTTTTCTTTCTCCAAGATTGAAGGAACTGGTTCCAAACTATATACACGCTCAACGCTATTGAATCCTCCAATTGCAAACTGTTCATTTTCAGTATCACGAGTTTGATAGTAATCAAAATATACGTGTGTGTTTGGAGTCATAATTACTTCGTGATTTTGCAAAGCAGCTTCGGTTCCACCATTCATACCTCTCCACGACATTACGATAGCATCTGGGCCAAGACCTCCTTCTAAAATTTCGTCCCAACCGATAATTCTGCGACCTTTTGATTTGATGAAATTTTCCATTCTGGTCATTACGTAACTTTGCAAATACTCTTCTGCAGAATGATTTTTATCTGATTTGATACCAAGTGATTTGATTTTTGCTTGGCAAGTAGCGCAATTTTTCCAACTCTTTTTAGGACATTCATCTCCACCAATATGAATGTATTGACTAGGGAAAATATCAATCACTTCAGTTAGAATGTCTTCTAAAAAGTTCATGGTAGATTCTTTTCCAACACAAAGAACCTCGTCGGAAACTCCCCATTGTCCCCAAACTTTGTAAGGGCCACCAGTACAACCATATTCAGGATATGCAGCTAACGCAGCCAACATGTGACCTGGAAGGTCAATTTCTGGCACAATAGTTACATTGCGTTCGGCAGCATAACTTACTAGTTCTCGCAACTCTTCTTGAGTATAGAAACCTCCATGAGGAATTCCATCTTGATCTTCGGCTTTTCCTTTGATACAAGTGCTTTCTCTCCATGCTCCAACTTCAGTAAGTTTTGGATATTTCTTTATTTCGATACGCCAACCTTGGTCGTCGGTCAAGTGAAAATGGAAATAGTTCAAATTGTGCATAGCCAAAGCATCGATGGTTCTTTTTACAAAATCAATTGATGCAAAATGACGAGCAACATCTAAATGAAAACCTCTATATTTGAATCTAGGTAAATCATTGATAACAATAGGATTGAAGCAGATTTTAGCTTTTGGAGCAACTGCAGGAATAGACTTTCTTAAAGTTTGAATACCATAAAAAACACCTGCTTCTGAAGCTCCTTGAATAGTAATTTGGTCTGCAGTTACAGTAAGTTGATATGCTTCTGGATTTTCATTTTCTAAACCTAACTTGAGCACAATGCTATTAGGAGTTTCTGTATTTGTAGTAGATAATTTATAATCAACAGATTGTGCTAAGTATTCTACTAAAAATTCTGCATTACGTTCCATTTTTTCGTTGTCTGCAGGAAAAACAACAACTGTTTTTTGCGATAAAATAAAATTAGCACCATCTTGAGGCAAAATTTCTTGAGGAAGTGGTACTACCTGATAGGAAGCCTCTTTGACATTTTGTTTGCAAGCAGATAAAAGTATCGTCAATGCAATAATTCCAACTAAGCGAAAATTCTTCATAATAATGTGTGTTTAGATTAATAAATGATTTGTTCTGCAATTTTTTGTGCGCATTCAGCACCTTTAAGTTTTGTTATTATTTGTAGGGCAAAATCGAAAACTCCACCAGCCGAACGACCTGTTATTATATTTCCAGAAGTTACTGCTTTCTCCGAGAGAACTTCAGCTCCTTTCAATTCTTGCTCAAATCCTGGATAACAACACGCTTTTTGGTTCTCTAGGAATCCAAGTTGGCCAAAAATTAAAGGAGCTGCACAAATGGCGGCAATTGGTTTGTTTTCCGAATAGTGTTTTTTCAAAAGCATTAAAAGAGGTTGGCAGTTGTTCAAATTATTTGTTCCTGGCATTCCTCCTGGAAGGATCAACATTTCTGCATCCGAGAAATCAATTTCAGAAAAAAGTTTGTCTGCTAAAATAACAATGCTATGTGCCCCAGTTACTTCTTTTTTTTCGGTAATAGATACACTAGTTGTGTCAATTTCGGCTCTTCTTAGAAGGTCAATTGTAGCAATGTATTCAGTCTCCTCAAAACCATCAGCAAGAAAAACGTATGTTTTCATTTGTTTCTAATCTTTAATGAGTATATCAATAAAAGTATAGATGCAAATATAAATAAATTATCTGGATAAATGTCTATTACAAGCGGAAGTTTAATTTAGTTTGAACTTGTAGGTTATAGTTCCATAGACATTGTTTTTCCCTGCAGAGAATTTTACCTTTTTGGCTGCTTCTAATGTTTTTTCTACAAGAGTTCGATCTGTTATAGTAGTACCTTGACCTGTTGTGGCAGAGATGACGTTCCCATTTTCGTCAACGCGAATGCTAACCACGATTTTCCCTTCTTCATTGGCATTATATGCCGGTTTTGGTATGCCTGTTCGTAAATCTCGTCCTGATAAATTCCAATCGTTACCGTTAGAACTTCCTTTGCCTGCAGGATTCCCTGAAGTTCCTGTACCTGAAGATTGCCCAACTCCAACTGATTGTCCAAAAACAGAGCCTGCTTTCCCCGCTTTGGCAGTTTTTTCTGCTTGTTCTGCTTCAATACGTTTTTGCTCAGCAATTCTTTCTGCTTCAATTCTCTTTCTTTCTAATTCTTCTAGGCGTTTTTGTTCGGCAATGAGCAATTCTTGGCGTTTTTTTTCTTCTTTTTCTTTACGTTTTTGTGCCTCCAATGCTACCGTTTCTTCATCTTCTTGTGTCATCAACTCATCTTTGGTAGGGGGAGTTGGAGGAGGTGTGGTGGGAAGAGCAGTTGTTTCTTCTGCTGCAGATTCTCCTAAACCTTCAATGCCATCGCCAAAACTTACCATTATGCCTTCCTCTTCTTCTTGTTTTTCAAAAGGCATAAAAACAAACATCAACAGAAGAATTATAATTATTCCACTCAGAAAACTGCCTATAAGTCCGTATATTTGAGATGATTTCATTTGAAAAAATGCCAAAATTATTTCTGCATTGGTTTTGTAGCAATTACCAATTTCATTTTATTACTATTGGCAATGTCAAGAACTTTTACAATTTCTTTGTAAGGAACATCTTCGTCGGCATGAAGAGCAATGTAGAACGTAGAATCGCTCATTTGCTCCTGTTGCAACATTGATTCTATCTCTTCAAAAGGAATTACTTGAGATTTTCCTTTTTTCTTAGAAAAACTATATTCTCCATCCTTGCTTATTCCTATGCGAACGATAGAGGTTTTTGTTGATGTTTTTGCCTTGCTTTGCGGAAGATTTATTTTTATGTCATTAGGCGACGACATCGTTGCGGCAATCATAAAAAAGAGCAACAATAGGAATACCATATCCGTCATCGACGACATACTGAATGCAGCTTCTGCTTTATTTCTTTTTTTTAGTGCCATAATGAGCAGTTTTTATCGTTTTCCTGCAGCAGGTTCATTTAGCAAATCTAGAAACTCCATGTTTTTGGTTTCGAGTTTTCTCATTATTTGGTCTAGTCGTGCAACTAAATAGTTGTAAGCAAAATAAGCACAAACACCTACTATGAGTCCAGCAACTGTGGTTACCATGGCAGTGTAAATACCTCCAGAAAGGTCGCTTAAGTTGATAGTATTGTCTCCTTTACTAGCCATATTGAAGAATGCTTCAACCATACCAATTACAGTTCCTAAGAAACCAACCATAGGAGCACCACCGGCAATTGTTGCCATAGTAGTAAACCCTTTTTCTAGCTTGGCAATTTCTATATTTCCTACATTTTCGATAGCTACTAACACGTCGCTCATTGGACGTCCAAGTCGACTAATCCCTTTTTCTATCATTCGAGCAGATGGCGTTTTGGTGTCTCTACAAAGACTCAATGCAGAATCTATTTTGCCGTCGTAGATGTAATCTTTTACACGATTCATAAATGAACTATCTTCTTTTGAAGCTTTTTTTAGTACTACTAATCGTTCTATAAAAATATATATTGCAATGAGTAGCATAAGAGCCAAAGGAATCATCAACCAACCTCCTTTTAGAGCCATGTCTAAAAGGCTAATTTGTTGTTCTTGAGCAGCTAACTCTGTACTATTTGCCAAAGTGTCTGAAACTTCAGGCATTGCTTGTAGTAAAACGGATAATAGATTCATGTTTTTATTGTTTTAGTGCGTTTTTATATATCTCAACAGTTTTTTGCAATCCTAAGTAGAGTGCGTCTGAAATCAGAGCATGACCGATAGAAACTTCATCTAAATAAGGAATGTTTTGTTTGAAAAAAGCCAAATTCTCAGCATTCAAATCGTGTCCAGCATTGATTCCTAGTCCTAATTTTTTTGCAGTTTTTGCAGCTTCGATAAAAGGTGTAATTGCAGCATTTTTATTTTTAGGGAATTGTGCAGCATATGGTTCTGTATAAAGTTCAATTCTATCTGTACCTGTAGTTGCTGCTGCACGAATATTCTCAATGTTTGTATCAACAAAAATCGATACTCGAATTCCAACTGATTGGAACTCAAGAACTAAATCCTTTAAAAAGTCTTGGTTTGCAATGCAGTCCCAACCTGCATTTGAAGTTATGGCATCTGGAGCATCGGGAACAAGAGTCACTTGCGTAGGGCGAACTTTTTTTACTAGTTCAATAAATTTCTTGCAAGGATAACCCTCTATGTTAAATTCTGTGGAAACAACAGATTTTAAGTCATACACATCAGCATAGCGAATATGTCTTTCGTCTGGGCGAGGATGAACTGTAATTCCCTCTGCTCCAAACTCCTGACAACGAATTGCCGCTTGAACTACATTGGGAATATTTCCACCTCTTGCGTTTCTTAATGTTGCTATTTTGTTAATATTTACACTCAGTTTTGTCATATAAAAACAAGTTTTTATAACTGCAAAAATAGCATATTTTTTCAAATATGCTATTTTCTTTAATTTGAAAAACGAGTCCTCATTTTGTGAAATTTATTTTTTACAAAATGGTCTTTGTTTTTCTTTTTTAGCTTTTAGGATGCTCATTTTTTCTGTACCAATGATTTCTTCCAATTTTTTCTCAGTTTCTGCTTCTGCATCTTTCATTTCTTGGAATAAATCCGCCTTTTTTTGTTCCTCTTTGGTGAGCAAACTGATTACTTTTTCTTTCTCCTTTTTTGAAAGATTTAGCTCATTTGCGATAAAGTCTGCTCGCATCATAGCTTTTGTTTCAGGAGAAAAAAACATTGGCTTTTCGCACATTGGTTTGCCACTACATTCTGGACGTTTTGGGCATTGAGCTTGTAGACTCATCATTGCTCCTAAAAGAAGAGCAAACGTAATTACAGATACTTTTTTCATTTTTTTTAGTTTTTAATGGTTAATAAAAATTTTAACTTACACTTCATTTGATGAGAATTTAGACAAAAGGTTTAAAACAATGTCATTTGTCCAGATTCATCTCCAAAAGATGTTTCGTTTGTATCTGTATTTTCGGTCTCTAAAATTTCTTGTTCTACTTTTTTTGGAAGTTCCTCGGGAACTTTTATTGGTTCTATTTCGTTGATTGACTTTATTTCAAAAGTAGTGATTCTTTTACCTTTTGCTTTCACGCTCTTTATTCCTATAAAATCTTCCACGACAATAATCATGTTTTCTCTAAATGATTGATTTCCTCCAAATTCGACCTCAAAACGAGGGAATGCGGTGTCGGAAAGCAATAATATTTTTGACTGTGCATTTGTTCCCAAAATAGAAATAGGTTTTGGAGTAGGTTCTAATTGGAAACGTTTGATGTAAGGAAGATTTTGTTGGTCTGCATCAATCAACGCTAGCGACCAAACTTTTTGAGCATCAAATTTTTCTATGATCAAAAGGTTTTCATTGAAATGGTTGTTGAGATCGTAGTTTGTTGTGAAATAATCGCCATTTTGATTGACTACCAAAATAGAATCTCCTGCGAAGAATTCCCCAAGTAAAAAGCCTCTTCCGTCATGATTCAATCGTGATATGTCTGGATCGAACCAAACGTTAATTCCTCCTAAAGTGGAATTACCTTTCTCTTTGAGTACGATTTTTTGAATATCAAATTTTGTCAATAAATTACCTCTTGATTGACGTCCTTTGATGGCCAATTCGCTAAAATCTTTTTCAAAAACCAAATTTTTGATTCGTCGGGTAGTTGGTTTTAGTGTAACTTTTACAATTTCTGCCTCGCCGTTCGGATTAGCACTGAAATAAACAATCTTTGAACCATCAATGCCTGTTGTTAAATCATATTCTTTGTCGCGAGAAACTCCTGAAACAGCAAAACGTTTCATGTAGTAAACGCTTGTTTTTCCTTCTCGATAAATGGCGTTGTAGATGGTGCGTTTGTCGTTTTTCTTAAACACTGCTAGGTGTAAAATGTTTTTGCCAACAAATATTTTTTCTGATACTTTTACAATTTTGTACTTTCCGTTTTTGAAGAAGATGATGATGTCATCGATGTCAGAACAATTGCATACAAATTCATCTTTTTTTAGACCTGTTCCGATAAATCCTTCTTCTCTATTGACAAATAATTTTTCGTTGGCTTCGGCAACTTTGGTAGTTTCTATTGTTTCAAAATTTTTAATTTCTGTCAAGCGTGGATGATTCTTGCCATATTTAGTTTTGATTTTTTTATACCAATCAATAGTGTAAGCAATAATATTATCCAGCTTGTTTTTTACATCAACGATGCTAGCTTCTGTATTAGCAATGTCTTCGTTGGCTTTTTTGATGTCAAATTTTGAGATTTTACGCACAGGTTTTTCGCAAAGTTTCAGTACGTCGTCACGCGTTATTTCTTTGCGGAAAAGACTTCTATAAGGGTCAAACTTATGTTCTATGTCGGAAACTTGTTCGTCCCACGAATCAAAATCTTCTTCCAATACTTTATAAATTCGTTTTTCAAAAAATACTTTTTCCAATGAAGTCCAGTGCCAATGGTCTTCTAATTCAGAAAGTTGAATTTTAAGCTCTTGAGTAAGGAGTTCTATCGTTTGGTCTGTATTTCTACGAAGAACTTCGCTTACTGTGATAAAACAAGGTTTGTTATTGTCTACAACGCAACAAACAGGAGAATAATTCATTTCGCATTGCGTAAATGCGTATAGAGCATCGATGGTTTTGTCCGAGGAGGTTTTGTTGTCTAAATGAATCAAAATTTCTACGCTACTCGAAGTGTTATCGTCAATATGTTTGATGTTAATTTTCCCTTTTTCATTGGCCTTGGTAATACTTTCTATCAAATTTTCAGTAGTAGTGCCAAAAGGAATTTCCTTGATAACAAGAGTTTTATTGTCAATCTTCTCTATTTTTGCTCTGATGCGAACTTTTCCTCCTCTGCCACCATCGTTGTAGCTTCTAACATCGGCATAACCTCCAGTAGGAAAGTCGGGGAGTAGTTCAAAAGGTTTGTTTTTCAGATAAGCAATGGAAGCATCAATTAGTTCATTGAAATTGTGCGGTAGGATTTTTGAATTCAATCCCAAACCAATGCCTTCACTCCCTTGAGCAAGAAGTAACGGAAATTTTACGGGCAGATAGATTGGCTCTTGAGATGTGCCATCGTAAGAGTATTTCCAAGGAGTGATTTTTGGATTAAAAACAACGTCGATTGCGAATTTCGACAAGCGAGCTTCAATGTAACGAGCAGCTGCAGCTCCGTCGCCCGTTAGGATATTTCCCCAACTACCTTGACAGTCTATCAACAAATTCTTTTGTCCCAAATGCACTAAAGCGTCGTATATGGATGCATCGCCATGAGGGTGGAAGTGCATAGTGTCTCCCACGATGTTTGCTACTTTATGAAAATTGCCATTTTCTTTGCAGCGCATAGCGTGCAAAACGCGGCGTTGAACTGGCTTTAACCCGTCATTGATATGGGGAATGGCTCGATCAAGATTTACTGCCGAAGCATAGTCAAGAAACCAATGCTGATACAAGCCCGAAAGGTGATGCTTTTGGCTTTCGTCATTTAGCGATGGAATTTTGTAGTTAGAAGTTGAGTTTTCTTCTTGTTCCTTGTTTTCAAGATGAAAATCATTTTTTTCGTTTTCTTTTTCTGAATCTCGTATTACTTCGTCAGTCATAATCTTTGTTGTTTATTCCTCTGGGCAAAGATACAAAATCTATTAAAAAAAGAGAGTTTTATTTTAAGTGTCGCTCTAAAATAAACTTTTTGTTTCAGTAGTTTTTTTATTTGTAAACACTTTTTTATTCCCCTTTTTTTTTCTTTTTTTGCAGAGTTTATGAAAAATATTTAACGAACTAAAAAATAAATTTATGATGAAAAATTATCCAAAAATTGGTATTCGTCCTACGATTGATGGTCGTTGGGGTGGTGTGCGCGAATCGTTGGAAGAGCAAACGATGGCAATGGCACATGCAGCAGCAGATTTGATATCTTCTACTTTGAAGTATCACGATGGAACTCCAGTTCAGTGTGTGATTTCGAATACCACAATCGGTAGTGGAGCTGAAGCAGCAGCTTGTCATGAACAGTTTTCTACAGAAAATGTTGTAGCAACACTTACTGTAACTCGTTGCTGGTGCTATGGTACAGAAACGTTCGATATGGATCCTAATACGATTAAGGCTATTTGGGGTTTCAACGGAACAGAAAGACCTGGGGCAGTATATTTGGCAGCAGTTTTGGCAGCTCATGCACAACGCGGATTGCCAGCTTTCTCTATTTACGGACATGATGTTCAGGATATTGATGATATATCGGTGCCAGATGATGTGGCTGAAAAAATTATAAAATTTGCGCGTGCGGCAATTGCTGTAGGACAAATGAAGAATAAAGCATATGTCAATTTGGGTGGTATATCAATGGGTATTGCAGGATCGTATTGCGATGCATCTATTTTGCAAAAATACCTAGGCTTACGTGCTGAATGGGTCGATTTGACAGAAATACTTCGTCGTATAACATTGGAAATTTATGACCACGAAGAGTATGAAAAAGCTTTGGCATGGATTAAGAAAAACTGTACCGAAGGTTTTGATAAAAATGAAGGTAAGAACTTCCCAGAAGTGATTAAAAAATCTAAAGTTATTCCTGCTGATAAGGATTGGGAATTTATTGCAAAATTCACCATCATTGTAAATGATATTTTGCACGGTAACAAGAAGTTAGCTGAAATGGGTTGGAAAGAAGAGGCTCTTGGACGCAATGGTGTAGTTGGAGGATTCCAAGGACAACGTATGTGGACAGACTGGTTGCCAAATGCTGACTTTACCGAATCATTATTGGCTTCGTCGTTCGACTGGAATGGCAAAAAAGCTCCTTTCCCATTTGCTACCGAAAATGATACTTGTAACGGTATAGCAATGCTTTTTGGAACATTGCTTACTGGTAAAGCTCCATGTTTCCACGATGTTAGAACATATTGGAGTCCAGAAGCTACTAAAAGAGTAACAGGAAAGTCTCTTGAAGGCAAAGCAGAAAACGGAATTATTCACCTTATCAATTCTGGCGCAACAGCAATGGATTGCACCGGTGCTGCTCAAAATGAAAATGGAG
Source organism: Paludibacteraceae bacterium (assembly GCA_045612365.1). Classification (GTDB taxonomy): domain Bacteria; phylum Bacteroidota; class Bacteroidia; order Bacteroidales; family Paludibacteraceae; genus RGIG9608. The sequence continues at coordinate 79,596 of JAZKYY010000004.1, forward strand.
AGGGAGTGATGAAAGAATGGTGGAATATGACCGAAAAAGATATTGATGCTTGCTTGAAGGCAACAGATTGGTGTCGTGCCGATTATGAATATTTCCGTGGTGGAGGTTTTTCGTCACACTTCAAAACAATGGCTGAAATGCCAATGACGATGATTCGCTTCAATATTATTGATGGCGTGGGTCCAGTGTTGCAAATTGCAGAAGGATATAGTTGTTCTTTGCCAGATGAAGTTCATCAAAAATTGGATCAACGCACCGACCCTACTTGGCCAACTACTTGGTTTGCTCCACGTTTGACAGGTCACGGATCGTTCAAAGATGTTTATTCGGTAATGGCAAATTGGGGTGCTAACCACGGCGTAACAGTTCACGGACATGTGGGTGCTGAGGTTATTACGTTGGCATCGATGTTGAGAATCCCTATCACAATGCACAATGTACCAGAAGAAAAAGTGTTCCGTCCGCATTCTTGGGCTGCTTTTGGAACTGAAAATACAGAAGCTGCCGATTACAAAGCATGCGAAACTTATGGACCACTTTACAAATAAAAGAGTTAGGTTTTGTTGAACTTAGTTTACAAAAAGAGAAAAAATGATACATAGATTTATATTGAATGAGGTTTCTTATTTTGGAGCAGGAAGCCGTAGTGTATTGCCTCAGGAGATTGCTCGTTTAGGATTGAAGAAAGCATTTGTGGCAACGGATAAGGATTTGATAAAATTTGGTGTTGCTGACAAGGTACTTGATGTGTTGCGCGAGGCAAACATTCCGTTTGAGGTGTTTAGCGACATCAAACCAAACCCAACGGTGAGTAACGTGAATGCTGGGGTAAAGGCATTTGCCGAATCGGGTGCTGATTTTATTTTGGCTATTGGTGGAGGTTCATCTATTGATACTTCTAAGGCAATAGGTATTATTACGAACAATCCGGAGTTTGCTGATGTGGTGTCGCTCGAAGGTGTGGCTCCTACAAAGAAAAAATCGGTACCAATCATTGCTTTGCCAACTACTGCGGGAACTGCTGCTGAGGTAACTATCAATTATGTGATTACCGATGAAGAAAATCAGAAAAAAATGGTTTGTGTTGACCCAAATGACATTCCAGCAATAGCAATTGTAGATGCAGAATTGATGTACACTTTGCCAAAGAGTTTGACTGCTGCAACAGGTATGGATGCGCTTACTCATGCTATTGAAGGTTTGATAACTAAAGGTGCTTGGGAAATGAGTGATATGTTTGAATTGAAAGCTATTGAAATGATTGCTCGTTACCTCGAAACTGCAGTGAAAGAACCAAGTAATGAGGAAGCACGCAATGGAATGGCTGTGGCTCAATATATCGCAGGAATGGCTTTTTCGAACGTAGGTTTGGGTGTTGTTCATGGAATGGCACATCCTATGGGTGCAATTTTTGATATTCCTCACGGAGTGGCCAATGCATTGCTTTTGCCTACCATAATGGAATACAATATGCCTGCTGCGCTCGATAAGTATGTGCAAATAGCTAAAGCAATGGGTGTTTATTGCAGTTCGATGACAACAGAACAAGCAGCTCAAGCAGCTGTTGATGCGGTGAAACAACTTTCTATCAATGTGGGTATTCCACAGCATTTGACAGATTTGGGTATTAAAGAAGAGGATCTTCCTCGACTTTCAGAAGCAGCTTTTGCTGATGTATGTACGCCCGGAAATCCACGTGAGGTTTCGGTAGAAGCAATTTTTGAGTTGTACAAAAAAGTACTTTAATCTATAAACTTTTGTTGATTGTTCCCCTCATTCGTATAGAGTGAGGGGAATTTTTTTTGTTTGTGTTGTGACTTGCTTTTAAATTTGTATCTTTGAACTATCAAACACATCTTCTTAAGGTGGCTATATTCCTCAGTCCTGTTGTGACTTGCTTTTAAATTTGTATCTTTGAACTATCAAACACATCATTAATGTTTTGTGAGTCTTACTCGTGGGTGTTGTGACTTGCTTTTAAATTTGTATCTTTGAACTATCAAACACATCGATACGGAAGAGAAATACATTTGGCTGAAGTTGTGACTTGCTTTTAAATTTGTATCTTTGAACTATCAAACACATCACCACCAAGATTACTACAGTGCCAACGGCGTTGTGACTTGCTTTTAAATTTGTATCTTTGAACTATCAAACACATCTCGGCAAAAGTGTAACTATCTGGCTTTGTGTTGTGACTTGCTTTTAAATTTGTATCTTTGAACTATCAAACACATCAAACAAAACGCTCTAAACGAAAGAGAATTTGTTGTGACTTGCTTTTAAATTTGTATCTTTGAACTATCAAACACATCACGATTCTTGTAAACTATTATAGAACAGTAATTTGTGAGGTGTTTTAGGAAATAAAAATCAAAGTGTTTGATAAACGGATTTGCTTTTTTACAGAGTAAATCCGTTTTCTATTTTTTGGACTTCTAAAATAGTTCTAATTGTTGAGGCTCCAATTCCTTCTCGACATGCTGGCATCCTCTGAAGAGTTCCATTTGACCAAATTGCTTGTCTGTGATAGTAAGAATTCCCACGTTTCCATCGCTTGGAAGCCATTTTTTTACCCGTTTGATGTGTACGTTGGCATTTTCTCTGCTCGGGCAATGGCGCAAATAAATAGAGAACTGAAACATAGTGAATCCGTCGCGCAAAAGTTTCTTCCTAAATTCAGCATATTTTTTGCGTTCGTTTTTAGTTTCTGTTGGCAGATCGAAAAAAACAAAAATCCACATTATTTGATATTCGCTAAAGCGTTCAATCATTTTTCATTGTAGGATATGCGATTTTGCGTAGTTCTCCACTGTAGCATTTGTATAGCGATGCGGTAGTAATACCCACACCTATCATTAAAGGACTACGTCGACCATTTATTACTACGTCGGTAACAGGAATTGATAGAAGTTCGCTCTTAATTTCGGTGGTAAGAGTAGAACAGTCGATGCCACTATCTACAATTTCAGCTACTAATTTATCAACATAAGGTCGGTAGGGTTCCATGATGTCGTCGGCAAGACAATAGGCATTGTAGCGATTGTGATGATGAATACCTAAAGTTGGTAACAAACCACTACTTACCAATGAACGTGCTACCACTGCACGTAAAATGGCGTAGCCATAGTTTAGTAGATTGTTGGGAGGAATGCCTTCGCGGTCGCGATTAAAACCATTGATGTGTCCGAATAGATTTTGCCAATAATAGACCGCAGCGCGACCTTCGAGGTTTTCACTGTCGCCACTTTTGACTCGCTTTATCCAAGCTTCCATATTTCCACAAACAAGTCCACGTTGAAGAAGCAGTACAGCAGATTGATTAGCAATTTTTGCCTGAATGGTTTGTTGCCACAATTGTTTTTTCAAAGGAAGAGATGCTTCTATTTGGTGTCTGAAGCGTTCCGATTGTGTAGTGTTGTAGGCAAGTGGTAACATAAGTCCCGATGGCATACGGTGTTCGTTGCACGAAATGATTGCAACATTGTTTTCAAGCAAAGCACTTAATGCCCCTTGTGTTATGGTAATCTGTTTGTTGTCAAGTACCACAACACCTATGTCCTCAATTGGAACTTGTTTTATGGCAGAGGCTTTAAAACTCTCAGGTAGATTCTTGTTTTTCTCAACCTCGGGCAAACGGATTTCCAATTGGGAATACTTTACACTCAAGTAAGCGGGATTGCCAAAATACAATGTGCGCTTTATCATATTTCTGTTATTTTGCCTGTTATACTTATGTGGACTTTATGAGGTAGTAATTTTTGTAGTGCTCCAAGGCTGCTAATCCAATAGACAGCCTTTTTTTGTTGTGATTTGTGTAAGTTGAATTTTGGTTTTCCGTTTTCATCAAGATATTTATCATCTGTTTGGGTTTCGATGTGTTTCCTAAAGACGTATGCTCCCGATGAGACTTTTTGTATTCTATATAGATAATTAGTTAATGTTACATAATCTTCTTTCTGCATAGCATCTTGGTAAAGTTCTTCGTCCATTCCAAGAATGAACATTTCGTTTTGCTGCATTGAGAACTTGAATTTCCAAGAAGCAGATGGAGGTAATTGATTTAAGAACGCTTGTGGCATTTTCATTTTATTGGATACATTGTCCCAAACGTCTGCAGTGTTTGTAATAATAGTAGGTATGCCATACTTTTTGCGTTCCACTGCGTGCCAAAATGTAACGACGTGTTCTTGGAGTTTCCCGTTTTCATCTTCGTATATAGCAACGTGGTGATTGTTGCCCGGTTTTACAAATGCAATGGGTTCATTTTGCTCGTTGTAGCGAACAGGAACAGTTGAGTTGAGTCCTGTATAACATCTTACACTTCGGATTTCTCTACCTTGATGGTCGTATATTGGTTCAGTAAAAGCTTTTTCAGGTTTACCATCAAATTGCTGAAGTCTATTGCGTAAAATATCACGTATTCGTTTATCAACTACAAAGTTTACATCTTTTAGACCGATACTTGCAAGTTTATATTTAATTACGATTTCTTGTTTTTTTGTTTCACTATTTTGTATGCATCCATATACACTTTCTTCACTCAGAGCTCCTCGAGGAATGATAATTCCACGTTGAACACAAATGCGTTTTCCTCCTTTTCTGATATATCGTTTACCTATGCTAGCCACACGTTTTCCGCTTTTGAATGATACTGCAATGCCTTCTACTACTTGTTCTACTTCGGCAGTGGAGAAGTGAGGTTGCATTTTTATGTAACGTTCAAGAAGGGTTAGTCGTTGGCGAGTTTCTTTGTTCTGCTTGTTATCAGAAAAAGAACTAAATGAAACGTCTTTGAGAGAGTTAAGGTTGTTGATGCGTTGTATGTATCCTTGTTTAGTACAAGCAATAGTCAATGCGTCAACGGCGTGATGACGATGATCCATCCGTTTAGTCCAACCTGCAATTCGCTCTACTTCTATCTTTTTGCCATTTATCTCACGCTCAACCATTTCAGTTAGACCAGCATTTTTATAACGATTAAAATTGAGAGTGTGTAGTACTTCGTCCCATCCCCAAAGGTGGCGAATAAAGTCAGTGATGCTACCACTTGTTGAATATACATTGTAGCAAATGGTTTGCAATATTTCTTTGGCTTTTTTTGCGATATATTGACTCTCTTTTAGCTGACGCTCAATGAAATCGGTTGGTAGTTCAGTTGAAGGTAAAAGTAAATTTTTGCGTTTTGTTTTTGATATTTTGTTTTTATTAAACAAATCATCTATACGCTCAATGTAAGCATTGAAAACTCCTTCGCTTTTTGTTCTCATATAATCGTATGCCGTACGATTGTTTTTGTCGTTGTTACATTCTCTACAAGAACAAACTTTATTAGAGAAGCTATCGTCAAAAAGTACAGATCGTGGAATGATATGTTCAACTTCAACACCTGACCCTAGCAGGAACTCTTTTGCACTTACTGTCTTTCCGCAATAGATGCAAATGTGTTCACTCTCTTCCCACATTTTGTATTTTTGAATACGTGAGCGTGTAGGAGTAAGTCTATATTCTTCTTTTATTCGATTGGCGATTCTTTCATTTTCTTTTTGATTCTTGTTAATGGCTTTAGAAGTTGATTCTCGCTCTTCTTTGTTTTGTTTTAATTCGCGTGCAAGTTCAACACGAATTTCATCGAATCTGCCATGTTCATCCATTAGAGCATTAACTAGGTTTACTAGTTGATTCAATATTTTTTCTACAACAGGTTGACGAAGTTCACCTTTTTTTATTGGCAGTAACTTTTCTGCAAGTTGACGAGCTTCGTTTTGCTCTTTAGTTGGAGTGACGTCATTATATCCAGCCATTAACTTTGCTTCATGATATTGAATGCCATCTTGTAAGTAAGGTAGTATCTTACGAATAGCTCGAGAAGATTTGTTGCTATAGCCAGCTTTAACAAAATCTATTTGACATAGGTCATTAATTACTTCCTCTTTTGTGATTTTAAATTTGTTTTTAAGCGTACGATGTAACTCTTCGATATTTGAGATTGAATAGAGAGCGTGCCACAATTCGTAAAGAGGTTGTTTTTCAAAAATAGAATCAATAAATTTTCTTTCAAAGATTTCTCCAGTTTCAGGATTAACAACTTCTAAACTATTAACTATTAAGTTAAATTGTAGAAGGTGTTTGTATTCTTGATGGTTTTTTAAAATTTTGTTGATAGCACAATATGTTGTATTTCCTTGAAGTCCGTTGCCGTTTACTGCTTTTCCTAATTGCCAATCTTTACTTTTAATGCCAAGAATGTTTTTTAGGTCAGTGGCTTTTAACTTCTCGTTGGTATTCATAAAGTCAAAAATAGCTTGCTTCTGTTCTTGGGTAATGTGTAAAGTGTCATTTACTTTATTTTGAATATTTAAGTTGTTTATGCTTTCCCAAATCTTACAAACTTGAAAGAGTGGAGAGGTGCGTGGAGCTACTTTTGGTGCACAATTTATAGTGCTTTCACCTTTTTTAATTTCAAATCGTTCCAATTCACAACGATTAACCAAATGTTTGCAAGATTTTAGTGGTCGTTGGTGAAAAATAATATAATTACGAATATGTTCAATAATATCATCCGTTAGCGTTTCGGGGTAAAATTGTTTTTGGCAATTCATTATGGTGTCATATTCCTCCATATATGCTATGCGTGGGAAAATGCGGTCTTTGCATCGATATGCAGGGTTGTTTTTAATACCATTATAAAGAAATTGTCCAATGGTAATTTTTTGTTCGTTAATCTCTTTATGTCGTTCCAATATTTGAGTTACATATGCACCTTGTTTTTTATCTCCATAGTCTGATTTTATGGTACGATAACCCCTCTTTTGGTTAATATGACAAAGTACACGACCTAATTCGGTTAATGAAATTTGTTCATTTGTGGCTTTAGCTCTTAATTCCCACAATTGAAGTTTTGATAGTTTTAGAGAACTGCCATTATACATTCCTAATTGGGATAGTTTTTCTAATAATAGTGCTTTACGTAGTTGATATCGGTCATATCCTTTGCGTTGTGTTCTTTTTTGTGTTCTTTCTGAATTTCTTGTTAGAGCTTGTCCGTTTGAAAATTGCTTACTTTCGTCAGTGGAAAGTGGTATAATACGGCTTCCTATTGCAATAATTTTATCTTTTGTATAAAGATTTTCTTTAGATAAAATTTCTTTACTATGTTCTTCAATAATAGCCCAACCTATACTAGATGAACCTAAATCTAATCCCAATATACGTTTCATATATGTATGTTTAAAATCAAATGAGTATCACAAAATTACGTATAAAAATTTGGAAAATATAAGAAATATGTAATACATTTGTCACACAAATTTAAAAGCAAATCACAATAAGGATTATTCCGTTGTGAAAACATTCAAGTGCGGGAAGGCTATGCTGACTCGCCTTTTTTTGTGGTTTATAGTTGCCCAGATTCTACAAGGAGAATGATTCTCTCTACCATTTTGTCTTTTTCGCTGGAGGTAACATCGAAGTCGCTTTTTAGGTCGGCTCCAAGTAGGCGTGCAAAACCTTGCCAAAAGGCAGCTACAAATCCGCCTCTATAGGATTTTATGAGTGAGTAGGAAGTTTGGTCGCACTCTCTATCAATGAGTTGGATAAGCAGTTTTCCTTGCGAAAGTGTAAATTTCTTCATATCTCCTTCGTAGGTTTTGAAGATGTCTTTTTCCAACTGCTTCATGTATTTTTTTCGGTCTTTTTCTTTAGGGATTTTCATTAGCGTATCGTTAGTTTCGGCTAAAATTTTTCCTACAACTTTGGCATAAGGGAGTACTTTTTTGACGTTGTAAACTGTTTTCCAATAGAATTTTTCTTGACGTTTGTTTTTGAATTTTTCAGGCGGAAAAACATATACAGTGCGCAAAATAATGTGAGGAATCGTATCGTTGCCTTTTACGACCATTCGGCAAAGAACACCTTCCGTTTGTTTGTTTTTTTCTTCGGCAAATGAGTGTAGCGAAAAAAACAAACAAAGTAGTAACAGCGTGTATTTTACCAAAGATGACATCGTTGACAAAAATAGTAATTTTTGTGTTTTCATTTGAGCTAAAAAGTCATTAAGCAATGAAAGAAAAAAATATTTATCTTTGCCTTAACAGTAAAAATAAGTACTTATGAATTTGAGACGTAAAATCAATTTATTGCTATTTTTCTTTTTGACTTTGGGCTTTTCGGGGTGCTCTTTGCTTCAAGGTTTTTCTAATGCTATTAGTATGAAAGATTGTAACTACTCTTTCAACCGAGTTTCTGATATAGAAGTAGCAGGTTTTTCGGCCGATACGCAGTTTTCATTTTTGGATGTTGCAAAAATAGTAGCATTGCTGAGTGGTGGTGCAGAATCGATTCCTTTGTCGATGAACGTAGTTCTGGATGTGGAAAATCCAAACACCAAAGATGCAGGATTTGAAAAGTTGGACTATGTTCTCAATATCAACAATGTTGATTTGCTGTCGGGGCAGTTGACAGAATCTTTTTTGGTATCAGCAGGATCAAAAAGTCAGTTGCCCGTGAATTTGAGTGTGGATCTTCTGACCCTGCTTAGTGGTGATAGCAAAGAACCTGTAGTGAAAATTGTGAAAAATATTTTGGGGCTTACTGAAGAATCTTCAAAAGTGCAGTTGAAGATAAAACCTACCATCAAAATTGGTCAGCGAGAACATCAGGTTGCTTCCTATATTCCAATTGATTTTGTGGTTGGTGGTCAAGAAAAATAGTGAGAGGAGTTATTGGCTTGAATTTTGTGATAAAAAACGAAAAGTTTTTTATTTCGAGAAATAAATATTATTTTCGCAATCAGTAAATGAAAAAAAGGAGGAAAAAATGGAAGAAAGAACAAGATATTCGGATGCAGAATTGGAAGAATTCAAAAAAATAGTTTTGGAAAAACTTGCTAGCGCACAAAGTTACTACGACGAGTTACGTGCAAGTATGGCCAATACTTACGGTAACGATACTACCGACACGGCACCAAGTTTTAAGGTGCTTGAAGAGGGTGCATCTACGCTTTCGAAAGAAGAAATTGCTCAACAAGCACAGCGACAAATGAAGTTTATTCAGCATTTGCAAGCGGCTTTGGTTCGTATTGAGAATAAAACTTATGGAATTTGCCGTGAAACCGGAAAGTTGATTCCTAAAGAGCGATTAAAAGCAGTGCCTCACGCAACGCTAAGCATTGAAGCAAAGCAAAATAGAAAATAATTAGAAACAAAAAAATGAACCTTTCTTTTCTTAGGAAAGGTTTTTTGTGTGATGAAAAGAAGAGGAATTATAATTTCGATTTTCGTGTTGATGATTTTGCTTATTGATCAGATGAGTAAAATTTGGATAAAAACCACGATGACACTGGGCGAGGCGATTCGAGTGTTTGATTGGTTTCATATTCTTTTTATTGAGAATGACGGAATGGCTTTTGGAATGACGCTTGGTAGCAAACTTTTCTTAACTATTTTTCGTCTTCTGCTCATCGTTGTGCTTGTTTACTATGTAGTAAAACTTGTTCGGCAGAATTATAAGTTGAGTTTTTTGCTTTGTTTGTCGCTGATTTTGGCAGGAGCAATGGGGAATTTGATTGACTGCTTGTTCTATGGCGTAATTTTTTCTGAAAGTACGTTTTTTGATGTGGCAACACTTTCTTTCGCAGATGGCTATGCTCCATTATTTTATGGAAAGGTGGTGGATATGCTTTATTTTCCTTTGTTTACAATTCCCACTTGGGTTCCATTTGTAGGTGGAGATATTTTCTTTAGTCCGGTGTTTAATTTTGCCGATTCGGCTATTACAGTTGGATTCGTCTGGCTTTTTCTTTTTCATCGTGAAGATCTTAGTGTTACTCTAGATGAGGTATTCAAGAAAAAAAAGATTGAGGATGAGACAAAAAATTAATCTTTTTTTGTGCTTATTTCTTTTTATGGTCGCGTGCCAAGAGAGAGATTTCGTCTTACTTGAAGAAGATGATTTGGCAAGTGTTATTGCTGAAATAAATATACTTGAAGCAATGTTTGATGACCAAAATATTCGAGATAAGAACGAGCGCACACTTTACTATCAGAGTGTGATGGATAAATATGGAATTTCGCACAATGATGTGCAAAAATCGGCAGCATATTATTCAGAGAAGTCGGAAAAAATGGAAGAAATTTACTCTCTTTCGGAACAAAAAATAATCACTCTTACTGATAAAGTGAAAAGTTATGCTTTTCATCCAAAAGAAGATCCTAATTATGTACCAAAAGACACAACTACTTTGAATTGCGATTTTTGCCCATTCTTATTGCGTGATAGTAGTTTCTTTAGCCAAGAGGGGAATGTTCTTCTGTTATTTTACCACAAAAACACAGATTTTGATTCAGTTCCATTTTGGGTGAATCGTTCGCTTTTGCAATTTGCTTCGTCCTTAGGACAATAACTTTTTATAGTAACATAGTTAGATTAGTAAGCGTCAGTATCAGGCAGAAAAAACTGACTAGGTTGCGGGCAACCAACCAACGCATCAAAAACCAATCCATGTTGGCGGCTTTGTATTTTTCGAATTCTCCCATTGGTCCCATCCACCATTTTGGTTCAAGAGGAATCTCTTTTTTGTCGACAAATGCGGTTAGGGAATAAATCAAATATATAGCCATAGGTAGCAATAGTAGTGTTATTAATGAACTCCAATGGGTTATTCCTAAAATTGTGGAAATTACGATAATACAGAATGGAAGCAAGTTGAATAGGGCGGAGGCAATTAAAATAGGTCGACGATTTTTTAGTAATCGGGCAAGAGTCATTTTGTTTGATTTTTCGTCGGCAAACATATCCATGATGGCGTGAGAATAGAGAATATTAATTACCAAAAGTCCTACGCAGATAGAAACAATTAGGATACTTTGGTCAAAAACTTTGCTTGCAGCAAGTTGCATACCAATCATCAGTAGAGGACCGAAAAGTATACCAATTAGCACTTCTCCTAATCCGTGATATCCTAACTTTAAAGGTTTTCCTGAATATTGTATTCCTAAAATCAGACCTAAAATGGCAATCAATGCAATGTGCCAATCTCTAAAAAGAAGTACTATAAATCCACAAGTTCCTGCTATTGCCAAAAAACTGCACATTGCCATTAAGAGTTGTTTTTCGGTGGCCTCTCCAGAAAGTAGATAATGGCACTTGATATGTGCTTTCTTGCCAGAATCGGTGAGTTGTGAACGGATTTCGGTAGTTTTTTGTCTGTAGTCGAAAAAATCGTCGGCAAGGTTCATTCCCAAATGAGCAAAAACAACTCCTATAAGTGCAATAAGAGATAACCATAAAGAAAATTCTTCATATTTTGCTGCCATAGTTATGGCAAGAATAGCAGGTAGTAAACTTTGAGGTAAAGCAATAGAACGTGCATTTTTTATCCAAAAAAGGAGTTTTTTCATTGTACTTTAAGTGTTTAATTATGTGGTTGGCAAAGGTAATTATTTTGTTTTAACTCTTTTGAGTTTGTCGGCATTTTCACAAGTTTTCATTATTTTTGCCAAAGAATTAAAAATATAACCAAAAATGACAAAAAAATTTATTTCAACTACCTATAAATTGTATGTAGGAGAAGTTGGCCAAGAAGAGTTGATGGAAGAAACTGATCCAAGACAACCATTAATGTTTATTTCTGGCGTAGGAATGATGTTGCCAAAGTTTGAAGAACAACTTAATGATTTGAATGTAGGTGATACGTACGACTTTAAATTGTTGTGTGCAGATGCTTACGGTGAATATGAACAAGAAAATATTATTGATTTGCCTCGTTCTGTATTTGAAAAAAATGGAGAACTAGATACGGAAATAGTTTTTAAGGGAAATGTGGTTCCTTTGATTGACTCGGAAGGAAATCAGTTGAACGCCGAGGTGGTAGAGGTGAAAAAAGAATCAATAACAGTAGACTTTAATCATCCTTTGGCTGGAGAAGATTTACATTTTGTTGGTGAAATCTTAGATATTCACGAAGCAACAGAAGCAGATATTTCGCGTTTTGGAATGCATCAATGTGGCGGTTGTGGTTGTTCGGGAAGTGATTGCGGCGATTGTGGATGCGATAGTGGTTGCGGATGTCATTAACTTTCTTTAAATGTAAATGTCAAATTCGTTTGGAAAAATATTTAGGATAACAACTTTTGGAGAGTCTCACGGTGTGGCTCTTGGAGGAGTGATAGATGGTTTCCCGTCAGGAATTTTTGTAGATAAAGAATTTATTCAGCAAGAATTGGATCGACGCCGACCTGGTCAATCATCAATTACCACGCTTCGAAAAGAGTCGGATAAGGTGCATATCCTTTCTGGTGTTTTTGAAGGAAAGTCTACTGGAACGCCTATTGGTTTTGTTATATACAATGAAAATCAACATTCACGTGACTATGACTCAATGAAGGATTGTTATCGACCCTCGCATGCTGATTATGTATATGAACAGAAATATGGTAGGCGAGATTATAGAGGCGGGGGACGTTCGTCTGCTAGAGAAACAGTGTCAAGAGTTGTGGCAGGTGCTTTCGCAAAATTAGCTTTGCGACAAATAGGTGTGCAGATTTTTGCTTATACTTCTCAAATTGGTGCAATTGCCGTAGAAAACTCTTACAAGGATTTGGATTTTTCTCTCGTGGAAGAAAATGCAGTTCGTTGTCCTCATGTTGCAACTGCGGAGCGGATGATTCAACTTATTGAACAGGTCCGTTCCGAAGGAGATTCAATAGGAGGAGTGGTTACTTGTGTTGTAAAAAACGTTCCTATTGGTTTAGGAGAACCTGTTTTTGATAAATTACAATCGCGTTTGGCTTCGGCAATGCTTTCGATAAACGCTGCAAAAGGTTTTGATTACGGAAGTGGTTTTGCAAATCTTGAACTTAAGGGTTCGCAGGCGAATGATTCCTTTTGTATTTCTGATGAAAGAGTAACGACAAGAACAAATTTTTCAGGAGGAATTCAAGGGGGGATAACTAACGGGCAGGATATTTATTTTAGGGTTGCATTCAAACCAACAGCAACAATTTTCAAACCGCAACAAACAATAAATACTGAAGGGAAAGAAGTAGTATTGCAAGCAAAAGGTAGACATGATCCTTGCGTTGTGCCTCGTGCAGTGCCAATTGTGGAATCAATGGCAGCAATTACATTGCTTGATATGTTTTTGTTGAGTAAAAAAGATTACATTTTTTGATGAAAGATATAAAATGGAGAGCAATCCTTAATCCTTATGCGGGAGAGAAACGTTTGAAAAAGGATTTGAAAAAGATTCTCGCTTGTGCAGAAGGATTTGGTCTTAAAGTGGATTGGGTTTGGACTCAATATAAGGGACATGCATCAAAAATAGCACAAGAGAGTGTGGAAAATGGTTGCATGAATTTGTTGGTTTTTGGAGGTGACGGCACGTTGAATGAGGTTGTAAATGGAATCTTTTGCTCTTCGATAGAAAATAAATCAGACGTTTGTATAGCTCTTGTACCTTACGGAACTGGTAACGATTGGGGACGTTTTTGGGGTATAGGTCGGAATATAGAACAATCATTGGGTGTCTTAAAAAAAGGGAAAGAGCAACTTGTGGATGTAGGAAAAGCAACTCTTTCTGGCAAAACGTCATATTTTTTGAATGCCATAGGAATGGGTTTTGATGCTCAGGTTTTAAAACTGGCGAGCACAATTAAAAATCATTTTTTGAAAGGAGGATGGATTTATTCTTTGGCTGTTTTTATAGCAGTTTTTATTCATAAATCTATTAAAATGTCCATTTTTTGCGACAAACAAAACGTGCTCAATGAGCGTGTTTATACCATAAGTGTAGGAAATGGGTGTTACACTGGTGGAGGTCTTAAACAAACGCCAGATGCTTTGCCTAATGATGGATTTTTTCATGTAACCGTAGTGAAAAAGCTTTCTTTCAAAGCTATTGTTTTGGCGGTAAAGCATTTGTTTTTTGGTAATTTGCTCGATCATTCATGTGTAGAATCTTATAAAACAAAGAGGTTTGTTGTAAAATCCGATAAGTCTATTGAAATTGAGGCTGATGGGGTACAACTTGAAGCGCATTCAGATATTGACGTTGAGGTAATTCCGAGTGCTTTGAGGTTTCTTATTCCATAGAAAAAAGAGATTTAATCTCATATAAATTTATTATATTTGCGATAAAAGTAAGAAATTTATGGATTATATTGTTTCTGCAAGAAAATACAGACCTTCGACATTTCAAACTGTTGTTGGTCAAACAAACTTGACATCCACATTAAAAAATGCAATACTCACAAAGCATTTGGCTCATGCTTATTTGTTTTGTGGACCTCGTGGTGTTGGAAAAACTTCTTGTGCGCGTATTTTTGCAAAAGCAATTAATTGTCTTAATATAACCCCTAATGGGGAGCCATGTAATGAGTGTGATTCTTGTCGCGCTTTCAATGAACAACATTCGTTTAATATACATGAACTCGATGCTGCTTCCAACAACTCTGTTGAGGATATTCGTAGTTTGACGGAGCAAGTTCGTATTCTTCCTCAGGTGGGAAAGTATAGTGTGTTTATCATTGATGAGGTTCATATGCTTTCTCAGGCTGCATTCAATGCTTTTTTGAAAACATTGGAAGAACCTCCCGCTCATGCTATCTTTATTTTAGCAACAACGGAAAAACATAAAGTTATTCCTACTATTTTGTCGCGTTGTCAGATCTATGATTTTAATAGAATAGGAATAAATGACATCGTAGAACACCTCTTTTTTGTGGCGAATAGCGAAAATGTTGTTGCAGAAAAACAAGCATTAAGTGTGATAGCCGAAAAAGCAGATGGAGGAATGCGTGATGCACTTTCTATTTTTGACCAAATAGTAAGTTTTTGCGGAACAAATATCACATACGATAAAGTTATTGAAAGTTTAAATGTACTTGATTATCAATACTACTTTAGTTTAGTTGAGAATTTTTATAAGGGAAATGTGTCTCAATCGCTATTGATTTTTGACGAAATCTTGAATAAAGGTTTTGATATGCAGCACTTTATAACAGGATTGGCTCAGCATCTGCGCAATGTTATGGTAAGCTTTGATTCACAAACAACTCGTTTGTTGGAAGTGACCGATGAGGTTGCGCAACGTTATGTAGAACAATCTAGAGGTTGTGGTATAGCATTTATTTATAAAGCTTTGATGTTAATAAATGAATGTGATCTGGCATTTAGAACGAGTAGAAATAAACGACTTTTGATAGAAATAACACTTATCAAATTGTGTCAGATTCAGCAACCAATGGTAGCTGCTGAAAAAAAAAATGAAATTTTGCCCATAAAAAATGAAATTCAGGAACAAGTTGAAAAAAAAATAGAAACACCTTTATCTCGCCCAGCAGCGCAACAAGTAGTTGAAAAACAGGAGGAGAGTCCAGTAAATAATACTCCGACTAAAACTCTCAAGCCAACAATTTCGATATCTACATCTGTTCCTAAAAATCCCGTTGAAAAGCAAGAACCTTTAGTAGAAAAAGATATAGCACAAAGAAATGATGATTATACAGAATCTTCTTTTTTGAGTGCTTGGGAAGGTTTTGCAACCAATGTGCAAGAAAGAAATGTATCTTTGAGCAGAACAATGTTAAAATCGTTGCCTAAAAAACAAGGAGATGTGTATGTTGTTTTTACAGTTAATCAATTGCAACATAAGGAGATATTAGATAATAAGCAGGAGATTCTTGTCTTTTTGAGAAAGAAACTTTCCAATGATTTTGTCAATTTCTCGATAGAAATTAGTTTGGAGGAGGATAAAAATGGAACTTTTTATACTTCAGAAGAAAAATTAAACCAAATGGTAAAAGAAAATTCGGGTTTTTCTAAGTTGTGTTCTTTGATGGATTTGGAGTTGGATTGATGTTATTATGAAGAAGTTATTTTTGCTTGATGCTTACGCCTTGATATATAGAGCTTATTATGCTTTGATGAGAGCTCCTAGAATTAATTCAAAAGGACTGAATACGTCTGCCATCTTTGGATTTCTAAATACATTGGAAGATGTTCTTAAACATGCTCAGCCAACTCATATTGCTGTTGTTTTTGATCCTTCGGGACCTACCTTTAGACATGAACTATTTGATGCTTATAAGGCACAAAGAGAAGAAACTCCAGAAGATATAAAAAGATCAATTCCTTATATAAAAGAACTAATTGAAGGTTATCAAATTCCTGTGATTCAGGTAGCTGGTTTTGAAGCTGATGATGTTATTGGGACGTTAGCAAAGCAGGCAGAAAAACAAGGCTTTGAGGTGTTTATGATGACACCGGATAAAGATTATGGACAATTGGTTTCTGACCAAATATTCATTTACAAGCCACGTCATGGAAATGCAGGATTTGATACACTGGGAGTTGATGAGGTGCTGAAAAAATGGAATCTAAAAAATGTAAGTCAGGTTGTTGATTTATTGGGTTTGATGGGAGATTCTTCTGATAATATTCCTGGGTGCCCTGGTGTTGGAGAAAAAACTGCGTTAAAACTGTTGGATGAATTTGGCTCCATAGATAATTTGTTGCAGAATACGGACAGATTAAAAGGTGCTTTGAAAACGAAAATAGAGGAAAATATTGAGCAAATAAAACTTTCATATTTTCTTGCTACTATCAAGACAGATGTTCCTATTGTTTTTGAGGAAGATGCTTTTCTGAGAAAAGAGTCTAATAAAGAGAAATTGCTGGCTTTGTTTACAGAATTGGAGTTTCGTTCGTATATAAATAAAATGAATGGAGCGACTTCAGAAACTAAAAAAGAGAAGACCCAGATGCTTTCTCTTTTTGATGACGAATCTGTTTCTACTGAAGTAGATATGAATGAAACTCAATATTCGACGATAAATACAGTTCAGCATGATTACAAATTGATTCGTTCAGAAGAAGAAATAGATTGGTTGGTAAAGAAACTTTCAGAGCAAAAGATGTTTTGCTTTGATACCGAAACCACTTCGGTAGATGCGGTATGTGCTCAACTTGTAGGGCTCTCTTTTTCGGTAAGATCTCATGAGGCATTTTATGTTCCGATTCCTGAAAATCAAGAAGAGGCAAAAAGAATAGTTAGTAAGTTTAAGTCTGTTTTTGAAAATGCGTCAATAGAAAAAACGGGTCAAAATCTCAAATATGATATTCTTGTTTTGCAGAATTATGGAGTGCAAGTTTCTGGAAATTTGTTTGATACGATGATTGCACATTATTTGCTCAATCCGGAATTGCGACATGGAATGGACTATTTAGCAGAAATTCTACTCAATTATCGAACAATTCATATCGAAGAGTTGATAGGCGTAAAGGGTAAAAATCAGCTTTCTATGAGAAATGTTTCTCTTGAAGCAATTTGTGATTATGCGGCAGAAGATGCTGATATTACATTGCAAATAAGGGAAAAATTGGAGCCAAAACTAAATAAAAATAATTTGGAAAAATTGTTTTACGAAATAGAAATGCCTTTGGTGAAGGTCTTGGCTCAGATAGAAAGAAATGGTGTGTTGATTGATGATTTTGCTTTAGGACAATCTTCTCAAATAATGACAAACTCGATTCTTAAAATAGAAAGGGAGATTCGTCAGATTGCTGGATATGAAGTAAATGTCAGTTCTCCCAAACAGATAGGGGAGTTGCTTTTTGATAAATTAAAGGTAGTTGATAAGCCTAAAAAAACAAAAACGGGCCAATATGTTACCGATGAAGAGACTCTAGAATCGTTGAAGAATAAACATATTGTGGTTGAAAAAATTCTTTCTTATCGTGGATTGAAGAAACTTTTGAGCACTTATGTTGATGCTCTTCCAAAGTTAATAAATAACAAAACAGGAAGGATTCATACTTCATTCAATCAGGCAGTTACGGCAACAGGACGATTGAGCTCAAGTAATCCGAATTTGCAAAATATACCTATTAGAGATGAACAGGGAAAAGAGATTCGTAAAGCTTTTATTGCATCGGGAAATAATGTTTTTCTTAGTGCCGATTATTCTCAAGTAGAATTGCGTATAATGGCTCATTTGAGTAAAGACGAAAGTATGATTCGTGCTTTTCAGAACGATCAAGATATTCATGCGGCTACGGCTGCAAATATTTACAAGGTTCCTATCGAGCAGGTTACTTCGGATATGCGTCGTAAGGCGAAAACGGCTAATTTTGGTATTATTTATGGTATTTCTGTTTTTGGACTTTCGGAGCGACTTTCTATATCTCGTCAAGAAGCAAAGGAACTGATTGATGGCTATTTTGAGGCTTTCCCGCAAGTGAAGGAGTATATGCAGAAATCTATTGAGGAGGCAAGAAAAAACGGTTTTGTAGAAACGATATTCCATCGTAAGCGCTATCTTCCAGATATAAATTCTCGAAATGCAAATGTGAGAGGTTATGCAGAACGAAATGCAATAAATGCTCCCATTCAGGGTTCTGCAGCTGATATTATAAAAGTGGCTATGGTGCGAATTGCAGATCGATTTGAGAAAGAAAATATCCAATCAAAAATGATACTTCAGGTGCACGACGAACTTAATTTTGATGTTTGTAGTTGCGAATTGGAACAAGTTAAACAGATTATAAAGGAAGAGATGGAAAATGCATTTTCTCTTATTGTTCCACTAAAAACAGATATTGGTGTTGGTCAGAATTGGCTTGAAGCGCATTGATAAATATTGTAAATTACGATTTTATGCCATATTTTTCTATAATAATTCCGGTTTATAACCGTCCAAACGAAGTTGACGAGCTTTTGTTTAGTTTGACCAAGCAAACGTATACAGACTTTGAGGTAGTTGTTGTTGATGATGGGTCGGAAATTGCATGTAAATCGGTTGTAGAAAAATATGAAAAAAGTTTTTCGGTTCAATATTTCTATAAAGAAAACTCTGGTCCTGGACAATCTCGTAATTTCGGAGCTGCAAATGCAAATGGTATTTATCTTTTGATATTGGATTCGGATTGTATTCTTCCAGAGCAATATCTTTCTACTGTTTTTGAGGAACTTTCTCAAAATCCTTGTGATGCTTTTGGGGGACCTGATAGGGCGCATTCGTCATTTTCTGCAATTCAGAAAGCAATTAATTACTCAATGACTTCTTTTTTTACCACCGGAGGAATTCGTGGTGGTAAGCGAAAAATGGATAAATTCTATCCGCGTAGTTTTAATTTGGGTGTCAAAAAAACTGTATTTGAGGAGTTAGGTGGTTTTTCTTCGATGCGTTTTGGTGAAGATATTGATTTTAGTGTCCGTATTTTCAAAAATAATTACAGTTGTAGACTTTTTCCTAAATCTTGGGTCTATCATAAACGTAGAACGGATTTTTCTAAATTCTTTAAACAGGTTCATAACTCGGGTATTGCTCGCATTAATCTTTATAAACGTTATCCAGAATCTTTGAAGTTGGTGCATTTCTTGCCAACGATTTTTACGCTTGGAATTTTCTTCCTATTTATTATTCCTTGCTTTTATCCAGTATCTTTTTTGCTGGTTATTATTTACGGAGTTCTTATCTTTTTTGATGCTTTAGTCAAAGAGAGAAGTGTAAAAATAGGTCTTTTGTCTGTTGTGGCTTCTTTTGTGCAACTTGTTGGTTATGGTACTGGATTTTTGCGTGGTGTTTGGCGACGTTTAGTATTAAAGCAAGATGAATTTAATGCTTTTGAGCATAATTTTTACAAATAAAAATCACAAATACTTGTCCTTTTTCTGTTAAAAATTTGTAACTTTACAACCCTTTTGGAGATTTTGTAAATGCTTTTGTAGTAAGTGTTTAAGTTTCTGATAGGTTGCTCTTTTTTGAAGAAAAAAACATAATATAATGACAAGTAAATGGATTTTTACCAACTTAACCGATGAACAACAACAATGTCAAGAAAACTTAGCACAAAAACTTTCTGTTGATCCAATTTTAGCTAAATTATTGGTTCAACGTGGCATTACCTCTTTTGAGGAAGCAAGGTTGTTTTTTCGGCCGACACTGACTTCTTTGCACGATCCGTTTTTAATGGCAGATATGGAAAAGGCTGTTGATAGGCTTAATCGTGCCATTGGACATAAGGAGAAGATTTTAGTTTACGGAGATTATGATGTAGATGGAACTACCGCAGTTGCTTTGGTTTACAAATTTCTGCAACGTTATACTTCCAATGTGGCTTACTATATTCCTGATCGTTATACCGAAGGTTATGGTATCTCGATGAAAGGAATAGATTATGCAGCTGAAAATGGTTATCAATTAGTTATTACATTGGATTGTGGAATAAAAGCAGTTGAAAAAGTAAATTATGCAAATAGTTTAGGTATTGATTTTATTATTTGCGATCATCATAACCCTGATGAAAAATTGCCAGATGCAGTCGCAGTTCTTGATTCAAAAAGATTAGATTGTAATTATCCTTACAAACATTTATCAGGATGCGGAGTTGGATTTAAACTTATTCAGGCATTTGCTATTAGTAATGACATTCCGTTCTCAGAGCTTATTCCTTTGCTTGATTTGGTAGCGGTAAGTATTGCTTCGGATATTGTGCCAATCACAGGCGAGAATCGAACATTGATGTATTTTGGATTAAAGCAACTCAATACTTCTCCAAGCATAGGACTTCAGAGCATCATTGAAGTGAGTGACCTGAAAGGAAAAGAAATTACGGTAAGCGACATTGTTTTCAAGCTCGGTCCTCGAATAAATGCTTCTGGGCGTTTGCGTACAGCAACGGAGGTTGTAGATCTTTTAGTTTCAAAAGATACAAGCTTTGCTCGGGAAAAGAGCGATTCTATCAATGAACTGAACAATGATAGAAAGGATTTGGATAAAAACATAACGGAAGAGGCTATTTCATATATCAAGAAAAATGTCGATTACGAAAGTCGAAAATCTATAGTTGTGTATAACACAGATTGGCATAAGGGAGTTGTTGGAATTGTGGCTTCACGTTTGTCGGAGGAGTATTACAAGCCAACTGTAGTTTTGACTTTGTCTAATGGTTTGGCAACCGGTTCTGCACGTTCAGTTCCTGGTTTTGACTTATATGCGGCTATTGATTCTTGTCGAGATTTGTTAGACAATTTTGGTGGACATCTTTATGCGGCTGGTTTATCAATGAAAGCCGAAAACGTAGAAGAATTTTCTAAACGTTTTGAGAAATATGTTGCAGAAAATATTCTTCCGGAGCAGCAAACTCCTCAAACCGACATCGATGCAATAATTGATTTTAGTAGTATTACGCCGAAGTTTATGCGAATATTGAAGCAATTTGCACCCTTCGGCCCGGGTAATATGAAACCAATTTTTGTAACCAAAAATACTATTGATTCAGGAAGTAGTCGTTTGGTAGGAAAGGAACAGGAACATTTGAAGTTGGATTTGAGAGATTGCTCTTGTTCTGCTGCAATGGGTGGAATTGCATTCAAAATGGGACAGTTTTTTGACACTATAAAATCAAAAAATCCTATTGATGTTTGTTATACTTTGGAAGAGAACTTTTTTGCTGGAAATACAACAATCCAAATGATGGTTCGTGAAATTCAAAAGTCTGTAAAAGAATAGAAAGATGAGCTTTTTGAAAGGTTTATTGGCTGAAAAATCGTTGCTTTCAAAAGTGTTTTTTTTACTTTCGATGGTGATTGTAGGTTTGGCAATGGCTGTTGCTTTAAGTTTGCTTTTGTCTCCTTCAGTGGATAATTTGAATTCTCTGAAACTAACTCAAGTCATACAAACGATCTTTGTTTTTTTATTGCCTTCTTTTGTTTGTGCATATTTCTTCTCAAAAAATATAAAATCGTTTTTGAAGGTAAATCAATCAGAAACAACTCACTATTTGTTATCAGTTTTACTTGTTGTTTGCTTACTTCCAACTGTTGGAGTTTTAGCAGAATTGAATGAAAAATTAGTATTGCCTGATTTTTTGAGCAGTTTAGAGCAATGGATGAAGCAAACAGAGGCTAAGGCAATGATGCTTACGCAGCAATTTTTGAGCGACACTTCAATTGTTGGTCTTTGTATTAATATTTTTGTTATAGCTTTGATTCCTGCTATTGCTGAGGAAATTCTGTTTAGAGGAGTATTGCAACGAATTTTTTCGGATAAATACGGTGTTCACTGGGGAATATGGATATCTGCTATTATTTTTAGTGCTGTTCATTTTCAGTTTTATGGATTTATTCCACGTATGTTTCTCGGTGCAGTTTTGGGTTACATCGTGCATTATTCATCTTCTATTTTTCCTGCTATTTTAGCACATTTTACCAATAATTTAATTTCGGTATTGGTCGCTTACTTCATGGGAGTGGAGATGTTAGCAAACTCCGGTTATCTAGATAGTCAGATGCTTTGGGTTATATTAGCAAGTATAATAACTTCGGGTGTGATTCTTTTCTTAATGCATTGGATATCAAAAAACGAGGATTATAAAATAATTCGGTGATAGAAAAAAAATATAATGCTAATCATTATCTTTGCACTTTTGGTATTGAAAAATAAAAATATATGGAAATAGTTGTTAGTGGAATCCGTCCAACGGGAAATCTTCATTTAGGAAATTATTTTGGAGCTGTTCGTAGTTTCTTGCAGATGCAAAGTGAATACAATTGTT
This sequence comes from Paludibacteraceae bacterium, assembly GCA_045612365.1. Lineage (GTDB taxonomy): Bacteria > Bacteroidota > Bacteroidia > Bacteroidales > Paludibacteraceae > RGIG9608. Next base: position 102,153 of record JAZKYY010000004.1, read on the forward strand.
ATTTTTTTATAGCAGACTGGCATTCTCTTACTACGAGACCAAAACCAGAAGATATAATTAGTAGTGCAAATACAATTTTAGCAGAATATTTGGCTTGTGGAATTGATCCAGAAAAGGCAACTATCTATGTTCAGAGCGATGTAAAGGAAGTTCTTGAATTGTATCTTTTTCTCAATATGAATGCTTATTTGGGAGAAATGGAGCGTTGTACAACCTTTAAAGAAAAAGCTCGAAAACAACCTGAAAATGTTAATGCAGGCTTATTAACATATCCAACACTTATGGCAGCCGACATATTACAACATCGAGCTGTAAAAGTTCCAGTTGGGAAAGATCAGGAGCAAAATATGGAAATGGCTCGTAAGTTTGCTCGACGCTTTAATACAATGTATGGAGTTGATTTCTTCCCCGAACCGCAAAATTTTTCATTGTCGGCAAAAGCAGTTAAAATTCCTGGACTCGACGGTTCTGGAAAAATGGGAAAAAGTGAAGGTAATTGTATTTATCTTAAAGATGATGCTGAAACTATTCGTAAAAAGGTAATGAAAGCTGTTACTGATTCTGGTCCAACTGTTCCTAACAGTGAAAAACCAGAAGTAATTCAAAATCTATTTACTTTTTTAGAAATTGTATCGACGAAAGATACTTACGACTTTTTTAACGAAAAATGGAATGATTGCTCTATTCGTTATGGGGATTTGAAAAAACAACTTGCAGCTGATATCGCGGCTTTCAATGAACCAATTCGTGAGAAAATTGAATACTATTCTAATAATAAAGTTCTGCTAGAAAAGATTGCGCGAGAGGGAGCTGAAAGAGCTCGAGAGAATGCTTCGAAAACACTTGCAGAAGTAAGAAAAATAATAGGTTTTCGTTAATCGAAAACCTATTATTTTTTTATTAAAATTCTAAATCGCCATTGATTTCTTCTTGCCAAGGTAGCCCGCTTTCTGCTACTTTTTTCAAGAATGGATCTGGATCAAATTCTTCAACGTTGAAAACACCTGGTTTTTTCCATTTTCCAATCATAAACAGATATGCACCTGTCATAGCAGGAACACCTGTGGTGTAACTCACACCTTGTGTACCTGTTTCTTTGTAAGCTTCTTCGTGGCTACAATTGTTGTAGATGTAGTATGTTTTTTGTTTACCATCTTTTATCCCGCTTATGCGGCAACCAATTGATGTCCATCCTTTGTAGTTTTCTCCTAAATCTTGAGGATTAGGCAATACTGCCTTTAGGAACTGAATAGGAACTATTTTTTGTCCGTTGTAATCAATTTCATCAATTCGAGCCATTCCTATGTTTTGGATTACTCGCAAATGAGTTAAATACTCTTGGCCAAATGTCATCCAAAAGCGTGCACGTTTGATAGTTGGGAAATTTTTTACCAAACTTTCCAATTCTTCGTGATAAAGAAGGTAAGATTCTTTTGGACCGATTTCTGGGTAGTTAAGAGGTTTATGAATGCTTAGTGGATCAATTTCAACCCATTCTCCATTTTCCCAAAATTTACCTCTCTGAGTAATTTCGCGGATATTTATTTCTGGATTGAAGTTTGTAGCAAAAGCTTTTCCATGATCTCCCGCATTGCAATCAACAATGTCAAGATAATGAATTTCATCAAAATGATGCTTTGCTGCATAAGCAGTATAAACGCTTGTAACCCCTGGGTCAAAACCACATCCAAGAATTGCAGTTAAACCTGCTTTTTCAAATCTTTCTTTATATGCCCATTGCCATGAGTACTCAAAGTGGGCTTCGTCTTTTGGCTCGTAATTGGCAGTGTCTAGATAGTTACATCCTGCTTCCAAACAAGCATCCATAATGGTAAGATCTTGATAAGGAAGAGCAACATTTATTACCAATTCAGGTTTGAAATCGTTAAACAATGCTACCAATTCGTCTACATTGTCGGCATCAACTTGTGCAGTTTGTGCTTCTACGCCGTAGCGTTCCAACAAATCCTTGGCAATAGCATCACATTTACTTTTTGTTCTGCTTGCCAACATTATCTCTGTAAAAACATCGTTGTTTTGTGCTACTTTGTGCGCTACAACTGTACCTACACCACCAGCACCGATAATTAAAACTTTTCCCATTATTTTTTTTGTTTTTTATAGTTGTGCAAAGATAAGAAAAAATTATTTGTACTTTTGTTTGGTGTTTTGTTGCTAATCTAATAGTATGAAATTTTTTATACTAAAAAAGAAAAGAATAGAAAAAATTACTATATCTGGGGCGTTAATAAAATCAGTACAAATCCTAATTAAATCTAAAGATATGAAAGCAAAATCTTTTTTCTCACTTATATTTTGTTTGTTGCTTGTTTCTTGTAATAAGAATGAAATGTTAGAAAATGAACTTGATACATTATCTTATTTAAAGGGGGTTTGGGAAGTTGATAAAGTATCAAGGGTTGAGTTGAATGCGAATGGTAAAGAAGAAATTGACAACTCAACTTTGTATGGTGGTGGTGTTGATTGTTTTGTTTTTGATGAGAATTTAACTTGTTATATTTGTAATCCTGCTATTAATCCTGAAGCCCCCTTTTTTCTTGTAAAGTATTCTTATAGTTACGATTCAGAATCACAAACAATAGCATCGGAAAATGGTGAAGAAAAAATTGTCTATACCATTAAAAACGTTACAAGAAAATATTTGGTATTGGACAAAGATGTTACAAAGGAAGTAGGTAAACGTTGGCTACGCTATCGACTGAAAAAAATCACATGGGAAGAGTTTGAACAAACGGAGTATTACAAGAAAGCTCACGCAGAAGATTGAAAGCGTGCGTTAAGTAAAGAAGAACTTGCGAGTTCTTCTTTTTTTGTGTCGCCGAAAAACATTAAATTTGCATCTTATTTAAAGTTTAGAAGAAAATGAAAAATAAATTACGCAGTTCAGCTTGTACCGAAGGTCGTCGCATGGCAGGTGCTCGTGCGTTGTGGGTAGCCAATGGAATGAAACGCGAACAGTTCGGTAAACCGATTATCGCCATCGTCAATTCGTTTACGCAGTTTGTGCCTGGTCATACGCATTTGCACGAAATAGGTCAGATAGTTAAAGCAGAAATCGAAAAACTTGGTTGCTATGCAGCTGAGTTTAATACTATAGCTATCGACGATGGTATTGCAATGGGACACGACGGAATGCTATATTCCTTGCCAAGTAGAGATATTATAGCCGATTCTGTGGAATATATGGTAAATGCTCACAAGGCAGACGCAATGATTTGCATCTCAAATTGCGACAAAATTACTCCAGGAATGCTTATGGCAAGTATGCGATTGAATATCCCGACGGTTTTTGTTTCGGGCGGACCAATGGAGTCTCATAAGATAAATGGCGAAAATGCCGATTTGATTACTGCGATGGTAAAAGCAGCCGATACTTCGGTGAGCGATAAGCAAATGGAGAATATCGAGTCTTGTGCTTGTCCGGGTTGTGGAAGTTGTTCGGGAATGTTTACGGCGAATTCGATGAATAGTCTGACGGAGGCGATAGGTCTTTCGTTGCCGGGCAATGGAACGATTTTGGCAACGCACGTCAATCGCATACAGCTTTTCAAAGATGCGGCTGCGTTGATTGTGAAAAATGCATTGAAATATTACGAAGAAGGCGATGAGAGCGTATTGCCAAAAAGCATCGCAACGAGAAGTGCTTTCTTGAATGCGATGACTTTGGATATTGCTATGGGAGGTTCTTCAAATACGATTTTACACCTTTTAGCTGTTGCAAATGAGGCAGAAGTCGATTTCAAAATGACGGACATCGATGCGTTGAGTCGCCGTGTACCTTGTTTGTGTAAATTGTCTCCAAACACACAAAAGTATTCGATGCAAGAATGTAATCGTGCAGGTGGAATTTTGAATATTATGGCCGAATTGGCAAAAGCAGATTTGCTTGACCTATCGTGCAAACGTGTAAATGGTGCTACTTTGAAAGAAGATTTGGAGAAATATGACATTACTAATGATTTGACAGAAGAAGCAAAACGCATTTATTCGAGTGCTCCTGCAGGAGTGTTTAGCAATAAAATGGGATCTCAAAACACAACTTATTCGTCGCTCGATGTAGATAGAGTGTCGGGTTGCATACGTAATGTGGAAAATGCTTATAGCAAAGATGGAGGTTTGGCAGTGCTATTTGGAAACATTGCGCAAGATGGTTGCGTGGTGAAAACAGCTGGTGTTGATGAAAGCATTTGGCATTTTAAAGGTACTGCAAAGGTTTTCGATTCGCAAGAGTCGGCTTGTGAAGCTATTCTGGACGGAACGGTTCAGAGTGGTGATGTGGTAGTGATTACTCACGAAGGACCGAAAGGTGGTCCGGGCATGCAAGAAATGCTTTATCCAACTTCGTATTTGAAAAGTCGTCATTTAGGTAAAGAGTGTGCTTTGATTACAGATGGACGTTTTTCGGGCGGAACTTCGGGATTGAGTATCGGACACATTTCGCCAGAGGCTGCTGCGGGTGGAAATATTGGAAAAATCGTTGATGGCGATGTTATAGAAATCGACATTCCAAATCGTAGCATTAACGTGTTGCTTTCAGATGAAGAACTGGCTGTACGTCCTTATCGTCCTGTGATGCGTAAGCGTGAGGTTTCAAAGGCTTTGCGTGCATATGCTTCTATGGTGAGTTCGGCAGACAAAGGTGGTGTGCGTATAGTTGAATAAAATGTTGAAAAATATTGATTTAAATAGAAATTTAATTATTCAAACGGCAATTTTGTTGTTGGGTGCAGTGTTGTTTTTGCCGGGGTTGGGTAGCGTTCATTTATTCGATTGGGACGAGATAAATTTTGCAGAATCGGCTCGCGAAATGATTGTTACTGGCGATTATTTGACCGTTCAAATTAATTTTGAGCCATTTTGGGAGAAACCTCCACTTTTTATTTGGATGCAGGTGCTTTCGATGAAAATTTTTGGCATTAACGAGTTCGCAGCACGTTTCCCTAATGCGATTTGCGGTATAGTAACGATGTTGGTGTTGTTCAACATTGGAAAGCGACTCAGAAATGAACGTTTTGGTTTGCTTTGGGTGTTTGTGTATGTGGCTTCGCTTACGCCGTTTTTCTATTTCAAGTCGGGAATTATCGACCCTTGGTTCAACTTGTTTATTTTTCTTGGAACGTACTATTTTGTTTGTTTTACTGCTCCTAACGAAGAAAGAAATAAGTATTTGTTGGTTGCCTTGTCGGCTTTCTTTTTAGGTTTGGCAGTGTTGACCAAAGGACCAGTCGGATTTTTGATTTTTCTGTTGACGTTTGCGGTTTATTTGTTGGTGAAACGTTTTAAAATCAGTTTTACTTGGATTCAAGTTTTGCTCTTTTTTGCAGTCTTTGGTTTTGTTGGTGGATTTTGGTTTTTACTGCAAATTGCTAATGGTAACTTTTCTGTTATACAAGATTTTATCATTTATCAAATTCGACTTTTTGAAACCAAAGATGCTGGTCATGGTGGTTTTCTTCTATATCATTTTGTCGTGCTGTTGGTTGGAGTTTTTCCTGCTTCGGTGTTTGCTTTGTTTACGTTTAGAAAAAATATTTTGCAAAAAGAATCTGACGAAAAAGTGGCTCATTTTTTTCGCTGGATGATGATACTTTTCTGGGTCGTTTTGATTTTGTTTACCATTGTACGGACAAAAATTATTCACTATTCGTCGATGTGTTATTTTCCGTTGACATTTTTGGCAGCATGGTATATTGAACGAATTATCGACAGAAAAGAGTCTATTCATTGGTCGGCAAAGGTGTTGATTGGATTTTTTGCTTTGATTTTTTCGCTAGCAATAATGATTGTTTCATTTATTGATAGTTTGAAACATTTGATTTTTCCCGTTGTAGATGACTTTACAAGGGGAAATTTACAAGCAACGTCGCAATGGTATGGTTTTGAGTGGGTTGTGGGAGTAATTTTGCTGCTAGGAACGATTTATTTCATTGTGTATGCCAGCAACAAAACTAAAAAATCAATTTTTGTTTTGTTTGCATCTTCGCTTGTTTTTATTTTTTCTACAATGCTGTTAGTTGTGCCACAAGTGGAAAAATATACGCAAGGAGCAATAATCGAATTTTATGAAAGTAAGCGAGGAGAGGATTGCTATATGCTTTACGCAATGGATATTTATTTTTATAAAAATAATGATAAAAGCAAGAGTTACGCTCCGTATTTTTATGCCGAGCGTAGAGCAGAAAATAATTGTTCGGATGAGGAGTTTTTGCGACAGGGAGAGATTGACAAACCTTGCTATTTTGTAATTAAGAATTTTCCAAAAACAATTGAGTTTTTTGAAAAAGGAACAAAAGATGTTCAGTTTTTGTATTCCAAAAATGGATTTTCTTTTTATGTGAGATATCCAGAAATGAAATAACTTTTAATTCAAGCAAGTGATGAAAAAAACGTTGTGGTTTTACTTATTATTTATGCTGTTTCTACTGACTTTAGGAACTATGATTTTTCTCTACGATAAGGGTTCTCTACATGAAATGTTGACCATTAATTGGATTTCTAAATCTAGTGCAAATGTGGTTTCATTCACCGATGTGTTTTTTTTATACATAACAGAAGTTGGAGGAAATGTTCCTTTTATAGTGGCGGCAGTATTTTTGTTTGTCAAATTTGGTTATTCCTATTTTTTGTTACTTTCTCAGTTGGCGGTAACATGTGTAGTTCAACCGATAAAGCATATCTTAAATGTGCCTCGCCCAAAAGTGTTTTTTGCGGAAAATTTTCCTGATGTTGTTTTGCATCAAGTTGAAGGCGTTAGTATGCATTCGATGCTAAGTTTTCCTAGTGGTCATACTGCCTCTGTTTTTGCCTTTATGTTGGCTCTTTCGCTTATTTGCAAGCGAACTTGGGCTTCGGTGGCTTTTCTTCTGATTGCGGTGCTAGTTGGTTATTCTCGTATTTACCTTTCTCAACATTTTGCCGAAGATGTTTTTGCAGGATCAGTTATTGGTGTTGTGGTAACGCTTCTAACTTATTGGTTCTACTTGTATAAAACCTACGAATGGCAAAAAGAAAATCTTTATTCTATTTTCAAGAAAAAATAACTTGAAATGGAATTATTTTTTTGAAAACATTTTTTTTACCTTTGAGAAACTAATTTTTTTAGAAGATGGATGTTTTAACGGTAATGTTATTGTTAGTAGCTGGTTTAGGGCTTATTTTAATAGAGTTATTTCTACTTCCTGGCGTTTCTTTTGCTGGTATTTGTGGCGTTGCAGCATTGGTCGGGGCGGATTACCTAGCTTATGTAAATATTGGTTCTATGGCTGGGCATATAGTGCTTTTTGTTAGTTTGGGAATTTTGGCTCTTGGTGTTTATCTATTTATTAAGGCAAGGACTCTTGAAAAAATGGCGCTTACTACTGATATTGAAAGTAAAGTAGATTTGATTTCGGATAAAATTAATATCGGAGATAAAGGTAAAACAACGTCCCGTTTGGCTCCTATGGGCCGAATCTTTATAAATAATATAACGATTGAAGCAAAATCGGCTGTTGGGTTTATTGAGGAGAAGTCGGAGGTTGAAGTGATTGAAATTAATGGTAATATAGTTACCGTAAAATAAATTTTTTTAGAGAAATCTTTTAATTGTATAAATATGATGAACTTATTTGAAATTATTTTGTTGTCGGTGGTGGCTATTTGTGCCATTGTTTTTTTCTATTATGTACCTTTCTTATTGTGGGTCTCGGCAAAAGTTTCTGGAGTAAGCATTTCGCTTATTCAGTTGTTTTTGATGCGTATTCGAAAGGTGCCTCCATACAAAATAGTGGAGTGTATGATTGAAGCGCATAAGGCTGGTTTGAAAGATGTAAAAAGAGATAGTTTAGAAGCTCACTATTTGGCAGGAGGAAATATTGTACGTGTTGTTCATGCATTAGTTTCTGCTAATAAGGCTAATATCGATTTGACTTTCCAAATGGCAACTGCTATAGATTTGGCAGGACGTGATGTTTTTGAAGCTGTGCAGATGTCGGTTAACCCAAAGGTTATTGATACTCCTCCTGTTACGGCTGTGGCTAAGGATGGTATACAACTTATAGCTAAAGCTCGAGTGACGGTTCGTGCAAATATCAAACAGTTGGTGGGTGGAGCAGGAGAAGATACTATTTTGGCCCGTGTAGGTGAGGGAATAGTTTCTTCTATAGGATCGAGTGATTCTCATAAGTCTGTTCTTGAAAATCCTGACTCAATATCGAAGTTAGTTTTGCGTAAAGGACTTGATGCAGGAACCGCTTTTGAAATTCTTTCAATTGATATTGCTGATATAGATATAGGTAAAAATATTGGAGCTCAACTTCAAATGGATCAGGCAGAAGCGGATAAAAATATTGCCCAAGCCAAAGCCGAAGAGCGTAGAGCAATGGCGGTAGCTTTGGAACAAGAAATGAAGGCGAAAGCACAAGAAGCGCGAGCAACAGTGATTCAAGCAGAGGCAGAAGTTCCTCAGGCAATGGCAGAGGCTTTTCGTTCGGGAAATTTAGGAATCATGGATTATTATAAAATGAAAAATATAGAGGCAGATACTGCAATGCGCGATTCAATTGCAAAACCTCTTGCAAAACCTAAGAAATAATCTAAAGAGAGAACAACTATAGAAAAAACCATCAAGAAAAATTTTTTATTCTTTGGTGGTTTTTTTGTCAAAAATAGGCGATGAAATTTCTTTATAACACACCGTTTTTTCGGATTTGTTTGGCATTGGTTATTGGCATTCTATTAAACGAAACTGATATTCAAAAGCCTTTGTTTATCGCATCTGTTTTTATTTCAATTTGTACTTTTTGTATTTATAAGCTATCTTCTTCTTATCAAAAGCAGTGGATTTTTGGTGTTGCTTTGTTTTTTGCTTTTATCTCAATTGGAACTTTTGTCGCTTTTTTTAGTAAACAGAAAAAACGTTTCCCATTAGAGAATGTAGAAGGTTTTTTTGAGGTAGAATTATTGGAAAATCCTATAGAAAAACCACGTTCTTATTTGTGCAGAGTAAAAGCAATATCATTTTCTGATTCTATTCGGACTTCTACAACAAAAGGAAATGCAATTCTTTATTTGCAAAAAGATAGTTTGTCTTCTCAACTTCGTCGCAATGATGTTTTATTGGTTCAGGCTAAATTTAGCAAACCGACAGTAAAAGGAAATCCAGAAGAGTTTGATTTTGGGAAGTACCTTTCTCGTAAGGGATTTGGTGGTACTGCGTATGCTTCATCAAAAAAGTGGAAAAAATTAGGTCATAACGAGCAGTTTTCAATTAAAAATTTGGCAGAAGATTCAAGAAATTATTTGCTAAACATTTATAAAAAGTGCAATATTTCTGACAATGAATTTGGGATTCTCGCAGCGCTTACGTTGGGTTACAAAGATGCACTTACTTCCGAATTACGCGAAAGTTTTAGTACAACAGGAGCAATGCATGTTTTGGCTGTTAGTGGGTTGCATGTAGGAATCATTTATATGATTCTTGGTTTCTTTTTGAGTTTTTTAGGAAAAAGCACTAGTCAAGTTATTCTGAAAAATATCATAATTATCATTTTTCTCATTGCTTATGCTTTTTTGACTGGACTTTCTCCTTCTGTTTCTCGTGCAACGTTAATGTTCTCGTTAATGGCATTAGGTAATGCCATTGGACGAAAGTCGCAGATTTATAACACAATTTTCTTTTCAGCATTTGTTTTGTTACTTCTAAATCCCGATTATTTATTTGATGTTGGATTTCAGTTGAGTTACAGTGCAGTAATTGCAATAGTCTTTTTTCAACCAAAGTTGTCAGCTGTTTGGCAACCTCAAAATAAAGTTTTGCGTTGGTGTTGGGAGTTGATATGTGTCTCTTTGGTTGCTCAAGTGGGAACAGCACCTTTTTCTATTTATTATTTTCACCAATTCCCAACTTATTTTTTGTTATCCAATTTTGTAGTTATTCCAGCTGCATCTGTAATTATCTATTCTGCAGTGTTATTACTAGCTTTTTCGTCTGTTCCATTTCTAAATGTCATACTTGCGTTTCTCTTAAAGTGGGTATTGAAGATTATGTATTTTTTGATATCAAGTATCGAACATTTACCTTTTGCTTTGAGTAAAATTTATATTGATGAATTTCAACTTTTTGCACTTTATCTGATGGTTATCTTGTTTGGAGCTTATATTGTTAATCGCAGATTTATATTGTTTTATTTTTCATTAAATTGTTGTTTATTGTTTTTTGTAATAAGGTTGGTTACTCATTACAATTCTATTTCTCAACAACAAATGATAATTTTTTCTTCTACCAAAGCTAATGTTATAAATCTTGTTTCGTCTACAGAGAATGTTGTCATCTGTAGTGATGTAGATGAAGCAAAACACTTGGCCGAAGTTTTTTGGCTTAAGAGTAGGGCAGAAGAACCTATTTTTATATCCGACTCATTACTTTCTCAAACAGCATTTATTTTCAATGATAAACGTTTTCTTGTTTTGACCAATTCTATTCCAAAGCGTTTCCGTAGTCAGCAAAAACTTGGTGTGGAGAACTTAATTATTTCTCGTAAAATTTATGTTGATTCGTTGCTGTTTTCTCGTTTTGATTGTTTGGAAACCGTTCTCGTTACGGATAATGTTCCACAATATGTCCATAAACGAGTAGAAAAAGAGTGGAGTGATTTTTCTGTAAGATAATTTAAAAAAAGAGGTACAAAACTTTTGTTTTGAACCTCTATGTTTAAAAACTAACAACTGCAAATAAACGAAATCCTATAGAAGGAGATTTATATTGTTCAAGTAGTTTTGAAGTATTAAATTGCTTTTCTACATATTTATCTGTTTCAGAAGAATTTGAAAGATATGACATGTTATTAGAAATGAGATAATAATAACCATAATTATAAATATTAAAATAATCATTATAATCGTAGTAAAGGAATTCTCCAACATTTCCCTTCATGTCATACAATCCAAAGTTATTAGGTGATTTCTGTTTAACGGGGTGAGATTTTCCTTCACTATTTCCTTCGTACCAACTCCAAGATGAGGAACCAAAAGCATCGCTCCAATCACTATACGTTGGTACACTGAATGATCCTCCCAAAGCAGAAGACAATGCTTCGCAAAAAGATTTTGCTTCAAGTATTGTCAAGTTCTCAACTGGCAATTTTTCCCCTATATTAGAAGAAGGATTATAACCCATTACCGCTTCAAACAATTCTTGAGTAACCTCTGTCTCTCCCATAAAATAATATGTGTCGTCGTAGTAGTAGCCGGTTTTATAGTGCTTCATAACAAACTCCACACCATTTATTGTAATGTTTTGAGTTTTTGATAAATAATCACCATCATAACCAACGGACAAAGCATCGTCAGGTAGGTCTTCTAATTTGACAGACTTTTCATTTCCCAAAATGTCTTTTAAATATACATATTCATCTCCATATTCATCTTCATATTCATCTCCCCAATAAGTATCATAAGAATCTTTATCAATTTCAATATAATCCTCATGATCTACGCATCCTACTATTGCTACTACAACCAAGGATATTGATATAATATACTTCAAATTTTTCAATAATTTTTTCATTTTTTCTATCTATTTAATTTATATTATTTTTCTTGTTTTTGTTTATCCTTTTTATTCCCAAACATATACCCAATATTGAATGTTACGTTATAATAAGCAGGACGAGAATAAGAATAATAGTAGTGGTCATTCTTATAAACTTCCTCTCGAAAATATCTACAACCGCCCATACTAGCATTTAAAAAATAGTAAAAACCACGATGATTCAAGCCCAACTTTACATTAAATGCTAGTGCCTCAAAATATCTATAGAACGACTGGTAATCATTTACTGGTTCATCATAAAGGAATACTTTATCATAATCGCGATAATATCTAATTCTTTCTACCTCGTTATTATCTAACCAACCATAAGGTATAGCGTAAGCAAAGCCAACTCCTAACAAAACTGATGTTTTATCCTTATTTCCAAAATAGAATGAAGGTCCAAAAGAAATCTCAGCAAAAGGAGCATAATTGTAAGTAAAGTATCCCCCCATTCCAAAAGGTTTGTTTTTAAAGAATCCTCCAAAATCAACACCAAATGATCCTACAAATGCTTTCAATTTATTTGGAATAAAAGTTCCTCCCATACCAGCATTTATACCAAACATAAAAGAAGATTTCTGCTTCTCTTTTGCTTCACCCAAAGTCCAACGTACACGTCCTTGAAATGCAGGAGGGACATAACAATCCAGGTCTTGCCAACGATTCATTAAGTTTGTAGCAATTTCCTCAAATCTACGTTCTACCTCTTTTATGTTGGCACTTGGATAAAATTTCCCTTTAGATGCTACAGCGCACAAAACATCTTCAAATTTTTTATTATCGCCAACATCACTACCTTTCATTGATATAACATAGCTTTCTATTTTTTTGTTTTCATTGCGACCAATTGTGTTTAATCTTTTTTGAAGAGATACATTTTTTACGTATTTTAGATAGGGATTATCTAATCCGTCTGCTGGTAGTCCCAACATTTCATCATACGATTGGTTGTCATATCCATCAGTAAAAGAGACTATAATTGCATCAGAAAAAGAATTTTTATCTGATGAAAAATGCAAACTACTCGTTTTATCAAACATCATGTCACATGCTTTTCTCATGGCATAATAATAAGCAGTATTATTTCCCATTTCTAAACGGTTGATAAAACTTTCCATATGAAGTTTTGATGTTGAATTTAATTCTGTAATAGGAAAAATCATTTTATTCGTGTTTTTCATAGAATTAAATCCTACGATTCCCATCAACACATTACCATTTGGAGATTTATTATAAAAGATATTTATAAATTTTTTTGCACTTAACTTAAGTTTCTCGAAATCAGAACTCATAGAACTACTGCAATCGAGAACCAACATAACTGTCATCTTTTTTGTAGAGTTGAAGTTTGGTTGTGCATCAACAACTTCGCTATCAATCTGCCATTTTTTTAAGTTTGTGTCCCAACGCCAAAACTTCAATCCTCCATCAAATCCTTTTGGATACGTGGTAGACACCTCATTAAATTGAAATAACTGATATCCTTCTTCTGTTTTTTCTCCTCTAATTGTATCAACACTATTAAATAGAATTCCTTTTGCAGATATATCAAACAATTTAAATTTCATTCTTCCATTTATCATCTCTGCTTTGTAAGTCCCTTCTATATAATGCGTCGCATTTTCTCCTTTTTCTTGTGAAAAAACATTAACCAGTAAAAAAAGGATAGCAATAGTTAAAAATATTTTTTTCATGTCTTTCTTATATTAAAAATCCGAACAAAGATACATTGTGTTCATTTATAGTTTACATCCGTTTTATGCCTATTTCAGGCAATCGCCTATAATGGGCAAACGCTATTTAAGAGCATCGGAATAGTAGCGAAAGAAATCTACTTTCAAACATCGTGATATTCGTAGAAGTTGATGCGTATCAATCACGCTTTTCTGAAAAATTTTGTTCACCGTACGAGGATTTACATTTATCTGTTCGGCAAACCATTGGTTGGTTTTTGCTTGTCGGCGTAGCTCTTGGCGAATGAGTTGTCCGATGTGTGGTTCTTCCATGATTTTTTCTGCATTTTTCACATAAATGCCACTTATCGGTTTTGCAGGCTTTCTCTTTTTTTTAGGCACAAAAAATGTGGACTTAAACATTATCCACATTCTGAGGCCCTAGGATAGCCCACAATACCAGACAAGCCAAGCCCACGAAAAACGCAGGCATCTGACTGACTTATTCTTGGTACTGTTTTTATTTCTAAAATTTCCTAGGTTTCAGAATGTTTTACCGAATAGTTAGCAAATGCTATTTATATATATCTTTTATACTTTAGTAAACTATTTACATCAAATTTGTTGTGAGTTCTCTAATAGCAATAATAGGCGAAACTCGTTGATAAAGAATTTTGTATGTTGTGTCGAGGATTGGCATTGTAACTTGGTACTTTTCATTAATTTCATGAATACACTTTGTACCATAGTATCCTTCAGCAATCATTTCCATTTCTAATTGAGCTGTTTTTACCGAATATCCTTTCCCAATCATAGTTCCAAACTGACGATTGCGACTAAATTTTGAATAACTTGTTACAAGCAAGTCGCCAAGATATGCAGATTCATCTATGTTGCGATGCATTGGATTTACAGCATTGCAAAAACGATTCATTTCTTGCAAAGCGTTCGCAATAAGCACTGCATGAAAGTTATCTCCATATTTCAATCCATGACAAACCCCAGCAATAAGCGCATAGGTATTCTTCATCACCGACGAGATTTCTATTCCATAAACATCGTCGCACACCGATGTTCTCACAAAATTATTTTCAAAATAAGAGGCCAAAACTCGTCCCAAATCTCTATCGCCACATGCAATTGTGAGATAAGAAAGTCGTTCCAACGAAACCTCTTCTGCGTGACAAGGACCTGCCAACACGGCAATTCTATCTATAGGTACATTGTATTTTTGATGAAAATAATCAGAAACAATCATATTTTCGTCAGGAACAATTCCCTTAATTGCTGTAACAATGATTTTTTTGTTGAGTTTGCGACGCAATTTCTTAAGATGAGTTTTTAAGAAAGGCGATGGCGTAGCAAAAATCAGCACGTCAGAATCGCGTACAACTGCATTAATATCACTTGTAAAATTAATTTTGCTTGTGTCAAATTTCAATGCTGTAAGGTATCTCGGATTTCTGCTGTATCGAATAAAATCATCAATTTGATCTTGTCTGCGCATATACCAATTAATGGAATCCGTATTAGTGAGCAAAATTTTTGCAATAGCAGTTGCCCAACTTCCTCCTCCTATAACAGCAATTTTCAATTTATTTTCCATTAGAAGAAAACTATTTAGTCCAGCTTTCTACCAAATCTTTGGTAGGATTAGTCAAGTTTAATTTATTTTTTTTGTTATAGCCACACAAATCCTGGTGTAACTTATTTGGGTTTTGGCCGATTAGCTTCGCTACGGTGTCATAACCCAATTTTTGCAACGGTTCTATCCATTCAGTAGGAACTCCTATTTCAATAAATTTATCGTTGCTATCTTTCTTTTGTACTTTTTCTGGTTTCATTTGAGGGAAAAGCAATACCTCTTGAATGGTTGGTTGTCCAGTTAGTAAAATAGCCAAACGATCAATTCCAATTCCTATTCCAGAAGTAGGTGGCATTCCATATTGCAAAGCTCTCAAGAAGTCTTGATCGATAAACATCGCTTCATCATCACCTTTTTCACTCAAGCGAAGTTGATCTTGAAAACGCGCCTCTTGATCAATTGGGTCGTTCAACTCAGAGTAAGCATTTGCGAGTTCTTTTCCGTTCACCATTAATTCAAAACGTTCAGTCAAACCTTCTTTGCTACGATGCATTTTGGTAAGTGGCGACATTTCTACTGGGTAATCAATAATAAACGTAGGCTGAATAAATTCTCCTTCGCAGAACTCACCAAAAATTTCGTCGATGAGTTTTCCTTTTCCCATCGTTTCATCAATTTCCATTTTTAGTTCTTTGCAAATTTCACGAATTTCTTCTTCTGATTTCCCATTCAAATCGTATCCCGTTTTTTCTTTGATAGCATCTAAAATAGGTAAACGACGATAAGGTGCCTTAAAACTGATAGTTTTTCCGTCAACAACACTTTCTGCACAACCATTTACAGCAATACAAATTCTTTCCAAAAGTTGTTCTGTAAAACTCATCATCCAGTTGTAATCTTTGTACTGAACATAAAGCTCCATACATGTAAACTCAGGATTATGACTCTTGTCCATTCCTTCGTTACGGAAATTTTTGCCAATCTCGTAAACTCCTTCAAATCCACCGACAATCAAACGTTTGAGATAAAGTTCTGTTGCAATTCTCAAATAAAGGTCAATATCTAAAGAGTTGTGATGGGTAATGAATGGTCTTGCTGATGCACCTCCTGGAATTGATTGTAAGATAGGAGTTTCTACTTCGGTATAACCTGCCTCATCCAATGCATCACGCATTGTTTTAAGTATTTTTGCACGTTTTAGAAATGTGTCTTTTACTCCATCATTCACAATCAAATCGACATAACGTTGACGATAACGCAATTCGGGATCGTCAAACTTGTCATAGGCTACTCCATCCTTGTACTTCACAATTGGCAATGGTTTTAGTGATTTGCTCAATACTGTAAGTTCTTGACAATGAACACTAATTTCGCCCATTTGTGTACGAAAAACAAAACCCTTTATTCCAATAAAATCACCTATGTCGAGTAATTTTTTGAAAACGGTGTTGTACATTTCTGGTTGAGATTCCGTATTTATATCATCTCGTGAAATATATACTTGGATGCGTCCTTTTGAGTCTTGTAATTCAATAAAAGAAGCTTTTCCCATTATTCGTCGGCTCATGATTCGACCAGCAATGCAAACTTGTCTTTTTTCTTCATCCTTGAATTTCGACTTTATATCAATGGAGAATGCGTTGGTTGGATATTCGGCTGCAGGATATGGATCTATTCCCATAGCTCTTAATGTGTCAAGACTTTGACGACGAAATTGTTCTTGTTCAGATAAATTTAAACTCATAATTTTTACAAAAATTAATCCTTGCAAAGGTAATGAAAAAGTTATGAAGGAAATAGTAAT
Organism: Paludibacteraceae bacterium; assembly: GCA_045612365.1. Taxonomy (GTDB): domain Bacteria; phylum Bacteroidota; class Bacteroidia; order Bacteroidales; family Paludibacteraceae; genus RGIG9608. The sequence continues at coordinate 118,808 of JAZKYY010000004.1, forward strand.
GCAAATAGAAATAATGGGAATAACCAAAAACTTAAGATTGAAAAAACTTAATCTGCTTTTTTTAAGAAATGTTTTTCTTACTTTTGTGACTTTGTTTAGTAAACAAGTTGTTCATGGCAGTCATACAAGTGAAAGATAAAATGTTTGGTCTCTCTATTTCGTCCAAAAAAATACAGGAGGCGGTGAAAGATGTTGCAGACCAAATCAACAATGAATTAAAAGGGGAAAATCCTATTTTTCTAGGCGTATTGAATGGTTGTTTTATGTTTATGAGCGATTTAATGAAACAAATTAACATTCCGTGCGAAGTTTCTTTTATCAAATTTTCTTCCTATTCGGGAACGGAAACAACTGGAGTTGTAAAAGAACTTATTGGCTTAAACGAAAATATTGAAGGAAGAAGCGTGGTGGTTGTTGAAGATATTGTTGATACAGGCATTACGATGAAAAATCTAGTAGAAACATTAAAAAAGAAAAATCCAAAACAAATAAAAGTAGCAACCTTTTTGCAAAAACCGGATGCGTTGAAATGCGATGTAATGTTGGATTATGTGGCTATGAAGATTCCAAATGAATTTATTGTTGGCTACGGTTTGGATTATGATGGTTTTGGAAGAAATTTGAACGAAATTTACACTATAATAAAGGAATAGAAATGTTGAACATTGTAATTTTTGGTGGTCCGGGCTCAGGCAAAGGAACGCAGAGTGAGAAAATTATTAAGAAATATGGTTTGGATCATATTTCAACTGGTGATGTGTTGCGTGCTGAAATTAAAAACGAAACAGAATTAGGGAAAATTGCAGATAGTTATATTTCAAAAGGTCAATTGGTTCCAGATGAGCTTATTATTGATATTTTGGCTTCTGTTTTTGATAAAAAGGAAAACTCAAAAGGTGTAATTTTTGATGGTTTCCCACGAACAATTCCGCAGGCGGAGGCTTTGAAAAAAATGTTGTCGGAGAGAGGAACAGCTATAAGCGCGGTTGTTGCCTTGGAGGTTGAGGACGATGAGTTGGTTGCTCGATTATTGAATAGAGGTAAAATTTCTGGTCGCTCAGATGATAATCAAGAAACAATTCAAAAACGTTTGAATGTTTACCATTCACAAACTGCGCCATTGATTGATTTTTACAAAAAAGAAAACCTCTATAATGGTATCTATGGAATGGGCTCAATAGAAGAAATTTTTGGACGTATCGAGAGTGTAATTGATAAAATTTGATATACTATTTTTTATAAAAAAGAAAGGGAGCAAAACAAAAGCTCCCTTTTTTTATTTTGTTTTTCAAACTTCTTTCAGTAATGAAGTTAGTAAAGTCCAAAAGCGTTGAGTTGATTCAATGTGCAAACGTTCATCTGGAGAATGAACTCCCTGCATTGTTGGACCAAACGAAACCATATCTAAATGAGGATATTTTTCCAAAAATAATCCGCATTCTAGTCCAGCATGAATAGCTCGAATTTTAGGTTCTTTTCTAAAAAGATTTTTATACACTTTTGCTGCAGTTTTTACTATCTCGGATGATGGATTTGGCTTCCATCCGGGATAAGTAGAATTGTGGCTAACCTTTGCGCCTCCTAGTAAAAAAACAGATTTTACTGAATTGGCAATATCCAATTTTGCAGACTCCACCGAACTACGTTGACTAGTTGCAATTTCAATCATACTATTTTCCATTCTGATAGATGCCAGATTTGTGGAAGTTTCAACTAGTTGAGGCATAGTATCGCTCATTCTGATAACTCCGTGAGGACAGGCCATAAGCATATTTAGCAACTTTGTAGATGTTTCTTTATCAATAAATTCATTTTGAACGGATTCCGATTCTAATGTTATTTCTAAATCTGGTTCTGTATGCTTTAATTCTGTTTCTATATCGTAGATAAAAAGGTTCAAATCTATTCTCAAAGGTTCACGATATGAGAACGGTACTGCAGCAGTAACCGAAGCCTCTCTGGCAATAGCATTACGTAGATTTCCACCATTGATTTTTACGATACGTAAGTCAGTTTTTTGATTTGTATTCCACAAAAAACGAGCTAAAATTTTGTTTGCATTTCCCCGTCCTTTGTTAATGTCATCTCCCGAATGTCCACCTTTTAATCCTTTGATATTTATGTTAAAGAAAAACATTTTTTCATCGGCTTTCTCATTTTGACAAATGATTTTTGCAGTAGTATCTATTCCTCCAGCACAGCCGATAAAAAATTCTCCATCTTCTTCCGAATCAAGATTTATCAGAATTTTTCCAGTCAAAAAATCTTCTTCCAAATTGAATGCGCCAGTTAAACCTGTTTCTTCATCGTATGTAAATAGGCATTCTATATTTCCGTGCTGAAGATTATCAGATGCTAGTATGGCTAACATTGCTGCCATACCTATTCCGTTGTCGGCACCTAAAGTTGTTCCTTTTGCTTTAATCCACTCTCCGTCAATGTATGGAGTTATTGCATCTTTCTCAAAGTCATGAACAATGTTGCTGTTTTTTTCGCAAACCATATCAATGTGAGATTGTAGTATTACGGTAGGAAGATGTTCGTAACCCTTTGTTGCTGTTTTGCGAATTAAAACATTCCCCGTTTTGTCAACTATGGTTTCTAGTTTATTTTTTGTTCCGAAATCAACCAAGAAGGCACGAATTTTTCCCTCTTTTTTTGATGGTCGAGGAATTTTACAAATCTCATTGAAATAGTAAAAAAGTTCTTTTGGCTCAAGAGTTGTAATCATAGATTTTATTTTTACATAAAAAAAGTTCGCATGAAATACGAACTTCTTCTATTCTAAATTTAAATTTCTTATAGCATTGCATCAATTTTTGCCTTTAAATCGGCTTTTGTTGTTGCACCAACTTTTTTGTCAACAATTTCTCCATTTTTGATAAACAAAATAGTAGGAATATTGCGAATGCCATACTTTTCTACAGCATCGTTGTTGTCATCTACGTTCACTTTTCCGATAAAAACTTTATCGCTATATTCTACAGCCAACTCGTCAACAATTGGAGCAATCATCCTACATGGTCCACACCATTCTGCCCAAAAATCCATTACTACAAGTTGATTATTATCAAGAACTTCTTGAAGGTTTGCATCTGTAATTTGATTTGCCATATTTCTTTTTTTTATTTTTATAAACAACTTCGCAAATGTAAGAAAATAATATTAAAGACAGAATGCATGAAAAAGCAAAAATCTTTTTCTTTATTTCACCATGTCTTTTAGGAAGGCGATTTCTTCTGCCCAAATCTCTTCGTTTGGAGTTTCCAAAATAAGAGGGATATTATCAAAACGAGAATCTTTCATTATCATTTCAAATAGTTTGTTGCCTAAAAATCCTTTACCTAAACTATCGTGTCGATCTACTCGAGATGCTAAGTCTTTTTTTGCATCATTAAGGTGCATTCCTTTAAGGTAGTTAAAACCTATTATTTCGTCAAATTCGGCAAAAGTTTGTTCAAAGCTTTCTTTGGTTCTAATGTCGTAACCAGCTGCGAAAGCATGGCAAGTGTCTATACACACTCCCACTCGACTTTTGTCTTCCACTCTATCAATGATGTACTTTATTTGATAAAAACTTCGTCCCAAGTTAGAACCTTGTCCTGCAGTATTTTCTATCACAGCAACAACTCCTTCTGTTTTATCCAAAGCAATGTTTATTGATTCTGCAATTCTTTGCAAACATTCTTCTTCTGAAATCTTATTCAAATGGCTACCTGGATGAAAATTTAATCGATCAAGTCCCAATTGCTGACAACGATACATTTCATCAATAAAAGCAGTTCTGGACTTTTCGAGTGCTTCTTTTTCTGGGCTTCCCAAGTTAATGAGATAACTATCGTGAGGAAGTATCTGCTGTGCAGTATAACCAAACTCTTCGCAACGTTGACGAAAAAGATTTATAGACTTTTCGCTCAATGGAGCCGAAACCCATTGACGCTGATTTTTAGTAAACAAGGCAAATGCTGTTGCTCCTATTTTTTTTGCATTGATTGGAGCATTCTCCACTCCTCCCGATGCACTAACATGTGCTCCTATGTATTTCATGCTTTTTCAATTAAACAAACTGCGTAGGCCGCTATACCTTTTTCTTGTCCTACAAAGCCAAGTTTTTCTGTGGTTGTAGCTTTTATAGTGATGTCAGAAATGTCTATTTTTAAGATGTTCGCCAATGTTTGTTGCATTAGATTAATGTAATTTTTTAACTTTGGTCGTTCTGCGCATATAGTACAATCTACATTCCCAATAGAAAATCCATTTTTCGTTAATAATTCACGTGTTTTTGCCAAAAGAATTTTACTATCAATGTTTTTGTACTGAGAATCATTATCGGGAAAATGGTAACCAATATCGCGTAAGTTGGCAGCTCCAAGAAGTGAATCGCAGATAGCGTGTATTAGCACGTCAGCATCCGAATGACCAAGTAAGCCATGAGTATGAGGAACTTGAATTCCTCCAAGAAATAAAGGACGTTGCTCAACCAACTGATGGACATCGTAACCGAAACCAACTTTAATTTTCATCACCGTTATTATTTTTTTCTTCTTTCGGCCATATCAACCAAATCTCTCAATCCATCTACATCAAATGATAGACCAAAGCGAAGAGTTTGATCAAGTGGACTTGTTTGTGCTAAAGCTAAAACGTAGCCAACATCGAGCTGAAATGCAGTAAACTTAAATCCTGCACCAAAAGTGAAATATTTTCTATTACCTTTCCATTTGCTTTCGTTAGAGTAACCTGTACGAACAAAAAATTGGTTATTATATGAATATTCTAACCCAGCCGACCAATTGATTTCTCGCAACTCTTCCATGAATCCATCCTTTGCAGTTGTGTTTTTAGGATTGTCATAAGCATCTGCAAATGAGTAGAAAATTCCTGCAACAGATGATCGATTGTATTTCTTTTTTGCTGTTTCATAAGCATCATTGTCTAAAATACCCGTTGTATCTACATAATTGGACATTTGAGGATAGGCAGGAACAAGTAGTTTGTTAATGTCAAAACTCATTGACAATTTGTTGTATGCATCGAAAGGAACCGTATAAGCAATACCTAAACGCATATTTGCAGGAAGGAAAATACCAGGAGTTTCTCCTTTGTCATATGATATTTTTGTAGAAATATTTGAGATATTCAAACCAACACCAAGAAGAGACTCTCCCGTTGGAATCATTAGAGGAATATGTGCATACATAGCAATATCAGCACCAAAGGCATGTCCAGGATAATAATTTTCATCTTTTGCACTCAAATTAGAATAAATATAACGCATTGCCACTGCCATCGAAAAATGTTTTGATAATTGACGAGAGTAGGCAACATCTATAGAAAATTCGTTAGGTTTACCCGTTCCCATTGGGTTTCCTTCATTGTCAGTAAGGCTAATTTCTCCCAAAGAAAAATAACGCAAAGACATACTCACAGCTTGTGGCCCTAAAAACTTATAATAACCTGATAGATAGACTAAATCAATGTCTTTCACTATTTTACGTAACCAAGGAGTATAAGAAAGCGATGCTCCCGCCACACTTTCTGCAAAGGCATATTTTGCTGGATTCCAATGTTGAGAATTGATGTCTGGTGAAGTTGCAACACCTACATCTCCCATACCACCAGCACGGGCATCTGGTGAGATGAGAAGAGAAGGAACTCCCGTGGACAATGGATTGTAATGATTTTTTACATCATTCGATGTTTGTGCAAAAGATAATGCCGTAAAAACTAATAATAAGCTTATTATTCCTAATTTCTTTAGAGTCATACATTTAATTTCTTTCTTTTTAATTTTCATCTTTATAAAACGTATATTTTTTATAATTATTGTGCTTTTACTATAATTTTTGCTGTATGATAAACAGGTTCGCTTCCTTCTATCGTAACAGCCATTCGTAGCATGTAGATTCCGGCACCAACACGTTTTCCATTTTCATCTTTTAAGTTCCAAATAATTGGTTCAGAACGTTGCCCAGAAGAATATGAATCTTTTGTTGATGACCATATTTTCATTCCTCTAAAATCATAAACCGTTGCTTCACAACTAAGTATCTCTTCTGGTCTATCGTGCTCGTATACAAAATAAACAATATCCGAAGTTGGATTCGGATAACATTTTATACTATAAAGTATCGGAGTAAGTCCCTCTTCTACCTCAAAAAGCACATCTATGGTACTCGAATTATTCTGCAAATCCCACACCCGAAAAAATAGAGAGTGTCTCCCATTTGGAAGATCTGAGAGTTTGTAGCTAATGTTTCCTTTTTTGTAATTTCCAAATTCTGATTCATAGTAATCATTTAACACTATTTCTTGTTTTGAGTCTCCATCGATGCGCATTAAAATATCGTGTCCTATTCCACTTCCTACAACGTTTATTCCACTTTCGTCTTCTATAGTTACATGCATCAATGGACTTGCATTTACTTTGTCGCCAGAACGGAAAAGTGGTGTATTGAGATACAAATCTATTTCAGGTCCATAGTTTTCTGGAATATAATTTTGCGATTCGCCGCCTACAACAAAATTGTCGTAATGTCCAATTGCCTCCTCTTCGGTTTCCTCATTTTGAGCATAATAAAGAATACGTCCGTTTCCGTAACTATATCTTATATCCCTTGGTACGCGAAAAACCATCTCAAAAACACCGTTTTCAACTTTTGTTTTTCCAATATAAATTTGATTGGGGTAATCAGAGTAAACAAAAGGTTCGCCTGTTTGACCAAGTGTTTTTATCATGTTTGATTTGTCGAAAATTATGACATGGACATATCCATTAAAATCAGCGGACAAATTTCCTTCTTGGTTCACAATTTTTCCTCCAAGAGCAACTTCTTGAAGAGCTCCTATTGTGTCATTACCTGTTACTGAATTCCCATTAATAGTAGTGGTTTCAACTTTATAATCGTTGATTGAATGCAACTTTAAAGCTGGATCTCCAAAAAGGAAAAAAGCACGTTTGTTAACTTGTCCTGTAAGTTCATTTTTAGCTTTCATTATCATTTCTCCTACCGACAAGTTTTTGTTTGCAAGTTGATTAATAAATGCTACATTTAATTTGTGATTTTGCGAAGCATAAACTGTTCTTGATGCCGAGAAAACCATTGCAGCTCCTCCGTTGGGGTTGGTGAGTAGCATTTCGCCTCCAGTTTGAGCCGAACCATCAAATCTTGAAAAATTACACGTTAGTGTTATCCAAAGCGGCAAACACTTGTTATTCATCGTTTGAATATCTTTTTGGGTTAAAATATTTTCCGATGCCCAATTTAGTGTACCTCCATGACCAACATAGTTGACAAAAAGTACTCCTGATTTCAACATTTTCATAAAAGCATCTTTTGCTACAGGAACAGTAGAACTATTAGATGTTGTTACTTTCTGATAGGCATCAATATATATTTTTTTTACCCAATAATCGGGGTTCTGTAAAGCGAAGGAAGAGGCTGCAATATCTGCATTGGACATGTGAGAATTTTCGTCTCCATCATCAGCCAAAAAGAGCACTTTTGTTTTCCAATTATGTTTTTCGTTGTCCTCTAAATAGGCAATGGTTTTATCAACAAGTGCTTGCGCTTCGGAGAGTGTTTGTACAGGAAATCTGCCAACGGCAAGATCCATTTCATCGCTAGTTACGTTGGCGCCATCACTGTCGTCGAGTAACGCAAAGTAATCGTCAGATGAAAACGATGCCATTTCGTGAATAGAATTTATAGATTGATAGGTTAATAGTTTTCTATTGGCATCAGCACCTTTTATTATGCCTCTATTGTCATAATGTCCGTCGCCAAAGAGCAACAAATAGCGAGGAAGATCATTTTCCGATGTGGCTCTATCATAAAACATTTTTACAAAAAGGCGATAAGCTGTAGCATCAGGAGTTCCAGAAGAAAATTCGTTGTAGATTTGTTCAGAAGAAGCAACATTCACTCTTAATCCGGAATAACTTCTATGAGCCGAGGCCAAGCGTTCTGCCTCGCTTATAAAATTTGGATGAGCAATAATAACCATGTCACATTTTTCCATGGCATGGAGATTTTGGTTTGCAATCTCACCTACAATTTCGGGAGAAGGATAAGATCCTCCTGTTTCAAGTGCAACATACTCTTGTATAGGACGATTTTTCCCAATAAAACTCAACACTGAACCATTTAGGTTTGTATTAACTCGTTTTATATTAAAAGGGTCAGTTATGTTCCAAATTTTTGTTGTTGAGTAAGCGTTTGACAATTCATAACCTCGAGTAAAAATTCCATCATACTCGTTTGACTCTAAAGGGAAACGAAAGAATAACTCGTTTCCTGACATTTGTAACTTTCGTAGTAAGTTGAGTTCAATATAATTAAGATAACCTATAGATGCAGATCGAGGCTTGGAATATATGAGTTCAACATTAAGTCCGTCTCCAGAAGATGGAATGAATTGGAATTTTTTATCGTTACCTTCAGCTGCATTGTAGGTTGATTCGTTGCGAGGAATGCTTATCTCTCCAACTTGCAATCCATTTATCTTTGCGGTAAACTTGCTCGCAGCCTCTGGAGAGGAAGCAACTGCCGACACTTTGATAGTCGCTTGTTCGGCAAGAATGTTGGGTAACGAAAAATAGAAGTTATAGCTGTTTTGTGCGCTAAATTTCTCTCCATAAAATTCTCTTCCAGACTCAAGCAGATGAACCAAATCTTTTTCATATAAAGCGCGATCATAGAAAAAGTTGCGCACCTCATGGTTGCGATGAGTAATTCCTTTCTCTATTTCCTCTATACCAATACTTTTTGCAACACCTTCGGATGTAGTTACAAAATAGTAACCATATGAAGAATAGGCGTTTGTAGTGTGTTCAAAGTAATTTTCTTTTTGATTGTAAACCCAACTTACAACACCTTGAGCATAAAACAGAACATAATCTTTTTCGCGCCACAAAGCGATTTCTTGAAGATCATCATTCGGATTTTGAGCAATTACTTCGTTAAGCATAGCTCCTCCAAATCCGAAAATACGTACATTGCTTGGAGTTGCACCCATTTTTTTTAGGTCGGCAGAAGTAAGTTTGTAGATACCCGAGGTGGAAATCTTTATTTTCCACCATTTACCTTGCTTAAGCACCGATTGAGAAGCAAACTCCCGTTGAGGAGCAGCCCATGCAGTAGTTAACAATGCAAGAAAAAACGATATGATTACAAACTTAAGTTTCACTTCTTTTTTATTTTACTCTAAAAGAGAACATTTTTTTTTCTTCAATGTAACCTTCGAGCAAGTCGTTGATTTCTACTTTTCCAACTCCTGCAGGTGTCCCTGTAAAAATTAAATCGCCTATTTTTAACGTAAAAAAACGACTTACATATGACACGATTTGGTCAAAGTTGAAAATCATTTGTGAAGAATTTCCTTGTTGAACAGTATCTCCATTCTTGTCTAAATGAAATGAGATGTTGTTCAAATCGTTGAACGAAGATAATGGAAGAAAATCTCCTATTGCTGCCGATGAGTCAAAGGCTTTACAAATTTCCCAAGGCAATCCTGCCTCTTTCTGATGACGTTGCAAATCTCGTGCCGTAAAATCAATACCAAGCCCAATGGCATCATAATAGCGAGAAGCAAATTTTGGTGCAATATGTTTTCCTAAACGGTTGATTCTGAGCACAAGTTCAGTTTCATATTCTATTTCTTCCGAAAAGTCGGGAATGAAAAATGGCTTACCATTTTTGAGCAAAGAGGAATCTGGCTTAAGAAAAACCACAGGTTCCTTCGGGGTCTCAGCAGATAGCTCTGTATTGTGTTGAGGATAGTTCCAACCTATTGCTAAAATTTTCATATTTCTATGTTTAAGAAACTGGTAATAAACGATGTATATATAGCAAATTGTCGTTTATGTATTCAATAAATATTTTTTTATATAAACACACAAAGGTAGAAAAGAAAAAGTGAATAATCAAATGAAAAACCTAAGTAAGAATCGACGTGATTTTTTACTATCTTTGTGGCTTATATGTCGTGTGAAAAATAAAAAATCATAGAAATGGAATATAACTTCAAAGAAATTGAGCAGAACTGGCAACAATATTGGAAAGAAAATGCCATTTATAATGTTGAAAACGGTGGCGAAAAGCCTAAATTTTATGTGCTTGATATGTTCCCTTACCCTTCGGGAGCAGGGTTGCATGTTGGGCATCCGTTAGGTTACATTGCCTCGGATATTTATAGCCGTTACAAACGTTTGCAAGGGTTCAACGTATTGCACCCAATGGGCTTTGATGCTTATGGATTGCCAGCTGAGCAATATGCTATTCAAACAGGACAACATCCTGCAGTTACTACAGAAAAAAATATTGCACGTTATTGCGAGCAACTTAATAAAATAGGTTTTTGTTATGATTGGAATCGCGAGGTTCGCACTTGCGATGCTGATTATTATAAATGGACACAATGGGCATTTCAAAAAATGTTCTCGCATTGGTATAGTTGCGAAGCAAATGCAGCTCGTCCAATTTCGGAACTTATAGAAATTTTTAGTAAGCAAGGAAATGCTGACGTACGAGCTGCTCAAAGCGAAACCCCAACGTTTACTGCCGATGAGTGGAACGGTTGGGACGAAAAACATCAGCAAGAAATATTGATGAATTATCGTATTGCATATCTTGCTGATACTAAAGTAAACTGGTGTCCAAAGTTGGGATGTGTATTGGCAAATGATGAGGTAAGCGAAGGTCTTTCAGTACGTGGAGGTTATCCTGTAGAACAACGTGTTATGCGTCAGTGGAGTTTGCGTGTGTCGGCTTATGCACAACGCTTACTTGATGGTTTAGAACAAATTGACTGGACCGATTCACTCAAGGAAACGCAAAAAAATTGGATTGGTCGTTCCGAAGGAACTGAAGTGCAATTCAAGGTAAAAGATAGCGATATGGAATTTACCATATTCACTACTCGTGCCGACACAATGTTTGGTGTAACGTTTATGGTATTAGCACCAGAAAGCGAACTTGTGGCCAAACTCACAAAATCCGAATGTGCCGAAGCAGTAGAGGCATATTTGGAACGTACAAAAAAACGTACTGAACGTGAACGTATTTCGGATCGCAGTGTAACTGGTGTTTTCTCAGGTTCTTATGCTATAAATCCATTTACAGGCGAAGAAGTACCTGTTTGGATTTCTGACTATGTGCTTGCTGGATATGGAACAGGTGCTATTATGGCCGTGCCAGCTCATGATAGTCGCGACTATGCTTTTGCTAAACAATTCAATTTGCCTATTGTTCCGTTGATTGAAGGTTGCGACGTTAGCATAGAAAGCTACGATGCAAAAGATGGTATTGTATGCAACTCGCCAAAAGCAGGAGTTGAACCATATTGTAATTTGGTGCTAAATGGATTAACTGTAAAAGAAGCTATTGCAGCAACTAAAAAATATGTAGAATCTCACAATTTAGGACGAGTAAAAGTAAATTATCGTTTGCGTGATGCTGTATTTAGTCGTCAGCGCTATTGGGGAGAACCATTCCCAGTTTATTATAAAGACGGAATGCCATATATGATTCCTGAAAATTGCTTGCCACTAGAATTGCCAAAAGTTGATAAGTTTTTGCCAACGGAAAGTGGAGAACCACCACTTGGTCATGCAAAACTTTGGGCATGGAACGAGGCGGAAGCCACTTTGGCAGATGTTGCGGAGATTGACAATAAAAACATTTTCCCATTGGAACTTTGTACAATGCCTGGCTTTGCTGGTTCAAGTGCGTACTTTTTGCGCTATATGGACAACAAAAACGGAGATGCACTTGTAGGCAAAACTGCTAATGAATATTGGCAAAATGTAGATTTGTATATTGGTGGAACAGAACACGCTACAGGTCACTTGATTTATAGCCGTTTTTGGAATAAATTTTTGTTCGATTTGGGCGTAATTTGCAAAGATGAACCATTCCAAAAACTTATCAATCAGGGAATGATTCAAGGAAGAAGTAATTTTGTTTATCGCGTTGTGGGTACAAATAAATTTGTGTCGCTCAACTTAAAAAACGAATATGAAACGCAACAAATTCACGTAGATGTGAATCTTGTGGCAAACGACATTCTTGATATTGAGCGTTTCCGCAATTGGATGCCAGAATATAAGGATGCAGAATTTATCCTTGAAAATGGGAAATATGTTTGCGGTTGGGCAGTAGAAAAAATGTCGAAATCAATGTTCAACGTAGTGAACCCAGACGATATAGTTGAGCGTTATGGTGCAGACACGTTGCGATTCTACGAAATGTTCCTTGGCCCATTGGAACAATCAAAACCTTGGGATACAAACGGAATAGATGGTGTTCACCGCTTTTTACGTCGCCTTTGGGCAATGTACGAAAATGTTAGCGATGAACAACCTTCGGCAGAAGAGTTGAAAACATTGCATAAAACAATTAAGAAAATTACGTTCGATATTGAACATTTTTCATTCAATACGTCGGTGTCTGCATTTATGATTTGCCAAAACGAACTTTCGCAACTCAAGTGCAACAAACGTGCAATTCTTGAGCCACTAACAGTGCTTATTGCACCATTTGCTCCGCACATTGCCGAAGAACTTTGGCATCGCTTAGGCAACGATACTACAGTTTGTGATGCAACATTCCCTATTTGCAATGAAGAATATTTGGTAGAATCAAGCGTAAAATATCCTATTTCGTTTAACGGAAAAGTGCGTTTTACACTTGAAATGCCAGCTGATATGAGTAAAGAAGATGTTGAAAAAACAGCTCTTGCAAATGAACAAACACAAAAATATCTCGATGGGAAATCTCCTCGAAAAGTAATTGTTGTGCCAGGAAAGATTGTGAATATAGTGTTGTAAGAATAAAAGGCATGAAAAAACACATTGTTTGCATATTGGCGTTAATTTTTTGCTATTTCTCTAATGCTCAAAATAGTAATCAGAAGACGTTTGAGATTTCCAAGAATTTGGATAATTATAGTTCTATTTTGCATATTATAGATCAACTTTATGTTGACTCTGTAGATTATACCTCGTTGGTGCAAGGAAGTATAAATTACATGTTGTCAGAACTGGATCCTTACACCGTATATATTCCGGAGAGTAAAGAAGAAGACTTGAAGTTGATGACTTCTGGCGAGTATGGAGGAATTGGAGCTTTAATTATGCAAAGAGGAAAAGAGGTTGTTATTTCTGAGCCTTATGAAGGAATGCCCGCTCAAACGGCAGATTTACGTTGCGGAGATGTGATATTAGAAATTGATGGAAAAAGTCTTGAAGGAAAGAACACCTCAGAAGTAAGCAATTTGCTTAAAGGAGTTCCAGGTACACAATTTGAACTAACTATTAGAAGACCTGGGGAGAAAAAAAATCTGAAGAAAACCATTGTTAGAAAAAAAATTCAATTGCATCCTGTTCCTTATTTTGGTGTGGTAGACGATAATATTGGTTTTATTCAGTTATCGGAGTTTACTGATAAGGCAACAATAGAATTCCGACAAGCACTTGATAGCTTGGTAAAGAAGAACAATATCTCCTCTTTAATCATAGATTTAAGAAACAATGGGGGAGGCTTAATAAATGAGGCTTGTAAAATAGCTTCATTGTTTGTTCCAAAAAACACTGAAATAGTTTCTACGAAAGGAAAGGATGATGATCAAAACTTTTCGTACAAAACAACTTTGGATCCTGTATATGGAACAATGCCATTGGTTATTTTGACAAATGGATCATCGGCATCGGCATCAGAAATTTTGGCAGGAGCTTTTCAGGACTTGGATAGAGCAACTATTATTGGCACCAAAACATTTGGTAAAGGTTTAGTGCAAAGTGTCAGAGAACTTCCTGGAAAAGGTTTCTTGAAATTCACAATTGCAAGATATTATACGCCAAGTGGACGATGCGTACAAGCAATTAATTACAACAATTCGTCAAAAAATAGTTCTGATAGTTCAAAAAATATATTTTATACAAAATCGGGTCGAATGGTTCTTGGAGGAGGAGGAATAACTCCTGATTCTATTGTTTCTGTACCCCAAAAAGACATCAACGTATCATTTCATCTCTATTCTCAAATGCTAATATTTGATTTCGCTACGAATTATGCAAGAAAACACCGACAAATAGCTCCCATAGATGTTTTTTCTATTACAGAGCAAGATTTCAAGGACTTTATTGCTTTTGTAAAGGAGAAGAATTTTACTTACAAACCTGAAAGTGAAGAACCAATAAACATGTTGAAAGAATCTGCAAAAATAGAAGGTTACGAGGCGCTTATTGCTGATGAAATAAAATCAATATCGGAGAAACTAAAGCCAAACATCGAAAAAGAGATGGAAGAAAACAAATCTGATATCATTGATTTTATCAACTTTGAAATCATTAAACGATACTATTTCCAAAAAGGTACTATTCAATACAATCTCCGTAATGATAAGTGCGTAGAGAAGGCAATCGAGGTTTTGAAAAGATAATTTCTCCTAAAAAAGAAAAAACAGTGCATTGCACTGTTTTTTTTTACAGTAATCTATATGCTTTGTATTTCACATAATAACTCCCATATCCTGGTTCCTCTTTTGTATCCGTCCACTTCCAGCCGGAGTCGCTTTCATCGTGATTTAAATAAAAGTCTGAATTAGCCTCATGTTTCCAGATGTAAGTTTCATTCGATTTTAGATTAAAAGTTTTGGTAGATACAAGTTTACCCTTCTTATACAATTCAGCCTCTACTGAAACAGGAATACTATTCATGTTATAAAAAGAATAACCAAACCTTTTTGTGGATGTTTTCCACATACTATACCCATATCTATTAGTCCCATTGTCTACTTTATACTCAGGACCATCATAGATAACTAATTTTGTTTCCACACCTTTTACCTCATACACCTGAGCGAAACCAGCAACACTACTCATTAGAGCAAACATAAAAATAAATATTTTTTTCATGATTTATTACACTATTATCCGTGTCGTGCGCAACTTTTAAAACTTAATTAAATTAACAATATTAGTCCCTACGGTCTTTTTTAGGGGCTTCTTTCTCAAATTGCACTGTAACATACTTCTCATAGCCTTTTGGGACATCCCCTGGCCAAGCATAAACAGTTTTTTCTTCCCTACTTTGACAACGTATAACACTATCGTAATAGTCACTAACACGTTGTCCTTTATATGATAAGTACCAAGTAAAGGAGTAATAAGCAAATTCATTGATGAAATAACCATGGTTATCATTTGTATTATACAAACATACAATATATGCTCCATCATTTTGTGGAGTGATGCTTGAACACTCTATACCTACGTGTTTGTTAATTATATAACGCTCTCCATATGTAGATATAACTAAAAACATAAAAAGGATACTTACAATTATTTTTTTCATCTTATTTAATCTTTTAATTAATGTCGGTAATGTTATTGTACCTTTTAGATGATTCTTATTTGGGTACGCACATAAAAAAGCACGGTACTTTTTAGTATATTCTCTATCCAAGGTGTTTGGCGTAACCTACCAGTAGAATAACCAAAAGCTCGTGCTTGTCACACGAGCATTCTGCAATATTCCTACTGGTTTCCTTTTAGTCGCCAAACTTCTGGATAGTAGAATAAAGCTAAAATGCTTTTCCAAAAATTTCAAGATGTACGTATCAAGTACGTTTTATATCTGTTTCGTAGAAATCAAGTTTTTAAAGGGTTAAACAATAAATTTTATTAAATCTTAAATATTCGCTATTCTTCGTATTTCGTCCATAATGGCATGTGCAAACTTGTCGGCTTGCTCGCGTGTAGGAGCTTCGCTATAAATGCGGATAATAGGCTCGGTATTCGATTTGCGCAAGTGCACCCATCCTTGTGGGAAGTCTATTTTTACACCATCAATGTCATTGATTTTGAATTGTTTGTAGCAACCTTTTATCACGCAAAGCACACCATCGACATCGATATTTGGTGTAAGCTGAATTTTGTTTTTAGAGATAAAATAGTTGGGGTAAGAAGCACGCAATTCGGATACACTTTTCCCTGATTTTGCCATGTGGGTTAGAAACAATGCTATACCTACCAAAGCGTCGCGACCGTAGTGCGAAGCAGGGTAGATGACTCCACCATTGCCTTCTCCACCGATTACGGCGTTAGTTGCTTTCATTTTTTCAACCACGTTTACCTCGCCCACAGCCGATGCGTTGTATTCGCATCCGTATTTTGTGGTTACGTCGCTCAATGCACGTGTAGAACTTAGGTTTGAAACCGTATTGCCTTTGGTGTGTTGCAACACATAGTCGGCGACGGAAACAAGTGTGTATTCCTCGCCAAACATTTCTCCATTTTCGCAGATAATGGCCAAACGATCGACGTCAGGATCTACAACAAAACCTACATCGGCTTTTTTCTCTTTTATCAAGTTAGAAATATCTTCCAAGTGTTCAGGGAGTGGTTCTGGATTGTGTGGAAAATGTCCGTTTGGCTCACAGTAAAGTTTTTCTACTTGCTCAACTCCAAGAGCCTCTAAAAGTTTGGGAATAGCAATTCCTCCAACGGAATTGACACAATCGCAAGCCACCTTAAAGTTGGCATTGCGAATAGCTTCAACATCAACCAAATCGAGTTTAAGAACACTTTCGATATGTCGTTTGGTGAAATCAAATTTTTCAATCAAAGTACCAACTTCATCTACTTCAGCGTATGAAAACTCTCCACGATCGGCAATTTCTAGTAAAGCTTCGCCTTCGGCTTTATTAAGAAATTCGCCACGTTCGTTAAGCAGTTTCAAGGCATTCCATTGTTTTGGATTATGGCTTGCTGTAAGAATAATTCCTCCATCAGCTTGCTCCATCGTGACAGCAAGTTCTGTAGTAGGAGTTGATGCCAATCCAATGTTTGTAACATCGCATCCACAGCCAAGCAATGTCCCAATAACCAAGTGATTTACCATCTCTCCAGAAATACGAGCATCACGTCCAACAACCACTTTGCAACGTGTTTTGTTGCGATAAGTTTTTAGCCATGTAGCATAAGCCGAAGTGAATTTTACTACATCAATAGGTGAAAGTCCATCGCCAACGGCACCGCCAATAGTACCGCGAATACCTGAAATACTTTTAATAAGAGTCATATAATTATAGAATTATGTTTTTTTATTTTTTTAATGATGAAATTTTATTTTCATTTCGAAATAGTAAGGGACAAGATTGGCTTGTGCAACAGAAAAACCAATGCTTCCTGGTACAATAATTTTGCACTCAGCACCAGGTTTTCTCATGTATCCAATAGCTTCGTGCCAAGCCTCGCAGTCGCTGACCATTGAAACTTTGTACTCTACTTCCTTTGGGCGAGGATCGTCTTGAGTAGTCCAGAAACTTTCTATAATAGCTCCTTTTTCCAATGTTTTCTGTTTATAGCGGACTTGTACTCTATCTCCAAATTTAACATCTTCTCCTTCTCCTTTTTTGGTAAGCTGAAAATATAGCCCCGACTCAGTTAGAACATATTCGTTAGTTTTAAAAACAGAGTCAGTGGGAAAGTTTTCTAGTACAACTATACCTTCGCGTTCGATAAACTCATTGATGAGCTTCTCTTGTTCTTTTAACTGATCGGCATACCGAACACCCTCTTCTTCGTTACAAGAAGTTGAGGTGAAAGCAACACTACATATTAAGATTAAATTTATAAATAATCGTTTCATTGTATTAACGAATATTGGCAATACTTATAATGTCTGCAAACACACCAGCTGCTGTTACGCTTGCTCCAGCTCCATATCCCTTTATGATCATTGGATATTCGTGGTAGCGTTCGGTAGTAATCATGATAATATTGTTGCTTCCTTCTAGATCATAGAACGGATGATTTGATGCCACTTCTTGCAATCCTACTTCGCAAGAGCCTTCTTCCATTTTTGCGACAAAACGATATTTCATATTTTTCTCTTCCAACATTTGTCGCTTCTGCTCAAACTCATCATCCAAAGCAGGTATTCCTTTCCAGAAGTCGTCCAAAGAGCCTTCGAAGAAGTTGTTTGGAACAAATAAGTTTTTTATTACATCTTCTTGTTCAACTTTGTATCCAGCTTCGCGTGTGAGAATAACCAATTTACGGATAACATCTTTTCCGCTCAAGTCAATACGAGGATCAGGTTCAGAATAACGAGCTTCTTTTGCCATGGCAATGGCTTTGCTTAGAGGAATTTCTGTACTTATGGTATTGAAAATATAATTGAGTGTACCAGATAGAACTGCTTCCATTTTCAATATTCTATCACCTGAATTTATCAAATTATTAATAGTGTTAATAATTGGCAATCCTGCACCTACGTTAGTTTCGAACAAATATTTTACCCCATGTTTGAGTGCAATGTTTTTCAGATCTGCATAATTGTCATAGGCAGATGACGCAGCTATTTTATTTGCAGCAACAACCGAGATGTTGTTTGACAACAAATCTTTATAAAGAGCGGCAATGTCAGCACTTGCAGTACAATCAACAAATACAGAATTGAAAATATTCATTGAAAGAATTTCCGATTTTAATAATTCAGGAGAATTGTCTTTTCCTTCGCTATTCAAAAGTTCACGATAATTTTCTAAATCAATTCCTTCGCGCTTGAAAATAGCCTTTTTGAAATCTGCAATTCCAACAACGTTGAGCTTAAGCCGATTTTTTTGCATTAATAGGGGTTGCTGTTGTTTGATTTGTTCTAGCAAACTTCCTCCAACAGTGCCAATTCCTGCAAGGAAAATGTTTAATTCTTGATATTCTGATAGGAAAAACGAATCATGAATAACATTCAATGCTTTTCTTAATGACTTCAAATCGGTAACAAACGAAATGTTAGTTTCAGAAGCACCTTGAGCACAAGCAATTACGTTGATTCCATTTCGTCCAAGCGTACCAAAAAGTTTGCCTGCAATGCCCGGAGTACGTTTCATGTTTTCTCCTACTATAGCTATAGTAGCCAAATCTTTTTCAGCAGATATTTTATTGATTTCGCCTTGCTTTATTTCATCAGAAAATTCGTCACACAATACAGTAACAGCCAAATCGGCATCTGCATTGCGAACTGCAAATGAAATAGTGTTTTCAGATGCTGCTTGAGAAACCAAAAAGACACTAATTCCATTTTTAGCTAAAGACTTGAAAATGCGATAATTTACACCAATAACGCCAACCATTCCAAGTCCTCTAACTGTGATAAGAGAAGTGTCGTTTATAGAAGAAATTCCTTTGATTGCCTTTGATGGTTCTCCAGTTCTTTCGTGAGAAATAAATGTTCCTGCTAGTTCTGGGCGGAAAGTGTTCTTTATGCAAATAGGAATATTTTTATGAAAAACAGGATAGATTGTTGGAGGATAGAGAACTTTTGCTCCAAAGTTGCAAAGTTCCATAGCTTCAACAAAACTTAATTTATCAATAACGTAAGCTGTATTGATAATTCTAGGATCAGCAGTCATAAAACCATCGACATCTGTCCATATTTCTAGCAAAGTGGCATCTAAAGCTGACGCTAAAATTGCAGCTGTGTAATCAGAACCACCTCTTCCTAAATTGGTTTTGTTTCCAGATTTTGCGTCGGAAGAAATAAATCCTCCGCAAATAGTACATTTATTTGCTTTAGTAAAAGATTTTTTGATTAGTTCGTTTGTTGAATCAAAATCAACTACATGTTTTCCGAATTGTGGATTTGTTTTAATAAATTCGGTAGAATCTTTCCATTCTGCATTATCAATAACATAACTGATAATTTTAGAAGAAATACGTTCACCATAGCTTACAATAGTATCGCTTATGCGGTCAGGACAATCTTTAATTAGAAAAACCCCTTTGTATATATTGCTCAGTTCTTCAAATAATGAGGTTACGTTTTGTTTGATTTCTGATTGTTTTTCAGCAGAAACTGTTTGATTAATAATATCGAAATGTCTAGATTGGATAACTTCTAGTTCATCTTTATACGTTTCTTTTCCCTTTGCTGCAAGATTGGAAATATTGTATAGAGCATCAGTAATTCCACTCAATGCTGAAACAACAACAATAACATCCTCTTTTTGAGATTCAACAATTTTTTTTACGTTTAGAAGTGCGTTTGCGGAACCTACGGATGTTCCGCCAAATTTCATTACTTTCATTATGATGTATAAATTAAAAAAATCTTTTTCTTAAAGTCTTTCAAAAAGAGTTTTATTAATCATTTATTTTTCAATAAAATAACATGATAATAAAATCCTTTTTTACCAACTGCAATATTAGTAAAAAAAAAGGATATAGAATGTTTTGTAATGAAGTTAAAAAAGGGAAGTATAGAATCTTCTCTTTTGGATGTTATTTTTTGAAGAAATCATTGAGAGAAACTCGAGTGTAACGGTCGAGTTGAGTAGGTTTTTCATTTAATGATTTGTCAAAAATAGGTTTTTGTAAATCCATTTCAATTTCTGCTGAAAAGCTATTGAAAATATCCATTGATATGCTGATTTTTTCTGGGAAAGGATTTTTGTTAGAATAATTTCCTGAATAGTTTGCTGACAATGAGTTGCCTTTTAGATATTGAGACATTTTTATGTTATCAATTAATAATTCAGGGGAAACTTTTATGTCTTGCTGAATGCGTCCATCTGCAGATTGTGAAGCTAATACAAATCCATTTTGAGTGCTGAGAGAAAAAATTGAATTAAAAGTAGTTGATTCAAGTTTTCTTCCTAAAACGAAGAGTTTTCGAGAGAATAAATCTTCAAGGTTCTTATATTGTAAAGGGATTTTGGTGGTTTGTTCAATGTATTCATACGTTGCTTCAAAGTATTTTCGATTCATTTTATCAAAAAATCTAAATTTTTCAGGAAAAAACTCTATTCTGAACATTTCGAAGCCAGGAAGCGGTTGAAGCGAGATGAAGATAAAACTATCGGTTTGGATTTTTATACCCCCTGATAGGTAATTTTCTTGCTGATTGATTTTTGCTCTAATAGATATCTTTTTTATGTCAACTGAATTATAATGGGGTTCATTTTTTTGTATTTCCTGACAAAAAGAGTTGATTGAGGTCTGTTGAGGATAAGTTGTTGGAGTAATAGCAGTTTGTTTTACTTTACAACTTGTAAGAAAAGCTAGAAGAGTAAAGAAGAAAATTTTTTTCATTATGAATATAATTTATTAGGCAAAAGTACATAAAAAAAACAAGTTGTGACTGTTGCCACAACCTGTCCTTATTATTATTCTGAATAAATTCTTATTTAGAAATAACGCGAGCCATTTCCAACACTTTGTTAGAATAACCCCATTCGTTGTCGTACCAAGAAACAACTTTAACGAAAGTAGGATCCAATTGAATACCAGCTTTAGCGTCGAAGATAGAAGTACGAGCATCGTTACGGAAGTCTGTAGAAACAACAGCTTCTTCAGTGTAACCAAGAATACCTTTCATTTCGCCTTCTGCAGCTTCTTTCATTGCAGCACAGATTTCTGCATAAGTAGCTTCTTTGTTCAATTCTACTGTCAAGTCAACAACAGAAACGTCAGAAGTAGGAACACGCATTGACATACCAGTCAATTTTCCATTCAATTCAGGAAGAACAACACCTACAGCTTTAGCAGCACCTGTTGAAGAAGGAATAATGTTTTCCAAAATTCCACGACCACCACGCCAGTCTTTTTTAGAAGGACCGTCAACTGTTTTTTGAGTTGCAGTTGCAGCATGAACAGTTGTCATCAAACCACGTTTGATACCAAATTTGTCGTTCAAAACTTTAGAAATTGGAGCCAAACAGTTAGTTGTACAAGAAGCATTAGAAATGATATCTTGTCCAGCATAAGTATTGTCATTAACACCATAAACAAACATAGGAGTTTTGTCTTTTGCAGGAGCAGACATAATTACTTTTTTAGCACCAGCTTGGATGTGTTTGCGAGCTGTTTCGTCAGTCAAGAAGAAACCTGTTGATTCAACAACTACGTCAGCACCAACTTCGTCCCATTTCAAATTAGCAGGATCCATTTCAGCTGTCAAACGGATTTTGTTTCCGTTTACAATCATGTAGTTACCTTCAACTTGAATGTCGCCAGTAAATTGACCATGAACAGAGTCATAACGCAACATATAAGCTAAATAATCTGCATCCAAAAGGTCGTTAATACCAACAACTTGAATGTCATCACCAAAGTTTTCCACTGCAGCGCGGAATACCATACGGCCAATACGGCCAAATCCATTAATACCTAATTTAATCATTTTGATAAGTTATTTAAAATATGTTCTTCAAAAAATCTTTGCAAAATTACTATATTTAATTTTTCGTTGCAAGTAAAAAAGCTCTAAACTTTTCTTTATTAAAATATGATAGATCTGTTGTCTTTTATTTCTGCTTTTTGTTTCAAAGCTTCAATAGACATGTATGGAATCATATATGTATTTTGACTATTTATCATCATTTTTGTTTCGGCAACACTTTGGTTGGGATTTGGTTCGAAACTACTTAAGTTTTTAAAGATAAATACTCCTGAATTTCCTTTTACAATTCCTCCTTTTTCTGCTGTTGCAACTGCAAAAAGTTTAGGTTCCATTCCTACTTTAGGAAGAGTTTGCATTTCGAATGTAATATTTTTCAAAGTGTCCGCTTGCATACCTTCTGCAATTAGATTGTCCATTGTTTTGGTACCAATTTTCTCTACAATGAAATCTCCCTTCTTTTCGTTTAAAAGAGTGTTTTTAATGATATCTTTTACTTCTTCTAGTGATTTATAATCATCTTTATTGATGTTGTAAACTGCAGCAACAATGAATTTGTCATCGCATTCAAATACATCAGAAATAGCTCCATTTTCTTGATCAAATGCCCAACGGACAACTTGTCGTGAGTTTTTTATAGTTCCTATTTTTGAAGAATTGATGTTCGCAGCGAAAGAAGGGAATAATTTTAATCCTTGTTTATTTGCATTTGTGCGAAGTGAGTCGATATTTTTATTGTTTGCAGCAAATTGTTTTGCTTCGGCAAAAATTTCTGCTTGAGTACGTGAACTAGCAATTACTTCTCTTTCTATGATGGCCAGTTTCACTTTTTTTACTTTTGCACTTAATTCAGTAACTTGGAAAATCTGAATTCCCATGCCAGCTTCTTCTGAGAAAATATCATCTTTCTTTGCGTTGAAAACTTTATCTGCAATAGCTTCTTCCAAGTCAGATTCTTTAACCCATCCAATTTCTCCGCCATTTTCTGCTGTTTGTGGAATTCTTGAATAAGTCTTTGCCAAAGTAGCGAAGTCTGCTCCATTTTTCAAAGCTTGAAATAAACTATCTGCTAAAGTTTGAGTACGTTCCTTACTTTCCTCAGCAACGTAGATGTGGCGAACTTTTACAGAATCAGGAGCCAAAATAGTATTGTCTATAATTTTTGCGATTTTGTAACTATTGTTAGAAAAGTAAGGTCCATAAACTTCTCCATTTGAATTTGTAAAAGCAAATGAGCGTAATTCCATAGGAACCTCTTTTTCTGACATTGCAGCATAATTATAACGATTATCAGAGTTTGAATTTACAAAAGAAGCAATTTCTGTTGTTGTTTTAAATTCAGAAATTAACCCAGAAATCCAAGATTCAACAGTTTCGTAATCACTTTTTTGAGGTGCAATATCAAAAACTACATAATCAATGTTACATGTAGCTAAATCTTTTTTATATTGTTTTTTATTCTTATTGTAATAAGATTTAATTTCCTTGTCTGAAATCTGAATTGCCGAATCAGGTATTGCAGAATATGGTTCTACTGCATACAATACATCAACCATATTCTTGTTATACTCAATAGTTTGCTTAGCATCTAATGAGTTTGCAACCATTATTCTAGACAAAAGCACAGAATATTTTTCTTCTAATGCGTTGTTTTTTACAGCATTTTCCCAAAAAGACCAATATGATTTAATTTCTTCAGACATATTTGCTTCAGGATCATCCAAAAGGGAAATAAATTGCTCTAGAATTTGAGGGTCAAATGTGCCTTCTTGATTGAAAAATACTTTTCGAGCCTGAATCATTGGGTGAATATTGTTTCCCAAAACGAATTCATATAATTCTTTATTGGTAATGGTCATTCCAATATTTTCTGCCTCTGCAGTTAAAATTTCTTTTCTAATGGTGTTTTCCCAAACTTGTTGACGAATTTGTTCGGTTGTTTCTTCGTTCATATTACTTTCGCCAATCTCAATCTTATAGACGTTAGTAAACTGATCAATGGCCGCCATAAAATCTTCTATTTTTATGTTCTCTCCATTGACAACGGCAACTTTATTCTTTCTTTGATTAAAAAAAGTTGAACCAGAATTCAAAAAATCACCTAATAGGAACGCTAATAATGCTAAACCTACAATAACTAAAAGGAAAACTCCTTTACTTCTAATTTTTTCTAATGTAGCCATTTACGTTGAATTTTATGCTAATTATTTCAATTAATTATTAAACAAATTTTGCGGCACGAATGTACAAAAAAAAGTAGAAATCACAACAAATTGTTTGTTTTTCAAAATGTGATTTAGAATTATTCTTTTTTTTGCTAAGGCAAATTCTTTTTGTTTGCTGCAAAATTTAGTATCCTAAAATTTTTAGCATTGATTTGTAGCTTTGTTCTTTTGCAAAAAGTTTTGTGGTGTATTCGCCATTCTCGTCTTTGTCTACAATTACTAGTTTAGGCCCTGGGATTAAGCAATGTTGGATTCCTCCAAATCCACTAAGAGCTTCTTGGTAGGCTCCCATGTGAAAAAATCCAATGTATTGATTGCCTTCAATCTGTTTTATTTTTGGCAAGAAGACAGCATTTGAATGGGCGTCAGCATTGTAGAAATCTTCACTATCACATGTTAATCCTCCAAGGTGAACTCGCTCGTATTCTGTGTCCCAATTATTTATTGCAAGTAGTACGTATCGCTGATTTATAGCCCAAGTGTCGGGTAGTGTGGTCATAAATGAACTGTCAATCATATTCCACAATTCTCTATCATTTTGTTGTTTTTGATTGATAATTGAATAGAGCATTGCTCCGCTTTCTCCTACTGTGAATGACCCAAATTCAGTAAAGATATTTGGTTCGGGAACATTGTTTTGCTTGCAGATGTTTTTTATTTGTGCTACAATTTCTTCTGCCATATATTCATAATCATATTCAAAGTCAAGGTAGTTTTGAATAGGAAAACCTCCTCCTATATTTAGGCAGTCTAAGTCGGGACAAATTTGTTTTAGTTCGCAATAGAGAGATACAGCTTTGTTTAATTCGTTCCAATAATACAAGGTGTCTTTAATCCCTGTATTAATGAAGAAATGTAGCATTTTAAGCTTTACATTTGGATTATTTTGAATCTTACTTTTGTAGTAATTAATGATATTATTTTGGCGAATTCCTAATCTAGAAGTGTAGAAAGTAAATTTAGGTTCTTCTTCAGAAGCAATTCTAATGCCAATATTAAATTTAAGATTGCTGTCAGATAATAGTTGATCTAACTCAAAAATATTATCAAGAATAGGAATTACATTTGTGAAACCTGATCTGATTAAGTTGTGTATATTTTCGATGTATTGAGGTCGTTTGAATCCGTTACAAATAATAAATCTGTCTTTTTTAAGTTGGCCAGATTCGTGCAAAGATTCTAGGATGTTAATGTCGAAAGCTGATGAGATTTCTATTTCAACTTCATTTTTTAATACTTCCTCCATGATGAAAGAGAAGTGTGAACTTTTGGTGCAATATGAATAATGATAATCTGCATTGTAATCAACTTTTGCCATTGCAACATTAAACATCCTTCTTGCACGTTGGATATTTTGACCTATTTTAGGTAGATATGTGATTCGTAATGGAGTTCCGTATTGTTTGATGATGTCCATTAAAGGAATGTTAAACCAATTTAATTCATTTTCTTTGACAGAAAACTCTTCGTTTGGAAATTCAAACGTTTGTTCAATGAGGTCGACATACTTGTTTTTCATTTTTCTTATTAATTTAAGTTAATTACATTTTTCATTTTTCTTCAAAGTAATGAAGTTAGATTGTTGTTTTGTTTTGCTGCAAAGATAAAAAAATGTATAAAACAGTCCAACAAATCTTGTTTATTAGACTGTTTTGTAAAAGATATATGTGTTTTTGTTAAAAAGGAGACGAAAAAGATTTAAATATTTGGCCGTTTTTGTCTTTTTCTGAAAGAATGATGTTTTTTGTCGGAATTTTCCAATTTATATTTAATATGTCGTCATTCCAGAGTATAGAGCCTTCGCTCTCTTTGTTGTAAAAGTTGTCACATTTGTATTGAAAAATAGCTTCGTTGCTTAATACAGAGAATCCGTGAGCAAAACCGCGAGGGATGAATAATTGTAATTTGTTCTCTTCGGTTAGCTCTACTGCGACGTGTTTTCCGTATGTTGGAGAATCTTTTCGGATATCTACTGCAATATCAAGAACGGCTCCCTTTATTACTCTAACTAACTTGCTTTGAGTAAATGGTGGTTTTTGAAAATGCAAACCTCTTACAACTCCATAGGAAGATTTTGATTCATTGTCTTGAACAAATATTGTTTTGCAAACTTTTTCTTCGAATTCTCGTTGAGAAAAAGATTCAAAAAAATACCCTCTCTCGTCGTTGAAAATTTGAGGTTTTAGAATAAAAACACCTTCAATGTCGGTTTTTATTGTTTGCATCATTTTTTTTCTTTCTTGCGAAGATACGAAAAAAGAAATTATAAAATTGTATTCTTTTTTTTATTTGTAGAATGAATTTTTGCGAATATGGCGTTTATGTTAAAATTATGTAAATTAATGGTTGATTTATCTCTATTTTATAAAAAGAATTTATTTTTGCGTTTATATAATGTTAAATTAATATATGCGAAAACTTTTATTGATAACATTTGTACTATGTGTGTTTTTTGCATTTGGGTGGTTGATTCAGATGCAGATTGTAAATTGGAAGCATGTAGATGAAGTGTTCTCTCATTATCTTGAGATTAATGTAAATAATAGTCTTTTTCAGTTGTCCAAAGAGATTGAAAGAGAGGATGCTCTAAATCATTTTGAGGAAGTCTCAAGGAAATTGATTGAGGATAATGGTTACGAATCTTATTTAAAAAAACATGATTGTGCTCAATTGCTCGAAGATTCATTTATGAATCATGCTGTAAGGGATAGAAAAAACTTGTTGCTTACTCCTAAAAAAGAATATATAAAGGAAACGACAGAAAAGATTCGTCAAAAACGTTTGGCACAACTTGTTCATAGTCGAGAAGTTGTTGATCTAGTGATCGAGAAGTTGTTAGAGGAACAAAATCAAAAGACTATATATGAGCGAATTGATTTTGATTCTTTATTGGAAACCTTGACAGAGTTATTTAAAGAAAATGGAGTAAATTTTCCTTTTGAGTATAACATTACAAATAAAAATGGACGTTTAATTTATGGAAAATCTTTTTCGGAAGAAAAAGAATATGTTATATATTCTCATTATCTATTTTCGCCCAAAATATATGAGGAATCTTATACAATAAATGTGGCTTTTGAACGTGATGTTTTCTTTGGCGATGAAAAAATTAAGTGGCTTTTGCCTATAGTTAGTGTGCTCCTTTTGTTGTTATTAACTTTTGTTGCAACGTTGGTTTATGTAATCTATCAACGTCGTCTGAATGTTACAAAACAAGATTTTATCAGTAATTTGACGCATGAACTAAAAACACCAATTTCATCTATCTCATTAGTTTCTCAAATTCTTTCGGATAAGAATACTTCTAAATCGCCTGAAAAAATTGATCATCTATCTAAAATAATGAAAGATGAAGTTAGACGGTTGAATTTTTTGGTCGAGAAGGTTTTGCAACTTTCTGTTTTTGAGAAAGAGAAATCTTTACTTGCGTTTAAGGAATTTGATGTTCACGAGTTGTTGCGAGAAATTATGGAAAATTATTCCTTCAGAGTAAATCAGTTGGAGGGAAAACTTCTTGCAGAATTTGAAGCAAAATATCATTTTGCTATGATTGACGAACTACATTTTACAAATGCTATTTATAATCTATTGGATAATGCTACGAAATATCGTAAAGATAATTTGGTGATAAAGATAAGGACCTGGAATCAAAATTCTAAGCTTTATATAGCGGTTGAAGATAATGGAATTGGTATAAAACGTCAGGATTTAAGACATGTTTTTGATCGTTTTTATCGTGTTCATACTGGAAACCTGCATAATATAAAAGGTTTTGGAATAGGTCTTTCTTATGTGCAGAAAATTATAAAAAAGCATCACGGAAACATTTTTGTTAAAAGTGATTATGGGATTGGAAGTAAATTTGTAATTGTTATACCATCAACAAAATAATTAAAACATAAAATTATGAATCAAAAAACAAAAATTCTTGTATGTGAGGATGATGAAAATTTGGGAATGTTACTCAAAGAATATCTTCAAATTAAAAACTATGATGTTGATCTTTTCCCTGATGGAGAACTAGGATATAAAGCATTTCTTAGAGAGAAATATGATTTATGCGTTCTAGATGTAATGATGCCAAAACGCGATGGATTTACTTTGGCTCAAGATATTCGCACGTTGAATAATGGCATCCCAATTATTTTTCTAAGTGCTAAATCTTTGAAAGAGGATGTTTTAGAGGGTTTTCGTTCAGGAGCAGATGATTATATGACCAAGCCATTCAATATGGAAGAGTTAATATTTCGTATAGAAGCAATCTTGAAAAGAACAAATGGCCAAAAAGAAAAATCCCAAACGTTGTTTACATTTGGTAAGTTTTCGTTTGATGCTAAATGCAAAGAATTGGTTTTTGAGGAAGAGAAAATGTCATTAACTACCAAAGAGACAGAACTTTTGATGCTTTTGGCTCGCAATGGGAATAATATTTTGGAAAGAAATTATGCTCTTAAAACTATTTGGATTGATGATAATTATTTCAATGCACGAAGTATGGATGTGTATATAACCAAATTGAGAAAAAAACTTCAAAAAGATCCTACTGTACAGATTTTGAATGTTCACGGAAAAGGTTATAAGCTTATTTATCCAGAGGTTGAACAGGAATAAAATTAAAGAGAAGAAACGTTTTGCGTAAGGTAGTTGCAAGACGTTTTTTTATTGCTTTCTTTTTTCTATTTTTGTCATTAGTTTTTACTGTTTTTGCTATGAAAAAAGCGTTGTTTATTGATCGTGATGGAACCTTGATTCTTGAGCCTGAAGTTACTTTTCAGGTTGATACATTGGATCAGTTGGAATTTTTGCCAGCAGTGTTTCGTAATCTATATTTTATTCAAAAGAATTTAGATTTTGAATTGGTAATTGTTACAAATCAAGATGGACTAGGAACAGATTCCTATCCTCAGGAGAATTTTGACAGAGTGCAACAAAAAATGCTTTCTTGTTTCGAAAATGAGGGAGTGAATTTCAATGAGGTATTGATAGATAAATCCTTTCCAGAAGAAAATCTTCCTACTCGTAAGCCTAATACAGGTTTGTTGGAAAAATATATGAATGGAGAGTATGATTTAGCAAATTCATTTGTTATTGGCGACAGAATTACTGATATGCAATTGGCAAAAAATCTTGGATGTCAGGGGATTTTAATTGGAAACGAAAATCTTTCGTTGGAAGGATTTCCGTTTCATATTTTTAGCTCTTGGAACGAGATTTCCGAATTTCTTTTTGCAAAAGAGCGTGTTGCCGAATTGCGTAGAACAACTAAGGAAACGGATGTTTACGTAAGGATTAATCTTGATGGAAAAGGGAATACAGATATTTCTACAGGATTATCATTTTTTGATCATCTTTTAGATCAGATTGGTCGTCACTCTGGGATGGATCTTACGGTAAAAACAAAAGGAGATTTGCATGTAGATGAGCACCATACTATTGAAGATACAGCTATTGTTCTAGGGGAAGTGTTAAAGAGTGCTTTGGGAGACAAACGTGGAATTGAGCGTTATGGTTTCTGCTTGCCGATGGATGATTGTTTGTGTCAAGTTGTATTGGACTTTGGAGGACGATCGTGGTTGGTTTTTGATGCAAAATTCAATCGTGAAAAAGTGGGTGATGTGCCCACTGAAATGTTTGTTCACTTTTTTAAGTCGCTCAGCGATGCAGCAAAAATGAATCTTAATATTAAAGCAGAAGGAGATAACGAACATCACAAAATAGAAGGACTTTTTAAGGCTTTTGCAAAAGCAATAAAAATGGCAGTCAAAAGAGATATTTATCGTTATGAATTGCCATCTACGAAGGGTAGTCTTTGATAAATTTCTTGAGACAAATGAAATTCTTGGCAATAATTCCTGCTCGTTACGCATCTTCTCGTTTCCCCGGAAAACCACTTGCTTTGATTGGGCATAAACCAATGATACAGTTAGTTTATGAGCAGGTAAAGAAAGAAACAGACGATGTTTATGTGGCAACAGACGATGAAAGAATCTTTAATGCGGTAAAAGATTTTGGAGGAAATGTTGTGATGACAAGTGCGGATCATCGTAGTGGAACGGACCGTTGTTTTGAGGCCTATCAACGAATTGCTCAAGATGCAGATGTTGTGATAAATATACAGGGTGATGAGCCATTTGTTCAACCAGAGCAGATAGGATTGTTAAAGAATTGTTTTTCTGATCCTATAACAGAGATAGCAACACTTGTAAAACCTTTTTCGGAAAAAGATACATTTGATTCTTTATCTTCTCCGAATACGCCGAAAGTAGTTATAAATAATCGAATGGAAGCAATTTATTTCAGTCGGTCAGTTATTCCTTATTTGAGAGGAATAGATAGGTTGAAGTGGTTGCAGAAGGGAATCTTTTATAAACATATAGGGATGTATGCATATCGAGTTGATATTTTGGAGCAGATTACTAGTCTAGAGCCAACTCCACTTGAATTATCAGAAAAACTAGAGCAGCTCAGATGGATAGAGAATGGTTTTCGTATAAAGGTGGGCATCACCAACTTGGAAACTATAGGAGTGGATACTCCTGATGATTTGCAAAAGGCAAATGATTTTTTCTTCAATCTATAATACAATAAGAAACGCCATCTAAGTAGATGGCGTTTTCTTTATGATGTGATGAAAAATTTATTTCATATTTTTTGCTTGTTTTACAATTGCTTCAAAAGCAGCAGGATTGTTCATAGCAAGGTCTGCAAGAACTTTACGATTGATTGTGATTCCTGCTTTATGTAAAGCTCCCATCAATTGAGAATAAGAGAATCCTTCCAAGCGTGCAGCTGCGTTGATACGTTGAATCCACAATGCACGGAATGTGCGTTTTTTGTTCTTGCGGTCGCGATAAGCATATTGCAAACCTTTTTCCCAAGTGTTTTTTGCTACTGTCCAAACGTTGCGACGTGCACCAAAATAACCTCTTGTTAACTTCAAAATTTTTTTACGTTTCGCTCTCGAAGCGACGTGATTTACTGATCTTGGCATAATTTTTTGTTTTTTTTGAATGTTAGCGTTGTTCTATTTTTACAATCTTTTTTTAGCTAAACATTCGGTTAATACTAATATTTCTTAAATAACGAGCAGTGCTTTAACATTTTTTACATCAGCAGCATTTACTAATCCTGCATGAGTTAAATTACGTTTTTGTTTAGTCGTCTTTTTTGTCAAAATATGACTTTTAAAAGCGTGCTTACGTTTGATTTTTCCTGTTCCGGTAAGAGCGAATCTTTTTTTAGCACCGGAATTAGTCTTCATTTTTGGCATTTTCTTAAAATTTTAATTAGTTATAGTTAATAATAAAATCTTTTACTTCTTCTTTGGAGAGAGCATTATAATCATTCGTTTTCCTTCTAATGTTGGAAGAGAATCAACTTTTGCAATATCTTCCAAGTCATTTGCAAAACGTAACAATAAAACTTCTCCTTGTTCTTTGAAAAGAATTGAACGACCTTTGAAAAATACGAACGCTTTAACCTTGCAACCTTCTTTCAAAAATCCTTGAGCATGTTTCAATTTGAAATTGTAGTCGTGGTCATCTGTTTGAGGCCCGAAACGGATTTCTTTGACAACAATTTTTGTTGATTTAGCTTTTAATTCTTTTTCTCGCTTTTTCTGTTGATATAGAAACTTCTGATAGTCAATTACTTTGCATACAGGAGGAACAGCATTTGGAGAAATCTCCACTAAATCCAACCCTTGATATTCTGCAATACTAATGGCTTGTTTGATAGGATAAACACCTTGTTCTACATTGTCTCCAACTAAACGAACTTCTTTCGCTTGAATATTTTCGTTAATTCGATTAGGTACTTCTTTTTTCTTATCTGCCATTAAATAAAGGGTTTAAATTTTTTCTTTGTCCTTTGTTTCTTATCTTATTTTAAGCATGCAAATTTACAACTTTTTTAGAAATAGAAAAAGGTAATAGTGCTTTTTTATTCTCTTTATGTATTTTTTTCAATTACAAACTCAACTTCTTTGAAACTATATATGTGTTTTTTGTTATTTGTATCAACTAAAACCAATTGCCCCGATGGAAGAACTTGAGTTATTTTTGCCAAGAAAAACTCGCCTTTGTTGTTTTTATATGCATAAAAATTATTGTTTCGGTATAGTGAGTTAAAATAATTTTCTTGTAAAATTTTTGTGCTTAAATCTATGCTTTCATAGTATTTCAAAATTCTACTATGAACGGTAACCATTATTTTTTCAATGTTGAAGTTTTTTTCGGAAAGTAGTTTCATTGAAATGGGATTTGGAGCATTACTAATGAATTGAGTTTGGTTTACATTCAAACCAATGCCGATTACAGATGAGGAAAACTCATTTCCCATAACTTTGTTCTCGATCAAGATCCCTGCGATTTTTTTATCCTCAACATAAATGTCATTTGGCCATTTAATTTTGATGCTTCTCCTTAATTCCTTCTGAAGAACATCCTTTATTGCTAACGCTACAATTTCTGAGAGCAAAAATTGCTCTGTAATAGCTATTTTTTTTGGAAAAAGAAGCATGCTGAAAAGTAGATTTTTTCCTTTCTCAGCCTCCCAAGTATTGCTACCTTGTCCTCTTCCATTGGTTTGGAAATGGGTTTGAACAACCGATCCTTCAGGTAAATTCTTTTCTGTTGCTAGCTGCCAAAGTAATTGGTTGGTCGATGTGGTTTCTTCGATGTAAAAAATATTTGAATTTTTCATCGAATAGATTGTGTTAAAAGTCTTTCTATTTCTCGAACAATTTCCTTTCTTGAGCAATAGAAGTTGTTTGTTAATACGGCAAATGCATATTGGTCTGACATGTATCCAGCATAGCATTGTACCATATCAAAACTTCCACTTTTTGCTTTTACGCTTCCGGAGAGCGAAGTTCCGGATAGGAATTGTCGAATAGTTCCCGATTCTCCTGCCACAGGAAGAGAATTGTAGAATGTTTCAAAATTTTTAGAAGTGCTCATATAGCAAAGCAAATCAACAAAAAACTGTGCAGAAATTTTGTTTTTTGGCGAAAGCCCGCTTCCATCTTGCAAAAATAGTGATTCGGTATTGAGCCCTTTTTGTTTCCAAAATGACTTTATCACGCCTATTGAAACTGCCGAATGTGCTACACTGTTTTTTTGCAGAGAAAGGTATTTGAACAAGTGTTCGGCATAAACATTGTTGCTTTTTACATTGATTTCTTGAATAATTCGAGATAGTTTTGGTGAATGCTGACAATGAATAACTTTTCTGTTTGTATTTCCTTTTTTGAACAAAACTTTAGGTTGTTGTGTAATTTTTATCCCAATGTTTCTCAAATTTTTATCCATTTCTTTTGCAAAAAACATTGGTAAGTTTGGGATGTCGCCTTTTATGATAAATTCTTTCTTGTTGATGGGAACGGCGCCAAAAAGGTAACGCTCGTTGCTAAGAGGAGAACCATAGAAGTAAGCACTGTCTGACTTTATATTCTTCACTACAAGGTGATTGTGTAGGCTCATATCTTCTATGAATGGCTTGTGACTTATGACTTCTGGTGATGTACCTTCTCCTCCTGAGCGTAACATTACTCTGCACGTATTGTCGTAAATGGAGAGAGCAAAAATTGATGGGGCATAATAGTTTGCAATGTCTTCCCAAAGCCATTTGGGAGAAACTCCCTCTTGGTCGTACAGCGAAACGTCGGCCACAACAGCCCCAGTTATCGTGTTGATTCCTGCCGATTTGATGATTTTTGCCCACGATTGCATAAAACGAGGATCGCCCATTTTATAGGAACCAAGCGTTGGGTCGCCTCCGCCACGAATGTATAAGTTGCCTTTTAGAGTTCCGTTTTCAATTACACCGTCGTATTCAATATATGTTTTGAAGGTAAAGTCTTTACCTAAAATTTCTAATGCAGTGGCTGTGGTAATGAGTTTGGTAACCGAGGCAGGAGTAAACGATAGTAAACAGTTTTGTTGATGTACGATTTTCCCAGTTTTTAGGTTTTTTACAACATAAGCTATCGATGCCGACTCCATTCCTTTTTTGTCGAAAAAAGGTTGTGCTATAAGGCTCGAAACAAAAAAACTGAAGAACAGTGTAGTGAAGAAGAATTTTCTCATTTCTTTTTTGTGTTTTTACTGTTTTCTCCAAGCGAACAAGCTGCAAGGCACGTAACTGCCAAAGCGAGCAACCAAATGGCTTCTTTCGTAGCTATTTTATCCATGCCGAGTAGCGTGAGTACACCTAAACCTAACCCCAATGCCACGCAGCGAAATACAAGTAGTGGTAAAAATTTATTCATATCTTTTCTTCTTTTTGATGTGATTAACTAACGAATGCGATTTTATTAATTATTACATATAAATTCAAAATCTGCAGTATTTTCTATTCCTGTTCTTTCTTTGTATTTATTGGCACTTGCTTCAAAAACAGCAAGAAAATCTTTTTTTGCACTTTCTATGCTATTTCCCTCTCCAAAGAGTTTGTATAAATAGAGTACCAACCTTGACTGTTGCTCTCAATGTGTGCTTAATATACTTTTTTATATTATTTTATTTCAACTAATTGCAAACTTTACAGCAATCCAAGTTCGAGTTTGGCTTCTTCGCTCATCATTTCTTTGTCCCATTCGGGTTCAAAAACAAGATTTATCTCTACTTTCCCAATGTTTTCGATTGATTCCACTTTCATTTTTACATCTTCTACAATGAAATCTGCAGCAGGGCAGTTGGGGGCAGTTAGCGTCATATCTATTGCTACGTCATTATTTTCTGCAACTTCAATTTTATAAATCAGCCCCAAATCATAAACATTTACGGGAATTTCAGGATCAAAAACCGTACGGAGCATTTCTACTATTTTTGTTTCTAATGTCAAAAAACTATCCATTGTTGTTCTTGTACTTTGTATTAATTTTTTCCAAAAAATCATCTAAAAATTGGCAGTGAGCAAGTTGTCCATTTATGGTTGCGACGTTTTCTACCTTTGCTCTCACACAGAGTTTCATGTCAGGAAACCGGTAAATATGCTGATAAAAAGTATATTTTATGCCATCTTTTACAAGATTGAGTTTGCTGACAAATTTATCTCTCGAGCGCAAAGGTGTTTTGTATGCAATTTCGATGCGTGCCACCACCAAATCAATACCTTCGTTGTGTAACTGAGCAAAACTCAAATCGTTTTCAAGCAAAAATTCGTGGCGAGTATGTTCAAGGTAATGTTGATAGTTGGCATTGTTTACAATTCCTTGTAAATCACATTCATAGTCGCGAACTTTGAACTCCAATTCGTAGATAAAATTCATTGCTTTAGCTGTTTTGTTTTACAAGAGGCAAAGATACAAAAAAACGAATGAAATGTTTTTTGTGGTTGAAAAAATAGAAATGCATTACTTGTTACAAGCTTTCAGTAAGTACTGTTCTCTACTTTTTTTTACCTTTGCACAAGTTAAAATATTGTGTATGTCAACAAAAATTTCTGAATTGGGCGAATTTGGTTTGATTCGCCATCTTACCGAAAATATCGAACTTACAAATTCATCGACTATTAAGGGTATTGGCGACGATGCTGCGGTACTTGATTTCAAAGAAAAGCAGACGCTTGTTACTACTGATTTATTACTCGAAGGAGTGCATTTTGACTTAGTATATTCTCCTCTTAAACATTTGGGTTACAAAGCTGCGGTGGTGAATTTTTCGGATATTTATGCAATGAATGGGAAACCAACTCAGATAGTGGTTTCGATTGGTATTTCGCAACGTATGTCGGTGGAGTCGGTTGAGGCCATTTATGACGGAATTCGGTTGGCTTGTGAGCGTTATGGTGTTGATTTGGTAGGAGGCGACACTTCGTCTTCGCTTACTGGACTCACCATTAGCATTACTTGTATTGGAGAAGGCGAAAAAGAAAAAGTAGTGTATCGCTCTGGCGCAAAGGAGAACGATTTGATTTGTGTTTCGGGAAATTTGGGCGCTGCTTACATGGGGTTACAACTTTTGGAAAGAGAAAAAGCTGTTTTCTTGAATACCGAAGAAAAAGATCGTGTTCAGCCCGATTTTGCCACTCACGATTATATCTTAGAGCGACAACTAAAACCAGAAGCTAGACAAGATATTGTTGATGTTTTGAAAGAAAATAATATTATTCCAACTTCAATGATTGACGTTTCTGATGGATTATCTTCGGAACTTCTTCATATTTGTCATGCAAGCCAAAAAGGTTGTAGAGTTTACGAAGAAAATATTCCTATTGATTATCAAACTGCTAAAATGGCAGAGGAATTTAATATGAATTTAACTACAGCAGCTCTCAATGGTGGCGAAGATTATGAGTTGCTATTTACCGTTCCTTTGGAAAAATACGAACAGGTAAAAGCATTGGAAGATATAAGAATCATAGGTCACATAGTTGCTGAAAATGAAGGCGCTTGCCTTGTTACTCGCGACGGACAATCATTTGAACTGAAAGCGCAAGGTTGGAACGGATTTGAAAAAAAGTAAAAATAACTAAAAATAAAAAAATGAAACCACTTAACGAAATTAAAATTGGCATGGCAAGTGATCATGCAGGCGTTGAACTTAAACAATATCTTCTTGATTTTTTGAAAGAAAAAGGGTGTGATGTTTCCGATTTTGGAACCAATAGCACAGCAAGTTGCGATTATCCTGACTTTGCTCATCCTTTGGCCGAAGCTGTTGAACAGAAGAAGTGCGACTATGGAATTGCTATTTGTGGTAGTGGAAATGGTATTAGTATGACGCTAAACAAGCACCAACAAGTTCGTGCAGCATTGTGTTGGGATACGCCTTTGGCAGAGCTTGCTCGTCAGCACAACGATGCAAATGTGCTCTCTCTACCTGCACGTTTTATTCCTACTGAAAAAGCTGTAGAAATGGTTTTGGCATTCTTCTCTACAGATTTTGAAGGAGGACGTCACCAAGCACGTGTAGACAAAATTGCTGTGAAGTAGAAAACTAAAATTTTCTAGATAAAAAAGAAGGATTGGCAATAAAGAAATTAAACTCATCAAAGACAGAATACATTATGGCAACTGAGAATAAGAATTACGAACAGCATAGTTTCAAGTCTTTTCTTGAACAGTATCATGTGGTTATTCCCATGGTGCAGAGAGATTATGCACAGGGAACGTACCACAGATGATGTCAACCGTGTGAGAAGCAGATTCCTTGATGCAATTAAGTCCTACATCGTAAAATCGGAAGATGACAACGATGTGATGAAAATGGATTTTATCTATGGAGAAAAGGAAAAGGTCTGGAGTACTACTGAAGCAAACAAATGGGAGAAAACAATTGTGACTCCACTTGACGGTCAC
The DNA here is from genome assembly GCA_045612365.1 of Paludibacteraceae bacterium. Taxonomy (GTDB): domain Bacteria; phylum Bacteroidota; class Bacteroidia; order Bacteroidales; family Paludibacteraceae; genus RGIG9608. The sequence continues at coordinate 156,520 of JAZKYY010000004.1, forward strand.
AACGTCTAACAACTTTACATTTGCTGCATTAGTATTGCAGCTATTCAAAAACTCCTTGACCAGCTTATTCAGAAGAAATATGTTGAACGTGGAGAAAAGGACGCAAGTTGGAGAGTGTTTGTGACTCAGTGATTATTTATATTCTGGAAGAAAACTGTTTTTAAAAAAGACAGATATCGGGATATGAATCTATAATAGGCTAAAGGCTGTGATTTAGCGAGTGTAAATAAACTCGTACCTAAAATAATGGAGTGTTAAATACAATTATTATGGAAAAAGAGATTAGTGAAACCTATTCTTTCAGACCTTTAGACTTCGATGAAAAAGGCAGAAGAATTGTTGACGGTCTGTCTTTCAGAGATGTCGTCAAAGAATACGAACGAGACTTCCACTATCGCCATTCTACAGAATATGCCTTAAATCTATATGCCAATTCGAAGACAATGGCATTGCTGGCAAAATCTAATGATGCAGCACCTTTCCTCTTGTATGGAATGGATCTAACGCAAGGAACATCCTTTGATGCGGAGCAAGACCCCTATATCAATCACGAAATGGACAAGCATAGTAAAAACATCTATGTATATGGCATTGACTCTGCATTTATGAATGAGTTCGACAAATTCGGCTATCCCGTAATAAACGAAAACAGCGACATCTATCCATTAACACTCCTTGTTGATAATACAATGAGGGACGATGAGGTCAGATTGGCTACTCCGACATTCGATGATGGAGATGACGCTGTAAATGTGCCTATTGATGTACCACAATTTGAATACGCCTGATGGAAACAAAAGAGCATAATAAGGAATGGTACCTCGTTCGCAATAATAATGGCGAGTGGATAAGTGAGGACTATGCAGAATTCCTCACACCGCTGGAAGTGGTTATATTACAAGTGAAAGCATCACAACAAGGCATACAGTTAGATATTCAGCATGGTGCCGATGGACAACTCTGGTGCTACAAACATCAACTTGATGCTATTAAAATAGAACCTCTTAATAAAACAGTTATGAAGCGTGAATTGAGAATAAAAAAGAGAATAAAAGATATGAACAAAGAACAAATCTGTGAAACGCTGAGTGCAAGGATTGAGAATGAGAATTTAAAATTACCAAAGCAAATCGATTTTGGTATATCTGATTCTGTATTGTATCTAAAAATAGAAGGAAGTGCTGTACGTGACAACATGCAAACAGATGGCTCCGCATTTGAAGGGTGGTCTATTTGCATAAAGTCTTATTTCCCTGAAATTAAGAATGTTGAAATAAACTGGGATTTGCCATTGTATAGTGCAAATACACAAGTACGACAGAGGCAAGAGAAACATTACAATCGTTTTCTTCTGAGAGTCTTGTTTTTCTCGAGACATTATAATTGGTTTAACATCCACAAAAGCAAAAAAGACACAATACGATTATTCTCTGAGTATCACTCAGATCTGCTCATCAATTATCCTACTCCTACCAATGAAGGCACCAAAAAAATATCTGAGAAAGGAAAGATTAACAAAGGTGAGGCAAAATTGGAAAGATTAGTTATGAATAAGATGAGGGAATCGGTATCTGTCACAGATCATCAACTACCAGTCGGGCTTTTCGACAGTGTAGTAAAGTCCAAGAGAGCATGCACTCCGAGAGGAGCAAGTCAAATTGATTTGTGGCAAATAGACAAGGATGTTTTAAGAATTTTTGAACTCAAAGATAAGACCAATAATAAAGTAGGTATTATCTCTGAACTTATGTTTTATGCTAACGTTATGAACGAAGTGAATAAAGGTCGCATAAAATATCCTCAATCTATAGAGACTGCTACTGATTATAGGAACATACAATATTTATATCGTTCAGTTAAAGAAGGAAAAATCAATCTTATCGAGGCCGTATTCTTGGTATATAAATTGCATCCTCTAATAGAATCTAATCTTGATACAATATTGGATATAATAAATGATGGTATGGCCGTAGATGCCATTTCTTTTAAAAAGATGTTGGTTACAGATATTATTGGTATATGAAAATCACCATCCATCGCGGAGCAAACCAAATAGGTGGTTGCATCACAGAGATAGCAACCAAAGATGCCAAAATATTCATTGATTTGGGCAGTAATTTGCCTGGTTCAGATAAGACTGATTATTCTGCCGATGATGTTAGTGGAATGACAGGTGATGTCGACGCTATTTTCTTTTCACACTATCATGGTGACCATGTGGGATTGCATCATCTGGTACCTTCATGTGTTAAGCAATATATGGGAGCAGGAGCCATTGATGTGATGCGATGTAAGTATGAAACGCTAAATGTTCACCAAGATTTCAGCCTGCAATTGGCTGCCACTGGACGGATGATACCTTTCAAGGAACGTGAACGTATAGAGGTGAAAGAAGGCTTTTTCGTGACGCCCTACTTTGTCAGTCATTCCGCTTTTGATGCCTATATGTTTCTGATAGAATGTGAAGGAAAGAAAATACTCCATACTGGAGATTTCCGTCGTCACGGATATTTGGGCAAAGGGCTGTTCCCTACTTTAGAAAAATATATCGGCAATGTAGATTTGCTAATTACAGAAGGTACAATGCTTGGGCGAAAGCAGGAAAAAGTGGTTACAGAAAATCTGATTCAGCAAAACACCATTCGAGCACTACGTAAGCATAAATACGTCTTTACCCTTTGTTCTTCAACAGATATTGATCGACTCGCTTCATTTCATGCAGCATGCAAAGCAACAGGCAAGGTTTTTCTCGTAGATGGATATCAACGTGGAGTGCTGGATGTGTTTTCTGAATATAGTGGCAAGAAAAGCCCGCTATATAATTTCGACCGCATTTTTGAGTTAAGCGGGCATAAAGCTTATCGGATTCCAAAGATTAATGATTATCTTAGAGCGAAAGGCTTCCTAATGCCCGTTAGGATGAATAGTTTATGGTTGCTGGAAGATATGCTCCAAGTATTCAACGACAAAGACCCTTGGCTCATTTATTCTATGTGGAGCGGTTATGCAGAAGAAGGAGGAAATAATGCAATAGAAGATGTCCTGTCTATCCGAAATCTTTTCAAGAATCGTATTTTAGATGGAGTAAAACACGGCTTTCATACAAGTGGACATGCTGATATTGACACCCTTTACGAGGTATGCAAGGCAGTCAGACCTTCTATTGGAGTTATTCCCATACATAAGGATACAGGAATGCAATATGTATCAGATAACTACAGAGTGTTTAACGAAGGGAAGTTCAAATTAGATGGAATAGATATTGAGGTGCATTGATAATGCAAATTTAATGACGGTGAACTTTTGAAATGAATTTACCAAGAGACATATCTAAACACAAAATCTTTTGGAAGATTATTACAAATATATGCCAAGGTTAAAATAGTAAAATAGAATAACCAATTTATGGTTAAATAATTTACGTTTTTCTATATTATTGCGTTAGTTTAAGAAAACATTTTAGATATATTGGTTTAGTTTGTTCCGCTTTATATATAAAGAGGGGTAAACTAAACCTATTTCCCGATGCAAAATTTGCTAAAAATATTTCCTAAAACCTCGTCGGTAGAGAGTGCACCGCCTGTGATAGTACCAAGATGATTGATGCATTCGCGGAGATCCATTGATAAAAGATCGCCCGAGAGTCCATTTAGGAGTCCTTCTTGTACCCGACGGATTGAGTTTAGAGCATGACACAGACTTTCGTAGTGGCGAGCATTGGAAATGGTAACATCTTCAAATACTTCGTCGTTAATATTTGATGCTTTAATTAGTAATTCTTGTAAATAATCAATTCCAATGTTGTTTTTTGCCGAAATAAAGCAATGTGTATGTGTTGTTTTAAGATGCGATGCATCGGTTTTATCTGTTTTGTTGAAGACGATAATTAGTTTTTTGTCTTTTGGAATAGAAAGGGTCGTGGGGTCAAAAGATTTTGTGGTTGAGGCGTCAATTATCCAAAGAACGATTTGAGCTTTTTCTATTGTTTGATAAGTTCTTTCAATTCCGAGATTTTCGATAGTGTCAGTAGTTTCTCTAATTCCTGCTGTATCTATAAATCGGAATAAAATACCATTCAGAGAAACAGTGTCTTCTATCACATCGCGAGTAGTACCATGAATATCGCTTACGATGGCTTTTTCTTCTCCAACAAGTCGGTTGAGAAGAGTAGATTTTCCTGCATTTGTTTCGCCGACAATTGCAACTGGAATACCATTCTTAATAACATTTCCTACGGAAAAAGAGTCTGTTAAACGGTTGATTTTTTGCTCTATTTCGTTGGCAAGTTGTTGCAATTCTGTCCGATCAGCAAATTCGAGTTCTTCGTGGTCGGCAAAATCAAGTTCTAGTTCAACGAGTGAAGTGAAATCAAGAAGTTTTATTCTAAGTTGAGCCAATTCATCGGAAAATCCGCCTCGCATTTGGTTGAGAGCAATGCGGTGAGCGGCTTTAGAATTAGATGCGATTAGGTCTGCAACAGCCTCAGCTTGCGATAAATCCATTTTCCCATTTAGAAAAGCACGTTGTGTAAATTCTCCGGCTTTTGCCATCGAACAACCATTTTCTATCAGAAGTTTTAGAATTTCTTGTTGAATAAAAAGCGAACCATGACAACCGATTTCTACCACATCTTCTCCCGTAAATGAATGTGGATTGCGAAATAGCGAAATGAGGACTTCGTCAATAATTTCGTTTTTGTTGTTTACGATACGTCCGAATTGAATTGTATTTCCGTCCATTTCGGCAATCGATTTTCCCGATTTTAGAGGTTTGAAAATTTTGTCGGAAATAGCAATGGCACGACTTCCAGATACGCGAATGACAGCGATTCCGCCTACGCCGGCAGCGGTTGAAATTGCACAAATTGTTTCGTCGTTGATGTGATTCATGATTTTGCAAAAATACTAAAAAAGGAGAGTAAGAACCCTCCTTTTTTACAATTACTCTTTTGAAACATCTATATCTACATGCCATGTAAATCTCGTTGCCTCGTCGTTATAAGTTAAACCAGGCCATAGATTAATATCTACATGATGAAGTAAAGTCCAAAGCTCCCATGATTCTTCTTCGTTATATTTTACCAATTCAAAAGAAACCTTCATATTTGAAAGTAGAAATTCTTCTGTGAAGAAACTCTTATAATATCTATAATATCCGCTTGTGTTTGCATCCGTATGCGATGGGTCGTAGAGATAAATGTAGCACGGATTTTCCAAATTATTGAAAGTTATTGGGCAAACAATCTCGCCTATATGTGGATAAGAAACAATAAGATTTGCATATTCATTTGGTATCCACTCATCCTCCGAATGGGAAGGTAGAGATACATAATATTCTGGTTTATCCAAAGAACTCAATTCAGAGAATTCTGCTTTTCTTAGCGATATATGTCCCCAAACCTCACCATACATTGAAAAACTGTTTTTATTTTCAATAGTAGAGACGGAGTATGTTCCATCTGAAAAGATGTTTTTTACAGTGAATTGCGTCATGAAAGCATGAGGAATGGCCACATACGCGTTTTCATCATTATCACTACGTGGCATATGGATATTTGTATTTACAACTTCTTGTTTCACAAGGTAAGCAGGAACAACTGGAGGTTCAGGCAACTCCTCATCGCCATAGTAAAAGGTGACAGCATCTTCTTCGTCATAGTATTCTTCTCCTTCTTCTCCCCATTTTGAATTCACAGTTTTGACTCTTCCTTTTGAGTCAAAAGTATAAACCATTTCTGAATAAAATGTTTCTCCAGTCTCTGGGTCGGTTGCAGAAACACGATCGAGCAAATTAGCAAACTTCATACCGTCGCGACCTGTAATCTCTACGTCGCCATACATATCGGTAGCGTCAAGGTCCCAATAGATATTGATTCCATGCCAAACGTATTCCTCGTTGCGGAAAGAGAAATTGTATGTTCCATCTCCATCATAATTTATAGTTTTGGGATTTCCATTTTCCCATGTATAAATGTATGTGTCGTTATAGCCGTTAATTATATCATTTTCAACCAGACCTATAAGATTCCCCAATGTATTGTATGTGTAGATACTTACATCACTAAGTTTTTCAGTATATTCATCCCAACCATTATTTTCCATACTATAATGTGACATCTCAACAAATCTTCCTGAGGCATTCATAATACTTGTGGTCCTTCTTTTATTATACTTATTTTCTCTTTTATAAAAGTAAATATCATCCTCATAGCCTAAAATTTCCACAATAGACTCTTCGCTAGTTCCGTTGGAATATGTTGTTGTTTTTATTCTCATTACAACTTCATTCTCTTCATCATATACTCTATAATGAGTTCTTTTTGCCAAAAGTCCTTGATCGTTGTATTCGAAATATTCAAAATTTCCAAATTCTTCTCTTGCAACAATTCTATCTTCTGGGGCAACATAAGGAATAGCCGGATTTACAATAGATGAGTTTTCTCCTGTATTTCCATTATTGCCACTATTGTCTCCGTTGTTTGGATCCCCTCCGTTCGGAAATGGAGTAGGTTCGCACGATGCTACTACGATTGAAATAAAAGTAGCAACTAAAAATCTAAAATTTGTTTTCATTTGTTTGAAAAATTTGTTAGTTTGTTGATTTTTTGATTTTTATAATTGAAAAGGAATAAAAAAGAGAGTTCTACAAAACTCTCTTTTTTTTAGAAGTATACCATGAAAAATTAAATACGTTTTTCTTTGATACGAGCTTTTTTGCCAGTAAGTTTGCGTAGATAATACAATTTAGAACGACGAACTTTACCAATTTTTTCAACTTTGATGCTTTCGATAAAAGGAGAATCGATAGGGAAAATTCTTTCTACACCAACGTTGTCAGAAATCTTACGAACAGTAAAACGTTTTTTGTCGCCGTGACCACAAATTTTGATTACATCACCACGGAACAACTGAATACGTTCTTTGTTTCCTTCAATAATACGATAAGCAACTGTTACAGTATCACCGCTTTTGAAAGCAGGATGTTGTTTTTTTTCAGGAGCAAGAGCCTCCTCTGCAATTTTAATTAAATCCATTTTATAAATATTTTTTGTTCTTTCACGCAATATTCACAAACCTTTTGCCAGAGATTACGCAAAACGAGTCGCGAAGGTAGTGTTTATTTTTGAAACAAACAATCAGTTTTAGTTTTATTTTTTATCCTTATCGTCTTTTCTTCCAAATAGTGAAAAATGGACATAACGTTTTGGATTTTCTTTCAAATCTTTGAGTAATGCATTTGCGCTATTTATAGTGGAATCAAGTTCGTTATAAACGGCACTATCGTTTATTAGAAGTCCAAGGCTTCCTTCTTTGTTATTAAGTGATGCTGATAAAGTTTCCAAATTAGCAATTGTTCCATCTATTTTTAGGAATAAACTATCAAACTCAATTTGTTTTAAATCCGATGAAACAAACTTAAAGTCATTTGCGATAGTATCTATATTTGATAAAAGCATAGGGACATCGGTTTGCATGTAGTTTTTAAGAGAAGCAGATGAAGAAGATAGGTCTGCTGTAGCAGATTCTATTGAAATTAGTGTTTTTTCAATCTCTTCTGATGAGAACAACTTCTGTGCAGAAACTACAAGGGAATCTATGTCGTTCAACGCAACAGAAATTTTTGGTAAAAGTTCGGCCGATAGTGCATCCATCAAACCTGGAACAACTTGTACAATTAGTGTGTCTCCCGCATTGTGGAAGTCTTTTTCTGCCGAGAAAACCAAATTAATAGCTTTCCCTCCCATCAAACCATCGTCGAAGAGTTCTGCAATGGTTCCAGAAGGCAGTTTAACATCGTCTTGAATTTCTATTTGTACAATAAAAGATTTTTGTTGAGCAAAGTCGTATTTAATTTCTCCGACCTGACCAATTTTGTATCCTTTGATGTAAACAGGATTGGAAGGAACAAGTCCATTTACAGCTTCAAGAGATAAGTAATAATGATTAGTTGGTTTAAAAATATTTATTCCTTTCAAGTAGTTTAACCCAAAAAAGAGAACAACTAATGCTGTTACTACCATTAACCCTATTTTAACTTCTCTATTAAAAAATTTTTTCCACATAGTTTTCACAAATTATTTTGCAAAGATAAAACATTAGTAATTGGATGGATAACATCAATGATACTTTTTATCTACTTTTTCTTCTAAATTTTTCTAGTCTTTTTTTTCAATATTATTTTTTCTATTATCGCAACAATATTTTTCAAATATGACAGTTGACGAAAGAAAAGAAGAGAAAGATTGATGAAAGAATCAATGGATTTTGTATTGAAACGTGGTGGAGAAACAAAGAAAGTTCTTCTTGAAGATGCTATGCATCGTTTTTTTTACCGTAATTACCAAGAATTATTGACTCCAGAAGAACAGCGTAAATATGCGAGTGTAATCTTAACAGATAAAAAAAGTTTAACATCACGAGTAATGGCAAAGGGAAATTCATTAGAGTAAATCGTTAATTTGTCGAGAAACTTTTTTTTCTTTGTTTTTTTATATCTTTAGTTTTTTTATTATTTCTTTGTGGGAGTTTGATTGTAGTTTCCAAAAATCTGCACGAGCTTGCAATGCGTGTTAATTCTTTTTTTTTGATAATTTTCTTCCCATAAAAAATCCGTGCGTTGTGAATTGATTGTTGGTTCTTCTAACATTACACGCATGGAAAGGTTGGAAAATAAGGTAAAAAAATCTTACTCTTGAGTAGGATTTTTTGTGTTATCTAAAACCTATAATTTTTTGAACTTCTTTTATTGTTGCTTGAGCTCTTTCTCTTGCTTTTTCAGCTTTGTGCCTACTTCGCATAACGCAAAGATACACAGGTAGTTCCAAATGTGTGCAAATAATTTAAAAAAACACAAAAAAAGCACTTACTTTGTTTGTAAGTGCTTGATTATCAGTGTGACTCCGACAGGATTCAAACCTGTAACCTTCTGATCCGTAGTCAGATGCTCTATTCAGTTGAGCCACGGAGCCATCAGAATTCGGTTGCAAAGTTAAAGTTTTTTTTTATTCTTACAAATAAATCCGAGTTTTTTTCTGTTAAAAATTGATTTTCTGTTAAAAGTTACAACTTTTCTACAGAGAGAATTTGGCTCCAAAGAAATAGCTACGAGGTAAACTTGGACCATACATATAACCTCCATCGCGTTCGCTACCTTTGTCAAAATCCTTTTGGAAACTATTCAATATGTTTTGAATTCCTGCATTTAGTTGTAATGTAGCATTGTTGCCCAAGCGAATATCGTAAGCCACTTTAAAGTTTATGTCAAAAAATACGGGTGTTAAAAATTCTTCATCGTGTTCTATATAGCCAGCACAATGTTGCATCCACATACGACCGGTATAAGTAGTTGACGAAGAAAGAGTTAAACCTCGAATTGGCAAATAGCTCAATGTGAAATATCCATACGAATTTGGTGAACGAAACATTTCACGACCTGTTTTACGGCGGCGCATCATATTTTCATCTTCGCTCCAACCCCATTCAGGTTTATCATATAGACTTTGTTGAAGCGTTGCCCCCAACTGAATGTTCCATTTCACACTTGGCACTACACGTGCTTCGAGGCTCACTCCATAAACCATTGCACCAGAGCCATTGCGTCGCTCGTAGTTTATCGAGGTTTCATTTCCTGCTATTTGTTCAAGAATGAATACATCTTGCAATTTTGTAAAAAATCCATCTATCAAAAAGTTAGTTTGAACCTTGCCAAACTTTTTATAAAAATCGGCAGAAAGATTTACTGCGTGCGACGTTTCTGGTTTTAAGTTAGACGCATTACTCACAAAAGAACTTTTGCCTCCAACCGCAGTTATATGCAAATCTTCGTCAAAAATTTGTGGAGCGCGAAAACCCATAGCATATCCCGTACGAAGCGAAACCCATTCTGCTGGATTGTAGCGTAAATTTACACGTGGACTGAAAATCGGCATTTTTATCATACTATGTTTATCCATTCTCAAGCCAAGCAAAAATGTCCATTGTTTGTTTTTCCATTCGTTTTGAGCAAATGCACTATAGGTGAATACGTTTTGCTTCAAATCATGTCTATGACTAATTGTTTCATCGCGTAAAGAGTTGTAATTAACCTCTGCACCTACTGTTAAGTCGGCAGGTAAAAACCAGCATTTGTTCATACTATATACATACTGAACACCTCCTACAACGGTTAAATCATTGGTTGTGCCATAAGCATTTGGGTCTTGATGTGTGCCATAATAGCTATCGCGATGTACGTGTTGTGCAGAAGCATAAACCCCAAGTCGATGTTTATAATCGGGAGTGAACCAATCAAACTTCAATCCTCCAGTATTAACAAAATGCTCCGTTTGCTCGGCAACGCTAACTCTATCAGGGGGAAGATTCAAACTATCTCCACCTCGGCGAAATTCGTAAGAATTGTGGTATTCCAACGAGAGTTTAGATTGCAACGACGTTTTGAAATAACAGTTTACACCCAAGTTGTGACTATTAAGTTTACCAATTTCGGTAAATCCATCTTTATCGTGGTCGTAACCCTGACGTTGTTGTGTGCTTCCATAAAGACTTGCCCCAAAACGTCCATTATTAGAAACTAAAACTGCATTCACACCTGTATTAACATCAGCTTTTCGACCTCCTATTAACATCGTATTATTACTAATACTAACACTGTTATTCAATGGTTCTTTGGTAATGATATTAATAGTTCCAGCAATAGCATTTGCTCCAAAAAGTGCCGATCCTCCACCACGAACAACCTCAACTCTTTCAATCATATTAGTAGGGATTTGCTCTAATCCGTAAACTCCTGCCAAAGCACTAAAAATAGGACGACTATTGATAAGTATTTGAGTGTAAGGTCCATCCATACCGTTGATTTTAACTTGTGTAAAACCGCAGTTTTGACAATTGTTTTCTACGCGAACTCCAGGTTGAAAATTCAGACCTTGAGCCAAACACGAAGCATTATTTAAATCAAAGATTTTAGGAGTTAAAACATTAACGATATTCGATGCCTCACGACGTTTTACCTCTCCACGATTGGTACTTACAACCACATTATCCAACAAAATAGCATCTTCTTCCATCTCAAAATCAATCTCTTGAGTAGTTCCCTTTTCTATAAAAATGCTTTTTGTGATAGTGGCATAACCCATCAAACTAACAATCATTTCATAATTTCCTTCAGGAAGATTTTCCAAGAAATAATGACCAGAAGCATCGGTTGAGGTTCCAATAGTTGTTCCTTTAATCATTATGTTTACAAAACTTAAATGTTCATTGGTGTTTTTGTCAACTACATGACCCACAATATGAGCATCGGTTTCTTTGGCAATAAGTGAATGGAAAGCGACTAATAAGCAGAATAGAATTGATATTTTTTTCATGACTTTATATTTTTTCTAACTAGTAAATTTTACATGACAAAAGTACTTTAACCTTATACATGTAAACAATCCCATAAAGTGGGTATTTTGTAATGTGCAATAACCTAAAATAGGTATGAATCCCCAGTGGAATTAGGGAATAATTTGGAGAAAACCAGGTATAGGTTTCCTCAAGAATCAAAACAAAAGAGTGTTTTTAGTGAGAAGGAGGTCCTCTAAACGAAAGGGATTTTTGAAAATGAGGTAAAAAATTATTTTCCTGAGGTTTAGTGCTAATGATTAATACAATTCCTATCACGATGAGTGTTGTGCAGGAGTTGATAATTTTGGTAGAGTTGAAATGTGTTAATTGGTAAATAGTTGCAAATTCCTTGGTGGTGTGTTGATGGTTTTTATCACTGGAGGCGTGAGAGTGAACCACTTTTTGTCCATTGATTATGTGTTCGTGGGTAAGCAAATTCGCAGAACAAAAAAACCATACGAAAAGTATAAGTGATGAAATTTGAATAATATTTTTTGTTCTTTTACTCACAAGATTTTTTTTTCTTTGATAAAGGTTATTTTTTCTTTGATCTGCTACAAAGGAGTCCAATTTTGTAGAAAGAGAAAAGTGTTAGACTTGGACTTTTTGAGATTAAGTTTGCTTTGATAATAGGTTTTAGAATGCAAAAAAAGGTTGCGATAAAACCAGATAAATGCCATTTTTTCAGAATAAAAAATGTATGCAATAATTGCGATTTTTCTTGAATTTCTGGTTTTGAAGAATATAAGTACCAAAGGTTTTCAATTGCTTTTTCTGTTTTGTCTAGAAAAATAATGTTTTTATCCAATCCTTTGTGTATAAGTTTATTGTCAATATATTTTATTGAGGTTATTTTCTCAACTTCTATGCCAAATAAAAAATCCTCATATCCATAGTGATATAGGTTTTTGTCAAATTTAACTTGAAGAAAAACTTGTTTGTCAATCAAAAGGTTGAAAGCTGAAAAGTAGTGTTTTTTTTCTTCTCGTTTTTGCCCGTATTTTGCTCTTAAACTTAACTCTTTATTTATATTTTTTCGATAAGCAACACCTCCAACCACACAACAATTTGGCTTGCATAACTGAATATAATTGTCAATGAACTTATCTAGAAAAACTTGTGCATCTCCATCGATAAAAAGAAGATAATTGAACTTTGCCTCGTCGGCTAAAAAGTTTCTAATATTTGCCCTTCCAATGTTTCTTTTTTGTTGAATGAAACGAGAATTTTTCAAATTGTTTATTGCAGAATTCTCTGTAACAAAGCAGGTTGAAGCATCGTCGGCAACGATTATTTCATATTCGATTTTTGCCAGTTCAACTTGTTGTTGTAAACTGCGAACCAATTCTATACAACTGAAATTATATGTTGGTATCAGAATGGAGAGCATTGTTGAAAATTTTTAGTAGTGTTTTTTCTTCGTTTTGCCACGAGTTTTCTTTTATTGCAATGTCAAAAATAGATTTGTCAAAACAGCTGTTTAACATTCTACTTATGGTTGCTGCTATCGATTTAGGATCGTATTTTTCTATACATTCTCCTATTTTATAGTGGTTTATGATGTTTGCAATTTCAGGAAAGTTGCTTGCTAGAATAGGAACTCTCGCATGCATAAAATCAAAAATCCGATTGGGTAAAGAATAATAGTAACTCAAACTATTGTTGGACAGAAGACATACACCCAAATCGGCACAACGAGTATAACTAGGCAGTTCTTTGCTAGAAATTTTTCCTAAAAAGTAAACTTTATCTTGTAATTGCTTTTGTTCTACATCTATTTCTAATTTTTTGCGAATATCACCATCTCCTATAATCAAAAAAACGGCATTTTCAATGTATTTCATTGCGTCAATAATCCACTCTATGCCTCTACCTACATTTACGGCTCCTTGATAGATAATAATTTTTTTTGAGGGAAATTCTTGGTGCAACAATAAATTTTCTTGCACAAAATCAGTCTTTAACGGAACATTACAGACAACTTGCATTTTTGTACCGTACTTCTTGTTGTAATAATTGGCAACAGAATTGCAAACTGTGTAACAATATTTTACTTTCGGTAGAATATGGGATTCTATCAAGCTCCATATTTTTTTTACCAAATGTCGGTTATTAAGTTCGGGGACTTCCGTAAAAAGTTCGTGAGAATCGTAAATTAGTTTCTTCTTTCTTAATCTTGCTGCCAAATAGTTAGGTAGTAGCGTATCTAAGTCATTTGCCAAAAAAATATCAGCTTTTGAAAGTAGCAAGAAGAAAAAAAGGAGAATGTTAAATTCTGCATAAAACAAAAACGATTTAGTAAATAATGTTCGGAAACGATAGACTTTATAATCCGCTGAAAATGGCAAACTTTGCTTAGTTTTTCGGGCTATAACTATCACTTCAAAATTTGCATTTTTTAGTGAATTAGCAATCTTTTGAATACGATTATCAGTAGATAAGTCGCTCGTTACCGAAATTATTACTCGTTTTTTCATTAACCGACCTAAGTCAATTATTTTTTAGCCAATGATTCAAGTATTTGCCAGCATTGGAAAAGTCCGCGTGGAACGTGGAAACAGCCTTTCCATTTGCCACCTTTTAGAGGAAGAAGAACTTCTCCTTGACGATTCAAGTAGCCATACCATTCAGGATATTCTTCATCGACAAAATGAGTCCAAACGTAGTTGTGTACACGCTCAAACCATTCAAGACATTTTTTGTTGCCTGTGAGTTGATATCCTTTTATCATGGTGATGAGTGTTTCAATGTGTACCCACCAAAGTTTTTGATCCCATTCTAGTTGTTGTGTAGGACGACCTAAGCGATCCATAAAATAGAAAATTCCGTCGTATTCTTTGTCCCAACCATATTCAACTTCGTTAAGTGCTATTTCTACGGCTTTTTCTATCAAATCTTTTCTGCCTAAACGAGCCCCCAAATCCATTATAAACCACATTGCCTCAATAGCATGACCTGGGTTGAGCAAACGTCCGTCAAAGTTGTCTTTTAGTTCGCCATCAGTTCCAATGTGCTCAACAATCAATCCTAATTCTGGACGATAGAAAACTTCCATTACTTCGTGAATACAAGTGTCTATCGTGCTTTTTAGAAAATCAGGTTCTAAAAGTGATTCTATTTCAAGTGCAACGTTGCAAAGAATCATCGGCAAAGCAAAACTTTTCATATTGCGAGTTCCTGCAACAGCTTTGTTCCATTTGCCTTTAGGATTTGTGACTTTTGAAAGCACGATGTCAAAAGTTTTTTTCGCAATTTCTGCATATTCTTTATTACCAGTAGCAATGCTTAATTGTCCAAAAGCAATAACTGCAAATGTGTATGAAAAAATGTTGTAAGGTTCAACTAATGGATTTCCTTCGCGATCGAGTGAAAAGTACCAATTAAGGTTTCCATCGTGACCATATTTCTTTAAGAATTCAGCACCTTGAATGGCACAATCGAGCCACTCTTGACGTTTTTCAACTTTATTGTAAAGCGTTGCAAACATCCAAACTTCTCTTCCTTGTAACCAAATGAATTTGTCGGTGTCGAATACTGAACCATCGCGTTCAAGACAAGTAAAATATCCACCAAATTCTTTGTCTTGTGAGTTGTTTAACCAAAAAGGTAAAACTTTATCTAATAACTCACTTTTGTATTGTTCTGCTAATTTTTGAAAATCCATAGTTTATTCTTTTTTTCTAAAAAAAGTGCAGAATTTGCAATTATCTTAGAATTAAACGGTTATTCGGGTTGCATGGAAATTGGGTAACGAGATGGCAACCGTTCTTATTTCAGAGTTCTTTATTGTTTTGCACCAATGAGATAACTCCTGATACGCAAAGGTACAACTTTTTTATGAACGAGCAAAAGGACGGTGTATTTTTCATTATTGCAGGGTAGTATTTGAATTTGGTCTATCATAAATCTGCGATATATGAGTTTCCCGATTCCGTCATTCGCCCCTTTCCTTTGCTCGTCTGCGAAGGTAGTACATCAGCCCTTGAAAGTTGAAAGGTCGAGCGGCAAGCCGTTTCGGGCTGAATCTTCCTCTTTCGAAGAGTATTCTGCCCGAAAACCTTTCCCCTTTCAATGTCTGTACTTAGAAATGCAGACGGCAACGGAAATGAACGACTGACGAAAATGTAGAAGAAGATAAACAGACAGCATACAAACGGGTTCTTACATTGATAACCCTTTTGTATGCTGTTCTTGTTTCTATCCATAGGGGCACTATTATTTTGCAGTAGATGAATATAGGGCAAGCGGTAAATTTCACTCCCTCCAAAAATATAGAAGGGATTTATCCACTACTATTAAGTAGGTGCTTGCCGTTGTACTCCCGTTTTAACGCTTGCTCAATCTCACTTCGCTTATACAGAACTTTACCACCAAGTACATAGTAAGGCAATGTTCCATTACTTCGGTATTCGCTTAATGTTCTTCGGCTGACTTTAAGCATATATGCTACCTCCTTGTCGCATAGGTACTCATCATCGTTTTGTAAGGCTGCACCATCTTTTGGCATACTATCGAGAATCTCCGATAGTTGGTCGATACTCTCGTGAATGGACTGCATCCACGCATCGTCTTTTGTTCTCATCTCTTGATACATAATTCAAATGGTTTTATTGTTATACATCGATTAGATTTCTCGTCCCTTCCATCTGGCTTCTTTTCGTCTGTCCTCGACCTTTGTTACAATGCTCTCTACATCTTCGGGCAGGTAGTACGTGCGGTTGCCGATTTTGGTGTAGGCAAGCGTACCGTTATCACGCAAAGTCTGCAATGTACGCTTGCTTATCTTCAATCGCTGACAAACATCCTGATGGTCGAGCCAATTGTTTGTCTTTTTCTTACCACCCTTGACTATGGGTGAGTTTGATACTCGCAGAATGAACTGCTCAATCTTCGTGGCAAATTCCTCAAATGCCTTTCGCTCAAAAATGATTAAATCCATACGCTATTATTTTAATTATTACACTTGTTTTCTTGTTTCGCACTGCTAAATAAGGAAGAGATTTTCACACTTCAATGGCACTAACAATAGGTGTCATGCCTTGTCATATCGTTTCATCACAGACACGATATTCAGCCATTGAAATTTGTATTAAGATACAATGATGAAAGAATCATGAATCTATTTAAGGATGTTTTACCATATAGGGAGGAGTATCTTAAGAATGCAAATTTGTATAATGATGTGGTTTCACATATTAATCAGGCTCCAATTAGAAAAGATTGTGAATTGATAACTCTTTTGTCAATTAAATATGCTTATTTTGTCAGAAATAAGATGTTTCATGGAGAAATCCCCGATAGTACTTTTAAAATCCATGATGATTACATTGACGACGAGATTGATAACCTTAATGGCATTTTGTCAACATTGATATTTGAAATTATTAATGGCAATTTATTGCGAGTATGAAAAGACGCATATAGATTTGGTCGGGACAATTTTACATGTTGCACATGCCGATTGTCTTAGGACTAAATTTTTTTATAGGCAAACGAAGTTGTGGTATATGCTAAGCTACCTCGCACTTTCCAAATTCCAACACCCGTAGGCAATTACGCTCCCGACCAGGCAATCGCTATGAAGAAAAACGAAGTGAAACACATATTCTTTGTAGCCGAAACCAAAGGTTCTATGTCGTCAATGGACTTATCCGCCATCGAACGAACCAAAATTGACTGTGCAGAAAAATTATTCAACACCATCTCCACATCTAATGTGAAGTATCACAAGGTGGCAACTTTCCAAGATTTGATAGATGGCATGAATACGATTGGCTAATTATAGAATCGGCGTTCACTTGTGAAGGTGAACGCCGATTCTATAATTCTTTATGCTATAAATTTAATTCATATAATTCTTTTACATAATTATTAATTTCTACATCAGATCTTAATGATAGAATTTTGTCTTCTTGTTTGCCTGAAAGCTCTATGAGTCCAAAGTTTTTCACATAATTTTTAGCAAGTGCAAAATAATTACTACCATATGGTTTACTTGTATGTTTTATGTAGTACCAAAAAACTTCAGAACGTAATATTTTCTGTAAAACTTTTAGTTT
>JAZKYY010000005.1:0-3561 GCA_045612365.1 Paludibacteraceae bacterium
TTGGAGGTGTGGACAGAAGCAAGGATTATCTCAGATACAGAGCCGGATACAAGACCGGAGTTGGACTCACTGTCGGTGGTGCATCATTGGCTGTGGCTGGCTTTGCTACTAGCATTGCCGGTTTTATTGCTTCTTATGGAAGTATGTCTGCTGAGGCAGCCGATGCAGTGATAGCTACAGGTTATTTTTCGGTTCTTACCGGTGCCTGCTGTTTTATTGCCGGAATACCGACTATCTATATTTATAAGGCGCGACTTAACCGCTTGGAGAAAGAATATAACACATCGTTGCATATAGGTGCCTCAACCAACGGATTGTCTATGGCTATCAGTTTCTGATAGAACCATAAATAAAAAAATCCTGCTCCTAAAGTTAAATTAACTATAAGGTGCAGGATTTTTTTTATTTCTGCTAACTCTTCCACAACTTTGTGGCATATAATAACAAAAGAGCAGATTTTTCTGCTCTTTTGTCCAATCGTGCAAATTTGTGACAAATTATCGAACAAATTCGTTAAGCCAAATGAGCAAAGCCGAGCTTGCTTGTGCTTTGCCATGGCGAGAATTTGAAGGCGAAGTCAACCTTTCGTTAAGCCAAATGAGCAAAGGAGAGCCTGCTTGTACTTTGCCGTGGCGAGAAATTGTCGGCACAGCCAACTTTAAAAGAGACTTTCTAAAGGTGGTGGATTTTGTTCATTACCTGAAAGCAGAGGGTTACGATATGGTGACTTTTGACAAGGTTGATTGCGTCGATAAATCTTGATTATATTGTTAGTTAGGAGAATTTATCTTATTCATAACAGTCTCAATTAATTCCTTGTCTTCATTTAATAATTGTAATACAAGTTTGTAAACTGTTGTGCAAGGGTTTTGGCTTGCATAGTCCTTGCCAGTAAATGTTTGATGTTGTTTCTTTGCCCAACTTATGGCATTTCTCATATTGCCATATGTGTTCATTATGTCATAATTGTTTTCATCCTCTTTTTTGTATTCGTAAGGTTTTTTCTTATTCCATTTTTCAGACTTTTTTACTGCATTGGTGATTGCTGTTTTATAATCATCTCTGCTCATTTCTGTCGTACGATTTAGAAAATGGTATAAATACCACAACTCAAAAGCTTCATTACTCCATGCTGCATTTATATTATTGCTTTCTGCTTTTTCGATTGCAGCATTGAAATTCGCAAAATTGTCCTTGTCAAAAACAGCCCAAACAGTATCAAAAGGCTGTGATGAAAGTTCTGCTTTTTTTGCTAAATTAATAGCCGTATTAACAACTTTCATTGTTCCCTCGCCACAGCCCTCACATTGGACTTCATAGGTAAAACTGTTATTACTTGTCAAGTTGAATTTTTTAAAGTAATTAGGCTCTGTTTTCTCGCCTTCACATACAATGAGAATTCTACATAAAATCTTTTTGCTTTTTATCTGCTTCTGTTGCTTTCGTTCAAATCGCTTCAGTACAGTATCATCTATGTTGATTTTTCTTGCCATAACTATTCGTTTATAATGTACGGAATAGCACCATATCGCCCTGCAATATAGTTGCGTTTGTAATTTGCATCCGAACGAGGTTTGCTGCCGTCAGGAAGTTCTATATCCATCATGTTGTACAAGTCTGTTTGCTCTGTTGCATCTTTTTCTGTAAACCAGATTTGGTCTCTTCTCAATATTTTAGATGATAGTAGGTGTGTATCGTGAGTTGTGAATATTAGTTGGGCATTTTTTGTATTTTTTTCTGGGTCGTTAAACAAATTGATAATGAACTGCGATATAAGTGGGTGCATCTTTGCATCAATTTCATCAATACACAATATAAGCCCCTCATTTAATGAATCAAATATAGGGCCAGACAATTGTATTAATTTTTTTGTACCTTCAGATTCTGCTTCATCAAAATTGAATAAGACTGTATTTGTAATGTTGCCTTCATTGTCATAAACATTGTGCTTGCTCAATAGCTCAATGCTTTTTTTACCACTTAGTTTGCTTGTAAGCCTTTTTCTGATTTGGTAAGGTAAGTCTTCTGGGATATCAATGTCTTTTTCAATTGTTTGAATTGAGTCAAAGCCCAGATTGATGTCTTTATAGAATTTAATTGCATTCTCATATCCATTCAAATGTTTATGTAACATTAGTTTTGAATAATCTTCGTATTTGTTAGGATTAGTTCCTGAAATGACATTGAATGTCCTAAATTTTTCAATGGTTAGTTTTGACAATTCACCATTTAGTTGAGCGCATAAAGAAAGAAAGAGCCTATTTTCGACAGTGCTTTCTTCTTTATCAACACCTTCTGGGAATGTTTTTTCGTTTACTCCAATTCCATCTTCATTTCTAAGAAAAAGGACTTGTTCTTTCTTGCTTCCAATTGGAGAAGAATAAAGCCATTCGCTAATAATCTTGGTGTTGTTATGTTCAAAACCGTAACGGTAAATTTGGTTATTTAGAATATATATAGCTTCGTAATATGTGGGTTCGTTTTGGGTGTTGGACAACTTAAATGGGTCATAAAAAAGTTCATCACCTTCGTTTAGCTTTACTGAATGCATAATATGCCATATCATAGTAGCAAATGCATTAAGTATATTGGATTTTCCGCTAGAGTTTGCTCCATAAATTACAGCAGTTTTCAAAAGATTAAGTTTGCTGTTTATGTGAGTAATATTGCTTTTTGGCTCATCAGTGATTTTCTGAGCAACCATTGATAGCGTGCATACTTTATGGATAGACCTGAAATTTGCACAAGAAAATTCTAGTAACATAATTATATGGTTTCAGTTTGTTAATTACTCTCAAAGTTGATTCAAAATTAATGTATACAAGTATTTTTTGCAAGCATTTTTGAGAAAAACTCTCAAATTTGAACAAAATAACATCTCGTAATGTTTGTGATTTTGTTGCGCCTTTTGACAAGGTTGGTAATGGTATCAAGTCTTAAAACAGCATTTACGCCCCTCTGTGGGTGCTTTTTATCTATGTAACCCGTATCGCTTATCAAAAAATCAATTTAGTAGTATAGGTGAAAATCTGTTTATCATTTCAGGTAAAAATAATTTTTTCAAAAAAGTTACTTACTATTTACTCTTTTTCTACTTATGCTACTATTTATCGTAAACGATGAATATTTACTGCACTCGCTTTGAAATATTGCAGACAAAGAGGGCGAAATGAGTGGTTTCATGTGGATTGAGATAGACAACAAGCAACTATACCTCAACTACAACTATAACACCCACAACCGCCTCGTTTACCTTGACTACATAGAGGGAATGTTGGGATTGAAATTCCACAACCTGACACGCCTTGACCTCGCTTTCGATGATACTCGCAACCTCTCCAAACGCCTAATTCGTGCCATTCGTGATGAAAACCTTATACCTGTTGTCAATGGTACAAAGGTAACAGATAGGGATAAACTCCTTGAAGACATCTTGTATATTGGCGTTGGGTCTTGTCGTAGAATTAAGGAGTACAGCCTCATCGTTCAGCAGAAAAATGGCGATTTACGCCTCTCTGCATACAATAAGAAAAGGGAAATTGAAAGTAACAGTGGCAAACA
>JAZKYY010000006.1:0-40252 GCA_045612365.1 Paludibacteraceae bacterium
GAACCAACTCCGTTGGGAACTATGTGATAGTGACAACGCACTATACTTCCCTGTATGGATTAACACCTGGCAATACTCCTTGATGAAGACCCCAAGTCAAGCCATTATCAGTATTCTCGAGGGATGTATCAACCAGATTGGAGCACTCAACCCTAATGTGCAAAAATGGGACGAGAGCAAAAAGAAAATCGGCGGTATCTTCAAGAAAATGGCTACCGTAGGAGCCAAGATGGCTGCTAGTACCGTAGGTATTGACGGCGGTACAGTAGATGAGTTATTCGCAACAGAAGCAAGCACAGAGTCAGAGATCCTCCAACTCAAGAACGAGATTTCTAAACTCATTGACGAGGCATTGGCCACCGACTCTAGCAAACTTGGTTTCACTTTCTACATAGACGACTTGGACCGCATTGACCCACCTGTGGCAGTGGAAATTTTAGAGCTCCTCAAAAATATCTTTGACCTGGATAAGTGCGTGTTTATCCTCGCGATTGACTATGATGTGGTTATCAAGGGTCTGAAATCTAAGTTCGGCGAACTCACAGAGAAAAACGAACGCGAGTTCCGCGCATTCTTTGACAAGATTATTCAATTGCCATTCTCGATGCCAGTGGCATCTTACAATGTGAACACCTTCCTAGTAGATGCACTCAAGAAGATAGAGTTCCTTAGCGAAGAAGAACTTGCTAATACACAAATGGCTGAAGACTTGTCTGAGATTGCACAGTTGTCTGTAGGTTGCAACCCTCGTTCGTTGAAACGATTGACCAATACCCTATCGCTCATCTCTATCATCAATAGCGAGGTAATGGATAGCGAAGCAATTGAGAGCACCAACAAGACCCTCAACTTTGCACTCGTGTGTATGCAGATTGCGTATCCTTATATATATAACCAATTGAGTGAAGAGCCAGACTTCAAACAATGGAACGAAGGTATTGCTGCGAAACTCAAACTACGCAAATTAACTGCTGAAGAGCAAGATAGCCTCAATGCCGCAGAAGAGTTTAATGATGATTGGGAAAAGATTCTCTTCCGTATGTGTCAAAAGGAGACTCACCTGAGTAATCGTGTATTCCAAGTATCAACTTTGCTGAATAAGATAGCTACTATCGTCAACAACGATGATCAATTAGGTGATATCATCGCTGCTACAATGGAGTTGTCTGCCGTAACCAACCTTAAGGCCTTTGACTCTGCACCTAAAAAAGGCAGAAGCAAGAGTATCACTTATGGTGCGTGGAAATTGGTTCGTACAGAAGATAAGCGAGTGGAAGTATATAAAAACGGAGTACTATGTGCTAAATCCAAACCTGCTCTTCGCGAGTTAGCAGAGGAGATTGGTTTTGAGTACAATTCTGATTGGACAACACGCCAATTCGGTAACAAAGTACTAGAAGCACTCACTAAAAAATAAAAGTAATAAAAGACAAATATGAAATCAAGTATTATTGACGTACCTCGTAAATATACCGAGGAAGATTTGTTTGGTATAAACAAATACCAAGAAGCATTGATAGAGTTTATCAATTTGACAAACACTCCTATCACTATCGCATTGCAAGGTGAATGGGGTAGCGGTAAAACATCTTTGATGAATCAACTCCGTTGGGAGCTATGTGACAAGGAGAGTGCACTATACTTCCCTGTATGGATTAACACCTGGCAGTACTCCTTGATGAAGACCCCAAGTCAAGCCATTATTAGTATTCTAGAGGGATGTATCAACCAAATAGGGGCTCTCAACCCTAATGCAACAAAGTGGGATGAAAGTAAAAAGAAAATCGGCGGCATTTTCAAGAAGATGGCTACTGTAGGCACCAAAATCGCAGCCAATACAGTGGGCATTGATGGTGGAATTGTAGATGAACTATTTGATGCTAACGCTAACACCGAGTCGGACATTCTCCAACTCAAAAACGAGATTGCCAAACTCATTGATGAGGCGTTGGATACCGACTCTAGCAAACAAGGGTTTACCTTCTATATTGACGACTTGGACCGTATTGACCCTCCTGTGGCAGTAGAG
Organism: Paludibacteraceae bacterium; assembly: GCA_045612365.1. GTDB lineage: Bacteria > Bacteroidota > Bacteroidia > Bacteroidales > Paludibacteraceae > RGIG9608. Next base: position 2,030 of record JAZKYY010000006.1, read on the forward strand.
ATCTTGGAGCTCCTCAAGAATATCTTTGATTTGGATAAATGCGTATTTATCCTCGCGATTGACTACGATGTGGTTATCAAGGGTCTAAAGTCTAAGTTCGGCGAATTAACCGAGAAGAACGAGCGTGAATTCCGTGCATTCTTTGACAAGATTATCCAATTGCCATTCTCAATGCCTGTGGCATCGTATAACGTCAACACCTTCTTGGTGGATGCACTCAAGAAAATCAATTTTGTGACCGAAGAAGAATTGACAGATCCACAATTGGCTGAAAATCTTTCGGAGATTGCCCAACTATCAGTAGGATGCAATCCACGTTCGTTGAAGCGATTGACCAATACGCTCTCTTTAATTTCTATCATCAACCGCAAGGTGATGGGTACAGAAAACATGGATAGCACCAACAAGACTCTCAACTTTGCACTCGTATGTATGCAGATTGCATATCCATATATCTACAACCAATTGAGTGAAGAGCCAGACTTCAAACAATGGAACGAAGGTATTGCTGCAAAACTTAAACTTCGCAAACTAACCGAAGAGGAGCAAGAAAGTTTGAATGCTGCTGATGAGTTTAACGATGAGTGGGAGAAAATACTCTTCCGTATGTGTCAGAAAGAAACACACTTGAGCAATCGCGTATTTCAAGTATCAGGTCTACTTAACAAGATGGTTTCAATCGTCAACAATGATGATCAGTTAGGTGACATCATTGAAGCCACCATGGAATTGTCTGCTGTGACCAACCTCAAGGCATTTGATACTCCTAAAAAGATGAGAGTTGCTAATGTGCCTTGGGCAGAAATACTTTGGACACCTCTTAATAAACAATTGTCAAAAGACTTAAATATCAAACTTCCGAAACCTGGCGATAGACCGTATATGATATTCAAGGTTAAATCTATTAATGCACAAATTGTTTGTTTATATAGTGTAAAAGAAAAATGCGCAACGGTAAGTATAGAAACATATGGGGGCGATGAGCCAAAAGTGTTCATATCCAATATATTGGCTCAACTACCAGAAGATAATCCTTATAAACATGCTGAACTTAACCAAGGAAAGAAGAACAAAAATAAATGGAATTGGGATGTAAGAATATACATCGATAAAAATGATAGCCAATTAATTCAGTGGTATGCGGATAATGTACTTATTTCTTATAGAATTTTAGAGGGGTAATAAAATCTAATAAAAAGATAATATGAAGAAATTTTTAAAACAGTTTTTTTTAAATGAAAAAATAGTACTATCAATCATCGTACTTAATGCCATTTGTATTTTTTGCAAGAATCTGGTTTTTCTTATTATTGTTTTACGCTTATAGACATGATTTGCACCATTTTCTTTATGGCAGAAATGGGAGTAAAATTGAAGGTTTATGGTAATAAGGGATATTGGAAAGATGGTTGGAATCGTTTAGATGGTACTCTTGTTATTTTATCAATTCCATCAGTAATCTTATTCTTCCTTCCAGAAATTTCCAATGAAAATGTTTCTGTTTTACTTGTATTAAGATTGTTGCGCGTATTACGATTTCTTCGAATTCTACACATATTCCCTAATTTCTCCGCTATTGTACGAAATTTTAGTAAAGCAATGAAAGAAAGTATTGGAGTTTTTGTAAGTCTTTTTCTTCTAATTATAATATTTGCTTTGCTCTCTTGCGCAATGTTCAAATCTTCTGCACCTGAATATTTTGCTACACCTCTAGATAGTATTTTTACCGTTTTTCGTATTTGTACAGGTGAGGGTTGGAACGAAATTCCGGATGAGATAGCCAAAAATTCATCTGTAGTAACAGTACAATTAATCAGGTTGTATTTTAGTGCATTACTCATTATGTGCAGTATTATTGGGTTGTCTGTAGTCAACTCTATATTTGTAGATGCTATGGTAAGCGACAATAATGATGATGTTAAATTAAAACTAGATGAGATAGAAGAAAAAGTGAATAAACTTTTGGAAAATACAGATAAGAAAGAATAACCAAAATCAGAAGAAAATCATGAAACTAAAAGGTATTATAATCGTATTTTTAGTATTAGTAGTTTGTAGTTGCGGAAAGAAAAAAATGTCGATGTCAGACGAATGCTATCAGGATTACCAAAAAAATATTGAAACAACTGAAAATGTAGAAAGATTGCTTGCTTCCATTGAACAATTCTCAGCAGATGACATAAAGAAACTTTCTGCTTTAAAAGAGGATTTGTATTTTAATTATGATCCTTTAGGGATGGATTCTGCAACATTGTCTGTATGTAAAGAACTTAAAGTGCGAGTTGATAATCTTCGTGAATTGTTGAACAATAGATTGAAAGAAGATATGTCAAAAACAGCGACATGGGTTGTAATTCAAGAGGATTATTTGATAAAACAAGCAGAAACTTATCCTGTTTATTTGGAAAAAGGAGAAATTTTGCAAATTAATTTCTCATCCGAAAAATCTACAAATATAAAAATTTATAACAATGATAGTCAAGTACTATTAAAGAGTTTTTCTGGTGTAAAAAACGTATCTGAATCAATAAAAATTAAAAATAAAGCCATCTATCTTGTAGAAATAACTCCCCTATCAAGTCAATATATTTCATTTTCGATGGGATATATTGCAACTTCGCTTGAAAGAGTTGCTAATTCCAAGAAAGTTTATTCAGAAACAGTTGATGCTCAAAAAGGAGATTTCAGGGTAAAAACAGTAAAAGGAATAAAAATGCAAAACTTGTTTGAAGAACCACGCAAGTTTACTTTGAGAGGGCAATTAAAATCAATGTTTTCGGGCAGTTCTAGAGCTATTGTAGCAGTAAAAGTTCCACAAGGAGCAACTGATATTATGTACAGTCTTCGTATTTCTACGAGCGAAATAGATAGAAGTGAAGACGGAGAATTTAGCGAGAACCTAAATCGTTCATATCACGAAATTCGGTTGCTTGGATTGCCTCTTTACGAATCAAGAATTGGTTCCGGCTTGTTAGCTACCATACTCGATGACAACCGCCCCATAAAAGAAGAAGATGCCTACTGTAACATGTATGTATTTACTAATTCTGCACAAGCAAAGAAGTTTCAAGATGGCATGAGTGTATCCAATTTGAAATATAACATTGATTATTCAACACTAGGGACACAGTCATGTAATGGACGGATTCCAACGATGGGATTAAAAACCATTTATTTAGGATTTGAGAATGAACGTATGCGCTATGCCAATTATATTTGGATAGAAGCCGTATCTGCTCTTCCTAATACAGAACATTTCAAAGAAAGATATTATTGTTATTAAAATGTCGGTGTGAGAAGTGTTTTGTTAACAGGTTTTGAACCCTTTGGCAGCTACGATATAAACTCTTCGTGGGAGTTGGTTTCATCTCTGCCCGATGCGATTGGCAATTTTGAGTGTATAAAACTTCGTTTGCCCGTTGAATTTAGATCTGTATCTGATTTAGTCCCAAATATTTTTTCTAAATATAATCCAGACGTTGTTTTGTCTTTTGGACAATCGACAAGTGACAAATTGCGCATTGAACGTGTAGCTATCAATATTGATGATGCTCGAATTCCTGACAATTGTGGACATGCTCCTATAGATGAACCTATATACACCGATGGAGAGAATTCTTATTTTGCAACTCTACCAATAAAAACAATGAAAGCTACCGTAGAGCAAATTGGAGTTCCTGTTGTAATATCCAATTCTGCTGGCACTTATGTTTGCAATCATACTTTTTATAATTGGTTGTATTGGTGTGAAAAATTAGGATTCAATGCTAAAGTTGGTTTTATTCATCTTCCAAGACTTCCGAAACAAGTAAACACTGGAGTTACTTCTATGCCATTGGAGGATATGAAAAATGCAGTTATAGAAATAATTAAAAATTTGTAACAAAGATCTAAATCTAGCATTAGATTAGCATCAGTGCGACATAGTTGATAAATTAAAAAATAAAAATATGAACTCAAAAATTCAAAAGTTAAAACTTGAACTAGGGCGCGTATTTGATGACAATTTACGCACAAAACAGTGGCATAATTACGCTGATTATGTAATTATTGGCTTTATTGTATTATCTACAATTGAGGTTTTTCTATCGACCTATGATGGTATTGTTAAGCAGTATGGAACGATATTACACTTCGTCGATATTTTTACTACCATATTTTTTACTATTGAAGTAACATTGCGTATATGGATTGCCGATCAAATAAATGAAAAGTATAAAGGGTTTTGGGGAAGAATAAAATATTGTTGTTCTTTCTATGGTATGATTGATATTCTATCAACCTATCCTTTTTATCTCCATTTCTTTATGCCTATTCCATACGTGGCTCTCAAGGCTTTGCGTATTGCTCGTCTTTTACGCATATTCCGTTATATGAAGGCATTCAGCATTTTGTCGAGAGCAATTTCTTCGAAAAAAAGTGAAATGGTAGTTTCCCTTCAATTCCTTGCTATCGTTACTCTTATTTTATCTTTTGTATTATTCTTTGTGGAGCACGAAGTTCAACCTGATGTTTATGCTAATGGTTGGACGTCGGTTGTTTGGGCATTTGCTCAATATATAGGCGACCCAGGCAATTTTGCCGACACTCCTCCTATTACTCTTGTTGGACGTTTAATTGCTACCATTATCGGTATCCTCGGTATTGCTATCTTTGCCGTACCTGCCGGACTTATTGGTTCTGCTTTCACCGAAGTAATGGAAGAGGATACGAAAGTAACAGAATTGAAAGAGAATGTTCAACGTATCAATGAGTTTATGCTTGTGAAATCAATAAAACGAGGAGGTGCGTTTTGGCCTGCAAAAAATATTAGTTTAGGTGATTTGCAGTTAGAATTAGGACTTTTAAGTGATGAAATTATAAAGGCTGTTACTGCATCAAAAAATCTTCGTGTGAAAAATTTAGCTGCGGCAATAAGTTCTGGACCAAAAACTGATATGATTGTTGTGAATCAGTTTCATGTTAATTCCGAGTATGGATGTAATATCAATCGTGGTTCATCGGTTACTCTTGTCAATCCTCTTGGTCGTGGCGATAATGGTTTGAGTTTTTTTGATTGGCATGTCGCTCAATTGGCTGGATTTAATTATGTCGCAAATGAGCTTTTCTCAAGAACGCATTCTGAAGAAAATATGCGTTGTAATTTCTATACTGTTACTGAAGAAACTGAAACACATCCTGTATTTCAGAAATTTATTGATAATATTATAGAAGGTAAAGGTAAAAACGATTGGATTATAGTCATGGCTGGTGAGCAAGTTGTTAGAAATTCTCCATATGACTTCCATTTTGAACTTGGAGGTGAAAAAGGCGAAACTTCTTTCGATTTTGAGGGTTGTATTCCTTGGAATGGCGAGTTGGTTAAACAATTGTACAACGATTTTTCAAAAACTCTCGAAGAAAAAAATCAGTTGAAAACAGATATGCATAATGTTCAACCTAAAGTTGGTAAACAGAATTTAGCTCGTTATTTGAAGACAAAAACTGAGGCTAATGTTTTGTTGTTATCTGTTTCTTACGACCTTATGGTGTTTAATAAAGGCGTGCATGAAGCAATTATCAGTGTAGCAGAGGTGCTTAATCGTAATTTAGAAATTCGAAAGCCTAAGAAATTGCATCTTGATGAGTACCAAATTCGTTCAGTAGAGTCTGAATATTGGAAAAAATTATACGGAGTAGATTAATTAAAAACATATGATAGGAATAGTTGAGGGATGTAAAACCATTAATAGTTACGAGAAATGGTTGACAGAATACGGATTCAACTATAAAGTTGTATCTTCTCCTGTTGAAAGTCATGGGTGTAAAGTAATGATTTTTTGTGGAGGTCCTGATATTGGCACAAATAAAGAACGCGATAACCTTGAGGGTTTGGTTTTTGATGAATGTGTAAAGAAAAATATTTCTATTTTAGGAGTTTGCCGTGGAATGCAGATTGTTTGCTATTTGATGGGTGCTGAACTTATTGAAGATTTAGGGATATTAAATGCAAAACACAAAAAAACAGAAGAAGGTATAAGTAATTTTCATGCATTACTATTAAGCGATGGTAAGCAATGGAAAGTAAATTCACGACATCATCAAGCAGTTAAAACAGTTCCTTTTGATTGTTCTCTTACAGGAAAATCAATTGATGGGATTTGGGAATTATTAGTAGCTGCAGATGATAGCAAAATGTTAGTACAATGCCATCCTGAAATGCAGGAAATGCGCGGAACAGAAATAGAGCAGATGTGTATTGAATTTCTTAAAAGGAAATTGAAATGAATTTAACTATCAAAAAATGGAACTACTTTCAAATCTTTATCGCATAAATAGCAAGTCGGGTAATGAAAAAGAGATAAAAAATTTTATTTGCTCTGTACTTACAGACGTTTCTCTAAATATAGAGGAAGATAGTTTTGGTAATATGTTTATAACAAAGGGGAACGCAGATATGTACCCCTGTGTTGCAGCACATCTAGACGAAATACATGCTCCATGTCAACGAGAGGTGCTTATTGAAGGAGATAAGGTCTTTACGGTCAACCGACTTTGGAACAGGGTTGGATGTGGAGCAGATGATAAGAACGGTATATGGATAATTCTTAGTCTATTACGTACGGAGTCGGTTTTGAAGGTTGCATTGTTTGTACAAGAGGAGCGTTCAGGTGATAGAGCTGGGTGCCGTGGAGCAAGGGCTTGTAACCTATCTTTTTTTGATAATGTAAAATACATAATCGAGTGCGACCGTAAAGGTGCTTTTGATGTGGTTTATATTGGGAAAGGAGAAACCCTCCTATGCGACTCTAGTTTTATTCCTCATAACATTTTGCAGAAATATGGCTATGTAATGGTTAGAGGTGGCAAAACCGATGTGGTGGAACTAAAAATGCGTGGTCTTGATATTCCTGTGTGCAATGTTAGTTGTGGTTATTATAATGCTCACAAGAATAGCGAATATACTATATTTACCGAACTAAGAAACTGTTTATGTTTTGTAAAAGAAATTTTAATAAACTTAAAATAATTAATACCATGAATCAAAAGATAGAAAAATTTAGACATAAATTAAGCCGCGTTTTTGATAATGACATGCACACAAAACAATGGCATAATTATCTAGACTATGCCATTATTGGCCTTATAATAATTTCTACAGTAGAAGTATTTCTTTCGACTTATGACGAAATTGTTGAAAAATATGGCAACTGGCTTCACTTCGTAGACTATTTTACAACGATTTTTTTTACCATAGAGGTCACTCTGCGTATATGGTGTGCCGACCTATTAGATGAGAAATACAAAGGCTTTTGGGGTAGGGTTAAGTACTGTTTTTCGTTCTATGGTTTAATTGATATATTATCCACTTACCCATTCTATTTACATTTTATTATACCTATACCATATGTGGCACTCAAAGCGTTACGTATCGCACGATTACTTCGTGCATTTAGGTATCTTAAGGCATTCAATATTTTATCACGGGCAATCAAAGCGAAAAAACAGGAGATGGGTGTGTCATTACAATTTTTAGCAATTGTTACTTTAATACTTTCATTTATACTATTCTTTGTTGAACATGAGTCTCAACCTGAAATTTATAACAATGGTTGGAAATCTGTAGTGTGGGCTTTTGCACAATATATAGGTGATCCGGGAGGATTTGCCGACACCCCTCCTATTACACTGACCGGACGTCTAATAGCTTGCATCATCGGTATACTTGGAATAGCAATCTTCGCTGTTCCGGCTGGGTTGATTGGCTCTGCCTTTACTGAGGTAATGGAAGAAGACAAAGAACAAGATTATATTGACTTAAATATTCATAAGATTACTAGAATGTTTAAATTTGTCAAAGACCAACAACATACAAATCTCTTTTATGTTCCAAGATATTACCCCGTAGATACTATAGTTACAAGAAAATTTATACCTCAAGTAGATATCATTAAAGCAGTTGAAGCCTCTAATTGCTTTCACTTATATAATATAGCAAATTCTATTAATAAGCAGGATCAACCTGAAGATAAAGTCGTAGTTTTAAATTACAAAAAGAATACCCCTTATGGTTGTTGCATTGATCGTGGCTCAAACGTCACCATCGTATTCACTTCTGGTTTTACTGAGCCAATGACAGGATGGTTTGCGTACCATATTGCAAAATTAGGAGGATTCAATTACGTTTCAAAGGAAATTGAATCAGATCCTGACAATCCTACTACATATTACAATATCCATAATGAAAATGCTTGTCCTAATCTCCGTCTTTTTCTAGATGACATAGATCGTCTGTCTGCTCATCCTAATAGTTGGGTAGTTCCAATACTTGAAGCTTGCGGTCTAAGAAATCGTCCGGAGCAAATTCATTTTTGCTATAATACAACAAAAGGAAATGATGGATACGATGATTCGCTCGCCAGAATTAAGGACTATGAGACATTTGATAAGTTATATGAAACATTGTCTGAGTATATGGCAAGTACCTATAATCTGACATGTGATAGAAATAAATGGTACGGAGTTCAAAAGAATATTAATATAGCATACCATGTGAAGGCTGATAATGTCTTCACTCTTCGCGTTGAAGCATGGCTTTGGCTTTTTGATGCTAATTTCCTAGAATTTACAAAAGCAATTGCAGATACATTCCGACAGATCTTGGAGCCAAACAAGGAATACAAACCTCCTTATGAGATGGTAGAACGCCAACTTGGACACGATTTTGGTTTTGGAGATTATGTAGATTAGTCAGACCCTTACTTCCAACTACAAAGTAAGATTTTGAAAATATCCAAAAAACAACCTCACCGCAAAAGTGAGGTTGTTTTTTTATGAATATATCAACATTAAAACTTAGAACTACTCCTCGGATTCCATCAGAATCTCTATAACGTTTCCTTGCAGAACAAGATTCTTGAGCGTTGTTTGAAGAGTGGTACCGTTAATGCCTTTTACAGTTTTTTTATAGTCATTCAAAAGGTCAAAACCATTAAAATAATTATTATAAACCGCCGAATAAAGCCACCACTCGTTTCTCTCTAGGTTCTCAGAGAAGCCTTTCAACATAGCCTCTTTTACTTTCTGCAAATCGTCTGCTCGAGGACCATTTTCTATTATCTCAGCGATTTCTTGATAAACAATCGCCAAAAGTTGTTCCCGTTTTTCTGGATCCGTATCAAATTGGATAGACAACGTTGCTTTTTTTATAGGTTCTTTAGCTAGAACAGAAGAAACCCTAACGCCATAACTACCGCCTTCTTTTTCACGAATACTTTCTAGATATCTCATATCCAAGATGTTTGCTATCGCTTTTAGATTCAACATATTGGCTAGGTTAAAATCCATTACACCATTGTACTCTACATAATTAGAAGCCGTTTTTACCTCCATTGGGCAAGCAAAATGGCTTTCAACTTTTCCCTCGGGATAACGAACATTGTGATCAACAAAAGTTTCACGCGTTTTCTTCGTTTTCAATCCTCCTAACCAACAAAGCACTTTCTCTTTGATATTCTTATCATTTGGATCAATATTGCCCACAAACATAAAGGTAAAATCTGCAGCATTAGCAAAACGTTGTTGGAACACCTCCATTGACTTTTTCAAATTGATTTTCTTTACAAAATCTTCGTTGAAAATCAATGTTCTTGGGTGATACGCACTCCGAATCAAAGAAATGCTATCTCTAAAATTAGTTTTTGGATTTTTATCTCTATTTGCAACAGCCGTTTTATACATATCAACCATTGCGTTGAAAGCGTCATCATCTTTTCTAAGCGAAGTAAAGTACAAGTGGGTAAGCTGCAACATTACTTCAAAATCTTTTACAGAAGAACTACCTCTCAACTCTTCGCTAAAAGCATTTATAGAAGGTGCTATGCTAACAATTTTTCCTGCTAACACCTTTTCTAGCTCGCTAGCCGAAAATTGTCCTAAACCGCTAAATTCAACCAAATCTTCAGCCACTGCTGCAGAAGGAAGATCCTCCAACTTTTCAACTTTAGATGTTCCTCCTTTACTATAAGCCAGCATCAAAATCTCGTCTTTTTTGAAAGCAGTAGGTTTAATTACCACTTTTATTCCATTGCTCAACGTCCACTCAACAGCGTCCAACTCAGCATTTTTTGACAACTCTTTTATAGAACCCATTTTTGGCATATTTTCAACCAATGGTCGGTTTAGATTCTCTTCCTGTGGAGCACTGACAATCATTCTGTTCACTTTTGCCAACACATTTAGTACATCTTCTTGAGAAGGAATAGCAAGAGTTTCTTTTTCTGGCGAAGAAAAACTAATTATCAGATTATCTTCTCTAACACATTTTTTTTGCACAAAGGTATTTACCATTTCAAGTGTCAATCGAGGTAGTTCTCTTTTTATAGTTTCCAGCTTCCATTCTACCGACAACAAAGGCGAGTGGCTCAAAAAGTGGCTTATACATTCATTTACCAAAGAAATATTCTCTCTTTTTTCGCGTTCATTGAACTCTTGTTCCAAGGCTGAAAGGATGTTGCTTTTTGCACGTTGAAGTTCTGCATTGGTAATGCCATATCGTTTCAAACGTTCTGCCTCAATGAGCAAATCTTCCAATGCCTTATTTTCTTTTCCTTCTTTGGCCACACAAGAAAGTTGAAAAACGTCCTTTGATTTCACCAATTCGCCATAACCTCCTGTAGCAAAAACAAACGATGCATCTGGTTTTCTACTTATTTCAGAAAACCTATCCGACAACACAAGCGAAACAATGGTACTAACAATATCTTGTACGAAACCAACTTGCGATAATTTGAGCGATGAAGACAAAGGATTCTGCTTATACTCTAAATCAATTCTTGTATAAGTGGCTTCTTTATCTTTCACAAAAGAAACAATTGGTTCTTTGTTATCTGGTATCGGATATACGGGACGTTCTCCACGATTCTTAGCCGAAGGAACATTCTTCCAAAGTTCTTTTATCTTTTTCTCAACGGCATCTACATCAATATCCCCTACTATCACTACTGCCTGAAGGTCTGGACGATACCATTTCTCATAATAACTTCGTAATGCTTTGTATGGGAAATTATTGATAACTACCGTATCTCCTATAATATCTCTCTTAGCATACTGCGAATTTGGATATTTCTGCGCCGAAGAAGCTTTCCACATTCGTCTATCTGCTTGACTTCTTGTTCGCCATTCTTCACGAATAACTCCACGCTCTGCATCTATTTCCTCATCGAGCAAAAGCAACGCGCATGACCAATCATGCAATACCAACAATGCTGTATCCACAATTCCTTTTCGGTAGGTTGGAACATTACTAAGACGGTAGACAGTTTCGTCAAGCGACGTATAAGCATTGATGTTATTACCAAAATCGACCCCAATCGACTCAAAATAATTGATGATACCTTTCCCCTCAAAATGTGTAGTTCCATTAAATGCCATATGCTCCAAGAAGTGTGCTAATCCGTTTTGATGATCCTCCTCTAAAATTGCACCAACTGATTGAACAAGATGAAATTCACAACGTTTTTTAGGTGTCTCATTATGACGAATATAATAGGTCAATCCATTATCAAGCTGACCATAACGAACTTCCGAATCCATAGGGAGAGGAGGTAAATTTTGACCATTCGCACCACCTATCCCAACACAAAAGAAAACAACAAAAAATGTAAATTTAAAAAATTGTTTCATCTCTCTTTTTCTTTATAAAATCAATAAAAAACCGCTGACAAATATACTTATTTGTGCAAATGAATAAAAGAAACGTTACTCTTCTTTTTCATCAAGATTATTATTCCAAAGATATTTGCGCGTCTCCTTAACAATAACATTTGAAAGAAAAATAAGGCATAACAAATTAGGAATTGCCATCAATGCGTTGAAAATGTCTGCCAAATTCCAAACAAAATCTATGCTCACAACAGCACCAAGATAAACCGTTATAAGAAAAACTATTCTATAAATTCTATTTATTTTTCTCAGTTTATAATCAAGTTGCTGAGGCAAAATATTTTTTTCTTTTCTATAAATCCACTTTTGAGCTAAAAATTCAACTCCTCTTTCACCATATATTCCCCAACCCAGAATGGTAGAGAAAGCAAAAGTTAGAGATCCAAAAGTAAGCAAAGGAGCTCCGATATATGGTATTTTGGAGAATGCCATATGTGTAAGATTTCCTCCATCGTTCATATTAATATCTGGATAAGCCAAAACGGAAGAAACAATAGTAACACCCGTAATAGCGCAAATTACCACCGTATCCCAAAACGTTCCCGTAGACGATACTAACGCCTGACGAACAGGATTTCGTGTTTGTGCAGAAGCAGCAATAATAGGAGCCGAACCCAAACCCGATTCATTAGAGAAAAGCCCACGAGCAATACCATAACGAGCAGTTAGCATTATTGAAGCACCAACAAAACCTCCTCCCGCTGCAGAAGGGTCAAAAGCTAATGTTACAATCAACTTCACCGCTGGCCAAATATATGAAGCATTTATAAAAAGTATCAATAAACAGCCAAGAATATAAAATCCTGCCATGAAAGGCACCAGAACCTGACAGCACCTAGCAATGCTCTTCACTCCACCCATAATTACAAAAGCCGCTAAAGCAGTAACAATTCCGCCCACAATTATAGGAGAAACTCCACAAGCTTCATAACTAAGCATTGCAATAGTGTTTGACTGAACAGTGGAGCCAATTCCAAAAGTAGCAACAGCCGTAAAGAAAGCAAAAGCCACTGCCATCACCCTCCAAAAATAACGTAAAAAACCCTTAGAAGAATCTGCCAAACCTCGCTCAATGGCATACATTGGTCCTCCAAGCATGCGCCCGTTGGAATTTACGCGATACTTTACCGACAATAGACCTTCTCCATACTTAGTAGCCATACCCAAAACACCTGTAAGCCAACACCAAAAAACAGCACCAGGCCCGCCAAGAGCAATAGCTGTACCAACACCTACAATATTTCCTGTTCCGATGGTTGCTGCTAAGGCAGTAGCCAAAGCGCCAAACTGAGACACCTCTCCTGAAACACCCTTATCTTTACTAAATGATAGACGAATGGACTTAAATAAATACCTCTGCGGAAAACGCAAACGAATAGTAAGTAATACATGCGTTCCCAGCAGAAGTATAATCATGGGATAACCCCACATTAGGGCGCTGATTTTTTCTAAAAATTCATTCAATAATACCATAATACGACCTCAGCGCTCTACTTATTTTCTTTTACAAAATGTTTTACAATACTGTTTTCCAAAGACCATGAAGATTACAATACTCATATACGGCAATAGGCTTATCGGCACAAACACAAAAAACTGCCTCTGGTTTGTCGATCAAATCAATTCGCATCCCTCCGTTTTCTGTTTCGAAGTAGATAAAAGCTATGTGATGCTCTGGCAACATAGGATGAGCCACACTGCCGACCTCAACTTTAAGATTGCAATCATCTATCCGAGTTACAACTGGCAAATGTTTCTCAACACTTGCTTCCTCAGTATTAGCAACCAATTCAACCATTTTTTCTCCGCAGCAAACCACAGGAACCTTGGAGTCCACCACTTTAATAATCACATTTCCACAGTGATTACATTTGAAAAATTTCACTTTCATAATTTTATTTTTATAAAGTTAAACATTTTGCTACCTCATCTACAAAGATAGCAAATCTTACAACAACAAAAACCTCTCCAAAAGGAGAGGCTTTTAATTTAATTTGTTGGTTTTCTTATAAATTATTTATTGCAGCATCAACCTGATTTATACGATTCTGCAACGCTTGCTTCATACGATTTACCGCAGCATCAAATTCCATCAACTCATCGCCATTAGGATAACTGTTTCTGCTATCGATTGGCCACATCTCATGATTTACAGCTTCTGATTCACGAATCTTATCAGCCGTTTCGTCGATGAATGAATTCATATTTGCTAATTTTGGTTTCAATTTTGCCCAACGCGCTTTAGCTACTGCTCTAAATTCTGGTGAATTAAACAAATAACCATACCATAAATAACTTGATATCAAAAGACCATTTTTATTTGGGTTAAATGTTCCCCAGTCGAAATCCCACACAGGACCAGCCTTGATTTTTCCACCTGCATCTTTGTACATATAGCAACTCTTCGGATGTTGAGGTTCTTCGTTTGTAGTAAGTTCGTGAATCAACCAATAATCTACATAAGTAGCGATATCTATTTTGTCAAACGCTGTAGCAAAATCGCCATTTCTCAATGAAGTTTCCACTCCTCCTACAAAGTTCTTAATGTAGGTATAATAAGGATGCGACCAAGATGTGATGATTTCCTCATCAGGATCTTTTATGGTTACTGGGAAATTCTTCACAGAAGAGAAGAAATAATTGATTTCTGCTTGATAGTTTGTATCAAATTCTAGCAAGAAACCACCCTCTTCGCCTGTTCCATTTCCATCCTCAAACTCAGTGATATTTACACGATTTTTGTCAATCTTGATTTGTTCGCAAAGGAAATAATTACCCTGATGAACTCCATTCAAATAAAACTCAACAAATTCTCCTCGTGAAACCCAATCCATACACTGACGAGCAATCTCAAACGACACTGCATTACGCATCAAAGTACGGTCCATCCAGTTTGCCAACAATACCCAACGTTTATGCTTTGGCATACCTAAAATACTTGCTTTACTATCAAGTTTCAAAGCATAAGGTTTTTTAGGATAATTCCATGTAGAGTTTCCTCTACCACGAATGTTCATTGTATCATTGTAAACTTCATCTCCATATTCGTCCAAAATACGCATTGTGCTACCTTCAGTCCAAATTTCCTTACTAGTAATTGATACAGAATTAGGTGTATTAATATAAACTTTTGGCAAAGATTTAGTGATTGGAGCAAAGTTTGCTTTAATATCAATATTTGATGTAACAGTAACTTCATACGGATTATTAGTAGAAACTTCTGCGCCACCAATTGTCCAATTTACAAAGACATAACCATCATTTGGTGTTGCAGTTAGAGTAACAACCTCGTTGGCATTTACAGTTGTTGCCGAAGCCGAAACCGTACCCATAGATTTATCCGAAGATGAGGTTACCACCGAATACAAAGGTGTAGAAAGTTGGAACTGATTATCCAAATATGCAATACGGTTATTTACATAATTTCTCAAGAACTCAACCTCAGCTGCATACGATCCACGAGCTGCAAGTTCATTATAAACAACTTTGTTAAGAATATCCCATTTTTGGAAGTTGTTTTTCTGCGACTCATCAAGATATTCAGCCGTATTGTCAATATAGTTATTCATAAATACAGCCAAACCATTCTCTCTCAATTCTGCCCAACGTGCATATACAGAAGACATAAAACCTGCATCACTGCACCATTTTGCAATCCATGTTTTTGGATCGTGAGCATACGTACGCATCAACTTATTAGTAGCATCACCCAAACGGCTATCATTATTAAAGGCAATATCAAAATCCCACAACGGACCAAATTTGAATACACTGTCGCGTTCTTTGTACATATATGTGCTCCACCATGCATCAGAGTTTCCGAACAATTCGCAAGCAATGTACCAATCAACCATTGATGCTTCGTCAATATATTTTCTCCAACCCAATTCAGCATCAGTATAATTTGCACTAAACAATGCATTTTCCATTTGTTGAGTATAATTGCTGATATAAGAGCTTTGATCCGAATTTATCTCATCATCTTTAGGATATTTAATAGTTACTTTCATTCCTTTGGTAGTTTGGAACCAAGAAATTTCGCTATCAGCAAATCCGTCAACTTCTATCAAGTAACCACCAGTAATTTCAGGATCAGAAAGCGAAGTTGTCACTTCCTGTTCAGTCACAGGAACACGTTTCGTTTTTACCTCAACCTGATCTGTAAGCATGTAACTTCCTAGGTTTTCTCCATTGAGCACAACATCAACAAATGTTACCGATGGAGTAAATCCAAAGTTCATCATCTCACGCGCAGTTTCAAAAGCCAAAGCATTACGCATCAACGTTTTATCAGCATAGTTTGCTAGCAATACCCAGTTTTTCTCTTTTGCTGCATTGCCTAGGAATTTTATTTTGCTATCAAACTTCAAACGGTATGGTTTCTTTTCCATGTTCCATGTAGAGTTACCACGACCTTTAATTTCAGTCAGTACTTCCGAAATATTATCAGCGTCGTTTTCCGCTCCACGAACTGATACATGAGCAATTACATAATCATCCTTGCTTGTAACAGCCACGCCATTTTCAGTATTGATGTAGATTGTTGGAACATTGGTCAACTGGCTATATTTATCTCTAAAGTTTGCCACCACAGTTACCGAGTTTTCTACTTGATAGTCAAAAGGATTTTCGGTACTTACGATGTTTCCTTCTATTGTCCAATTTTCAAATTCATAACCTGCACTTGGAGTTGCTTCGAGAGTTACATAGTCGCCTTCCATTGTTTCTATCGATTCAATATCTACAGTTCCTCCCTTACCTGCCTGAAGCGTAACTGTATGCATAACTGGAATTTTAAAGTTAGCAACATATTCAGTTGGGCCAAGAACCACTGCTTCGTAAGGATTTTCGCGAGAAACCTCAACTCCTCCTACTGACCAATGAGAGAATACATGATCGTCATCTGGAGTAGCTTCAAGAGTAACGGTTTCGCCCTCCATTATGGTGTTTGCAGAAATTGTTGCTTCCAAACCTCCTTCGGCCATCGAAACTGATACGGCAACATTTTGTGCTGTTCTAAAGTTTGCCACAAATTCAGTATCCTCTGTCAATGTTACAGTATAAGGATTTTCGTCAGAAACTACATTTCCGTTAGCGCTCCAATTGTCAAAAACATAACCAGCATTTCTATTTGCTGTTAAAATAATTTCGCTATCTGTAGGGTCTTCGTCAGTAATCTCAACAGTTCCCGCTCCTAAAGGATTTACCGCTGTAGTAACTACAGGAAGCGAAGAAGTTATTTGCAATGTAATATCACAAATACAACCAGAATTTGTAGCAATGTCATTTCCACTTTGAGTTGAACCACAAGGATCTAAACTTTCCCAGTCGATTTTAAAACGCAAACGATACAATCCAGGAGCCAAATCAGATGGCAATGTCCAAGATGGCATATTGTTTACTAGCACTCCACAGCCTCTTTCCGTGGCATTACCTTCACTATTAAATCCGTTATAATGGTTATAACTTACAAGTTCGCCACTATTTGTACCATTTTTGTTTACATCGGTATTGAACACTCCATCTTGATTATAGTCAATGTAAACATAACCATGCATCCAAGAGCCTGTCCAGTTAAGTTCTGAGAAAAACAATGTTGATCCTGCTGCTACTTGCAAAATAGACGAAGTTTTGTCTTTGTACACCGCATCACTATACGAAGTTTGAACTCCCGATATTGCAAGCGAAGTTTCTCCATTGGTCAATGTAAACGAATTTAATCTTCTCGACTTTGAGTAAATCATATTTGCAGCAGTAGTACAATAGTTCAAACTTTTCATAAAGTTTGCTACAACTGAAGTTCTATCATTAATAGTGATTGTAGCAGGATTGCTTAGCGATTGTACATTGCCATTTACAGTCCAATTTACAAATTTATAGTTTGCATTAGGCGTAGCAGCTATAGATACTGCTGTTCCCGGCTCAACTTCTTTCGACGTAGCATCTCCATCAATGGTTACCACTCCTCCTTCAGCAGGCGATGCCGATGCAGAAACTGAGCAAAGAGCCATTTTATCAAATTTCACACTATCAACTTCAGAAACTTTATAGGTGATTACTTCGTTTCCTTTATAAATTTTCATTACTCGCACATATTGCTGAGCAATAATTGCAGACGTCAGTGTAACGAGTACTGCAACAATGGTAATTAGTTTTGTTTTCATTATTATTTTGGTTTGTTTTTTATCGTTTAATAATCTTTTCTACCTTTATTTCATTTGCAGTTTGAGCCACCACAATATAGATTCCATTGTGCAAATCGGAAATGTTTAAGTTCAATGTGTTGCTATTGCACATTTGCATTTTTGCGCACACACCTTGCAAACTGTAAACTTGAACAATGTTAATCAAATCAGTACTTTCCACAAGCACATTGCCCGATTGAGGTACATAAACAATACTTGTTTCTGTAGGAAGAACATCGTCTTCTACTTTTGTGATAACGGTGTTTCCAAACGTAATTACCCTTACATCATCAATATCAAAATTGATGTCCGAGCCCTGTGTTTTCACCACCATTTCGTCGTCCGATGGAAATACTATTTTATAAATATCATCAATGATTATCTCTTGCGGAGTAGCCTCCCCATTGAGAAAAACACTCATACTATTTATCTCTTCTGCTGCGAGATAACTCAAAGGCAATAGCAAAGATACCAAAAGGATGCCTTTCAAACGGTTACATTTCTTCATAAACATTCTTAATTTGCAAATAAAAATAAAATCCTCCAAAGTTACAAAAAGTTCTAAAACAGAGAAAAGTATATTTTAACTAAATTCGTTTTTCAAAGAGTTTTTCCCAATCTTTTCTTTATATTTGCAGATTATTAATAATAACACAAGATTTTATGATAAAACGCTTACTTTTTTTAATGATGTTGCTCGTTTCAGTAGCAACAGTGGCTCAAATAACAGAGCCAACAAGAACTGCTGTTTTCACTATGGGAGAAAACGGCTCTCAATACTACAGAATTCCTGCTTTGGTGGAAACAGCAGACGGAACTTTGGTGGCTATTGCCGACCAACGTGGCTCGGCTTTGGGAGACTTGCCAAACATCATTAGCATTGTTTCCAAACGTAGTACCAATGGCGGTCAGACTTGGGAAGATATGGTTACTATTGCTCAAGGTAACTCTGCCACAGGAACAACTTATGGAGATGCTGCCGCAGTTTACGACGAACAAACAGGAAAAATCATCACCATTTTCGTGGGAAATGAAAACTATGGAAACAACTGCGTAGGTCTTTGGGCTTCAAACTCTTCTTATCCATTGCGACTTTACCAATCAGAAAGTTCCAACGGTGGTCAAACTTGGACAACACCAAAAGACATCACTGAATCCATCTACAATGGGATCTATGGTTCCAAATCGTATTGGATTGGTATGTTTGCTGGCTCGGGAAGTGCTTTGCAACTCAAAAAAACAAACACAGGCCGATTGATGTTTGTGGTGGCTGCACGTAAAAACTCAACTTGGGGTGGCGGAATGACCAACTATGCCATTTATTCTGACGACCACGGTGCAAGTTGGAATATATCTACTGCAGCTTGTACTTCGGGCGACGAGGCAAAAGTTGTGGAACTCGAAAATGGCGATTTGCTGATGAGTATTAAAAACCGTGCTGACGACTCTTCAAACGGTTCGGGTTATCGCTTGATGGCAAAATCGACTAATGGTGGTGCTACATGGTCAACCGCTACAGTGAACAACAACCTTATGGATCCCGGATGTAATGGCGACATCACTTCCATCACATACAATGACACATATTACCTTATGCACTCTCTTCCTGGAAGTTCTACAACTCGCGAAAACGTAACAGTTTACCTAAGTGCAGATGGCGGCGAAACTTGGCCTATCAAACGTGTTATCTACGAAGGTTATTCTGCTTACTCATCACTAGAAGTACTTAATGATGGTACGGTGGGTATTCTTGTTGAAGAAGGAAAGTGGGATGGCAATATAGCTGGAGAAGATGGATTTAACATCGCCTACTACAACTTTAATATGGATTGGCTTACCGAAAGAGTAAAATATACAGCAAGTGTGTCGGCCAACCAAGGTGGCTCAGCAACTATCAACGGAGGAACAGCTAATGTTACGATCGAAGACGGACAAACAGTAACACTTGCAGCAACGCCTTCTACTGGTTATATTTTCAAAAATTGGACTGTAAATGGCTCAATAGTTAGCACATCGAATCCTTATGTTGCAACAGTAACAGGAAACACTCAATATGTTGCCAACTTTCAAGATGAGAATGCTCTTGAATATTGTACTTGGAACGGAAATTCGTCGCATTCGAGCAGATACCTTTCATCATTTACCATTGCTGACAATAATGCAAATTCGGCACAAGTGCCATCAATACAAAGTTTAAGATCTGCAGTTTATGTAGACAAAACAGCAATTTCACTCACTACAACTGCGGGAGCGACACTCTCTTTCTCTTCTATGGCATGGAATGGAGAATGGATGCACGGCTATGTTTATATTGATTATAACAACGACGGCGTTTTCAACCAAACTGCCAATGCAGCAGGAACATCTAATGGAGAATTGGTAAGTTACAACTTTTACTCTTCTTCTGGTTCAAGTTATAGCACAAATAGTAAAGGAACAACCGTTCAAAATAATTGTGGAGTAAACAGCAGCAATATGCCTTCGTGGACATTGCCTACTAACTTGGCAAACGGAACTTATCGCTTACGTTTCAAAATAGACTGGAACAATATCGATCCTTGCGGAAGCACGGATTCAGGTAACGACATTGCTACAAACGGTGGATGTATTGTTGATATGACACTGATAATTGCTGATCCTCCTTCGGCTTCTGAACCAAGTGCAACTACTTTGGCTCTTATTGAAACTGCATACGAATTGTTAGAAGGCGTTGGAGTTGGATATCCTACCGATGCTCCTCGTCAAACATTGCGAACTGCAATTGCTACTGCTGAGGCTAATCCGAATGCTGCAGCTGCAGGTCCTTTACAAACAGCTATTGATAACTATTATGCTACAACCGATATCGTAATGCCAACAGATGGGGCAACCTACGTTTTTGTAGGAAAAGGTTATACTTCGGCATCTGATAGCTATTTGTACAACAACAGCGGTACGCTTTCCATTGCATCATACACCGAGGGAACTACCGTGTTGCCCGAATCGGCAAGATTTGTTTGCGAAGTGGTTGACGGAGAATACAAATATATGTTCCGCACCATTGATGGAAATTACTATATGGCTTTCCCATCGCCAGGAAAAAGTTGGCTTTACAACAAAAGCACGACTGGTCTTGAAGCAACAGCTAGTAACCTAACAAAATTTGATGTTAGAAAAATAGTAAGAACAACACGTGTTCAGAAAGACACAAAAGACATGTTTGGTCAAGTTTATTTCTTCGGTTTTAGAGGAAATGATGGTAGCACCACCGGCAATGCTATGTATGGCTCAATGATTGTCAAAAATGGTGCTTGGGATGGTGCAGGCGAACCTTACTGCGATGCTAATCCTCAATCTTCTGCATTTATGATTGTAGAAGTTGCACCTTCACCTTCAGAAACAGAACCAAGTGCAACAACATTGGCACTTATCGAAACGGCTAAAAGCATATTAGATGAAGTAGGTGTTGGCTTCCCTACCGACGCTCCTCGCCAAACATTAAGAGCGGCGATTGAAGTGGCTGAAGCAAATCCTAACGCATCAGCTGCAGCACCTTTGCAAACAGCCATTACCGCATATTACAATACTGAAGATATTGTAAAACCAACTGCAGGATGCTCGTATGCAATGGTAATGGCACTAACCCCTACATCGCTTTATTACATCTATAACAACAACGGAACACTTGCTTTGGCGCCTTATACTTTGGGCAACGACTTCCCTGAAAATTCGCTATTCACCTATCGAATCAGTGGCGATAAAGCTTTGCTTCAAAGCGTAACAGACAGCAAATACATGGCTATTCCTCAACCTAATGTTTCGTGGTTACAGAACAATAGTACGTCAGGTATTGAGTCTACAGTAACTATTGTTTCGCAATTTGAAGTAAACAAATTGGTATCAGGAGTAAATGCTAATGTTACTGCCACTCCAGAACAATTGTTTGGTATGGTTTACCTCAGCGGGTCGCGCGGATACAGAACTGATAATAGCAACTCTGAACCAGGTGTTATTATTATGAACTCCGCTGCAGGTTTCGATAAATCCAACAATCCTTATTGCAATGGAGCATACTCTTCTGCAATTAGAATGGTAGAAATTATAGATGCTACGGTTGATGTTGAGAAACCAATTGTTTGTACTAAACCTACTTTAAGCATTTTTGGCACTGAAGGTTCTATCCGCATAAACAACTATAGCGGAAGTGTAAAAGTGGTTAACATCTTGGGACAAATTGTAAAAGAAATGAATGTTTCCGACAATGCTCAAATAAAAGTATCAAAGGGCATCTATTTTGTTGTAACCAACGAAAAAGCAACAAAAGTGGTGGTAAAATAAAACCCTTGATTATAACTAAAAGAGAAAGCGAGGCCTTAATGGCTTCGCTTTTTTTATAGATATGAAAAATCATATCTTTGGAAGAAACATAATCTTAATTTTTTGACCGTTTCAAGCCGAATTGCAAGTATTAGAAAAATTTAATGCAACAGATTCTTTATATAGAGTTAATCTAAAAAAACTGATGAATTAAAGCAAGTTCTTAAATATTTAAAGGAGAAAAAGAGGAGTAATGATTGCAAAGTATCTTTATCCACTTCTCATTTTGCAGCAATTGTATTTTACATTTGAAAAAGGACTGACCATTATAAATTTTGAAATATCGAGCAAAAAAATTAACTTTGCTCGGTTTTTTGTGTGTGAATTATGGTGAATTCGTTTGAAGCAGCAAAAGAAAAACTGACGGCTTATTTGACAGAAACCAAGAAAAGCAAAACTATCGCTCGTTACAATGTTTTACAGGCGGTATACGAACAAGAATCTTGTTTCACTGCTGAGCAGTTATACCAACAAATGAACGGAAAAGAGCGAGTATGTTACGCAACTATTTACAACACGTTATTGATTCTTCTAGAATGCAATTTGATTGTAAAGTATCGGTTGGATAATGACATGTCTCAATACTACAAAGTAGCTTCAGCAACAGATTATCACCATTTTTTGGTTTGTTCCGAATGTGGAGCAATGCGCAAGTTTACTGATGTAAGATTGCAAAACACCATACGAGGAAAAATATTCAAAGGTTTCAAGGCGCAAAAACATACGCTTGCAATTTATGGGTTGTGCACCGCTTGCTCGCGAAAAAAGAAAAACAAGAAATAAAAAACATATAAAATATTAAGAAATGACACAAAAAGTAGATGTTCTTTTAGGTTTGCAATGGGGCGATGAAGGTAAAGGAAAAATTGTAGATGTACTCACGCCACGTTATGATGTTGTTGCTCGTTTCCAAGGTGGACCAAATGCAGGTCATACGTTGGAATTCAATGGAGAAAAATATGTGTTGCGTTCTATTCCTTCTGGAATTTTTCAAGGAGACAAAATTAATATCATTGGCAACGGAGTAGTTCTTGACCCTGCGTTGTTCCGTGCCGAAGCAGAAGCGTTGGCAAAGTCGGGGCACGACATCACCAAGCGACTTTATATTTCTAAAAAGGCTCACCTTATTTTGCCTACACATCGTTTACTTGATGCTGCCTATGAAGCTGCAAAAGGCGATTCAAAAGTAGGAACAACAGGTAAAGGTATTGGTCCTACATATACCGATAAAATCAGCAGAAATGGTTTGCGTGTAGGTGATATTTTAGAAAATTTTGAAGAAAAATATCAAAAAGCAGTTGCTCGTCATCGTCAAATTTTGGATTCAATGAATTTTGAATACAATCTACAAGAGACAGAAGCTGAATGGATGGAAGGAATAGAGTTTCTCAAAAACTTCCGCATGATTGACAGCGAACATTTGATAAATGGACTTTTAAAAGAAGAAAAATCAGTGCTTGCAGAAGGCGCTCAAGGCACAATGCTTGACATTGATTTTGGTTCTTACCCATTTGTAACATCGTCAAATACTGTTTGTGCTGGAACTTGTACAGGTTTAGGCGTTGCTCCAAATAGAATTGGCGAAGTATTTGGCATTTTCAAAGCTTATTGTACTCGTGTAGGAAGCGGACCTTTCCCAACAGAACTCTTTGATGCTGTAGGCGAAAAAATTTGCGATTTAGGGCATGAATTTGGTTCTGTAACGGGTCGTCGTCGCCGTTGTGGTTGGATCGATTTAGTAGCATTGAAATATGCCATTATGATAAATGGAGTTACTCAACTCATAATGATGAAAAGCGATGTTTTAGATACTTTTGACACCATTAAAGCCTGCGTGGCCTATCGCATCGATGGCAAGGAAGTAACCGAATTCCCTTTTGAAGCTACTGATAAAATAGAACCTATCTACGCAGAACTTGATGGTTGGAAAATGGATATGACAAAAGTGCAATCCGCAGACGAATTCCCCGAAGAATTTAATGCATATCTTTCATTTTTGGAAAACGAACTGGAAGTTCCTATCACCATTGTTTCTGTTGGACCTGATAGAGAGCAAACTATTTTGCTTCAAAAGTAATTTTTAGAAACAAACCAAAAAGTAAAGAATATGACAACGTATTGGATTTTATTCTTAGGAATAGCTGTTTTGAGTTTTTTGGTGGAAGCCAACTTAAAAAGCAAGTTTAAGAAATTCTCTAAGATTTCTCTTCCTAACGGGATGACTGGTGCTGACATTGCTCGAAAAATGTTAGCAGAAAATGGTATAACCGATGTAAAAGTAGTATCTACATCTGGAATGCTCACCGACCACTATAATCCTACAAACAAAACGGTGAATTTGAGTGAGGGAGTATATAATAGTACTAGTATTATGGCGGCAGCAGTGGCTGCTCACGAGTGTGGCCATGCCGTTCAGCACGACAGAGCTTATGCTCCAGTAAAGTTGCGTTCCGCTTTGGTTCCGGTTGTATCCTTTTCTTCAAGATGTGTGATGTGGGTATTGCTTGGGGGTATGCTTATGATAGAAACTTTCCCTCAATTACTTTTAGTGGGAATTATTTTATTTGCTACTACTACATTGTTTAGTTTTGTTACTCTTCCTGTAGAAATCGATGCTAGCCGTCGTGCCTTAGCATGGCTAGAAGACACAGGAATGGTAAGAGGCGAGTTGCATGATAATGCTGCAAGTGCATTGCGTTCTGCGGCATACACTTATGTTGTTGCAGCATTGAGTTCATTGGCAACTTTGCTTTATTACATCATGATATTCTTAGGTCGTAGAGATTAATAAAAAAAGAAAGCAAAGAGTATGTTTTCCATTATTGTTGCGTTATCGCAAAATTATGTGATTGGTAAAAATCAGGATTTGCTATGGCACATTTCCGACGATTTGAAAAGGTTTAAGCAAATCACTTTAGGGTCACCCGTAATTATGGGCAGAAAAACATATCTCTCTTTACCTAGACGTCCTTTGCCTAATAGGCGCAACATTGTTCTAACTTCGCAACAGAATCTACAATTGGATGGTTGCGAAGTTGTTTCTTCAATAGAGACTATACAACAAATGGCAGATTCTGAACAAGAGTTTTTTGTCATTGGTGGAGGAAGTGTTTACGAGCAATTCTTTCCTCTTGCTAACAAACTCTATATTACATGGGTTTATCAAGATTTTGAAGGGGATACTTTTTTCCCCTGTTTCGACGAAGAAGAGTGGGAAATCGAAGAAAAATCTCCACAATTCCACGACGAAGAATCAAATCTTGATTTCGCCTATTTTACCTACAAACGAAAACAAAAATTATAGTTTAATAAAAACTTATCAAAGATGAAAATTATCATTATTTCTTTAATCTATCTGTTTTTCCCGATTATCATTGTTTCTATTTTTCACAATTTCAAATTCATTCAAAAAGTAGGAACAGTAATCTTGGCTTACATCGTTGGCATTGTTATGTCATTAAGTGGTTTTATGCAGATGGAAACCCCTGAACTTACGGCTCAACTGCAGTCAGTACAAACATGGATTATGAACATTATGGTTCCATTGGCAATTCCACTAATGTTGTTCAGTTGCGACTTTAAACTTTGGACAAAATCCCTTCCTAAAACAATTATGGCGCTTTTGGGGGGAATTGTTTCCATCCTAGTGGCAGTAGTAGTGGCTTTCTGGGTTTTTCGCAACAAAGGAATTGAAAATTTGTCTGACATTTCAGGAATGATGACTGGCATTTACACTGGAGGGACAATGAACTTCTTTGCTCTTGGAAGTGCCTTAAATGTTGACCCTACAGTAATCACCATTGTTTATACGTTTGAAATGCTGGTAACTTTCCCTCTAATTATGTTCATTGTAGGTGGTGGATATAGATTCTTCCGAAAACTACTTCCTTTCAAAGACGAACAAAAAACTTCTACTATCTCAGCAGACAGAGTAGAAATGAGAGATGTTGAAAATTATGGCAACATGATTAATAGAAAAGTTTTTCCTCGCACAATGCTAGGATTTTTGCTCTCACTTGGTTTTCTAATTGTGGCAGCTGGACTTTCATTGTTGATAACAGGAAAACTCAATGAGCTTATCATTATTCTAGTAATTACCACACTTTCTATCATTGCATCTTTCTTCAAGAAAGTCAGAGATTTGCCCAAAACTTTTGAATTAGGGATGATTTTTATCCTAGTATTTAGCATTGTTGTTGCATCACAGTTTGATATATATAGCATTAACTTCAAAGCGTTGCCACTATTGTTCTTTGTGCTATTTGTGATGACAATTGCTGTTCTTTTACATTTGATAATATCTCGATTTGCAAAAATAAATGGAGATTTGTTTACAGTTTCGCTTGTAGGATTACTTTGTTCACCTCCATTTATTCCTCCCGTTGTTGGAGCTATGAGCAATAAAAAAGTACTAATCAGCGGTATTGCAATAGGATTAGCAGGTTATGCCATAGGAACCTATTTAGGAATTGGTATCGCTTATGTTTTAGGTTTATTTTAGGAAAACATTTTTTAGATGACAAAAATTAAGAATATAGCAATTATAGCTCACGTCGACCACGGGAAAACCACCTTGGTAGATAAAATGCTTTTGGCAGGAAAGTTATTTAGAGATAATGAGGTTGTTGGAGAATTTATAATGGATAACAACGACCTTGAACGAGAACGCGGTATAACTATTCTCTCCAAAAACGTATCCATAAACTATGGTGGATACAAAATCAACATTATTGACACCCCGGGGCACGCCGATTTTGGTGGAGAAGTTGAACGTGTGCTTAACATGTGCGATGGCGTTTTGCTCCTAGTTGATGCCTTCGAAGGGCCAATGCCACAAACACGATTTGTACTTGAAAAAGCCATTCGTTTAGGTCTAAAACCTATTGTTGTAATCAACAAAGTTGATAAACCCAATTGCCGACCAGATGAGGTGCAAGAAGAGGTATTCGATTTAATGTATAGCCTAGATGCTACCGAAGAACAACTTGATTTTCCTACCGTTTATGGCTCGGCAAAGCAAAATTGGATGTCGGACGACTGGAAAACTCCTACTGACAACATTGCTGCATTGCTCGATGCAATTATAAAATACATTCCTGATCCAGAAACTATCCTTGGTCCTGCGCAAATGCTAATCACCTCTCTTGACTATTCTTCCTATGTTGGAAGAATTGCTGTTGGACGTGTACATCGTGGAGTTTTTCAAAACAATATGGAAGTTGCACTGCTAAAACAAGATGGAACAATTGCGAAAGGAAAGATAAAAGGACTGAACGTATTTACTGGTCTTGGACGTACTCCTGTTGAGTCTGTTTCTTCGGGTGATATTTGTGCTATTGTAGGTATAGAAAAATTTGACATTGGCGATACTATTACTGACGTCAATACACAAGAGGCTCTCAAGCCAATTGCTATTGATGAACCAACAATGAGCATGACATTTACCAATAACGACTCTCCGTTTTTTGGCAAAGAAGGGAAATTTATTACCTCGCGCCACATTCACGAGCGTTTGATGAAGGAATTGGATAAAAATCTAGCGTTGCGTGTAGAAAAGTCAGAAACGTCGGACGTATGGCGTGTTTCAGGACGTGGGGTTCTACACCTATCAGTACTGATAGAAACCATGCGACGAGAAGGATACGAATTGCAAGTTGGTCAGCCACAAGTTATTCTGAAAGAAATTGATGGAATAAAATGTGAACCTATAGAACAAATGACTATTAATTTGCCGGAAGAGTGTTCCGGAAAAATCATTGAAATGATTGCCAATCGCAAAGGTGAAATGACAGGAATGGACAAAAAAGGAGATCGTGTAACTCTAAACTTTTTGATCCCTTCTCGCGGAATCATTGGTTTGAGGAACAACGTACTTACCGCTTCAGCAGGAGAAGCTGTTATGGCTCATCGTTTCTTCGAATATCAACCTTATAAGGGTGAAATTGAACGTCGAACAAATGGCTCAATCATCGCTATGGAATCAGGCACGGCATATGCCTATGCTATCGACAAACTTCAAGATAGAGGTAAATTCTTTATTTTTCCACAAGAAGAGGTTTATGCAGGACAAGTAGTTGGCGAAAATGCAAAAGAAGGCGACTTGGTGGTAAATGTTACAAAATCAAAAAAACTTACTAATATGAGAGCTTCTGGCGCAGATGACAAGGCACGAATAATTCCTCCTATTGTCTTTAGCCTAGAAGAAGCCTTGGAATATATCAAAGAAGACGAATACGTAGAAGTTACTCCTAAATCTATTCGTTTGCGAAAAATTATTTTGGATGAAACCGAACGAAAACGAGCAACAAAAAAATAATCAGCAACTGAAAACCGACATTGCTTGTTGCTTGGATGTGCTACATAGGGGTGGAATTATTCTCTACCCTACCGATACGGTTTGGGGATTAGGATGCGACGCAACAAATGCTGAAGCAGTAGAAAAACTTTACAGACTAAAGCAACGTAGCGATGCAAAATCGATGCTCGTACTAGTAGATTGTGCAGGGAGAATACAAAACTATGTTGACGAAATGCCCGACATTGCTTGGGACCTAATAGAGGTGAGCAACAAACCGCTGACAATTATCTATCCTAATGCTAAAAACTTGGCGACAAACTTACTTGCCGAGGATAAAAGTATTGGGGTGCGTGTTACAAGCGAAGAGTTTACTCAACAGCTTTGTGCACGTTTCAAAAAACCAATTGTTTCCACCTCTGCCAATATCAGCGGGAAATCTACACCGCTAATTTTTTCGGAAATAGCCGATGAAGTAACAGCAGCATGCGATTATGTAGTAAAATTCCGTCAAGACGACGTGCAGAAACACACTCCATCGAGCATTATAAAACTTAATGCTGACGGCTCTATACTGATAATTAGGGAATGATTTTTATAATTATATATTGATACTGTAGAGATGAATAACGGTGCTTATTTGAAAATGATTGGGTGGCGCGAACGCCATATTCAAAAGAAGCATTTTGTGCTACTTCTCAGTTTTTTTGTGGGCATTG
This sequence comes from Paludibacteraceae bacterium, assembly GCA_045612365.1. Lineage (GTDB taxonomy): Bacteria > Bacteroidota > Bacteroidia > Bacteroidales > Paludibacteraceae > RGIG9608. The sequence goes on from JAZKYY010000006.1 coordinate 31,288, forward strand.
GTGCGGCGCTAGCGGCGGTGGTGCTCAAAGAGACCATTCATCTGATACAAAACATGCTGACCTCGTTTTTCAAACAAGGCGAAGCCAACTACTGGTATTTGGCTTATCCGCTTATCGGTATCACGCTAGCAAGTTTGTTTGTGCGCTACGTGGTAAAAGACGACATCAGCCACGGGGTTACCAAAATTCTTTACGCTATTTCGCAGCATAAGGCCATTATTAAAATCCACAACATGTGGTCGTCTATAGTGGCTAGTTCCATTACCATTGGGTTTGGAGGATCGGTAGGAGCCGAAGCGCCAATTGTTCTCACAGGTTCTGCCATTGGATCCAATTTGGGTAAATTCTTCAAAATGGACCAAAAAACCTTGATGCTCCTTGTAGGATGTGGTGCAGCAGGAGCCATTGGTGGAATTTTTAAGGCACCGATTGCAGGTGTGATGTTTACCTTTGAGGTGTTGCTCATCGATATGACCATGACTTCGCTTGTGCCTTTGCTCATTTCGTCGGTAACAGCAACAGCTATTTCCTATTTTCTTACAGGCAACGAAGCAATGTTCCACTTCGAACATTGGGAACCTTTTACTTTAAGTCGCATTCCATACATCATTGTGTTAGGTATTGCGTGTGGATTTGTTTCTTTGTATTTCACTCGGGGGATGAATCGCTTGGAGCAAATTTTTAAGAAACTGAACAAGCCATACAAAAAGATATTGCTCGGCGGTGCCATGCTTGGCGTGCTAATCTTTCTTTTCCCTCCTCTTTACGGTGAAGGCTACGATACGATAGGAGAACTCTTGAACGGAAATAGCGAAATGCTTTTCAACGGAAGTTTGTTCTACGAATATAGAAATCAAATTTGGGCCATTTTGCTTTATTTGAGTTTAATCGTGTTCTTCAAAATCTTTGCTTCAGCAGCAACAAATGGAGGTGGTGGTACTGGGGGTATTTTTGCACCAAGTCTTTTTGTTGGTTGTTTGACGGGATTTTTGGTGGCACAATGTTTTAACGCTTTGGGGTTAAATGTGCCAAAGAGCAATTTTGCCTTTGCCGGAATGGCGGGACTTATGTCTGGCGTAATGCACGCTCCGTTTACCGGCATATTTCTCATTGCCGAGCTTACGGGTGGCTACGACCTCTTTATGACGCTCATGATCACCTCGACCATTTCCTATGTTACAATAAAAGCCTTTGAACCACACAGCCTCTACGCCATACGTTTGGCGCAGAAAGGCGAATTGCTCACACACCATAAAGACAAAGCCGTGCTTACGCTCCTGAAGATGGAAAATGTGATAGAAACTGACCTCGAAAAAGTGTCGCCCGAAATGAACCTAGGCGAGTTGGTAAAGGTCATTTCGCATTCGCACCGCAATATTTTCCCCGTGGTAGATGCACGAGGCAAGTTGCTTGGAGCGGTACTCCTCGACGAGGTGCGCAACATTATGTTCCGCCCCGAGCTGTATCAGCGCTTCACGGTGAAGCAACTGATGATTTCCACGCCTGCACGCATTTACCTGAATATGCCTATGGAAAAAGTGATGGATGTGTTTGAGCAAACCAACGCTTGGAACCTACCCGTAGTGGACGAAAACGACGTTTACATTGGCTACGTTTCCAAGTCAAAAATTTTCAACTCGTACCGCCACGTATTGGTACATTTTTCGGAAGAATAAAAAAAAGCCTTATGACGCAAGCGGAACAACAACGGGCAGCCAAGGACTTTGCAGAATTTTGGCAAGGGAAAAGAGACGAAAAGCAAGAACAGTCAGACGAAAAGGACGCTCGCTTACAATAGACACAAGTTGACATACGTTCGCAATGCGAAAAATACGGCATCACGCCTAACGGGTATATTAATTATATGAAAAAGAGCCAACGTAGCAGGCTTCCTCAAAGTAGCACGAGCTATGCTCTCGCAAAGCATTATTTAGTGTTATTGTAAGAAACAAACGCAAGGTGGTATTTCTAAATACTGCCTTTTTTGTTTTATCTTTGCAGGCAGATTGAAATATTTTTTAAATATTAAAAAGTGGACATTTTACAAACACAGATTGATTATTCTTGGTCGTTTTCTGATAAAACGATTAAAGATACAGCTTATATCACTCATGGATATTACACATATCCTGCAAAATTTATACCTCAACTTGCAAAACGGCTTATTTTAGAATATTCTAAAGAGGGAGATGTCATTATTGATCCATTTATGGGAAGTGGTACAACTATTGTTGAAGCTATTGTAAATAATCGCATTGGAATAGGAACAGATATAAACGAAATCGCTAATCTTATAGCAAAAGTAAAAACAACACCTATTGATAATTTTGTATTGGTAAACGAGTATGAAAATATAAAATTTGATTTACAGAAACGTATAAATGTAAATTTTGAAGCTGCTCTTAAAGATGCCTTATTAAAGATCCCTAATAATGACCGTATAGATTATTGGTTTTTACCACAACAAAAAGAATTGCTGTCTATTTTGTTAGCTCGACTTTTAGAAATAGAAAATACTGATGTTCGTAATTTTTACCTAGTTTCATTTGCCCAAATACTTAAAACGTCATCAATTTGGTTACAAAAGAGTGTGAAACCTACACGAGATTTAAAGAAAAAAATATATAATCCAATTGAACTTTTCTTAGCTCAAGCTCGAAAGATGATAAAAAAACATTATGAATTTGGATGCGAGTTAAATTCAAATGTTTTAGAAAATATAGATGTGTATAGAGTTGTAGAGTGTTCTGATTCGAGAAATATACCTTGTAAAGATAATAAAGCAGCATTAATTGTTACCTCTCCTCCTTATGTTACGTCATATGAATATGCTGATTTACATCAACTACCATCACTATGGTTGGGTTTTATGAGTGAACTTTCTGAATTTCGACAAAAATTTATAGGAAGTTCTTATAAGAAAAGAACTAAAATTGATCTAAAAAGTACAATTGCAGATGAAATCGTATTGTTACTAAAAAATAAAAAACAGGAAGAAGTTAGAAATTACTATGCGGATATGCTTGAAACTTTTAAAGAAATTAAACGTATTTTGAAAGTAGGTGGTAAAGCATGTATTGTAATAGGTGATACTGAATTTCATGGAATTAAAATTAGAAATGCAGAAGTATTTCAGCAACAATTTGAAAATATTGGATTTAAGACTCATAAAATTATAAAAAGAGAAATCCCCTCAAAAATGTTACCTTCTACAAGGGATTCAAAAACGGGAAGATTTGGAAAGGCAACGGATAAAGATATAAAAATGGTATATCCAACAGAATATATAATAATAATGGAAAAATTATGACATTCAAAGATTTAAAAAAATTGTATGATAAGAAAAAAATGAAGTTTGGGAAAGAGGCTTTTAAACATATCTCTGAATTATTATCAGAAGCAAAGGCTCTCCATAAGAAAGATTTCATAGGAAATGATCACGAACAATCTTGGCGTGCATTCAAAGGAAAGAATTTGGAAAAACTTATCGAATATATAATTGAAGATGAGGTTAAAAATATTGGTTTAGATGTTGTTAATGGCAATTCTTTAGAAAGGACTGAATGTAAGAATTTATCCCAAATTTTGGGTAAAGTAAAACGTAATTTGTTAATTGATTATGGTGAATTTGGTTGTCATTTACCTGATGTTGATATTATAGTTTTTAATCCTAAAGATGCTCGTGTAGTTGCTGTATTATCAGTAAAAGTTACTTTAAGAGAGCGAATCGCACAAACTGGATATTGGAAACTTAAACTTGCTTCTGATAAGCAGACAAAACATATTAAGGTGTTTTTTATTACACCTGATGAAGATGGCACATTGACACAAAAGAAGCCTGCAAAAAAAGGTAGAGCAATTGTTGAAAAGGATTTAGATGGTAGTTATGTTTTGACAGAGGCAAAAATAACAACTAGTAAAAAGGTAAAATTATTTGATAAATTAGTTGTAGATCTTAAGACTATATTCAAAAATAAATGATAAAAACATGGTAGCAAGCAATTTTGGACGCACATGCACTCTATCCCGATTCTTCGCTTGCGGATTTGTACGATGAGTTATGCCACCGGAACTTCGCAAAGCTCATCAAGAAAACGACAAAGCTGTTATGGCAGCTTACGGTTTCAGCATCAAAATGACCGAATCCGAGTGTGTGGCAGAGTTGTTCAAACTTTACCAACAAGCCGTAGAGAAATAAAAAAAAGCCGATTGCAGAAATGTTCTACAATCGGTCTTTTCTTGTAGTGCGCACGAAGGGACTCGAACCCCCACGCCTCTCGGCACTAGATCCTAAGTCTAGCGCGGCTACCAATTACGCCACGTGCGCGAAAGCGACTGCAAAGATAATGCATAAATTTGATTTAATCAACGTTTTTTGCCATTTCTTTTGCTTTTTCGAAAAAGCGTTCCTTTTTTACCACAAAACGCTTATGAATAGCTCGTCCAACAAGGTTCTGTTTTGCATCGGTAACTTTCACTTCAAAAGTTATTTCTCTACCGTTTTGCTCTGTAGCTATTGAGTGACAAATGAGATTTTCTCCCACCACAGATGCTTTGAGGTGATCGGCCTGAATAAATGTTCCAACTGTGGTTTCTTCCTCATTGAGATCTCCTTCAATGGAACGCATAGCTGTATTTTCCATCAATGCAATCATTGCTGGAGTAGCAAAAACTTCGATTGAACCTGACCCCATTTGTAAGGCAGTTTGGCTCTCTTGCACACATATTTGTTGCGAAAATTCTGTTCCTATAATCATCTTTTCTTTCGTTTCTTGCAAAAATACGATTAAGGAATGAAAAAAGGACATTTTTTTGAAAGATTGTTTTTACCTTTGAAAGGTAGTTTTCTATAACCAAAAAAAGCAATGAAACTGAACATTACAAAAAAGACCATACATTATGCCGTTTTTGTTGGGATATTTTTGCTCTCTGCAATTGCGGTACTATTCCTTTTACCAAAAAGTGAGCAATCTTCCTTAGACTTTCAGATTGGCAAGCCTTGGAAGTATAACGATGTCAAAGCAGAATTCGACTTCCCTATTCAGAAATCTGATAAGCAGATAAGTGCTGAGCAAGACAGCATCTTGAAAGAGTGTTATTCTTATTACAAGATTGACAAAACTCAACTTGATGTTCAGAAAAAGGCACTAAATAGTTCTGTAAAATTTTCAGAATTAGACAAAACAAAAATTGCGAGCGTGTTAGAAAAAATTTATGCTCGTGGCGTGGTGACAGTGGAAGAACTTGGCAAAGCAGGCGATGCCGAAAAAATCTACATCGTAGATCAAAACCGTACCTACATTGTCACAACAGAGGAGGTTTTCACACTTCGTACAGCTTATGAATTTGCTCAAAATGAACTTTTCTCACTTCTTAGTTGGGGTATCATTCGTGGAGAAATTGCTAACCTTATACTTCCAAACCTAACTTACGATGAAGCTATGACGCTCAAAATGCGCCAAGAAAAGTTCAACAAAATACTTCCAACATATGGTTTGGTACAATCGGGCGAGAAAATCATTGGTAATGGCGACCTCGTAACTGAAGAAAAATACCAAATACTACTTTCGCTACAGCATCTCACAAAAAAACAAACCAAACTAGCCAATCAAAACCTATTCATGTTCATCGGCGAAGGGTTATTTATTACTTGTGTATTGCTTTCATTAGCACTCTACTTACTTTTATTCCGCCCACGTATGGCCGCTTCACGTAAGGATACTATTTTCATCATGCTTATGGTACTTCTTATGGTGAGCATTGCATCACTTACTACACGACTTACTACCGTTAGTATCTTTATCATACCATTTGCCATACAGCCCATTATTGTACGCATATTTTTCGACTCGCGAACAGCACTTTTCACACATATTATTACTATTCTGCTAGTAGCATATATGGCAGTAGAACCATTTAAGTTCGTGGTGATTCAAGTAGTTATAGGAATGTTGGCAGTGGCTTCGCTCAAAGACCTCACCCAACGCTCTCAACTTGTACGTACAGCAAGTATCATTTTTCTTGCTTATGCCTTTATGTATACTTCTATCGAGTTGATGTCACATGGAACTTTTTCCGATCTTGATATGAAAATGTATTTGGTTTTTGCCTTTAATGCATTGCTACTACTTTTTGCTTATGTGCTGATTTATATTTTCGAAAAATTGTTTGGATTTTTGTCAGACATTACGCTGGTGGAACTATCCAACGTGAACAACAAACTGCTGCAACAGTTCTCGGAGAAAGTACCAGGCACGTTTCAGCATTCGCTTCAGGTGTCGAACCTTGCGACCGAGGCAGCTAAAAAAATCAATGCGAATGTGCTTTTGGTAAGAACAGGAGCTCTCTATCACGACATTGGTAAAATGGTAAATCCATATTATTTTACCGAAAATCAGAGCAACGGCATAAGTCCTCTCATGGATATGGACTTTGAAGATGCAGCCAAAGTGGTAATCAACCACGTGGAAGAGGGAATAAAAATAGCTGAAAAACATAATCTTCCTCAGCAAGTAATTGACTTCATCCGTACCCATCATGGACGAAACAAAGTACAATACTTCTACAACTCATTCCGAAACAAATATCCAGATAAAGAAATTGTGGAGGAAAACTTTTCTTACAAAGGTCCCCTTCCTCTTACTAAGGAGACAGCCGTGCTGATGATGGTTGATGCAGTAGAGGCAGCCACAAAAAGTTTAAAGGATCATTCGGAAGAAGCAATAAGCGAGATGGTAGAACGCATCATTGACGCACAAATTGCCTCTGGTGCATTCAAAAATGCACCTATTACGTTCAAAAATGTTGAAGAGGTAAAAGAAGTTCTTAAATCGAAACTGAAGAGTATTTATCACGTCAGAATAAGTTATCCTACGCTAAATGTTGATAAAAAATAGGTAAAAATCATTTCTACGTATAAAAGAAAAAGTAATTTTGCGCTGTTGTATTATAGTTTAATTTAATCACTTAAAAAATGAAAAAACAAGTTAAAATTTTCGGTTTTATTGTGGCATTTTTGTCAATTGCCGCATTAGTAGAAGCACAACCACGTGCAGTAGGTTTGAACCTTGGTTATGGTGCAAGTATCTCTTACCAACACAATCTAGGAGAAGCAAATTTCTTGGACGTGGCTGTTGATATTCCAAACTTCTCTGGTATTGGAGCTCATGTTACTTACGATTGGGTAGACCCTTTTGGAACTAAAGTGCCATGGAACAACAAAGGATCTTGGAACTGGTATCTTGGAGTTGGTGCAGCTGGCGGTTTCTACAATTTATTTGCAGACCTTGGTCAATATAAAGGTGGATATGTTGGGGTTGCTGGTCATGTAGGTATTGCTTATGATTTTTGGTTCCCACTTCAACTTTCTTTTGATTGGCGTCCAAACTTTGGTGTAGGTTTTTGGGAAGAAGGTCTTGACTTTAATATGGGAGGTCTTTATAATGGCATCACACTAGGTGTTCGCTATAAATTCTAAAAAGTCCTTAAATAAATTTATACAATCGCTCTTCCGATAAGGGAGAGCGTTTTTTTCGTTTATATAAGCAAGACACAATAAAAAAGAAGAGAGATTAATCTCTCTTCTTTGCTGTGGTGGACTAGGAAATGAGTTCCATTTCTAAATGGCTCTATGTCTTCGCGTTAAAGAATCGCAACAAACGTAATCTCCCGCTATTGCTCCACCTCAGTTCGGAATCACTAATCCTGTCTTCTGTTAAGATTGTTAAAGGCATCAATCAGCAAAGATATACCATCAATTACAGTCATTGTTCCGTGTTTGGCTATCTGCTGATGACACTCCTCAATTTGTCGTTGGCACTCGACAGCAAGATTATATTCTTCTATCGTATAAGAGCCTATAATCTGAGCTTTGGATACAATGTAATTACATATTTGAGATAACTCTACAATCATAGAACGGAAACGGGCTATTTGCGCCACATTATATACCAAAGAAGCGCCACCAACAATCATTCTTGCCTTTTCATTCTTTATTGCCGTTAGCTTTGCTGCAATAAAAGCAACATCTATTACGGTATTATTCATACTCTAATCTAATTAGCAAATTAATCCACAAGTATAACCTATCATAAAATATAGAAAAAGTGCGGTTTTTACATATTATATGATATATTGAGCTAAGTTACTCATTGCTTATTAGACTATTTTTCAAAGCAATACCTTTTGCTGTCAAACGGTATTTCTGTTTTGGGTGATTAGGCTTATCTGGATATATCATTTCCACATACCCTTCAAGCATTGCTGGTTGAATAGTATGTCTTTTGAAATACCCTTTTGACTTATACACCTGCTTGTATAGTAACTTGTACACTTTCAAGATCTCATCAACAGACAAATCTCCATCTCCTATACTGTGTATCAATCTATTAACTTGGTCACTAACTTGATCACTAGGTGCTAACTGGGTGCCATCTTGCACACTTATAGGCAAAATAATACGAATAAAGTTATCTGTAAACTTAAAACAATCTTCACCATATGCTCGCAAAATACGAGGAATGCCAGAACCCAACGACTCTACCAATTCCACATCGCGGTAGATGCGCATCAATTCCTTATTGCGTGGGATAGATATACCATTGAAGAACTCTTCTCTTGTGAGAGATTCAGGCAAACGACCTGCTGAGGTTATCTCAAGCCTATTGGGGATACGCTTCTCCAAGCCCTTTACCTCCAATTGATTTACTATGCGGATGATATTGTTCGCCTCGGCACTGAAATCTATTGGCTCAATAAAAAGGTCTGCTTTTGAGGCATCCTCGCGTTTTATCGAGAATCCTTCAGTTATCAGACGATAGGTGTGCACATTATTCTCGTACAACGAACCACCCATATTGGCAGTTAGTCGTGCAATTACACTTTCCACCTCCAACGAAGTTATCCCTTGCTCGGCATAACGATCTCGAAGATATGCACGCAAATCATCGCGAAGCAAAACATCGCT
>JAZKYY010000007.1:0-49911 GCA_045612365.1 Paludibacteraceae bacterium
CCGCTTTGCTCATTATCGGAAGAATTGTCTTTATCGCTATCCTTATCCGCAGAGTCGGAATCTTTATCATTGTCTTTTCCACTCTGCTGGTCTTTCAGCTGATTTTCCAACTGTTCTATACGGTTGAGTAACTCTTCGTTAACGTTATCGCACGAGGCAAAACCAAAACTCAATGCAGCAAAAAGTGCTGCTACGAATAAAAATCTGTTCTTTTTCATAAATAGTTGTTTTTTTTAATTAATATGATTTTGTTTATAATACGCTTTCCATTTCTTGAGGTGATCTTCCACCTCCACTATCTTTTCGCAGAGATAAGCAAATTGTTTGAGGGAAAGTTGTTTACTGTCGTGCAATACCCGCACGCATAGTTTCACCTCTATCAATTGCTCCAATGCCTCTGTGAGGTAAGCACTTTTTGTTTCTGCCTCTTTTTGGTCATTGGCATGATAAATGCATACCTCAAGGCGCAACAAACGCTTTTTTATGTCCTCGCCCAACGTGTAGCGATAGTCCTTGCTCATCTTTGCGCAGTCGTGAAAAAGACGTAGCAAAAGGTCGTATGCCAAGCGAAAAACAGGCAAGCCAATATCCTTTGCATGCTGCTCGTTTTCAGCTTTTCTCTTTCGGCTTTCGCCTTTCGGAATCACCTTGGGTTCTTTCACCTGTGTTGCACTCTTCCATTCCCCAAAAGATTGCTCGCTTTGCGGAGACTGCACCCAAGCACGCACCACTTTTTTCTCCCGATCCACTCGGGCTTCAGGGAGGTATTTGAACAACGCCTCATCGGGGAAACCCACCGAAATAACCTCATCGCCTATCAACTTGACGTAGCGTTTGGTGGGTTTGAAACCATAGAGGCGGGTGAGCACAAACGCCGATTGCTCGTAAGCTCGCCAAAACTTTCCTTCCAAAAACAACACCAAGTCATCGGCTTGTCGCTCTCGCTCGAGCTGCAATATCTCTTCAATCTTAGGCATCTCTATCTTGTTTTTTACATAAAAATACGCCGTTCTGCGGCGTGCAAAACAGCGTAATTATGAATAGATTGAGGAGGTCAGAAACGTCCAAAACCCCTGTATTTCTAGAGAGAGAGAGAGAGAGAGAGAGAGAGAGAGAGAGAGAGAAACTCTTCTTTTTGCAGACTAAACCATGTATTGCTAAAACTTCTCATACTCTTCTCCGACCTAATCGTTGAAAAAATCTTGCGACAAAGGTAAAAAACTTTTTCAAGAAAAGAATCTGAAAAAAAATAAAAAACCTGCTACGAGGATGCGAGCAACCTTCCTTGCCACGTGTTGCGCTGGGCAAGGCGTTTTTCTATTTTTACTGCAAATTCATAATTTTTCAGTCCCCAATCTGGAGCCACAATTAATTCTTTTGGCGATTGAGAAACAAAACGCTCTACAGCAATTTCAGGATTCAGCCATTCCAAAAAATCAACAACTAAATCGATATATTCTTCAGCAGTAAAGAGATGAAACCATTCTGGATTTTCAACAAATTGCTTTGCCATTTTTGTTCCTTTGATAATTTGCAACTGATGAAGTTTCAAACAATGAATAGGCAACTGCGACAAGTTACGAGCATGCTCAATCAGTTGCGCCCTACTTTCGCACGGCAAACCCAAAATCAAATGTGCGCCAACAGAGATTCCTCTTTCTGCTGTAGATTTTATTGTTTCAGCTGCCACCAGAAACGAATGACCTCTATTTATAAATTTAAGCGTATCTTCGCATGTAGATTCTACCCCATATTCAAGCATCACAAACTTTTTGGAAGATACCTCAGAAAGATAATCCAACAGTTCTTTACTCACACAATCGGGACGCGTTCCAATTACAATTCCGGAAATTTTATTGTGACGTAAAGCTTCCTCGTAAATAGAAATCAAATCATTCAAACTACCATAGGTATTTGTAAACGACTGAAAGTATGCAAGGTATTTTTGAGTTTTATACTTATAATCAAAAAAAAGCACACCTTCATCTATTTGCTGAGTAATTGATTTGTACGACCTACAATAATCTGGTGTAAACGATTGGTTGTTACAATAAGTACAACCTCCATTTCCAATCTTTCCATCCCGATTGGGACAAGAAAATCCTGCATTTATAGAAACCTTTTGAACTCGTCCGTTAAATATCTTTTTCAGTTCAGTAGCGTAGTCTTTGTAACGTTTTTCCATCATTCTAGATAAAATTCATAATCCGCTGTTGCTCCAAAAAGATATACGTTGGTCAATTGGTCGTTTACAAAATTGAGCACAATTTTCATCTCCAACGTTTCTGAACAATTTATAGAAGTCTGACATTTAGAAACTAACATCGATGTATTATTAGAAAGTCGCTGAAAATCGATACTCTCAACACTCTGACAGTCAAACTTTTTTTTATCAATCATGATGAACATATCATCGTCGATAAGGCAACAAATACCCATCATTTTCTTTTCTTCCGTCTTTTTGGCGGTTTTGTCAAAAACAGAATAACCTGTAAGCGGGAGATAAAAATCTTCCGAAAAAACTGTAAGTGAAAAACATACTATTATTATTGCAATACAAATGATTCGTTTCATTTTTGTAGTTTTTCAACAATCAATTCTGCAGTTGTTGCTGCACAATTCTGATTACCAAGTTTATAAATAACATCCTCAAAACCACGTTTTTGCTCGGTTCTATAGGTTTTATCAAAAAGTATTTTTTTTAACTCTTGCTGCAAACGCTCTTCAGTAAAAAGATGTGCAACAAGTTCTTTTACAACCTCTTTATTTGCAATCAAATTTACCAATGAAACAAACGGAACGCGAATAACAATTTTCTTCAGCAAAGAAGCTAATCGGCCTCCAAAAACGTGATATACAACAACTTCTGGAGTTTTCAACAGGGCAGTTTCAAGAGTTGCTGTTCCGGAATTAACAATTGCTGCCTCCGCATGTTGTACGAGGTCAAATGTTTGGTTGAAAACAACTGGAACATCGCAACCAAACTGATTATAAAAATCGATGGAATAACTTGGAGCTCCCGCCACAACAAACTGAAAATTTGGGAAAATCTCCTTCATCTTTAACATTTTAGGCAAACAACTTACAATTTCTTGCTTTCGACTTCCTGCCAAAAGAGCAACGATTGGTTTTTGGGAAGATATATTATTTTTCTCACAAAATGCAGATAGATTTCTAGGATTATTGTGCAAAAATTCTCGAACTGAATCCATCGTCGGATTTCCAACATAATGTATTGGATATTTATGTTTTTTATAAAAATCGACTTCAAAAGGGAGAATACAGAACATCTCGTCAACCAATTTTTTTATTGATTTTATTCTGTACTCCTTCCACGCCCAAATTTTAGGAGAAATATAATAGAAGACTGGAACTTTTATTGTTTCTTTTACAAACTTTGCTATTCGCAAATTAAAACTCGGATAATCCACCAAAATAACAACATCAGGAGAAAAAGTAAGAATACTTTCTTTACAGATTTTTATATTAGAAAGCACTTTACGGATATTCAACAATACATTTATAATACCCATAAAAGCCATATTTCTGTAATGCTGAACCATTGTTCCTCCTTGAGCGCGCATCAAATCTCCTCCAAGAAAACAAAACTCTGCATTAGAATCCTTTTGCTTCAATTCTCGCATCAAATTCGAGGCATGCAAATCACCCGAAGCTTCTCCTGCTATTACAAAATACTTCATTCTACAACAAACAAATAGCAATTATGAAATAAATAAATGTACAAGACAATAAAGCACTACAAACTCGCCAATACTCTAACTTGTAAAAAATGTATAACCCAACTAAATTTGGGAAAACTGATATAATAAAGAGTTTGAAGAAAAAAACTCCATAATTTACCATATTTTCAAAAACAGATAAAAAATCGCTACCAGCTCGTTGTGCAAGCACTTCAATAAAAGCAGATCCCATTAATAGAGGAAGCAATACCCCTCCTATAAAACCAATGTAAAACTTGTTATAACGTTTCATAACCGCTATTCTTCAACTGATCAAGTGATTCGTAATCAGTGAGATCAATACGTTGAGGGACTATGGAGATAAACCCATTTTTATGAGCCCATTCATCAGAACGAACGTCATCTTCGCTCTTACTCACAAAACTACCCGTAAGCCAAAAATATCGTTTTCCGTCAGGTTTATGACGTTCATCAAACTCTTCTGTCCATACTCCACTACCCTGAGAACAGACTTTCATTCCTTTTATCTTTCCCGATGGCGCATTTACGTTCAAACAAACACCTTTTTTCAATGGTTCATTTAAGACTTTCTCAATAATGGTTCTAAAATAAGGCAAACAAAAAGTAAAATCAATCGTTTTATTATCCGAACAAAAAGAGAAACCAACTGAAGAAACTCCTTGTATACATCCTTCAAAAACAGCACCCATTGTACCCGAATAAAGCACATTGATAGAAGAGTTTGAACCATGATTAATGCCTGAAAGGATCAGATCAGGCTCTTTATGGAGAATTTTATTTAGCGCTAATTTAACGCAATCGGTTGGAGTTCCAGAGCATGAGAAAACATTAAGATTCAGCTCTTCATACAACTTCTGACAATAAATAGGATGTTCTACCGTAATAGCATTTGACTGACCAGAGCGAGCTCCATTTGGCGCAACCACAACTACTCGACCAAAATCTTTTGCCAAATCAGCGAGTAGTTTTATTCCCAAAGAATCAACTCCATCGTCGTTAGTTATCAAAATAAGTTTCTCCATAATTATTAATCAATTATTTTCAACCATGTAAAAATCAAAAATATTGCAGGAACTGATAAAAAATAACAAACATCTCTGCTATCCAACACACCACGACTCATCGAGACATAGTGAGCATCTATACCTAAAGAAGAAATAATTTGTGAAAAATTTCCAGATGTAAAAACAGAAGAAAGAAGTTCAAATCCATAAAAAAATGAGAAACACAGCGTAACGGCAACAACAAAAGCAATCAGCTGATTTTTACTCAACGAGGAAGAAAAGACTCCTATGGCAACATATGCAATTGCCAAAAAGACTAATCCAATAAATGACCCCCAAAAAGCACCAACATCCACATTTCCTACAGGTTCTGCCAATAAAACTATCGAAATGTACCAAACAATTGTCGGAAGTAGAGCTATCAGCATAAGGGTTAGTCCTGCCAAATATTTAGAAATAATTATTGAAAGCTTTCTTAAAGGCTTGGTATAGAGGAGTTCTATTGTTCCTTTGTCATTTTCATCTGCAAAAAGTTGCATAGTAACAGCAGGTGTAAGAAACAGATACAACCAAGGTGCTAACACAAAGAATCCATCAAGATTTGCGTATCCAGAATCCAAAACATTATATTCTCCAGGAAATATCCACAAAAAAAGTCCTGTAATAAGCAAAAATATAACTATCACAACGTAGCCAACCGGCGAAGCAAAAAAACGACTTATTTCTTTCTTGTAAAGTGTAAACATCTTTGTTTTTTTAGAACGACTGCATATCACACAAACGTTTGTAATATCCATCTTGATTAATTAAATCTTGATGTTTGCCTCGCTCCACAATTTCTCCCTCGTAAAGCACACAAATTTCATCTGCTTTTTGAATGGTAGAAAGACGGTGAGCAACAACCAAGGTAGTTCTGTTTTTCATTAAATTCTCCAAAGCTTCCTGTACCAATTTTTCCGACTCAGTATCAAGGGCAGATGTTGCCTCATCTAAAATAAGAATAGGAGGATTCTTTAGAATTGCGCGTGCAATACTCAACCTCTGACGTTGTCCACCTGAAAGTTTACTACCTCTATCACCAATTGTTGTTTCATAACCATTTTCTGAAGCCATGATAAAATCGTGAGCATTAGCAGTTTTAGCGGCAGCAATAACATCTTCCATTGTTGCATTTTCTACTCCAAAAGAGATATTGTTAAAGAACGTATCGTTGAAAAGAATTGCTTCTTGATTTACATTTCCCATTAAATTTCGAATATCCTTCAATCTCAAGTTTTTAACATTCACTCCATCAATAGTCAACTCGCCTTTTTCTACATCGTAGAAACGAGGTAAAAGATCAACCAAAGTTGATTTTCCTGAGCCAGATTGTCCTACAAAAGCTATGGTTTTCCCTTTCTCTATTGTTAGATTAATATCCTTTAAAATCCACTTTTCTGCATAACGAAAAGATACATTTTTATACTCAATTTTATCTTCAAAATCAAAATTCAAACGTTCAGGGCAAGAAGTTTCTACAATGCTCTCTTCCGCTTCTAAAATCCGATCTATTCTCTCAAGCGAAGCTAAACCTTTTTGGATACTATAACTTGCACGCGAAAGTTCTTTTGCAGGATTTATCACGCTATAAAAAATAACCAAATAATAGATAAATGAAGGTGCAGAAATTGAACTATTGTTGTTAAGAATAAGAGACCCTCCATACCATAAAACAATGGCAATAACTACCGTTCCAAGAAACTCACTCATCGGATGTGCCAAGGCATGGCGACGATTGATTCTATTAAATGTTTTTCTAATCTTCTCATTGAGAAGTGAAAAACGCTGACTTATTTTTTTTTCAGCATTAAAAGCTTTGACAATGCGCAACCCGCCAAGCGTTTCCTCTATCTGAGAAAGTAGTTCTCCTGTTTGCTCTTGACCTTCGGTCGATTTTTTCTTCAGCGACGATCCTATTTTTCCAATAAAATAGCCACAAACAGGGAGCAGTACCAACACAAAAAAAGTAAGTTGCCAACTCATAACAAGCATCGTTGCCAAATAGACAATAATCATTATAGGATTTTTGAAAATCATGTCCAGCGAACTCATGATTGACACTTCTACTTCGTTCACATCGCTTGTCATTCTTGACATGATATCGCCTTTCCGCTCTTCCGAGAAAAAACCAATAGGCAAAGAAAGTATTTTTTTATAGAGCTGATTTCTCAAATCTCGTAAAACTCCTGTACGAATCGGAATCATAAAAAATGAACCCAAAAAGGAAGTCCCTGTTTTGAAAAATGTCATAACAATGAGGAATACACCAAGCAAAAAGAGTGTAAAACCCGCCCCTTTGAAAAGAATTATCTGACCTATATAGTAAAATACATTGTTTTTAAGTGCTGAAGCAATATGTGTAAAACTATCATTCCAAGTCCAATCCACATGCAATACTGCATCAGTATTTATCCCAAATAAAATTTGTAATATAGGAATAATTGACGCAAAAGAGAACAACGTAAAAACCGTTGACAAAGCATGAAAAGTTATATTCAAGAAAATATATTTCTTGTAAGGATAGGCAAAGCGCTTCAGTAACTTAAATAACTTATGCATAAAATTTAACTAAAAACTTTCCTTGAACTGATCTAAGAATCTAACATCGTTTTCAGAAAACATTCTCAAATCTTTAACTCTATACTTCAAGTTTGTGATGCGTTCTACTCCCATCCCGAAAGCATAGCCAGAATATTTTTTAGAATCTATTCCGCAAGATTCCAATACATTAGGATCTACCATTCCACAACCTAATATTTCAACCCAACCCGTATTTTTACAAAATGGGCAACCTTTTCCTCCACATATATGGCAAGAAATATCCATCTCTGCACTTGGTTCTGTAAATGGAAAATATGAAGGACGTAAACGAATTCGAGTGTGCTCTCCAAACATTTCCTTAGCAAAATAAAGTAATGCTTGCTTCAAATCTGCAAACGAAACGTTTTCATCAATATAAAGTCCTTCTACTTGATGAAAAAAGCAATGCGCACGATAAGAAATAGCCTCATTACGATAAACACGACCAGGACAAAGCACTCGAATTGGTGGTTTTTGCTCTGTCATCACACGAGTTTGAACACTCGAAGTATGTGTTCTAAGCAAAATATCTGGCATTTTCTCAATAAAAAACGTGTCTTGCATATCGCGAGCTGGATGCTCAGGAGGGAAATTTAAAGCTTCAAAAACATGCCAATCATCCTCAACTTCAGGACCTTCGGCTACGGTAAAC
Organism: Paludibacteraceae bacterium; assembly: GCA_045612365.1. Lineage (GTDB taxonomy): Bacteria > Bacteroidota > Bacteroidia > Bacteroidales > Paludibacteraceae > RGIG9608. The sequence goes on from JAZKYY010000007.1 coordinate 7,998, forward strand.
CCTAAACGAGAAAAAATCTCAATAATCTGACCTTTAACAATAGAAAGTGGATGGCGAGTTCCTAAAGCAATTGGGTCGCCAGGACGAGTCAAATCTTCACTATCACCAGAAAATTGAACTTGATTAAAAGCTTCTTTTAAATCATTTATTTTATTTTGAGCCTTTTCTCGAAGTTGATTCAACATTTGCCCAATTTCTCTTTTTTGCTCATTTGGCACACTTCTAAAATCATTAAACAAAGCAGTAACCTCACCTTTTTTGCTCAAATATTTGATGCGCAAATTTTCAACATCTTCCTTTGAATTTGCAGTCAAACCTTCAATAACTTCTAACAAAGAGTTTATTTTTTCTTTCATCTCATTTAACGCGTTTATGTATAATTTGCAAAAATAATGAAAAAGTTTACGAGAACAACAGAAATAAATCTCAAAACCAAACCAAATCTTGCTTTTATAATCTTTTTAAATACAAAACTCACAACTTATCGCTATCTTTGTGGCTGAAAAATATGTAAGTATGGAGAAAAAATCGAGTATTATCATCAGTATATCAGTTGTTGTATTTTTTGCATTGTGTGCAGTTATTTTTTTCATGTGGAGAAAATACAGAAGTGTAGAAACTGAAATGCAAGAAATTGTAGAACAAATGACTTATGAAAAAGAACAATTGGAGGAAGAGTATTCTGATTTATCAATTTTTGAAGGTCACAATTACAAAATTCAAAATGATTCTATTTTAAAACTTCTTGATGCTGAAAAACAACGCACTCAATCGTTACTTCACGAATTAAAAATAACCAAAGCCACTAATGCTCGACGCATTGCGGAACTAAAAAAAGAGTTAGCCTCAGTTAGAAAGGTAATGGTTTACTATGTCAATCAAATTGACTCTCTTAACTCCATCAACAAAACATTGACAAGAGAGAACCAAACTATCAAAAACAAATACGCGGAAGTTTCTCAACAAGCAGAAAATCTTACTTTAGAAAAAGAGGTGTTAACAAAAAAAGTAGAACTAGCATCAATGTTAGAAGCTAAAAACATTGTCGTTACCACTTTAAACGCAAATGAGAAAAAGACCTCAAGATTAAAGAAAATATCGCTGATAAAAATTGATTTTACACTTTCAAAAAACATTACTACTCCAACAGGATTGAAAAATATTTTCATAAGGATCACAACACCTGACGGATCGGTTTTAACAAAGAACAAACAAAACACTTTTAAATTTGAAAATCAGCAAATAACCTATTCTGCTAAAAAACAAATAGAATATACTGGCGACGAATTTCCAGAAACTATCTACTGGACCGTAACAGAAGTCCTAACGGTAGGAGACTATAACATTGATATTTTTGTTGATGGTAACCTAATTGGGAGCAAAAGCTTTCATTTAGAATAAGTTTCTCTTTTTTTTTGAATTATTTTAACTCAAAACTTATTTGAATTTTATACCTTTGCGCAATTTTTGAAAGACATCATAATTTTATAAAAAATGAATAAAATTGTATATAAAGAACATTTCTCAGAAAATGTAGTTTTGCTAGAAATTGAAGCTCCTTTAATTGCGAAAGCACGTAAAGCTGGGCATTTTGTTATTATTCGTTTAGAAGAAGGTGGTGAAAGAATTCCTTTGACTATTGCAAAAGCAGATACAACAAAGGGAACAATCACACTTGTTGTGCAAAAAGTTGGGCTTTCATCTACTAAACTTTGTAACCTCAACGAGGGCGATTTTATTGAAGACGTAGTTGGTCCTTTAGGAAAAGCAACTCATATTAAAAATTTCGGAACAGTAATTTGTGCTGGAGGAGGAGTTGGTGTAGCTCCTATGTTGCCTATTATTCAAGCTCTAAAAGCAGCTGGGAATCGTGTTATTTCTGTGCTAGCTGGACGTAGCAAAGAACTTATCATTCTAGAAGAAGAGGTAAGAAAATCATCTAATGATGTCATCATCATGACTGACGACGGATCGTATGGCAACAAAGGTCTTGTTACAGAAGGTATCGAATCTGTTATTAAACGCGAAAAAGTTGACAAATGTTTTGCTATTGGCCCTGCCATAATGATGAAGTTTTGTTGTTTATTGACTAAAAAATATGAAATTCCAACAGATGTATCTCTAAATACTATTATGGTTGATGGTACTGGTATGTGTGGTGCATGTCGTGTTACTGTTGGAGGAAAAACAAGATTCGTTTGTGTTGATGGCCCTGAATTTGATGGACACGAGGTTGACTTTGATGAAATGCTTAAACGTATGGGAGCATTCAAAGAAATCGAAATTGCAGAAATGCAAAAACTTACACAAACAATAGAAAAAGAAGAAAAAACTATTGAAGAAACAACAACTTCAAACTGTTGCGCTCAAACAAATGAAGAATCTGTAGAATCATTAATTGACAGAAATTCTCCTTGGCGAGAAGAACTTAGAAAAAGCATTAAACCAAAAGAACGCTCTCAAATCGAACGTTCGGCTATGCCTGAGCTCGATGCTGAATATCGTTCTCACAGCAGAAAAGAAGAAGTTAACAGAGGATATACAAAAGAAATGGCTTTGCTCGAAGCAAAACGTTGTCTTGACTGTCCAAATCCTGCTTGTATGCAAGGTTGTCCAGTTAGCATCAACATTCCTTCTTTTATTAAAAACATTGAGCGCGGAGAGTTCCTAAAGGCAGCGCAAGTACTTAAAATGACAAGCGCTTTACCTGCTGTTTGTGGACGAGTTTGTCCTCAAGAAAAACAATGCGAAGCGCAGTGTATCCATCTAAAAATGGGACATCCTGCAGTTGCTATTGGCAATTTAGAACGTTTTGCTGCTGATTACGAAAGAGAAAGCGGACAAATTTCTATTCCTAAAATTTCTGAAAAGAACGGAATAAAAATCGGTGTTATTGGTTCTGGTCCTGCAGGATTATCATTTGCAGGAGATATGGCAAAATTAGGTTACGAAGTAACTGTATTTGAGGCATTACACGAAATTGGTGGTGTTTTGAAATATGGTATTCCTGAATTCCGTTTGCCAAATAAAATTGTTGATGTAGAAATTCAGAACCTTGAGAAAATGGGCGTTACTTTCATCAAGGATTGTGTCGTTGGCAAAACAATCTCTGTTGATGAGTTGAAAGAGGAAGGTTTCAAAGGAATTTTCGTAGCATCAGGAGCTGGTCTACCAAACTTTATGAATATTCCAGGAGAAAACTTCATCAATATTCTTTCATCAAATGAATACCTAACTCGTGTAAATTTGATGGATGCTGCAGAAAAAGCTTCAGACACTCCAGTTCCTTTTGGCAAAAACGTGGCAGTAATCGGAGGTGGAAATACTGCGATGGATTCAGTTCGTACTGCAAAACGATTAGGAGCCGAAAGAGCAATAATCATTTATCGTCGTTCAGAAGAAGAAATGCCAGCTCGTTTGGAAGAGGTAAAACATGCGAAAGAAGAAGGTGTTGAATTCTTAACATTACATAATCCAATTGAGTACAAAGCGGACGAAAAAGGTCGCGTATCTCAAATTGTATTGCAAAAAATGCAACTTGGCGAACCAGATGCTTCAGGAAGAAGAAGTCCTGTTGCCATTGAAGGCGCAATAGAAACTATTGACATCGATTTGGCAGTTGTCAGCATTGGTGTTTCTCCTAATCCAATAGTTCCAAGTTCAATCTCTGGACTAGAAATGGGAAGAAAAGGCACTATCGCTGTCGATGAAACTATGCAATCTTCTATTGATATGATTTATGCAGGAGGAGACATCGTTAGAGGTGGAGCAACCGTAATTCTTGCAATGGGAGACGGAAGAAAGGCTGCAGCTGAAATGCACAAAAAAATTTCAGAGAGAAAATAAAACTAAGGAATGACAAATAGAGTTTTAAGCTCATTAACACAAAGAGTTTGGCAAATAACAACTTCGCCAAATACAGAATGGAACAAAATATCCGAAGAACAGAATCCTGTTTTTCGGACATTTGTTTTTCCTTACACTATTACATGTTGCCTCGTTGCGTTTTGGGGATTTCTACTTAGTTCTCTCGATTTTGTTTCTGCAATATTTGAAACATTATTTCTGTTTCTATCAATGTTGGGTTCTGTTTGTATTGTTTGGAAAACGGATTGCTTCTTGAAAAACGATAGTATTAATATTGAGAAAAACAACTTACTAAAACTTGTTGCATATAGTTTTGTTCCTAATTTTCTATTACAAACACTGATGAGTTTTTTCCCTCTAATGTTCTTCCTAAAAATTTTAGCACTCTACCCTGCTTATGTTTTTATTAAGGGGCATGCCATATTGGCAGAAGAAGAAAAAGATGACACTTTGTTTGTAATCATTAATCTAATTTTGATAGTAACTCTCCCTTGGTTGTTGCAATATATTTTTAATCACTTCTGGAAATAAAAATCATAGAGTTTACTACCCTCTAAAAAAGCATTTTATTAAAAATACGATATGAAAACAGAAGAACTATTAACATCTATTATTACTGGTCTTCAGGAACTTAAAGCAAAAAAAATCGTAATTATTAATTTACAAGAAATATGTTCTGAATGCGATTATTTTGTCATTTGCGAAGGGAATTCATCTACCCACACATCTTCAATCGCATTAGGTGCAAAAAATTTTGTGTTAAAAAACACTAAAACAAAACCTTTTTCTGTCGACGGAGAGGAGAATGGCATTTGGATTGCTATGGACTACGGAGAAATTATCGTACACGTTTTTCAACAAGAAGTTCGTGAATTTTACGATATCGAAAACCTTTGGGGAGATGCAAAACTGACAGAAATTCAAGATATTGATTAAAAAACTTTTTTATGAACGAAAAAAACAACAAACTACCTAACAACAATAACAAAAAAGGATTTAAACCAAAATTCAACTTCTATTGGATTTATGCACTGATAGGATTGTTTTTTGTGGCTTCGTATTTTTTTGATAGCCAAACTACAACTAAAAAAGTATCATACTCAAAATTTGAAGACATGATCGTGAATGATTGTGTTGATAAAATTATCGTATTTTCAAATAAAAAACAACTAAATGCCGAAATAAAACAAAATTGTGTAAACGACATTTTTGGCAATGACATAGATACTGCATCAATGGGAAAACCTATCGTTGAGGTTGAAATTCCATCGGTAGAAGAATTCGACAAAATGATAGCACGTTACAAAGCTGAAAACATTTACAAAGGTGAATACGGATACGAGCAGAGTCGCGACTACGAAAATATTCTTTGGTCTGTTTTGCCTATTATATTTATGATTTTCATCGTCAGCATGATGTTCCGCGGCATGAGAGGCGGTCCTGGAGGGGTTTTCAGTGTTGGAAAATCTCAAGCAAAGCAGTACGACAAAGGAAACCCTGAAAAAGTCACATTCAAAGATGTTGCAGGTCTCGAAGGAGCGAAACAAGAAGTTGAAGAAATTGTTTCTTTCTTGAAAAATCCTGAGAAATACAAGAAATTGGGCGGAAAAATTCCAAAAGGGGCTCTACTTGTTGGCCCTCCAGGAACTGGAAAGACTCTTTTAGCTAAAGCCGTAGCAGGAGAGGCAAACGTTCCTTTCTTTTCGATGTCGGGTTCTGATTTTGTAGAAATGTTTGTCGGTGTAGGTGCAAGCCGAGTTCGCGATCTTTTCCGCCAAGCCAAAGAAAAATCTCCTTGTATTATTTTCATCGACGAGATTGATGCTATTGGTCGCGCAAGAGGAAAAAGTTTGAACCACAATGGAAACGATGAACGCGAAAATACACTTAACCAATTGCTCGCCGAAATGGATGGTTTTGGAACAAATAGCGGAGTAATTATTCTTGCAGCAACAAACCGCGCTAACATTTTGGACAAAGCACTATTAAGAGCTGGTCGTTTTGATAGACAAATTCACGTAGAATTACCAAATTTGAATGAACGAAAAGAGATTTTCAAAGTACATCTATCACCTATAAAAACCGACGATAGTTTGGACATTGACTTTTTAGCAAGACAAACGCCAGGATTTTCAGGAGCCGAAATTGCAAATGTTTGTAACGAAGCTGCGCTTATTGCTGCCCGTAACAATAAAGATGTTGTGCAAAAGGAAGATTTCTTAGCTTCAGTCGATAGAATTATAGGCGGATTGGAAAAGAAATCGAAATTCATCACTGCTGAAGAAAAAAAATCAATTGCTTACCACGAAGCTGGCCATGCTACAATAAGTTGGATGCTAGAGCATGCAAATCCTCTAGTAAAAGTAACCATTGTTCCTCGAGGAGAAGCTCTTGGTGCAGCATGGTATCTACCAGAAGAACGTCAGTTAACCACAAAAGAACATATCCTTGACGAAATGTGTGCTACTCTTGGAGGCAGAGCTGCCGAACAACTTTTCTTTAACACAAGTTCTACTGGTGCAATTAACGACTTGGAACGTGTTACAAAACGTGCGTATGCTATGGTTGCTTATTACGGAATGAGCGAAAAAATAGCAAATATGAGTTATTTTGATTCATCAGGGAATGAATATGGCTTCTCAAAACCATATAGCGAAAAGACCGCTGAAGCAATAGACATTGAAGCAAAAGCCATAGTAAAAGAGCAATTTGATCGAGCAATGAGTATTCTTAAGAAATACGAAGAAGAGCACCATCAGTTGGCTCAACTGCTTATTGAAAAAGAGGTTATTTTTGCTGAGGATTTAGAAAAAATCTTTGGAGAACGTCCTTGGAAATCACGCACAGAAGAGATTTTAGGTGCCGACTCATCCGAGAGCACTTCAACCCACGAAGCATAAGTCATTGACACACAAAAACAAAAAAAGAACAACCAACTGGTTGTTCTTTTTTTGTTGTCTTACCTGGATTCGAACCAAGACAGGCAGAACCAAAAACTGCAGTGCTACCATTACACCATAAGACAATCCGCATCCCTTAGAAATGCGTTGCAAAGGTAATGTATTATTTTTTATTTGTCAAATTTTTATTTTGTTTTTTACAAAAATTCTTGAAGCAAGATAAAGATTTTTTTCAAAAAAACAACAAAAAAGCCTACTTATAAAGCAGGCCTTTATTAAAAGAAGTTGAAAACAACTATTATTTTCTAAATTTATTTATTATTCTCTGAGACCAAAACCAATTACGTTCTGGCAGACACTCTTCATAACCGCATTTTGGGCAAGGCAGTGGTTCAGTATATACTGTAGCATGCCATTCAAAATCCGGTCCTTTGAAAGTTTCGCCACATTTCGGGCATTTGAATGTTGTAATTCCTCTAAGCATAAATAAAGACGAATTAAAAAATCTTGTTACAGATTCTTCTTTTATGATTCGTTATAATAATCTTCATCAGTTCCATTTGGAAACATCATGTCTAAATCCTCTTCAGGATCGTAGTTACCTACTCCATTGTCTGGATCATAATCATCATCGTAATTTCCCATAGTTGTAAAAATCTTAAAGTTATTAACTTAATTGTTTATTGAAAAATCAAATCATTCGTTTCAATCATTAAATCATAAAATGCCTCTTTGTTTTTTATAGAGCATTTCCTTGGAGGGATATCTTTGGATTGAAGAGATAGTATATTGGTAGATTTTGCTAATTTGTTAAAATAATCAATTCTACATCCACCACCACATATATATTTCAGTTCACAAATATTACAGGGCTTTAAGTTATTAATATTAGAAAGATCTTTTGAGTGAGAAGATATTTTCATGATTTTATCCATATTATCTTTTCTAATATTAGCAACACTACCTACTGATGCTATTCTTGAACACATATAAACATCTCCTACTGATGAAATAGCCAATGTCCCAAAAATACAATTATCCATAATTCTATGTTGTCTTCTCATAGAAACAAAAGGATATAAAGACATATTTCCTTCATAATAGACCGAATATATTTTATGAATAATATCAGTATACTCATTGTGTTCTATAGAAGTTAAGCATACATTACGTCCTTCTAACATCTCTGCAGCAAAACGAACTTGTATTTTGTCTCTATATTTTTGTATTAAGGATTTTGCAAACTCAGCATAATGATGATAATTAGACTGAAGTTCTTCATTGAAGAAAGGTGTTATTCCTATTTCTGTAAAAACTTTATTTTTGATAAATAAGTCAACACTATTTAGTGCTTTCTGAAAATTACCTTTTCCTCTAATGAGGGCATTTGTCTCTTCTGAATAACCATCAATACTAATTTGAACTTCATCTATAAAAGGAGCGATTTCTTCTATACTTTTACTTGTCCATAATACACCATTAGTTAGTAATTGTACTTTTAATCCTATATTATGTGCATGTTTACAAATATAAAATAAATCTTTCCTTAGTGATATTTCTCCTCCAGAGAAAACGACTTTGTGCCCATTATTCTCTTTATACTTTTCAAGAAATAAACAAATTTCTTCTGTTGTTAATTCATTTTCTTTTTTTACATCAGAAAACATATAACAATGAGGGCATCTTAAATTGCAAGCGTTTGTTAAATAGAAGTGAATAGATTCCTTCCCCGCCGTGGATGATAAAACTTTAGTGTTACAAAATTGTTTTGCTTCTATTTGTACCAGAACTTGTATAATATCTTCTTTTTTAAAATCTTCTTTTTTGCAAGCTGATTTTAAATCTAAATACTTTAATAATTCAAAAAAACGAAGTTGAGCATTATTTTGTAGTATAATCCAATTGGCAGTTTCAGGAGAAATTATGAGAAAAATATCCTTGTAGTATACTTTTTTTATATTTTTAGGAAAAATATATTTTTTGTTTTCGTCTATGGTTATGCTTTTTCTCATAATTTATTTTATAAACTAATAATCAATACCTCTATCAACGTTTGTACAACAACCTGCAAAGCATCCCCATACCAACTCAAATGCAGCTCTTTCTTGTAATTTTACAATGTCATAACTAATTTCCATAATCTAAAAAATTTATTGTTTTACAATTATTTTGATATTAAACCTTACTTTTTAGTAAAATTTTTATTGCTGTCCAAACTCCTTTAACAACACCTTCTACGACTACACCCGTAAGTTCACCTGCTAAGGTTGTTTTTTTTACGATTTGTCTATTTTTTTCTTCTTTTCCCATTGTTTTATTGTTTAGTTATACGATTAATTGAAATTTCACTTTGCAAATGAAATATAAAATTTTCACTCAAATGTTATTTTTATGTGGCGGATGTCGCCTCATTTTTGTAGCTATTTTTGCCACTTTTTTGAATTTTGGCAATAGTATTCGAAGAGATTCTCGTTAAGGATTTCGGAAATTCTCTGCAAAAGGGCAGTGTCAATCGACTCTTTTTTGAAAAGTTTGTAAGCCGTAGTTCGGTCGCAGGGTAGTTGGCCTGCAAACCACTTAACCGAGCGGCCTTGTTCTCTCAAGGTTTTTCTGATAATTTTACCAATATGAATATGTGTCTCCATAAAAAAAGAGGATTTATGCTTTTTGCATATTCCTCCAAAAGAAGGCTCTCACAAAGCCCTGCGAACAAAGAATAAAGCAAACCAGCATACATCCCCTATATAGGAATGCATACCAACAATGCTCATCGTCGTTCTGGCTAATAAATTTGTGAGATTTACTTCTGGACGAAAATGCTTGTTGATTCCAAATCAATTCAATAAAAGTCCTCCGACTTTTTGTCTTTGTAAAAGTATGAATAAAATTTGGAAAGCCTTTCATTGTTCGCTGAAATTTTTTGCAAAGAAACAATCTCAAACGAATGCAATCAAGTTCTTATTGGTTCTTATTTTTTTGAGAGCAGATTCCTCCGAAAAATGTCAAAAAAGAGTCTTTTTTAAGGCATCGTATTCTTCCTTTGACATTCGGCTGTTGCGATATTCTTCCTCGTACGAAGGTAGGTCTCCGTACATCAAAAATATTTGTTTTGGTCCTATATTTTCTCGGTAATAGAGTTGATATAGCGTTTCGTATTCTTTCTGACTCTCAATGGTTTGAGGTAGGCATTCGTAGAAAAATGTGCCAAGATAGTCTATTTTTTCGTTAAGATTTTTTTTGAAATATTTATAACAAACTTCGCGGTATTTGTAGTGTCCGTTTTTTATTTTGCGTTCGTGTGAGTCTATCGCTGTTTCAAATTTTGCTTTCACTTTTTCAAAAGCTATTCTTCCCTCCACTATTTTGGCTTTTTCTATATCGATGCTGTCTTTTAATTTTTGCAATGCAGCATTTGCAGTTCTCATGCTGTCGAGTTCTTGTTGTAGTTTAGATGTACTTTGCTTTGTTTCTGCTATTGTTTGCTTGTTGTGTTGTAACTCTTCAGTAAATACGAAAATTATAGAACTTATTAGCACGAAGAGCAAAAAAAGTGCTATTCCGTAATGTGTAAGCCAATCGTTTTGTTTAATAGCTTTTTGAATGTCTGCTACGCTTTGGTATCTTTTTTCTCGATTGTGTTGACAGCATTTTGCCTTTATGCTGCGATATTTGTTTGGGAATATGGTATCGATGATTTTTCCCAACGCATAAATATCGGCACGATGGTCGATAGTCAAATCATTTTGCAGTTGTTCGGGTGCTGCAAATCCATTAGTACAGCCAAGGTTTTTGTTCGTGTAGTAAGCGTCGTTGTCCGATAGTCCAAAATCGATTATTTTTACATGGGTCCCGTTGTTTGTTATTAAAATATTGTTCGGCTTTAAGTCTTGGTGAACAATTTGGCAATGATGAATATAATCAACAGCGTTTAGAAGTTCATATAAGACTTTTCTACGTAGCTTTTGCGATGGCTTTTCTTGCAAAAATTCTTGAAGAGTTCTGCCATCGACATATTCCATTACAATGCAAAGACCAATTCCATCTATTCGCTCCAAAGTCCAGCATTTTACTATTTCGTTGCTGTCCAATTTGTTGAACAAATCAAATTCTCTTTTCAGCAAATGTTCGTTACGAGCAATGCTTCCTTCCAAAGTTTTTACTCCTTTCAAGACAAACCATTTTCCAGCTTTTTTTGCACGATATATGATGTTTCGTCCTGTCGCATTCAACACTTCTATATCGTAAAATGCATTTGGAGAAACCTCAAAATCTTCAGTAATGGGAGTTGATGTAGGAATGAATCTTTTCATACGGCAAAGGTACTTTTTTAACGAAGAATATTATCATTTTAAAAACGTATCTTTGTCATAAATTTAATTGTAAAAAGAAATGAAATCCAAGATCAATATTCATCAACCAGAAATTACGATTCTTCGTCGTCGGATTGAAGAAGTTTTTGGGCGAGCAGTTGTAGCTCCGAAAGATTATGAAGAATTGAGCGATGCACTAAAAAACAAAGTCTCTTCGCATACAATTAAGCGTCTTTTCGGGTATATAAAAAGCTATGATTTAATTCGTTTCAGTACGCTCAACATTCTTGCTGAATATGCAGGTTACGCCTCTTGGAACGATTTCTTGCAAGTTCTACAACGCAACAGCAAGGTAGAAAGCACCGAATTGCATCAAGAAATCATTAAATCAGATGATTTGTCGGCAGGCAACATTGTCGATATTGCTTGGCTCCCAGATAGAGTATGCCGTCTCCGTTATCTTGGCGATTATCAGTACGAAGTGGTTGAGGCAAAAAACTCTAAACTCAAGGTTGGGAATACATTTTCTTGCCGAATGTTCATCAAAGGAGAGACTCTTTATGTAGATAACCTGAAGCAAGAAGCAATCACCCACTCGGCTTATGCCATAGGTTTAGATAACGGACTAACATCAGTTTGTGTTCTTAAACTATAACCTTTTTATTATAAATTTTTCACCTACTTAGAGCAAGTAAATCTTCTAATGTATTTTTTGAGCAAAGATAGAAACTCATGAAAAAATCCTATCTTTGCGAAATTATTGTTGTAGTAAAAAATATATAAATTGAAATATGGGATTTAACGAATTTTTAAGTAAGATTTTTGGTAACAAGTCGCAACGCGATTTAAAAGAGATTATGCCTTTCATTGATAAAATAAAGGCGGTAGAACCTTGTATTCAAGCGTTGGATAATGATGGATTGCGTGCTTTGAGTGCAGACATTAAACAACAAATAGCAGCATACGTCGCCAACGAACGCCAAAAAGTAGTCGATTTACGTCAAAAAATAGAGGAAACGGACATCGAAAAACGTGAATCTATTTACGAAGAAATAGACAAACTTGAAAAGCAAATTACGGATAAATACGAAGTTATTTTGGATGAAAAACTTCCTGAAGCCTTTGCTATTATAAAAGAAACAGCTCGTCGTTTTAAGGATAACGAAGAGATTGAAGTTACCGCAAACGACTTTGACCGCAATTTGGCAGCTACGTTTGACTTTGTAGAAATTGATGGAGATAAAGCCTATTACAAAAACGAATGGATGGCAGGTGGAAATCTTGTTCGTTGGGATATGGCGCACTACGATGTTCAGCTCATTGGTGGCGTGGTGTTGCACAAAGGAAAAATTGCCGAAATGGCAACTGGAGAAGGAAAAACACTTGTTGCAACGTTGCCAGTGTTTTTGAATGCACTTACTGGAAATGGTGTTCACGTTGTTACGGTGAACGATTATCTTTCTAAACGTGACTCCGAATGGATGGGGCCGCTTTATATGTTCCATGGACTTTCCGTAGATTGTATCGATAAGCATCGCCCAAATTCTGAAGAACGTCGCAAGGCTTACAATGCAGATATTACATTCGGTACAAACAACGAGTTTGGTTTTGACTATTTGCGCGACAATATGGCAATCGATTCGTTGGATTTGGTGCAACGCTCGCACAACTACGCTATTGTCGATGAGGTGGACTCGGTTTTGATCGATGATGCTCGTACGCCGTTGATTATTTCAGGTCCTGTACCAAGAGGCGAAGATCAGATGTTTGAAGAATATCGTTCAAAAGTAGAATTCTTGGTAAAACAACAGTCGGATTTGGCTACAAAACTTCTTGCCGAAGCACGTCAAAAAATAAATTCGGAAGATAAAAAGGTACAAGAAGAAGGTGCATTAGCACTTTTTCGTTCATACAAAGCAATGCCTAAAAACAAACCGCTTATCAAATTTTTGAGCGAACAAGGAATTAAGCAAACATTGATAAAAACTGAAGAGTTCTATATGCAAGAGAACAACAAAAATATGCCTATAGCAACCGATCCGCTTTATTTTGTCATCGACGAAAAACACAACAGCATTGAGCTTACTGACAAAGGTATTGATACGTTGACAGGAACAACTGAAGATTCTCAATTCTTTGTTTTGCCCGACGTTGGTTCCGAAATTGCTGAATTGGAAAAAGATACAACCTTGTCGGCAGAAGAACGCCAAGCAAAGAAAGACGAACTTTTACAGAATTATTCGTTAAAATCGGAACGTGTTCATACTGTAAATCAATTACTTAAAGCATACACATTGTTTATGAAAGACGATGAATATGTGGTAGTTGACAATCAAGTAAAAATAGTTGACGAACAGACGGGGCGTATAATGGAAGGACGCCGTTATTCTGATGGTTTGCATCAGGCAATTGAGGCAAAAGAGCGTGTAAAAGTAGAGGCTGCAACACAAACTTTTGCTACCATCACGCTTCAAAATTACTTCCGTATGTACCACAAATTATCTGGTATGACGGGTACCGCAGAAACGGAAGCAGGCGAATTTTGGAATATCTATAAACTTGACGTGGTGGTTATTCCAACTAATAAACCTATTGCTCGTCAAGATTTAGATGATAGAGTATATCGCACAAAACGCGAAAAATACAATGCCGTTATTGAAGAAATCGTAGAAATGGTATCGCAAGGACGTCCGGTATTGGTGGGTACAACTTCGGTAGAAATATCTGAACTTTTGAGCCGAATGCTTACAATGCGAAAAATAAAACACAACGTATTGAATGCTAAATTGCACCAAAAAGAAGCTGATATTGTGGCAGAAGCAGGACGTGCAGGAACGGTAACCATTGCCACCAACATGGCAGGTCGTGGTACTGACATTAAGCTTACACCTGAGGTCAAAGAGGCTGGCGGTTTGGCCATTATTGGTACAGAGCGCCACGAAAGCCGTCGTGTCGATCGTCAGTTGCGAGGTCGTGCTGGTCGTCAGGGAGACCCAGGTTCTTCGGTTTTCTTTGTATCGCTCGAAGACGATTTGATGCGTCTTTTTGGTTCGGAACGTATTGCAAGCGTAATGGACAGATTAGGTTTCGAAGAAGGTGAAGTAATTCAACATTCAATGATTTCCAAGTCAATAGAACGTGCACAGAAAAAAGTAGAAGAAAACAACTTTGGTATCCGTAAACGTTTGCTTGAATATGACGACGTAATGAACTCACAACGTGAAGTGATTTACAAAAAACGTCGCCATGCCTTGATGGGTGAACGTATTGGTGTTGATATTGCCAACATGATTTATGACATATCAGATGCTGTAGTAGAGAACGCTCAAAGCATGAGAAGTTTTGATTATTTATCGGCTGATTTGATGTCAATTTTTGCAACAAATGTTCCTTTCAGCGAAGCAGATTTAATGGCAAAGAAAACATTGCAACTTTCCGACGAAGTAGCTCAACATGCGTTTGATGCTTTCCGTAGAAAATCAGAAAGAATAACTCAAGTAGCATATCCTGTTATTAAACAAGTTTATGAAAATCAAGGATATCAGTACGAAAACATCTTAATTCCAATTACTGATGGCAAAAGAATGTACAACATTCCTGTAAACCTCAAAAAAGCTTACGAAACGGAAGGTAAAGAAATAGTAAAAGCTTTTGAAAAGAAAATGTTATTGTTTGCTATTGATGAAGAGTGGAAAGAACATTTGCGAGAACTTGATGAATTGCGTCACTCGGTGCAAAATGCCGCATACGAGCAAAAAGATCCGTTGTTGATTTACAAACTCGAATCGTATAATCTATTCCGCGAAATGATTGAGCAAATCAATCGTAAGAGTATTTCTATATTGATGCGAGGACAAATTCCTGTAAAAGAGACAACTCAAGTTCATGCTGCAGAGCAAAATCGCTCGGATTATAGTCGCTATCGTACGCAAAAAGATGAATTCCAAAGAAACGATCCATCGAAACAAGATACTCGCGAAAAACAACGAACAGAACCTATTCGTGCCGAAAAAACAGTAGGAAGAAACGATCCTTGTCCTTGCGGTAGTGGAAAGAAATACAAAAATTGTCACGGAAAATAATATTTTATGTTGCAATACATCGTTTGGGACATTGATCCCGTACTCTTTTCATTAGGACCTCTTTCTGTTCGTTGGTACGGTGTTCTTTGGGCAGTAGGCATCTATTTGACGCTAATTGTTGTTGGAAAAACATATAAAAGAGAAGAACTTCCAGAGAAATACCTCGACAAACTTTTTATTTACACTTTAGTTGGGGCGATTGTTGGGGCAAGACTTGGACATTGTTTTTTCTACGAATGGCATTTACTAAAAGAACCTTTTGAATTTCTTGGCATTACGTTCAATTATGGCAATGAATATCTGCTAAAACCTTGGAAACTTATTGCCATTTGGGAAGGAGGACTTGCCAGCCACGGAGGAACAATCGGGATTTTGACAGCCATATTCTTATACCACAAAAAAGTGCTCCCCGAAAAGAGTTTATTGTGGATACTCGACCGTTTGGTAATAGGTATCGCCATTTGTGGAGCATGCATTAGATTGGGTAACTTGATGAATTCCGAAATTTTTGGATACCCCACTACTCTACCTTGGGGATTTATGTTCATCCGTTCGTACGAATGGCAAGTGCTATACGCAGGTCAAGCATGTCATCCCACTCAAATTTATGAAATGATTTATTGCCTTGTAACATTTGGCATTTTGCTCTTTATGTATTGGAAAACAAATATTTACAAAAAAGAAGGTATTGGTTTTGGAACTTTTATGATTTGCATTTTTGGAACAAGATTCGTTTTAGAATTTATCAAACTCAACCAAGAATCATTCGAGGCTTCTTTTACACTGAATATGGGACAAGTTTTGAGCATTCCTTTTATTGCTATCGGGTTTTGGTGCGTATTTAGAGCGCTTTCCAAAAAAGAAAATATCTTGAAATAAAGAGTTTCTTACTATTTTTCAAAAGAATAATTTTTCTGATGATACAAAACAATTTATTGAATGACTTGCGCATAAAATGGGCATGTATGCAGCACGAAATGCAGCAAATGGATGCAGATGGATGCTTGCTCACTATCAATGTCAATCTTTATTACACCACAGGACGTGTTTTTAATGGGTACTTTTACCTTCCATCAGAAGGAGAACCTTACTTTTTTGTTAAACGTCCAAATGGATTCGAAGGCAATCAAGTTTTTTATATCCGTAAACCGGAGCAAATGCCAGAACTTTTTGCAGAAAATGGGTTAAAATTGCCAGAGAAACTTCTGCTCGAAGCCGATGAGTTGACTTATAGCGAATATGTTCGTATTCAGTCTATTTTCAAACCGAAAGAAACTGCCAACGCAACTGCTCTTATGCGAAAATTGCGTAGAATAAAAACTCCTTTAGAGATAGAGCAATTTCGCATCTCTGCCCAACAGCATGCCAAAACTTATGCAGAAATTCCATCTTGTTTCCGAATGGGAATGACCGACGTTCAACTTCAAATTGAAATAGAACGCCTTATGCGCCTAAATGGTTCTTTGGGAATGTTTCGTGCTTTTGGGGCAAACATGGATCTTTTTATGGGGAGTCTTCTGGCAGGCGACAATGCAGAAGAACCCTCCCCTTTCGATTATGCATTGGGAGGCAACGGCATTGACACCTCCTGTCCGCTCGGAGCAAATGGAACTGTGCTGAAAAAAGGATTTTCCATTATGGTGGATATGGCAGGAAACTACACTCCGTATATGACCGATATGACTCGCGTTTACTCTGTGGGCAAACTCACAGATCTTGCATACCGAGCACATCAAGCTTCTCTAACCATTCAAAACGAAATAGAGAATATTGCCCGTCCAGGAACTTCATGCGCCGAACTATACAACCTCGCTTTGCAAATCACAGAAGCAGAAGGATTAGGCCAATATTTTATGGGAACAAAGCAACAAGCCAAATTTATTGGACATGGTGTTGGTCTTCAGATCAATGAATTACCCGTACTCACTCCTCGTTCAAAGGAACTACTAGAAACAAATATGATTTTTGCCCTTGAACCAAAATATGTGATACCTGGAGTAGGAGCTGTTGGAATAGAAAATAGCTTCTTAGTTACCGAAAACGGATTAGAGAAAATCACCCAATTCGAAGAAGAAATCATTGAGTTGTAAAGAGATACCTAAAGTCTTTTCAAATAAAATTATATTTCGACTGAATAAAAGTCTAAAAGATTAGGCAAATAATTCTACTTTAACAGAGAGATTATCAAAAAAGAAGATCTAGGATGTAATTACTGATAGAACTTTTCACAACCAGACAAGGCGGATTTACTCCGCCTTTTTCTTTTTATATTGCAAAATGTTTTATATCTTTGTAAAGCATTAGGCAATAATTGTATAATATGATGGCTTTGAATTTACTTGAACAGCAAAGAGCTGATGAGGTTTTGAGATTAGAAATAGCTTATTCTAACCTCTATCAAGCATATGTATCTGGAGATGTAAACCGAATGAAGTATCAATTTGAAATTGCTCGTCAAATAAATATCCCGCATTTTGCTCAAAGCATTTTATGTTGTACCCAACAAGTAATGCTGTCGCAAAACGTAGTTCCTACTACAACTTTTCCGTCCATATATAATCTTATGGACGAGAATGAGGTGTTTATGAATATTCAAGGATGTCTTAATGCTTTACATAAGGAGATGAGCGCTCGTAATATCTATCAAACCCGTTATACACACGCACAAAATATCCTTTATCAACCTAATCGCACATTTAGACAAGATGAGGTTTTGCATCAAAGCCCACAGGGTCAACAGTTGAAAGTCGCCGATTTGCTTGATGTATCTAAATACGCTATTAGTGTTGCTGAAGCAATAGATCCAGACAATGAGGCTTTTTCAAAAGCAAATGCAGCGATTGCTACATTCCATGGCATCGATGCTATACTCAATAATAAACCAGAAGACAAACCAGTCAATAAGATGCTGCATCTAGCAACAAGTTTTTTGTCTTCAGTTGTAAAGTCATCTCTTAAAGATAGTGATGCAAAACGAGGTGTGGCCATAACTGCGATTATGGTTGACCTTGCAATAGATTTCTTTTGTAGAAAATAATTAAACGAGATAGTTATGAACCGCATAAAAGAGGTCCTCGAAGAGAGAGGAATTAAACAAACTTGGCTTGCAGAGAGGCTTGGCAAAAGCTTCTGCATAGTGAATTCCTATGTCTGCAACCGCCGCCAACCCAGCCTCGAAGTTCTCTTCGAGATAGCAAAGATATTGAATGTAGATCCGAAAGAATTGATTGGTGATAAGGAGTAGGTTTGTATGGCAAAGACAAACAACATATCCACAGAGCTCCCTTACGACAAGTACTCTGCTGCAAGCATATACGAGTATAGCAAAGGGTTGTTAGGCAGAAGACTTCGAGATTTTGCCTACGATGGTTATGCTCCGAAGAAAGGCAAAGGTAGTATTGGTCAGATGGTGGAAAACTTGTATTTCCTATTGGAAACCAACAATAACCCCGAGGCGGATTTCTCATCTGCAAATATGGAGTTAAAGTGCACTCCATTAAAATTGGCGAAGAATAACGACTATCTTATCAAGGAGCGTTTGGTCTGCAACATGATAAACTATTGCGATGTCGTAAATGAAGATTTCGAGCATTCGCATTTTTATCTCAAGTGTCAGCTAATGCTGCTTATGTTCTATTTATATAAGAAGGGGCATGATAATCTTGATTTAGAGTTTATATTCTCCGTGCTTTGGAAATTGCCAGAGAAGGATTTGCTAATCATTCGTCAAGACTATGAAACAATAATAGAGAAGATTAGGCGCGGAGAAGCTCATCTATTGTCTGAAGGAGATACTATGTATCTTGGAGCATGTAGAAAAGGTCAAAAAGGCGACAGTCTGATGACTCAACCATTCTCAAGCGAAGGCGCTCCCCGTAGAGCATTTAGCCTGAAAATGGCGTACATGCGAACCGTCTTACAGTATGTTTTAGAGAGCAAAGAAAAGGCGGTAACCAACTTTGACTTACCCAAAGAGCAGCTGGTAACAGAAAAGGAACTTGCAAAACATAGTTTCGATGAAATATTACTGAAACGCTTTGCTCCATATATTGGCGAGGACTACCGTGATATTGCCGCTCAAAAGGGTGTTGACATCTCAAACAATCCCAAAAATAAGTTTGCGATGGTTGCTAATGCTATCGCAGCATCAGACAAGTGTGCAAACATCAATCGTTCAGAGGAATTTATTAAGGCAGGATTGACGATGAAGACCATTCGAATTCAGCAGAATGGTAACATCAAGGAAGCTATGTCCTTTGAAAATATCGACTATATTGAAGTTGCAGAATGTGAGGATTGGTTGGATTCTCGACTTTACGAGTTATTCTCAAGTAGGTTTATGTTTGTAGTTTTTAAGGAACAACATAAAGATCAAGAAGACTATGTTTTGGATGATGTATTCTTCTGGACTATGCCTCAAAGCGACTTGAATTGGGCGGAAAATTACTGGAATCACATAAGAGAGAATGTCTTGAATGACCATATCTCCGAAGCGTATTGGTGGAAAGGCAAAGACAAAAAGAAATTTCACGTGCGACCAAAAGCGCAAAAGTCTAAAGATGTAGCACCAAATCCTAACGGTGGCTTTGCAAAGAAATTTTGCTATTGGTTTAACAATGACTATGTAAGAAACATTATTGACGAAAGACAAAAATAAAATTATGATAGACAATAATATACGAGTTGTAGAATTATTTGCTGGTGTTGGTGGTTTTCGCATCGGCTTGGAGGGTGCATCTGATGCATACCGAACAGTCTGGAATAACCAGTGGGAACCATCAACGAAACATCAAGATGCATCTTTGGTGTATAGGGCTCGCTTCGGCAACGAAGGCCACTCCAACAACGACATTTGCACTATAGCAACAAACGACATCCCTGACCACGATTTACTGGTTGGAGGATTCCCTTGTCAGGACTATTCTGTTGCGGCGACATTGAGTCGTTCTGGTGGTATCGAGGGCAAGAAAGGTGTGCTTTGGTGGCAGATATATAGGATATTGGAAGAGAAGGGTGAAAAGCGCCCTAACTATATTTTCCTTGAGAATGTGGATCGTCTTATCAACTCTCCTGCAACTCAACGAGGTCGAGACTTCGCCATCATATTGGCATCGTTATCAGACTTGGGTTATATTGTTGAGTGGCGAGTTATCAATGCCGCCGAATACGGTATGCCTCAAAGACGCCGCAGAACATATATTGTTGGTTATCGAAAAGATTCTGTTGTAGCAAAGAAGATAGAAGATGCCAACAGTTGGCTCTTCTTCGATGGTGTTATGGCTAAATCATTCCCATTCACAGAAAAGAAGAATACCCTCTCCAAGTTTAAGATAACCGGAAGTATAAAGGAAGTATCGGACAACTTCAATAAAGGCAAAAAGGATAGCCCATTTGGAACAGCCGGAATAATGATTGACCGCAAGATTCTTTCGGTTGACTCAACCTTTGTATACGACGGAACATCGCAGACTTTGGGCGATATTTTAGTTGACGAGGAGTTCGTGCCAGAAGAGTTTTTTATCTCTGATGAAGAATTGCCAAAGTGGCAGTATGAGAAGGGTGCTAAAAAGATAAATCGAGTATCTAAAGAGGGTTACGAATATGTATTCTCGGAGGGTGGCATGGCGTTCCCAGACTATTTGGATAAACCTTCGCGCACAATGATTACCGGCGAAGGCGGTTCTGCACCTTCTCGTTTTAAGCATGTAGTGCAAACTCCATCGGGAAGATATCGCAGACTTATTCCAATAGAGTTGGAACGACTCAATATGTTTCCGGATAATCATACCTACCACCCAGAGGTGTCTGATGGTCGTAGAGCTTTCCTTATGGGAAATGCCCTCGTATGCGGTATAGTGGAAATTATCGGTAAGAGTTTGTACCGTGCTATTTATGACGAGGAACCGACATCGTCAAATCCTATTTACACCAAAAGAGATAAGCAACCTGTCTTTAAGTTTGACTTGTTTGCGGATGAGAAAGTGAACTTGGTAGTTAATGCTCCCAAGAAGACATATACCCTCGACCCTACCAAGAACTTGCTTATAGGATTGGTAAAGTTGGACAACCAAGACTACTTCTTGGATGGAGCACTTACCAAGATTTATTATACAGGAAAGACTAAAGCATTTCCTTCTACTATTGCGTTGAATAAGCTTTACTACTTTATGCCATACATTAAAGGTAAGGGTGTAAAGGATTTATATCTTATCCGAATAGCACGAATTGGCAATAAGGCAGAAATAAACAAAGGCAGCAAGGATACTGACCCACGATTGGTTTTCGAACTTGAGTACCTCGAAAGTTTGCCAGAGTACAAATCTGTAAAACTAAACATATTTAATACTTTTAGAGATACTGTTTGGGGAAGTATCTTGTAGGGTTGATTTGTTATGAAAATTTAATATAATATTAAATATGGTACCACATTTCGTTTCCAGAGAACAGCTTTCAAGCGAGAGGTCTAACGGAACAAAATTCTATAGTAATCTTAATGAATCTTATGATGTCCGTTCAAGACAACCTCTTTCTAATGAGATAACAGTATTCCTATCCCACAAACATGATGACGGAGAAATACTCAAAAATGTCATTAGTCTACTTAAAAATCTTGGCATAAATGTATATGTAGACTGGATGGATGAAGATATGCCTAAGCATACATCTGGCACAACGGCAGTAAAAATTAAACAAAAGATTCGTTCCTGTAGAAAGTTTATTCTACTAGCAACAGAAGGAGCAATTGCATCAAAATGGTGTAATTGGGAGTTAGGGTATGGAGACGCCCATAAATATAGGGACAATATAGCAATAATGCCTATTACAGATGTAAGAGGTGGAGCGTTCTCTGGTAGTGAGTATTTGCAAATATATCCTATAATTAAGACAAAATTTGAATTTACAAGTGGTGAGTATTATGTCGTAGATGGCTACTCAGAAATTCCGCTTAAAGAATGGTTAAATAGATAATTAAAAGTATTATGAAAGATTTTAAAGATTCAGAGATGAAACACTTAGAGTTTATTCAAGGTGTTATTACAAGAATGGCCTCAAATTCATTCGCGATGAAAGGATGGATGATTGCCATTATATCTGCGCTTCTTGCACTATACGCAGATTCTAAACCGAAGAATGAATGTTACCTGCTTGTAGCAGCTATAGCTACATTACTATTTTGGATTATTGATGCATACTATTTATACATAGAAAGAAAGTATAGAAAGCTCTATAAGGATATTATATATGATGAGAAAGTTACATTGTTTGATATGTCCACAAAAAAATATGAGAGTTTTTTAAGTTTTTTGAAAGCAATGTTTGGATCGGTGTCAACTATCGTTATGTATTTACCAATTATTGCAGGACTAATCTTGGCATACTATTTATTATCATAAGACCATGGCACATAAAACATTTATATCATACAAATATAGCGAAGCTCGGAACTTAAGAGACCGCATTATTAAAGCATTAGGAGATGATGCTGACTACTATCAAGGAGAAACTAGTGATTCTCCGGACCTAACAGATACATCTACGGAGAATATCAAAAAGAATTTGACGGATATGATGTATGGAACTTCAGTGACAATTCTAATAATCTCTCCTAATATGAAAGATAGTAAGTGGATTGATTGGGAGATTGAATACTGCCTAAAAAACACTACTCGAAAGGACCGCACATCGCATACCAATGGCATTGTTGGTGTCATTATGAAAGTCAATGGCAACTATGATTGGTTTAAGTATTCTACTGACAAGGATGATGGTTGTAGTGTTTGGAACTACAGATTAGAAAAAGTACATAATATTATCAAAAACAATCGAGGCAATCAGAGTCCTAAAAAATATTCTTGCCCCAACTGTAAGTGTATAGATGCTCTTTGGGGTTCATATATTTCATTTGTCGAAGAGGATGAGTTTTTACTGAGGCATAAAAAATACATAGATAATGCATACGAAAAGAGTGAGAATGATGCTTCTGGATATGAAATAAATCCCTCGCGATAATATTACTTCCTTTTGATTACAAGTTGGCATTATCAAAGAAAAATATCAGGATAAAAACATGTATAGTGCAAAAGTCTACAAAATTATGTTCGGATCTCCATCGGATATAATAGAGGAATATAAAGTCTTTTTAGACATTATCCATAGGTGGAATAACCTTAACTCCGAAAAAAATGAGATAGTATTACAACCCATCCATTGGAGCACGCATTCTTATCCATTAACCGGTAAGAATGGGCAAAAGATTATAAATGCAGAAGTGGTCGCTAAAAGTGACTTACTAATTTGTGTCTTCGGTTGTAAACTAGGAACAGAAACGGACACTCATAGCAGCGGTACAGTAGAAGAGATTGATGAGCATCTTAAAGCGGGGAAGGATGTTATGATTTATTTCAAAAAATCAATTAACATTGACCCTGAAAATTTTGATATGAGTCAATTGAAAATGTTTAAGAGTGAAATGAAAAGTAAGTGTTTATATTCCGAATTTACAGATGTGAGAGATTTTCAAGAACAATTATTCAAGAGTATTCAATTGTATGTAAATGATCATTGGCTAGACCATTTTATCGAAATTCACGACTCCTCTACGACAAATCAGATTTACGGGAATATTGATTTGCCTGAATTTGATGTAGAAAGATTGCAGGCATGGACATCTGTTGATAATCCACAATTCTTTCAAGTGCATTTTGAAGGAGGTAGCTGTATTTATGGATTAGGAGCATCGAATCAATACGAAATTAAAAGCGGAAAAGAAAAAGTAGAGTGGGACGATTTCTTTGAGAGGATGCAATCATATGGTTTTATAGATATAGAAAACTATGACAGACATAATCATCCGATATATAGATTGAAAAAAGAAGCGTATGATTATGTCGAATCCTTAAGGGGGTAAATAATAGTAGGTGTATGACCAAAATATCCATTCGATTCTACAATGACCGGGAGGTACGAGCTATTTGGGATGAGGTGAATTCCAAGTGGTGGTTTTCTGTTCTTGATATTGTCGGGGTGCTGAATGACCAAGACGACTATCAGAAGAATCGCAACTATTGGAAGTACCTCAAAACAAAGCTTCGCAAAGAGCAGAGTCAGTTGGTTAGCGTCACTAACCAACTCAAGCTATTGGCGGCCGACGGTAAGCGATATGCAACTGACACCCTCGACTACGATGGCGTTCTGCTACTCGCCAAGAGCTTCCCGAATGCCAAGGCGATGCGTTTTGTCGAGTGGTTTACCAATAGCGACGAGACAATTGACGGTAAGAGTAAGTCGAAGGCGTATGCTCTTTTCGAGAGTAGCCTTATTGACAGCATAGAGGTTGGTACGGTAAAAGGTTTACAGCAGATCCACGCCTACCTGTTTGGTGGTTTGTACGACTTTGCTGGACAGATTCGCACGGTCAATATTGCCAAGGGTGGCTTCCAGTTTGCGATGGCGCAGTATCTTCCGCAGACGCTCGCCAATATCGAGCAGATGCCCGAGACCACCTTCGAGGAAATTGCAGACAAATATGTCGAGATGAACATCGCTCACCCGTTCCGTGAGGGTAATGGTCGTAGCACTCGCATTTGGCTTGATCTGATTCTTAAAAAGCAGCTGCAAAAGTGTGTCGATTGGAGCCGAATCAATAAGAACGATTACCTCAATGCGATGCAGAAAAGCGTAGTCAATTCGTCGGAGATTAAGCGACTTTTGGAGTCTGCATTGACTGACAAGATCAACGACCGCGAAACCTTTATAAAGGGCATCGACTACTCGTACTACTACGAACAAGAAGAGTAACAAAATTTCAAAGTGCCAACTTTAAAATTCCAAAGAGCCAAAATGGCACTTTGAAATGGCACTAAATAAAGTTCGGCAACTCGTGAGTTATCCTCACGAGTTGTTGTTTGTTTTATTATTCTCATTTGTTAAAAATGCACAAAAAAAGAAAAAGTGTGCAATTTTTGTTTTAATTTTATTACTTTTGCAGCCGATTTCTAAAGAAGATAATAAAATGACAAAATTTAAAGATGCTTGCGTATTAATAACAGGCGGTGCTTCTGGTATCGGTCGAATAATGGGACGTGTGGTTCTCGAGAAAGGCGCAAAACAATTAATTATTTGGGATATAAATGAGAAAAATATTGAAACAACCATTGAAGAATTAAAACAAACGGGAAAGGTTGTCGGTTATAAAATTGATATTTCGGATAGCGAAAAAGTTGTAGAATGCTATAAAAAAGTACGAGAAAACCATGGTATGATTGATATTCTGATTAACTGTGCTGGCGTTGTTTTCGGAAATGAAACATTTGACAAACATAGCATTACAAGCATAGAAAAAACAATGGACATAAATGCAACAGCTCCAATGATAATTGCGTTGCAAGTTTTGCCCGAAATGATTGCTCAAGATAAAGGTCATATTTGCAATATAGCATCTGCCGCAGGAATGATATCTAACCCAAAAATGTCAGTTTATGCTGCAAGTAAATGGGCAATGATTGGTTGGTCGGATTCGGTGAGAATTGAGTTAAAACAAATGAAAAGTAATATTCAAATCACAACTATTGCCCCATATTTTATAAATACTGGAATGTTTGATGGTGTTCGTTCACGCATTTTTCCTATTCTAAAACCTGAACCTACGGTAAAGAAAATTATTCGAGCAATTGAAAAAAACAAAACTTTCAAAGGGATCCCCTTCAGTTTCCATTTCATTCGTTTTTGGCAAGCTGTTTTACCTTTGGCTGTTTTCGACTTTTTCTTTGGAGAAGTTGTTGGCATATTTCATGTAATGGATAATTTTACGGGAAGAAAAAAATAATAATTGATCATGAAACAACATATTTCAAATATCGTAGTGGCTCAGCGTGAATTTTTCTCGTCGGGCGAAACACGTAGTTATCAGTTCAGAAAGGAACAATTAAAAACCTTGCAAAGAGCTTTGAAGGAATATGAAAAACCGCTTTGTGATGCTTTGTGGAAAGATTTGCACAAATCTTACGAAGAAGCTATTCTTACGGAATTGAGTATTGTAAAAGGAGAAATCAGCAACCATCTTTCGCATTTGAAAAAATGGATGAAGCGGAAAAGATATTCTACTCCAATAAAAATGTTCCCTTCGAGCAGCTATGTAGTTACCGAGCCTCTTGGTTGTTCTTTGATTGTTTCACCATGGAATTATCCCGTTCAATTGCTGTTGAATCCACTTGTTGGTGCAATTTCAGCAGGTTGCACGGCAATTTTAAAACCTTCGCCTTACGTTCCAAATGTTTCGAACATTTTAGCTAAAATGATTGAAAAATATTTCAACAAAAATTATATAGCTATAATTCAAGGAAATAGAGAGGTAAACGCATTGCTTTTTGAGGAACGATTTGATATTATATTTTTCACTGGAAGCCCAGAACTAGGCAAAAAAGTAATGTTGGCTGCAGCTAAAAACTTGACGCCAGTTGTGCTTGAACTCGGGGGAAAAAGTCCTTGTATTGTTAACAAAGATGCCAACATAGAAATGGCTGCACGAAGAATTGCGTGGGGGAAAACCTTAAATGCTGGACAAACCTGTATAGCTCCTGACTATTTGCTGATACATCGTTCTCAAAAAGAGAAATTCGTTGCTGCATTCAAAAAAGCATTGCAAAATTTGCATGGAAATGACATCGAAAAAAGTAACCACTTTGTTCGTTTAGTAAGCGATCGTGCATTTGAACGAGTGTCATCATACTTGAAAAACGGACGAATTCTTTTAGGAGGGAAAACTAATGTTACGGAACGATACATTGAGCCAACGTTGCTCGACGATGTTTCAATTGATTCTCCTGTCATGCAAGAAGAAATATTCGGTCCCGTTTTACCTATGATTACTTTTGATT
This sequence comes from Paludibacteraceae bacterium, assembly GCA_045612365.1. Taxonomy (GTDB): domain Bacteria; phylum Bacteroidota; class Bacteroidia; order Bacteroidales; family Paludibacteraceae; genus RGIG9608. Next base: position 35,033 of record JAZKYY010000007.1, read on the forward strand.
CGGAATCGGAAGTTTTACAATTTGTAACTGAAAGAGAAAAACCGTTGGCTTTCTATTATTTTGGAAACGAGAAGAAAGCGTTGGAAATAATAGGAAAAACCTCGTCGGGAGGTGTTTGTATCAATGATACGATTATGCACATTGCTAACGAAAGAATTCCTTTTGGTGGCGTTGGCAATTCAGGTATGGGCAACTATCATGGATATAATAGCTATAAAGCATTTTCGCATGAACGCTCGTTGGTTATTACCCCCACTTGGTTGGATTTACCTTTTAGGTATATGCCATATAAGATGTTTGGTTTTGTGAAGAAATATTTTCTTTAACGGAGGCTTAAAATTTCTTTTTGCAATCTATCCAAAAAACAAGCGGCATGCGCACCATCCATCTGAGTATGATGGAACTGGAAAGAAACTGTAAGCGTGGTTCTAAAAAAACCACGTTTATATTTTCCCCATATCATAAAAGGATTATTGAAGATACCACTATACATCCCTACTGCTCCATCTATATCATATTGAACTAAAGCAGATGTTCCAATAACCATACTGTCCGTTATGTCATAATTCGTACAACTTTCTGCAACTTGCTGGGTTAATTCCTGATATCTTCTGTTAAACAAAGAAATATCTTCTGTAAAAGGGATATCACAAGAACTCACTTCTCCTTTTTTATTTGCAACAATAGTACTAACTGCGATGCTATCATATTGCATTAGTTTACCTCCTACTGGCAACACATAAAATTCCTTTATTTTACAAGCTGCCCTACCAACGCAATAACACATCAGCATGTTAAATTTCATTTTATGTTTCCTACTGATTTTTAGTATTTGCGACACATTGAGCTTTTTAAAAATAGTTACCATTGGCATTGGTGCTTTCATCCACATTTCAAAAGCATAAGCTCGACTAGTTTCTTTTGGATCAATCTCTTTCATAACATGAGAAAAATAAAAAAAGAATAGCACCTAAAACGGCGAATGTTCAAGATAGACATCAACCAACTGTCGTTTCAAGTACTGTTGGTGCAAAAATACAATTACTTCGCTAAAAAATGACGAAGATGTACGTTATATCTGTGAGAAGTATGTGATTGAGGCGAGAGAATAAAAAAGAATAGCATCTTTTGCGAGATTAGTGAGTATCCTAAATTATTCACTCTCTGGAATGGCACATTTTTCTTTTTCCTCTTTTTTATATTCAACTAGAAGGTTTTCATAGTTTTTCAATATTGCACAAAACTTGTCTCTCGTACCTTTAGGAATACGTATCTCCTTAAGCCCTGAACAACCATAGAAAGCATAATTACCTATACTCGTTACACTTTCAGGAATAACTAGAGAGGTAAGACCAGAACAACCTTCGAAAGCACACCGCCCTATACTCTTTACACCTTCAGGAATAACTAGAGAGGTAAGACCAGAACAATCCCTGAAAGCACCTTCCCCAATGCTCGTTACGCTATCGGGGATAATTGTATTTTTACAACCTGCTATTAGAATATTTGTTTCGGTTTCTATAATCGCATTACAATTGTTTCTACTATCATATTTAGGATTATTTACATCAACGCTTATCGAGGTAAGACCAGAACAACCCCTGAAAGCCCAATCCCCTATACTCGTTACACCTTCAGGAATAACTAGAGAGGTAAGACCTGAACAACCAAAGAAAGCCTCCTTCCCTATACTCGTTACACCACCTATAATTGTAATTTCCGTAGCTTCTTCAGGACATTCTATTAACGTCTTTTTATCGTCGGAGTATTCTACTCCATCTGTGTGTATATAGCTCATGAGTGTAAATGTAGAAATTTTATTCTCTCCTTGAAAACTAAAACTAGCAAATCTTTTTTAAATAGAATAATTTGCTTATTTACAATTACGCCTTAGCACGGTTTTTCAGTATAATCCAAATAATCATAGGAGCACCAATCATGGCACTTACTGCATTGATGGGTAATGGAGTATAATAAGGTAGCTGAGTAATAATATCGCAAAGTAACAATAAAACAGCTCCTATGAGCATGGTAGCAGGAATAACCTCTCGATGTACAGATGTTCTAAAAATTCCTCTTGCAATGTGTGGAACCGCAATACCTACAAAAGCAATTGGCCCGGTAAAAGCAGTAACAGCACCAGCCAATAAGGTGATAGAAATTATAATTATTATGCGAGTCTTAATAATGGAAATACCCAAACCTTTAGCATAGTTTTCGCCCAAAAGAAGTCCATCCAAAGGTTTCTGAATACTAAAAGTCATCATAAAACCAACGAGAACAATAGGAAGCATCACTTGCATATAGCGCCAACTCACTGCCGACAAATCGCCAAAAGTCCAAGTAACGTAAAGTTTCAGCGAATCGGGGTCGCTTACGCTTTGTAACAAACTAACAACAGCACCTGATATTTGCCCAAACATCAGCCCAATCAACAAAAGAGAGACCGCACTTTTTACTCTAAATGATGTCAACAAAACTAACATCAAAACTACCGATGCTCCTATTATAGCTGCTATAACCAATCCCCATCCGCTCTGCAAGAGAGCAATAGGAACAATAGTGCTCGCCAAAATGTAAACTGCAACGCCAAGTCCAGCTCCGGAGCTCACTCCTAATACATAAGGTCCTGCCAATGGATTACGAAAGAGCGTCTGCATCAACAGACCCGAAAGCGAAATGGCTGCTCCTGTAACAACAGCTGTTATTGCTTTAGGTAAACGAAAATTGTACAAAATTTCGTAATAAATAGACTTTTGCGCTTCAAAAATTTCATGAAATGGAATATAGACACTTCCCAACACCAAATCGGCAAGAAAAAACAAGAAACAAAGCACAAAAAGTATTACAAAAATCAGCGACTTTTTCATTTCAGAAAAAATATTCTTCTACAACTCACTCTCTTTCAAACGTTCAGTATTTTCAGCAACAATAAGTTGATCTATAACACCTTGAATTTCTCCAGACATAAACGAAGAAAGATTGTAAATAGTGTAATTTATTCGATGGTCAGTAATTCGTCCTTGTGGATAATTGTAGGTACGAATTTTTGCACTTCTATCACCTGTGCTTACCATAGTTTTTCTACGGGAAGCAATGTCGTCGATGTATTTTTGATGTTCGCGATCGTAAATTTGGGTACGCAAACGAGCCAAAGCACGCTCTTTATTTTTTGGTTGGTCACGCGTTTCTGTACATTCAATCAAAATTTCTTCAACAACTCCCGTATTCGGATTCTTCCACATATATCGCAAGCGAACTCCCGACTCTACTTTATTTACATTTTGTCCGCCAGCTCCTCCACTTCGGAATGTATCCCATTTGATTTCTCCTTCGTTAATTTGCACATCAAACTCGTCTGCTTCGGGCAGAACGGCTACAGTTGCTGCCGATGTATGAACACGACCTTGGGTTTCTGTAGCAGGCACTCGCTGAACACGATGAACACCACTCTCATACTTAAGCGTTCCGTAAACATTTTCGCCCGTCACACTGAAAACAACTTCTTTGAATCCACCAGAAGTTCCCTCATTAAAACTTGTAATTTGAGTTTTCCAACCCTTTGTTTCACAGTATTTCAAATACATCTTAAGCAAATCTCCGGCAAAAATAGCCGCTTCATCACCGCCAGTTCCTCCACGAATTTCAACAATGGCGTTTTTATTATCTTCAGGGTCAGAAGGAATAAGCAGAATCTTTACTTTTTCCTCCATCGGAGCAACTTTTGGTTCAAGATCATCTAACTCTGCTTTCGCCAAATCTCTCATTTCCGGATCTGACTCTATTTCTAAAATCTCTTTGGCTTCTGCAATATTTTTCAATAACTGACTATACTCCTTATAAACCTCCATAAGCAACTCCAACTCACGATACTCCTTGTTCAAACGAACAAAACGCTTCATATCGGAAATCACAGAAGGGTCTGTTATCAATGTTGATATTTCCTGAAATTTATGTTTAAGATCTTCTAATTTTGTCAAAAGATTATGTGCCATAAGTCTTATTAAAAAAATTCACTAATTCTCTACTCTTTATTAAATTACAATACCCTGCTTTATTAAATATTCCTTCTCCGTTTCAAGTGCAAGAAGAAATTTTTCATATTCTTTAGAGTTAGGATTCAAAGGACGATGATCAAGAGATTTTCTTAGCTTTTCAACTCTCAACAAAAGTTGCTTAGTTGGTTCACTAAAAAAACAATCACTAAATTTCTGCCATATATAATCCACCGCAAATGATGAAGGATGTGACATATCATCAGAAAAAAAACGATAATCACGCAAATCATCCAAAATCATCTCATAAGAGGGAAAATAGGTTGTATTTTGCTGCTTACACAACTCATCAACTGCTAAAAGTAACGTTGATTTACTCAACTGATTTTCATGCAAACCATCACCTAGGTGACGTATGGGGCTTACTGAAAAAACAATTTTAATTGCTGGATTCTTTTTCCTCAAAAATTGAATTGTCTGCTCTGCCCTTTTTACTATACTTTCAACCGAAAGTTTTTCTCTAATAAATTCTTTTGATGGTATTTTATGACAATTAGCGACAACCTCTCCACTCTCTTGCAACCTGAAAACCCAAGCCGAACCAAAAGTAAAAAACAAGAAATCTGCTTTCAGCAACCTATCTTGAGCAATAAAAAATTGTTCGTTGATATTTTGCAAACACGATTTTTTATCATCACAAGAAAACAAACTATGATGAGACATACTGTGCCACAATCCATTCCTAAAAATCAAATCCTCATCCTCAAAAGGTTTATTCTGAAGCAATCGATCTAAATTTTGGCAAATGGAGAAAGGATTGTAAAGAGTTCCAAAAGGATTATTCGTCACCGAAAAACCAGAATTTTTAAGCCTATTGCCTACATTGTCTGAAAAGCAAGAGCCAATCAAAAACAATTGTTTCTTATAATCAATTTGCCAATCAACAGGCAATTTTTCCAGTTTTATTTCAGTGCGGAAATTCATTAATTGAAAAGTCAAATTTACCTTCTTTCAATCAATTTTTACTTAAAATCGATAATATTATGAATGTGTAAAACACCTATAATTTCAGCATTATTTTTATCACTTTCCACTACTGCCAAAGAGGTAATTTTATTTTCATTCATCATTCTAAAGGCCTCACTAATTTTAGTATCGGGCAAAATACTTTTGAAACCAAATGTCATAATATCAGCAGCTGTAAGCGACTTTACATCGTCGTATTTTTGTACCGCCCGACGAATATCTCCATCGGTAATTATCCCTATTGCAACATCGTCTTTGTAAACCATTGTTATGCCCTGACGCATATTGCTCACTTCATAAATAATGTCCTTGAATGGAGTAGATTCCTGAACCTTAGGAACTTGTCTATACATACAATCCTTTGCTCTAGCAGAAAGCTTTTTACCCAATGCGCCTCCAGGATGAAATTTTTCAAAATCATCGGACTTGAAATCACGACTTTCTAACAAACAAACAGCCAACGCATCACCCATAACAAGAGCAGCTGTTGTAGAGCACATTGGAACAAAATTCAATTTACTTGCTTCTTGCTCTATTCCTATGTTTATCACAATATCCGATTTCTTTGCTAATTCAGAATTAAGGTCTCCTGTCATTGCAACAAAAGGGCAACCAATTTTTTTTATCGGCTCTATCACATTAAGTATTTCTTGCGAAGAACCACTATTGGAAATTGCAATTACCACATCATCGCAACCAACGACTCCCAAATCGCCATGTAAAGCTTCTGCTGCATTCATAAATACAGATGGAGTTCCCGTAGAAGTAAGTGTTGAAGATATTTTTCGTCCAATTAGTCCTGTTTTACCTATTCCTGTAAAAACTACTTTTCCCTTACTTTGAAGAATCAAACGTACCAACTGAACTATTTCTTCACCAATAGTTTCCTTCACCTTGGCAAGTTCTGAAATCTCAGTTTGAAAAACCTCCTGACTCCTCTTTACAAAATCCATCGCTTTATTTCCTTAAAACTAATTGCAAATATACTGAAAATAAAATTAAAATCTTTCTATTCCTCTGCGCTCGCTAACCACAAGCAATGCTTCTTCTTTGATACTTTCAGGGAGTTGAATATTTCTCAATTGCAAACTCCTTAGCCATCCGGCAACATCGCTTTCGCGCAAGGAATAAAAAACCTCGCTAATTTCTTTTACTTGTTGTGGAGTATAATTATCTGCCTCTATCCCAGATAGGAGGTCTAATTCTTCATCATCAAAATAAATAATTTCATTTGCACTCACTAGTAATCTATCACGCTCACAAACTGCATGAGCGCCACAACAATCAGAAGGAATTTCAACCTCCTTTTCTTCTTTTTTTTGCATTTTGGTAAATACAAAAGCTAATACTCCAGTTACCAAAAGAATTCCTATTCCGAATATAAAAATCCACATAATCTGTTCATTATCCAAGCCAACAAAATAGAAAAACTAATCCCTACAAAATAAACACTCCAAAGTGGGATTTGTAATACTGTTACCACCTTTATTCCCAAAACAATTGCAATGGGATGGAATAAAAATATTTCAAATGATATTTTTCCTAAAAAATTAAAAACAGTGTTTTCAAGCCCAAGATTCAAATTATCTCGTTTGGCAAAATTATAAATAATAATACCAAAAAGAAGAGCCAAAACCTCATACAATACAAATGGAATGCTTATTCCTAAAAAGAGAAGAAACAAAATAGCTACTATTGAACAAACAAATAAAACATTGTTGCACAAATGAGTTAGATTTTTTTCTTTCCTCAAAACAAGTGCAAACAAACCTCCTATTACAACACAATCTATACTAAATTGATGTATAAACTGGTCAATAAAAACCGGAAGAAATGCGTGAAAACACTTCAGCAAAATTCTAACAACAAAATAAACAAAAAGTATCACAAGAAACACTTGCTTTATTCTAAAACGCTTAAGAAGGAGAATAATAATAAGGTATGCCTGTTCTAAAACACCTAGAAACCAAGTGTGAGCAAGAAATGGAACTGCTAAAAATGCGGACAAAGCCACGTTTGGCATAAACGTAACGTACAAAGCTACTAACGACGGATTTTTCAGATTTGAATAATCAAAATTTGGAACCTGAAAAAGTGAAATCTTTGGAAAAATAAATAACGCAAGTAAAACTAAAACAAAATACATAGGATAAAACTTACGAAATCGATGAAACAAAAATTCCCTTGATTTTTGTTTTTTTTCTAAAAATTTATGAACAAAAAGAAATCCACTTAGCACAAAGAAACAAACCACACCAACGTGTTTCAGCATTTCAACAACATCACTTCCCCAAGCATTGGGCAAACCATAAGTACACTTTATTTGTTCTACGTGATGAATCAAAATGCACAAAGAGGCCAAAAATCTTAATCCATTGATATTTTTGATATAGGCCTTTGCTTCCATTGACTAAAAAAGAAAGTGTTTAACGAAACGTCAAACGCTTTTTGTTTTGTATGAACACTTTACCTTACCTTTAAGGATTGCTGTCAGTTTTGACTTAATCAACTGACGACGAATAGGCGTTATTCTATCAATAAAAACATGACCGTCCAAATGATCAAATTCGTGTTGCATTACACGTGCCAAATAACCTTCAACCCATTCATCATGTTTTTGCAGATTCTCGTCGAAATATGTAACATGAATTCGGTTTCTTCTCTTAACAGATTCGCTGATTCCCGGCAAACTCAAACAACCCTCTTCCTGAGAAAGTTCTTCACCATCGGTTTCCAAAATATGAGGATTAATAAACGCATGTTTATAACCTTTATACTCAGGCATATCATCAGATAATGGAGACAAATCTATTACTGCTAAACGTATAGAAAGACCTATTTGGGGTGCTGCCAAACCAATACCTTCTGATTTTGCCATTGTCTCATACATATCTGCAATAAGTTTTTGCAAATCAGGATAATCCAAAGAAATGTCTTCTGCTTCTTTTCTTAAAACCGGATTTCCATATAGAAAAATAGGATAAACCATACTCTTATATTCTTTTTTCTAGCGTAAAACTACACCAAGTTTATCAGTCAAATTCTTAATTAACTTTTGAACAATCGCATCGATTTGGCTATCTTTTAGCGTACGTTCCGCATCCTGAAGGATGAATGAAACTGCATATGATTTTTTTCCAGCAGGCAAATTTTTTCCTTCATACACATCAAATAGATTCACATCCTTAAGAAGTTTTCTTTCCGTTTCGTACGCAATATTCTCTATATCTTGGAATGTTACACTCCTATCAATCAACAACGCCAAATCACGCTTAACTTCAGGAAATTTTGGAATATCTTGGTATGTAATATCTTGCAAACTCAATTCATTCAAAAGATTTGTCCAATTAACATCAGCAAAGAATACATCACCATCAATATCAAACTGTTTCAATACTTTAGATTCCAATTTTCCTAAAATAACCAACACAACGCCTTTCTTATTGATAAATTTCAAAGCATCGGCGAAAACAGAATCCGAGTGTGATTCTATAACATAACTTGTTTTTTTCACACCCAAGCGAGTAAACACATTCATCACATGCGCTTTCAACTCAAAGAACGTTGTCTTCTCTTCCTTTGCTACCCAACTTTGTTCTGCCTTATTTCCAGTCAATAAAAGAGCCAAATGAAAATCTTCATTATAACGACTCAACGCTTCTTGACCATTTGCTTCTGCATTGAAATAATAACAATTTCCAAATTCGTAAAATTTCAAATTGCCATTTTTTCTGTTTTTATTATAAACAATACTTTCTAAACCGCCAAAAAGCAAAGTCTGACGCATCACACTCAAATCAACTCCAAGAGGATTCATTATTTTGACACAATTAGCTTCTGGATAGACTTCCGAATTTGAATAATAAGACAATTTAGTAAGTGAATTGTTCATTATCTCACGAAAACCATTTGCAGTAAGTTGCTCAGAAATAAGGTTTTGAAGTTTCCAACTATCCTTCTTAGAAGAATAACTAATGCTTGACTTTACTGAAGTTCCCATTGGTACACGATTGTATCCATAGATTCTCAACAAATCTTCTATCACGTCAACATCCCTTTGCACATCAACACGATAAGTTGGCACATCAACTACCAATCCATTCTCATCTTCAGAGATTATCTGCATTTCAAGTCCACGAAGAATAGTTTTCACCTCTTCTTTCTCCAACTCCATTCCTATTAGAGCATTTATCTTCTGATAGGTTAATTCAACACGAGCAGGTTTTATTTTGTTTGGATAAATATCAATTACATCACACGATATGCATCCTCCTGCAATTTCTTGAATAAGCAGAGCTGCATATTTCAAAACATCAACTGTACAACTTGGATCGCATCCTCTCTCATAACGGAACGAAGCATCAGTATTCAATCCGTGCGCTCTAGCTGTTTTACGGACAGAAACTGGATTAAAATAAGCACTTTCGAGAAAAACATTCTTTGTCGATTCTGTAATTCCCGACTCTTTTCCGCCAAAAACTCCCGCAATACACATACCTTCTTCTGCATTGCAAATCATTAAGTCTTCAGCTCTCAAAGTTCTTTCTTCGCCATCAAGAGTTACAAATTTTGTTCCTGCCGCAAGATTTTTTACAATCACTTTATTGCCTTTCAATTTGTCAGCATCAAAAGCATGAAGAGGTTGTCCTAAAGCATGCAAAATGTAATTGGTAGCATCTACAATATTATTTATAGGTCTAATGCCTATTGCCAAAAGATTATTTTTCAACCACGAAGGAGATTCTTTCACCGCTACTCCACTAATGGTTAAAGCAGAATAACGAGGGCAAGCCACACTATTTTCTACAGCAACCTCTACTTTCAAATTATTGTTATCTACGTTAAAAGCAGAAATATCCGGTTTAGAAAGAATAACTTTACTATCACGAGAAGCAAAATAAGCCGCCATATCGCGAGCAACTCCAAAATGAGAAGTAGCATCCGAACGATTAGGCGTAATATCTACTTCAAAAACCACATCACTTTCTACGTTGTAATAATCAGCCGCAAGCGTTCCTACCTTTACCTCAGAAGGCAAAATAATTATTCCATTATGATCAGTACCTACGCCTATTTCGTCTTCTGCGCAAAGCATACCAAATGATTCTACTCCACGAATTTTTGATCGCTTTATGACAAATTCACCACCCTCCGAAGGATAAAGCTTTGCACCAATAGTTGCCACTATGACTTTCTGACCCTCTGCTACATTTGGAGCACCACAAACAATTTGCAAAGGTTCTTCAGCACCCACAGAGACTTCTGTTACATGCAAATGATCAGAATTTTCATGGTTTCTGCAAGTCAAAACTTCTCCAACAACCAAACCTTGAAGTCCGCCTTTTACAGACTGAATGTTTTCAAACTTACCTACTTCCAATCCAATAGAAGTTAAAATTGCAGAAAGTTCCTCTGCAGAAACATCTATATTTATGTATTTTTTCAACCAATTATACGAAATATTCATCTCTAAAAACTCCTTTTATTTTTAATCAAGCAAAGTTACAAATTAGTAGTGAGTTCAAGAAATTTGAAATAAAAAAAGGAAGAAACCTTTTCCATTTCTTCCTCTTTTTTACATCTTTATTGCAAAGTAATTTTAGAGACATTTTCTAAATCGAGCAAGAAATTCATCTGCATCCTGCATCGTCAAACAAAGAGGAGGTAAAATACGAATTACATTCGCTCCGCTCACTCCTGTAAAAACGTGTTGTTCAAACAATAGCTTACGTCTAATATCCTTTATAGGTTCTTCAAACTCAAGACCAATCATTAATCCAAGTCCACGTACTTCTTTTATTTGAGGCATTTTTTTAAGTTCCTGACGCAAATACTCTCCAACTTTTGCAGCATTTTCTACCAAATTTTCACTTTCCATTACCTCAAGCACAGCCATAGCTGCTGCGCATGCCAAATGATTGCCTCCAAAGGTTGTTCCAAGCATTCCATACACTGCTTTGAACATTGGAGATATAAGCACACCACCAATAGGAAAACCATTCCCCATTCCTTTGGCTACAGTAATAATATCAGGACGAATTCCTGCATACTGATGAGCAAAGAACTTTCCGCTCCTACCATAACCCGACTGAATTTCATCAAGAATAAGCACTGTTTCAGTTTCTGTACAAAGTTCTCGAAGTTGTTGCAAGAAATTCTTTTCTGGAATACGTACACCACCAACGCCCTGAATTCCTTCTATAATTACAGCACAAACATCGCGTTTTTCCACAACACTGCGTACTGCATCTATATCATTCAAAGGCAAATACTCCACATCCAAATCGCTATTAAGAGGAGCAATTATTGTAGGATTATCAGTTACTCGAACAGCAGCTGAAGTACGGCCATGAAAAGCCTTTTGGAACGAAACTACTTTTTTTCTACCCGTATGAAACGAAGCAAGTTTTAGAGCATTCTCATTTGCTTCGGCTCCCGAGTTTATTAAGAACAAAGAATAGTCCTCATATCCAGATACCTTTCCTAACTTCTCAGCCAATGCTACTTGTAAATTGTTTACCACCGAGTTGGAATAAAAGTTCAGTTCTTTAAGTTGAGAAGTGATCTTTTCCACATAATGTGGATGCGAATGACCAATAGAAATCACCGCATGACCACCATAAAGATCAAGATATTCCACTCCTTTATCATCGTAAGTTCTACACACCGAACCCTTTACAATGTTAATATCAAACAAAGGATATACATCAAAAAGTTTCATTTTTTTTCCTTTTTTTATAAAAACAAACTATCTGCAAAGTTAATTAATAAGTTAGGAGTTTTCTCTTTTTCAGAAACAAAAATTTCTACTACTTATTTTCCATACCAACTTATAACAAAAAGGAAGCGAACTCCATTTTGGAATTCGCTTCTTTTCTTCATAAAGTTCTAGATATATTATTTCTTTTCTAATTTGAAAGATTTAATATACTTACCATCCTTCTTCAAACGAACAATGTATATTCCTGCTTCGCCAGAAAGATTAAGACTTACAGTTTCATATTTTTCAACACCAAATAGTTTTGATTGAACCTTCCGACCAGCTAGATTGAACACTTCCATTTCATATTCACCTTTTTCTATAAAGCGGATATAAAGCGATTCTGCGAATGGATTTGGATAAACACTCAAATCTTCAATCACTTCTCCTGCCTCGTCGATTTTCACTGCAGCATCAATCATTTCTACTTCTCTAGAGTCAGAACCCCAAGAATTTGCCAACGTAAGTTTTGCTTTATATGGAGCATCTGCCATTGATGGCCAAGAAACAGTAGTGCTTCCTGATTCTCCATCACCTATAGCTGTTCCTTGATTTGCAGTTCCTGTGAACGACCAAGAAGGAGTTGTAATCACTTCATAACGACCAGCTAAGAATGGAGTTCCTGCTCCATAAGATGGAACCACACGGTTCGATTCTACCATTGGGTTCGATCCAACAATACCGTCTCCTTCTCCTTGTACTGCACGCCAAGTATTTCCAACTACAGCATAAACTGTCTCGTTCAATGAACCACGGCTGATGAGTCTATTATCACTTGTTGCATCCAACTCAAAATCCCAATAACAAATCAACTCACTAGGAACTTGTCCAGCATTGTAGTGAACCATTGTCTCATTAATAGTAGATTCTGTGAATTGTTTTTTCCAAATTTGGAATTCATCAATCAAACCATCAAATCCTGAACGAGAGAATGCCGTTCCACCCATAAAGATGAAGTGAGAAGCTGTAAGCGAAGCAACAGTACCTTTACCTTGCACAGCATCACTTACCTTACGTCCGTTGATATAAAGTTCAACATCTTTATTGCTTGTTGAGTTTCCAATTACAGAAATAGCAACGTGAGTCCAGTTTGCTGTTGGAATTACAAAGTTACTTGTCATTGTAGTATAGTTACCTCCTGCTGTTTGACCAGATTTCAAGATATTTACCCAATAGTCATTACCACCATTGTGGATACCACTCCACATATAACCCCAATCGGATGTTGGCCAACTATCAGTTGGTTTACGGATGTTCAACATCTGAGTACCTTGGTCTCCGAAACCAGAGTTTCCTCCTGCATCACCTGCGTCAATAAATTGTAGTGGGTTAAACCAGAATGAAATAGTAATAGGAGTTGTTACACCTAAACCTGCTGCATTAAAGAATTGGCTATTTTCCACACAGAATGGTTTTTCTTGCAAACGCAATGCGCGCGATGTTGTACCATCTGCAGGACGACCTGTATAAGTCAATGTAACTACCTCATCAGCAGTAATTTCGTTACCTTTTGCTTCTTTATCAGTTGTAAGCGTATAAATTTGAGGCATAGCTCCTACTGATTCATCAGAAATTTGAATCATACCACGACGTACTTCTGTAGTAGAGTTTCCTGCTTTTGTATATACCACTTCAACATCATAAACTCCGATGTTTGACAAAGTAGCTGTAAACGAAGCGCAATTATTGAAAGTTGCTACAGTAGTTTGTGTTTTAGCATCTTTAATTCGCCAAGTAGTTGCAGGCCCATGACTTGGGTCGTCAAATGAAATAGTAAACTCTTCACCTGCTTTAATCACTGGTTTATCAATAGAATAACCTTCCAAAATTGTAACTGTAGAAGCATCTTTGTAGCTAGTCCAAGCTATATCAGATTTTGTTACACCATCAGGAGCAACAGAACATACACCAATACGTACATTTCTAGTAGCATCCAAATCAAATGGAACATCTACTGCATAACCTGCCCAAGAAGTTGTAGCAGTAATCAACTGAGGATCTTTTCCTTCTTGTTGTGCCCAAATTTCAAAATACCAAGTGTCAACTTCGTCGTTGTAAGTTGGAATATAATCGCCTGAAGCTCCACTTCCCGAACCTGAACCGCTTCCAGAACCCGAACCTGCAGTTACATGTAATTCAAAGTCTGCTACACAACCACTATTCTGAGCAACAGTATTGCTATCTCCTCCATATTGGCTACAACCATCAGTATGCAACCATCCCATAATAAATCGCAACGTGTATGTTCCTGTTTCTTGAGTTGAAGGTATTGAGAAATTATACGTTGTTTGAATTGTATTAGATCCTGTTGCTTGTTTAGACACTATCTCACTCTCTGTGAAAGAACCATCATTATTCCAATCAACAAACACAGTTCCCGTCATCCAATATCCACCAACAGTAACATTCATTGTTGCTGTTTCTCCAGGATTAACAGTTATTGATTCAGAACGTTTATCAAAATAAACTGATTCATTACCTCCTGACTGCAATGTAGAACTTGTAAAAGTATTTCCATTAGTAGTAGATACTCTTATTTGATTAGTATAACGTTCAGTACTATTTTTTGTTCCAAAGTTAGTCAAACACAAAGAGTTTGCACGTACAGCAGTTTCTTCTTCTGGTTCGGGTTCGGGTTCGGGTTCGGGATCTGGAGTAGAACCACCTGCACCTGCATCAGCTACAGGGCAATCCCAGATTAGTCTAAAGTCAACACCTTTGTATGTTGTTTTCAACACTTCTGATTCTGTAATTGTTGGTTTTACAGGAGAGAATGTTTCACCAGCTTTTTTCACTGACATTTCACCAATCAACATTTTGAAGTCTGCAGATGGATTCACAAATCTCAAACCAAGAACAGCCAATGTACTACCATTGAATGCAGTCCATGTGCTAGTTGGAACTGAGAAGTATTGCCATTCTTCAGATGCAGTAACCGCACCAACAGGACGAGAAACAGCTGTACCTTCTGAACCTTCTTTTGAACCTACAAGTTGAACTGTAGCTTTTCCGCTCAACACTTTGTAACGAATAGTGAATTCGTAACCAGTAGCAAGAGGAAATTGTGTTTTGAACAAGTGCAAGTAAACAGAAGTGTT
>JAZKYY010000008.1:0-141139 GCA_045612365.1 Paludibacteraceae bacterium
TAGTTTTTGGAGTAGTTTCGCCCCAAGCGTAGTAGTTGCCGTACTCCTCGGGTTTGGTGGCTCCTACGTTGCAGGTTGCCCATTTCAAACCACTTGATAGACCTAAATCTACATAAGCGTAGCCACTCTCGGTGCCAGAAGAAATTCTCCATTGTGCATAAAGTGTAATATTTCTTATCACCACTACACTCTCAGCAGGTGCATAAGCAGCACCCTTGCCATCAGCAGAAGTATTCCACGATACAAACTCATGACTTGCATATCCAAAAGCATTTTCCTTAAATGTATAGCTACAGCCATAGCGTACAGTATCTACCGCCATAGTGCCAGTGCCACCATTCGGCATATAGGTAATGGTAAAAAGAAAATCAGAGTTAGGTTGGTCCGCTCCGCTACCGCCTTTGGCTATGGTAATCACCGTACCATTGGCAAGTGTAAAGTAAACATTGTCGGCGTCTTGCGTTACGCTTTGGAACATAGAGTCGCCTGCATCGCCTTTGTCTCCCTTTGCACCATTTTGGCCGTTTTCGCCATCTTCGCCTTTAGCTTTGCCAAGTTGCGTCCAAGTGTTGCCATTGTCGTAAGAAATCCACCAGTAGTCGTTTTCTATTTTTAGCTGTGGTGTTACGCCATTTTGGCCATTAGAGCCGTTTTGTCCGTTTTCGCCATTGGCTCCGTCTTTTCCGCTTACGGGGAGTTTGTTGCCGTCGGCATCGAGTAGCCATTCGCCATCGAGCGTCCAATAATATACGCCATCGGTGTATTTAGCTACGCCCACAATAGGAGAAGTTCCGTTTTGTCCGTTAGCACCATTCTGTCCATCTTTGCCATCCTTGCCGTGATAGATGATTATCGGGTCGTGGTTGCTAAACGTAATGGTGAAACCTATTTCCACTCCGCCTTCCATCACAGGAGTGATAGAGGTGATTGCGTCATTACTTTCAAACACATTCACAATGGTTTGTAGCGATGAAATGTTCGTATTGGCTTGAGCACACCATTTTTCAAGGGCGTCGATGCGAGCTTCATTTTGGGTTACGTTCCGCCAAAGCGAGTTGAGCATATCCATTTCATCGTCGTTGTTGCACGCAGTAGCAAAAAGTACAAAGGCAAGCGTAAGAAGTTTAATTGTTGTTTTCATCTTCTCATTAGTTATTATTTGTTGTTGTCATTTTTTAATAAACAATCTACATCGGCAGATTTTTCTTCGAAAATTCTCACTTCGTTGTACTTGCTAAACACCGCTTCGGCTTCCATGCGGGTCATCCACTGATAGGTAACAATTTCCGTCTCACCTATTTTGTACATCACTTTTTGGCAAGCAGGTTTCTCCTTGCTGCAACTTGCGAGGGTTGCTACGGCAATCACCATCGCACCTAAAAAAAATCGTTTTTTCATTTTCTAAAAATTTTAAATTATTAAATCCATATTTATTTGCATCTAAATTGAGTTCGAGTATGTACATAAAAAGAGCGTGGTGCTTTGCTTTTTATTTGGAACCTTAGGATTTAACTGGACTACCTCTCTCACCAAACTACGAACAAGCCCACGCAATCGCTTACGTGAACGCTTTTGGCTTTTTGTTCTTGGTGAGAAACTCTTAAAAGTGTCCAGTTTTTAAGGTTCCAAGTTTATTAGCTAAACGTTATTTTCAATATATTTTCAAGATGTACACACTTTTTTAAAGTGTTATTTCTTCATAGGCAAAAATGTTTTATAAAGTAACTAAACTATGTTTTTTATAACTATAATCAAACTCAAACTTTTCGAGAGGCAAAGTTAAGTTTTTCTGAACTTCAGTACAAGTCGTCGGCTTCGATGAGCTCTTGCAGCAACTTCACAATGCGCTGCACCAATGCTTCGGCATAGGTCTTACCTTTTTCGGCTGTAGCTTTGCGTGGGTCGCCTATTCCAGTATCGGAGGTTACCTTAACCCAGTTACGAGGCACCCAAGCCGTTTTTTCGTTGAGCGACGACAGTGCAAACGGCCGAGCCGAGCCACTTCCTGCATCGGAAAGATTGACCAATTCAGGACAGTAGTGCATCATCACCGAAGTTTCCAACTCGCCTGCATGATCGTCCTTTTCCTCAAAAAAACCAGTTGGCGGCACTATGGTGTACCACTCAGTGGAAGCAATCAAAAAGTCGGGATAGTCCACCGCCAAATCGCGAATCATGCTTTTGAAAGAGTTGCCCCCATGTCCGTTAACAATGAGCAACTTACGCAACCCTTGATGGTGAAGTGAAGCCACCAAATCCGCAAGTATGGCACGTTGCGTTTCGTAGCGATAATGAACGCAGAACTTCAAATCGCGCTGCCCAGGATTTTGCGCACCCATGGCTACAGGCGGAAGAACCATCACTCGTTTGGAGGTTGCTTCATAAAGTTTATTTGCCGCATCGAGCGCAACTTGCTGAGAAAGAATGCAATCCGTCAGATAAGGCAAATGTAGGTTATGCGGTTCGGTAGCACCCCAAGGCAAAATTGCCATTTCGTAAACTTCATTTCTTACCTTTCCGTAAGGTGTTACCGATAGATCAATTCCAATTTTTTTATTCATATATTTTTACTTTTGCTATAAGTTTTCTCAAAGTTCCATTTCCAAGAATTGGTGCATGAGCATCTTCGGGGAAAACCACCAAAAACTCACCCACCTTAACATCCATAACCGTTGATGGCGCCTCACGATAAAGCGCAAAATCATTTTCCACATCGAAAGCACCATCCGAGGCAGAGCAATCGCACAAAGCTTTCCAACCGATTCTCTCGGTTGCAGAGAGCGGAATATGTACGTCAATGTAATCGCGATGCACCTCAAGAGGTTGTTTTTCTTCGTTCACCAAAGTAGCTTCCACATTGTTAATAAATAGGTCGCTACCTTTAAGTTCAATGCGACCCAAATCGTGATGCAACAAATCATTGCTCTTCACAAAAACAAACAACTCACTAAAAAGCGGATGCAAAGCGTTTATTCTGTCGCTATCTTTCAAATTTCCAAGTATCATTTTCTATTTTTATTCTTTCTTAAAATTTTTCATCATAAAATCATAAGCAGCTTCGCGCTCGTTTGGAATTTTTCCGTCGAGAATAGCATCTTTTATTGCCATTTTTATTTCTCCCACTAAAGCACAAGGCGGCAACGAAAAAATCTGCATAATCTCCTCTCCCGAAATTGGTGGCTGAAAATTGCGAATACGGTCTTTTTCCTCAATCGTTTTCAGCTTCTGACGCACCGTCTGAAAATTATTCATAAAACGCTCCACCTTTTCCTTATTACCAGATGTTATATCCGCCTCACAAAGCATCATAAGCGAATCGATATCGTTGCCTGCATCGAAAAGCAAGCGACGCACTGCCGAGTCGGTTACAACGTCCTCGCTCAACACGATTGGGCGCATGTGGAGTTCTACCATTTTACGCACAAACTTCATGGGCTCTCCCATTGGGAGTTTCATTCTACGAAAAATAGAAGGAATCATTTTGGCCCCAACAAAATCGTGATTACGGAAAGTCCAACCTTGCTTTTCGAACCATTGTTTTGTACGAGGCTTGCCCACATCGTGGAAAAGCGCCGCCCAACGCAACCACAAATCGTTGGTTTGCGTAGCAATCTTGTCCAACACCTTCAGTGTATGGATGAAATTATCTTTATGTCCTACACCATTTTTTCTATCAATACCCTTTAACGCATTGAGTTCAGGCAGAATAAGTTCGAGCAAACCACTTTTTTCCAAAAGCAAAAATCCAATCGATGGTTTTTCCGATTGCATTATTTTATTCAACTCCGAAAGTATTCTCTCTTGAGTGATAATTTTTATTCGTTCCTTATTAGCAACAATGGCAGCAAAGGTTTCGGTTTCAATAAAAAATCCTAATTGCGTAGCAAAACGTATTGCCCGAAGCATACGCAATGGGTCGTCGGAAAAAGTAACATTAGGATCAAGTGGAGTACGAATTATTCTGTTTTCCAAGTCGCGCTGCCCACAAAAAGGGTCAACAAGCGTTCCCCAAGTTTCACTATTCAACCCAATTGCCAATGCGTTGATGGTGAAGTCCCGACGATTTTGATCGTCTTCAATCGTACCCTCCTCCACCTGCGGATTGCGTGAATCACGATTGTACGACTCTTTACGAGCACCTACAAACTCCAATTCCAAATCGCCTTTTTTCACCTGCGCTGTGCCGAAGGTTTTGAACACAGCCAAACTTGCTCCCTTCCCCAGACGCTTTGCCACCTGCTCCGCAAAAAGCACTCCACTACCCTTAACCACCACATCGATATCTTTGGTAGGACGCTGAAGAAGCAAATCGCGCACATAGCCACCAATCAAAAAACATGGCATTTGCATTTGATCGGCAACCTCGCCCAAAAGACGAAAAATAGGTTTATCTAAATCTTTTTGTGTCATCTCTTTTTTATCCTCCACATTTGGAGAAACCACAGTTTTGACAAATGAAGCATCCGTCCTGAATAATGATACTTTCTTCTCCACATTCCGGACACTTCTGACCTTTTATTTGTGTTCCATCTGGAATGTAGCGTTTGAGAGCTTTTTCTACACCTGCTGTCCAGTTGTTAATGGTTTCACTATCGAGCTGAAGGCCATCAACCAACTTCACTACTTGGTCAATAGGCATTCCGTAACGCAAAACTCCGGAAATAAGTTTTGCATAGTTCCAATAAATGGGATCAAACTTATAGGACAAACCTTCGATTGTGATTTTATAACCACGCTTGTTGGTAAACTGAAAATCGTAACGACTCTTTCCGTCTTCATCAGTATTTTTAATAATCTTACCTTTTTCAACTGATTTAGGAAGAATAATACCTTCTTCTTCATCGTTAAGTCCTGTAAAGATTTCGTATGGTTTTCCGTCTTGCAAACCTACAAAAGCGATCCATTTCTCTTTCTTGTTTTGGAAGCGAACAACATCGCACTCCAACTCCTTCGGGCGAACAAAATGCTTATCAGAATAGCAAAAACATTTTTGTTTATCATCTTTTTTATTGTCCTTGCTTGCCGAAACAAGAACTCCCGAACGACAACCATCACGATAAACAGTAACTCCCTTACAACCGCATCTCCAAGCTTCGGCATAAAGTTCTGCCACCAACTCTTCTGTAGCAGATGCAGGAAGATTTATGGTTACACTGATAGAATGATCGACCCACTTTTGAATGCGACCTTGCATTCTAACCTTCATTACCCAATCTACATCGTTGGCTGTTGCCTTGTAATAGGGAGATTTTGCAACCAATTCATCCAACTCTTCTTGTGCGAAATTTTGCCGAGGATCGTAACCATTTTTACTCATCCAAAGCATAAATTTATGATGGAAAACAATATATTCTTCAAACGAATCACCGTTCTGATCGACATAATCAACGCGAACATTTACGTCATTTGGATTTACTTTTCTGCGTCGCTTATAAACTGGCATAAATGCAGGTTCAATACCCGAAGTAGTTTGCGTCATGATACTTGTTGTACCCGTTGGAGCAATAGTCAAACAAGCAATGTTGCGACGTCCGTACTGCTTCATATCTTCATAAAGTTGAGCATCAGCATCTTTCAAACGAAGAATAAACGGATTATTTTTCTCAAGTTCGGCATCAAAAATTGCAAAAGCACCACGCTCCTTGGCCATCTCCACCGAAGATCTATACGCCTCCAACGCTATTGTTTTATGGATATTTTCCGAAAAATCAATTGCTTCTTCGCTTCCATAACGCAACCCCAAAGCGGCTAACATATCACCTTCAGCAGTTATTCCCACCCCTGTTCTTCGACCTTTTATTGTTTTATCTTTGATTTTCAACCAAAGCTCGTATTCGGTATTTTTTATCGTATCATCTTCTGGATCCGATGCAATTTTTTCTAAAATAGCATCGATTTTTTCCATTTCCAAATCAATGATATCGTCCATAATGCGTTGAGCCTTTTGAACATGATCTCTGAACAAATCAAAGTTAAACTTAGCCGAAGAAGTAAACGGATTTTCGACATAAGAATAAAGATTTATCGCCAACAAACGACAGCTATCATAAGGACAAAGCGGAATCTCGCCACAAGGATTTGTTGAAACAGTTTTATACCCATAATCGGCATAACAATCTGGAATTGATTCTCTTGTGATAGTATCCCAAAACAAAACTCCAGGTTCGGCACTTTGCCAAGCATTGTGAATGATTTTTTTCCAAAGAGCAGAAGCATCAACTGATTTTTTGTACAACGGAGTTTTTGCATCAATTGGATATTGCTGTACGTATTCTTCTCCAGATAGCGCCGCCTGCATAAAATCATCGTGCAACTTAACCGAAATGTTTGCTCCTGTGATTTTACCTTGCTCAAGTTTAGCATCTATAAATTTTTCAGAATCTGGATGTTTTATTGACACTGAAAGCATCAAAGCTCCACGACGACCACCTTGAGCCACCTCGCGGGTAGAATTTGAATAACGAACCATAAATGGCACAATTCCGGTAGAAGTAAGAGCCGAATTTTTCACAGGAGAACCCTCTGGACGGATATGAGACAAATCATGACCAACACCGCCACGACGTTTCATCAACTGCACTTGCTCTTCATCCAACTTGATAATTCCACCATAAGAATCAGCATTTTTGGTAAAACCTATCACAAAACAATTTGAAAGCGAAGCAATCTGATGTTTGTTACCAATTCCTGTCATTGGACTTCCTTGAGGAACTATGTATTTGAAATTTTTGAACAAATCGAACAACTCTTGTTCCGAAAGTGGGTTTTTGTATTTTTTCTCGATACGAGCAATTTCTTTTGCCAAACGCCAATGCATATCATCGGGTGTTTTCTCGTACAAATTACCATCAGAATCTTTCAACGCATATTTATTCACCCAAACTTGAGCCGCCAAACTGTCGCCACCAAAATATTCTAATGATGCAGACAACGCCTCTTCTTCCAAATATATTTTTTCTTCCATTATGATGTATTTTTATAATCTACAATTAACGAAAATTACCCAAAAAGAAAACTCAAATTTCTAACCGCCAAACAGTTAAAAATCAAAAAGAATTAAAAAGTTATCTTTTTAGCAATATCACAAAGAAAAGACAAATATCTTTTTCTGCAAACAAATAAAAAAGAAAGTTATGAACAAAAAGAGAAGTCCTTGGCTTACATTTCGGGCAACGTAACCTCGAAATAAGGATTAGGCGTATGTTCTTGATAAATAATCTGTTTCAGTTCCCGTACAATATCTGGATACTCTTCAGCAACATCATTGTCTTCATGCAAATCCAAAGACAAATTATATAACTGGCAGATTCCATTTTTCACAATCAATTTCCAATCACCTTTACGAACCGCTATTTGGTTGGTTTCATTAAACTCCCAATAAAGAAAATCGTGTTTTTCTTGCGCTTTGTCATTGCCTAAAAGCGTATTTTTAAATGATACACCATCAAAACAATCACCCTCATTGTTCCTATTCAGATAATTATTCGGAAAGTTTTCATCTCCTAAAATATCACAAAACGTGGGCAAAACATCCCAAAAAGCAATAGGAGTATTATTAACACTTCCAGCAGGAATTTTTCCCTTCCAATAGGCTATAAATGGCACACGAATCCCGCCTTCATGAGTTTGACGTTTTAGTCCCCGCAAAAGACCATCTCTGTTGAAGAAATGAGGATCCGCTCCTCCCTCTTCATGAGGGCCATTGTCCGACGAAAAAATCACCAATGTATTTTCTCCAAAACCTTTTTCTTCCAACTTTGCCAACACCTCTCCAACGTAAATATCCAAACGAGTAACCATTGCTGCGAACTGAGCATGAGTATGACCAATAGCATTGTAGCGCGACCACTTATCGCCTCCATATTCGCCATCGGGTTTGAACTGACGCTTGTAACGCCTCAACAGTTTGTCATTAGGTTGTACAAGTTCGGCATGCGGAAGAGTATAAGTGAACAAGCCATAAAAAGGTTGACTATCTGATTGTTTTTCAATCCAATTTAGAGCTTCTTGATGAATCAGATCGGCAGAATACTGCTTACGCCTCAAATAGCCTTTTCCGTTCATCTCGCACTTTATATTTTGATTCATCAACACTCGAATAGTTGCTGTATCACCTTTCGATTTTGAATATCGATTAAGAAAATTAGGGTAATACTGATGAGCAATAAACTGACAAATATATCCGTAAAATTCATCAACGCCACGCTTGTCGGGAGTACTTACAGAACCTTCATAACCTCCTGCCCACTTTCCAAACTGAGCCGTATTATAGCCGTTGAGTTTCATTACCTCAGGCAGCACAATGTGCGAAGTATCCAACGGATGCTGACCCGAAACTGCAAAATCCGTATGCTTTCCATAAGCAACTTCTCCAGAACGATATTCTTTATTACCTCGAATTTCACAATGTCCGGTATGTTGCCCCGTCATCAGAGATGCACGAGAAGGCGCACTCACAGGGCTACCCGCATAAGCTTGGGTAAAAAGCATTCCTTCTTCGGCCATTCGGTCCAAGTTTGGAGTAGAAATATATTTCTGCCCATAACAACCCAAATCGGCATAACCCATATCATCGCAAAGAATAAAAATGATATTAGGCTTAGAATCCAAGGTTTGCGAAGTAGCAACTGCACTTACCAACGAAGTTCCAAGTATCAACGGCAATTTTTTCATTCGGTATTTTTTTTATTTAGAATAGGTCCGTTGTTTCTTTTTGAAATCAAAGACATAACCTACAGAAAGCGTAAAAACTCCTTGGCGATACGTTTCTTGCAGCGACCCGCTTGCCAAATTACCCAAAGCATAAACATAAGCTTTATTCTTTGCTAAATTGTTGATACTATACTGTTAACTTGTTCGGAAAAGAATATTTTTATACTTCACATTCACTCCAAAATCAGCTGCTACCTCAAACATCGAAAGATAATTGTCTTTGCCAAAAATCACGGTTTCGTCTATTTCGGTATCCATTAGAGGTTTTTTGAATTCGTTGTCGAGATAAGCATAATCCCTCGCCTCTAATCCAAAATTCAATGACGGACCTACAAAAAACGACAATTCAACATCTTTAATTTGATGATAATAGTAGATATGCAACGGTGCAGACACATAGTACAACGTACGTTTGTAAATAATATCAGAAGCATTTCCTTCGGCCGAAATACGAAAATCGCCTCCTCGCATTGTTGACAAAACAGAAATATCAAATCCTAAATATGGATGAAAATTCCACGAAAAAATCGGTCCTACCACAAAACCTGAAGTTGGAGTTTTCTTAAAATGAATCTTATCCGAATCAATAGAAGGATAGGCATTTGTAAGAGCGTAACCTCCCAAAAGTCCTATGCTCTGAGACCACAATGAAGACGCTAACGTAGCAGCCAAAAAAAGTAAACCTAAACGTTTTTTCATTGAACAACTTCAACTAATTCTAATTCTTTAAAAAACAAAGTAGAAAATGGAGGCACTACATAATTTCCATAAATATCTTTGGTACCGGACTCTCCATAACCCAATTCACAAGGTAAACACACTCTCCACTTCGACTCTCTATCCATCTGGAGCAAAGCATTTTGAACCCCAATAGGATAATTCAAAACATATCCCATTGTGTCTATAGACGTAAAATCCGTACCATCTGCCATTACAGCTTTGTATCGAATTTTAACCAAAGAGTTTCGATTTGGGCGAGCGCCATAACCTCCTACAATCTCCTTTCTGTAGATTCCAGAATCATCCAATCCGAGTTCGTTGCTTTTTACCGTTGTTGCCAGAAAACTTTCATTTGCATCTTTCCATACCTGAAAGTTTTCTTTACAGGAAGTAAGCCACAAGACAAGAAGTACGACAATGAAATAATTTCTTTTCACTTGAACTTTTTTCTACAAATACGTCGCAAAGGTACAATAAAGAATCGAAAAAAACATTATCCATAAAATCGTTAGTAACAATAAAAGAAAATCTACTTTTTATAAAATTATTTTTATCACTGTCCTGATTTGGCAGTCTTGAAAAATATTTTTGCGAACGATTTAAAAAAAGATTTAACATGATTAACGAAAAACAATTTTCAACTTTAGAGGAGTGTTGCCATTTTGCAAAAAACTTGATGCTACTTCCTCCAAAAGAGCGTTTAGCTAGGGTTTGAAAGCCTTATAATGTTTTATAATTTTTTTAAACTAATTAAATAATATGGAACCAACTAAGAAAGAATTACAAGAACTTGTAGCCTCTATGCCACAAGTGGAAGTTAAAGGTATTTTAACCGACGAACAAGAGAAGGCTCTTATTCGTAAATTCCAAAACGGAGATTTAGATGCTCTATCCGAATTGCTTGAAGCTAATATCCATTTCGTAGTTACTATTGCCAAAATCTACAAGGAAAAATGCGATTTCCTTGAGATGCGAGAAATAGTAGCAGCTGGAACTGAAGGCTTAGTTGTCGCAGCAGAAAAATATCCATGTGAAGAAGATTTTCGTTTTCTTTCATATGCTATCTTTTGGATTCGTCAAAGTATCATCGATCGCGATTCGGATAAGGACGAGTTTGGATTTTAGAGAATTATATTGACTCAGCACTTAATGTCAAATATGAGAAAGTGCATAATCATAGAAACTGACATATTACAAAAAAAGAAGTTACCTAGGTAACTTCTTTTTTCCCTTTTACTGATGTTGTTCCCTCAAAAGATCATTCACTATTTTTACCGGATTGAATGTCTCTATAGGCACTTCCACAAAAATAGTATTCCAATTACTCATTGCTCCGTTCCAAAGACCAGGAAGCTCAAGTGCTTTCAGTTCCTTTCCTTTATATGATTTTTGAGAAATAAAACCTGTTTGCTTATCTACGTAGTTCAACAAATTGAACTTTTCTCCACTATAATCACGCACGGCACAAACCAAATCTACTGGATTAAAATGTGTTGACGCCGACATCAAACCTGCTTGCAAAGGATCTTTTGTATCAATTTGCGAACTTTCCAAAATTTGAGGAGCAGACACATTGTCACCATCAAAAACCAAGAAAGGTCCTCCACCTGGCTCTCCCAAATTGCGAACAACTCCACAAACACGAATTGGACGATTAAATTTCTTTATCAAAAACTCAATCCACTCCTCTCTACTCATCTCGTTTTGCTCATAAATATTGAGCATATTGTGGCAGAATGCTTTTGCACTTTCTATTAAATCATCGCTAACTTCTGCTTTATTTTCAAGTTGCTTCAAATATTCAAAAATCTGATTTTGAACTCCAACCAACAATCCTGCAAGCACCTTTTTATACTCTACAGTAGGAGCTTTAAGTTTATCGGGCACAACATTATCTATATTTTTGATAAAAATGATGTCTGCATCTATATCATTCAAATTCTCAATCAAAGCCCCATGACCTCCAGGACGAAAAACTAAGTTTCCCTCATCGTCTCTAAACGGATTGTTCTCCATATCGGCAGCAATAGTATCTGTAGATGATTTTTGTTCCGAAAAGTCCACAGAAAAACTCATACCATAGCGTTGTTCGTACTTAGGGATTTCTGTTTTAATCAAGAATTTGAACAATCCTAAATGTTCCGACGATATCGTAAAATGAATATTAACCTCACCACTTGCATTACCGGCATAAAGCGCACCTTCAAGCAAATGCTCCTGAACCGAAGTCCTCTTTTCCGATGGATAGGTATGAAATTTAATCAACCCTTTTGGCAATGATCCATAATTAAGTCCTTGTTTTTCAAGCAAATTACGAACAACCGTTTTATATTGCTTCGCTTCAATAAGATCTTTTACCGAATTATTGTCATTTCTAAAACAAGCCTCATTCAAGTCTTCATAAAAAGGAAAACTTTCTATATGGTTAAAGAAAATCAATTCTTCCGTAGTGGTTGGTTCTTCAGTTTCTTTCTCCAAGAATTCAAACAACCCTTTGAACATACGAGTTGCTGCACCGGAGGCCGGAACAAACTTCACTATTTTATTATTGCTCTTCAAATAATTTTTCCAATCGGCCATAAATTCCGATTTCGCTTTTTCCGAAAGCACCAACACTCCCCCATTCTCTTCCGAAGCAATGTCTTTTATCTTCAGTTTTGGGAAACCTGTCTTAAAAAAGTTCAATTGTTCACCAATTTGCACTTCTGAAATGTTCTTCTTTTTTAGAATCTCTAAATCGTTTGTACTAAACATATCTATCAAGTTTTTTCTGCTCCAAAAATAAATTATTATTCCACAGAAAAAAAATTTTAATAAAAAAACATAACTTTGCTAATCAAAAAAAATCTTATTTAGTTCTCGTCAAACAAAATGGACTTTCTGCTATCAATAATTCAAAATAGCACATCACCTGTTTTAGTTGCATTTTTGCTAGGTTTATTTGTAAACATCAGCCCTTGTCCACTATGCACGAACATCACAACACTTGCCTTTTTAGGGAAAGATTTAGGCAATAAAAAAAAACTTTTACGAAATAGTTCTCTCTACGTTTTAGGAAAAATTTCGGCATATACAATTTTAGCCACATCTCTTTACTTCATAGCAGACAAACTAAAAATCAGAAACCTATTTGAATCTTATGGAGAAAAAATTTTAGGAATAATTCTCATCGTTGCAGGAATTTTGCTACTCGATGTCATAAAATTTCATAAACACAACGAAAACTGCAACCACAAACATTTTTCTCCACAAAGTTTTTTCATCAAAAAAGGAGCCTTTTGGTTAGGTGTTGCATTTGCATTAGCATTTTGTCCTTATAGCGGAGTTATTTATTTTGGGATGTTGCTTCCGCTAAGTTTGGAGTCTGCATGGGGATTTGTTCTTCCTATAATATTTTCAATGGGAAGTGTACTCCCTGTTCTTATCATCATTGGATTATTAGCATATAGTTCGTTCTCTCTCAAATCTTTGCAAGATAAACTAAATGCCATCAACATTTATTTACAACGTATCTGTGCATTTGTATTTCTGCTTGTAGGCATTTACATTTTTTTGTCAAGTTTTGGAGTTTTAGAGCATCATCATTAAAACATTGTGGAGAATTGCTCCAACTTGCATAAAAATAAGTACTTTTGCTCTTTCTTTGATAAAAAAAGTTATGCAACAATCGGAAATTCAAAGTATAAAACAACGTTATGGAATCGTGGGCACCGCTCCTCAACTTGATCAAGCAATTGATATTGCAGTGCAAGTTGCGAGTACCGATTTGTCTGTATTAATTACTGGAGAAAGTGGAGTAGGAAAAGAAAACTTCCCACAAATTATTCATCAACATAGTTATCGCAAGCACAATAGTTATTTTGCAATCAACTGCGGTGCTATTCCAGAGGGAACAATAGATTCCGAACTTTTTGGACATGAAAAAGGAGCTTTTACAAGTGCCACCTCCGACAGAAAAGGATATTTTGAAATAGCGAATGGAGGAACAATTTTTCTAGATGAAGTTGGAGAATTGCCTCTTTCTACTCAAGTAAAATTGCTTCGTGTTCTAGAAGCAGGAGAATACATTCGAGTTGGTTCGTCAAAAGTTCAAAAAACCGACGTAAGAATCATTGCAGCAACAAATGTAAACCTACAAAAAGCCATTCAAAATGGGCAATTCAGAGAAGATTTATTTTATAGATTGAATGCAGTTCCCATTTATGTTCCACCTTTGAGAGAACGCAAAAATGACATTTTATTACTTTTCCGCAAATTTGCTTCTAATTTCTCGGAAAAATATAACATGCCTCCAATAAAACTCACTGAAGATGCACAAAATCTATTGACTCATTATTATTGGAAAGGAAATATTCGCCAACTGAAAAATGTTACTGAACAAATTTCCATTATTGAGCAAAATAGAGAAATTACGTCAAGCGTATTGCAACACTATTTACCTCAAGAAGAGGCTATTTATTCTCCAGCATTGCTGCTTGATAATCAATCAAACAACGATAAAAAATCATTCAGCAGCGAAAGGGAAATTTTGTATCAAGTGTTGTTCGACATGAAAAAAGATATGAATGACCTAAAAGCTTTAGTTAATATTCTTATGCAACAAAAAGATGTAAACATTGACATCTCGCCTGCTTCAGGAACATTAATGAAGATAGATTCAGTCATTTCACCAAAAATAGAAAAAGAAAATTCTACGTCCTTCAACGGAAGAATTATTCAACCATCAGACAATAACATACAAGACACCGAAGAATATGTAGAAGAGACACTTTCTCTTGCCGAAACAGAAAAAAACACCATTATAAAAGCACTGGAAAAACATAATGGTAAGCGCAAAGCAGCCGCTCAAGATTTACAAATTTCGGAACGCACACTTTTTAGAAAAATAAAAGAATATGGATTGGATTAGAAGAATATCTGTTGTATGTTGCCTTGTGGTAATTGCTTTCATACTTAAATCTTGTGCTGTTTCATTTAAGTTCAATGGTACATCTATTGATTATTCAAAAATCAAAACCATTTCAATTGCCGACTTCCCAAACAAAGCCACATTGGTTTATCCACCAGTTGCAATACAGTTAAACGAAGCGTTACAAGATATTTATCGCAAACAAACACGTTTAGAGATTCTAGATCGCAATGGAGATTTGGAAGTTGAGGGAGAAATAACGGGATATTCTCTACAACCTCTTTCAATTAGAAGCGATGCTTACGCTGCAGAAACAAGGTTAACTTTGACAGTGAGGGTTCGATTTACCAATAACAAAAATCCAGAAGAGGATTTTGAACAATCTTTCTCGGCATTTCAAAATTTCGAAAGTAGTAAGATGCTTACCGATGTTCAGGATGAGTTGATTACAGTGATGATTGATGAAATTGTGGACCAAATCTACAATAAAACTGTTGCTAATTGGTAAACACTTAAATATGTCTGAAAACAAAGGAGTTGTAGTCAAAAACACAGGAAAATCCTATTGGGTACGCACACAAAATGGTGCAACTACGGAGTGTTTTATCAAAGGCAATTTCAGAATTAAAGGAATAAAAAGCACAAACCCAATTGCCGTTGGAGATATTGTAGATTTTGATGACAACAATCTTATTTACAACATATACGAAAGAAAAAATTATGTTGTTCGCAAACCAACCAATCTCTCAAAACAACTTCATATTATTGCTGCAAATATCGACCAATCACTATTGATTGTAACTCTAAAAGAACCTGAAACATCAACTACCTTTATTGATCGATTTTTGGCAACTTGCGAAGCCTACAATGTAAATGCAATACTTGTTTTCAATAAGATAGATTTACTAAACGAGGAAGAAAAAGAATATCTTGATGCTATAAAATTTTTATATGAAAGTATTGGTTATAAATGCGTTTGCATTTCCGCTATAGACAAAAATGATTCCAACCAAATAAAATCTCTTCTGCAAAACAAAACATCATTGCTGTCGGGTAATTCTGGTGTAGGAAAATCAACAATTGTAAATGCGGTTATAGAAAAAAACATCACTCGAACTGCAAACATCTCGGCATATCACCACAAAGGAATGCACACCACCACTTTCTCCGAAATGTTTCAGATTGATGAAGATACATTCATAATAGACACTCCAGGAATTAAAGGTTTTGGCACCGTTGATTTTGAAAAAGGACAAGTTGGGCATTATTTCAAAGAAATTTTTGAAGCATCAAAGGAATGCCGTTTCGACAATTGTACCCATACTCACGAACCAAATTGCGCGGTTCTTCAAGCAATTGAAAATCAAAGAATTTCAGCATCTAGATACCAAAGTTATTTGAGTATTCTAGAAGACTCTCAAAAAGAAAAATACCGATAAAATCTACCGACTACTAAAAGTGGCAGCTATCTACATACATATTCCTTTTTGCAAAACACGATGCACGTATTGCGACTTCCATTCAGGAACTGATTTTTCTTTGAAAAAAGAATATATTGAAGCACTAAAAAAAGAAATTTTTCTACGAAAAAAATATCTAGAAAATCAAAGTATAAAAACAATATATTTGGGAGGAGGGACTCCTTCGCTTCTTGAATTTGAAGATTTAGAAAACATATTTGACACATTAAATCAAAATTTCAATCTTTCTTCTTGCGAGGAAATCACACTCGAATGCAACCCAGACGATTTATCAGAACAATATATCCAAGAACTTAAAAACCTTCCTATCAATCGTTTGAGCATTGGCATTCAGAGTTTTAATGACGACGAATTAAAATACATCAACCGACGCCACTCTGCAGAGCAAGCAGAAAAAGCTGTAAAACATTGCCAACAAAATAGCTTCTCAAACATAAGTATCGATCTAATATTCGGTCTTCCTTTTCAAACTCTAGAATCATTTGAACATAATTTAGATAAAGCAATTGCACTTAACGTTCAACATATTTCAGTTTATGGTTTAACCTTTGAAAATGGGACAAAAATAGAACAACAAAGACAACTAAAACTATTCAACGAGATTGATGAAGAAACTTCTATCCTGATGTACCAAACTGCAATTGAAAAACTGACTTCTAATAGATTTGAGCACTACGAAATCTCCAATTTTGCAAAACCAGAAAAGAGATCGAAACATAATTCTTCGTATTGGAACGGAACTCATTATTTGGGATTAGGTAGTGGAGCACATTCTTTCAATGGCATATCAAGGCAATGGAACGTTTGCAATACAAAACAATACATCTCACTTTCTGATTATTTCGAGACAGAACAACTATCTCTAGAAGACATCTATAACGAACTAATAATTACTAATTTACGCAAAAAAGAAGGTATTTCTCTTGATATGATTTCTAAAAAATTTGAAGGCTACATCTATAATCATTGCAAAAAAATGACTCAACACTTTTTAGGTAATCAATTACTAGAAGAGAAAAATAATCATTTGAAATTAACACAAAAAGGAATACTTTTGTCTGATAACATAATACAAGATTTGATGATTTAGTTATGAAAGAAGTTAATTACACTGTTGGTGAAGTATGCAAGGTTTTAGAAGAGTTTGCTCCTCTCGCATGGCAAGAAGATTACGATAATTGCGGTCTATTAATTGGAGAAAAGACACAAAAAGTATTATCGGCACTACTTTGCATCGATGTAACCGAAAATGTTATTGAAGAGGCATTGTCGCTAAATTGCCAAATGATAATAAGTCATCATCCATTAATCTTCTTCTCTGGATTAAAACACCTTTGTGAACAGAATTATGTAGAACGTTGCGTGGCAAAAGCCTTAAAAAACAACATTGCAATTTATGCCGCACACACATGTTGGGACAATGCACCAAAGGGAGTAAACTACAAAATTGCAGAAAAAATAGGATTACAAAACGTACAAACCCTAGTCCCTAACAGAAACTTTGCAGAAAATGTGGGGAGTGGTGTCATCGGCGAACTCGCAGTAGAAGAGAACGAATTAGAATTTTTGAATCGTTTAAAAAAAACTTTTTCTATTGGCTGCATAAAACACTCTCAACTTTTGAACAAAAAAATCAAACGAGTAGCACTTTGTGGAGGTAGTGGAAGTGAGTTTATACAAAATGCTATCGACCAAAATGCAGACGTATTTCTGACAGCGGATGTCAAATATCACACCTATTTTTCTACTGAAGGGGAAATTTTATTGGCAGATATTGGTCATTTTGAATCAGAACAATTCACAAAAGAGATATTTTTTGAACAATTACAAAAAAAAATGCCTAAATTTGCAGTCCATTTTTCGCAAATAAAAACAAATCAAATAAATTATCTATAAAATGGCTACACAACAAGTACAACCTGAAGAAATTACAATTGAAGAAAAGCTAAATGCTCTCTATCATTTACAAACAGTTGCCACTGAAATTGATAAAATAAAAATCTTAAGAGGAGAACTTCCACTTGAAGTTCAAGACTTGCAAGACGAAATTGCTGGTTACGAAACTCGTATTGAAAACTACAGCAATGAAGTTTTAGAACTTGAAAAATTGATTACTAATCGCAAAAACTTGAAAGAAGAAGCTTTAGCCAAAATCGCAAAATGCGAAGAGCAACAAAATAACGTTCGCAACAATCGTGAATACGATTCTCTTTCCAAGGAAATAAATTTCCAAAATTTGGAAATTGAGCTTTGCGACAAAAAAATTGGAGAACACACTGCTCAAATTGCTGCAAAAAAAGAGGAAATTGAAAAAGCAAAATCATACGTTGAAGATAGAAAAATTGATTTAAAACAAAAGAAGAGCGAGTTGAACGAAATCATTGCCGAAACGAAACAAGAAGAAGAACGCTTGATGATAAAAGGCAAAGAATGTGAAGAAAAAATTGAAGAAAGACTTTTGCTCGCTTTCAAACGTATTCGCAAAAACCTTCGCAACGGTTTGGCTGTTGTTCCTATCCAACGAGATGCTTGTGGTGGTTGCTTCAACAAAATTCCACCTCAAAGACAATTAGATATTCGTTTGCGTAAAAAAATTATTGTTTGCGAATATTGTGGTCGTATCCTAGTTGACTCTGAATTAGCAGAAGAACAATCACAAAAAAATTAAGAAAGATTATCAAAAATACATAAGAAAGAGGCGAAAAAAATCGCTTCTTTTTTTTATTCTTCCCGCTTAAATAAAAAAAAGAACGCACTCTTGAGAGCTCGTTCTTTTCTTTTTCTTTATTATTTCGAAAGTAGTTTTTATTACAAACTTTCGCCAAAATCTTGACGGAATTTTTCTGCCAATTGTTCTTGCCAGTAACCAATTTCTTTTAGTCGACCAAAGAAGAAACGAAGTACAGAGGGCTCTTCTACCCATTCCAAACCACCAATTAGTTCGCGGTTGTCCCATACCCATTTAACACGGTCTGCCACGTATTTAAGTTGCGACAAGGTATACACACGGCGAGGAACAGCCAAGCGCATCAATTCCAATTCAGAGAAGGGTTCGGTGCCGTCAGGATTACGTTGTTCCGAAAGCGTACCACGTTCCATACCTCTAATACCACCAGCAATGTAAAGCGCAGCAGCCACGGCAGCAGCAGGATATTGGTTGTGTGGCAAGTTAGGCACAAAAGCACCCGCATTTAAGTGACAACCCAAACCACCAGCAGGCAATACAACAGGCACACCGTAATCGTCCAATTCTTTTGCCAAGTAATTGATAAACTCAGGGCCTTGGTTAATGTATTCCATATCCAAGCTTTCGTATAAGCCTTGAGCCAAAGATTCCATAGTGCGCACATCAATACCACCGTATGTTAAGAAACCTTCGTAAAGTGGAATGTATTCCATCATCATTTTGGTGTATTTGGGATCTTTGCTGGTAATAATACCCCCTTTAGAGAAGCTCAATTTACGAGCTGAAAAATAGATAATGTCAAAGTGATCGGCAAGCAAGTGATAAATGGTTTTAATATCCATGTGTTTGCAACGAGCCTCGCGCGTTTTCATAAAGTAAATGTTGTCTTGCAACAGCGATGCGTCCAATACACTTACAATACCATTATCGTGGCAAATATCGGTAACAGCCAACATATTTTCGAGCGAAACAGGCTGACCACCAATTAAGTTTGTGCCAGCTTCAACACGTACAAACGCAATGTTTTCTGCACCTTTTTCTTTGATGGTAGCTTTTAGTTTTTTAAGATCAAAGTCGCCTTTAAATGGGTCGTTGCTTTGAGGTTTCAAACCTTTTTCTGCCACCAATTCTTCTACGCTACCGCCCATACGGGTTACGTGTGCTTTAGTGGTGGTAAAGTGAAAATTCATCAAAGCAGTTTGGCCTGGTTTTACCAATGCAGAAGCCAAAATATTTTCGCAGGCACGTCCTTGGTGTGCAGGAAGCACGTTGTCGGTACCAAATACCTCTTTAATAGCGGCTTTAACGCGGTTAAAGGTAGCAGAACCTGCATAAGAATCGTCGGCTTGCATAGAAGCGGCCATTTGCAAATCACTCATAGCATTCACGCCCGAGTCGGTAAGCATATCCAAATAGATGTCTTTGTTTTCAAGCAAAAAAGTGTTGCAACCAGCCTCTTGAATTTTTTTCAAACGTTCTTCAACAGGAAGCAACGAAAGTTTTTGTATAATGCGCACTTTATGCATTTCTAGTGGCACTTGGTTTTCCGATTGATAAAATTTTACAGTTGACATAAATATCTAAATTTGATTATTTTTTTCAAAAACCTTGCAAAGGTAAAAAAAAGTGATTACACAAAGGGTGAAATAACACAACAATAAAACATCTGAAAATAAAAAAAAGAGCACAAATGTGCTCTTTCCGTTTTCGTATTTATTCCTTGTTTTATTTTTTTCTGTTGTCCATACGTTTTTGGTAGCGACTCATGAACTTGTCTACGCGTCCTGCAGTATCCACCAATTTGGTTTTTCCTGTATAGAAAGGGTGAGACGAACTCGAAATTTCGAGTTTAAACAAAGGATAAGTTACCCCATCAATTTCGATGGTTTCTTTCGTAGCAGCAGTCGAACGAGAGAAAAATATTTCTCCATTTGACATATCCTTAAATACTACGGGTCGATAGCTTTCTGGATGAATTCCTTTTTTCATTACTTTATTATTATTTTAGTTATTAAACGGCTGCAAAGTTACGCTTTTCTTATTAAAACAACAATTCTTTTTGTCTATTTTTTACAAATTTTCTTTCTGCACACCTAGAACCCAACCCATCACATTCGAAGGAGGACGATTGGCCTTAAGCTCGTTAGCCATAAATTGCATATACGGGACAACGTGAGAAAAGAATTTTTTATATCCACTACACAAATAATTGATACAAGGCTCACCTTCTTTTGTTTTAACAAATCTATTTTTAGGACATTCTCCGTTACAAATAGACAAAAACTCACAATCCAAACATTGCAAAGGGAGTTGTTTTTTTTTCTCTCCAAATGAAGTTTGTTGATCAGAAAGCATCATTGTCAAAAACGGAGTTTGATATATATTTCCAAGTTTATATTCAGGAAAAACGAAATGATCACAAGAATAGACGTCTCCATTAAACTCCATAACCGCAGCATGTCCACATTGCTTAGCAAAGTAACACACACCAGGCTCTACTCCAACAAAACCCGCCAAAGTAGCATCAAAAAGTTGCACAAAAATATGCCCAACATCTTTTTTTACCCATTCATCAAATATTTTTATATAAAAATCCCCAAATTGTTCTGGCTCAACAGACCATTCGGCTATTTGAATATCTTGTTTTTTACTATTAGGTGTTTGTAGAGCAAAGTTTTCATCTCTAGAAACACGTTCAACAACGGGAGAAAATTGCAAAAATTTACTTCCTATTTCTTTCAGGAACTGGTAAATTTCAAGAGGATATTGAGCATTGTACGAATTTATCACAGACATAGTGTTGAAATCTACTCCATGCTTTTGCAACAATTCTATCCCCCTCATTACATCTCTAAATGTTCCTTTCCCTCCTTTGTTTTTACGATATTTGTCGTGACAATGTTCAGGTCCGTCTATCGAGATTCCAACCAAAAAATTATTTTCTGCAAAAAGCTTACACCATTCATCATTCAAAAGCACACCATTTGTTTGAATACAATTCTCGACATGACGCCCTTTTGCATATAATCTTTGCAAACGAACAGCCTTCTTGTAAAAATCCAAATCTCGCAACAAAGATTCTCCTCCATGCCAAGTAAAACTAACATTTGGGGTAGGTTGAGCTTCTATATACTCTTTAACAAACCGTTCCAACAATTGGTCACTCATTTTGTACGAAGTTCTGTTTTCATACAAAAATTCTTTTTCCAAATAATAACAATAGGAACAGTTTAAATTACAAACTGCCCCTATAGGTTTTGCCATTAAATAAAGAGGATATGTCAGCGGATTAAACGCAATGTCTTTCATTGTTGTTAATCAATTTCAACAACCAAAAATTTAGAAACAGCCCAAAATTCTTTCGGATTATTTATATAAAGAACCAATAATCCACCATTATCTTTTTTCAACTCATAACTACTTTTCGCATGAGTTGTTCTTATTTTAGCCTTATCTGAATACAAAGGAATCTCAGTTGTTGTTCTGACATCAATTTGAATAAAATAATCTTTATTCAAAGAATTCTCCATTACAGACGGAGCTGAAAACCAACCATTACTCGATAATATTTGCTGTTTTTTCAACTCCTTGTATGTACCAAAAACATACCATGCCATATGGATTTCTTGATCTTGGCGTTGGATTATTTGCTGCTTTTCTAAATTTTCCTCTGCAAGAAGTTGCACATCACTCGAAAGGCCTTTAATTTCTACCTCTTGTTGCAAAATAAGTTCATTTTTTTTCTGCAATTCTTGATTCAACCTTTCGATATTTTCTAATTGCTGTTTATTCTTTTTAGAAAGTCTCAAAAGTGTTTCCTCCAAACGAGATATTCTCAAAGAGCTATTATTAAGTTTTTTACGAAGACGCTCTACTTCTTTTTGATTTTTTTCTAGAATATTTACAATCAAAAGAACCTGATCCGAAACATCTTTCGCAGGATTTTCAATTCCCTCTTCAAGTGATTCTATTGAGATAAAACCTTCCAACTCCTTTACTTTACTAATATTTTGCTCAATCTCCTCAATTGAAGTGAAATAGCTATTCACTTCATTTTCTAATTTTTCTTTTATATTTTCTAGTGAATCCAACCTCAGCTTCAAATCAGCAACAGAAAGTTCTCCATCTTGATTCAAAGAACAACTTTGTGAACCAAAAATCAAAGCCACAAATACACCAAAAACATATATCTTATTCCTCATTGAAATATCTTTTTTGAGAAATCTCTTCAAAAATCATGCCTCGCAAAGATACAAATTAAGGCAAAATGTAGTCATTTATAAATCAATTATTCAGAAAAAACATTTCATAAAATAAAAACTAAAAAAACAATTACAATAACATCATTTTTTGTACCTTTGCGGCGATTTTTTTATCAATATAATGTCTAACCCACTTTAAAGAAAAAAAGAATGGAAGAATTTAAAGCAAATGAAGAACAATTGAATGATTTCAATTGGGAAGCCTATGAAAAAGGCGAAATTGTTTCAGCAGAAGAAAAAGCTGAACTAAAAAAACAATACGACGAAACTCTGAACACCATTAAAGATAAAGACGTCGTAGAAGGAACTATTATTTCAATGAACAAACGTGAAGCAGTTATCAACGTTGGTTTCAAATCAGATGGTATTATTCCTATTAGCGAACTTCGCTACAATCCTGATTTCAAAGTTGGTGACAAACTAGAAGTTTACATTGAAAATCAAGAAGACAAAAAAGGTCAGCTTGTCCTTTCTCACAAACAAGCTCGTGCATCTCGCTCTTGGGATCGCGTAAATGAAGCTATGGCAAATGATGAAGTAATCAAAGGTTTCATCAAATGTCGCACAAAAGGCGGTATGATTGTGGACGTATTTGGAATCGAAGCTTTCTTGCCAGGTTCACAAATTGACGTTAAACCTATCCGCGATTACGATGTATTTGTTGAAAAAACAATGGAATTCAAAGTTGTAAAAATCAACCACGAATACAAAAACATCGTTGTTTCTCACAAAGCTCTTATCGAAGCTGAACTTGAAGCTCAACGTCGCGAAATTATTTCAGGACTTGAAAAAGGTCAAGTTTTGGAAGGTGTGGTTAAAAATATTGCATCTTACGGAGTATTTATCGACTTGGGTGGTGTTGATGGTTTGATTCACATTACAGACCTTTCTTGGGAAAGAGTTATTCATCCAGAAGAAATCGTTCAACTTGATCAAAAAATCAATGTTGTAATTCTTGACTTTGATGACGACAGACGTCGTATTGCTCTTGGTTTGAAACAATTAACTCCTCATCCATGGGATTCTTTGGATGCCAATTTGGCTATTGGCGACAAAGTAAAAGGAAAAGTTGTTGTTATGACCGACTATGGTGCATTCATCGAAATTGCTCCTGGCGTCGAAGGTTTGGTTCACGTTTCAGAAATGAGCTGGAATCAACGTTTGCGTAGCGCTCAAGAATTCATGAAAGTAGGAGACGAAGTGGAAGCTGTAATCCTTACTCTTGACAGAGAAGAACGCAAAATGTCATTGGGTATCAAACAACTTAAACCAGATCCATGGTTGACAATTTCTGAAAAATATGCTGTTGGTTCTAAACATCAATCAAAAGTTCGCAACTTCACTAACTTCGGTGTATTTGTAGAAATCGAAGAAGGTGTTGATGGATTGATTCACATTTCTGACTTGAGTTGGACACGCAAGATCAAACATCCATCAGAATTTACTCACATTGGTGCAGATTTGGAAGTTGTGGTTTTGGAAATCGACAAAGAAAATCGTCGCTTGAGCCTTGGACACAAACAACTAGAAGAAGATCCTTGGACTGTATTTGAAACTATCTTTACTGTAGGTAGCGAACACGAAGGAACTTTGGTTGAAAACGTTGACAAAGGTGTTATCATCGACCTTCCTTACGGAGTAAAAGGATTTGCATTCAACAAACAATTGGTAAAAGAAGATGGCTCTCAAGCTAAATTGGACGAAAAATTGATGTTCCGCGTAGTTGAGTTCAACAAAGATGCGAAACGCATTACTCTTTCTCACAAGGCATTGTTTGAAGAAGCTCAAAAAGTAGAAGAAGCTCCAAAAAAAGCTAAAAAAGCAAAAAAAGAAGTTGAACCAATTCTTGAAAAAACAACTCTTGGCGACATTCAACAACTAGCAGATTTGAAAGATCAATTGGTTGCTGACGCAAAGAAAGTTTTAGCAGAAAAAGAAGAAGGAAAAACTAAAAAAGCTTCCACAAAAAAGGCTAAAAAAGCAGAAGAAAACACTGAAGACGCAGCTAAATAATCTAGCTGTTTCTATACAAAAAAATGGTCTGAAGTTAACTTCAGACCATTTTTTATTTTTATCACTCTCCATACACTGAATAGTACCACCAAGTATTTCGATGATGCTTCTGCATCAAACGCCTCTTAAAACTTTGATCATTGGGAGACGTATATATTTGCATGAAATGATCAAAACGTTTCTGCGTAGCCTCAGAAACGACAAAATCACTAACAGGAAGTTCTATTCCAGAAGGTTGTGCCGAAATTAAAAATTCTTCATAAATAGTAGGAATCTTTTCTGTTTTATAAGGAAAAATTTCAAAAAACAAAGATGCAAATGCCTTATAATCGCGTTTTTGCAGAATTCCACAAAGCAACATATCTCGCGCCTCAACAGTAAGTTCATATTTTTTAGAGAAATTATATAATTCGGCCAGTTTATTATCTGACATATAATAAAGTTCACCCTTTTCAATATTCTCTGGCGTGAAGTTATTCAAAACATTCTCCACCTCTTTTATATACTCATCGTGAACGAGAGTAAGTCTTAATTTATTAATAAATTTTTGCGTCACTTCAA
This sequence comes from Paludibacteraceae bacterium, assembly GCA_045612365.1. GTDB lineage: Bacteria > Bacteroidota > Bacteroidia > Bacteroidales > Paludibacteraceae > RGIG9608. The sequence goes on from JAZKYY010000008.1 coordinate 25,345, forward strand.
CATTCCCTTTCTTAGCGTTGAGCATCGCAAGTGTTTTTAAGACAAAAAAGTCATCGTAATTAAGACGAATTGAGGCATTTTCCTCTGCACAACGGATAGCCATATTATATAAACCACATAACGAATGAAATGTGATATTCGATTGCATTGACATATTCTTTTTGTCATAAACTGGAAGAAAAACATTGCCAAGTTTTAATGGGTACTCAAACATTCTTTCGGGCAATTCTCCTTTCGCCGTATGTGCTAAAACAACATAAGGGAACAAACGATCTATCTCTTTTTCTTGATTTTCAGAAAGTTTTATCACCTCATCCCAGTCTTGTTCAAAAGTTGCCTTTTCTATTCTAAAGTAATTTTCAAAAGAAGAATATTTCTCAAATGGCCAAGTTGACACCATCAACACCACCAATGCAACACTCTGAATAAGCAAGAGAAGTACTTCCACATTTTTAGATTGAAACTTTATCTTCGGAATCAAAATCGACATCAATACTGGCAATATAAACAATAAGAGCATCATCAAACTTTGCCCCTCCACATCAAATAAAAATCCAAGATTCAGGAATTTATTCTTTGCCATTTCATCCACAACTAAAACATTCCAAAGCACTGAATAAAAGAAACATAAAATCAAACTTAATGAAGAAAATAGAATAAAAGCACTCCAATTCCAGTTTTCTTTTTCATATTTTTTGAAATAAAATATCTCAACCAAACAAAGCGAAACATAAAGTAACATCAGCACTCCTGATGGCAAAAACAAATAAAGTAATGGATAAGAAATCAACGCAAGCACATACCTTGAAATTCGAGATTTATTAGTCAGATACAAATAAAAAACAACATAAAATATTAATACGAATATAGAATAAAAGAGAAAGAAAAGTCGATGTGTTTGCAACACAAACAATAGAACAGACGGAAGTATTGAAAAAATAGACCACACTTGGTGCAATTTTATTTTTTTCTGCAATCTATACGAAACAAGAAAAAGAGCAACTATCGGCAACATAAAAACCAGAACCGCAAATATCCGCCACTTAGCACCCAAAAGCAAGAATTCTGACACATACTTACTTAAAGCCGCATCTTTCAAACTAGACATAAAATAGCTCCAAGTACACTCCCAATAATTAGATTCGAACCAAAAATACAAATGCCCATAAAACTCTTTATATAAATAAATTGACGACAAAACAGTCAAAACAAATGCAAGTCCAAAAGTTAATATAGAATAGTTGAGTTGAATCTTTTTCATAGAAAAATAACTAATTATATATTTTTAATATGTACAAATGTAAAAGTTTATTTTCAATAAAAAAGTGCGAAAGGATGCTATTTATTTTTTCCTCATCGCACTTTAATTCTCTTTATCAAATCTTAGAACTAACCAACACTACCTTCCAATGAAATTTGAAGCAGTTTTTGAGCTTCAACTGCAAATTCCATCGGCAACTTATTGATAACCTCTTTAGCATAGCCATTCACAATAAGTCCTACAGCATCTTCTGTCCCAATACCTCGTTGATTGCAATAAAACAACTGATCTTCACTAACTTTAGAGGTCGTTGCTTCATGTTCAACTATTGATGTTTCGTTTCGCACATCCATGTGTGGAAAAGTATGTGCACCACAACTATCTCCCAAAAGCAAACTATCGCACTGAGAAAAATTGCGGCAATTAGAAGCTTTTTCGGCCACTTTTACCAATCCTCGATACGAATTCTGACTTTTTCCCGCAGAAATTCCTTTTGATATTATGCGACTACGAGAATTCTTTCCCAAATGAACCATTTTTGTGCCAGTATCAGCTTGTTGGTAATTGTTTGTTACTGCCACGGAATAAAACTCTCCAACAGAATTATCTCCTTTTAAAATGCAACTTGGGTATTTCCATGTAATGGCCGAACCAGTTTCTACTTGCGTCCACGAGATTTTTGAATTTTCTCCTTTACACAAAGCACGTTTAGTTACAAAATTATAAATACCGCCTTTCCCATTTTTATCTCCTGGATACCAATTCTGCACAGTTGAATATTTCACTTCGGCATTATTCAACACCACAATTTCCACAATAGCTGCATGAAGTTGGTTTTCATCACGCATTGGCGCTGTACATCCCTCCAGATAAGACACATACGAATCATCATCTGCGACAATAAGCGTACGTTCAAATTGTCCTGTATTACTAGCATTTATTCGGAAATAAGTACTCAACTCCATCGGACAACGAACACCTTTAGGAATATAAACAAACGATCCATCTGAAAAAACAGCACTATTCAGCGCAGCATAATAATTATCTGCATACGACACCACCGAACCCAAATAACTCTGAACCAAATCGGGATATTCCTTTACAGCTTCGCTTATGGAACAAAAAATAATTCCTTTTTCTGCCAATGTTTCGCGGAACGTTGTTTTTACACTCACGCTATCCATTACCGCATCAACGGCAATTCCAGACAAAGCTTTCTGCTCTTCAAGAGGAATCCCTAATTTTTCAAAAGTTTTAAGCAACTCAGGATCGACCTCGTCAAGCGATTTTGGCGTATTTTTTCGAGGCGCTGCATAATAAGATATTTTCTGAAAATCTATTTCCGGAATATCTAAATGCGCCCAAGTAGGCAATTCCATTTTTTGCCAATAGCGGAAAGATTTCAATCGAAACTCAAGTAACCACTTTGGCTCCTCTTTTTTTGACGAAATTAAACGAACAATCTCCTCGCTAAGTCCAGACGCTATTGTATCTGTTTCTATTTGTGTGGTAAAACCATATTTATAGTCAGACGATGTAAATTCCTCTATTTTCATTGCATCTAAATCTTGAACTGCAAAATTAACTAAAAGGAATGAATAAAAACTATGATTACAACAAACATCACAAAAGAAAACATAAAGAATTTATAAACGTTTCAGCAGGAGCAAGGAGTTTAGTATTGCAAATGACAAAAAAGTCAAAATCTTCTTTTTTTTATTGAAGACAATGATTGAGAATTGAGAACTAAAACACACAACCAAAAGAAGAACAGATAAAAAGAAAAAATATCCTTTTTTTGTTTCTTCAAATTGCGTATATTTGCAGACTTTTTGGGTAATGCGCAGAATTTGTATTCATATTGTTTGGATAATGTTAGTGTTAAGTTCTTGCGGAACGTATCATCAGATACAAAAAAGCAAAGATGTTGATGCTAAATTTGTGGCTGCAAAAAATTATTTTCAGGATAAGAAATATGCAAAAGCAGCTACTTTGTTCGACGAAATTTCAGTTCACTTTCGAGGAACAATGCAAGCTCAAGAAATTTTGTTTTTGCTTTCGGAATCCTATTTCGGGCAAAAAGATTATTACGCAGCTGTAGAGCATTATGAAATTTACCTAAAAAATTACCCACAAGGCGAATATGTACGTGAAAGTAATTTCATGAAAGGTCTTTGTTATTATAAACTTTCCCCCGATGCTCGGCTCGACCAAGAGTACACAATAAAAGGAATTTCGGCACTTGAAGATTATGTAGCACTTTATCCAAATTCGGATAAAACATCAGAAGCCTACAATTATTTGAACGAGTTGAAGGAAAAATTGGCTAGAAAGGCATACTTGAATTGCAAAATATATTACGATTTAGGAATTTATATGGGCAATAATTATCGTTCTGCAATTATATGTGCCGAAGATGCTATTCGCAACTATCCCGAATCAGAGTATTGTGACGATTTGCATTTTTTGATTTTAAAATCAAAATGGAAAGAAGCTCAATACAGTGTAGCAGAACGCAAAGAGGAACGCTATAGCGAAGTTGTTGACGAATATTACAACTACATCAATGAGTTTCCAGAAGGAAAAAATCTCAAAGATGCAGACAAAATACTAAAAGAAGCAAAAAATTATTTAAAAGAAAAATAAATATGGATTTCAAAAAAACAAAAGCACCAAATTCTATTGTTACTAGAGACATGAACGATTTAAGTTCAAACGTTGGTAACGTGTATGAAACAGTAAATATCATTGCAAAACGCGCTAATCAAATCAACCACGATTTGAAAGATGAATTGGGCAAAAAATTGCAAGAATATGGTTCTTTAACCGACAATTTGGAAGAAATCACTGAAAATCGTGAACAAATTGCCATTTCACGCTATTACGAAAAAATTCCAAAGGCAACTTTGATTGCTACACAAGAATTCATCGAAGACAAAGTGGTCTATCGTGATCCTTCCGAAATGGCGGAGTAGTATTTTTTCACATACTAAATTAGTATTCTAAGGAAAAGATAAGGTCAAAGTTTCTTCGAACTTTTTCATTATCTTTTCTTGCATTTTTTAAGCGTTAAAGCGATGTTACAAAACAAGAAAATCATAGTAGGTGTTACAGGCGGTATTGCTGCATACAAAACAGCTTATATCATAAGAGAACTAGTTAAAAGAGGTGCTGAAGTAAAAGTCTTGATGACAGAAAAAGCAAAAGAATTTATCACTCCCCTAACATTGGCTACTTTATCAAAAAATCCTGTTTGTATTGATTTTTTTGATCCAACAAATGGAGCATGGAATAGTCATGTAAGTTTAGGAATCTGGGCTGATGCATTTCTCATTGCTCCTGCCACAGCCAACACTTTAGCAAAAATGGCAAATGGCATCGCTGATAACTTGTTGCTAACCACATATCTTTCTGCCAAATGTCCTGTCTTTGTTGCTCCTGCAATGGACTTAGATATGTTCAAACATTCAGCAACACAACACAATTTGGAACTTCTCCGACAAAACAATTGCTACATCATAGAACCAACTTCTGGAGAATTGGCAAGTGGTTTAGACGGAAAAGGAAGAATGGAAGAACCCTTAAAAATCGTTGAATTTCTTGAAAACGCCTTAAATACCAATCAACCATTAAAAGGGAAAAAAATTCTCATTACTGCTGGTCCAACGTATGAAAAAATAGATCCAGTTCGTTTTATCGGGAACTATTCATCTGGAAAAATGGGATTTGCTCTAGCCGAAAAATGTGCTGAAGCAGGAGCAGAAGTTATTTTAGTAGCAGGTCCTGTTGCTCTAAAAACTCAAAATCAAAATATTCAAAGAATTGATATTGAGTCAGCAAAAGAAATGAATGAAGTAACATGCAAAATATTTTCCCAATGCGACGGAGCAATTCTAAGCGCTGCAGTTGCAGATTTTTCTCCAAAAAGTTTTGAAAATGAGAAAATCAAGAAAAAAGGAGAAATGACTCTTGAACTACAGCAAACCCCTGACATTGCCGAAAATCTCGGAAAAGCAAAAACTAAAAAACAATTTTTAGTAGGTTTTGCACTAGAAACAAACGATGAAGAAAGTAATGCACAACAAAAACTTAAACGCAAAAACTTTGATTTTATAGTTCTAAACTCGATGAGAGAAGAAAACACTTGTTTTGGTGTTGACACAAATAAAATCAACATTATTCATAAAACGGGAGAAATAAAAAATTTCTTACTAAAAACAAAAATAGAAGTTGCTCAAGACATTGTTGATGAAATAATTAGTTTATTACAAAAATGAAAAAGTTCGTTCTTGCAATATTGTTCTTTGTTGGGATAAACTCTTTTGCTCAGGAATTGAATTGTAAATTGCAAATCAATTCCTCGCAAGTACAAACTTCAAACAAACAGATTTTTGAAACTCTGCAAACGGTTCTAAACGAGTTTATGAACAATCGCCATTGGACAAATTATGTTTATACAGAAGAAGAACGGATTGATTGTAACATTTTAATTACAGTAAAAACTTACGTTGACAATGCTTTTACGGCGGATATCCAAGTACAAGCTCGCCGACCAGTTTACAACTCATCTTACCACTCCCCTATTTTTAATTTCAAAGATGAAAGTTTCAATTTCTCGTACGTAGAATTTGACCCTATTGAAATAAATGAGAATACTTACGAATCAAATTTAACTGCCGTTTTGGCTTACTACGCATATATTATTATCGGCTATGACGCAGATTCTTTTAGCAAATTAGGAGGAACTCCTTATTTTCAAAAGGCAGAAAACATAGTCAATTTAATGCAAAGCCGTTCGGATTCTGAAGCAAGTGGTTGGAAAGCTTTTGAAAGCACGAGAAATCGTTATTCTTTAATCAACAATCTTATGGATGAACGATTTCGCAGTTTTAGAGAAATGTTTTACTCTTATCATCGTTTAGGATTGGACGAAATGACTGCAAATGTTGAAAATGCAAGAGCAAAAATTGCATCGCTATTACCTGTTTTGAAAGAAATTAACAACATGCAGCCATCAGCCATTGCTACCATTTCATTTCTTGATGCCAAAAACGATGAAATAATTAATATTTTCTCAAAAAAAGGAACTTCAAAAGAAAAAGAAACAATTTACGAATTACTTACCGACATAAATCCAACACTAACCCATCGATACGAAACAATAAAAGATTAGAAAACGTATGCTAAAACATCTTGAAATAAAAAATTATGCACTAATTGAGCATTTGAGCATTGATTTCTCAAACGGTTTCTCTGTTCTTACTGGAGAAACGGGTTCTGGTAAATCAATAATTATGGGAGCTTTAGCATTAGTTTTAGGACAAAGAGCCGATTCAAAAACCATTCAAGATGGCAAACAAAAATGCATTGTAGAGGCTACTTTTAAGATAAATGGTTATGATTTGGAATCTTTCTTTGAAGAGAATGATTTGGATTTTGAAGAAGAAATCATAGTTCGACGAGAAGTTCAAGAAAATGGCAAGTCACGTGCCTTCATCAACGACACCCCCACCACGTTAAACGTACTTAAAGAACTTACGTCTCAACTTATAGACATACATTCTCAACACGAGAATCTATTGTTGACAAAAGAATCTTTTTTACTTGACATAGTAGATTCGGTAGCAAAAACAAAAACTCTAAAAAAAGACTTTTTTGAAAAATACACATATTACAAAAAAGTTTATGCTGAACTTTATGAATTAAAAGAAAATGCTGAAAAAATAAAAGCAGATCGCGATTATGCCTTATTTCAGTTCAATCAACTTTCGGATGCAAAATTAAAAGAAAACGAACAAGAAAGTTTAGAAACAGAACTCTCAATGCTTAGTCATACAGAAGAGATAAAAAATGCGTTGTCTAGTGTTTATAACTTTTTGGAAGGAGAGCAACAAAACTCACTTTCTAAACTAAGAGATCTAGAAAATCAAGTTAAACGTATTGAGCAATATTCTCCAGCACTAGGAGAATTGGCAAATCGTTTAGAAAGCTGTCGCATCGAACTAAAGGACATTTCTTCTGAAAGCGAAACCTTACTTAATACTACAGACTTCAACCCAAACAAAAAAGCAGAAATAGAAGAACGACTAAATCTCATTTATAGTTTACAACAAAAACATCGAGTTTCTTCTATAGATGAGTTACTCAAATTGCAAAGCGAATTTGAACAGAAATTACAACAAATAGATTTTTTTGACACTAATCTAGAAGCCCTCCAAAAAAAAGTAAACGAAGCCTTCGATCTTATGCAAAATGCCGCAAAACTGCTTTCTGACAAACGACATTCTGTATGTGGAGAAATATCAAAAATGATAGAAGAAAAACTCATTCTTTTAGGAATGCCAAATTCACAATTCGAGGTTTCGATTAGCGAAAAAAACGATTTTTCTCCGTCGGGAAAAGACTTAGTAGAATTTTTATTTACCGCAAACAAAAATGGCAGTTTGAAACCTATTACCGACATTGCTTCTGGAGGTGAAATGTCGAGAGTTATGCTCAGTATTAAATCTCTACTAATCTCAAAATCTTATCTCCCAACTATTATTTTCGATGAAATCGACACAGGAGTCTCTGGAGAAATTGCACATCGTATGGGAGAAATAATGGCCTTCATAGCTCAAACAACGCAAGTTATTTCCATCACACATCTTCCACAAATTGCATCAAAAGGTACCACTCACTATAAAGTCTACAAATTCGACAACGAACAATCAACAATAACAAATATCGTTGAGTTATCTAAAGAAGAAAGAATTCTAGAAATTGCAGAACTTTTAAGCGGAAAAAATCCTTCTCAAGCAGCAATTGAAAATGCGAAAGAGTTACTAGGAGAAAGATAAAAAACGGCTTATCTCCACCTAATTTTCTGACCAATCCGAATGATACTCTTTGATGATATTCTATTAAGTTTACAGAGATTAGAGACACTTGTACCATAACGGCGAGCCAACCCAGAAAGTGTATCTCCGGAACGAACTACGCAATAACAAGCTTTGGCTAACTCATCCAAGATACTTTTATGATCGTACGCATCAGTTTTTACCATCAAGAAATCATCACTACGAATTTGTTTTTCATCAAAATCTATAATTTTCCGAGGATTTATAGCATTCCCCAAAAAACGTATCTCAAAATGTAAATGAGGGCCTGTTGATCGTCCCGTATTTCCTCCTAAAGCTATCGGTTGCCCAGCCTTAACAGTATCATTAACCTGCATAAAAGATTTGGACAAATGAGCATAAACTGTTTCCAAACCGTTGGAATGGCGAATAACCAAATATCTGCCATAACCGCTTTTTTCATAATCTAGAATTCGTACTTGTCCATCAAAAATGGAACGAACGGTATCTCCCACATTCAAACCTATATCAATTCCGTAATGAAAACGATACCTTCTCAAACCAAAATTTGACGTTATACGAGTGCTCTCTACCGGATGGACATACTCTTTGCAAGCAAAGCATAAAGAATCTGGTAAACTATCAATTTTAACTTTGTAAGGGTTTACCTTTTCTGTATTCCAATTACCAAAATAAAGAGAATCTGCTGGATGCGATCCATGCCACAAACGTTCATTTTCTAATTCAAACTCAGTTAAAAACTCTATGGTGTCTGGACTATTTTGTTGTAAAAAATCCAACTCAATTTCTTGAGCCGAAAAAGAAACAAAAAAATGTATCAAAAAAACAGAACAAAAGAATCTTAATGACTTATCTTTCATCGCTTGCATAAATAAAATCTAATGTAGGCAATTCGTAATCAAAAAAGTCACTCTCTACAAAGAAACGATTCAATTCTATTTTTGCATTTTCCACAGAATCCGATGTATGCACAATATTTTCTTGTCCACTAACACTGTAATCACCTCTAATGGTTCCTGCCACAGCATTTCTTCCGTTTGTTGCTCCCGTCATCGAACGTACCACTTGCACACAATCAATTCCCTCCCAACAACAAACTACAACTGGCGAAGCTTTCATTGCCGCTACAATGCGAGGAAAGAATGGACGGTCTATCAAATGAGCATAATGTTCTGCCAAAATCTCATCAGTCAATTGTATCATTTTGATAGCAACCAACTTCAAACCTTTTCTTTCAAATCGAGTAATAACTTCTCCTATCAAACCACGCTGAATTGCACTAGGTTTTAGAATAACTAATGTTCTTTCCATAACTCATAAATTTATTGTTTACAAAGATAACTAAAAATGAAATAAGAATCACTACATTCGAATTTTTATAGCTATCAACTATTTGCTACTTTTGCAATAAAATTCTTTATTCTTCGTTTAGAAAACAAGTATTCATCAAAAAAAAATCAATGAAAATTAGGAATAAAGTTCTTCTTCTTTTTCTACTAACTTGTTTAGGTGTAAAGGCACAAAACTTACCTTATGCCGACTACAAGCATTTTCATTTTGGATTTTCGTTAGGTTTGAATTTTTTAGATTTTAACACAACGCCAAGCCTAAAAGAGATTGACGGAGAGACTTACCAAGCCGATGTTGTCAGTTTAATGCCCGGATTTACCGTATCGCTAATTTCGGATGTTAGACTAAATGACTACTTCAACATACGATTTTCTCCTGGATTACATTTTGGCGAACGCACCATAAGTTATTTAGGACAAACAACTCAAGAACGCTTCAGCACATCAGTACAATCCGCCATTATTGCACTACCTATTTACCTTAAATTTAGCGCATTTCGCCTACACGACTACAAACCATATTTAATTGCTGGAGGAGGAGTCTCTTTTGATGTTTTCAAAAATAAAAAAGTGCCGATTATGCTCAACACTTTTGACTACTTTATTGATTTTGGAGCAGGATGTTGTATTTATTTTCCATACTTTAGATTTTCTCCTGAAATAAAATTCTCTATTGGATTTAATAATGTATTAATGCCGTTTGATAAACAAGGGAGAGAAGACAATATTGAGTTCAAACGATACAATGACGCCATTGCCAAAATGACAACAACAATGCTCACAGTTTGCTTCAATTTTGAGTAATACTATTCAACAACGATTGTTTCAAACCCTAAGTTTCTAACTCTTTCCCCAATTTCTTGCAATTTTTCTTTTGACGCCTTTTGCAAATTGTCAGCAGGAGTTTTTCTGTCTAGCGAATAAACTTGTACTGACTTTGGGCAAATCTTTTTCAAAACACTCAACCACGCAGACACCTCTTCTTCTGTTGTGTTGTCAAAAAGTTTTTCATTAAAAACACCACTAAAAAAAAGTGTTTGAATAGTCAATTTACCATTGAATTGAGATAGCATATCAATAGTTTTCTCAATAGAAAAATTAGGATTGGTTGGCTGGTTGATTACTTTTACAGTCGATTCAATTGCGGAATCGAGTTTAAGAATGTTATTATCAACCTTTTTCAAAGCTTCAAAAACTCGCTCATTATTGATCATTGTAGCATTTGACAACACACTAATTTTTGCAGTAGGATAGTAAAAATCTCTAAGACGAATTGTTTCCTCTATTATTTCAAAAAAACAAGGATGCAAAGTTGGTTCGCCATCTCCAGCAAAAGTTATCGTGTCCAAATCCTCATTATTTTGCAACATCTCCTTTAATCTGCCTTCAAGAGCGAATTTAACATCATCTAGTAGCGGAAATGTCGCATCCTTTACATTCACCGAATTAAACCCGCATTCGCAATAAATGCAGTTAAATGTGCAAATCTTGTTCCCCTTTGGCAAAAGATTCACACCCAAAGAAGTTCCTAAACGACGACTTTTTATCGGACCAAAAACTATTTTCTCAAACAACATAGACGAACACTTTTTTACCAAAACTTCTAAGCAAAATTAGAAAAAAAATACTGCAAATAGTAAAAAAGTCCAGAAAGAAAGAAAGAAAGAAAGAAATTTCTTTGTTTTAAGAAATACTTCCCTTACCTTTGGAAACATTATTTTCAATTTTTTCATTTATCAAAACAATTTAATTATGAAAAAGAAATTACTTTTTATTGTAGCTATTTTGCTCTGCGTCACAGCAAAAGTAAACGCTCAAGCATTAAATCACAACAACTACATTAATCGTAGTATTAATCTTGCTAGCCAGTATAGTAGTTGGAACCCAGGAACTGCACTTTCTGGCTGTGAGGAAGACGAATATTTCTTCATTTCTCGTGTAAAACCGATGAAGAGATTTACTAACTCCAACACACAGGTAAACACTTCGCTTAGTCCTAATCGTAAGGTAATGTGGTGGTGTCCAGTAGGTGGAGATGGTTGGACAAGTTTACCTCGTTATATGTTTGATTCTGAAGCATATAACATTTGGAGTTACACTGATATTCACGGAAACTGGACTCAGGGATTTTTAAGTTGTCCTGGTGCGTTTTCTGATGTATGTCACAAAAATGGTGTAGCTAACTCTGTAGTAAGCCAACCTGCGTACGGTGCAAACTTGTCAAGCGACGGCAATGGAGCAATCTATGCTCAATTCTACAATGGTGGTGCAGACAAACTGCTAAAACTTATGAAATACTATGGAATTGACGGATTAGGCTTCAATTCTGAGTGTAGTTTTAACGTTACCGTAAGCGGAGTAAATTTGAATAATTTACAAACTTTTTTCTCTCAAATGCATCAGAAAAAAGCTACTTATGGAATGGATGCATTGCATATCGACTGGTATGATGGTGTTCGCAACAATGGTTCAATGAGTTTTGGCTCAAACCAACTTGACGGAACAAATAACAGTTGGTTCCACTACAATGGTTACCCTGTTTGTAACGGATTCTTTTTGAACTATAACTGGGGAAGATCTCAACTACAAAATTCACAAACTAAAGCAAACGATCTTCGTTCAAATTCTTCTTGGGACGTATATGCAGGGATGGATATGCAAGGAAGACAAGAAGCGAACTGGCTTGAATTGCAAAACTATAACATCTCTATAGGTATCTGGGGAGCACACAACTCAAGCATGCCTTACGAAAGCCGTTCGAAAAATGGTTCTTCTCCTGATTCCTGTCAAGCCGTTTACAATCGTCAAATGGAAAACGTATTTACAGGTTCTTCACGAAATCCTGTAAACACTCCTGCTTTGACCAACAGATTGGGATATCACCTTGGAACTGCTTTAGGAGGATTTTCTAAATTAGTTCCTGCTAAATCTGTCTTGTCATGGACAGTTAACGGATATTTCCCATTCATTACTTACTTCAACAACGGTAATGGAGCATTCTTCAATAATGAAGGTGAAACTACTTTCAATCACGAATGGTACAATATTGGTATTCAAGACTACATGCCAACATGGCGTTGGTGGATTACCACATCATTCATGGGTCGTGATGCTAGTAATGTTCCTACAGGATTTTCGGCAAACATTTGTTGGGAAGATGCATGGTTTGGCGGTTCTTGCTTGAAAGTTGAAAATACTAACGCAGCAAACACTAATGTTTATTTGCATTTATTCAAGACCCAATTCCCTCTTGCAACTGGTTACGAATTCACAATTCGTTACAAAGTATTGAGCGGAAGTGCAACTCTTTGGTTGGTTGGCTCAAAAGAAGGATCTGAAGGTACCATTGTTCAACGTACATTGGGAGCAGTTTCTGCGTCCGACGAATGGCAATATAAAACAGTTGCTACAAGTGCATGGACTGCATTCAATGGTTCAACACTAGCAATGCTTGGTTTGAGATTCCAAAATGCAACGGCTGACTTCAAAATGTTGATCGGTGAAATGTCAGTAAAAAAAGCTGGAGAAACGTATACTCCTACAACTCCAACTATTTTGAGAAACTCTTTAAAACAAGTTTCTTACAAAGGATTTGACTTCAAATTATCATGGAATTGCGGTGCTAATGTGGGAGTTGATGGCTACACTCCAACTTACAATGCAGATAGAAACATTTGGTATTTCGAACTTTGGGGACAACAAGAAGGATTTGAACCAACTCTTGTTTCAGCAACCACTTCGTGGGCTGGATACGGTGTGAACGTTCCTTTTGATAAAAATGCTGCATCTCAAAGAGTTCGCTACGGGGTAAGAGCCGTTTCTATTGATGGAGTAACAAAATCTGATATTGTTTGGACTTCTTATGAAGATACTAGCTCAAAGAAAATCATTTCTAACGACATTGAAATTGACAAACCTGTAATCAAAGCAAACGAAGACTTTACAATTAAGTTCTCTGACCCTGAAAATGCAGGTGCAAAATCGTGGGTGTTGAAAAATTCTAAAAACGTTACCGTAGCTACGTTTAACAATGCAAGAGAAATAACTCATAGTTTGCCAAACGTAGATATCTACAACCTTATTATTACGTTTAACGACAATAGTACAGCTACCTACAACGGTTACGTGGTAATTTCTGGAGAAGAAGTAGGAGCAATGCCACGCATTGACGAATACACGTTCAATAGCAGAAATGTTGATGAAGCTGAAATTGACATTAGTGAAGATCAACACACATTTGCATACCAAAGTCGTGATGCCGATGGTTCTTCTTCTAAAGCTATTACCATTATGGACAATATGCCATTGGCTATTGAAGGTGGTTATTTCCCAAGAAACACTCCTGTATCTTTCTGTGCTTGGATAAAAATCACTAAGATTGATGAAAGTCGTGAAAATGAAAATCAATTCCTCACGCTTCGTACTCGTAATGCTTACGACTCTAATGGTGGTAGTTGGGCAGATGCTTATTACCTTGACTCTTGGAGAATTATGATTGTCAACCCTGACAATAATGTTGATTACAAACTTAAATTCCAGTTTGACCAAGGAAACATTACAGTAATGAATGATTACATTCTTCCTTTCAACGCATGGTTCCACCTAGCTGTTTGCGCCGATGCTAATCGTACATTTGATGTTTACGTCAATGGAGAAAAGAAGATAAGTCAAGCTGTAGGAAAAGGAAATTATGCTACAAATGGACGAAGTGACTTCCGCTTCTATGCTAGTGGTGGTTCTGTTTGTGGATGGAACGGATGGGGAGGAGCAATGGATGATGTGCAAGTTTGGCACAAAGTTCTAAGTCAATCCGAAGTTAAAGAAGCTATGAATGGTTACCCAGAAGGAGCCACTATCCCTACAGATTTGAAAGGTTATTGGGATTTTGAAAGTATTATAGGAGAAGAACCTGAAGAGGGAGAAGGTGAAGGAGAAGATGAAGGTGAGTCAGAGCCAGAAACTGTAGCTCCATTGCTAACTACTTACTGCTCAACAATGGGCAAACCTTCAGATGGAGGTACAGATAGAGGTGTTTCAAATATTCAATTAAATGGAAACACTGTATCAATCAACGAATATTCTTCTAGTTCAAGAGATGCTTATCGTGGAACAAAAAATAATGAATCATCAGCAATTTCTTTGGCAAAAGGTTCTTCGTATTCATTAAGAGTAAATGGTTCTTTAAACTGGACTTATATTACTTGTTTTGCTGATTGGAATGCAGATGGCGACTTCTCTGATGCAAATGAAAGAATTGGAACAAATCCTAACGGAGTACATTCTCCTTTTACATCAGGATCTGCGAATGCAAGTTATCGTGATTTCACAATCAATGTTCCTGCAGATGCTGCTTCTGCTTACATCCCATTGCGTATAAAAATGTCATATTGTACTAATGATGGAGAAACTGCAATGGGAACTCCTGACGCTTGTACATTAGGTTTATACAAAGAGCAAATTAACCAAGCTGTGGCTGCTGATATAGTATTGAAAGTAACTCAAGAAGGAGACGGAACTCCTCCTGTTCAAAATACTGGATTTAATACATCTACGCTAAATACATTCCCAAATAGAGGAAATTGGTCTTACGATTACATCACTCAAAACAATCTTTTCAAGCGTCACACTTACGCTTCGAATCAAAACTTCGTAAGTACACAATGTTGGAAAACTGCGCTAGTTAGTTTTGAGCCAGAAGCAGGTCAGCCAGCTTGGAACGGAACTGACGGATTAGGAAGTGGAGAATGTCTTGATTACCCTACTGCTCCTATCTTCTTAGCAGGAAGCCCACTATTGACTGGTTCTAACCAAATCGTAACCATTCCTGAATGGGAAATAGAAGGTGCAGAAGTTTCTAATGATACTTATACAGCAACATCAGGTAGCATCAACGCTGTATACAATACAAAAGGAACTTACAAAGCTCGCTTGACATTGAAAAATGGTTGGGGGGATTCAGAAACATTGGAAAAAACTATCGTTGTATTTGACCCTGCTGATTTTGTTGGACTAGAGCCAATAACTGAAAATGAATCTGCAAATATGTACGCATATCCAAATCCATTTGTCAACGAAATATATGTTCAGTTCGTTAATACAGGCGAATACAACGTTGAAATTTATCGTTTGAATGGTGAAAAGATTTATGCAAATTCGTTTAAAGCAGAAAGCGGAGAAATCAAACAATTTGCTGTAAACGGAACTGCAGGTCTTTATCTTGTTCGAATCAGCGATGCCAATGGAACAGTAAGAACAATGAAAATTGAGAAAAAATAAACATTAACAATGTTATCTAAAATAAAAGTCCAACTCTTATGAGTTGGACTTTTATTTTTATAAAGAATAATTTATAACGACTAAATATTTTGCACCAGATTTGCAATATGACACGCAACAATGCCAGCCGTTTCTGTTCTCAAACGACTCTCTCCCAGCGAAACAGGACAAAAACCAGAATCAATAGCACTATCCACCTCGCTCTGACTAAAATCACCTTCAGGGCCTATCAATATCAGTATTGATTTTCTCTTTGGACAAATTTGCAAAAAATCATTTTTCTCTTGCTTGTAACAATGTGCAACGAAACACTCCTCTTCTTTTCGGTTTTCTATAACGTCATTGATTGAACGAAGTTCATTCAAAATAGGAACAGTTGCTTTAAGCGACTGCTTTGCTGCAGAAATCAGAATTTTTTCCAGACGCTCACGTTTTATCATCTTTCGTTCGGAAAATTGGCAAAGAATAGGCGTAACCTCATCAATCCCAATTTCAGTGCATTTCTCTAAAAACCACTCAAAACGCTCAATGTTTTTTGTAGGAGCAATCGCCACATGAATACGATAATCCTTTGGCGAAGTTGCATTTCTTTCTAAAATCTCAACTTCCGTACGTTTAGGATGTGGATTCAAAATTTTTAGCTTAAAAAAAGTACCTTTTCCATCAAAGGCAAAAACTTCATCTCCTGAGGTCAAACGTAGCACCTTGGCGCAGTGTGCTGATTCTTCTTCGCTCAATGTCAGAGATTCTTCTATGTTTGGAGCATAAAAAAGTTTCATTTTATGATTATTTTACTTTTCTAAATAAACTATTTATCAAATCATTAACTTCTTTGGAAACTTTCCATTTATACACAATCCAAGTTCCCAATAATAATAAAATGCTTAAACGAACAATAGATTCTGCAAGCATTAAAACTGTAGATTGAACAAATATAGATTCAAAGTAATATTTCCAACATGCATCCAATAAAAACAAAACTATCACCACCAACATTACTTTAAGTTGTGATAGTGAGAAAGGATTGACCTTTACTTTTGAAAGAATCAAACTCAATGCAACTGCATAGTAAATAAAATAAGCTCCTAATGATGCTAAAGCCGCTCCATTCATTCCAAAATTCGGAATAAGCCAAATGTTAAGTAATATTGCAACAAGAGTAAGCAAAAAGGTAAACAACAACGAAAAAACATAATATTTCGAATAGTTGAGAGCCACGGTTGCGATAAAAAACGAAGAATTAAGCAACTTCGCAAAACTGAGTAAAAATACTACCCAACGTCCTGCAACATACTCGTCGCCATTAGGTAAAAGTGAGAAAATCAAATCAACATTTATCCATATAACAAAAAAGATAAATGCTCCCGCCATAAACTGATGCAACGAAACTTTTTTAACCAACTGATCGGCTGCAATAAAATTATTGTCCTTTATAGTTTGAGCAAGTTGTGGTTGCACAATTGCCCCAAGAGAACGATACGGAATCTCTATCATTGCCGCAATATACATAGCAATGGTAAAAATCCCAGTAAACTGCAACCCCATTTTTGCACTAATAAAAAAAGTATTCAAACTCGGAGCTATTGCACTACTCAATGCCGTTGCTATCAAAAAAAGTGTATAGAATAAATAATTCTTAATCAAAGGTTTAGTAAGGTATTGCAAATTTGGTTTCAGTGATATCTTTTTTAATGAAAACAAATAACACACATTGCAAAGTGTAGCTAAAACATAAACAATGCACAAACTCCACACCAAAGCCGAAAGAGAAAATACATCAAAAGCATACAATAAATAAGCTACCAACGTAAAAATCCGCACCAATACCTCGCGCACAAAACGAGGTACAACTATACGCATCAAAACATTAGCATTTACCTCAAAAATTTGCTGATATAGCATAAAAAATGCTATTGGAAAAACTGCATGATAATAGGTTACAAACAACGGAGATTTTTCTTCAAAAAATCCAATGATGGATTCCCTAAAAATCCAAAACAAAGAAGCGCAAAATAAAAAACCTACGAGCGGAACTATTAGCGTCCAAAAGAAAAAACCATTATCGTCATTCTTATTTTTGAAATAAGGATAAAAACGAACAATCGACGAAGATGTTCCTAATTGAGCAATGCTCATGAAAAGAATAGAAGCATCAATAAGTACGCGTACCAGACCTATTTCCTCGGTTGAAAGAAAACGTGTAAGCACAAAAAAAGTGGTAACAAATCCAATTAGCGTTCCAGCGTAATTGACAATTGTACCTTTAATACTTTGACGGATAATGATACCCATAAGTGCGCATTAAAAAATGATATACTCAGTAGGATTTAAGGGTTTCCCATTTTGCCAAAGTTCAAAATGGATATAAGGTTTAGTGCTTTTTTCTGCGGGTGAATTTACAATTGCAATCACTTCACCCGTTTTAACCTCATCGCCAAGTTTTTTGAGTAATTCTGAATTGTACTTATAAATAGAAATAAATTCATTTTCGTGTAAAATGCCTATTACATACTCTGCATTAACTGTATATTCAGTAAATATTACAACCCCCTCATAAATAGAGACAACGTTTTCTCCATTATAATACTCAATGTCGCACCCGATGTGGTTTTTCGACAAATCGAAATCCTTAATGACTTTTCCACGTATTGGCTTCAAGAAAAACGGATTCACACTCTGACGACGAGTTTCGATAGAAGAAAGATTGAACCGCTCTGTTTCTTCATACTCTTCACAAAACTCTTGCTCTCTTTTCGATTTAACAGCGGAATCCAAAGCAACATTATTCACCACATTTTGCACCGTAAACACAGAATCCATAGAAACTTCTCCCGAAAGAATCGTTCTTAAAATATCCAACTGTTTTCGCTGCATTGTTACGATATTTGCCAATGAGTCCAATCTAATAGTTTCTTGCACCAATTCCGAGCGAACAATCATATCCGAATATCCTGGAGAAAAACGCTTAAAAGGAGTGTAATTGTAGAGCAAAGAAAACAACACAAACAACAAAACAAAAACTGACACCAAAATGATATAAAAACCTCCTTTTGAAATTCTAAAAAAGAATGCTTCTTCAAGTGTAAATTCATTAAGAATAGACACCCGATATTTACGAAATCGTTTAGAAATGGATTTTTTGAGTATTTTTTTCATTTTGTTCTATATCGTTTTTAGTGTGTGGTCAAAACTCCATTTTCACAATAAATTGTTTTTGCAGGAAAAGACTGCGTAAGAGCAATATTGTGCGTTGCCATTATCACACTTGTTCCCGAACGACTAATGACATGAAACAATTCTGTAAGTTCGTTTGCAGTTTCAGGATCAAGATTCCCTGTTGGCTCGTCTGCAATAATAAGCTCCGGCGAGTTCAACAAAGCACGCGCAATAACAATACGTTGTTGTTCTCCTCCAGAAAGCTGATGTGGCATCTTGTAACCTTTCTTTTCCATTCCCACGGTTTGAAGAACAAACGCAACTTGCTCTTCTATTTTTCTCTTATCTTTCCAACCAGTTGCTTTCAATACAAACTTCAAATTTTCATCAACCGTTCTATCCATCAACAATTGAAAATCTTGAAAAATAATACCCATTTTTCTGCGAAGAAAAGGAATTTGCTTGCGCTTTAATTTTTTCAAATCGTAGTCAAAAATTTGTGCATTACCATTCTTGATAGGAATTTCGGCATAAAACGATTTTAATAGCGAACTTTTTCCACTGCCTACCTTTCCTAACAAGTAAACAAATTCGCCTTTGTTTAGTTCAAAATCAACATCTTTTAGCACTATTGCCTCTTGCTGAAAAACATCAACGTGTTCGTATTTTATAAGCAATTTTTCTTCCATCTCAAACAAAAACTATTTTTTCACAATTTTCATTTTCAAAACCACCACATCTTCTTTTGGCCGATTGGCAGAATTTGTTTCTACTTTTGCTATCTCATCAAGGACATTAAATCCATCTACTAATTCGCCAAACACAGTATATTGTGCATCAAGATGAGGTGTTCCTCCAAAAGTTTTATAGTAGCGTCGTTGCTCATCCGAGTACTTAAAAGGATTTTTTTCTGCAACCATTTTTTGTGCTTTCAAATAAGTTTCACGTCGCAATGTTTCTGCTTCTTCTATTTTTCCCTCCTGTTTAAGAACTTTCAAAGAATCTTCACTCTCCAGCATCACAGACTTAAAAATTTGTTGCTGAAGCACCTGATCTACATTTTGCTCAAACACATCCAACTCACCATCTGTAAAGCACTTTCCTTGAACAATATAGAATTGACAACCAGAAGATTTTTTATCTGGATTAACAAAATCACCTTTGCGAGCAGCTGCCAATGCCCCTCGTTTATGAAACAAAAATGGAAATTTTATTTCGGCATCCAAAGTATAATCAGTTCCTCCCGCACCTAAATGCTTATCAGGAGCAGCATTACGCGATTCAGAATCTCCGCATTGAACCATAAAGTCTTTTATCACGCGATGAAAAAGTAATCCTTCATAAAAATTCTCCGCCACCAACTTTACAAAGTTATCTCTATGCAAAGGAGTTTCATTATACAAACGCACTTTCATGGTTCCATAATTTGTTTCTATTTTTACAAAAATAGATTTTTCTTTTTCTTCCTTTGCCGAAACAGGAATTGCCATCATCAACATCAAAATTATTATTCCAAAATTCTTTTTCATTACTTTTCCTACAAAAAAAATAACTACAGGGCAAAGATAAAAAAAAGTGCGTTTTAAGAACGAACAACACGCAGAAAACTTACACAAATCTAAACGTTCAAGAGACTATTTTAGTTATATTTGCATTTAGTTTTTGAGGAAAGTGATGACAAAAAAGATAGTATGGATATGTTTGTTTTTCTGTTGGATACTTCTTCCATTTCCTTTATGTGCAAATAGCGCAGCAGACGCAAAAAAAAACATCAAAGAATGGGCAATGCGGTACCAAGAAAAGTATCCAGAGAAAGGCATTTTTGATTTACAAAAAGTTGTAATAAACAATAAAAACAACACCATTGACATTCACCTCAACTGCACATTTTCATATCTTTTCTGGCGTGAAGAAAATATCAGTCAAATAAAACAAGAAGTAAAAAACATTTTACCTTCTTGCTACAACAACTTTAAACTGAATTTTTATGCCGATAAAAAAGAATTAGAAACATATATTCCAAACTATTTCTTACACCAAAACAATATAAACAAACAAAAACTTCCTACCCAAAAACGAACTTTTCAGCCTTTCGTAAAAAACAATTCCAAACCCTACTCGCTTACTAAAAGCCTTGAAGGACACAACATTGCGTTATGGGCAGGACACGGATGTTATTACAATCAGAAGGAAGATCGATGGATGTGGCAACGTGCAAAACTATTCACAACCATAGAAGACAAATTGACCACTTTTCTCACTCTTCACTATTTACTTCCAATGCTCGAAAATGCAGGTGCAAGCGTTTTGTTGCCAAAAGAAAGAGACACGCAAACGCATGAAGTGATTGTAGATAGAGAAAATACGTTTGGAGAATCACTTTACATTGAAGAAGGAGCGTGGAAAAATGGAGGAAGTTCTGGTTTTGCATTGAAAAAAGAAACACTTCAAAACAATAAAAATCCTTTTTCCGAAGGTTTTTACCGAATACCAAAGAACAACAAAACTGACCATAAAGCTATTTGGATTCCTAACATACCCGAGCAAGGAGAATATGCCGTTTATGTAGCGTATCACTCCTCTCCAACAAGCACAAATGATGCACAATACAGTATTTTTCACCTTGGCGGAGAAACTAAGTTTTCTGTCAATCAAAAAATGGGTGGTCGGACATGGATTTATTTGGGAACCTTTTTATTTGATAAAGGCATAAATGAAGAATTTGGACGAGTAGAACTAACCATTCCAAAAGGAAACAACAAAACTATCACTACTGCCGACGCTGTAAAATTTGGAGGTGGAATGGGAACTATCAGCAGAAAACCATCTTCAGACGAAGTAATTTTGACATACAACAAACTCAACAAAAAAAATCTCGAGTTTAATCCTAATGTTGATGTTGAATTTAGAACAAGCGAAACGCCTCGCTACCTCGAAGCCTCAAGATATTGGCTACAATGGTCAGGAATACCTCAAAAGGTTTATTCAAAAACCGATGGGGCCAACGATTATTTAGACGATTTGTTTTGCCGCCCATTGTGGGTCAATTATCTAAATTTTGGTTCTGAAAATATGCCCGACTCTTTAGGATTAGGCATTCCTATAGATGCAGCACTCGCCTTTCATACCGACGCAGGTGTTTCCCAAAAAGATTCGATTGTAGGCAGTTTAGGCATTTTCTCTGCAAAAGCCAACGATGAGTTCTTTGCTAATGGTCAGTCGCGCTTTGCGTCTAGAGATTTAACCGACCTTGTTCTGACAGAGCTACACAAAACCATTGTTCAAGAATTTGATTCGGCTTGGCAAGTTAGAGGATTGTGGAACAAAGCATACGTCGAATCACGCATTCCTCAAGTCCCAACCATGCTACTCGAATGGCTCTCCCACCAAAATCCTATCGATGTTCGTTACGCGTTGGATCCTAATTTTCAGTTTACTACAGCTAGAGCTATTTACAAAGGTCTCTTGAAATTTTTCTCCGTACAATACAACAAAAAATATACTCCTCAACCTTTGCCAGTAAATAATTTTTCAGTAGAAATTTGTTCTAACAATCAGTTGAAACTCTCATGGACACCAACTCCCGATTTACTCGAAAAAGATTCTGTAAAACCTACCTCATACGTAATTTACACACGAAAAGGAAATGGTAGTTTTGACAATGGTTTTTTAACAAAAGACACTTCTGTTCTACTCCCATGCTGTCCAAACACATTGTATAGTTTCAAAATCACTGCTGTAAACGAAGGCGGAGAAAGTTTTCCATCAGAAATTCTTTCGGCCTGCATCAACCCAAGTTCAACAAAAACTGCTTTAATTGTCAATGGTTTCGACCGACTTTCTGCACCCCATTTCTTTACCTCCGACTCAAAAGCTGGCTTCTTTGAAAACAATGATTGTGGAGTGCCTTACCTCAACACTTTTGCCTATGTGGGCAACCAATACAATTTCGAAAAAACTGATGAATGGAAAAGTGATGAGCAGCCTGGCTTTGGTGCAAGTTTTGGCAACTACGAAAAAACAATAATTGCAGGAAACACATTCGACTTTACTTCTTTGCACGGAAAATCTATACAAAACTTCGGTATTTCGTTTGTTTCGTGCAGCAGATCATCGGTTGAAAACGGGAAAATAGACCTAAAAAAATACGACGTTGTTGACCTGATTTTGGGAAAACAAAAATCTACCATAATAGGAAGAGACTCCTTGCACATACGCTACAAAACATTTTCAAAAACATTGCAAAACAAAATCATTGATTACTGCCAAAATGGAGGTGCAATCTTTGCTAGTGGAGCCTACATTGCAAGTGATATGCAAAACAAAGAAGATGTTATTTTTACAAAAAACTGGCTAAAATATACGTTCACGACCGATAATGCTTCGCTCAGTGGAAACGTTTTGCCCTACTCCACTCCAAAAAATTCTTTCACATCAGCATTTGAGTTCTGCAACGAACCAAACAGCGAGATTTATCACACTACATCGGTAGATGCTCTCAACGCAATATCAACGGTTTCACAACCCGTATTTCGCTATTCGGACTCTCAACTCAATGCTGCCGTAGCGCATCGAGGCACTTGGAGTACGTTTATTTTAGGTTGTCCATTTGAAGTCATAAAATCACATGTTGATAGAAACAATTTAATGTCCGAAATCTTAAATTTCTTGCTTTATGAAAAATAGCATTACCGTATTTTTGCCTCTAAGAGATGAAAATGAAACTATAAAAGAACTTTGCAAGTCTCCCATTGTGAAAGAAGTAATTTTTTTGTCCGACCAAAAAGAAACTGAACTTTCCGATAAACATAAAACACTCAAAATCGATTATATCTTTTCTTCAAACACCATCAACCGAATTATTGAAAAATGCCAATCGGACTACTTTTTGTTCTACACGCAACATTCCGATTTTTTGTTAGGAAAAAACGCTCTTGAACGTTTTCTGCAAATTGCAAAGCAAACAAAAGCAGGATTGCTCTACTCCGACTTTCGAGAAAAAACCGACGAACAAACTCTCTCTCTCCATCCTCTAATCGATTACCAAATAGGAAGTGTGAGAGACGATTTTGACTTTGGGCCAATGCTCTTTTTCAACAAAGAGATTTGCCTCAAAGCCCTACAAACTAGCAACAATGAATTTAGTTTTGCAGGGTTGTACAATCTCCGACTAAACATTGCCTCGCAATGTCTGCCTTTCCACATCGACGAATATCTATATACCGTAAACAATATTATCGATAAAAGAAAAAGTGGAGAAAAACAGTTCGATTACGTAGATCCAAAGAACAGAACTGTTCAGATTGAAATGGAAAAAGCATGCACCATTTACCTCAAAAAAATTGGTGCTCTAATTGAGCCAAACGACAACGAAGTGCAGTTCAGCAACGAATTCACCACCGAAGCTTCGGTAATTATTCCTGTACGAAACCGAGAAAAAACCATTGCCGATGCCATTCAATCCGTTTTGGCTCAAAAAACCAATTTTGCTTTTAACCTCATCATTATCAACAATCACTCCACCGACAAAACAACAGAAATTATCAACTCCTTTGCAGAGAAAGATGGCCGAGTGATACACCTAATTCCTTCGCGCAACGACCTTGGAATTGGTGGGTGCTGGCAAACTGGAATCGAGCATAGAGAGTGTGGAAAATTTGCCGTACAACTCGATAGCGACGACGTGTACAAAACGCCCGAAACGCTACAAAAAATTGTTGATGAGTTTTACAAACAAAAATGCGCAATGCTCATCGGCTCATACACCATGACGAACTTTGAAATGGAGCCAATTCCACCCGGGCTCATCGACCACAAAGAATGGACCGACCACAACGGACCAAACAACGCACTACGCATCAATGGGCTTGGTGCGCCAAGAGCTTTTTACACTCCTATTTTGCGAAAGATTGGGGTGCCAAACACCAGTTATGGAGAAGATTACGCCCTTGGGCTACAAATAAGCCACAGCTACAAAATAGGACGCATTTACGAATCCGTTTACCTCTGCCGACGCTGGCAAGACAATACCGATGCTGCGCTTTCGATAGAAAAAACAAATGCCAACAACCATTACAAAGACAAACTTAGAACAATAGAAATTTTAGCAAGAAAAGGATAATTTCTTCAATGGGAATAGTAAGAAGGAGTAACGAGTATAGGAAATTTACTTTTCATAGTTGTTTTTCTCTTTAAAAAATATGTATTCCTAAAGGCACGAAATAAAGACTCCTAAAAATGAAAGGATTAAGATAAAATGTTGTCAATCCTTGTTTTTTTAGTACTTTTGCATTCCTATAAAAAAGTAAAAACAAAAAGATGAATCACACTAAAGTAATTGATTTGTTGCAGTCGACACAGTTCGATGCAGAAGTTGTTGTAAAAGGTTGGGTCAGAACAAAACGTGGCAATAAGAATGTAAACTTCATTGCTATCAACGATGGTTCTACCATTAAAAATATACAGTTGGTAGTCGATGTTCAGAACTTCGATGAAGAATTGCTAAAGAAAATCACAACTGGAGCTGCCATCTGTGCAAAAGGCACATTGGTGCAGTCGCAAGGTCAGGGTCAGAGCGTAGAGGTTTTGGTCAAAGATCTTGAGGTTTATGGTGTAGCAAATCCGGAAACCTATCCTTTACAAAAGAAAGGACACTCGTTGGAATTTTTGCGCGAAATTGCTCACCTACGTCCTCGTACAAACACATTTGGAGCGGTTTTTCGCATTCGTCATAACATGGCTATGGCCATTCATACGTTTTTCCACCAAAAAGGATTTTTCTATTTCCATACGCCCATAATCACAGCATCCGACTGCGAAGGCGCAGGACAAATGTTTCAGGTAACAACCAAAAATCTTTATGACCTAAAGAAAGATGAAAATGGCTCCATTACCTACGACGACGACTTTTTTGGCAAACAAGCCAGTTTGACCGTTTCTGGTCAGCTCGAAGGCGAATTGGCAGCAATGGGACTAGGTGGCATCTACACGTTTGGGCCAACTTTCCGTGCCGAAAACTCAAACACTCCTCGTCACTTGGCTGAGTTTTGGATGATAGAACCCGAAATTGCGTTCTACGACATTACCGACAATATGGACCTCGCAGAGGAATTTATTAAATATTGCGTAAAATGGGCTTTGGACAATTGTCGCGACGATGTTCAGTTCCTTAATGACATGTTCGACAAAGAACTCATCTCTCGCCTCGAAGGTGTGCTTAAGCAAGATTTTGTTCGCATTCCTTATGGCGAAGGCATTAGAGTGCTTGAAGAGGCAGTGAAAAACGGCAAAAAATTCGAATTCCCAGTATATTGGGGAGTGGATTTGGCTTCGGAACACGAACGCTATTTGGTCGAAGAATACTACAAATGTCCTGTTATCATGACCGATTATCCAAAAGAGATAAAAGCCTTCTATATGAAGCAAAACGAGGATGGAAAAACCGTTCGCGCAATGGACGTTTTGTTCCCACAAATTGGAGAAATCATAGGTGGATCGGAGCGTGAGGCTGATTACGACAAACTTTTAACTAGAATCAACGAACTCAATATCCCAATGAAAGACATGTGGTGGTATTTGGATACTCGTCGTTTTGGAAGTTGTCCTCACTCTGGATTTGGGTTAGGATTCGAGCGTTTGTTGCTATTTGTAACAGGTATGGCCAACATTCGCGACGTGATACCTTTCCCTCGTACTCCAAAAAATGCAGAATTTTAATTTGTAGCTGATATGAAAATATTGATTGTAAATGGACCAAATCTAAATCTTCTTGGCAAAAGAGAACCTGAGGTTTATGGAAATAGTTCTTTTGACGATTTTTTTTCTACTATAAAAGAAAAATATCCTCATGTAGAGCTTCAATATTTTCAGTCGAACATCGAAGGCGAACTGATTGACAAAATCCAAGAATGCGGATTTTCTTACGATGGAATTGTGCTAAACGCAGGAGCATACACACACACGTCTATTGCCATTGCCGACGCCATTCGTGCGATAACCACGCCAGTGATTGAGGTACACATTTCAAACGTTTTTCAGCGTGAAGAGTACCGTCATCATTCGTATTTATCGGAGGTTTGCCGAGGCGTAATTTGTGGTTTTGGTTTAGATTCTTATCGTTTGGCAATAGAATCATTTGGCATATGAGTGTTGTTGAAAGCATAACGTCGGCAACGTCAACGGCTTTTTCTTTCGAGATTTTGCCTCCTTTGAAAGGAAATAGCCTAGATTCGGTGATGAACACCATTGATGTATTGCGCGAGTTCGACCCCAAATACATCAATATCACTACACACCGAAGCGAGCACGTTTGGGCATGGAATACCGATGGATCGTCGAAGGTAGTTTCTCGTCGTCGGCGTCCGGGAACGGTGGCAGTGGCAGCTGCCATTCATCACAAATACAATATTCCTGTTGTTCCACATATCTTGTGCGGAGGCTTCACACGTGAAGAAACGGAATATGTGCTTATCGATTTGCAATTTTTAGGAATTACAGATTTGCTTTTGCTTCGTGGCGATAAGGCAGCGGAAGAAAAATACTACTTGCCTACCCCAAATGGCAATGCTTACGCAGTTGATTTGCAACAACAAGTGAACGATTTCAATCGTGGTGTTTTTGAAGATGGCTCTCACATGTCGAATTCGGTGCTCCCATTTCGTTACGGAATGGCATGTTATCCGGAGATGCATGAAGATGCCGCATCGCTAGAAAATGATCTATATTGGGCTAAGAAGAAAGTGGATGCAGGCGCAGAATATCTTGTCTCTCAAATGTTTTTCGACAATCAAAAGTATTTCACTTTTGTAGAAAAATGCAGAGAAATGGGCATTACTGTTCCCATCATTCCAGGATTGAAACCATTGCGCAAAGCTTCTCAAATAGACGTTTTACCAAAGATGTTTCATATAGAAATTCCAGAAGCGTTAGCTACAGAGATGAAAAAATGCACCACAGAAGAGCAGTCGGTAGAAGTGGGTGTCGAATGGTGTACAATGCAGGCTAAGGAGTTGAAAGCAAAAGGCGTACCTAGCATTCATTTTTATGCGTTGAATGCTACGCAAAGCGTCAAACGTGTAGCTCAGAATGTTTATTAAAATATGCTTTTCTTACTTTTTTTGATTCTTTCTGTAGTTTTTATCGTTATCAGTGCAGTTGTGCAACTGATACTATCTCTTTTTTCTAGAAAATCACGAAAAGATTCTCAAGAGCAATCCTTTACACCAAAACGAAAAAAGAAGATATTTGAAAAGAACGAAGGTGAATACGTCGATTACGAAGAGGTGAAGGAGAACAAAGAAAATGAAAAGTGAAATTAGAGCAATAATTTTCGATTTGGATGGAACATTGGTTGATTCGGTTGCCGACTTGGCCAACGCAATGAACACCGTACTTTTGCGCTACAACCTGCCTCTACACGACACTGAGACGTATAAATATTTTGTTGGTAATGGCATTAAAAAATTGGTTGAGCGCTCCATCCCCGAGCAACAAAGAAGTGCCGATTTTATCCAAAAACTCCACTCTGAAATGGTGCTTGAATACAAACATAAATGTGTAGACTGCACCAAACCATATCAAGGCATAGAAGATTTACTTGCATTTCTTAACGAAAAGAAAATTCCCGTTTGCGTCTTGTCCAATAAAATGGACGAACTAACTCAACATATAGTGAACAAACTATTTGGCAAATATGGTTTTTCTGTTGTTAGAGGTGCTTGCCCCGATGTGCCAATAAAACCCAACCCCAAAGGCGCATTGCTTATTGCCGAAAAGATAAACGTCTTACCTCAACAAATTCTTTATCTTGGCGACACCAACGTGGATATGGAAACTGCAAATGCTGCAGAAATGATTGCTGTTGGGTGTACTTGGGGTTTTCGCTCGGAAGAAGAACTGATTGCCTCTGGAGCAAAACACATAGTAAAAACACCTGCCGAAATAAAAAACTTTTTTACATCTTTTCGTTGATAAAAAACGTGAAGATTCATATCTTTGAGCGTACGTAAGCAAGTTTTTTTTCTCATTGTTATGACACCACCCGACATAGAGCAATCGACCAAAGAAGAACGCCTTAAGTTTGTTCAAAGTCAGTGGCAATGCATGAACAACTGCGAATTGTGCGGAAAGTGCCATCTCTTAAAAGGGAAAGAAGCCGAAATGCTTTACAAAGAGTATATTGATGGAAAAAGTTCTTATATGGAAGTTACACTGAAAATCAGAAACAATAATTATTAAAACAAAAACATTATGGAAGTAAAAGAAAAAGTATTAGCAGCAATGAAAGAGGCCGGAGAGCCTTTGAATGCAGGAAAAATTGCAGAGATTTGTGGAATTGACCGCAAAGAAGTGGACAAAGCCATGAAACAATTGAAAGAAGAAGGAACCATTATTTCTCCTGTTCGTTGCAAATGGACTGTTGCATAAATTGTTTGCATTGTTAAAATCCTTATCTTTGTAGCAACTGCTCTGAAGCAGTTGTTTTATTATTTTTTTGAGCTTTTGCTTTTAAGAAAGTGAAAATTATTAAAATCAATTTTTTATTTGAAAAAATAATTTTTTGTTGTACTTTTGCAGTCCATTTTTGGGAGATTCAGTAGCTCAGCAGGTAGAGCACATCCCTTTTAAGGATGGGGTCCTGGGTTCGAGCCCCAGCTGAATCACAAAAAAAGGAAAGATGCCAGAGTGGTCGAATGGGCCGCACTCGAAATGCGGTGAACGGGCAACTGTTCCGGGGGTTCGAATCCCTCTCTTTCCGCCAAAAGAGAAGAGGTTGAAGAAATACAAGAAGTATTTCTTTTTTTGTTTCTACAAACTGTATTTTTCCTTACTTTTGCATCAGAAATAGAAAAAAAGAATTTATATGAAATCAATGTTTAGAATCGCAGTTGTATTTTGTGCTATAATGCTTTTTGTTGGTTGTGCATCAAAAAAAGGAGCATATCAAGCAAATGAGGCACCAAAAGAGATAATCAAAGAGGTTGAAGTGATAAAAATAGATACCGTTGTCATCATCAAAACCGACACAATCATCAAAACCGAGTTTATTGAAAAACACGACACTATCTACATCGAAAAAGAGGTTGAAGAAAAAGTGAGAGAAGAAAAAATCACTTTGGCAGAAGGCGAAAAAAACCAAGAAACAATGACTAAAGCTTTTCATATTGTTATTGGAAGTTTCTCGAAAAAAGAAAATGCCGACAAGTTGCAAGCATCTTATCGCCCAGCCTACGAACCTACTATTGTAGTAAATGAGCAAGGAATGTTCCGCGTGTTGTTACTCTCGTTCGACGATTATGCTTCAGCAAAAAAAACGATACTAGAGATTTCAAAATCCATTCCTGCCGATTCTTGGATATTAAGACAAAAGAAGTAGAATACTGCTTTGAGCAATCAATTTAAACTTACCGTTTTAGGTTCTGGATCTGCACTTCCTAAAAAAGATCGATTTCAGTCGGCGCATCTTTTGGAGGTTCACAACAAATTATTTTTAATTGACTGTGGCGAGGGAATGCAAATCAAGGCTTTTCAGACAAAATGTAGCCTCAATCGTTTGGGGCACATTTTCATTTCGCACCTTCATGCCGACCATTGCCTAGGACTAGTTGGGCTCATATCATCGCTTGGAATGACCGGGCATCGCACCAACATCGAAATACATTCAGCTCCAGAACTAGAAAAATTACTGAAACCTCAATTAGATTTCTTCTGTCAGGACTTAGGGTTTGAGATTATTTTTCACCCCTTCAATCCAAGAAAAAAGGAGATAATTTTTGAAGATAGAACTCTGACGGTAAGAACTTTGCCTTTGAAACATAGAGTACCAACATGTGGGTTTATTTTTGAAGAAAAACCTAAAGAGAGACATCTCATTCCAGAAATGATTGAGGCATCCAACATCCCAATCAAAGAACTTCCTTTGATAAAAAAAGGAGGCGATTTCATTACAGAAGATGGCGAAATCATTGAAAACAAGAAACTCACAAGAGATCCTTCGCCTTCGAAAAAGTTCGTTTACTGCTCCGACACACTTTTTCTTCCTAAAATAGTATCGGACATAGAGAATGCCGATTGCCTTTTTCACGAAGCCACATTCTCAGAAGAAGAAGTTTTGAGGGCAAAAAAAACCTATCATTCAACAGCCAAACAAGCAGCAACAATTGCACTTAACAGCAATGCCAAAAAGTTGGTTATTGGACATTTTTCGA
Organism: Paludibacteraceae bacterium; assembly: GCA_045612365.1. Taxonomy (GTDB): domain Bacteria; phylum Bacteroidota; class Bacteroidia; order Bacteroidales; family Paludibacteraceae; genus RGIG9608. The sequence goes on from JAZKYY010000008.1 coordinate 56,453, forward strand.
GCCGATATCCCAGTGTAGAAAAAATTATTGACGAGGCAAGAAGCGTTTTCCCGGAGACAATTGCGGCAAAGGATGGTCTTCAGATTTATTTCTAATTTTTTACTCTTTTGGCGAGTAGCGACGCCATTTTTCAATCAATGCTTGCATATCATCGGGCAAATCGCTAGTAAATTGCATCCATTTGCCAGTAGTTGGATGCTCAAAACCTAGCGTCTTGGCATGCAACGCCTGACGCGGACACAAATCAAAACAGTTCTGTACAAATTGTTTGTATTTCGCAGTTCTTACTCCTTTCAGAATTTCATCTCCGCCATAGCGTTCGTCATTAAAAAGAGTATGACCAATATGCTTCATGTGCACACGTATCTGATGCGTTCTTCCAGTTTCCAATTTACATTGCACCAATGTTGCATAAGCAAAACGCTCCAACACTTTGTAATGAGTTACTGCATGTTTTGCATTCGGATTTTCGTTTTCATCGTAGATAGCAAAAGACATTCTAATTCGCTGATCACGAGCAATTGCTCCTGTGATTGTACCCTCATCTTCTTTTAACACACCCCAAACTAGTGCATTGTAAGTTCTTTCGGTTGTTTTATTAAAAAACTGCAACCCTAACTTAGTTTTTGCATCACTGTTTTTTGCAATAATCAACAAACCGGACGTATCCTTATCTATCCGATGCACCAAACCCATTTTGGTATAATTCACATCAAGAGTATCTTCATCTTTCCAATGCCAAGCAAGCGCATGCAGAAGTGTATTGTCTCTATTGCCCACACCAGGATGAACAACCAAATTCGGCTGCTTATTGATGAGCAGAATATCTTCATCTTCATACACAACATTAAGAGGAATTTCACGAGGAACAACATCAAAATCTGTTTTAGGATGGTCAAGAATAATCGCAATATCGTCGTTAGGTTTAACTCGATAATTAGATTTTACTGCAACCCCATTAACAAGAATAAAACCAGAATTTGCAGCTTCTTGAATCCGATTGCGAGAAATATCGCTTAACCGATCAACCAAAAACTTATCGATACGAATCGACGTCTGCCCCTTGTCAACTAACAAACGATGATGAATAAATTTATCGTCTAAAAAGTCTAATTCTTCCATAAAAAATTAGAAAAACTCCTCCTCATACTCAGACTCCGGTTCTTCATATATCTTTTCGGAATCCATCGTCAACCATACATTAACTTGCTTTCCTTGCAGCTGACTTACATTTGCTTCCGGCGACTGCTGGTATATCTTATATAACCTCTCCTCTTCTGGCGTAATAGGCTCATTCCCATCATAATGAACATTACCAAGCGCAAATCCACTCGAAGAGAGAAGCATTTGAGCTTGCTGGAGTGTTAGACGTTGCAAAAGCGGAATAGGAACACTTTCCAAATTGCCATTCTTTCCCACAACTAAAATAAGGCTAGCTCCATCGACCAACGGAGTTCCAGCAGCTACCTCTTTTTCATTATAAAGAACCGAACAAATCAATCCATCGTACTCCGAAGGTTGGTAAATAACCTCGCTCACCATAAAACCTAAAGATTCAAGCACAGTCTTTCCCTGACGAAACGAAACATCGCTCAAATCTGGCAAAGAAACTGTTTTTGCAATTTTTGAGTTAATGGTAAAATATATCCTCCTATCTTTTTTTACCAACGATCCTTTTTGAGGATTTTGTTCTAGAATTTCTCCAGGACGTTTACCTTTGACATAAGTAGAATCTATCAAAACGCCAACAAGCCCACGTTCTTTCAAAACAACATTGGCTTCTTCTTTATATAATCCAGTTAAATCAGGAACCTCTATTTCTTCTCCATGTCTGGTAGCAAAGCGTAAGGAAATAAGAGTTACCAAAAGCACAAATAACATTATCAAAAAAGCAACTCCTATATTCTTCCAAAAGAATCCCGAGCAAAGAAAATTCCATGTTTTTTTCCAATCCATAGATGCAATATTTTATTTCTCAAAATTACATTTTTTTTCGAAAAAAAAACTGATAATAAAAAAAGTAAAGGTTAACCTTTACTTTCTTATATTCAAAAAAAGAAACTTCTGATCTTATCTAGCGTTTTTGCAATACTCGTCAGAAACTGTTAGTTTTTTTCTTCCATGAGCACGACGTTTTGCCAACACACGTCTACCATTAGCAGTTGACATTCTTTCTCTAAATCCGTGTTTATTTATTCTTTTTTTGTTCGAAGGTTGAAATGTTCTTTTCATGACACTATATTTATTTTAATTAATTTTTCCTCTAATTTCGGGGAGTGCAAAGATAGTTATTTTTTTTGTTTCACCAATACATTTGAGAAAAAGGAAACAGTTTTTGAAAAACTATTTTTTTATTTTTCAAGTATCCACTTTTTCCTATACTTTTGCGAAAACAAAAGTGTAATTTCCTTTATTTTAATTCAAGAATAAATTTTGGCAGAAGATAATTTGATAGAAAAAGAATTTAAGTTGGATAGTAACTTAAATCAAACGTTGTTTTATGGGGTGAACAACAAGAACTTGTGTTTGCTCAAGAATCTGAACCCTAGTTTGCAAATAGTTGCTAGAGGAAATAGCATAAAAATAAAAGGAGAGGAAAGCTTGGTTAATCAGTTTATTTCTAACGTAAAGAACATAGAAAATCACTGTTTGAGGAATAACACTTTAGAAGAATCTTTTTTAATTGAATTGGCCAAAAGCGTTAAAGACACCCCTTGTAAAACTGAAAAAAATCTTATTCTCTATGGAATAAATGGACGGTCTATCGTAGCACGTACTCCCAATCAGCAAAAATTAGTTACTGCTTTTGAGAAAAACGATCTGCTTTTTGCCATTGGACCAGCAGGAACAGGAAAAACTTATACCGCAATTGCTCTGGCCGTAAGAGCATTGAAAAATAAAGAAATAAGAAAAATTATTCTTAGTAGACCTGCAGTTGAAGCAGGAGAAAAACTTGGATTTCTTCCTGGCGACATGAAAGAAAAAATTGATCCTTACTTGCAACCTCTTTATGATGCACTCCAAGATTTGCTTCCTGCGGAAAAACTAAAAGAATTGATTGAACGTGGCATTATACAAATTGCTCCATTAGCTTTTATGCGAGGACGAACCCTGAGCGATGCAGTTGTTATTCTTGATGAGGCACAAAACACCTCTGTTCATCAAATAAAAATGTTTTTGACTAGAATGGGGCTAAATTCAAAAATGATTGTAACTGGAGACATGACTCAAATAGACTTGCCTTCATCACAAAAGTCAGGATTAAAAGATGCGCTCGAAGTTCTTCAGAATATAAAAGGGATTGAAAAAATTGAATTTGGGCAACAAGATATCATTCGACACAAACTAGTTCAACGTATTGTTGAAGCTTATGAAAAAAGAGAGGCATAAACCTCTCTTTTTTCTTACTTATCCAAATGCCTCCATGTCAATCCCGCTGTGGATTTATTGTTTTTATGTAACAAACTAACTACAAAACCTACAACAATAGAAACTACCATTCCGATAAATCCATAAAGCAACAAATTAAGGTTTGTGAAGTATTTTACTGCAAAAACAGTAAGTATTCCACAAACAAATCCTATCAATGCCGAACGTGCATTAATGCGAGGGAGAAATATTCCTATCACAAACAATCCACCCAATCCACTCGACAACAAGCCCAAAATTTCTTGGAAAAAGTCAAGTAATGAATAAATGTTCCAAGTGGCCATTAAAACAGCTATAACAACTCCTATTAAGCCCGATAAAACACAAGTCCAACGAGCAACTTTGAGCATTTTTTCGTCGGATACGTTTTTCGACAATTTTTTATAAAAATCAACTGAAAACGCAGTGGCAACCGAGTTGATATTTGACGATATAGTTGACATTGTTGCTGCAAAAATTGCAGCAATTAGCAATCCCGCTACTCCTGCAGGCAACTGACTCATCATAAAGAATGGGAAAATAGTATCTGTTTTTGCCATAGTTACATCAAGCTCCATCGGATGTGTTTTGTAGAACGTATAAAGTCCTGCACCGATAGCAAAAAATGCAACCGAAGCAAACACACTCATCAAACCATTCATAAGAATACTTTGTGAAGCGCTTTTTTCGTCCTTAGTCGTCAAATAACGTTGTATAACTGTCTGATCCGATGTGTATGAAATCAAATTATTAGCAATTCCTCCTAAAATCACTACCCAAAAAGTGGCTTTTGTAAAGTCTAAACTCCAATCCACCAAACGCAATTTATCATCAGCAAGAGCTATTTCTGTAAATCCACCCCATCCTCCTTCTGTAGAAAAAATCAGGTATATAACAGCGAATACTGCTCCTCCCAACAAAATAAATCCTTGTACCACGTCGCCCCAAACAACAGCTTCAACTCCTCCCATTGTACAATAAATGATAGTAACAACTCCCATCAACACTATGCACAAATAAATATCAATTCCTGTTACAGCCGTAAGTGCCAACGACGGTAAATATAGCACCAACGCCATACGAGCTATCATAAAAACGATAAACAAAGCACTTGCCAACAAACGAGTAAGCGTATTGAAACGAAGTTCGAGATACTCATAAGCACTCGTAATATTCAACCTACGGAAGAAAGGCAAATAGTATCTTATAACAGGAAAACTCACAAGCAAAATGGTTACCAACATTGGATAATAAGTCCAATTTGTAGCAAAAGCTTTAGCAGGATAAGCCATATAAGTAATAGCACTAAGCATTGTAGCATAAATACTTATTCCGGCAGCCCACCAAGGAATTCTCCCTCCTCCTTTGAAAAAATCATCCCCTCCGCTTTCTTTCTTCATAAAATAAAAACCAAGAAGAAGCATACCTATTAAGTACAAGCCAAGTACCACCCAATTGGCTACTCCAAAATAACTTGAAGCACTAAACTCAATACTTGATACTTCCGAAGAACGAACTCCGGGCTTTGTTTCTCCATTTATTACCACAAATTTATCTCCATAAGCCACCAATGCAGCACCAGCTCTCGACAGTTTTTCTGAATCTACAAATTCACTCCATACATTGGTTATAGTATTATATATCAGCAATTTGTTATTAAACTGATACCATTGTACAGGTTGTCTCAAATAATTATCCGATTCAGTTTGCAATACCTCAGCCAATGAATCGTTTTCTTGACATTGGGCCTCAGCCAACAAAGATGGTCTATTCAGCGCACGCTCAAAAATATCTTTGTTCACACCTCCAACAAACAAAACATGAGAGTTTCCTGACACACAAGCATTTGCTCCAACCAAAGGATAAATTTCATCTATTTTTGTCCAAATCTTAGTTTTAGGATTGTAGCACAATGCATCTGTATACACAACAGCCTTTTGTTGAAGTGTTGCAGGAGAGAAACCTCCAAAAAGGTAAAAACATCGTTCGCCATCGGCATTACTTTGAACAACAGAAACTGGCTGAACACGAGCACCTCCTGAAAAAGGTTCTACTTCCGACCAAGCTTTTCCCAACAAAAGATCAAATAAGTTTATAGTGAACGTACGATTAGAAGATTCTCCACCCGATTGTCCTCCTGACACATAGATAACATCTCCACCAAAAGCAGCAGTCATATTATCAAGTGCAATGGGCAACGATTGGAGTTCTTTTACCGCAACCTCTCCTTCGACATACTCCACCAACCAAACTTGCGAAAGACTCTTCTCTCCATCGTTACCGCCAATACAAACGATTCCTTTCGGAGTAGAAACACTTGCTCCATAAGCCACTTTAGAAGGGAAAGTTCCTTTTTCCTCCCAATTGGATTTTTCGGAAAACGGATCTTGAAGAACAAAAATCTTGTCATAAAATACTTTTTCTCCACCATCTGCAGCCGCAATATTTGGAAAGTTACAGCCTCCTATCACCACTAAAGCATCGTTGCTCACACCTGCAAAAGGAGCCGAAACTCCCTCTTTGCAACCAACAGAAAGAGCCGACAATGACTTCAAAGCCACCTCATTGTACGGCTCTGCAAACGTCACACTTGCTACAAAAAGAAAGAGCAATATGCTCAAAAAAAACTTCTTCATATTATAATTTCTTAAAACATTGACAAATAACGTTCTCCTGTATCAGGAAGGATAACTACCAAACATTTTCCCTTATTTTCTAAACGCTTAGCAACTTTGATAGTAGCCGAAAGTGCTGCTCCTGAAGATATTCCAACAAGTAAACCTTCTTCTTTTGCCACTCTCTTAGCCATAGAAAAAGACTCCTCGTCTGACACGGTTACAACTTCATCAACTAGAGTTGCGTCGTAATTTTTTGGGACAAAGCCAGCGCCAATGCCTTGAATCTTATGCAAACCTGCCTTCCCACCCGAAAGCACAGGAGACTTTTCTGGTTCTACAGCAATAATCTTTATTGCTGGATTGTAAGTTTTTAGACGTTTTGCAGTGCCACAAAGTGTTCCTCCCGTACCTACACAAGCAACCAAAACATCTACTTTTCCCACCGTATCTACCCAAATTTCATCAGCAGTTGTTGTTTCGTGAGCCAAAGGATTAGCAGCATTATCAAACTGCTGCAAAATAACAGAACCTTTGATTTCTTCATTCAACTCTTTTGCCTTATCAATAGCTCCTTGCATACCTTTTTCTCCCGAAGTAAGTACTAGTTCTGCACCAAGATGCTTTAGCAACTTTTGACGTTCAATGCTCATTGTTTCGGGCATAGTGAGTATCAGGCGGTAACCTTTTATTGACGCTATCCAAGCCAATCCTACCCCGGTATTTCCGCTTGTAGGTTCAATAATGACACCGCCAGAAGTCAAAACACCCTCTTTCTCTGCCACCTCTACCATTGACAAAGCCGCACGATCTTTTACACTTCCACCCGGATTAAAACTCTCAAGTTTTGCCACAAGAGTAGCTTCAATTTGCTCACTCTGCTCTACATTCTTAAGTTCAAGAAGAGGAGTTCTACCAATTAGTTCTATGAGAGATTGATATATTTTTCCCATTTTTTTCAATTTATCCTTTAAAAAGATTTTTTTAATTCTTTGAAGCCTATAAGTTGGTCGTAACGACTTCCACGAGGGCAATAATAAACCAAAATCTGATACGTATTCAGTGTCTGCCAATAACTTCCCTCTATATACTGCAAAGTTCCTTTCCGCTCACCTTTTGGAAAAAACAAGTACATATAGTTATAACCACCTTGCTTTAGAAAAAGAGATTTTTCGTAGCAGCGAGTATCGAAATTGTACTCCATTGGTACAATCTGATAGTGCATATTTCCCTGCATACTACCCAAAACGTAGAGCAACCCATCAAAACGGATATCTTCTTTTGGTACGGAAAAATGCACCCACATGTAATCGGCTTCAGATCTACTGTAGTCCGAATGCTGACGATTCACTATATACTTTCCATCTGCATCAAACATAAAACTATATCCATCTTCGTTACGAGGCAAATCAGGAAGTAGTTCTACATGATAAACATCATTTGGCTTGTCAAAAGAAATTTGCTGAATGCCACTACCATAAGTATAAACCGAGGAAAAATCAATTGAGCGATACTCATTTCCTCCCTCAAAAACGAGCTGAGGGTTATTCACATAAGACTGCTTCCCGAGCGACGTGTAAGTTGGTTTCAGATGAGTTGCAGCATTATCCAAGCGTCCATTCTGCAAAACAAAAACTTTCAGTTCCGAGAAAGGATCACTAAGTTCAACACCATCAGTATATACCGAAAAATCTACCTGCTGAAAGCGTCGACTGAGTTCTATATCGGTATTGGAACGTACGTCTGCTTCAATAGTAACCAAAGGCTCTACCACCGAAAAACATATCGTTGCTACGGGATAATCACGGTTATTATCTTCGTAAACCACCACAGCATAGTTGCCCGAGAGCTTAAAGTCTACATCGTCATTAGGCAACAGTAACTGATAATTGGTATAGAGCACCGTGGTAGAAACAGACTGTTCATAATCATCAATGACGCCAGAGTAGGCTCCATCTATGTACTCCACCTCTGCAAGCGACGAAGGAGTCCAATCTGCATTACAATGCACAATGGAATAATTGAAAGTCTTGGTATTATAGGACATTTCGTCGAACGACAAAAGCACTTGCTCCCCTCCTCCTAGTGTAACAATGGGTTCCGAGAGGGGACTTCCCTGCACTTCCGCCTTTACTGTTCTAATATTGGAGGTAAGGCTCCTAGTACAGTAACGCTCTGCCGAGGCCGAAAACACGCAAAACCAAAAGCCAAACAACAACAGTAAACGATATGTCCAAAACGTAATATGCATTTCTTTTCTCCGTTTTTATTTTCTGTTTTTATGTGGCAACAATAAGAATAATCTTCATCATTTTTATGGTCTTTCTGCCCAATCGTAGTTGGTAGTAGAAACCATAGGCAAAGCAGTATAAGATACGTCACCCACGTTTTCGTCGGATCCGCCCGTGCCTTCGTACCTATAACTCGAAGAGTATGAGTTGGAGCCAAGCAAGAAACAGCTATAACCACACATACCGGGGAAGCCGCCATCGCCTGTTATGTCCATCAAATACCACACATCGTCTACTTCTACAAGGTTCCAAGCGTGGTTGCCCCAAGTTTCAGGATCGGTAGAGGTCATCATAGCTCCTGTTACGTACACACACTTAAGTCCCACACGCTGACAAAGCAACAGATAAGCACGCGAAAATCCTTCACAAACGGCTTTTCGTGTAATGAATGATCCAGTAATATCCCCACAATTAGCATTACTAATACCTCCATAATCGGACCAATCGATAAAACCATCGTGAATGATTTTTGCTCTCTCAAACTCCGTAGAAGATGGCGTAATAGAACTTGTTATCGAATTGCAAGCAGAATTTATTTGTGCCATTTCTGATGCATAATTTTCTGGAGTACAAGATATTTTTACACGCAAATAATATTGATAAGTATTGTAATCGTAACGATAAATATAATTTACCAAAACATACGCTTCAGGTACATCCTTGATAATCAAGTTTGTGATTTTCATCACTTTGTTTTGATCCACTGTTATTCCTTGCGAATAGAAATCCAAATAAACACGATGATTGATGTCCGAATACGCCGTAGCATTGTTCTCAAATGCAAGAATTTGTCTCAACACATAGTTGTAAATGACTTTATCGGCGGCACTCAACTCCGAATAGCCATGACGATAAACCGACTCACCATTGGCAACAACAGTGATAGCACACGATGCTTGCTTATCGCCTGCTGTGGCAGTAATGGTAGCAGAGCCTGCTTTCAAAGGCGAAACACGACCATTGACATCTACAGACGCAATGGAAGAATCCGAACTCTGCCATTTTACAGTAGGAGCAGTTTCTTCATAATCTACATCGGCTAAAAGTGTATAATCATAACCTTGCAAAAGTCCGATTGCCGTTCTATTAAGCGAAATAGAATTGACTTTAACAACTGGAGCTTTCTTCTCGAACTTTATACTATCCACTTCTTCCAAAGCGTAAGAAAAAACCGAACCATCTTTTTTGTACAAACGGAGCGAATCTTGCGCCGACGCCGAAAAGGCCAACATCATCGCCATAAGCGAAATAAAAATTCTTTTCATTATTTTCTAATACTTTAATTTTTTTCAATTTACAAAAATAGCATTTTTTCGGCATTATAAGTTTCATTCTCTCAATAGTCCAACATTTTTCTCTACAAAAAACTGCCATTTGGTGTTCCCCAACAATGCTTTTCACTACCTACTTTTTCACTATCTTTGCAACCCTAGAAAAAAAGAAGAATTTTATGACATTAGAACAAGAAATACAACGCCGACGAACGTTTGCTATTATTTCACATCCCGATGCAGGGAAAACAACTCTCACCGAAAAACTTTTGCTTTTTGGTGGAGCAATTCATGTGGCTGGAGCAGTAAAGTCGAACAAAATAAAGAAAACTGCTACTTCAGACTGGATGGAGATAGAAAAACAACGTGGTATATCGGTAGCAACATCGGTAATGGGATTTGAGTATCAAGGTTTCAAAATTAATATTTTGGACACTCCCGGTCACCAAGATTTTGCAGAGGATACCTACCGCACACTTACAGCTGTTGACAGTGTAATCATTGTGGTAGATTCCGCAAAAGGAGTTGAAACTCAAACACGCAAACTGATGAATGTTTGCCGCATGCGCAAAACTCCGGTAATCGTATTCGTCAACAAAATGGACCGAGAAGGGAAAGATCCATTCGATTTGCTTGACGAATTGGAAGCCGAATTACAAATCAGCGTTAGACCACTAAGTTTCCCTATCAATCAAGGAGCAAAGTTCAAAGGAGTTTACAATATTTTTGAACAAAAGCTTGATCTCTACACCCCGAACAAACAAACTATTTCTGAATCAATTGAATTTACTGACATCAACAATCCAGAACTTGAAAAATACGTAGGAGATGCTGATGCTCAAAAAATACGAGAAGACTTAGAACTTATTGATGGAGTTTACTCTGCCTTTGACACAAAAGATTACCTCGCTGGAGACGTAGCACCAGTGTTTTTTGGAAGCGCGTTAAATAACTTTGGTGTAAAAGAATTACTCGACTGCTTTATTCAAATTGCACCATCGCCACAACCTATCGAAGCTCAAGAACGAAAAGTAGATCCTTACGAACAAAATTTTTCGGGCTTCGTATTCAAGATTCACGCAAATATGGATCCCAATCACCGTAGCTGTATTGCCTTTGTAAAAATTTGTTCTGGAAGATTCGAACGCAATGAAAACTACAAACATATCCGTCACGGAAAAATGTTCCGATTCAGTAGCCCAACAGCATTTATGGCACAGAAAAAAGAAACCGTTGACGAAGCTTTTGCCGGCGATATTGTAGGTTTACCAGACAATGGTACATTCAAAATTGGCGACACACTCACCTCAGGAGAACAAATCCACTTCAAAGGACTACCAAGTTTTTCGCCAGAAATGTTCCGCTACATAGAAAATGCAGACCCGATGAAAACCAAACAACTTGAGAAAGGCATCTCGCAGTTGATGGACGAGGGTGTTGCCCAACTCTTTGTAAGCCAATATAATGGACGAAAAATAATAGGCACAGTTGGTCAACTACAATTTGAAGTTATTCAATACCGACTTTTGAACGAATATGGAGCGCAATGTCGCTTCGAACCAATTTCTCTCTACAAAGCATGTTGGATAGAAAGTAACAACAAAGAAAAACTTGAACTTTTCAAAAAACGGAAAGTGCAATACATGGCAAAAGACCGTGAAGATCGAGATGTTTTCATGGCCGACTCTGCCTATATCCTACAAATGGCACAACAAGATTTTGAGGATATTCGTTTCCATTTTACAAGTGAATTCTAATTTTTATGAAAATTTAAGTTTTTTATAAGAGAGAGAAACCTTATCTTTGCAGAGTAAAAGTTTTCATAGTTTTTTTATTAAATGTTAAGGGAGGCATCGATTTTTTATCGGTGTCTTTTTTTTATTTCTCTGGATTATAATTCAACAGATTTGTTGAAAGTTTTTTTGCGATGTCAGCGCAAAGCACGTTCTGAAGTTCGGTGGAAGATTTTAGCATAGTTCGTGCTTTAAGCAAGGTTTGGACATTGTTTTTAGCAGTATAGTTGTCATTTACACGATCTTTTTCTGGGTTAAACTTACCTTGATTTTCCCAATTCCCACTTAATAAATTTGAAGCATTTTTCCCTGAATATTCAATGTAATGAACCTTATCGGAAGTTTGTAATGAGTAGCTATTGGACAACAAAGTAAGCCCTGTTTCCGTAGATTTTAGATTGTAATTCAGCGTAACTTTGGCAACTGCACTTTGCGTGCACTCGTAGTAATAAACCTTATGATAAACAACGCTTTTATCTTTTTGTGTTTCTTTGACAAATCCTTTTTTCTTCGTTTTAGTCAACGAACTTTTTGTGTAAGTTAACTGAGGAACATCTAACGATAAATGCGAACGAATAGGAATCAGTGTTCCTTGTATCTCAATTCCATTCTGCATCGCCAAATGTTGCTCCTTGATAATCGCTTCAGTATTGTTTATATCAACAATTTCTAAAAATATCGCATTTGAGTTTTGTATGGTTGTGGTTATGTTGTTTTTAAGTTTATCAATAAAAGTTTTTTTACTTGTATCGTTGGAGTAAAATGATGTAAAAGCAATTGTCAGCATTCCTTTCTCAAGGCATTCGTCTTGCAAACTTTTGCTGTCTTTGTAGTTCGTTCCAATTTTTATAACCGAACTGAAAGTATTGTATGCCGTACGATATTTTTCAAGTTGCATCTGTTGAAGAGCCTCTCTATAAAGTGGTTCACAACGACAAATTATTTCTTTTTCTAAAATGTCTTTATAGCTAGAGTCTACCTTTTTGATAGAAAGTATATGAGAAAGAGCTGCACCGAAATCTTCTGTTTCAAGAAAAGCAAGAACTTTGGCATAATGATCAATCACGTAACGCTGTTGTGATTCGTTGTACTGTTCCTGCGTTCGATTACTAATTTCCAATTGAATACGATTGTTATCGGCAATATTTTTTAGATTCTTTAGCTTTATAAAATTATCAACAAGAGCATCATCATTTAGTTGGGCGTAATTTTTATCAATTTGTTGTTCTAATTCGTTGGCATAACGAATTATTGTACGATTCAAGGCAATACGAGCATCTGTAAAATCTTCTTTTTTAATGAGGGATGCGTTGTATTTTTCTACAGACAGTTCAAGCATTCCGGCTTCTTCATACTTTTTCCCTTCCTTAAATAAACGTTTATAAGCACAGCTCGAAAGTAGTAAGGATGCCAAGGCAACAATAAAAAACTGTAGAAATTTTTCTCTCATAATTTTCAAAATTATTCTGTTTTGAGAAATGCATTAATAAAACCAGAAAGCAAACGTGCTTCTATTTGACGTGCGGCCTCTTCGTAGGCTTTTTCTCCCGCCATTTTATAAGATAATTGAGTGCCCTTAGTTGTAAGATTTTGAGCCTCAACTATAGTTCCGTTTTCTAAATTTTTTATTCTAAACTGAGCATTTAAGACTGTAGTATAAATCCCTTTCAGTTGAGTTTGACTTTTTGTATCTGATACTATGGAAATCTCAAAATCAGCACTTTGATTTACAATTTCATAACCATTTGATTGTAAAAGTTGCTCAAGTTTTGCTTTTAATACATTGTCCTTTTGAACTATACCAATATTTTTCTCAACCGATGAAATGGAAATATAAGGTTTGCTTATTTTTAGTAAGATTGTAGTTTTTGTGGTAGGAATCTTTTGTAACCATTTTCGGATTGCAAAGTCAGTTGCCGACTGAAGAAGCAAAGTGGTTTTATCAACTGAAAATTCAAAGGTTTCAACTGATTTTTGTGATTTTACAAGCAGTGATGTTTGCACTATTCCGTTTGCATCGCTATTCAGTTTTTGTTGTTGAGCGTTTTCACTAGAAAAAGCTACTACCGGAAAGTTTTTTATCTTTTTTCCTTGAAATATTACCTCGCAAGCAAGCTGTTCGGAGTCTACTTTATAACCAACTTTACAATCAACTGATTTGTTCTTTGCAACAATTTCAATATCACTAAGTATCCGATAAATACAATTGTACGATTCGCTTATTAGATTAATCTTTTGATTATTCACTTCGGCAGTAATTGTTTCATTGAAATATGCTTTCAAATCATCAAGCGACTTTGCGTAGAAAATAATAGCATTACGCATATCAGAATCTTTTTGATATTTCTCTGCCTCCAAAAAATGTGACACCGAAAGTTCTATTGCCTTTGTTCTCTTTTGTGCCTGAATTGAAGCATATTTCTGCTTACTTAAACGATACAACACCCAATACTCATGGCTATTCTCGTATGTATCTGCTATTTCGTATCCTTCCAAAGATGAATTCACACGAGACTCAATAACGGAAGTAAAATCGTCTTTTAGCGATAAATCGTTTTCGTAACTGATATGTATGGTTGAAGATGAAATGTCTACTGAAATTTCTTCAGCAAGATTTTTTAATGCCATTTTCTTTGCAACATCGTAGTGAGTTGTTGACTTTTTCTCTTTTTGTGCGTAGCCAACTCCTTGATAATAGTCTTTATCGGATAACTGTTTGGTTATCCAATCGGGTTTCTGCTTCTCACTGATTTGTTTTTGTGTAGAACATCCAACAAAAACTATTAAAACAACTACAATAAAACAATAGTAAAATCTCTGCATCATAAGTTTTTATAAAAAAGGTGCTTGCAGTTTTTTATAGATACAAGCACCTTTGTCTATTCTTTTGAATAATTATTGCAATTTGCTCATTTCTTTTTCAAACTCTTCTTTGAATTTTTCATATTCGTAATCGATGCGTAGTTTGTCATCGTTTTTAACTGTATTAGCAACTTTGTTTGCTAACTCAGTTCCAACAATTTCAACCACAACATAGCAACGAAATTTGCCGTCTTGTGTACGTTGTGTTTCGTCACAAATTACAATTGTTCCGTTAAGCTCTTGGTTAACTACTTGACGAGTTAAATCTTGGAATTTTCCTTTTGCTTCTTCGTCCATACCAATCTCATACGAAGATGCATAGTTGTCAGTAACACGTTTAATCAAATCGCTAACTTGTGCTCCCAATTCCGCACGTGCTGCAAGAAGTGCTTTGTCGCGTGCAATTTGCAAACTTGTAGAATAACCCGTACCTAAAGCACGAAGATGATCTTTGTCGCTACGATATTCTTTTCCAGAACAAGGGATAGTAACAGATACATCTCCTTTATGAGCAACTTCTTTTTTCGAACCGCAAGCTACTGCCATTAAAGCAACAGCTAAACAAATAAATACTTTTTTCATAAATACATTTTTTTAGAATTAACATCCTCAAAGGTAAAAAAACTCTTCTAAAAAAAATTATTTTTATAAGATTTTGTTTACAGATTAAAAAGTTCCATCCAATAGTCAAATTTCGCCAACGAATCCTTTCCAAATTTAGACATCTTTGCACGAATCCTTTCAATTGGTAATTCTTGGTCAAGATGAGTTTTTGAATAAAACTTATCAGCAAAACAAATCAACTGTTCTTCGATAGTGATGGGTTGCATATCTCTATGAGGAATCGGCAAATTATTTGACACAATATGTTGCAAAGAAAGTCCTGTCCCAGTATGCCGTTCACATACTAAAGCATGCTTTTCAAAACCTTTCTCACGCAAAATATCAGCTCCCAAATAACCATGAGCAATATAGGGAAAACTTCCTTCACAAAAAATTCTAGGGGCATTAGTTTTAAATACTCCTATATCGTGCAACATTGCAGCCTCCTTTACAAACTGCAAATCAATATTTAGATGCGGATTTTTACTAGCAATAGCAATAGCTTTATCTCTTACCTGAATACTATGAGTAACAAGAATGTTATATAAATGAGATTCTGCGTCATAGTAATTTTGTATTATTTCTAAAGGATTCATAAAAACAAATAGTTTCTAAAAAAAAGGAGTGTTACTTACTTATCATAAATAACACTCCAATAAGAACATTTAAAAATTATTTTACTTCAAGAATTCAACAACTTGGTTAAATATGTTTTCTGGCGTAAAACCAAATTTCTCATCCAAAACCTTGAATGGTGCAGAATAACCAAAATGATCTAAACCATAAACATATCCATTTACTCCAACCAACTCAGAAAGCGTTGTACTTAAACCTGCAGTCAACCCAAAAACTGGCACTCCGCATGGGATTACTCTCCGACGATACTCTTTTGTTTGTGAAAAGAATAACCCTTCTGATGGAGCAGAAACCACACTCGCCTTGATGCCCTTCTCCTTTAACATTGAAGAAACCTCCATCAATGCAGAAACTTCCGAGCCATTTGCTAACAATACCACATCAGGATTTTCTTCTGACTTTAACACATAAGCACCTTTTTTAGCTCCTTGAGCTTGATTATAATTCATTATAGTACTAATGTTTTGACGAGTCAAAATCAAACCTGTCGGAGTGTCTGTATTTTCCAAAGCTAATTGCCATGCAACTGTAGTTTCATTAACATCTGCAGGGCGAAGAACCAACATACTATTTTTTCCACTATGGTTCTTCAAACGCTCCATCAAACGAATTTGTAATTCTTGTTCGATTGGCTGATGAGTAGGTCCATCTTCTCCTACACGGAACGCATCATGAGTCCAAACATATTTCACAGGAAGTTTCATAAGTGCTGCCATACGAATAGCAGGTTTCATATAATCGGAGAAAACGAAAAATGTTCCGCAAACTGGAATAATTCCTCCATGAAGTGCAATACCATTCATCACAGATGCCATCGTAAGTTCGCTTACACCAGCATTGATAAAACGTCCTGCATAATTTTCCTTTGAAAAAACTCCACTTCCTCCCTTCATAAAACCATCAGTTTTATCCGAGTTCGATAAATCTGCAGAAGAGACCATCATGTTCTCAATTTTTTCAGCAAAAACGCTTAAAATTGTTGCAGAAGCAACGCGGGTTGCTTGGTTATCTTTTTGAGCAATCGAAGAAAAATCTATTTGAGGAATTTCTGTAAAGAAAGAATCTAATTTTTCTGCCAATTCAGGATTTTCTTCTCTCCAACGTTTTTCTTGTTCTTGTTTCTGGGCAACAATAGATTTCAATTCTTCTGCTCGTTGTGCATATATCTGCTTAGTTTCTTCAAAAACTACAAATGGATTTTGAGGATCTCCACCTAAATTTTCAACTGTTTTTTCAAGGCTTGCTCCCGCTGCTGAAATTGGCTGGCCATGAGTTGATATTTTATTTTCAAAACTATTACCTTCTGCATCAAGCAAACCTTTTCCCATTAATGTTTTTCCAATAATGAGCGTTGGTTTTTGCTTCTCATTTTTGGCCTCAAAAAGTGCAGCTCGAATTTGGTCAGCATCATTACCATCAATTTGCATTACTCTCCAACCCCAAGCTTCGTATTTTTTTGCAGTATCTTCAGAGGTTACCTCATCAACTTTTGTAGAAAGCTGAACATTGTTGGCATCATAAAACATAATTAAATTACTCAACCCAAAATATCCTGCCAAACGTCCTGCTCCTTGCGAAATTTCTTCTTGGATGCCTCCATCGGAAATAAATGCATAGGTTTTATGCGCAGTCCACTCTCCAAATTTTGCTGCAATAAAACGCTCAGCAATAGCAGCACCAACAGCCATAGTATGTCCTTGACCAAGAGGGCCAGAAGTATTTTCCACTCCACGCTCTACATCAACTTCTGGATGACCAGGAGTTATACTTCCCCATTGACGGAAAGATTGCAAATCTTCCATTGTATATTTTCCTGACAATGCCAAGACACTATAAAGCATTGGGGACATATGTCCTGGATCTAAAAAGAAACGGTCGCGAAAACGCCATTGTGGATTACTTGGATCATACTCCAAAAATTCAGAATAAAGCACGTTTACAAAATCAGCTCCTCCCATTGCACCTCCGGGATGTCCTGATTTCGCTTTTTCCACCATCGATGCAACAAAAATTCTGATGTTGTCGGCAGCTCTCTCCATTTGTAATTTACTATGTTTCATTTTGTTATATTTATTTCTAATTTCCGCTTGACAATTTTCAAAATTAAAAAAAAATAATAATGCAGCAAGTATAATAACACAATAAAAAAACTGAAATTGCCTTTATAGTAGATCAACAATTTCAGTCTTTATAAAACAACAATTATTTCCTTAAATCAAATAGTCAACCACAACCCTTGATTCTCGTATAGAACTACAAAAATCACTCACAAGCACATGTTTTGGATTTACTGCGTAAGATTTTAGGTCTGCCTCATTGTCAAAAGTTGTTGTAAGAACAATATCATAAGAAGCATCAGATTCTATTGCATTTATACCAACCTCAAGCGAACGAAGTTCTGCTATTTCTCCAACTAACGCTTCCAATTTTTCCTTCAAAAGAAGTGCATTTTCTTCTTTGGTTTTTCCATTTGCACTTTCCTTCAACTTCCACATTACAATATGTTTCAACATTTTTCTCTAAGTTTTATATTGGTTAATACTTGTTTTGTGTTAAGAGTAAATTCACTGTTCATTATCCAACTATAGTAACTCGGATCTTTTTTCAAAACATCTATCACTCGTTGACCTTTATATTTGCCGAAATTGAAAATTTCTTCACCTTTTTCATTGAAAACTATTCGACCTGCAAAATCTGCATTCTGATTATGAAGCATTTTAGAAAGTGAATCAACATCATTCTCAAGCTGAGGATAACGATCAAGTTGAGCTTTCAAAACTTCATAAGTTGCACGAGTATCCGCATCAGCAGAGTGGGCATTTTCCAAATTTTTATTGCAATAGAACTTATATGCTGCCGAAAGCGTACGTTGTTCCATTTTTTGATAAATCACCATCACGTCAACAAACTTACGCTTTGACAAATCTATATTAATTTCTGCACGCAAAAATTCTTCGGCAAGCAAAGGAATATCAAATCTATTAGAATTGTAACCTGCTAAATCACAACCCTTCAATTCCTCTGCAATAAGCTTACCAATCTGCTTAAAAGTAGGACAATCAGCAACATCTTCATCTTTTATCCCATGAATAGCAGACACAGATTCCGGAATATGCATCTCAGGATTTACACGATATGTTTTTGACTGCTCTTCTCCATTAGGCATTACCTTTAGGTAAGATATTTCCACAATTCGATCTGTAGCCACATTGGTTCCCGTAGTTTCCAAATCAAAAAATACAAGTGGATTTTTAAGATTCAGTTGCACTTTTACTCCTTTTTTTAATCGTTCAAAAGCATTGGCATTAATAACATCAATAGATCCTCATCTTCGTCTTGATCAAGAGGAACAATAAGACCTGGACGTGATTTATCTGAGAATTCCATCACAACTTCCGAAGAATCAATACTATTCACCATTTCAATCAAAAATGGAGACTTGAATCCTATATTAAACGCTTCTTCGCTGTATTGGCAAGAAATTTTTTCTTCTGCCGAAGTAGAAAAATCAATATCTTGTGCCGAAATAGTCAACTCATTTTCGTTCAAATTAAGTTTAATTTGATTGTTTCCTTGATTTGAGAAAATTGACACACGCTTCAACGAATTCACGAAAGAACTTTTATCCACAACTGCCTTAATCGAGTTGTTTTGAGGAATTACTTTGTCATATGCAGGGAAACGACCTTCTATCTGACGACAAACCATTTTGTAATTCGAAAGTGTAAAAACGATATTTTTCTCGTCAAACTCAACTTTTACCTCACAATTTTCTTTTGCCAAAATACCCTTCAAGATATTAGCAGGTTTTTGTGGAAGAATAAAACTCAATTCTTTGTCGCTTTTTACAGTTTTATTCATAAAACGAACCAAACGATGAGCATCTGTCGCCACAAAAATTAAACTCTCATTCTTAATATCGAACAAAATACCCGTCATAGTTGGGCGCAAGTCGTCTGTAGCAGTAGCAAAAATCGTCTTATTAATTCCGCTTGCCAATTGACTTGATTCTATTACAAAGGAATTATTTTCTTCTTCTAAAGTAGGCAATATAGGAAATTCATCTCCAGACTGACCTACCAAATTATATACTCCCAAGCTTGACTTCAACGAAACCTCCAAAGTGCTTTCGCTAACAGAAAAAGTAAGAGGTTGTTCTGAAAATTCCTTTAAAATATCCAACAACATTTTTGCTGAAATCGCAATCAATCCCTCCCCTTCTGTTTGCTCAAGTTCGAGAGAAGTGACCAATGTTGTTTCCAAATCCGAAGCCGTTACCGTAAGTTTTCCATCTTCTATTTTGAACAAGAAATTATCCAAAATAGGCATTGTGTTTTTTGAGCCAATCACTCGACTAATTGATTGCAAATGACTCAATAACGATGTGCTTGATACAATAAATTTCATAATAAAAAACGTATTTAAATCTTCAAAATAAAGTCACAAAGGTAGTCCGTTTTTTTGATAAAACGAAAAAAACAATAATCCTTTTCACATTTATTTTATCAGAAACCGTTTATAAAGCTATAAAAAAAATCTAATCGCAAAGAGCATACAAGTCGGCTCTTGGATTGATGAGCATAAGTGCCACTTTTGATTTTTTTATCAATTTCAGTTCTTTTGGTCCAAAAAGCCAATCATCGAGTCCATACTCTCGCGAGGCAGACAAGATTACTAAATTATAGTTTTCTTCTAAAGCTTTTTCTATCGCCTCCTTTTCCACTCCAAAACTATCTTTTTGAGCAGTTTGTACATTATACTTCAGATTAAAGGAGTTGAGAAGTGTTTTTATGATATTGGTATTATTTTTTGCTTTACTACCATAATCGTTGGCTGTAAAAAGTGTGATTTCTGCATGAAGGAATCGACCAAATGCACTAGAAAAGGGAGCTTTTTCTCTATCCTCTTCTAGAAACGTAATAGGAACTAAAACAGAGGAAATATCTACACTTTTCCCTTGTTTCACAAACAGATATGGCATCCGCAAAGTACGGCTACATTGAAGCAGGTTTTGTATGGATTTTGCTGAAGGATTAGCAGAAATCTCAAATAAAATCATCGATGCATCTGCGTCTTCTGTAAATTTCGACAAATCTTTTTTGTTTACAACAGAATATTCAAAATCAGAAATTTGAGCGCTTAAAAATTGTTCATCAAATAACAATAATTTTACCTCCTGATTGAAAGCAACAGCCATTTTTTTTGCCATTTCAAGTGCTGCAAGAGGAAACGTATCGTTATACAAAACAACAAAAATCGGTCTCATCTTTTTTTATTAGAAAGGAGTACTGCTTTCTTCTGGGAGCGAAATTGTAGTCGTAGGGAAGTTTGATTTGCTGTTCGATTTGGACTCCAAAAACATTCCTCCACCTCCATTGCCCAAGGTTTGCTCGCTGAGGTTTGAGAATCGGGTAAACTCACCTTTGAATCGGAGACTAACATCACCAGTTTCTCCATTACGATGTTTGGCAATGATAATTTCTGCAATACCTCTTAAATCTTCACCATTTTTCCCTTCCATTATGCCATAATATTCTGGACGGTGAATCAAACAAACCATATCCGCATCTTGCTCAATGGCTCCGGACTCACGAAGGTCGGAAAGTTGAGGACGTTTCCCTTCGTTAGAACGTTCTTCTACCTTACGATTCAACTGAGAGAGTGCAATAATAGGAATATTTAGTTCCCTCGCCAATACTTTTAGCGAACGAGATATCAAACTAATTTCTTGCTCACGGCTTTGAAAACGCATTCCTGATGCATTCATTAACTGCAAGTAGTCGATGATAATTATTTGTACATCATGTTCTTTGACCAAACGTCGTGCCTTTGAACGTAACTCAAAAATAGACAATCCGGGAGAGTCGTCAATAAAAATTGGAGCATCTTGTAACAATCTTATTTTATGGTCATAGATATCCCAATCCATGTCGTCCAAATCACCAGTTTTTATTTTATTGGCAGGAATACTTGTTACGTTTGTAATCAAACGATTAACTAACTGAATAGCATCCATTTCCAAACAAAAAAGAGCAACAGGAATTTTGTAATCGACTGCCATATTTTTGGCCATCGAAAGCACAAAAGCAGTTTTCCCCATTGCAGGACGTGCTGCCACAATAATCAAATCAGAACGTTGCCAACCCGCAGTTATTTTGTCTAAATCATAGAAACCACTTCTAACTCCCGTAAGTTCACCTTTGTTGGCAAACACTTTACGCATACGTTGATATGATGCTTCGATAACAGGATTGATTTGAGTAAAATCTTTCTTTTGATTGTTTTGAGTGATTTTAAAGATTTCTGCTTCTGCTTTTTGAAGAACTTCATCAATGTCATTTTTTTCATCAAATGCATCCGTCTGCAACTCAGAAGAGACATTGATAAGTTGGCGAGCCAAAAATTTTTGAGCAATAATGCGTGCGTGATATTCAATATGAGCCGAGTTTGCAACCTTTCCGGTAAGAGTAGATAAGTAGTAATTTCCACCAATTTTTTCTAATTTTTCATTTTTGCGTAATTGCTCGCTAACTGTAAAAATATCAATTGGATGATCATTGATATGTAAATCAAGAAACGCTTGATAAATGTGCTGATGTTCGTCTTTATAAAAAGATTCTGTTTTGATAATATCAAGAACTTTTTCAATGGCTTTAGGTTCAATCATTATCGCTCCCAAAACAAGCTCCTCTAACTCGGTAGCTTGCGGTGGAACTTTTGCATACTCCAAACCACTATTCAATTTGTTTGTTGATGAGCGCTCTGCTCTTTTTTGTTCTTTTTTCTCAGCCATTTATTATGTTTCTTTTTTGCTTTTTAGAGGCGCAAAGGTAATAAAAATAGATCAACTAATTCGTTCTAATCGCCTCATTGGAGAATAAATATCTATTCTGTTAAGAGTTGTTCAAAACCACTACTATAGACGGCAAACAAAGAATCATTTTTACTGCAGATAAAAAATCCCTCTAAACCCTCAACACTATCGCATAAAGCTACACTTTTTTCAAGTCCCATTACCATACATGCAGTGGCAAAAGCATCGGCTGTCATACAACTTGTAGCAACTATAGTTGCACTTAACAACTGATGTTGAACGGGGAATCCCGTTTTGGGGTCAATAGTATGAGCATATTTTTTCCCGTCTTTATAATAAAATTGTCGGTAGTTTCCCGAAGTAGCCATAGCAATGTTATTAGAATATATAACTGACTGAATTTCTCCTGTTTGAGTTAAACTCTCAGTTGGTTTATTTATCCCGATTGTCCATTTCTTTCCTTTTGGATTTTTCCCTTTTGCAACAATTTCTCCACCTATGTCAACTAGAAAATTTTCACAACCATTTTGTTCTAAGAGTTCTGCAATAATATCCACCGAAAATCCTTTTGCTATAGCACTTGCATCTATCTGAATACGCGGATCTTGCTTTGTAAGAATTCCATTCTGAAGCGATATTTTTTGATAGCCAACGTATTGAATAATACTATCAATGGTTGAAGAAGAAGGAAATTCTTCTTGCTTAAAACCAAATCCCCACACGTTTACTAGTGGAGCAACAGTAATATCAAAAGCTCCATTTGTGAGATTTGAAACTTTTTGTGCTTCAACATACATTTTTTCAAAGAAAATGTCCGATTGATTACTTTCGTTATTGTTAATTTTTGATATTGTAGAATTAGGATTGAACACAGAAAGAGACACATCAAACTTTTCAAATGCCTTTACAATACTATCATTTAAGTCTTTATGATTTGGATGTTGATATGTTATACTATAAAACGTACCAAAAACCTTTCCTTTATTGGTGATGTAAGGCTGTTTTTTATTGAATGGTACAAGCAAAAATATCACTGCAATGGCAATAAATACCAAGGCAAAAAGCTGTTTTTTTTTCATACTTTTTATCGGTTAAATTCTATTTTTTTTCCAATGAATTGGTTAGAAATTTTTTCATTTTCAAAAACCAAATTTCCATTTACAAATGTGTGAGTTACCGAAAAATCAAATATCTTTCCGTCGAAAGGCGACCATTTGCATTTTGACAAAATAGACGATTCTGCAACTTCTGTTTTCTTGTTTGGGTCAATCAACACTAAATCCGCAATGTAACCTTTTTGAACAAATCCTCGATTTTTGATACTGAATAGAATCGCTGGATTATGACACATTTTTTCTACAACTTTTTCTATTGTCAAATTGGTCGTTCGAGTAAGTTGCAACATTGCTAAAAGAGAAAATTGTATCATTGGCATTCCAGAAACAGCCTTAAGGCAATCGCCCTCTTTTTCGCTCAATAGGTGAGGAGCATGATCAGTTGCAATAGTATCTATTATTCCTTCACTTAAGGCTTCAATGAGTGAATTTTGGTCACTAGGAGTTTTAATAGCAGGATTACATTTGATTCGCGCACCTAAAGATTCGTAATCGTTACAATTAAAATAGAGGTATTGTGGACAAGTTTCTGCAGTAATAAGCTTTTGTTCAAGATTGACTTTTTCCAATAAATCCAACTCTTTTTTGGTTGAAATATGAGCAATATGCAATCGTGTATTAGTCTGTTTTGCTAAATTGACTATTTTGCTAGTAGAACTAAAACAAGCTTCTTCATTACGAATTAAGTGATGGCAAGAAATTGGGACAAAACCAGGAAACTTCTCTCTATAAAATTGTGCTGATTTGTCAATAATTTCATTGCTTTCGGCATGAACAACAATGGGGACATTGTGAGATTTTTTGAAAAAAAGTTGCAACAATCTTTCATCGGAAAGCAAAAGATTTCCCGTAGTAGAACCCAAAAAAAGTTTGTACCCAGCAATTTTTTTGGGGTCAAAATTTTCTGCAAGTTCCAGGTTATTGTTCGTCAAGCCAAGATAAAAAGCGTAGTTGCAAAACATTTTTTTTTGCGCTTCACATTCTTTTGCATCCAAACTTTCTTGGTCAGTTGTTGCGGGAATATTGTTGGGCATATCCATTACAGTGGTAACACCTCCTGCAACGGCAGCACTACTTTCTGAAGAAAAATCAGCTTTATGAGTAAGACCTGGTTCTCTAAAATGCACATGGGTATCAATTACACCAGGAATAAGAAATTTGTTTGTGGCATCAATTACGTTATCTGCCTCAATACACTCTTCTGGAGAGAGAATATCTTTTATAAATCCATCTTCAATAAGAACAGATGCCTGTTGGCGCTGATTTTGATTAATAACAGTTGCGTTTTTGATAAGAATTTTCATCTTGAACTTTTTTTAGGATATTTCTTGTGCCAACTATCTATTCTAAGTCGGATAACGCCAAACAAAGCTTCTCCAAAAATACTTGAATTCATTTTTGATGTTCCATATTGCCTATTGACAAAAACAATAGGAACTTCCACAACGTTGAATCCGCATTTGTAAGCTGTAAACTTCATCTCTATTTGGAAAGCATATCCCTTGAATTTGATATTGTCCAAATCAATAGTCTCCAAAACTTCTCGCTTATAACATTTGAATCCTGCTGTGGTGTCGGCAATTTTCACTCCCAAAACAATTTGCACATATTTTGATGCAAAATAAGACATCAACACCCGTCCCATTGGCCAATTAACAACGTTTACCACATTGTTTACATAACGAGAACCAATAGCAACATCGGCTCCATTTTTGCAGGCAGAAAGAAGTCTTTGTAAATCGTCTGGATTATGTGAAAAATCGGCATCCATTTCAAAAATATAGTCGTACTTGTGTTCTATCGCCCACTTAAAACCAGCTATATAAGCCGTACCAAGTCCCAATTTTCCTTTACGTTCAATCAAAAAAAGTTGTTCGAAAAATTCCTTCTGCAAAGTTTTAACAATTTCGCCCGTTCCATCAGGAGATCCATCGTCAACAATTAGAATGTGAAAATTTTCGGGATAAGAAAAGACCTTTCGAATGATATTTTCGATGTTCTCTTTTTCGTTATAGGTAGGAATAATGACTAAATTCATAAAACGACTTTTTACGTTAGACCTTCGCAAAGGTAAAAAAACTTTTCGGTTGAGTTTTATTGATGCTGTCGAAAAAAGATAGAGTTCGGAGTTATTCGGCTTGGTTTTTCAGTCTCCATTTTTCGAGCCATAGAGATTGGGAATAATTTATTAATTACGTATCTTTGCGAAAAATATGTAAAATTATGCCTCAAACATCAGTAAGAGGGCAACAAATGCCTTCGTCTCCTATAAGAAAACTCACACCACTTGCCGACAAAGCAAAGCAAAAAGGGATAAAAGTTTATCATCTTAATATCGGTCAGCCCGATTTAGCAACTCCTCAAATAGCCCTTGACACACTGAAAAACATTGATCGTGCAGTGCTGGAATATAGTCCTAGCCAAGGATTCTCTTCCTTACGAGAAAAAATGGTTCCTTATTACAAGAAATTCAATATCAATGTTGATGCTGATGATATAATCATAACCACAGGAGGTTCAGAGGCAGTAAACTTCGCTTTTATGAGTTGTCTTGACCAGGGCGATGAAATTATTGTTCCAGAACCTGCATATGCCAATTACACAGCTTTTGCTTTAGGTGCGGGCGTAAATGTTCGTCCTTTGGTTTCAACTATTGAGAGCGGATTTGCGCTTCCATCGATAGCTGAATTTGAAAAACTGATTACCCCAAAAACAAAGGGAATTTTAATTTGTAACCCAAATAACCCAACTGGCTATCTCTATTCAAAAGAGGAGATGATGCAGTTGAGAAATTTGGTAAAGAAATACGATTTATTCCTTTTTTCTGATGAGGCTTATCGCGAGTTTTGTTATACAGACGAGCATTATGTTTCTGCACTTTCTTTAGAAGGAATTGAAGAAAACGTAATCTTGATTGACTCGTTTTCGAAACGCTATAGTGAGTGTGGAATTCGAATTGGTGCTTTAGTTTGTAAAAATAAAAAAGTGTGCGAGAATGTAATGAAGTATTGTCAAGCACGCTTGAGTCCGCCACTTATAGGTCAGATTATTGCAGAAGCTTCGCTTGATGCCCCTGAAGATTATTTACAAAATACTTACGAAGAATACCTAGAACGTCGAAAGTGTTTAATAGAGGGTTTGAATAAAATACCCGGAGTTTATACGCCTATGCCAATGGGAGCATTCTACACAATGGCAAAACTACCGATAGACGATTGCGACAAATTCTGCCGTTGGCTATTAAACGATTTCTCCTACGAAAATCAGACTGTTATGGTGGCTCCTGCAAGTGGATTTTACACTTCACAAGCTCTAGGAAAAAATGAAGCACGTATTGCTTATGTACTGAAAAAAGAGGAACTCCAAAAAGCTCTTTTTGTACTTGAAAAAGCTTTAGAAGAGTACCCGGGACGAATTGGATAGAAAATCCTTTTATGAACTTCGAATATTTTATTGCCAAACGCTTCTATTATGACAAAAGTTGGGATAAGCAGATGTCGCGCCCAGCAGTGAAAATTGCGGTTGCAGGTGTTGCAACTGGTTTGGCAATAATGATTCTGTCTGTTTCTATCATTTTAGGATTCAAACGAGAAATTCGAGAAAAAGTTATTGGATTTGGTTCGCATGTTCAAATTTCAAACTTTGATGGCAATAGCACATACGAGACTTACCCTATAAAAGTAGACGAAAAATTCATTTCTGATATTGCTACAATAGACAAAGTAAAACACGTTCAACGAATAGTTACAAAACCAGCCATAATTAAAACTGAGAAAGATTTTCAAGGTATTGTAATCAAAGGGATTGGAAGCGATTTTGATTGGGATTTTTTTAAGAAAAATCTAGTCAAAGGAGATTGTTTGCAACTCACAGATAGTACACTTTCAAAAGGAGTTCTTATTTCTGAAAATCTTGCACACACGCTTTGTTTGGATGTTGGCGATGATTTTTTATGTTACTTCCTTCAAGAGCAGATTCGAGCCAGAAAGTTTATTGTCAGCGGAATTTTTAACACCAACATTTCCGAGTACGACAAGCTTTTTGTTCTTGCCGACATGCAACACTTACAGAAGTTAAACAAATGGGATTCAACCCAAATTAGTACTATTGAAGTCCTTGTAGAAAATTATGAATATGTTGAGGATGTACAATTTTCTATTTTCTCTAAAATTGCAAATCGATTTGATGAAAATGGTGCCACTTATCAAATAAAAACAATTCAACAGATATCTCCTCACATTTTTGGTTGGCTTGATATGCTAGACATTAATGCTTGGGTAATACTTATTTTGATGCTTGCCGTAGCTGGATTTAATATAGTTTCGGGTTTGTTGATTTTGATTTTAGAAAAAACTTCAACTATTGGTTTGCTGAAAGCCATCGGAGCTGACGACTGGACAATTCGTAAGATTTTTATCTTTCAGTCCATCTTTCTTGTCGGGAAAGGAATGTTGTGGGGGAATATAATTGGAGTGGGTTGGTGTGTGTTACAGCATTTTACACATCTTATTCCTCTTGATCCTTCTGCCTACTATGTAAGTACAGTTCCTATTTCATTAGATATTTATGCATGGATTTTATTGAACGTTTCTACTGCACTTATATCTTTCTTAATTCTCATTGTTCCATCTGTTGTTATTTCTAAAATTTCTCCAGCCCAAACAATTCGATTTGAATAAAAATCCTATACCTATTGACAAAAAAAACAAAAAATATTCTCTAATATATTTTAGATTAGTTACTTTTGTCAAAACATTCTTAATTACTAACAAAAAAAATTACAACTATGAAAAAATTATTCTTACCAATAGCTATTTTACTTATAGCTATATTGTCAATGACATCGTGTACAAACAAAGAACATTGCTGGAAAGGAGAAGTCAACATTTCCGTTAAATGGGGAGATGAGATGGAGGACGAAGATTATGAATTCTCTACTTGGGGAACCGAAGACGAAGTTTCTACTGCTCTTGAAGCTTATGTACAAGCAGCTAGAGAATATTTCGATATTATGTCAGGAGATGAAATAGAAACATCTGTAACATACACTATAAAAAAATACAAAGCTTCAGAAATGGACTGTAAAAATGCTGAAGATTATTCTGATTATGAAGAGTGGCTAAAAGCCATAGATGAATTTGAAAAAGCCAAATAAAAAAAACATTGATTAAATAAAAAAAAGGGGAATTAATTCCTCTTTTTTTATTTCAACTTTCCACTAAAATAAAGTGTATCTATTTTTGAAATATTAGGATGGATGATTTTTGCGAAATCAGAAAGAATTTTATCCGGATACACAACCCCACTTTCCCAAAAATCATTTCCTCCACTCTCTGTTTTTCTTGCAAAAAAGTTGTAAACATTGCCTTTCTTTACTGAAGAGAAAAGTTCGTTGCGCTCATCAATATCCAAAAGAAAATCCATTGTTTCCGAAGGTGCACCCAACCAAACATCAGCATTCGAGAAATGATATAATACACTTTCAACGGAAAGAGGAAGGCTTCCCTTTGTTGAATCATTTTCATAAACATACGAACAAACAGCATCCTTCAATAAAATACCCATAAAACTTTCTCCTCCTGGCACATACCAAGTACCCTTAAAGTTTCCTCCAATCATCACTTTTGGTCGTTCCGAAACTTTGCTTACTAATTGTTTAATCGCATTATAACGATGTTTTGTTTGTTCAAATAGAGAATCAGCAATGGCTGATTTGTTATAAATTGCGCCAAAAAACTTAATCCACTCTGCCCGTGCCAACGGATGTTGTTCCTTCCACTCATTGATATAAAGTAGGGGAATTCCACTTTGTTTTATTCTCTGATGCTTACTCTCTTCTGCTCCATAAAGTGTCAGCGTAAGAGCTTCAGGGTAAAGAAGAAAAACTTTTTCATAATTCAAACTAAAAGCATCGCCAAGATTCACTAACTCATGATTCTCCCTAACTTTTTGGTTATATATTAACTCGGGAGAACATACTCCAGCAACCGAATTCAATTCACCTAAAGCATCAATAAAACCAATATGAGTTGCCGAAGTGACGGCTATTTTTTTCAAAGGAATTTGCAATTTCACTCCATCACTAGGAGTCTCAACATTACTATCTTCAACCAAATAGTAGGCAGCACTCTTTTGTCCACTAGAAGTTTCAAAAACCTCTATTTTTTTATAATGGTCTGTTTGATAGATTTTGAAACCTTCTGCAAAGTCAAGTTCTATTTGATTTTCAGTTGTACCTTTATCTTGTTCAGCAGAATTGGCACACGAAATCAGCAAAACTAAACACAACAATTGCAGTAAAAAAAAAGACTTATTTTTCATTTCGTTTATCAGCTCCCCACATCAATTTTGTTCGCAACGTATTGAAAAAAGTATGTCCTTCTCGTTTTAGTACACATATATGGTAAGGCGCTTTTTTTATAAACAACCTTGTATGTTTGTCCATCACAGCCGAACGACCATCCAACGAAATAAGAAAACACGAGGAACGACTCTCGACTGATAACTCAATCTGCACATCATCGGGCAAAACTAATGGTCGAACATTCAAACTATGGGGAGCTACTGCTGAAATTATCAAATTTTTTGACTGTGGCAACACCAACGGACCTCCAACACTCATAGAGTAAGCCGTTGAACCTGTTGGAGTTGAAACAATAAGTCCATCAGACTGATAATCATTCAAGAAAACATCATCAATTTTTGTATGAATAGTTATCATCGATGAGCTATCTTGCTTTGAAACAGCAATTTCGTTGAGAGCATATCCATAAGTTTCCGACTCTTTTTGATGAATACAAAGTTGCAAAACTGAACGTTTCTCTATTGAATAGCGCGATTGAATAATCTCATCTATGGTAGGTTCTATTTCATCTCCTGAAATATCCGCCAAAAAACCTAAACGCCCTGTATTTATCCCTAAAATCGGTATATTCTTATCACCAATAAAAGAAGCTGTTTTCAGAAATGTTCCATCTCCTCCCACACTTAAAGCCAAATCTGACACAACATTGCCCGCATCAATAATTTCGTCAACATCTGGATTAAAACAAAGTTCTTCCGTCATAAAATCGTAGAAATTCCTCTCCACAGCAACAAAAATATTTCTCTCTTTCAACACGCGAAATAGAATTTTCACTTGCTCCAAAGTTTCTTTTCTATAAGTATTTCCAAAAACTGCTATTTTCATCTTTCTATAAAAAAATATGCTAATAAATCACATAAGAAGTACTACTCTAAACAAAAACCTACTTTCTGTAAATCAGTCCAAAACGTAGGATAAGATTTAGTTACTACTTCTGGGTTTTCCACTTCTATGAAAGGGAATTTTATAGCCACTGGCGCAAAAGCCATCGCCATACGGTGATCAGAATATGTTTTTATAAAAGGAACTTGTTCTGCTTCACAAGTTTTGCCATTCCAACACAACATTCCCTCTTTCGGCTCTTCCAAAACATATCCCACTTTCTTCATTTCGTTTTGCAAAGCAAGAATTCTATTTGATTCCTTTATTTTCAAACTTTGCAAACCAGAAAAACTGAAATGAATATTTTCCAAACAACATACCACCACAACCGTTTGTGCCAAATCGGGCTGATTGACAAAGTTGTATTCTAAATTTCTAATTGTTTTAGGAGAATAAAAAAGTTTTGCTCCTTGTTCTACAAATTGAGTTTCTACACCAAGTTTCGCAAAAATATCACATACTGCCCAATCTCCTTGTAAACTATCTTTTTTCAACCCTCTAAGAAAAACCTCTCCTTCTTTTTTTGCCAAAAGAATTGAGTACCAATACGAAGCTGCAGACCAATCTGCTTCTATCGAAAACGATGTTGGTTTGTAATCAGCTTTAATTATTTTCAATTCTTGCTTCTCAAAAGAAACCTTAGCTCCAAAACGCTCCATTATCTTTTGGGTCATTTCTATGTAAGGTTGAGAAATAATTTCTCCTTCTAGTTGAATTTCAAGACCATTAGTCATTACAGGCGCAATCATCATCAAAGCAGAAATATACTGACTGCTCACGCTTGCCGACAACTTAATCCTTCCACCCTTCAACTCTTTCCCGATAATTTTAAGAGGCGGAAAACCTTCCTTCTCTGTATAAGAAATATCAGCGCCAAGTTCTCGCAAGGCATCAACCAACGTTGCAATAGGTCTTTCCTTCATACGTTGCGAACCCGATAGAAGAACGTTAGAACCCTTTTTCTGAGCAAAATATGCCGTAAGAAAACGCATCGCAGTTCCTGCGGCACCAATATCAACTACATCCTTGCAAGGTTCGCTCAAAGCCCTAAACAAGACTTCAGTATCGTCACTTGAAGAAATATTTTCAATGCAAGAGAAGTCTCCTCCACAAAGAGCATTGATAATCAACGCCCTATTACAGATGCTTTTTGATGTTGGCAAAGAAATTTCAACATCAGAAAAAGATTGTGGTGCTATTAACTTTTTTGTGATCATTATTTATAGTTATCAAAGAAAGTTTCGTTTTTCTTTCCTTTCCAAACTTTTTTCAAAAACTCCCCAGAAACACCTTGTCCTCCAATGATGTAAACATTATGATTGACATCGTCAACTACTATTGATGCTTTCTGAGAAGACTGTAATTCCGAATTAAGCAAAAACGCGTCAGTTTTTGCATCAGCATCATTCCACGTCATTCCGTAATCCGAAGAAAAAATCAACTTTTCAGACAAGTTTCCATTTTCCAATCCTCCAAAAAGGAATAGAAAGTGATCATAAAAAAATGCCGTAGCATAAGTACGTTGAGGCGTTTTTCTATTTGCAGAATTTGGCAAAGAAATCCAGTGTTCTCCATTTTCAGTAGCAAAAATTTCACCATTAGCAATTACAGTACATTGTGTTTTTCCTGATGGCATTGCTCGTGATAGATACGAAACACCTTCTGATAGCAAGGCTTCTGGATAGTTTTGCAAAATAGATTCATTTTCTACATCTGCAATAACATTTTTTCCCTCTTTTTGCATCACTGCAAAAGCTTTATCATCAACATGAAACAACATTTTTGTAAACGTATTGACCAACGATTTTGACTCCCAAGTTTTTCCATCAACAGATGTATAAAGCACATTTTCACTGATAACATAAAATTTATTTCCGGTACAAATCAGTGATTCTACATTCAAAAAAGGCAATCCATTCAATGTTTCTTCCGCCCAAGTTTCCGCATCTGAACTTGTATAAAGTTTTACATCCGATGAGGTTTGAACAAAGAAATAAATCTTTCCATCAAAGAAAAATGCTTTTTCAGAACTCACTTCCTGAGAAATAGGATAACTCTTTTCACTCCAAACATACAATTCATGATCAATTTGGTGAACATTTGTTTGAACCAAATAAATTTGTTTGTGTTTTTGATCTTTCGAAGTCACTTCCAATGTTACAGGTTCAGCAAATGATAATGTGTCATTATCCGAATAAAACAATGAATCTCTTTTCTCTTTTTGCCAATAAATCATCTTGATATGAGACACAGAATATGTAACCAAAATTACCGGGCTTACAGTATCTAAATAAGTTCCATAAAGCATTGAATCTCTATTCTTAATCATACCCGAATATTCTCGACCCTGATAAATGAAAGAGGTGTCCGCATTAACATAAAAAGCCGTGCTTCCAATTGACGGAAAACTATCATTTTCTGCAAAATAAAAAGCACTAATAATCGTTTTGTCAAGATTTTCGTCGTCCACGTTTTCATTACAACTTGTTGTAAAAAAAACAGCCATACACAAAAACAACACCAAAAGAGAATAATTATTCTTCATTGTAACTTCATTATATTTTTGCAAAAATACGAAATTCATCAAAACTATAAACTACCTATCTTTTATAAACTAAATCTATATCTTAAAAGCTCATCCAAGGTCAAACCCTGTTGATAAGTTTTCTGGTTTTATCATCGCTTTTAGAAAAAGTTAATTATCTTTGCTAAACTTTTTTTAGAGATTTTTCTAGTAAAAAATGAAAGAAAAAAGCCCTATTAAAATTGATTTAGAAACAGTTATCAAATCAAAAACAAACAAAAAATTACCACGTTTTTTGATTCGAGGCTTAGAGAAACTCATCCATCAAGATGAAATCAATCATTTCTTTGCCAATAATGTTGGAGTTGAAGGGATTGATTTTGTCGACTCTGCATTAGACTACTTAAACGTAAAAGTTAACATCTACGGAGAAGAAAACATTCCCTCCGAAGGAAAGTTTATTTTTGCATCAAACCATCCTCTTGGTGGCTTAGATGGTTTGGCTTTATCGTCAATAGTTGGAAGAAAATTTGGTGGCAAAGTTTGTTTTTTAGTCAATAGTTTTCTGATGAATTTGCAACCACTTGCAGGACTCTTTGTTCCCATAAATGTGGGAGGAAAAAGACAAGAGCGTGACCTTAATCAAAAAATAGAACACATCTTTGAGACAAACAAACAACTGCTTATTTTTCCTGCAGGAATTTGTTCTCGAAAAATAGATGGAAATATACAAGATCTTAGGTGGAAAAAAACATTCATAAAAAAAGCAATTGAGCATCAAAGAACGGTAATTCCAGTTTATTTTGAGGCTCGTAACTCAAACTTCTTTTATAATCTTGCTCGGTTGCGTAATTTCTTAAAAATCAAATTAAATATTGAAATGGCATTTCTTCCTCACGAAATGTTCAAGCAAAAAGGAAACTCCTTTTCGGTGACCTTTGGGAAACCGATTCCTGCAGAAACATTTGATAGCAGCAAACGTCCAGAAGAATGGGCACAATGGGTGAGAGAAGAAGTTTATAAAATACCTTTGTATGGAAGCAATTAAAGAACCTATTGATAAAGAACTCATTAAGGGAGAATTGACTGCCGATAAATTTCTAAGACACACCAACAAAGCTGGTAATGAGATTTACGTAGTTACTGCTCATGACTCTCCTAATATAATGACAGAAATAGGTCGCTTGCGTGAACTATCGTTCCGAACTGCAGGCGGTGGCACCGGCAAGTCTATTGATGTTGATGAGTATGATTTTATGGAAAATCCTTACAAGCAACTCTTTGTTTGGGACCCCAAAGAAGAACAAATTATCGGCGGATATAGATTTATCAATGGTAAGGATGTTCAGATAGAAAATGGCCAGCCAAAATTAGCCACATCAGAAGTTTATAACTTCTCTGAAAATTTCATTAATAATTACTTAACTGATACAATAGAGCTTGCACGTTCATTTGTTCAACCCGATTATCAATCCAGCAAAATGGGTTCAAAAAGTCTTTTTGCTCTTGATAATCTATGGGACGGGCTTGGAGCCATAATGGTGAAAGAAGGAAATAAATACTTCTTCGGAAAAGTAACATTCTATCCGCAATTTGATGCTGTTGCACGCGATTTGATTTTAGGATTCATCCGCAAACATTTTGAAGACAAAGAAAAACTTGTTTTACCAAAAGACCCTTTCCAAATACAATTCTCTAGAGAAGAGATTTTGGATAAATTCACTCAAACTGATTTCAAAGAAGATTATAAATTGCTCAATGCAGAAGTTAGAGCATTGGGAGTAAACATTCCTCCTTTGGTAAATGCATACATGGGACTCTCCGATGAAAACAAATACTTTGGAGGAGCAGTTTTCCCAGAATTTGGAAACGTTATAGAATTTGGACTTTTGGTTCCAACCGACAAAATTCACGAAGAAAAGAAAAAACGACATATTGAGTCATTTTTTAAAGAAACTGAAAAAAATATTTAATTAAAATTATAGAAATGAAACCTACATTATTTGTACTTGCGGCTGGTATGGGAAGCCGCTATGGAGGACTTAAACAACTTGACGGACTCGGTCCTAACGGAGAAACCATAATGGACTACTCTATCTACGATGCTGTTCGTGCTGGCTTTGGCAAAGTAGTATTTGTTATTCGCCACACTTTTGAGCAAGATTTTCGTGAAAAAGTAGCAAATAAATACGAAAAAGTAATTCCTGTAGAAGTTGTTTTTCAAGAAATAGATTACGTTCCGGAAGGATCTTCGTACAACAAAGAACGTGTTAAACCTTGGGGTACAAACCACGCTGTATTGATGGGAAAAGACGTCATTAAAGAACCTTTTGCTGTTAACAATGCCGATGATTTTTACGGAAAAGAATCATACGAGGTTTTGGCTAAATTCTTAATGGATAAAGAAAATAAAACTAACGAATACTGCATGGTTGGTTACCACGTCGGCAACACTCTATCCGAAAGTGGTTCGGTTTCTCGTGGGGTTTGCGAAGTTGATGAAAACAATCTATTAACAACTGTAGTAGAAAGAACTGCAATAGAAAGAATCAATGGAGATATTCAGTTCGTTGACGAAAACAATCAGATAGTAAAACTCAAAGAAAACACTCCTGTTTCTATGAATATGTGGGGTTTCACACCAGACTATTTCGAACATTCTGAAGAGTTTTTCAAAAAATTCTTACAAGAAAATGGCGACAATCTAAAATCAGAGTTCTATATACCAACATTAGTAAACGACTTGATTGTAAAAGGACAATCAACGTGTGAAGTTCTTGACACAACTGCTAAATGGTTTGGAGTAACATATGCAGAAGATCGTCCTCAGTTTATACTAAAAATAAATGAACTTATTCGTAAAGGTGTTTATCCCAACAAGTTATGGAAATAAAAAATAAAATAAAACAGCTTCTTAAAGACAAAAAAACAACAGCTCCTCGCATCTTAGTAACTGGAGGAACTGGTTATATCGGTTCTCATACGGTAGTTGAATTACAACAAGCTGGATTTGAAGTTTTTATAGTTGACAATCTATCAAATTCAAACATCGAAGTTTTGAATGGAATTGAAAAAATTACAGGCAAAATGCCAGTTTTCGAGAATATCGATTGTACTGACTATGTTTCAATGGATCGCTTCTTATCTAAACACGAAGGAATTCAAGCTATAATTCACTTTGCAGCTAGCAAGGCAGTGGGCGAATCAGTAGAAAAACCTTTACTTTACTACCGCAACAATGTTGTTTCGCTTATCAATCAATTGGAGTTGATGAAAGTTCACAAAATAAAAGGTATCGTTTTTTCTTCATCTTGCACAGTTTATGGACAACCTGACGTGCTACCAGTTGACGAAACGGCACCTCGTAAAACAGCTTTGTCTCCATATGGAAATACAAAACAAATTTGTGAAGACATCATTACAGACACTATTCGATCTAGTTCTGAATTAAAAAGCATTATTTTACGATATTTCAATCCTATCGGTGCTCATCCAAGTGCAGAAATTGGAGAATTGCCTAATGGAGTGCCAAACAACTTGATTCCCTTTGTAACTCAAACAGCAGCCGGAATTCGTGAAATGCTAAGCGTGTTTGGCGATGATTACAACACACCAGATGGTACTTGTATTCGCGACTATATCAATGTTGTAGATTTAGCAAAAGCACATGTCATTTCAGTTCAACGTCTTTTGGAAGATAAATCTTCTGAAAATATAGAAATTTTCAATCTAGGAACAGGTCGTGGTCTTTCTGTAAAAGAAATTCTTATCACATTTGAGAAAGTAAACAAAGTGAAAGTTCCACATAAAATAGTTCCTCGTCGTGAAGGAGATATTGAACAAGTTTGGGCAAATCCTACTTATGCAAACAACGTTCTTGGTTGGGAAGCAAAAGAGACTGTGGAAGATACGCTCAAATCTGCTTGGAAATGGCAAAAGAAATTGATGAAAAAGCAAAAGAAAGAAGGTTCTTGTTTATCATAAATTATTTAATAAAATTAAATTTATCCATATCTGCTTCATGGCAGTACTCATGGTTATATTATTGAGTTTGATGAGTAAAAATCATTAAGTCCTATAGTAGAAAAACGAGATTGCTAGCAATCTCGTTTTTCTTATCTCTTAAATAGAGTTTTTTCAATTAATGCACATTATTAGATATCCTTTACAAAGATTCTTTTTCCAAGCAAGGTTTATGGCATTTGGTTACTACTTGCGAAGTGTATTTGTTGTACTTCATCAAGGCTTGTTGTAGCTTTTCAATGGTTGTTTTCTTGTCGTTGAAAACGATGGTTACTTGGCGTTTTTCTAAATTAAATTCAAGGTCTTGAACGCCTCTTTCAAAAGCCAATGTTTTTTCCACTTTTGCCTTACAATTATTACATTCCATATCGTGAATGTAAAGCGTAACTGTTTTTTTCTCTGCTGCGGCTGTCAGAATCATTAGCACCATTGCGATGCTTAAAATCATTTTCTTCATAGTTGTTAAAAATTTAATTGGTTATTTTATGTTTTTAATTTTAATCTCTATCTAATGCCCAACGGAAACCAATATAAACTTTTGCTCCGCTGATAGGTCCCCACACTACTGATGAATCAAATGTTTTATCAAATGGATTCGTAGCGTTTATAATTGGATTTTTTTGTTTGAAGTTAGTCATATTTTCTGCTCCAATGTAAATACTCCACGTTCTAAAATATTTAGTAACTTGAGCCATAAGTTGCGGATACCAATTGAAACGTTCTTTCCATTGTGGATTTGTGCTATCTGGAAGAGGAAGCCTACCTCCGCCATTAAATTGAGCGGTAAAATCAAATTGCCATTTTTTCAAAGGTGTTTGATATGACGTTGTAATCAAACCTTTGAATCGATTGGTGAAAGGTTTTTCTCGCAATTCGCCGGCAATGGTTTGTTTTACATCGCTCATACGGTATGCCAATGTCATTGTCCATCCTCGTAGAATCTCCATCGAAGCTTCTATTTGTAAATTACTTGCATATGATTTTCCACCATTCAAATTGCCGAAAATAACTTTGTATGGATCGCTATCCATATCAGCAACTACGCATTCGAAAAAATGTGTGTAATAATAGTCAGCCGAAAGTTGCAATTCTCTTCTTCCAAGAGGAATATAAAATGTTGTGCTAATACCAGCATTCAAAGCTCTTTCTTGATTAAAATCTTGGCTCAATCCTACGATTTCTCTACTACTTGCCAACACCGAACTGTAATCTGACAAAATATTTGGTGAACGATAACCCATTCCGACCGATGCTCTCAAATTCCACCAATGCCAAGGCGAATAACGCACGTTGAAACGAGGGGTAGCAAAAAATCCGTAAAGATTGCTGTAATCGGCACGAATACCCAAAAGCAACGATAGTTTTTCGTCGTATTTGAAGTCGTATTCTGCAAAAATACCTGGTGTATATTCTCTTCGGTCAAGTGGTGGTATTTCAACTTTTGGTCGCGAAGTAACTGTACCATCAAAGGCCAAATTTTCTACGTAATCATCGAAATTAAAACTCACACCGGTTGTTAGTTTATGTCGGCTTTTGTCGTCGAGGTAGGTCTGAAACAATGCGTTCAAATAGGCATTCCCTTGTGCCGCATTGTAAGTTGTGGAGCCAAATATACTTCCTTGACGATGATACGATCCGCTCATAATAACACCAATGCTTGTTGCTCGTTCATGATCGAATACATATCCGTTTTTTATAAATCCATCAACTCGAGTTGTGTTAATGTCGATATGATATGGCTTTTCATATTGAAGTTTTGAAAGTTGACCTCCTAAACGTTCCTCGTAGATACCCCGCACAAGAAATTGTCCCGTGTAATCATCTGTTTTATAGTACCAGCGATTAAGTAAATTTACGCGATTGCCTTTTGGCATATCCATAAAACCATCGTTGTTTCCGTCCATTTCCATAAAGTCGCCACGATAATGAGCCAAAACGGCTGTCGACAATTTTTCGTTGATATTCCAACCTCCTGTAGCATTCAACTCTGCACACAAATCGGAATTAACCATGCCGTTTATAGCAATAGGGTCAGCTGTTTGTGGTTTTAGATATTCAATGTTTATTTGTCCGGTTGTAGCCTCGTAACCATTAACAACAGAAGAAGTCCCTTTTGAAACCTGAATGCTTTCCATCCAAGTTCCAGGGATGTATTCCATTCCGTAGTTTGATGCCAATCCACGTATGCCTGGGGTGTTTTCAGTAAGCATTTGTACATAATTGCCCGACAAACCGAGCATTTTTATCTGTTTTGCTCCAGTTGCTGCATCGCTATACGATACATCTACCGACGCATTTGTTTCGAAACTTTCGGAGAGATTGCAACAAGCTGCTCGACAAAGTTCTGCACCCGTTATTTTTTGTGTTTGTGTGGCTGAAAATCTGTAATTCAACGTGCTTACCGCACGAGCATTTACTTCCACTTCGTCCAACTCTTCTTGCTTTTCTTCAAGCGAAATATGAAGAAATGCAGTGTCTTTTACCGCAATAAGCATTGTTTGATAACCAAGATAACGGATTTCAAGCGTATCCGTTTTTTCAGTTTTTTTCAGCTCGAAATATCCCTGAAGGTTGCTAGTGGTACCAAATCCAGTGTTGTGCCAAAGAACTTCGGCTCCAATTATTGGTTGCTCGTTCGCAGTTACACTACCTCGTATTGTAGTAGCATTCGTGATATTAAATATAAATATTGTAAATATCAGAGATAATAGTCTTGTTTTCATTTTTTATTCGATTAAAAGGTAAATAATTCATAAATCCCATATCTAAAATTTATGGAACAGATAAAAATTTACTTTTTAATCAAATTATGAAAGTAGACTTCTTTTCTAGAATTGTTCTTCCCGTCAGCAAAGGTGGAATTGTGAGAAAATCTTTCGTATAGTCCGACTTTTCCTCAAATTCTAAGAGAGTAAAATTGAGTTTTACAAACCCAAAAACAAAATCAGGATTTATTTTAACCTGTTTTTGTAATGTATAAATATTCGTTGAGATGCGAGTTAAACTGCAATTATCGGAAGCAGTTGATATTCCCTTTTTATTATCAGATTCGTGCTCACAACAATGATTTTCTGCTTCTTCTCCATTTTGATGCTTTATGTGCACATCAGAACAAGACGTATTCCAAAAAACTTCAAAACCATGATTGGCGCAAACATTGCAACAAAAACGAGTTACGTTAAAACCTGTAGATGATGTTAAAAAGAAAAACACCAAAGATACAATTGTGCTATTTATAAGAAACCTCCTCATTTTCTTTGCAAAAATAGCGAAAAGTATCTTAATTGCAGACAATTACCTATATCTAGAGTTGTTAAATAAATATAATTTTACTTTTTTTAGTAAAAGAAAAAACTAAATAAATTTCTACAATTTAGTTCACTATCAGAGAAACTTATTCCGTATTTCAGTTTTTTTCTATCTTTGCAAGCGTTTTTTCAAAAAGGAGAAACACCTTATTTTACAGAAAAATGAAAAAAAATCTTGTCATAGTAGAATCACCAGCCAAAGCAAAAACTATCGAAAAATTTTTAGGAAAAGATTTTTCTGTAATGTCAAGTTTTGGGCATATTAGAGACCTAAAAGAGAAAGAGTTTAGCGTTGATATTGAAAATAATTTTCAACCTATTTATGTAGTTCCTTCGGACAAAAAGAAGCTTGTTGGAGATTTGAAAAAATCCGCTTCGGAAGCAGAAGTGGTATGGCTCGCTTCTGATGAGGATCGTGAAGGAGAAGCCATAGCTTGGCACCTTTTGGAGGCGTTGTCTATTCCCGAAGAAAAAACAAAACGTATCGTTTTTCACGAAATCACAAAAACCGCAATTCTTCACGCGATAGAAAACCCACGCACGATAGACAAAAATTTAGTTGACGCACAACAAGCACGTCGAGTTCTTGATAGAGTTGTTGGTTTCAAACTTTCTCCTATTCTTTGGAAGAAAATAAAACCATCACTTTCTGCAGGACGTGTTCAGTCGGTTGCTGTTCGCTTGATTGTTGAAAGAGAAAGAGAAATTCAGCAATTTGTTGCCGAATCTAGCTACAAAGTTACTACCGTATTTTTAACCAAAAATACAAATGGAGAAACCGTTGAAATAAAAGCTGAATTACAAAATAGATTTTCAACTAAAGAAGAAGCTGAAGTTTTCTTGCAAAAATGCATCAATGCCGACTTTTCGGTTGAAGACATCAGTACAAAACCTGGAAAAAAATCTCCTGCAGCACCATTCACTACTTCTACTCTTCAACAAGAAGCAGCTCGAAAACTAGGTTTTTCTGTAGCACAAACAATGAGAGTTGCACAGAAACTATACGAAGCAGGGAAAATTACCTATATGCGTACCGATTCTGTTAACCTTTCTAGTTTAGCCCTAAACACTTCAAAAGAAGAAATTCTTTCTATGGCGGGGGAAAGATACTGGAAAGCTCGCAAGTTTCAGACAAAGTCTAAAGGCGCTCAAGAAGCTCACGAAGCCATCCGTCCTACTTACATGAATGTTCATGAAATAGATGGAACTTCACAAGAAAAGCGCCTTTACGATTTAATTTGGAAACGTACTATCGCATCACAAATGAGCGATGCCGAAATTGAACGTACTACAATAACTATAGGAGTTTCTTCCTCTCAAGAAAAATTCATAGCCGTTGGAGAAGTCTTGAAATTTGATGGCTTCTTACGAGTTTATACAGAATCCGTCGAAGATGAAAGTTCCGAAAAGGACGAAACAACTTTGCTCCCAAAACTAGAACTTCACCAGCTGTTAGAACTAAAGAAAAGCATAGCTCAGCAACGGTTTTCACAAAGACCCGCACGTTACACTGAAGCAAGTTTAGTAAAAAAACTAGAAGAGTTAGGCATTGGGCGTCCATCTACTTATGCGCCTACTATTTCTACTATTCAAAATAGAGATTACGTAGAGAAAAAAGAAATTGAGAATCCTTCTAAAGAATACACTCTTCTTACTCTCGAAAAAGGAACAATAAAAGAAACTGTAAAATCAGACAAAAACACAATAGAAAAAGGGAAACTTTCTCCGACCGATATAGGAATTGTTGTAAATGACTATTTGATAGAGAATTTTCCAAATATCATGAATTTCAACTTTACTGCAGACGTTGAAAAGCAATTTGATGAAATCGCAGAAGGAAACTCGGTTTGGACAAATGTAATTGATAAATTCTATCAAAAATTTAATTCAAATATTGAAAAGGCTCTACAAAACACAAGCAAAAAAACTGGAGAGAGAGAGGTAGGTATTGACCCAAAATCTGGCAAACCTGTTTTTGTAAAAATAGGAAGATATGGAGCCGTAGCTCAAATAGGCTCTGCTTCCGACGAAGAAAAACCTCTTTTTGCATCATTGCAAAAAGGTCAAAGCATAGAAACTATCACGCTTGAAGAAGTCCTTGACTTATTCAAACTTCCAATGAATGTTGGAGAATTTGAAGGAGAAGAAATAACCATTGCCGTTGGGAGGTTTGGTCCCTATGTAAAACATGGTAAGAACTTTGTTTCTATCCCCAAAGGAGAAGATCCTTTGAAAGTAACTTACGAAAGAGCTATTGAACTAATTGTAGAAAAAAGAGAAGTTGAAAAGAACAAAGAAATCAAGAAATTTGAAAAAGAAAATATTTTTGTTCTAAACGGACGATTTGGTCCCTATATTTCATACAATAAAAAGAATTTCAAAATTCCTAAAACATTATTGCCTGCAGAACTTACACTTGAAGATTGTCTTAAAATCATCAACGGAGAAACCAAAAAAAAGAAAACCAAAAAAACTTCAAAAAAATAATGAAGCTTTGTGCTTTTCCTATGAGATTTATTAAACAATATCTTCCATATTATAAAAACAACCTTAAAATTGCTCTTCCTATTGTTCTAACACAATTAGGAGGAGCTGTTGTTTCTCTTGCCGACAACATAATGGTCGGACATGTAGGAACCACGGAACTTGCTGCGGTTTCTTTTTCTAGCTCCATCTATTTTTTAGGGCATGTTTTGGCCATCGGTGCAGTGATGGGTATTACACCTCTCGTAGGTCAAGTGTTTGTCCAAAAAGATAAACACAACATAAAATCCTACTTCTACAACGGATTTCTTTTTTCACTTATTGTTGCCATTGCACTAGCAGGTCTACTCTTCTCCGTTTATCCATTTTTAGACAAAATGGGACAAGAAACCGAAGTTGTAGAAACTTGCCGTCCTTATTATCTAATTACAACATTCAGTCTAATACCTTTTCTTCTTTTTTGCCATTTTAAGCAATTCATGGAAGGGCTCGGAAATACTAAAATTGCAATGATTATTACTATAATTGCCAACTGCATCAACATTTTTCTTAATTATCTCCTCATTTTCGGCAAATGGGGTTTCCCAAAATATGGCATTATCGGTGCTGGAATTGCAACTTTCATTGCTCGATTGCTAATGCCAATAATGTTTATTGCTATTATTCGTTTAAAAAATCAATGGTGGCAATACATCAAACAGTTTTCTATTCATCTTTTAAGCAGACAAAGGCTAGCGAAAATTGCTCAAATTGGCGTTCCAATTGGTGGACACATGTTGCTTGAATGTAGCGTTTGGTGTCTGTCTGCAATCATGGTAGGATGGCTCGGCGAAGTTCCTCTTGCTGCAAACCAAATAGCATTGCAAGTTGCAAACACAACATTTATGATTGTTATAGGCATTGGCAACGCAGCCACAATACGAGTCAGCCACAGATTAGGCGAAAGAAAATTCAAAGAACTAAAAATGGCCGCCAATGCATCTACACATCTTTGCATTCTGAACAATGCGATTACAACAATTCTCATCATTGCTTTTAGCCGACAACTTCCACATATATTCACAACCGACCCAACTGTAATTGAGGCAGCTATTCCTCTTCTAATTTTAGCAGGGATTTTTCAAATTTTTGATGGTATTCAATGTATTGGGATAGGGATTCTCCGAGGATTAACAGACGTAAGAATTCCCGTTATCTACGCCTTTATAACTTACATCGTTATCAATCTGCCCTTAGGATATTTGCTTGCATTTCCTCTACAAATGGGAGCTTCTGGCATTTGGGTTGCATTTAGCATTTCGCTTTGTATGGCTGCTGTCCTTTATCATGTCCGATGGAGAAGAAAATGGAATTCTTTGAGTAAAACTTATGATCAAACCTCTCCTTTAGGCATCTTTTAACATTATTTATTAGTTCCTATTTTTTTGAAAAATATCTTATTCTTTTTATAAGAACTTTTTTGTACTTTTGCGGTTTAATTTTTTGACCACTTTTTTTGAATGAAAACAATAAAACCTGACTATATTTTTGAGGCAAGTTGGGAAGTTTGCAACCGAGTAGGAGGCATCTACACCGTACTTTCCACAAAAGCTAAAACACTTATTGATAGCTACGGACAAAACAATTTAATTTTTCTAGGTCCTGACGTTTGGACAAAAACTGAATCTCCATACTTTTTGCCAACAAAAGACAAAAGTCTTAATCTTTGGGCAAAGCAAGTA
This sequence comes from Paludibacteraceae bacterium, assembly GCA_045612365.1. Lineage (GTDB taxonomy): Bacteria > Bacteroidota > Bacteroidia > Bacteroidales > Paludibacteraceae > RGIG9608. The sequence continues at coordinate 101,167 of JAZKYY010000008.1, forward strand.
GAAGAAGACACACAACTTAAAGTTCGCGTGGGCAGATGGGATATTCCTGGAAAACCTTTAGCTATTCTTATCAATTTTGACGTGCTTTATGCAAAAAAGAACGATATCTACAGCGACTTTTGGCAAGCATTTGGAGTTGACTCTTTACACGCTTACGGCGATTATGATGAGTCTAGTATGTTTGGTTATGCTTGCGGATGCATCATAAAGCATTTCATTAATTATCAAAAAATTAGCGATAAAAACATTATTGCGTTATTCAACGAATGGATGACTGCTTTTGGCGCATTATTCCTTAAAAAATATGCTCCAAATGTAGCAACTATTTTTACTACACATGCTACGTCGATTGGACGTTCGATAGCTGGGAACAATAAACCTCTTTACGATCAATTCTTTGCTTACAACGGAGACCAAATGGCTGCTGAGTTAAATATGGAGGCCAAACATTCGGTTGAAAAATGTGCCGCACACCTTTGTGACTGCTTCACCACGGTGAGCGACATTACGGCAAGCGAGTGCAAACAACTACTCGACAAACAACCTGACGTTGTAACTCCAAATGGTTTTGAAGACGATTTTGTTCCAACAGAAAACTTTGACAAAAAAAGGACAGAAGCTAGAAAAGCACTTAAAAGCATTGCGGAAAAAGTTTTAGGATATAAATTAGATGACAACGTACTTTTTGTTGGAACATCTGGTAGATACGAATACAAAAACAAAGGGATCGATGTATTTATCGATTCAATGGATTTGATAGCAAAAAGTAACACAAAGAAAGAAATTGTTGCTTTCTTGGCTATTCCAGCATATACTTCTGAATATCGTTTCGCTTCAAAACAAAAAGATGCACAAAACGAAGGACAAATTTACGCAACACATCGTTTACATTATGAAGATCAAGACAAAATCTTGAATTCAATAAAATGGCATCAGTTTTCGAACAAAAAAGAGGATAACTTAAAAATCATTTTTATTCCTTCTTATTTAGAAAAGAATGACGGCATTTTCAACAAAACTTACTACGACATTCTCATTGGTTTTGATATGACAATTTTCCCATCTTACTACGAACCATGGGGGTACACTCCACTTGAAAGCGTTGCTTTTGGAATTCCAACTATTACAACCGACCTATCAGGTTTTGGACAATGGGTATCAAAAGAGCCAAAAAACATCACTTCTGGAGTAGGCATTGTTCATCGCACTGACGAGAACTATTGCGAAGTGGTTGAATCCATTGCAAAAATGGTACTTCTATTTGCCGAAAAAACCGACAAGGAAGTTGAAAAAAACAGACAAAAAGCCACAAAAATTGCACAAAAAGCATTGTGGAAGAATTTTATCAAACATTACGAAAAAGCATTTACCATTGCTTTGAAAAATAATAAACAAAATAGAAATTAATTTATCTTAGAAAAAAAATGAAAATAAAAGTAAGCAAATCTAACCAACCTTGTTGGAATGATTTTAATGTAAAATTGGGAGTTCCCCAAGAGTTAGAAAAACTAGAAAAGCTAGCAAACAACCTTTGGTGGGTTTGGAATCATGATGCAAAAATGCTTTTCAAAGAGATTGACCCAGAAGTTTGGAGCGAAACAGCTAATAATCCATTGGCTACGTTTGAGAAAACAAGTTACGAACGTTTTCAAGAACTTGCAAAAGACGAAAACTACATCAAAAAAATGAATGCTGTTTACAGCGAATTCCAAAAATACATCGATGTAGAAACTCGCACAGATATTCCATCTGTAGCTTATTTCAGCATGGAATACGGATTGACTAATATCCTTAAAATTTATTCTGGAGGTTTAGGAGTTTTGGCTGGTGATTACTTGAAAGAAGCTAGTGATTGCAATGTAAACATGACTGCTATCGGATTCTTGTATGAATTTGGATATTTCAAACAATCATTGAGCATTGATGGTCAACAATTAGCAATTTACGAACCTCAAAAATTCAACACTTTGCCAATTTCATTGGTAAAAAAAGAAGATGGAGCCCCACTTCTTATTGCAGTTCCTTATCCAGAACGTACTATTTATGCACAAGTTTGGAAAGTTCAAGTTGGTCGTATCGCACTTTATTTGCTTGACACTAACATCAATTCAAACTCTGATGCTGACAAATCTATCACACATCAACTTTATGGTGGTGACAACGAGCACCGATTGAAACAAGAAATTATGCTTGGCATTGGAGGTATGCTTACTCTTAAAGCTTTAGGCATTGAAAAAGATGTATATCACTGCAACGAAGGACACGCTGCTCTTATCAACGTTCAACGTTTGGTTGACTATGTTGCAAAAGGTCTTTCATTCAACGAAGCTTTGGAAGTTGTTCGTGCTTCATCACTATACACAGTTCACACTCCAGTACCTGCTGGACACGACTATTTTGAAGAAGGACTTTTCCGTTACTACATGGGCGGCTACCCAGAAAAGATGCGTCTTTCTTGGGAAGAATTCATCGCAATGGGACGTGAAAACCCAGAAAACTTATCTGAAAAATTCTGCATGAGTGTATTTGCTTGCAACACATCTCAAGAAGTAAACGGTGTAAGCTGGCTACACGGAAAAGTTTCACAAGAAATGTTCTCGCCTATTTGGAAAGGATATTTCCCAGAAGAACTTCATGTAAACTATGTAACAAATGGTGTTCACATGCCAACATGGGCTGCTTCTGAATGGAAAACAGTTTACGAAGAAGTATTTGGAAAAGAATTCTATGCAGACCAATCAAATGTGGATATATGGAGAAAAATCTACAACGTATCTGATGAAAAGATTTGGAAAACTCGCACAGGATTAAAAAATCGTTTGATCGAATACATCAAAACACAATTCAAAGAAAACTGGTTAACTACACAACGCGATCCAGGAAAAATCGTTTCAATTCTTGAAAACATCAATCCAAATGCGTTGATAATTGGTTTTGGACGTCGTTTCGCTACTTACAAACGTGCTCATCTATTGTTTATGGATTTGGATCGTTTGTCAAAAATTGTAAATGACCCTGAACATCCTGTACAATTCATCTTCACAGGAAAAGCTCACCCAGCTGATGGTGGAGGTCAAGGTTTGATTAAACGCATTATTGAAATCTCTCGTATGCCTCAATTCCTTGGAAAAGTTATCTTCCTAGAAAATTACGATATGCGCTTAGCAAAACGTTTAATTTCTGGTGTTGATATTTGGTTAAACAACCCAACTCGTCCACTTGAAGCATCAGGAACATCTGGACAAAAAGCTGAAATGAACGGTGTTCTTAACTTCTCTGTTCTTGACGGATGGTGGTTAGAAGGTTATGTAAAAGGTGCAGGTTGGGCGCTAACAGAAAAACGCACATTTGACGATCAAGGCCAACAGGACCTTTTGGATGCTGCAACTATTTACAACCTTTTGGAGTCAGAAATCATTCCAATGTACTTTGCAAAAAACGAAAGAGGATTCTCTCCAGAATGGATTCAATGCATCAAAAAATCTATTGCAGAAATTGCTCCTAGATTCACAACTAAACGAATGCTTGATGACTACATCGAAAAATTCTATACTCCAGAATCGAAACGCGCAGCATTGCTTAAAGCAAACAACTTTGCTAAAGCAAAAGAGATTGCGGCTTGGAAACAAAAGATTGCAGAAAACTGGGACAACATTTCTGTAGAATCAGTTAAGATTGGTAATCAAGATTTGCAAACTGTTGAAGTTGGAAAATCTTATAACATTGAAGTAGTTCTTGATGTTAGAAATCTTGACGACAACGGAATAGGAACAGAGGTTGTTGTTACTTACATCGATGAAAAAAATCGCATGAAAATTTTGGAAACAAAAGAATTACAACTTGTAAAACGAGAAGGTTCTAAATTGTTCTATTCTGCAGAATACCAAACTAATCATAGCGGTTCTTACAAATACGCATTCCGTATGTTCCCTAAAAACGAAATGCTTCCACACAGAATGGACTTCTGCTATGTAAAATGGTTCAACTAAAAATAAACTTTCTTCAAAAAAAAGGGGAGCTCTCAAGAGTTCCTCTTTTTTTATCACATAAGTTTTTTTTCCAATAAACCACTCCATTTTTTTATCCAAATCAAACAAAAATTATCTAACTTTGCGAGTTGTAGAGATTGAACGATGAAAAAACTCATTGTTTATAAAAATAAAACAATCTAGATTTTTAAATATATTACTAAAATGGCAAAAGAAAAGAAATTTTTGACCTGTGATGGAAATCAAGCGGCTGCACATATTTCATATATGTTCTCCGAAGTTGCCGCTATTTATCCTATCACTCCATCTTCTACTATGGCAGAATATGTAGACGAATGGGCAGCTGCCGGACGTAAAAACATTTTCGGCGAAACAGTTTATGTACAAGAAATGCAATCAGAAGCTGGTGCTGCAGGAGCAGTTCACGGTTCATTGCAAGCTGGCGCACTAACCACTACTTACACAGCATCGCAAGGATTATTGCTTATGATTCCTAATATGTACAAAATTGCAGGAGAATTGTTGCCATGTGTTTTCCATGTTTCAGCACGTACTTTGGCAAGTCACGCTTTGTGTATCTTTGGTGATCATCAAGACGTAATGAGCTGTCGCCAAACAGGATTTGCTATGTTGGCAGAAGGTTCTGTTCAAGAAGTTATGGATTTGGCTGCTGTTGCTCATTTGTCAACTATCAAAAGCCGTGTACCATTCGTAAACTTCTTCGATGGCTTCCGTACTTCGCACGAAATTCAAAAAATCGAAGCACTAGAAAATGAAGATTTAGCACACCTTATTGATCAAAAAGCATTAGCAGAGTTCCGCGAACGTGCTCTAAATCCAAATAAACCAGTTGCTCGTGGTATGGCAGAAAATCCTGACCACTTCTTCCAACATCGTGAAAGTTGCAATCCTTACTACGAAGCAGTTCCTGCTATTGTAGAAGAATATATGAAAGAAATTTCTGCTATTACAGGACGTGAATATGGATTGTTCAACTACTACGGAGCAAAAGATGCTGATCGTGTAATTGTGGCAATGGGTTCTGTAACTGAAGCTATTCGTGAAACTATCGACTATTTGACAGAAAAAGGCGAAAAAGTTGGTTTGATTGCAGTCCATCTTTACCGTCCATTCTCTGCTAAACACTTCTTGTCTGTACTTCCAGAAACTTGTAAACGTTTAGCAGTTCTTGACAGAACAAAAGAACCAGGTGCAAACGGCGAACCTATGTATCTAGATGTAAAAGACGTTCTTTATGGTCAAGAAAATACCCCTATTGTTGTAGGTGGACGTTATGGATTAGGTTCAAAAGACACTACTCCTGCTCAAATTTTGGCAGTTTATGAAAATTTGGCTCTACCTCAACCAAAAAATCAGTTTACGATTGGAATTGTTGATGACATAACATTTACTTCACTTCCTCAAAAAGAAGAAATAGCTCTTGGCGGAGAAGGTATGTTTGAAGCAAAATTCTATGGCCTTGGTGCTGATGGTACTGTTGGAGCAAACAAAAACTCTGTAAAAATTATCGGTGACAACACCAACAAATATTGCCAAGCATATTTCTCATACGACTCTAAAAAATCAGGAGGTTTTACCTGCTCGCACTTGCGTTTTGGCGACAACGCTATTCGCAGTACTTACTTAGTAAATACTCCTAACTTTGTTGCTTGCCACGTTCAAGCTTATTTACGTATGTACGATGTTACTCGCGGATTGCAACAAAACGGAACGTTCCTTTTGAACACCATTTGGAACGAAGAAGAGTTGGCTAAGAACTTACCAAACAACGTAAAACGCTATTTGGCTCAAAAGAATATTTCTGTTTACTACATCAACGCAACACAAATTGCACAAGAAATCGGTTTAGGAAACCGTACAAATACTATTCTTCAATCAGCGTTTTTCCGTATCACTGGCGTAATTCCTGTTGATTTGGCAGTAGAACAAATGAAGAAATTCATTGTCAAATCATATGGCAAAAAAGGTCAAGATATTGTTGACAAAAACAATGCAGCTGTTGATCGTGGTGGCGAATACAAGCAACTCGCTATTGATCCATCTTGGGCAAATCTTGCTGATGATGAAGCAATTGCAAACAACGATCCAGACTTTATCAACAACGTTGTTCGTCCTATTAATGCACAAAATGGCGATTTGTTGCCAGTATCTGCATTTAAAGGAATTGAAGATGGAACTTGGGAACAAGGTACTGCAAGATACGAAAAACGTGGAGTTGGAGCATTTGTGCCAGTATGGAATGCTGATAACTGTATTCAATGTAACAAATGTGCTTATGTTTGCCCACACGCTTGTATCCGTCCTTTCGTATTAGACGAAAACGAAAAAGCAGGATTTGCTGCAAATACAATCGAAATGAAAGCTCCTGCTGCAATGAAAGGTATGAATTTCCGTATCCAAGTTGGTGTTTTAGATTGCTTGGGTTGTGGCAACTGCGTTGACGTTTGTCCTGGAAATCCAAAAGCAGGTGGGCCTGCACTTAAAATGGTTGACCTTGAAAGTCAATTGGAAGAAGCTAAAAATTGGGATTATTGCGTAGAAAATGTTAAATCAAAACAAAACTTGATTGACATTCAATCAAACGTTAAGAATTCTCAATTTGCAACTCCACTCTTCGAATTCTCTGGAGCTTGCTCTGGTTGTGGCGAAACACCTTATTTGAAACTTATTTCACAACTCTTTGGTGATCGTCAGATGGTGGCAAATGCAACAGGATGTACTTCCATCTATTCAGGATCAGTACCTTCTACTCCATACACTACAAACGAAGAAGGTCACGGACCTGCTTGGGCAAATTCATTGTTTGAAGACTTCTGCGAATACGGATTGGGTATGCAATTCGCTAATGAAAAAATGCGTGCTCGCATCGAACGTTTGATGACTGAAGCTCAATCTTGCTCTTGCTGTTCAGACGAACTAAAAGGTTGGTTCGCAGAATGGATCGAAAACCAAAACGATGCTGAAAAAACAAAAGAACTTGCAGCTAAAATAATTCCAGTTGTGGAAGCTTGCGACTGCGATATTTGCAAACAAATCAGTTCACTAAGCGGTTACCTAATCAAACGTTCACAATGGATTATTGGTGGTGACGGCGCAAGCTACGATATCGGTTATGGTGGTTTGGATCACGTTATAGCTAGTGGCAAAAATGTAAACATTTTGGTACTTGATACCGAAGTTTACTCCAACACTGGTGGACAAGCTTCTAAAGCAACTCCAGTTGGCGCTATTGCTAAATTTGCTGCTGCTGGAAAACGTGTCCGCAAAAAAGACTTGGGTATGATTGCTACAACTTACGGATATGTATACGTAGCTCAAATTGCAATGGGTGCCGATCAAGCTCAAACGCTTAAAGCTATTCGCGAAGCAGAAGCTTACGATGGACCATCACTTATCATTGCTTATGCTCCATGTATCAACCACGGATTGAAGAAAGGTATGGGCAAATCTCAAGCAGAAGAGGCGGCTGCAGTTGAATGTGGATATTGGCATCTATGGCGCTACAATCCAGCGCTAGAAGCTGAAGGTAAAAATCCTTTCTCACTTGACTCGAAAGAGCCTGACTATAGCAAATTCAAAGATTTCTTGAAAGGAGAAGTTCGCTTCGCTTCTGTTATGAAGCAATACCCTCAAGAAGCTGAAGAATTGTTCGCTTCTGCTGAAGAAAATGCAAAATGGCGCTATAAGAGCTACGTTCGTATGAGCAAACAAGAATTCTAATTTTTTAGATATTCTATACTAATGAAAAAGAGAGTCTTTTAGACTCTCTTTTTTTGATTTTTTTTATTATTCTATAATCGCAAAAACGAAACGTACAACTTTTCAAAACGAAACGGACATTTTTCTCTTTTTTTCACACACTGCAAAACAAGCAATTTGAAAGGCATTTAATCACTATTTCAACGGTAATTAAATGCCTTTTTACTACTCTTTTACCAACATTATATCAGTAAAAGAGCCTTGATAATTCAGTTTGTTTTCTTGCAGTCGTTTCTCTATGTCAGCAAAAGGATTTCCTATTTCAGCGTTGTTTCTTATCCACTCGCAAAGCTCAATTATTTGCGATTTATTGCTGGTAAAGTATATAAACTTTGTCCCGACAAGAACTTTGAGAACATCAAGGTATTCTGACAAACCCCAATAATTTTTGTAAGACTTGCAGTCTGTCGAAAGATAAGGAGGATCAACAAGGAATAAAACACGTTTGTTGTCCTTATATTCGGCAAACAGTTCCTTATAATCTTTGCATTCTATCTGCAAGCCATCAAGATAACCATCAGCTTTATAATCGGTTTGTTTGACACGATTATAGAACACTTCCTCAGACAGTTCTTTGTATGTTTGTGCCCATTGGCCGCTGAACAGCAAAGACGTTCCAAGCGTAAGGTAATCAACAAAGCCAGTCAAAGAATAATCTTCAATAAGTGCAAGAATTTCATTACGCAAACTGTCAGGCATTCTTTTGTCCTGTGGAGCGTCCTTTGTCAGCAAGCGTATTTTGCCCAGCAACTCATTTGTCCGGGATATATTAGCAAGCCTTTCGCAATAGTTGTCATAGTCGTTATAAATCACTTTCAGTTCCGGGCGTTCTCGCTTTATTGTGTGGGCGAGCAAACCACTTCCACCGAAAAGGTCTATAACAATATCTATGTCATTGAAGCGTGTGATAACACTGCGTAAATCGTTCAAAAAACGCCGTTTTTGACCTTGAAACGGCAAAGGTGCAGACTTATATACCTTTTCACACATTCAGCTCAAATTTTACGTTTTCCTCACCGGCAAGCAATCTGCGTGTGTTAGTTTCGTTGCTCTCGTATATATGAAGATTGCCAAAATTCACTGTAATAGATTTCAAAGGCACATCTATCTGGCGACTTATTAAATAGAGGTGGTAAATATCTGCCGGCAAACCGAGATTTGCGTCAGAACTTCGCTGATACGCCGATACAACCAATTCGCCCTCATCAATCTGGAACTGTACAAGGCTTAAACAAGGCATTTGGTTGCTCTCAACACCGGTTTCACCCAAGAACAGCACATAATTCTTACTGTTCCGCTTCTCTCTGTTGATTTTTGCAATCAGCGGTGGCAGTTTCTCAAAATATGTAGGGTACGAATTTACGAGGATTGATCCGCAATAGTCCCACCAATTTATACCTACTTCTCTGTACTTCTCAACATTGCGCTCACCCTCCATAAAGAGGCTTAATTCATTGCGCAACTTCTTTCTTGCTATGCCGTGGCTCTCGAATATATCCAAGAGGTCGGCAGGTGTAAGTGTAATGTGTTCGTTCAGGAGGTATCTTATACCGCCTTTCTTGTTTTGCTGTGTTTTGTCCGAATTTAGGACCTTTTCAAGCATCTTGTAATATTTATTCATTATAAGTTCGTATTTTTGTAATCTCCTACATTAAAATAAAGGTGCACGATCACCTAATAAAGACCCTTATAAGGTCTCCGTCGTGGTGGTCGTGCACCTTTGTACTCATTAGCGGGGTAGGAGCCGCTTTTAGTAAGTCGGGGACTTTTTTACTTCTCTTTTTCCAACTCAGCCTTTTCTTCGGCGGTCACTTCTATCCAATCTTCCGCTTTTACATCACCGCTGACGCGCGTTGCAAATATGCGTTGTTCGCCTACGGAGAGTTGTTTTTGTGTGAGCCAATTGCCTGCTCCTGCTGTCAATTGTTGTTTCATTTTTCAACTAGTTTTTAAGTGGTTATAAATTGCCCGAGGTTGGTTTCGATGTTGCCATCGGGGGTTATTTTTATGTAGCATGCTTGGTTGCTGCCTTGCAGCAGAATGCCATCGCTACAGACCACCACGTTACGCGTTTGGTCGGTGTAGCCATCGTTGCCTTCTACTATTTTCTGAAAACGACCGAAAAGATATCTGCCGTTGTTGCCGTTGTAGACATCGGGCGAACCTTTTTCGTAGGTTTCTATGGTGAGTTCCACGCCGTCGTAACTCCACGATGAGTTGCCCGAGTATTCCGCTTCTATGCGGAAAGGCAACAGCTTGCTGAGGTCGTTCGTGTAAACGGGCTGAAAAACGCCTACCTCCACCTCTTCATATTGCTCAATGAAGTTAGAGATATTGGCTTGATAAACACCTCCGCCGTTGTTTTCAAAAGCTATTTGGCGAGTATTATTTCTATCTACCAAATAAAATTGAACATTGCTCGTGAGGTTTGTTTTCAACTGAAATATATACCAACCTTGATAGTAGGGGTATTTCAAAATGCCACGCATCAAAGTTTTTGATGCTGTGTAGTCGCTGTAGTTGTTTTGGCAAAGATAAAGAAAGCGGTTGTAGGCTTTTCGCCAAATGTCTCTTACAAGTACAACCGTGCTGTTTGGAGAAATTGTCGTAAGGGCTGTTACTGTTTCAAAGTCTTTATTCTCATTGCCAGTTACTATCGGATAATCCCACAAACCTTCCTCTTCTACTATCGAAAGTTCCGAAGCCTGCTTGTTTTGATACGTATGCATAGCCGTGTCAACGGTAAGCGAGTTGTCTATACGCAGTTTGCTGTCGTTCAACACTCCATCGCCGGTATCCGTATCGTTTCTTTTCAAAAAAAGTGCCTCTACATTCACGCTACCGTCGGTGTCGATAGAAACGTTTTTTCCACCCATTACCACGCCAAGGCTGTTTTGTCTTGCCTTTTCTACGGGGTTTCCAGCTGTTTCGGTCGTTTTTTCCCCTGCCCAATCATTCCAATCATAACCGTTTCCGTTCCACTTACCTTTGCGTGTAAGTTCTCGGTCATCGCCATTGTATTTCAATAGGGTTATTTTTTGCAACACCGTATTGCCCGTGCCGTACACCTGAGCCATCGCATAGTTGTTCATTACCTCGAGCTTGAAAATGTCAAAAGTTGATGCTGGAGCAAACAACGCACCCGTATAAAGTCCATTTTCGGTAACGGATTTCAGAGTTTCGCCCTCGTGTGTTTCTTTTAGCACACCCAGATAAGTCGTTTGCATCAACTCACGCCACGGCTCCCATCGCTCCGCCTGTCCGTCGTGAAAAATCGTTGCATTGCGCACGTATGCCCTCGTTTCCGAACCTTGACGATTGCCCAAAAAGAGTGTTTGCGACACGATGCAAGGCACGTGTGTCGAATTTTCCAATTTTCCTTCGTGTGCATCCACAATAAGCGTAAACGCAATGTTTACCGTTTCGCCAACGCTCTCTATCGGTAAGTTGTCATTGGCATTCGTGCGGTAACCTTTGAAATGATAAATACCAGCGTCGGTGTAGTTGTTCAGATTGCTTTCCTGCGTCCATTCTTGCGTGGCGTGATATTGCTCTATTGCCGTGTGCACGTCTTCGTGTGTGGCTTTCAGTTGTTCCAACTCCGATATGCTCTTTGACAACGCTTCGTGGAGCGTGAGGGCGTCCTCGCGAGTCATTTTCTGGGCAATGAGTGCCGCCAAATTTTCCACATCGCTCACCTTCAACTTCTCTTCGACGTGACGAAAACTATCTATCAACTCGGCAAATTGTGCCTCTGTGGGCTTCGCTCCCGTGCGAAACCATTTTTTTAATGTCTCTCTATCCATCTTTATTTGAATTGATAAATTAAACTATCTTTATTATATAAGCCAACACATAATACGGCGGACGGTTCTCGTGAGCTTCTGCAGTAGTTGAGGCTGAAGATGTAGAGTAAGTTACGTCCTTTTTGCGGAATCTACCTGAATTATTTCCATCAACCCGACTTGCTCCTGGATCTGAAAGGTCATTGTCTACACACGCACTTACGGTTACATTGTGCGTATGCTGTGGCAACGCACACTCGTTCGCATTCAGCTGAACCTTTTCTTTTCCGCCTGTTGTGTTTAATTGATAATCCGTATCTCCGTTCGACGATTTGCCAACGCCCACAATAAACCGCCCGCTCAAATTCGGCGTGCCATTCGTTCCGTTGCAGATTGCCCAACCCGCAGGTGGTGTCGTTCCGCTCCACATCACAATGGCACCTTTGGGCATCAAGTGGGGCGTCATCTCTTCTTGCAACGCTTCTATCGTGGTGAGTTTGCGGAAAAGGCTTGCCGCGTAGCAATTGTCGCCTGTCTCGTCGCTAACATAATTGGCAGTGCGTCGCACGCGAGCGTTTTCAAACGTCAATCCGTCGGCTTGGAGCGTATCGTACTCTTCCACCACCTGAATGTAAGCGTTTGGCTGACCTTGTAGTGGCATCATTTCGCCTTCGACCACTATAATGCCCTCTGTCGTAGCCGTCGAGCCTTTCAAAATGTAGTTCCTACCGTGCAACTCTGCCACGTTGTAAATCAATTCGATTTGTTGCTGAATGAATTCCAACCCATCTGTCGAGAGTGGATAACGACCTTTGCCGTTGTCTGTGTAATTTGCTTTGTCCATCTTTGTTTAATTGATATTTGATAATTGATTAAATACTCTCCATTCTAAAACTTTTTCCTGCCATTTTGTAGTGCGAAACAATGATTCGGATAATCTCTTTTTTATCAGCCAACTCCTTCGGGTAACGTACCACAAAGGCATCTTCGCCCGTGGTGGTAGCCTCATCGTGGAGGAGCGTTGTGTTGTCGATAATTGTTTTTTCGTCTTCCGATTCGTCGTACACCATCAGCCACTTTCCACGACTTGTGGCGTCTTCTATCTCAAAGCCTTGCACCCCGAAGTATTTGTTCAAGGCGTAGCGTAGCAGTCGGCGTTGTCCCGTTGTGCGGAGCCAAAAAAGCCGTTCTTCGCGCTCGGCAAGTCGCCTTGCCGAAAGGCTCGCCATGGGTGCCACCAACGCACGCACAAGACTCATGAGTCGCACGCCACGCATTCGGCACGGAAGCAAAAGCACTGCCATACGGCTGAAATCAATTTGATGTATTTTTGCCATAAAGCTGGTATTTTATATGGATGTTTTTTTCTTCATATTTATAATAGCCCGAATGTGGCGTAGCATAGGCAAGAATCTCCTCCCAATCGCTATCGGCAGACATTCTTTCTTTCGCCCAACACAATTCGGGAATTACCACGCCCTCCACCTCCTGCAAGCGGTCGATGAGTTCGCTGTTGCGATACTCGCCGTTGAACGAGAGGTTTTCGATGTATTGTCGTATTGCATCTTCCACAGGCGTAGTGCCTTTGGCAAGGTGTTTCCCATCGCTGTTGAGTATCATAGGATCGTAGTAGATTGTCAAATTAAGTTCCAATTCACATCCATCTTCGTTGATAACCTCCACCGACACGCCGGCATCTCTCACCTCGTCCACGTAGGCACAGAATGCTTCCAGTTCGTCGGCATCGAGCGGTTTTTTTGCTCCGCCTTCCTCCTTGGCCACTTTGAGGTAAACAATGTTTTTTTGCTCCGTAGCAGCTGCAAATTTCACTATTTGTCGGCTTGCCACCTCCTCGTCGGTGAGGTCGGTGTTGTCGTAGTCGCAACTGTCGTCGGGGAGCGTGCTTCCTTTTTGAAAGAGTTTGGCTTTCTCCACCCACCAGCGAAGCGTGTGCGGTTTCATCTGGGCAATGTAGGCTTCCACCTCCTCCCGATGACGCTCAAACAGCCTTTCGTGCGTCCAAACAACGGCCGCCATAATGAAGCAAAGCACGTTTTCGATACTCACTCGGCTGAACTTCCACTCCGAACCCACCTCGTAGCCATAACTGCGTGCCAACACCTCGTCGTGCATCCACGCATCGGTAATCTCTTTTTTAATCTCTTCTATTGTTCTCATTTTAATTGAATTTTATTGTACCACAAAGTTTTTCTCAACACGCCAATAGCCAATGCCTTCGCCTCCGTAGAGCAGTGTGTTGATTTCTTGCTCGCTGATGTCCGTTGCCGGCGACAAATGCTCCTGAGCGTAGTGTTCTGCAACTTTAGTATCAATAATATCGGTAGAATCATACTTTAGTATGGTACCATCTTCCAGTGCATCGGTGATACTTATATTGTTTTTTTCTGCCAAAAGCCAAACGCCTTCTACACTGCCCAAATACTGAATGGCAATATCAAATAAACTTTGTCGATCTTTTACCGTTATTTCCATATTATTCTACTGTTATAATGTTATCATCGGTAATGCTTATTTTGCTAACCTCCACACCACAAGCCTTTATCATTCGTTTGGCTTTCAAAGGCCACAATGTGTCTTTTTCGCCAGAGAGCATCAACTCTATTTCAGCACCAATGAGAGGCACTTCTTTAATGTCTCCACGGTTGGCTACCAACACTATTTCCACTATCTGTTCTTCGCAATCGGCAACCGAAAGTGTACCTTTTTCTATCAATAGGTCGCCTGTTGCACTATCTATTACAAGTCCTTTCATTGCTTCACTTTTTCGTTTTCCATATTCTTAAAGTTGATGCTTGCTAATGCCATAGCACCCTCAAAAGTTTCTGCACCTGTTGCCCCATCTGCAGCCATAGCAGCACCTACTGCATTGATACCGGAGCTGGTTGCACTTTTCAATGTTTCAACATAGGTTTTCAACTGGTTTAGGTTATCTTCAAGTTCTGCAATCTTTACCAAACCACGCAGGCTGCCGCCATTCATTACAATGCCGTCTTCGGTTATTTTGAGGCTTGTATTATCGTCTTTCACCACCATTTCAATGCTTTCAATGTCGTCGGTCATCAGCACAATGCCTGCACTGCCGTCTGCCACGAAACCAACCACCACATAACTGCCGACACGAGGATATACAACAACACCGAACTTGCTTTCCTGATTGGCTTGCAAGTTCACGCCAAGCAAAGGGGCACCCTCGTCAAGCGGAGTGCAGTCCACTGTGCGGGTTTCCTTATCCACAGCATCAACTGTGCATATAAGGCTGACGGTCTGTCTGCCTCCCTGAGCCATTCGTCTTATTGCGTCTGCTATATTGTTCATTATTCTGCTATCCTGGCACCGAGGGTTATTTCCTGACGGAACCCACTTGTGCCGTATTTTATTACATTCTTTTTTACTTGATAAACGCCTTTTTTCTCGCCGTCTATCTTTATGCCTATGGCGGTAAGCTTATCCACGAGCTTTGCCCCGAACGTGGTAAAACTGCCTTTCAAGCCGTCGCGTTTCAGGCGTTTTATTTCCTGCTCCGCCCACGCTTTGAGTTCGCTTTCCGTCTTGTTGTAGGTGTGCAGCGTGCGGTGTTCCCCGTCTGCATCGCCCACCTCAACCTTGATTTTTTTGTTGTTCGGCATCAAGGAAATTGCCTTGACACGTAAACGAATATTTTCGGCTTTTTGCTGTTCCAAACTTTGGTCGCTGATGATGTTCACACCAGTGGCAAATACTTGTGTCGGGTTCTCTTTTCTCTCAAACAATACACCACAATACAACACCGGCTGTTCGTTCTCATAGCGGAAAAAACTGCGGATGCCGTTCTCGTGCAGATGCCCAAGCAACGAAGCAACGGTGTCTGCCGTTACTCGGTACTGTCCCAAACTCTGCTCACCCATTACATTGAGTTGGTAATTTATGCCTTGTTCTTTGAGCAGGGTTTCAATGGTTACGCTTTTATAGGCTTTCTTGACTGCCGGCAACTGTTTAAGTTTGAACATTTCATCCTCGCACATAAGCACAATAGGGGTTTTGAAACCCACATCACGAACATAACCAGAGAACGCCAGCTGCAAATCATCATCATAGCCAAGCCACACCCTGACAGCATCACCACGACGCACAGGCGTGTCGGCTTCGCCGTCCCATTTTATACGTTTGGGCAACGTGATTTTACAGGTGTCGGTAAGTTGCTCGGTGTCAAGGGTGATTTCCACCTCTGTAACCTTGTCGAGCTGCCAAGTCTTTGCTCCTGATATCTCTATTTTTGCCGTCAGTCTATACATTGATTAAATGCTGTTTAATCGGTGGTTAAACACCTTTAATAGTCGGTGCTGTAAATATTGTATTCCTCATCGCTTATGGCCGAAATGCTTACGCTTTGGTAGTTGCTGGCGGTGTCCTGCGACACAGAGAACGATTTTATAACTATGCTATCTATGTCGAATATTTTAAGAAATTCGCTTTCGACGGTCAATGCTTGTTTTTCGTCGAGAAATTTGCGCAATTCTTCCAACCCTTCTTTAGGATACTCATCCACAATAACACCGTCCCTGACTGCTGCCACTCCCACAACAATATTGAGGCTATAATCGCCGTCGTTGATATACTCCTTGACCGTTCCGTTCATTCCTACCATTTGGGTAGTAACGATATTCTTCGCTCGGCTGATTGCCACAATAGCGTCATTCATCACAAGGCGTTCACCTTTGGAGTTCTCAAAGGTCAGCTCACAAAGTGCATAACGGCCCTCCCAAAAACTTTTGTCGGTTATGGGAATGCGAGCCCCATAAGTACTGCTGTTTCCTCCTCGCCCGTCCCACGATTGCTCCTTTCCCTTGCGTGGAGCCTCGAAGTTGCAACTATTCTCGCGTCCGTCCCAAGAAGTGAACATCCCTGTGCGTGATGGGCTGAAGCGATACAGTGCACCTTTTGCCTGTATGGCCGCACCTGCGGCTACAAACTGAAAACTTACTGGAGATAGTGCCATTTTACATTGCTAAATTTACATCGTTCAACGCTGATAGCAGGGCTTCACTTACCATGTCCTTGACACGCGACATGTCGCCCTGCAAATTGGTGGTGTGTATCTCAAAGCGTTCGACAAGCTTTTCGACATTCACCGTTATACTTCTTACTTTCCCCGACGATTCGGAGTTGCTCCCAACAGTGCCAAGTGTGCTACCTGTCGGGTTGTTTTCTTCGGGTGTTTCGGGCGTTTCTATTTCGGTTTCGTCGCCGTTACCCTTAGGTTTTTCTTCCTTTTTCTTTTCTACTCGTGTGGAAGTTTCCAACCTTTCGCGCAATCCAGCTATCCAGTCGGCACCTTTGCCTGCTATTTTAAGCCCTGTAACGCCCTCTATCATCTCCAAAAAACCTTGCCACGGAGCCAATATGGCATCAATTATCACAAACCCTATACGCTTAATACCTTCTATTATTCCACCTTCGGTAAAAGCGTCTTTAATGCTTTGCCAATATCTTTTAAATGAAATGATAATACTCAAGCAGGGCAAAAAACACGACATAATGCGTCCGCCCATGCCACTCAAAAATTCGCCCACGGCATCGAACCTGTTCCACAAATACGATACGAGCGAAGCAACTGCCGTAATGCCTAATGCCACCCAACCAATGATAGGAATAGAGGCAATGGCTGTTTTGGCTGCCAACGAAAACGCTTTGAACGCTCCAGAGGCAATGCCCGAAAACTTGACTGACATCGAACCGCTTGTTACCAGCGAAAGGATGTAAGCTCCCAACCCTTTTACGGCATTCCAAACGCCCACAGTGGCAAAGCGTGCCAATGCCACTGCCGACTGCAACACGTTTTTACGAAAACCCAAATTTTGCACCTTGCCTACCGACAAATAGCCGTTGTACATGCCCAACGTCGTATAGGCATTGTATATCTTGGTTTTGATGCCTGACCACATAGATGCCCATTGTAGGTTTTTAACCCACGACATCGCTTTACCTACACCCATAATCAAAGGCATAAGTTCCGAAATAGGAACCATTACTTCCGTTAGGGTACTTATCCACAAACCAAAGTCGCCAGTAGCATTAAAAATCGACACTTTTATTTCTTCAATCGTATCTTGTATAGAAGCCATTTTGCCTGCTGTGGTTTCCGAAGCTTCGGCTATGGCGTTATAGAAAAGCCCTCCTTCGCTCGTAGCCGATTGGAAAGCTGCCTCTACCATTCCCACAGAAATGGCTCCGCTTTCCATCTCTTTTTTCAGTTCGGCAACGCTTTTTCCCGTCTTTTTACTGATTTCTTGTAACGGGTTAAATCCGGCATTCACCATTTGCATCAAGTCTTGACCGGTTAGTTTTCCCGTACTCGACATTTGAGCAAATGCCAACGAAAGCGACTGCATTTTCTGCTTGTCGCCCATGGCGATGTCGCCAATTTGCTTGAGCGTTTTAAACGCTTTTTCGCCCTCGATGCCAAACGACATCATCGTGCGTTGAGCCTCTATAAGCCCTGCCTTGTCGTATGGCGTTACCTTGCCGTATTCCGATATTCGCTCATACATCTCTTCGGCAGCCTCTGCATTGCCACCAAAGAGTGTTTTCAGGTTCATCAGCTGAAGCTCCGCATTCGCTCCTACCTCGGTTATACCACTGAAAACGTTATTGATTTTACCAATTACATCACTCACTAAATTGAATGTAGCAAATGTTTGCGTTAATTTACCTATTCCATTTTGTGTTGCATTGATACTTGCATTAAAATTCCCCATTACTTCTGACATACCTTCCATTTTAACAGAAAAGTCGCCTCCAATATTAAATAAGTAATTAAATGCTTGCATATTATATTTTTTTAGGTATTTTTGCGTTAGATAAATGTAAAATTACATGTTTGGTATTTTGACAACCATATTTGCTTGGATTTTTTGGATTACGTGTGCAATAGGGCTTATAGTTTTATTGATATATTTGATTTCGTTAATTATATATCCATTTTGTCCTAAAAAATTCAAAAAGGGGAGTCCTTTTAGCTTTTTACCTTGGTGGCTATGGTAATCAATATCTTTCTTTACCACCAAACATCCTTGCCAGCATTTCGGCTTGGTTTTTCAACCTCCATTTTTCCAACCACAAGGCTTGTGCATAGTTCACTGCCCAGTCCTCATAATCACCTTTGGTAGGGTCTATCCCCAAATTCGCCCGTATTAAGGCACAACCTTTTTCAAAACCGTCTTCGTTATCACTGTCTGAAAGTTGGTGTGCCTCTACAAGTTTTTTAGGCTACTGCGGCAACTGTTAAGCATTGTGCCCAGCTGTTTTGTTGCTTCCAAAAAAAGCACTGCATCCTGACGCATAGCCGAACTACCGCCCAGCCAGCAGTTGTCAAATAGCACTTCGGAGCTTTTCAGCTCGTCGGTCTTTGCCATTTTTGTAACGGCCGACATTGTTTCGAGTCGGGGGCGGTGAAAATATCCCACATGCAAGTCGCCATCATCGACAACATCCACGCGAATGACTTTTCCCCACAGACCTTTCCATTTGTTTATTTGTTCTTCGGTTACACCACCGTCGAAAGTTTCTTTAATCTTGTTTTCCATATTGATTTCTTGTTTTTTTTGCCTTCCCCCGATGCCTTTTGAGCATCGGGAGCGACAGTTTTTTTACTTATTTATTCCATTCAATGTGTGAGGGAACGAGTTCGAGTTCTACCTCTTGCCCAGTGTCGCCCTCTTTCCATTTACGACTATTGGCCTTAAATTGGCAGTTACGGATTTTGTCCACCGTTACAATACCGCTATCGGGTATGTAGGTTACCATAATGTCGAAAGGAGCAATGTCTTGCAAACGTCCGTTAGGAGTTTGTCGTTGCAAGGCTTCGACCTCTTCCTGATAGAGAGTGATTTTTGCCGATGGAGTGATTCTCCCTTTGGCACGCCCCACAGGGTGTCGGCCAGCACCGTATTTGTTCACCACTTCTTGGTCTTCGCCATACTCAATGCCTGTAATGCCTGTTACAGGAACTCCGCCGATTGTTGCCACAATATCGGCCCACGAATAGAGCATTCCGTTTATGAGAGGAATGCCATTGTTGATAATACTTGCCATTGTTTATACAGATTTATAAAAACCGATTTTAACTTTGATTTTACGCATCACTCCCACGGCCACCTGTTTGATGAGGATTTCTACCGTGTTGGTGCTTAACACATCTTGTTCTGGGTCAATCACTACCTTATAGCCGCTCAATTCGCCTGCCTTTTCCATATCTTCGAGAGCACGATTGGCAATTGTCTCGAGGTGAGCCACCGACGAGGGTTGCAATTTGCCTGTACTTGAGTCGATATAGACATTTCCGCCAAGTTCTGGTATCAGATAGGTACGAATGCCACGCACGGCTTTGTCCATGGTGCGCACGTTTTCGATCATTGCATAGTCGCTCGTAGGCGAATCCATCGTGTGGCTATCGTTGACAAAGCTTCCTGCTTGTCCAATTTGGGTAATAAGGAAAAGGTAACGTGCCGAGTCGAGTTGTTCGATCATGGCTTTGTCGAGCGTACGAAGCAAAGTGCCATCGCCAAACGCTGGTAAGGTAATGCCCGTAGGGAACTGCTTCACCCAACCGATAGATTGATGCACAGCAGCTGCCGAAAGCTGATAATGAAGTACCCTCAAAGCCCAAGAGTCTGCATCGGCTGTGATACCCAACGATTCGGCTTTATCGATAGTAGAAACCGCCTGTACGTGATTATCTCGGAATGATTCTGGAATCACTTCCAAATAGGCGATAAAACCAGTGATGTGGTCTTCGCCAGCAAGGCTTCGAGGCACATTGCCATTTTGTCTGATGATTTCTAAACTGTTCATTGCTTTTTGTTTTTTACTTCAACAATATTTTTGTCTTTGAGGTTGGTAGCATAGTTTTTTGCATCGTTTTCGGAGCGAAACACAGTGCCGTCCGATGCAACAAACACTTTATCAAGTGCATGTTCTTTGATGGCAGCAAGTCCAACTTTTTCCAAAACGCTGTTTTCTGTTTTGTTTTCTGCTGTGGCAGAAGTTTCTTTTTTCTTTGTCATGATTTCAATTTTTTAATTAGTTTATACGTTGCCACAAGGGCGATAATTAGTATTAGAAAGAATAGAACATACACAAATCGTTGCCAAAAAGAGCTCCACCAATTGGGCTTTTGCTCCACCTCTACTGCAGAAGAACGCTCTTCAACGCTTTTGTCGGTGGTTGTTTTTTTAACCTCGCTATCGCTCTCAATGGCTTTTTGCAAACATTCTTTGTTGGTTCCCTCTCTTTTGGTATCATTGTGAACAACAGCCTTAACAGGCGGAAGCCCTGTACTGTCGTTGGTAGGTTTGTCGGTGTCGAAAAGTATCAGAGTGGTTCTGCTATCTTCCAAAAAACTGAACAAACGCTCCGCTTGCTCATCGATGGCAAGGCGTGCCAAGCTATCGACCTGTTGCTGTATGTTTTTATTTACCACGCCCTGCGTTGCGACTTTCGTCACTTGCTTCTGCGATGAGCAGCTCACGAGAAACAGGACACTTGTCAGCCATAGGGCAAGATGGAATTTTTTCCACCGCTTTACTGAACTTGTTGACATCTCTACGCAATGATTGTATTTCCGTTTTGAGTGGTTTCACAATGTTTTCCATCAGTATCTCACTTGCTTCACGCACATTGTCCAGCTCACTCTTTTTTACCGCAGATAGCTTTTCTTCCATCTCGGCACGCAGTTTGCCGATCTCAATGTCGTATTTCTGCCGCAGTATCTTACTGTTTACCCAAGCACCCAGCGGGGCGGATATGGCTGCGACAATCGCTGACACTATTATGGTTGTTATCTCTCCACTCATTCATGAATAATTATTTTATACCGATGCTTTCAAGCCACTGCGGAACATCAAACGAGGGGCAGGCTTTCGCCGCAAGTTGGTTATGTCCTACTATTTTTACTTGAGGGTACTTGCGGTGAAAATCGAGCACATAGTGTTTCATCGCTTCACGTTGTGCCGTTGTTCGGGTGTCTTTTTCTTTTTTTACATTGCTTACATCCACACCGCCAACGTAAACGATATGACGACTAATGCCGTTGTAACCTGCCACTCCGTTTGTTATTTCCCAAGGATCAACGTTTGCATCCTCATTGTTAGTCACCAAACGCTCAACTGTTCCGTCAAGATGGAAAAGGTCTGTATATCCTACCTGTTTCCAACCACGACCCGCAGGGGGTGCTAAGGTGTGCCACCGCTTAATATCGGTAGCACTCACCTCACGCCCCTCAGGGGTGGCTGTGCAATGGATAACAAGATATTGCAACGTCTTTGCCATCGGGATAGTTACTTTTAAGCGTTCAATGCACTTACGATTGCACCAACACTATTCTCTGCTTTCAAAGGCAAGCAAATGCCCCACTTGCGGAAGTTCACAAGGTTGCGGTGGTACAAAGTATCTTTTGAAGCCTCACTGTGGTAGAACTGCACCGATCCGTTGGCTTTCATCATACGGCCGTTGAAGTAGAATACCGAAGCTTGAGTGTCGGTTGTTGCAGCAGGAACAGCACCCCACGCAAGTTTTGTCTTTCCAGCAACTTTGTAATAAGGTGTGCCGTCGTACTCATAAATATCAAAGCCGTACAAACGTGCAATTTTGCCTTCTGTTTGGTTGATGTTGTAATGTTCTTTGAACTTTTGTTCTGTCTCCAAAAGGTCATTGACGTGGTCGCTGCAAAGCACAAGGATACGGTCGTTCTTTGGCATCTTCATTTTGTCACAAGCACGCTTTGCTGCCAATAGGTCGTCAAATGTCATTTTCTTACGTGTTCCGTCAGCAGTTGCTGCACCTGAAGTTAGAAGTACAGGAGTTTTTGCATTGTGTTCATCTGGTGCAATAGCGTGAATGGCTTTCTCGTGGATTTTCTCACGCAACGCCTCGCGGTGTCTCTCCTGCACACTTGCCATCTTATCATAACTGCAAGCGTGGAGCTCGTCATCGGTTACAGGGGTTGCGGTTGTGTCAAAGTAATCCAATGAGATAGGTTTATCCGCATCTTCTAAAGCTTCAATGTTCAACGGATAAGTTTTGTTGTTCACAAGCACGGTAGGGTCACCTCCTAACTCGGTAAAATGGATAACATCATTGTTTACATACTGGTCATAACTCTTAATGCGGTCATACCAGCCAAGACTTTCGGCTGCTGTACGGAACGCCTTAATCATCTCACCTGTCCAAATCTCTGTAAAGACACCGGCAGGGAGTACACCAGCAGGGATAAAGTTTCCGGCGAAAAGCGAGATAACATTTCCTGCAACAGCACCAATAGCTGGAGCTACACCTATAATACCGGAAATAGTTGCTCCGGCTACACTGTTAAACGCAACAGCACAAATCAAGCCTATACAGGCAAATAAAAAACGTTTCATTCTTTTTAAATTATTTTTTAGGTTAAACAATAAATTAAACTTCTACACCATACTCTGCCTTATACAGACGTGCGTACTCTGTAGGATTATTCTCTTTAAGTGATGCGACCTCTTCGGCTGGAACTTCGGAAAGCTTCGCAAAAGTTTTGCGTTCGCCCGACACCGATGAGGGCGTTTGATGAATTACATCGGTTGGTTTTTGTTGCGAGTGCATCAATTCCAACGTAGTACGCAAGGCTTCGATACCTGCCGATTTGCCAAGGCTGACGAAATGATCCTTTTTGTCTGCTGTGATACGTTTGTCGGCTACAGCAGCATCAACAATGGCGTTAATACTTGCGAGCTGGAGGCCGTCGGCCTTGTCCGCTTTTTCTTTTAGCAAACGCACTGCATTTGCCACTTCTTGCTCGCTTGCCGTTTCTGCCAAACCGAGCAATTGCATAATTTCTTTTTTCATTTTTAATTGTTGTTTTTGATTATTAAATAATGCTTCAGGAGAAATTCCTTCTGCGTGTTCTTTATTAAGCAATAGTGGCAAATGGGTGCAATCTTCTCCTGATGCAAGCCTCATGAGCTTGCCATCTGTGCCATACAGTTGCAAAGCCTCGTCGTTACCGCCAATATCTACAATGCTGACCTCTTCCAGCTTACAGCGTGTGATGGTTGCCCTTGTTTGCCCTTGCAACAGGTATTCGGGGGCATCACTTGTTTCTACGATTTCAATGCCGGCAGATGCCATTCGCAAAAATCCGTTTTCCCACTTCGAGGCTATCTGCTTTGCAAACTCGTCGTTCTCGTCAAATACTGGGGTACCGATAAGACGGTCGCCGTCAATCCTTAGGTTTTCCATTCGCCCGATAGGCATATCCTTACCGTTGAACGAGCGACGGTGCATCCACAGCAATACGGGGTTTTTCTCATATTGCGTCAGATCGATACCCGACGTTAAAATGCGGCTTCCATAACAATTCAAACCGCTTGTGCTTATGATTACTTCTTTTGCCATTTATAAAAAAATTAATTTCAATGACCCTACGACCTCGCGCGATGGCTTTCGGGTCCCACTTTTGGTTTTGTAGCGGGAGGCGGACTCGAACCGCCGACCTTGGGGGAATGAACCCCACGAGCTACCTTCTGCTCCATCCCGCAATATTGTTTTCAAAGCAAAATTCCAACTTTTGAAACACCCATCAAAAAAGAGTGTAAAACTTTGACACTCTTTTTTTTAGTGCGCGAGAATTGCAAGAAATTTGCATTGTTTTTAGGCCCTAAATGAGGCATTTTTATCAATGAAATTTTTTAATGAAAAAGACAAAAAAAGAACTCGAAGAAAAAAAAGAGTATGCCCGTTTGCTCTTTATGCAGGGCGAACAGCAGAAAATCATTGCTGACAAAACTGGAGTGTCTGCGCAGACAATCACCAAGTGGGTGAACGATGGCGGATGGCAGGAACAGCGTGCAGCTTCAAACATCACACGCCCAGAACTCGTCAACAAACTACTGCTGACAATCAACAAACTTATTGAGCAAGTAAACGAAAGCGAAGATCCGGAAGCAATAAACGGGCTGGGCGACAAATTAGCAAAACTATCTACCACCATTGAACGCCTCGACAAAAAGGCAAGCATTGTGGACGTAGTGGAGGTATTTATGGCTTTCAGCAAGTGGTTACAATTCCGAATGTCGTTTGATGATGAGGTTACACCGGAACTGTTGCGTACAATCAACAAGTATCACGACCTGTATATTACCGAATTGCTGCAAAGCAAGTTTAATTAGCGTGCAAACCGAATGCAAACAAGTTTACTTGATTTGCTGAGGTGCCGCCGATAATCAACATAGTTAATTAAATAACTTATGGCAACAAAGGCAAACATAAATGAAGCACTTGAACAATGGAAAAAGCACTGCGAAACGGTGCAGAACTCAACCACCATCAATGTAGCGGAAAGTGAAAAGGACAAACTCGCCCGTATTAAACTGGTGCGTGGCGATTATGCTGCCTTTGTGGCTTATTACTTTCCACACTACACTGTCAACCCCGAAACAGGCAAAACAACGCCCTGTGCGGATTTCCATATCAAGGCGGCGGGCAAAGTAAAACGTGAACGCAACTTAAAAGCTGTGTTCAAGTGGCATCGAGGCGCAGCAAAATCTACACACCTCGACATTTTTATACCCCTTTGGCTGAAATGCCAAGAGGTTAAGCAGCTCAATGTAATGGTACTTGTCGGCAAGAGTGAGGACAACGCAAACACTCTACTTGCAGACATTCAGGCAGAGCTGCAATTCAATCAGCGTTACATTCACGACTTCGGCCAGCAATACAATAACGGTTCCTGGGAAGATGGCGAGTTCGTAACCAAAGACGGCACCGCCTTTTTCGCACGTGGTAGAGGACAGTCGCCTCGTGGTCTGCGTTACCGTAGCCACCGCCCCGACTACATTGTCATTGATGACCTTGACGATGACGAACTTTGCGAAAGCCCGGCACGTGTTACACGCCTTACCAATTGGGTAAAAGAGGCTCTATTCGGTGCGCTTGACGGTGGACGTGGCCGCTTCATTATGGTTGGTAACCTCATTGCCAAAAACAGCGTACTGGCAAACATTGCAGCCACTGACGGTGTACACGTTTCGCAGGTCAATATTTGGGACAAGGACGGCAATGTTTCGTGGGGTGCGAAATGGACTCCTGACGAGGTAAAAGCCATTGAACGCTTTCAAGGTTATAGGTCATTTCAAAAAGAGTATATGAACAACCCTATAACAGAGGGTGCCGTATTCCGCCAAGATTGGATAAAATGGGGCAAGCTTCCAGACCTTAAAAAGTTCGAGGAACTTATCCTGTACATTGACCCATCTTTCAAGGGCACAACAAAGAACGACTACAAAGCTGCAAAACTTTGGGGCAAAGTTGACTCACAACTATGGCACATCAAGGCGTTCGTGCGTCAGTGCAGCGTGGCTGAAATGGTACGCTGGCTTTATGACCTCTACGAATGGTCATTAGAAAAGGGCATTGCCATTAAATGGTATATGGAGGCGAACTTTATGCAGGACACGATCCTTGACGAGTTCCGCCGTGAGGGCGATTTGCGAGGGTACCAGCTCCCCATCAGCGGCGACAAGCGTAAAAAGCCGGACAAGTTCCAGCGTGTAGAAGCAATCAGCCCATTGTGGGAACGTGGCTTTGTAACCTACAACGAAGACGAAAAGAACGACCCCGATATGCTGGCAGGTATCGACCAAACACTCGCATTTGAAAAGGGAATGCGAGGGCACGATGACGCACCCGACGCCGATGAGGGTGCAATATGGTATTTGCAGAAGCATACGAGAGTTAATAGTTTCACCCCGTCATTCGGCAGACGGAATAATGCAAAAAATATATTATGGTAAAGAAGTATTTCAAAGCTCTGCTATTTGATTGGCGCAAAAAGCGTGCTATCAAAAAGGCAAAAAGTGATGCCGCACTGTACGGTAAAAAGTTTCTTGTTTTAGTCTTCAACGGCAAGCCTGTGGTTGTTTCAATGCAGGGCATTAAACAGATGATAAGACAGCACCGCTTTTCAAAGGGCTTCACACCCGAAACAGCGTGCAAGTGTGCCATTTATATTGCATACCCTAAAAGATAAGCCGAATGTTTCTGACAGTAGAAGATTACCGCAGTGTTTGCACCGAGTTTGAGATGGAACAGCTATCTGCCCTCACAGACGACCGACTCATTGCAGAGCGTGCAGCTATGGAGCAGATAAGCAGTTATACACGCCATCGCTACGATATGGAAAGGGCATTTGCTGCTGAGGGCGAAGACCGCAATGCTATGCTGGTACAATGTGCCGTAAACATAACGCTGTGGCTTATGATACACCGTTTGCCTCAATCTATGGGGCACGAAAGGCGTGAATGTCTATACAATGACAGTATCAAATGGCTACGTGATGTGCAATCCTCCAAAGCTTCACCCGACTTGCCCACTTATGTAAGTGCAGACGGGAACACTGACGCAAACAACCCTGTACGCTACGGCTCAATGCCACCAAACAGATATGACTATTAATCGTCTTTTAAAAGGTATTTAATCAGTATTAAAATGGATATTAAAAACAACATAAAACACCTATTGGGTAGGGATTTTTATTCGAGTAACGAGATAGCAAAACTTACACGTTTTGCGAAAAGTCGTCAGGGTATAAAGCTCACAGCACAACTTATGCAGCAGACCGACAGCCTCACCAAAAAGGACATTGCAACGTGGCGACAGGCTTGGCAAATGGCGATTGGAGTGGACAATCCCAACCGAAGTATGCTTTACGATATTTACACCGATTGCATCATTGACCTACACCTCACCGGTTGTATCGGCCAACGTAAGGGAAAAACCCTGCAAAAGGAGTTCCGCCTGATAGGTAAAGACGGCAAAGAAAACGAACAGGCAACAGCCTTGCTTAAAAAAGAGTGGTTTTTCGACTTTATGGATCTTGCTCTTGACAGTCGTTTCTGGGGACACTCGCTTATACAACTCGGTGACGTAATTAACGATGCAGATGGAATACGTTTCAATGGGGTTGAACTTGTGCCTCGCAAACATGTATGCCCCGAATTTGGTGTCATACTACGTGAAGTGTCGGACGACCCACGTAACGGCATATCATACCGCGATGGCGATTTCGCAAATTGGTGCGTGGAAGTCGGTAAACCCAAAGATTTGGGATTACTTCTCAAGTGTGCTCCTGCTTGCATAAGCAAAAAGAATATGCTGGCGTTCTGGGATATGTTTGGGGAGATTTTCGGTGCTCCTATGCGTGTGGCACGCACCAATACGCAAGACGCCAAAGAACGTAGCAAAATTGAGCAGTCGCTTGACAAAATGGGTGCAGCATTCTGGGCGTTATTTCCTGAGGGCACCGATATTGAGATTAAGGAAAGTAGCCGGGGCGACGCCTACAATGTTTACGACAAGCGTGTAGATAGGTGCAACAGCGAATTGTCAAAGGGAACGCTTATGCAGACAATGACCATCGACAGTGGTTCTTCATTGTCTCAGTCTGAAACCCACCTTGAAATTTTTGAGGATGTAATTGCCGCCGATGCAAGGTTTGTCGCCTGTATTGTAAACGACAAACTGCTGCCTCTTATGGCTATGCACGGGTTCCCTGTCAAAGGATGCACCTTTCTGTGGAACGACACTCTGGAGTACACTCCACAGGAACAAATCAATGTCGAACAAATGATCATCAACGGAGGTTACGACATCGACCCGCAATATTTCATCGACAAATACGGTATCCCTATCATCGGTAAAAGCCAGGCGAACTTGCCTACAAACAACCTCGTCAAACAACTGACTGCAGGAGATTCCGATTTTTTTATTTAAGCCCTCAACCAATGAGGGCTACAACGCTTGACAAACTTTATTTCAATAGCAATCAGAACCTTTTAAAAGAGTGTTTAAACACCTTTTTAGAAAATGTGGAATATTGTTTGGCAAACAAAAAAAAGGAAGATGCGTTGATTGACGATATTTTGAGAAATGATATACCTATCAATGCAACGCTCTACGAGGTTTACAGCAAAAACCTACGCAAGGCTGTGGATAAAGTGTTCTATGAAGACAACGGCAACGGCTTGTCCGACTGCTTGCGTGCCAACGTAAACCGTTTTGCGGCCTACAAGGCTTACCACGCCACACAGCAGGTGCGTGAGCAGATTGCCGAAGATGGAGACATGGATAGAGCAAGAAAAGTGTTGCACGCCTTTAATCGCTATCAGGCAGCGGAGTACAACACCACCGTAAGCCGATGCCGCACGGCCAAGCAGTTTGAGGAGTTTTCAGCAGCAGACAATATGCGTTTGTTCCCGAACCTGCGCTGGCTACCCAGCCGTAGTGCCAACCCAAGAGAGCAACACATGCTGTTTTACAACCGCGTATGGGCAAAAGACGATCCCTTCTGGGCACAAAACCAGCCCGGCAACCTCTGGAACTGCAAATGCGACTGGGAAGAAACCGCCGACCCCGTAACCGACGGCAACCCCACCGCTCCCGTACGCCACGATGGGCTGGAAGGCAACCCCGCACAAACAGGCGAGGTGTTTACTGACAATTGTGCGTATGTAAAAAACAGCGGACAAAACCGCCGTGAAAGGGATAAGGTGGAGATAAAGTGCGAGAATCTGAATAAACTACAAACCGTTCAAATAGCCAAAGAGGCTCTAAAAGGCAAAACTACTGAATGCACCATACAAGGCAAAAAATACGAGGTGGAGTTTATCGGACGTGGTATAGACCATTACGCCCGTGATATTTTTGGTGAAAAGAACATTTTTTGGATTAAAAACGAGATTTTACCTAAAATTCAAGAGTATATTAAAAATGCTACATGTGCAGGCAAAAAGAAGAGCGACACCGAACATAACACAAACAAGGAAACGCTAAAATTAAAGAAACAAACAAGTTATTTCTATTATTTCCCAATAACTCTACCAAACGGAAAGGAAGTTTGGTTGCACTTGGGCATGTATAACGAAAAAAAAGTAGGAAAAGAGGGGAAAATGTATTTATACACTGTAACTCCAAAAGCACCAAAAAATATGGAAGATCTATAAAAACAACTTCCCCGTACCCGTGTCCATTGATTCACAAATCTTCCACTTGCAAAGATACGAAAAATAAAGGAAATTACTATTCAAAGCGAAAGGAATAAATATTACTATTTTTTATGTCTATTTTCTATTCCTTGAGGAAGAATTCGTAAATACCTACCTCCTATGTTGTTTTCAACATATTTATTTATAGGTGCAGATTCTAATAAAATCGTATAACAATGGTGTAAACTTAAAACTAAATCTTGTAAATTTTGATCATCTTCCAATGATTTTACATTTAAACCTAACTTTTGAAGTTTTACTTTTGATAAATGGCGACTATGAACCTTACTTTCGGTATTATCATTAAAAGCAGTTTTTATGGCATTAATTTTAGATTGGTCAAATCCAACTTTTTTAAGAAACTTATCAGACAATTCATTTGTTAATGCTACAGCTTGAGAACATGAATATAAAAATGTTGGATTGTATTTATTTACAATAACTTGCCACAAACCTAATGATTCAGAGTTATTTCTAATATCCTCTTTTGCGTTTTCAAATTCTTTTAATACAGACTGACAAGCTACCCCATTTAAATGAGGATCAAAAGGTCCCAAACAAGACTGTTTTCCCATTATAATTTCCTTACAAGAAACAGATATGAGAGAACCAGCAGACATTGCCATTTGAGGAACTATAACCGTTATATCGTCAAAACAAGAATGTAGATAATTTACAATTTGCTCCGTTGCAGCAATCTCTCCTCCTGGAGTATGAAGTATTAAGTCAAGCCCTTTTCCTTTATCTAATTTATAAATAACTTCCATGAATGCGTTTATATCTTTATCATTTATGGAAGTATCTTCAGCTGTTGGTCGATAAAGCCACCCTGAATAATAGGTTATAACATTACGATTTCTGTAATCTGCTAATTTTTTTAGATATTTCGACTTTTCTTTTTCAAGAATCTCCAAATTGATAGGGGATTTCCCGTTGTTATTCGCTTTATTAAGAATTTCACTCCAACTTGGCATATTAAACTAAATTTGCTGTTGTTTTTGAAATCATTGTTTTATCATAAACAGAAAATTCTTCATAAAAAACATTAGAATACCCACTATTAGAAGATTTGAACAATGGATTATCTGTAAAGTTCTTCATGATTTCATTATAATCTTTTTGAAATTGTTTCTTCTTATCCATATAATTCTGTGCTTTTTTATCGAAAGTACTATATCTGTTTTGTACAGGGTATTAAAATTTATGTCATATGAAAATTTCAGGATGATTGCTTAAGTACAAATCACGCAAAGGCAAACTTATAACAAAACAAACATCATTGATGGTAACAGCATAATCTTTTTCTTCTCCATTTATATGTAATTTACGCGTAGGACTATTATAAACCCAACTTTTCAGTTCATTAAACATATCATTTTGTAAATTCTCAAAAAGAATCTCGTTGGCTGCAATCTCTACATCAAGAGCTGTTTTTGGTCGTTTTTGTGCAATACATTCTAACAAAAAATCTTTGTTGGTATTAATAAATTTTTCACCACCAAAATCATTATACAACGATTCTCCTGCAGGGTTTAATTTTCGAGGACTTGCTTTCATCGAAAATGTCGATGCTGCCTTTGGATTTCTTGTCATAATGTATGTTTTTATCTGGAGTAAATCATCGGATATCTGCTTGAACATTTCCGAATGTTTGTCGCATGGTAGTTTTTTTACAGTATCTTCAGTTTTTTTAAAACGAGTGTAGTAAAAATTAGCTATAATCCATGTTAATACAAAAACAACAAGACAAACCAATAACAATGGATAATTATTTGCAAGCCAATCTAAAACAATATTCCACATATTCTCATTACTTTTTTCGGTGCCACAAAAGTACAATTATTTTCTCATTTTTTATAAAATATAACAGTTAAACAACTGAAATTTTTCTGAAATAGAACTGTAATTAAAAAAAATATATTATATTTAAGACTCTATATTTCAATCATGAATGACACAAAAGAATCCGTTTGCACAACTCCAAATCGAACTAAAACAAGCCATTGATCACGATTTGCCAATCATCATAGGCAACGAGGCTGTACGGCTATTCAAAAAGAACTTTCAAGACGAAGGCTTTTTTGGTAAACCATGGCAACAGGTAAAACGCAGACAAACTCACACTGTAAAATATAAAACAAAGAGCGGAATGCGTAGCCGTATTGTTCCAAAAGCAAAAGGAGCAGCAGGAACACGAAAAATTCTTACAGGGAACACTGGAGACCTTGGGCGTAGCATTAAAATGAAACCACAGATAGCCAAAGTAACCATTTACAGCGACCTGCCATATTCGGCCGTCCACAACGAGGGATTGCGTGCCGGTCGTGGCAAAGGATTTACGATGCCTCGTCGGCAATTTATGGGCGACAGTCCGGAATTGCATCGAGTTTTGAGAGAAAAAATAGAAAAACATCTTAACAAAATTATACACAAATGAGAAAACAAATTTACAAAGCCATTTGCGATAGAATATCGCAACAAGTATCCGAAGTGAAACACATCGACCTTTGGAACAATAACATTTCCGTACTCTCCGGGGGTGCCGTGTGGCCACGTCCTGCGGTGTTCGTAGAGTTTGAAACCATCGAATGGCGCCAGCAGCAAAACCGCGTGCGTATGGCCGACATTGCCGTACGACTTCACATCGTTACCGATGCCGTTTCGTACAATGGCAGCACCGACCCAAAACAGGACACTGCACTGGCATTCTTGGACCTGCTTAACAAAGTTAATGCAGCAATGCAAGGACTACGCGGGGAGAACTTTGCCGGGTTTATGCTCACCACCTCCGCCACCAATCACGACCACGCAGAACTGATTGAAAGCGTTGAACGCTACATCACCCGCGCACAAGACACCAGCGCAATGCTCGACACTCTGCAAAGGGTGAAAGTCTCCAGCGTAAACATACGTTAAATACAAAAAACCGCCCCGAAGCGAAAACTTCGGGGCGGTTTTTTTAAGAAACTTTTTTGATTAACTCAAGTTCGGATTTGTTAAGGTTAATTACCAAAATCAAAAAGACTCAACTGTCTTTTATCGATGGTTTGAGTGGGTGGTTGCAGAGGAATGTCCAAATAATTTAGATAAGTTCGATAACAACAACCAAACTGCGGAAAAATATGATGTCGCCATACTTGTTTATAGCACTTGCTGTTGTTCCCAATCTCGTAGTGCTCTTCTGTAATCGCTCTAATCGCTTTTACACGTGCTAATGTGCTTTTGTGGTGTTTATGTTTCTCCATCTGATAAAAAAAATGTACCTTTGTGGTAATCCTTTTACATCAAAAGCACGTTGGTTCGGATGGAGAACTGGCGTGTTTTTTTTATTCTCGTCGGAAAGGTGCGAGGTCGGTAATGACAGTTACCGTTTTACGCACCAACCCCGACCCCAAGCACAGCGAACAAACCTCTTCGGATGGCTCCTGTTGTTTGAAAAAGTCGCCATCTGGCCACACCAAGATTTTACCCTCACCGCCACACTTACCACACACCTCAACGGTGCGGTTGTATCGGTGAAAAATCTTTTGATCGCGTTGCTTTTCCATTAAATTGCCTCCTCTTTTTTAGGCTCGACAAAGAATGTTTCATCCTGCACTACCTGAATACCACAACGACTCATATTGTCGCACATACCCTCAACATCTCGATCGGCGAGCAACTTATCTTTGGTAATCTCTTCGGTTGTTCTGATATACGAGGGTAGGAACTCACGCACCAACTGCAATGCACTTGCCCATGTAAAGCCTTTCAAGGTCTTGAGCTTTGGTGTTCCTGTGCGGAAACCTATTGTGCCATGCACCATGTCAAGACTCTTTTTCTTTGTGAATAGGTCGCCTTTGTTCTCGCTGGCGTATGCCTGCAAAGTATCAAATGCAGTTGCTTTTTGTTCTTCCAAATCTGCAAGTTTGTCTGCATACTTCTCACGGATTTTTGCACATTGTAGTTCAATGTCTGCAGTAATTTTTGCAGCCTGTGCCTCCGCCATCGAATAGGAAGCAAAAGCCTCGTCGGCTACTTCGCGTGTTACGCCACTGATGATTGTCTTTTTTTCTCTTTTTGCCATTGTTTAAATAGTTTTTAAAAGGTTTATAAATGTTTAATAATTCTGTAAGTGCTTTGTTTTACGCTGATTTCGTCTCGTTGCCGATGTACGGGCATTCGGGCTTGACAAAGTTCGATAAGGAGTTCGTTTCGCCGGCGAGCCAGTGCCTCAAACTGTTTCATGTTTAGCCCGCTTTGGCAAAGCAATTGCTCCACTCGAGTCAAGTCTTGTTTTATTTGTTTTTTGCCACGTGCCATGTCTCTTTTTTTGCTACCAAACGCGTTTGATTTCCATAAGTTCTTCTTTTACTTGTTGCCAACGCCAAACAAAAATCCATGCCACAGCACGTAACAAGCATCCCAAAACAAACAATGGTACGCCCATGAGCATAAATACCACTGCAAACACAATACTGATTTTTTTGCCGAATCTTTTAAGTTTTTCTTTCATCATAAAAATGGTTTTAAAAGTTATTTAAATAATTATTACGCATCATAGCGTTTTGTCGTATCATTCATAAAGCTTTGCAACATCATTGAATTTATCACATCATTTACCCCCTGTTCGTCCTTAACTTTATTGTTGAATGTTGCAATAAGGTTGCGCAACCTCTCGCGGGGTATCTTGTTAAAATCTTCGTACCCTGTGGCACGACACGCAATGCCCTTAATAATGCTTGCATTGCTCTCTCTCTTTACACTGTGCAGATAACTACCTATTGCCGCCATTGCTCGCTTACGCAATTTATCAAAGTCGCCTGTACCGTTCTTTTTGTTCACCTGGTCTGAAAGGTTTGCACACACATTTATCAAGTCGTGCGTGTCCATATCTCTACAGCTTTCCACTCCGTAACTCTCCACGATAGCACGCTTCTCGTCTTCCGACAAGCCCAACACACTGCAAAGCGTGTGGAACTTTTTTAATACACCCTTATGGATGCTGTCCATTGTTTTGTTTTCTGCCATAGTATTACATTTTATTAACCCAATAATCTTGTGCGCCCTGTTCCCAAATGACGAAGTCCGCACCTCCCTCGCCAAGTTCCGGCATTTCGTAGCGAGTAGTAACAAATGCCTTATAGCCCTCGACCCTAATTTTTATCTCACTGTCGTACCTAATCTTTTGTGCCATTTTACCATCAGGCAAACCGCCTTTTTCGTGGCTAACAAACACAAATAACTTTTCGGGGAACTCGTCTTTGAGGTTGGTAAAATCGCTCCACTTAAAGCCGTGCCAATACTGAACGCTATCTATTACCACCACATCGGGGCTTTGCTTTTTCTGCAAACGCACACGCAAATCTTTCAAACTCTCTTTATTCAACAGAATAATCTTGTTGCCAACTTCCTGCATATTGACACGTTCCCACGCCTTTTGCAAAGACAGCGACAAACCCTGCTCAAGGCTGTTGTAAGCGACGCGACGGAAGCGGGTAAGATATTTGCACACCTGCATCACGAAAGTTGTTTTACCGCAGCCACTGCCGCCGTATATCAACCACGCACCGCGCAGTTCGGGTTTACCGAAGCTGGCGAGAAATTCCCCGTCAAACTCGGCAACCTCAAACTTTGCGGTTAGTACATTCTTATTGCTTATCGCGCGTGCCATAACTATTTATTTCAGTTCAATTATATTACCCTTAGCCGCTAAAAGCAGTGTGCGTAGATTATTGGAATCCTTAATATCATAAATGATTTTCACCGACAGTTTCCGCTGCTCGTTACGCGACACCACAAGTTCGCAAGGAAGATCCTCTAAAATCCATTTTTCTATTACATTGCGAATACCTGTTGCATTGGCAATTATTGTAAGGCTTTTAGCCATTATTGCTTCCCCCTTTCTGCATTGCCCACACTGCACGCTTTACGCGTCGCAAGTCGCAATCTGAATCGTCAATAATTCGGTTAATATCCTTAGCGTCTGTTACGCCATTGGCTACACACACCGCAGCCACATCCTCGCTGTTGATGACCTGCAACACCACGAACTTGCGCCCCATACGGCTGTATATCTCCTCATAACCTTTGCGTTTGGTACGCAAGCCCTTTTTGATACGCTTTTCAAGGTAGTTGGTAGCACAAAGGATAATGCCGCAATGGTCCTCCAACTGGTTGTAAAGACTGATAAAGAAATAGAATACCTGGTCTGTCAATTTATCGGCTTCGTCAAGCACGATAAGAGGTCTTTCCTTGCGTTTAAGGTTGTCGATAATATCGTCCATCATATCGCTTACGGTTGAGCCGGTATAATCCACGCCCATACACTGCAAGAGCTTGCCCATAAATGTACGCCTGTTCCAATACTCAGAACAGCACAAGTGATAAACATTCTTGTTGGCTGCTGTGTAGTTCTTGATGGCCTCTGTCTTGCCACAACCGGCATCACCTGTTACCGCCATCACAAGGCTGTCAGTCTTTGCGTTGTTCAGCAGGAACGCCATACGCTTGTAAGCTCGTGTTTCTGCTATCTGCCAGCCTCTTGTTTCGTGTCCTATCTGCGAGGCAATAGTGCGCCACATATCATCACTGATGGTGTCCCAATCACCTGACAAAACTTTGCTCACTGTGGCAGAGCTCACGCCATTCAAACTGTTGGCTGCCTTATTCTGGCTGCCCTTTTGCACGCAATAGTCTTTCAAGCGTGCTGCAATCTGTGTTCTTTCGTCCTTTTGCATCGTTGTATCTTTTTAGAAATTAGAAAATTGAATAATCGTCTATATCTGTGGTTGGTGCTCCCTGTGGTATTACAGGCACTTCAACCGTTTTCACCTCTATGGCTTGAACTTCTGCCGCTTTAAGGCGTCTTTGAGCCTTTGGTAATTTGTGCTGTCCGTTGCTGTCGCAAAGCAGTAGGCGGTGGAGCGTGTCAGCCTGCGGCAGTCCTTTTATAGCCTCTGCACCGGCTTCGTACTTTAATGCAAGCTGCGTAGTAACGTGTCCCTCTAATTGCCTGTTGAACTCCTGAATCCTCTGCAACTGTTCTGCATCGCCCTCTTGTCTGTCTGCAAGAGCCATAGGCTGCACATATTTTTCAGTCAGCATAAAGCGAAGACTGCCGTCCTCATTCACTGCAAGCACCTCGCTAAGGTTGTCCGGATCATACTTAACTGTCCAGCGTGTACCTGAGTGCTCTCTGAAACGAATATCAAAGCAATCGTAATCACGCTTAACACCTAACAGAGTAGGACGTAAACCGCAGCCCTCGATGGCATTCTTAAAGCCTGTTTCAGCGCCAAAATTCAGCAAGAACTGTTCACGGCTCAAAGGCAAACGGCGTTCATCTGGCAAGAACTCCATCATTGCACGGAACTGTTCCACCTTGCTACTTCGTTCCTGCATTATAATGCGCGTTATCTGCTCACGCACGCCAGCTTCGTCTGGGAACGTATGTCGCAACTTATTCAAAGCCTCGGCATTCGGTTGTCGCTTAGGATCCGTTGTAACACCATATCCCGACCAATTATTGAATAGCTTGCAATATGTCTTATTCAGGTGTGCGAAATATGGCTCCACAGCCTTTGCCTTTGCGTTCTTTACTCGTGCCGGGGTCAATTTATCACCCATCACATTGTAAAGCGGTGTCATTGCCTTAATGGCATAATGGTCGCATTGTATTTGGTTGGCACGAAGCATAACACCGAACAGTTCCTCACTATGCTTTGCAGCATCACGCAAGGCTGCTGTTATCAATTCGGGAGTTTCGTGTGTTCCTATGGCAAAACCTATCGGGTAATTGATACAAGGGTCAAGTACAACAACCACCGTCAAACGATTATGGTAGGTTGTGACGCTGTGTCCTCTGCTGTCTGTCTTCGTGTCCTGATACAAGAGTTCTACATCCCAACCGTCAAGCGTCCACATCAAGAATGGAGCTGTCGGGCGACTGCGTTTCACCTGCATACTCTTGTGGTTTCTGAAATTCGACACACCAAGTCTGCCGGCTGCCGTTATAAGGTCGGTCTTTTCACGCCATACACCAACAGCCGATGCTGTTATCGGCTCCCAACCTTTTGCTTCCGCAACGGCATTGTAAGCCTTTGCTATAAAAGCATTGTCAAGGTTATTGTGGTGTGCCATAAGTCCGGCCAGCAAGCCCTCTTTTTCGTCGCTATCCACCTTTGCGCTGTTCTTATTCAGGAACTTCTTACTGATAAAGCACTCATAACCCATGTGCAGGTACTCATTAAACTTGCGTTGTAGGCGTCTTTCGCTTTCGGGCAAGGAGTGAGGGAAACGGTCAGCCAAACGAGGAAGAGCAGCTGCTGCCTTTTTCCAAAATTCAGCCTTGTTAAGCTTCGGTTTCGACTGACGCAAGCGATGACTGTTGGCAGTCTCTATCACACGGCGAAAGGCATTCATTATAGCACAATTATTGGCATACATCGCTTGCACTTCGGGTTTCAAGTTCCTACCGTCGGCAAGTTTGTAGGTCTCATAAAACTGTATTGCCTCGCCATCAGGTATTATTGTATCCATAAATGGTTTACTTTCGGCTTGTTCTTTCAGGTCTGGGTAACGGCGATAAACCTCTGTGCGGTATCTCAAGGGCAGGCTATCAACGGCAAACAACGCAGGGGTGTCATAGCAACCACGACGCACCTGTCGAAGTTGATCACGACGGCGCAAGTTCTTAATGGTTGCAGCCGTCATAATACCACCGACAAGCTCGTTATGGCTTATGCACAATGTGTTTGCGTAATATTCCATGTACCCTCCTTATCTCAATGTTATTGCCCAATTTTGTATGTCTTCTATTTCAGAACACATTACATTGTTATAGTGACGAACAAAATCACCTTTAAGGAATACATCACATCCTCCATTAGTTTTGCTAAACTCCAACAGCACACCGTTAGGGAGATATTGGCGCATGTAATTGTCGTGATCGTGAAAAGTTTCCAATACAGGTAGTTCATTCATTAAAATGCCATTCTTTTCATAAGCAAGTTTGCGCACACGCCTTGCAAGGTCGTTATCCCTTACAAAGTTGAGTGCATTAAATACAGTACGGGGTTCAATACCGAATGACTTGCATAAAAACTCGCGAGTTTCTTTTGTTACATGGATGTACTTTTTAATTTTCATATCCTTTTACATTAAATTATTTCAAACTTGACTCTTGCCAGACGTGGGTCATCTTCGCCCATAATTGTCACAAACAATTCCCCGGCTGTGAACTCTATTGAAAAGCCATCAAACTGAAACGGCTTTTTCATTGCTACAAGGTATGCCGATAGGCGACCCAAGCACTCATTTGTTTTGTACGTCTTCATTGTCCTTTTACGTTTTACTTTGTTCAATATTCGTTTTTTCGGCTTTTTTACTAATTTTGACAGCCGTTCCGTTTGGAATACGGTGCAAAGAAACAAATAATTTCGCCACCATGCAAGAAAAAGAACAAAAAATATCGCCAATCAAACAAAGAATTTTGTATTTTGTCGAAAAATTAGGCATTAGCAAACGAGATTTTTATGCTAAAATTGGGGTGTCTCGAGGTACATTAGAAAGCAAGACAGGTATAACAGAAGATGTTATAACAAAATTTTATACAGCTTACCCAAATATAAATATAGAATGGTTGATGACAGGTAATGGCGATATGTATTTGGAAACAAATAATTTCGCCACCATGCAAGAAAAAGAACAAAAAATTGACGATAAAAATGCAAGTTCGGTTGAAATTATTACCGAATTAGTATCAACCATACAAGCACAAGCAGAAGAAATCGGTAGATTAAAAGAACGGATCTCACAACTTGAACGAGAAAAGGGGAAAGATGTCTCGGATGCCCAGACTTCTGGCGTTGCAAATGCAGGATAAATGTGTTCCGTATTATGTTCCCTCACAAGCACCCTTAAACAGCCCTTAAATGGGACTGATATGCTATTTATCTCTATTTTTCAACACAAAACACATATTAAACATTGATTATCAATCACTTAAACGATTTTTAAGGCATTATTTTCCTGTATCCGTTCCGACATTAAAGGGGTAGATTTTCACGAAAAGCACCACTTTTACACTTTTATTTTTCCGCTATGGGGTAGTATTCACCCACCCAAACGACACCCCAACTGACACCCCAACTGACACCCCAAGCCCCTTTTTTGAACGAAACGGACAGATTTTAATCCTATTTTTTTACCCATATTTTGCCCGATTTTTACACTCTCTTCAATCTCCATTTTACGGATTCTTAAATACCCTTTAAACACCGTTCAAACACTCATCATCGTCAATCACAATCACCCCACACGACAACGCCACACAACGCTCCAAATCCCTTTATTTATCGTAGTTTAAACC
>JAZKYY010000009.1:0-61110 GCA_045612365.1 Paludibacteraceae bacterium
CGCACAAAAGCATCGTACTGACCGTCTCCGCTTGAATTTTCTTCGTATTCCTTTCCGTTGATTTCCACCTTAACGGTAGCCAT
Organism: Paludibacteraceae bacterium; assembly: GCA_045612365.1. Taxonomy (GTDB): domain Bacteria; phylum Bacteroidota; class Bacteroidia; order Bacteroidales; family Paludibacteraceae; genus RGIG9608. The sequence goes on from JAZKYY010000009.1 coordinate 84, forward strand.
TGGTCGCAAACCATAAGCCAAGTTCACAATATAACTCTTCAACTTCACCAAGTCATCATCTACATCATGCTTCAAGACATCGCTCACAATGTAAGGCAAGTCTTCTTGTGTCACCAATTCCTTCTTGTCACCCAACTGAATGATGCGTTCCGTAACCTTACGCATGGATTCTTCATCCAATTGCAAACCCAAATCTTCCAAATTCTTTCGGATATTGGCCTTACCGCTGTTCTTCCCGAGAGCATATTCCCGCTTGCGTCCGAAACGTTCGGGAAGCAAGTCATTGCAATACAAGTTATTCTTGTTGTCCCCATCGGCATGAACACCAGCCACTTGCGTAAATACATTCTCTCCGATAATAGGCTTGTTGGCAGGAATCATGATACCCGAATACGATTCCACCAATCGACTCACCTCATTCAAGCGGCTTTCATCGATATTAGTAATCGCCTCGAAATGATCCTTCAAGATAGCCTGAACGCTGGAAAGCGGTGCATTGCCAGCACGTTCACCCAAGCCGTTGATTGTAGTATGCAAGCCTTTCACCCCGCTCAATACAGCAGCCAGCACATTGCTCACCGCCAAGTCATAATCGTTGTGGGCATGGAAATCGAAATGCTTCTTAGGATAATGCTTCCGCATCTTCCGCATATACTCGATGACTTGAAGCGGATTGAGAATACCCAATGTATCCGGCAACATATAGCGTTGGATAGGAGTAGTCTGGAGAGCATCCATCATCTGGAATACATATTCAGGAGAATCTTTCATACCATTGCTCCAATCTTCCAGATACACATTGACTTGAATACCCTGACTATGTGCATAGTAGACGGTATCCTTGATATCGCTGAAATGTTGTTCCGGTGTCTTCTTCAATTGCTGGGTACAATGCTTCAACGAGCCTTTACACAAAAGGTTCAGTACCCTACATCCTGTCTGCCGAATCCAATCGACAGAAGTCTTTCCGTCCACGAATCCAAGCACCTCCACCTTATGCAGATGATTGCGAGTAGCAGCCCAATCGCAAATCATGCGTACTGCCTCCCGCTCTCCGTCCGAGACACGAGCAGAAGCGACTTCCACCCGGTCCACCTTCAAGTCTTCCAGGAGCAAGCGGGCAATCATCAGTTTTTCATGGGGTACGAACGATACTCCGCTGGTTTGTTCTCCATCACGGAGAGTCGTATCCATGATTTCTATCTTGACGCGTTCTCCCATGCCTCAATCTTATCTTTATTGGCTACAAGAAAATCAATGTCATCCAATCCATTCATCAGACAATGCTTCTTGTAGGCATTGATTTCAAAATGCTCACTCTTACCAGTTGCCTGGTTGGTTATGGTCTGCTCCGGAAGATTCACTTCCACCTGCATTTGAGGATTCGCATAAATAGAGTCGAAAAGTTCCTGTAGGAATCCTTCACTCACCACCACCGGAAGCACAAAATTATTCAATTCATTGTTCTTATGGATATCGGCAAAGAAACTACTTACTACTACACGGAAACCATATCCGGCTATCGCCCAAGCCGCATGCTCACGGCTACTTCCCGAACCGAAATTCTTTCCGGCCACCAAGATTTCGCCACCGTAGGTAGGGTTGTTCAATACAAAGTCTTCGTTCAGCGAACCATCCGGATGGTATCTCCAATCACGGAACAAATTGTCGCCAAAAAACTTCTCCTCACGGGTAGTCGCTTTGAGGAAACGTGCCGGAATAATCTGGTCGGTATCCACGTTTTCCAAAGGCAAGGGTACACATGTACTTGTTATGATGTCAAATTTCTGTTTCATACCTTCTCTCTGTTTACATGAAATCTCTAGGGTCTGTTATTACGCCAGCAATAGCTGCAGCAGCTGCGGTCAACGGACTTACCAACAAAGTGCGGGCACCCGGTCCCTGACGACCTTCAAAATTACGGTTACTAGTCGAAACCGAATACTTGCCTGACGGAATCTTGTCGTCATTCATCGCCAAGCATGCCGAACATCCAGGCTGACGGATGGCGAATCCTGCTTCTGCCAAGACCTTATCCAATCCTTCCTCACGGATTTGTGCATCCACCATCCAAGAACCCGGCACCAACCAAGCAATCACATTCTCTGCTTTTTTATGTCCTTTCACGATAGATGCAAAAGCACGGAAATCTTCTATGCGACCATTGGTACATGCACCCAAGAATACATAATCAATCTTTTTACCTATTAAACTTTCACTTGGCTCAAAGCCCATATAATGGAGCGATTTCTCGAAAGAAGCCGTACCGTCGCTTGCCGGTATTTGTTCTGTGATGCCCATACCCATACCCGGATTGGTACCATAAGTAATCATCGGCTGGATATCAGCAGCATCAAACTGCACTTCCTTGTCAAAGATAGCATCATCATCGCTCTTCAACGTTTTCCAATAAGCCAAAGCCTTGTCCCATGCCTCACCTTTCGGTGCATATTCGCGACCTTTAATATATTCGAATGTAGTCTCATCCGGAGCTATCATTCCACCACGAGCCCCCATTTCGATCGAAAGATTACAAAGAGTCAATCTTCCTTCCATAGTCAGGTTACGCACGGCCGAACCGGCATATTCCACAAAATAACCGGTTGCTCCGCTGGTGGTCATCTTCGACATCATATAGAGTGCCATATCCTTGGCTGTCACTCCTTTACCTAATTCACCCTCAATAGTAATACGCATCGTCTTCGGACGCGCTTGCAAAATACATTGCGAAGCCAAAACCATTTCCACCTCACTAGTACCGATACCGAAAGCAACGGCTCCCAATGCTCCATGAGTAGAAGTATGTGAATCACCGCACACAATAGTCATTCCCGGCAGAGTCAATCCCCGTTCAGGACCTACCACGTGAATGATACCATTCTTCGGATGCATCATGCCAAAGTAGTTCAAACCGAAATCTTCGGCATTCTTGGCCAACGTATCAACTTGAGCTTTAGACACAGAATCTTCAATCGGTTTATCCTGATCGTGTGTCGGCGTATTGTGGTCCGGCATACAATAAATATGGTCGGGACGGAAACATTTCAATCCACGGGCACGCATTCCTTCAAATGCCTGAGGGCTGGTCACTTCGTGGCAGTATAGGCGGTCGATATAGAGTTGCGTAGGCCCATCCTCCACCTGCTGCACCACGTGAGCATCCCATATTTTGTCAAACAAAGTATTAGCCATAAAATCTATTTCTTAAATTTATTAATACAGTCAATATATGCTTCTACAGAAGCAGCAATAATATCAGTATTAGCGCCAAAGCCATAATACATTTGACCATCGTATTCCACCTGCATGTGAACCTTACCCATATCATCAGATCCTTTACTAATGGCCTGGATGGTAAATTCTTTTAATTCCATACGACGATCAATTATTTTCTTCAACGCCTTAATAGCAGCATCTACCGGGCCATTACCACTAGCAGCCGATTCAAATCGTTCTCCTAAAATATTCAAACCTAAACTTGCAACTGAACGCACTCCTACGCCACTTGTTACTTGCAAGAACTCCAATTTAATATGATGATTTTCATTTCTATCTTCTCCGGCCAAAAGCAAAATATCATCGTCCGTAATATCTTTCTTCTTGTCAGCCAATTTCAAAAATTCCTCATAAATGTTATCCAACTTTTCTTGATCAATTTCTACGCCAAGAACATTCAAACGATGTTTCAAAGCAGCACGACCACTACGTGCTGTCAATACAATAGCACTATCATCAATACCTACATCTTTAGGGTCGATAATCTCATAGGTTTGAACATTCTTCAACACTCCATCTTGATGAATACCAGATGAATGTGCAAACGCATTTCTTCCAACAATTGCCTTGTTTGGCTGCACTGGCATATTCATCAAACTAGAAACGGTTCGACTTGTTGGATAAATTTTCTGCGTATTTATATTTGTTTCAATATTGATGTCATTATGGCATTTTATAATCATTGCAACTTCCTCAAGAGAAGTATTACCCGCTCGTTCTCCTATTCCATTGATGGTAACCTCTACTTGACGAGCTCCATTCAATACACCTGCAATAGTATTCGCTGTTGCCAAACCTAAATCATTGTGACAATGAGTAGAAATGATTGCCCTATCTATATTATCCACATGCTCCATTAAATATTTGATTTTCGCACCATATTCGTGTGGAAGACAATAACCTGTTGTATCTGGGATATTCACCACTGTAGCTCCTGCTTTGATAACCGCTTCAACTACACGTGCTAAATATTCATTATCGGTGCGACCTGCATCTTCTGCATAAAATTCCACTTCATCAACATAACGACGAGCATATTTTACTGAGGCCACAGCACGTTCTATTATTTCATCTCGATTGGAATTAAACTTGTAAGAAATGTGAGCATCCGATGTTCCTATACCAGTATGAATACGTTTACGTTTAGCATAGCGTAAAGCATCTGCAGCAATGTCTATATCTTTTTGTATCGCACGTGTCAGAGCACAAATAGTAGGCCATGTTACTGCTTTTGAAATTTCAATTACCGAATTAAAATCACCAGGACTCGAAACAGGGAAACCTGCTTCAATTACATCCACGCCCAAAGATTCTAGATGCTTAGCTATCTGAATCTTTTCTATCGTATTTAACTGACATCCAGGAACCTGCTCTCCATCTCTTAAAGTGGTATCAAAAATAAATAGTCTGTCACTCATTTTTCTCTATGTTTATTTGTTTCTATTTCTTTCCTTATAAAAAAAAACCTTTCACACTTGGAAGTGAGAAAGGCTATATTATTATCAAATTTTACATATTAATACATACGATGCTCACTTCCCACTGACTTCAACAGTAGAATAAAACCACCACATAGCAGAATATGTATAAACAAAATTGTCATTTTTTCTTTTTCTTAATCAATGCAAAAGTATTTGTTTTTTTTATAACAACAAAAATAAAACGTTTTTTTTCAGAAAAGAGGTATAAAAAAAGACGTAAATCTAAATTTACGCCTTCTTACTATTTCTGATAAAATATTATCTTACTTACTTCACTTCTTCAAAATCTGCATCTTGAACGTTGTCATTTGAATTTTGAGAGCCACATCCACCTGCATTACAATCAGGACCTGGTTGTGCACCTCCTTGAGCATTTGCTGCATTGTACATATCTTGACTAGCAGCATGGAAAGCCGTATTCAACTCATTCATTGCTACGTCAATCGCTGCAATATCTTGAGACTTATGAGCATCTTTAAGTTTTCCAAGAGCAGCTTCGATAGGAGCTTTTTTGTCAGCAGGAAGTTTATCTCCCAACTCATTCAATTGTTTTTCTGTTTGGAATATCATACTATCTGCTTGGTTCAACTTATCAATACGTTCTTTCTCTTTTTTATCTGCCTCTGCATTTGCTTCTGCTTCAGCCTTCATACGTTTGATTTCTTCATCGGAAAGACCAGAAGATGCTTCGATACGTATAGATTGCTCTTTACCAGTTGCCTTATCCTTTGCCGATACTTTTAGAATACCATTTGCATCAATATCAAATGTTACTTCGATTTGAGGCACTCCACGAGGAGCAGCAGGTATACCATCAAGATGGAAACGTCCAATAGTTTTGTTTTGTGCCGCCATTGGGCGTTCGCCTTGCAACACATGAATTTCTACAGAAGGTTGATTGTCTGCAGCAGTAGAGAATGTTTCACTCTTTTTAGTTGGAATAGTTGTATTTGATTCAATCAAACGAGTCATTACACCACCAAGAGTTTCGATTCCCAATGACAGTGGAGTTACATCGAGCAAAAGAACATCTTTTACTTCTCCAGTAAGTACACCGCCCTGAATAGCAGCACCAACTGCCACCACTTCGTCAGGATTTACACCTTTAGAAGGTGCTTTTCCAAAGAATTTTTCCACTGCAACCTGAATAGCAGGAATACGAGTAGAACCTCCAACAAGAATCACTTCGTCGATGTCGCTTGTAGTCAATCCTGCATTTTGCAAAGCAGTACGACATGGTGCAATTGTACGTTGAACCAAATCGTCAACCAATTGTTCGAACTTAGCACGAGTAAGTGTACGCACTAGGTGACGTGGCATTCCATCAACTGGCATGATATAAGGTAGGTTGATTTCAGTAGTAGTTGTATTAGAAAGTTCGATTTTAGCTTTTTCTGCAGCCTCTTTCAAACGTTGAAGAGCCATTGGGTCTTTACTCAAATCAATACCGCTATTTTCATCTTTAAACTCTTGCACCAACCAATCGATAATTTTTTGATCGAAATCATCACCTCCAAGATGAGTATCTCCATCTGTTGATTTTACCTCAAAAACACCATCGCCAAGCTCAAGTACCGATACGTCATGTGTACCACCACCACAGTCGAACACCACAATTTTCATATCTTTATTTGTCTTGTCCAAGCCATAAGCCAAAGCTGCTGCTGTTGGTTCGTTTACAATACGACGAACTGTAAGACCTGCAATTTCGCCAGCTTCTTTAGTTGCCTGACGTTGAGCGTCGTTGAAATATGCTGGTACGGTAATTACCGCCTCAGTAACTTCTGTGCCAAGATAATCTTCAGCAGTTTTTTTCATTTTTTGAAGAATGATTGCCGAAATTTCTTGTGGAGTGTAAAGACGACCATCAATATCTACACGTGGAGTATTATTATCTCCCTTCACCACTTTGTAAGGAACTCGACTAACTTCGCTTGACAATTGATCAAAAGACTCTCCCATAAAACGTTTGATAGAGAAGATGGTTTTTTGCGGATTTGTAATAGCCTGACGCTTAGCAGGATCACCTACTTTACGTTCTCCACCATCAACAAAACCAATAACCGAAGGTGTTGTACGTTTGCCTTCGCTGTTAGAGATTACAACAGGTTCGTTGCCCTCCATTACGGCTACACACGAGTTTGTGGTACCCAAGTCAATTCCAATAATTTTTCCCATAATTGTATCTATTTATTATATTGTTTCAAAAAAAATGTTTTTCTCCTTTGTTTTATCAAATGGTATGCCACAAAAAAAATATGAGCAAAAATTCTTTTTTTGACGGATTACAAATCTTTACCAAACCACAAATGGCACAAAAATGCGACAATATGGCAGTTGTTTTTATAAAACACCGTAGGGATGCACCCAAATGCGTCCTCTTATAAAAATTGTAGGGACGCGGCACGCCACGTCCCTACGATTTTTTTCTCTCACCCCCTTGCTCTAGGGGAGCAGTTTTTTTTATGGTATCATTTTTTCTCTCTTGATTTTGCCACGGAGCAAGCCGCGGACAAAATCAAGAATTTTCTAGATGCTCTCAAATTTCGCTGAAATGCTTTACAGCATTTTTTGCGAAATTTATAAATCCTTAACGAGACGGACAGATTATTCCTTTTTTTAATAAATGCAACTAGCTTCTGCTATACTAAGGAAATAGTAAGTGCCGTCTTTTAAATTATAATTTTCATATCTATGATCTGTGTAATGTCCAGTTCCATCTCCAGAATAGTTGTCTTTTTCTCCTTCAGGGACTGTAACAACTGCAGTACCAATTAATTTTTCTTCTGCATCACGAACCTCAACAAAAACACGAGTTTCTCCTTGAGAAGGTTTTGATAGGTGTACATAAATATCTATTTCACCACCACTATGAGCTGAAACCATTGAACGTTCCAATGCTACAACATTATTATTTTCAGACCCATAAATTTTACAAGACTGACGAGCAAATGACGACACACTAATCATTGTTACTATTCCTATTAATACAAATATTTTTTTCATTGTTTAAAAGATTTAAATTAACATCTCTACTCACTTTACGGCTTTTCGAGTTACTCCGCAGCACCATATTCACTTACGCACATAAAAATAGCGTGATGCTTTTTTATTTTCGCTTTCTTGACTCTTTGAGGTTCTCGACTACCCTTACCAACCAATAATTACGAATATAAACAAAATCACGCTCCTCACGTGAACATTTATAAGCATCTACTTGGTTGATAATTTTGAAATTGTCGAGATTTCAAAGTGTCAAGTGTTGCTACAACGCTACTTCCAATATTTTCAAGATGTGCGTAAAAAAACTACGCTCTTTTATTCCATAGGCAAAATATTTTTATGTTGTTTTTTAGACTCTAATTATTCGTTGAATCGGGAACAAAAATAGAAATTTATTCAAGAATGAACAAAAAGTATAATCGCAAAAACGAAACGTACAACTTTTCAAAACGAAACGGACAGATTTTAATCCTATTTTTTAACCATATTTTTGCCCGATTTTTACACTCTCTTCAATCTCCATTTAACGGATTCTTAAATACCCTTTAAACACCGTTCAAACACTCATCATCGTCAATCACATTCACCCCACACAACAACGCCACACAACGTTCCAAATCCCTTTATTTATCGTAGTTTAAACCAATCACCCACCTATAAAGGAAGGCGACCAGAGAGCCGAAAAACCGACAATCTGACCGCCGTAAATTAAAGCGAATTAAAGCTGCATTTAACGGTAGCACAAGCCCGATTAAACACCAGCCTCATCAAAATTAAAGCCTGATTAAAGCAAATTAAAGAAATCGTACACTTCATTTTGAACGAGTCTCAACCACAAAATACACATAACTCACTGAAAACAAAGAGGTTTAACCATTCAAAGCACTATCCCAATATTGTACACTTCGTTTTTATGCCCTTACATCCTCATCTCTCCACTCAAAAAATATTTTGATTTAGTAAACCTTAACTTTTGCAGCAGCAGCTTTACACTTATCACGCAAAGCATCCAAATCGCTACCAAGTGGAGCATACGAAACCACAACGCCCATACGACGATTTTTTCTGGTAGATGGTTTTCCAAAAATTCTTAAATAAGTGTTAGTTTCTCGACAAACCTCCTCCTCGCCACTATAACGAGGTGCCTCACTGCTTACGATTTCTGAAAGTATCACTGCACTTGCGCCTATTCGCTCTTGGGTAATTTCAGGGATTGGCAATCCAAGTACAGCACGACAATGTAGTTCAAATTCATTCAAATTTTGAGTTCCGGCAAGAGTAACCATACCTGTATCGTGAGGTCGTGGAGAGAGTTCCGAAAAATAAACACCATTCTCATTGCTCAAGAAAAACTCAACTCCCCAAATGCCTGCACCAGTAAGAGCCTCTGTGACTTTTGCAGCCATCTTTTGAGCTTCGAGCAAATGCTCCGGTTTCACAAGAGCAGGCTGAAAACTTTCTCTGTAATCGCCACTTATCTGCACATGTCCAATAGGCGGGCAAAACAGCGTAGGACCATTCTTCTGAGTAACTGTAAGAAGCGTAATTTCACTATCAAACTTGATAAACTCTTCAATAATCAGTTCCTTAATGTCGCCACGACTTCCTTCGCAACCATAAATCCAAGCTTGTTCCAAATCATCAGCAGATTTCACCACGGATTGTCCTTTGCCAGAAGAACTCATCAATGGCTTCACAACGCAAGGAAAACCCACCTTTTCTGCAGCAACTTTTAATTCTTCCAAAGATTTTGCATAGAAATATTTGGCAGTTTTTAGGCCCAACTCCTTGGCTGCAAGATCACGAATTGCCTGACGATTCATAGTGTAATTAACAGCCTTTGCACTAGGAACAACCTGAATGCCTTTCGCCTCAAAATTGTATAACTTTTCCGTACGAATTGCTTCAATCTCGGGAACAATAATATCTGGTTGATGTTTTGCTACAGCTGCCTCAAGAGCATCTCCATCCAACATACTGAACACTTCAAATTCATCCGCCACTTGCATAGCAGGAGCGCCTGCGTACGAATCGCAAGCAACCACATATTGTCCTTTTCTTTTTGCAGAAATTACAAACTCTCTACCCAACTCTCCAGAACCTAACAATAAAATTTTTTTAGCCATATACTCTCTTATAAAAACAAACAGATAACAAAACAGGCAAAAAGGTTATAAATACGACCCTATTTTTTGTTGCCTTAGATAGTACAAAGGTAACAATTTATTCAAATTAAACCCCTCAACCACCTGGCAGGTTTTAATCTAAAAGTTGTTTTTTATCACTTTCGAATAAACGTTTTAAGTTTTTTTCATTCTAAGTGTTAGATTATGGAGAAAAAGAAATAGTTGATGATATTAAGGAAGATTAAGTTTTTACTGATATATATTCGGAAATAAATTTCTAATTTTGCCAAAGAAAATTATCGTAATATTTAAATAATAAAAAGGAGAGAAAACATGTTAAAAAAAAGTTTATTAGTAGCTATTATTCTTGGAGTTGCGTCTTTTGTTGTTAACGCACAAGAGGTAAAAATTGGTTACATCAACACCCAAGAGATAATGATGATGATGCCAGAAATTTCTGATCTTGAAAAACAATTGGCTGATTACAATGCTCAAAACGCAAAATATCTTCAAGATATGGATGCTGAAATTCGTACAAAATATGACAAGTACGAAAAAGAAAAAGCAACAATGAGCGAAAGCGTTCAAAAAATACAGGAAGAAGAATTGATGGAATTGCAACGTCGTTTGCAAAATGCATATCAAACTTTGCAAGCAGAAGCAGAAAAGAAACAACAAGAGTTGCTAAAACCAATTCAAGACAAATTGATAAACGCAATTGAAACTGTTGGTAAGAAAAACAACTTCTTGTACATCATGGAAGTTCAGGCCGGAATTCTTTATAAATCAGACAAAGCCATCAATGTTGGCCCAATGGTAAAAAAAGAATTAGGAATGGAATAACATAATTCACAAACAAAAAAAAGGCTACACAAGTGTGGCCTTTTATTTATTGTAGAATAGTACCATTGAAGAAAAACATGTTGCAACAATTGAAACAAATAATCCTACTTTGTACTTTTTTGTCACTATCAGTGAGTTTGTTTGCTCAAACCGATTCGGTCGGAATTGTGACAAGCACCATTAAAATCGGTTTTGTAAACCGCGATTCGTTGGTTTCTACGCACCCAAAAGTTGCCCAAATAGAAAATTCTTTGAAAGCCTTACAAGAAGATTTTAATAAAGAAGTAAAAAGAATGACCTCTGAGTACAACAAAAAAGTAAGAGATTATTTAGAAAAAAACTCTACTTTTTCCAAACCGATAAAACTTGCTCGCCAAGCAGAAATAACGGAAGCCGAAAAAAGAATTGCTTTCTACAAACAACGTTTTGAAGAAGAATTTGCAAAAGAAAAAGATTCATTGATGATGCCCATTTTTCAAGAGGTAGATTCGCTTATCAAAAACGTTTCAGAAGAACTAAAACTGACCGTTGTCATCAACAAAGAAGATCTTCTGTTTTTTTCTGCAGATTGCATCAATCTTCAACCCATACTAAAACAAAAATTAGAGAACAATGCAACTCTCAAGTAAACCTGCACCAATAGGAATTTTTGACTCTGGTTATGGCGGTTTAACCATTTTTGAACAAATAAAAAAACACCTGCCTCAGTACGATTACATCTACTTAGGAGACAACGCAAGAGCTCCTTACGGCACTCGCTCGTTTGACGTGGTGTACACTTACACGCTACAAAGCGTAAAAAAGTTGTTCGAGATGGGATGTCATCTTGTCATTTTGGCTTGCAACACAGCTTCGGCCAAAGCTTTACGTACTATACAACAAAATGACTTAAACAAAATTGATTCAAGTAGAAGAGTTCTTGGAATCATCCGCCCAACTGCTGAAGTTGTAGGGAAACTTACTCAAAGCAAACATGTAGGACTTTTGGGTACAATTGGAACTATTCAGTCCGAATCTTACCCTATGGAAGTAGCAAAAATTTTCCCAGAAGTTGAGATTGTTGGACACGCATGTCCGATGTGGGTTCCTCTTATCGAGAACCAAGAACATCAATCAGAAGGAGCCGATTACTTTATTAAAAAAGAAATAGATGCTCTTATAGAAAAAGACAAAAACATAGACACGCTGATATTGGGTTGTACACACTATCCACTTGTTCAAAACAAAATCGAACAGTTTTTACCCAATGGAATCAAGATTTTATCTCAAGGAGAAATAGTTGCTAAAAGTTTGCAAAATTATTTACAAAGACATACTGAAATAGAGCAAAAATGCTCAAAAAATGCGACTACAACGTTCTATACTACTGAGTCGCCCGAAAAATTCAGTACCTCTGCTTCTATTTTCTTACATAAAAACGTTAAAGCTAATCACATTAATATTGCATAAAAAGATGATATTTCAACCGAAACTATTTAGTACAATTAAAGATTATTCTAAAAAAACTTTTGTTGCCGATGCTATGGCAGGAATTATTGTCGGCATAGTGGCCATTCCACTTGCTATTGCTTTTGGTATCGCATCAGGAGTTGGCCCAACTGAAGGTCTCATTACCGCCATTATTGCAGGTTTTCTGATTTCCGTATTTGGAGGAAGCAAAGTGCAAATTGGAGGTCCAACAGGAGCTTTCATTATCATTGTTTACGGCATTATCCAACAATTTGGCATTAGTGGTTTGATGATTGCAACCATTATGGCAGGTATTTTACTTGTTATAATGGGATTTTGCAAATTGGGCAACATCATCAAATTTGTTCCATATCCCATTATTATTGGTTTTACAGGCGGTATTGCTATCACCATTTTCTCTACACAAATGAACGATTTGTTCGACTTTGGGATAAAAAACGTCCCTGCCGACTTTGTGCAAAAATGGATTTGTTATTTTCAAAATATTACACACATTAATTGGTGGGCTTTTGGTATTGGTATTTGTAGCATTTTAATCATTATTCTAACCCCAAAAGTATCAAAAAAGATTCCAGGTTCGCTTCTTGCAATTATTGTAATGACACTTGCTGTTTGGATTTTGAAAAATTATTTTGGAGTAGAGAACATTAAAACAATTGGAGATTTATACGAACTTCCATCTGGATTTCCAGCGCCAAAGTTACCCGAACTTAATTTTACCGACACGGCTAGTGCGGTAGCGCTTATACAAGCACTTTTCCCATCTGCATTCACAATAGCAATGTTAGGAGCAATAGAATCTCTACTCTCTGCTATGGTTGCCGATGGTGTAATTGGAGATCAGCACGACTCAAACACAGAGCTGATTGGACAAGGCGTTGCCAACATTGTAGTCCCATTTTTTGGTGGAATTCCAGCAACAGGAGCCATTGCTCGAACAATGACAAACATCAACAACGGAGGTAAAACTCCTATAGCAGGAGTGGTGCATGTTGTAGTGTTACTATTGGTATTATTACTTTTGGGAGGTTTGGTAGGACTAATCCCAATGCCTTGTTTGGCAGGCGTATTGATAATGGTAGCCTACAACATGAGTGGTTGGAAAACATTTATCTCACTAGCAAAAAATCCAAAATCGGACTTTGCTATTTTGTTAGTAACCTTCTTCCTAACAATTTTGTTTGATTTAACTATTGCCATTGAGATAGGTCTGCTACTAGCTGTTGTTTTGTTCCTAAAACGTACAAGCGAGTCAGTAAAAATACGCACATTCCACAATGAAATTGACCCAAGCAACGAAACTGACGTCTTTATTCACGAAGAAAAACTCATCATTCCTAAAGGAATTGAAGTATACGAAATCGATGGTCCGTACTTCTTTGGTATAGCCAATAAGTTCGACGAGATAATGAAAACCGTCGGTGAAAATCCTAGAGTACGCATTATTCGTATGCGTAAAGTTCCATTTATTGATTCAACAGGTTTGCACAACTTAGAAACACTTTGTTTAGCATCACGCAAAAACAACATTCAGATTGTTCTTTCAGGAGTTAAACCCCAAGTTTATAAAACACTTGAAAAGTCTGGTTTTACAAATCTTCTAGGCAAAGAAAACATTTGTAGCAATATCAATATTGCACTTGAACAAGCAAAAGCTTTGAATGATAAATAAAGGAATTATTTCTTTCTCATCATAAAAAAAAAGAGGGTTCTCAATGTGAGAGCCCTCTTTTCTCTTTTATAATTTTTTTGTTTTATTTTATAATTTCTATACTACGTTTAACAAATTGTGCCAACGCCTCTCCTTTCAACATATTGTTAGAAAGTAATGCCAAGTCAACAAGTTGACGAACAACTTTTTCTTCAGAAGCAAAATTCTCCAAAACAGACTTCTTCTCAGCAGAAAGTTTAGCTACCTTATCTTCAATTTGAGCAATTTCTTCTTTTTCTGGAATAGGAATTTCCTTATCTTTTTTGTCCTTATGACTTTCTTTGAGAGCAGAACGACGTGCCTCAAGCTCTGCAATTTGAGCCAAAATAGGAGAAGTTTTTTCTCCGCAAGCAGATTCTTCTTTTTTCAAGATTGATTCAACCAACGGATGCGCAGAATTGATAACCATATTGAAACTATCTGGCATTTCTCCATAAAAATTCATCATGCCACCACCCTGCACTGCAGTCATATCTTTCATTCGACGCATAAATTCATTCTGCGTAAGAACAATAGGTTGGGCCGAAGTTCCTAGATTTTCGAACGTAACAATAAATTCTGCTTTTTCAACCGTTGGAAGTTGCGATGAAAAAATCGTTGTCAAACAACTGCGTTGCTCATCTGAGAAAGCGACTTTTTCTGCATCCGATTTTACAATAAGTTTTTCAACCACATCGGCATCTACGCGCACAAAACGAGTTTTTTCAAACTTCTGTTCCAATTGGTTGATCCAATGTACGTCGAGTTGACCATCGAGCAAAATAACGTCATAACCTTTATTTTTTGCCGCTTCTATATACGAATGCTGAGCTTCGGCATCGTTAGAGTAAAGATAAATAAGCGTATCATCTTTATCCTTTTGGTTCAGTTCTACAAGCTGTTTGTATTCCTCAAATGTAAAGTACTTTCCTTCTACATTTTTCAATAAAACAAAGTTTTTGGCTCTATCATAGAATTTCTCATCGGAAAGCATTCCATAAACAATAAATAGACGCAAACTATCCCATTTTTCTTCGAATTGTGAACGATTGTTTTTGAAAATATCATTCAAACTATCAGCAACTTTTTTTGTAATGTGGTTAGATATTTTCTTCACATTTTGATCACTTTGCAAATAACTTCGACTCACGTTTAGAGGAATGTCTGGAGAATCTATAACACCATGCAATAGCGTTAAAAAGTCGGGAACAATACCTTCTACCGAATCAGTTACAAACACCTGATTACAATAAAGTTGAATCTTATTTTTTTGCAAATCAAGATTGCTCTTCACTTTAGGGAAATAAAGTATACCTGTCAAATTGAACGGATAATCCACATTCAAATGAATATGAAAAAGCGGATCCGAGGAGTAAGGATAAAGTTCTTGATAAAAGTTCTTATAATCTTCTTCTTGTAAATCAGATGGTTTGCGAGTCCAAGCAGGATTCACGTTGTTGATTACATTGTCTTCTGTAGTTTCAACTTCTTTTCCATCTTTCCATTCTTTTTTCTTCCCTAAAACAATAGGTATTGGCAAAAACTTGCAGTATTTCTTCAAAAGTCCTTCTATACGAGCTGTTTCAAGAAAATCTTTATTCTCGTCATCGATGTGCAAAACAATATCTGTTCCACGTTCTGATTTTTCACAAGCTTCAAGAACGTATTCTGGATTTCCATCACACGACCAATGCATTGCTTGAGCATCTTCTTTATGCGATTTGGTGAATATTTCTACCTTTTTGGAAACCATAAACGAAGAGTAGAAACCTAAACCAAAATGACCAATAATTGCATTTGCATCATTTTTATATTTTTCCAAAAACTCCTCAGCTCCAGAAAAAGCAATTTGATTGATATACTTATCTATTTCTTCCGAAGTCATACCAACTCCTTTATCTCTAATGGTGAGAGTTCCTGCTTTTGAGTCTATAATCACTTCAACTTTCAAATCGCTGATTTCGCCTTTGAATTCGCCTACAGACGAAAGTGTTTTAAGTTTTTGAGTTGCATCTACAGCATTTGAAATCAATTCGCGAAGAAAAATTTCGTGATCGCTGTACAAAAATTTCTTAATTACGGGGAAGATATTTTCCGAGGTCACCCCGATATTTCCTTTCTGTGTCATAATTTATTAATGTTATTAAAGTTCTTTTTCTGAACCTTTATTTTGCAAAAAAAATGCCAATTTGCAACTTCAAGACAAATTGGCAGTGTTTTATATCTTTTTTTATTTAATCTCAAACCTTACCAGCACCGTAGCCGAAACTTTTATCGGATCAAAATCCAACACTGGCATTGCCGATTCTTCTACCATATCTGCCGCCTTACTCCGATAAGACATCATCACATTTCGCGGAGCAGAATAACTTGTTCCGCTCTCGTTAATATAAATGGCACTACCTGCCTTCTGCCCTACTGCTTCGGCAAGTTCCGACGCTTTTTTCGCTGCGTTTTTCATAGCTTCGATTCGCACCTCGCTTTTGCAATTCTCAATTTCGGAATACTCCAAACGCTCTATATCAAAATTAGAAAAACCTGCTACATCCAAGTTTTTTATAACCAACATCAGCGTTTTTGTATCGTGGAGCAAAAGCGAATATTCTTGTTCTACATTTGCTTTTCGGCGAAGATATTTCTTTGTAAAATCACTTGACAAATCTTTCAGTTTCAACGATTTTTCCACATTTACTCCTGACTTTTTCAGCACCGAAGCCAAATCATTTTCGAGTTCGGTAAGAGTACGATTTTTGTAATCACCCTCGTTGAGTACTATTTTCAAATAAATATTGTCGGGTACAACTTCCTTTTTTGCATCGGCAGTTACTTCGATATAATGTTCATTTATTACAACATAATTTTCGGCAAAAACCGCTGTGCTAAAAGCAACCAAAACCACTAAAACTAATTTTCTCATAATTCTCTACGTTTAAAAATTCATTCTTCATTATGACTGACAAAAAAAGCAAAAGTTTAAAATCCATTTTTCGGCAAAACTTGTTACTTTTGTGTTGCCTTGAGCGATTTGCTTTTGGCAGATATATTTGTAGAAGCGTTTAGTTTTTTCTTTCGATTAAAAATCGGCAAAATTTTCACAGAATAGAAAGAAAAACAATCCGGACGACTCGCATAGTTTGTATTCCGATACAAACTTGCCCGGAAGATTGTTTATTTCTATTTGGACCGAAATTAAAAGATTTACTATAGTGACATAATGGATATTATTAATACTGATTAACTGATACTAATTCCCCATTTACAAACTTTATTGTAAAAATAGTTTGTTCATAACCATATCCACTTTTAACTTTATATTCCCACGTTTCATGAACCTCATCGTTGAAATCCCAAACATCAACATCAGTCGATTGCGGGTATCCCATCAAAATCTGCACAGAATCTTTTGACATATAAGTATGCAATCTTACAACCCCTTTTTTTGTTGTAAGGTCAAAAAATTGAATATTTTTCTGACTTTTCTCTTCAGTTTCTTCATCTTCAAACAGTTGCTTCATTTGTTGTAAAAACGAAACTTGTACCTCTTCTGTTTTCTCTTCTTCCGTTTTTTCTTCTTCTATTTTTTGTACCAAATAAAAACAAAGAACTCCAAGCACAAAACCAATTGCTATTTTAAGAAACGTATTCATAATCTTTTATTTTAATACATTAGTAGATGATCTTAAATAAATAGGATCTGTTACATATGCTCCTTTTAAAACGATAGAATTATATAGATCAGAACCACCATCACTCATCAATATCCATATTTTACCATAATTCAATTTATCATAATCAATACTACGAGGTTTTCCACAAACACTAATAAGTTCTGAATAAGTCATACCTATTCTTGCGTTTTTTAGCACTACATCAGATGATTTTTTTATGCGTTGTTCTATTTTTTGAACTTCCGAAAGTATTTGTTGCTCTTGCTGTTGATAATTACCAAGTTTGGTTTGTAAATCTTGTAACTGCTTTTTCAAAGTTTCAACTTTTTCCTCTTGTTGCTTTACTTGCAAAGCTTGCTCATCGTATTTTGTTTGTAAAGCCTTCACCTCTTCATTTTTTTGCAAAGAAATAGATTGAGTTGTAGTTAACAAAACACGCAAACTATCAATCACAACATCTGCTTTTCGTTTTTCAAGCGAAGCATTTATTTTTCGTGCAACATCAGTCGGGTCAGCCTCTATTTCTGCTTTTATATAATATTGAATACCATTCCAATTTTCTTCTAAAATCTTTGTTTCTGTAATACCTGCACTCAACGATTTTATTTCGTTCTGAAAAAAATCTTTTGACACATCGCCATTTTTATCTTCAGTTATATAATTGGTATAACTTTCCATATAAACGCCAAGTTCTTCTAACAAAAGTCGTTTTACTTCCGACAATGCTTTTGTTCGTGCCGTAATTTTACTGTCCGACTCACTTGCCTGATAATAATATTCACGAATAAACACTTTATTATCAGCGAACAAATACACTGATAATAAACAAAATAATGCTACAAAAAGATTTTTCATGCTCTTATTCTTCAATATCAATTTTCAAACCCAATTCGTCGAGTTGCGATTGGTCGATAATACCAGGAGCATCGAGCATCACGTCGCGACCAGAATTGTTTTTAGGGAACGCTATGACATCGCGGATACTATCCAATCCGGCAAAAAGCGACACAAAACGGTCGAGTCCGTATGCCAAACCACCATGAGGAGGCGCACCAAATTTGAATGCATTCATCAAGAAACCAAAACGACGTTCGGCTTCGTCTTGCGTAAATCCAAGACATTCGAACATTTTTTGTTGAAGTCGGCTATCATGAATACGAATACTACCACCGCCAACTTCCACTCCATTGATAACCATGTCGTAAGCATTGGCACGCACCGCACCCGGATCGCTATCGAGCAATGGTACATCTTCCAAACGTGGCGAAGTAAACGGATGGTGCATTGCATAGAAACGTTGATCCTCTTCGCTCCACTCAAACAATGGAAAATCGACAATCCAAAGACACGAGAATTTATTTTTATCGCGCAAACCAAGTTGAGAACCCATTTCAAGACGAAGTTCGCAAAGTTGCTTGCGAGTTTTGTTTACATCGTCTCCGCTAAGAATCAAAATCAAATCGCCCTCCTCGGCATTCATTGCTGATTTTAATTGTTGCAAAACTTCTTGCGAATAAAATTTATCTACACTCGATTTTACATTGCCATCGGCCTCTACACGAGCATAAACCATACCTTTTGCACCAATTTGCGGACGTTTCACAAAATCGGTCAACGCATCTAATTGCTTGCGAGTATATGAAGCAGCTCCTTTAGCACAAATACCTCCAATATAAGCAGCACTATCGAACACAGCAAAACCATATCCTTTCAGTACGTCCATCAACTCCACAAAACACATATCGAAACGTGTATCAGGTTTGTCCGAGCCATAATATTTCATAGCATCGTGCCACGTCATACGAGGAAAATCGGGCAACTCCAGATTTTTAATATAACGGAAAAGATGTTTGGTCATTCCTTCGAAAATATTCAACACATCATCTTGCTCTACAAATGACATTTCGCAGTCGATTTGGGTAAACTCAGGTTGACGATCGGCACGCAAATCTTCGTCGCGGAAACATTTTACTATTTGGAAATAACGATCGAAACCACTTACCATGAGAAGTTGTTTCAACGTTTGTGGGCTTTGAGGAAGAGCATAAAACTGTCCTGGATTCATACGAGAAGGAACTACAAAATCACGAGCACCTTCGGGAGTAGAATTTACCAATACAGGAGTTTCCACTTCCAAAAATCCTTGCTCATCGAGATAACGACGCACCTCAAAAGACATTTTATGACGCAATTCAAGATTTTTGCGCACACACGCACGACGCAAATCAAGATAACGATACTTCATACGAAGATCGTCGCCACCATCAGTTTCGTCCTCTATAGTGAATGGAGGCGTTACAGCTTCGTTCAAAATGTTCATCTCCGAAACAATAATCTCAACGTCGCCAGTTGGCATATTAGCATTTTTTGCACTACGCTCTGCCACACAACCAGTAACTTGCAACACAAACTCACGACCAAGATGATTAGCTCGTTCGCAAAGTTCGGCATCAGTTTCGTTATTAAAGACCAATTGAGTAACACCATAACGATCACGCAAATCGACAAACGTCATACCGCCCATTTTACGTGTACGTTGTACCCAACCAGATAAAGTCACTATTTCATTTACATTTTCGAGGCGAAGCTCGCCACAAGTTTTCGTTCTATACATAATTCAATACTCTATTAAGAAAAGAAAAAACAACAAAAAAAAACGTTGCTTTCTGTTGTTGCAAAATTACATAATTTGTAGCAGTTGTCAATCAAAAACACTAAAACATAATAAAGAACAAAAATTGCTATTTTTTGGTCTTAAATGACAAAATATGAATTGTTACACCAAGAGCAATTATCAATAAAAATATCTTCACTAAAACAATTTCAACCAAATAGATGGATAAAAAAATTGTTAACCAAAGCATTGAAATTGAAATAACTTTCACACTCAAGGAGATAGATTTATGCTCCAGAAAGTCGCTAATATAAGTTCCTAGATATTTATGTTGGAGCAACCAATCATAAAGTTTTGAAGAACTCCTAGCAAACAAAAAAGCCGATAACAAAAGAAAAGGCGTTGTAGGAAGAACCGGAAAAAAAATTCCCAAAACACCCAAACCTAAAGATATACACCCCAAAATAGCAAATAACAACTTCATCGTTTCTTACTAAATCATTACGAGGAGAAAAATCTTCTCCTCGTAAATCTATTAATAAATTATTTTCTTTTCTTCATTTGCTCTCGCATGGCTTTTTGCTGCTGGCGTTGGGCTTCTTCTAGGCGAGCCATAAAACCACTTTTTTTAACCGGTTTCTTCTTATTCTCTTCTAATTTTTTGAGCAATTTTTTCTCATCAACAAACAGACGAATTAGATAGGTTTGACCTATGGTTATAAGTAAAGAAATAAAATAATAGTAACTCAAACCAGAAGCGTAATCGTTAAAAATAAACAAGAACATCAGTGGCATTAAGTACATCATCCACTTCATTACTTTCATCTGATCACCAACTCCAGCTTGCGAAGACATATTGATTTTAGTATAAACAATATTTGTGATAGTCATCAACAAACAGAAGAGACTAATGTGATTACCAAAATACGGTGTAATAAGAGGAATATAAACGTCCCAACTTAAAATAGCATCGTAACTCGAAAGATCTTGCGCCCAAAGGAAACTTTGTTGACGAAGTTCTATAGAAGCTGGGAAAAAGGTAAACATTGCAAATAAAATTGGCATTTGAAACAACATAGGCAAACATCCGCTCATAGGACTCACACCAACTCGCTGATAAAGTTTCATTGTTGCTTGCTGACGTTCCATCGGTTTATCTGCTGGAATCTTAGCATTAATTTCATCAATCTGAGGCTTTAGAACTCGCATTTTTGCCGATGAAATATAAGACTTATAAGTAAAGGGGAAAATTATAAGCTTAATAAAAATCGTCAATAGCAAAATAATAATACCATAATTGGAAATATATTTTTCCAAAAAGTTAAAGACAGGAATAATCAAATACTGATTCACCCATCGGAACAACGTCCAACCTAAAGGTATAAGATTCTTAAGTTGAAGATCCTCGTCTTCGAATCGTTCATCGTACTCCGATAAAGTTTTGTACTTATTTGGCACAAATAAGAATGCAAAATCAGTTGATTTCAATCCTGTTGGGTCAAAATCAATGGTTGTTTCCGCCTTATAATTCTTTAGATACCCAGTATTCTCACTTTCTACTTTACTTTCTAAAGAAGTTGAAATAAAATCATTTTTTGCAATAAGAATTGAGCTAAAGAACTGATCTTTGAACGCAATCCATTTAACCTTGTTTGAAAGATTCTTTGAATCATCCTTCATTTCACTCAAATTTTCAACATCGTCTGCCGAAAACTTGTAATTTAATGTTGCATAACGAGATTCGAATTTTCTACCTTTTTCTTGTTGTTTAAGTTTGCTTTGCCAAAACATTTCAATTGTGTTAATATTTGCCAAAACAGACTCCATATTGTGAGGCACAATGCTAAAATCAAGCAGATAATCGTTCTCTTTCAATTCATAAACAAAATCCAAATAGCTTTCAGCACCTGCATTCAAACGCATTATCAACGTCTTAGCACCGCTAGTTTGCTCTATGATAGGTTCAAAAAAGAAATTTTTGGTATTTACAACACGATTATTCGCTGTAAGAAAAGTGAACTCCATTGCACTCTCATCTTTATCAAATAAAATAAGTGGTAAAGAATCAAATGTTGTAAACTGTTTTAATTCTACTTCACAAACTCGTCCACCTTTTGTGGAAAACTTAACTCTAAGTTTCTCATTTTCGAGCGTAACAAAGTTTTCTTCTCCAATAGCAGAATTTGCAAAATCACCAAATATATTTTTTGCGTTTTCTAGCGTTAAAGAATCAAAAGTATTTTCGCTTAATTGTTTTTGTTTTTCCAATTCTTCTAATACCGCTTGTTGTTGAGCTTTTTCATACTCAACCAAAGCAACAGAATCTCTATAACGTTTTTGAGCAGCAAGTTGTTCTTCTGTAGGGCGATTCAACCAACTAAACCCAACTATAATTCCAAGAATCAGGACAAATCCTATTATCGTATTCTTATCCATTTAGTTTTTTTGCGTTTTATTTTGTTTACACTCGATTGCAGTTTTTATAAAATCAACAAACAAAGGATGAGGATTAATAACCGTACTGCTATACTCTGGATGAAACTGAACACCCATATACCATGGATGCGAAGGAATTTCAATAATTTCAACCAAATTAGTTGCTGTGTCTATTCCACTAAAACACAATCCTTTTGCTTCCATTTCTTTTCGGAATTTATCGTTAAATTCATAACGATGACGATGACGTTCTCTTATCATGTCTTTTCCGTAAACAGAATAGGCTAACGAATCTTTATCCAATTTGCAATCATACGCACCCAAGCGGACACCACCCTCTAGGTTCAACATACTTTTCTGTTCATCCATAACATCAATGACATTATGAGAAGTTTTAGGATTTACCTCTGTAGAATGAGCATCAGTATATTCAAGAACATTTCTAGCAAATTCAACTGTCATACATTGCATTCCAAAACATATTCCCAAACATGGCACTTTATTTTCACGGGCATATTGCGCCGAAATTATTTTTCCTTCGACACCTCTTTCTCCAGAACCTGGCGCAATCAATATAGCATCCAACTTGCCAAGTTTTTCTTCTACATTTTGAGTAGTAATATCATCTGAAAGAATAAGTTGCAAATCAACCTTACGTTCGTTATAAGCAGAAGCATGAATAAGAGATTCAATAATTGATTTGTAGGCATCAGGAAGCGCAACATATTTCCCTACCAAACCAACAGAAACCGATTCCTTAGCATTCTGTAGTTTTCCAAGAAATTCATTCCATTGAGTCATATCTGCAACAGAATCTGTTGGCAAACCTAACTTTCTTAACACTACAGTATCCAAGCCTTCCTTCTGCATACGAATTGGAACCTCATAAATAGTTTTAACATCCAATGATTCAATTACTGCATCAGGCTCTACATTACAAAATAATGCTACCTTCTTACGAACTTCAGGAGTTACAGGAGTTTCTGTTCTTAACACCAAAATATCGGGTTGAACACCTTCTTGTTGTAACTCCTTAACCGAATGCTGAGTTGGTTTTGTTTTTAATTCGCCTGCAGCAGCCACGTAAGGCACATATGTTAAATGGATACAAAGACAATTTTCGCCCATCTCCCACTTCAACTGACGAACACTTTCAATATATGGTAGCGACTCAATATCACCTACAGTTCCACCAATTTCAGTGATTACGAAATCATATTTCTCTTTTGTTCCAAGTTGTTTTATATTACGCTTAATTTCATCTGTGATATGAGGTATAACTTGTACAGTCTTACCCATAAAACCTCCATTCCGTTCACGTTCTATCACATTTTGATATATACGACCAGTAGTGATATTGTTTGATTTATGTGTTTCAATCCCTAAAAAACGTTCATAATGACCTAAATCCAAATCAGCTTCATGTCCATCAACTGTAACGTAACTTTCACCATGTTCATACGGATTTAGTGTTCCTGAATTTATATTAATATAAGGATCCAACTTTTGATTAGTAACCTTAAAACCTCTTGCTTGCAATAACTTGCCTAACGAAGCAGAAATTATTCCTTTTCCTAGAGAAGAAGTAACCCCTCCAGTCACAAAAATGTACTTTGTTTCTCTCATAGATAAAAAATCAAAAAATAACTCGCAAAATTACAAAAAAACAACTATTAGCAATCCTGATTTGTTGTTATTTTATACAATATAATTAAAGAAAAAAGAGAAGAAAATAATTTCTTCTCTTCTCATTAAATTATTAAACAATATCAATATTCCCAAAGATCTTGTTCAAAGTTAAGAATTTCTCCTTCTATACGAGATTGTTCTCTCTTAACCTCTTCCGGATTAACTAAATAACTTTGCAGTGTACGATCATAAATATTGTTATCCTTAAACAAATAACTTGAGTATTGATTTTGTGCAAAGAAATCATCATAAGTCATCAATTGAGCATTATTTCTACTTGACGCATTTATCATTTCTTGAGAAAGGAATACTCTCAACTTGTCAAAAGGAACCCAAAACAAGTTAGTTTGACGTCCATCAGTAAAATCAAAATAAATAGGACAAATTGCTAAAATTTTCTGATGGATTTGAGAAGTACTTTTATCGAAAAACCACACCTCTTGTAACAAATATTTTGTAACACCAGAAGCTAAAGTATAATAAGTATATGATTCAATTGTCATTTTTCCATTATCTGGATTTACATAATACTTAAAATCCTCTTTTGAACGCAAGAAATAAGCGGGATCACATATATTTGCTTCACTAAAATGAGGAACAATAGGAGCACTTTCCCCTAAATTTACAGTATCTTGATAAGCAATCAACTCCTTATTCAATATTTTACCATACATCAATGTGAACAAATTCAAATCCGTTACTATACTATCTTTTGGCAATGGAAAATATAGCGGATAATTTTGTTTTTCTGTCAAATCCACCACACGCAAAACAACCTTAGACCAAACCACATCATCTACACGAGGGTTTAATGTAACAGGAGGGATATTTGACTCTATTCTTTCTAAACGAGAAGTGTCTGACAAATTTCCCAACGAATCAAACAAAACAGGTTGATTGCTATTATAGTCCAATCGAGAAAACGGATTTTGAGCAAAAACACATACACTCGATATCAATAAACCTAAAATTAAACTTGATTTTCTCATAAATTATCTTTTTTATATAGACTTTTTAATTAACTCCTACTGACACAGCCCCCAATTCACGAATCACACCATCAGGACCTTTTGCTCTAATATCCTCAAAAACAATACGTTGTCCTTTCTTTTTGCCTTTTATTACGTTCATTTGAGTAGCTGTAATTTTTTCACTGTTTGCAGGGACAGGAGTAACACCACCTGTAGCATCTTGTGCATAAATAGTAAATCCTACGATATCAAAGTTTGCTTGCAACAATCCATCTGAATACTGAGCAACAATCTTTTTAGAACGTAACAAATCACTACGAGAAGGCGTCCTATCTGTTGACGGATGCAAATACTCTTCACCGTTCTTATCTGCATAAAGGAGAAATGCTGTAGGATTAGGCAACCGCAAGGTCCTGAAATTATGAGTTCCCATTAATTTCTTTCCACCATCGGTTTTAGCATAAATATTGAAAACAACATTTGCAGATGACTTTGGTTTGCAGATCCAATACTTTTGCTTTCCATTTGGTTTAATCAAATCAGCATTTTCAGCTTGTATTTCTAATTTCTCATCTGCAACACCTGCTACAGCAATATTGATCTTATTTTCATAACCGCGATAAACAACATTCATATCTAAGTTAGCAACTGTCGCACTTGGTTCACCTACAGTATAACTTCTTGTGAAAGGGAAATGTAACGTATCTCCCTCATTAGTAGGAAGAACAATTTCACCTGAATAATCATAAACCCCTGGAGTTGAAGCAACAAATGAATAAACATCAGAATCCAACTTCTTTCCATTCACATAATACAGCGGTTTCTTTGTAGAGTCAACTGCCGAAAGAAATATAGTCGCATTGTATGTTTCCCCCTTCATGATATAGTCTGAAACTGTTGCAACAAATGCTCCCAACTTGTTCACACGGAAATCACCCGCATCAGTTTGCATTTTCAAGTGAGAAACAACCTCCATTTCTGCTTGCCTAACATCCGACTGCATTTTTGACAACATTGTAACAGAAGCTACTAAAGGCATATGTTCAAAAATTGAGTTCAACCAAGGAACATCTTCTCCCTCATTATTTTTCGAAGGATCTGTAGAAAACATTTGTTGAAACTCTTTTACTTTAGACTCATCTTCTTGTACCTTAGAAATTAAAAATTCTCTAAAGCCTACAATATTTTTCTCTAAATACACACCATTTTCTCTAACAAAAGAATATTCGCTTGCCACATCCAAGTTATCCTTAGATACAATATTATTAACATCAGCAGACTCTCCATCAGCCATTTTAACAATATCATACTTATAACTTTCTAGGAAATTATATATACTATCACTCCGTTTCTTTACAATAAGAGCCTCTTCCAGCCAAGGGCCAACCTTTGTTGGATTCAACTCTGCAGCAATCTTTAAATCAGAATACAATATTTGATTTCTTTCCTGAACAGTCTTAGTAGATTGGGAAATACTTTTATTTACCAAAGTAAAACCATTTAAGATATCTGCTGAAACATTCAAGGCCAACATTGCAGTCAATACTAGGTACATCATACCTATCATCTTCTGCCTCGGTGTTTCAGGACAATTTGCAGCTCCACTCATAAATTCCAGTTCTTTTTAGCTCAATGCATTAAGCATATTGCCATATATTCCATTCAAATCAGCTATCTGTTTTGACAAATCTTCCGATCCTTTTTTATATTTTTCCACTTCAGTAACAGTTGCAGAAATAGAGTTATTCATCTTTGCAACATCCTCTGCTATCTTATCAATCGAAGCAGAAACAACATTTACCTTGTCAGTTTGAGCCAGAAAAGCATCCGTTTGACTTTGAATTGCTTTTAATTCTAATTCATAAACCGCATTTACCGAAACCAAATTTTTATTTATGCCTTCGATATTTTGCAAATAAGCTTGTGTTTGTGCAACAACCTTATCCATGCCATCTAAAACTCCAGAATAAGAATTTGCAAGCACACTAGTTTTTTCATTCAAAAGACATTGTGTTTGCGCATATTTTTCGGCTTCAGCAGTTGCAATATCAACATTCTTTGAAAAACCATTTACACTCGTTGTAAAAGACTCAACAGAACCCACTACAGAAGAAAGTGTAGATAACTTTTCTGCTGTTTCTGAAAGATTTTTGATACCTAATGACAATTTCTCAATTTCTTCATCTTTCAAAACTTCTACTGGTTTATCAGAAACAGATATATTAGTTTTTGCTGTTGAGGCAGAACCTCCCTCTTGTAGTGCAATAACACCTGAAGATTCTCCTCCTACAAACTGAGGGAACACCTTTTCCCAATGATATGTAACATGAGGTTTGTCAAGACATCCAATAAGGAACAAAATAGTTTCAGTTCCCATTCCCACACAAAGCATAGGGCCAGCTCCAGGGAAGTGCATAATCTTAAACAACGCACCGACAATTACAACTGCAGCACCAATCGAATAAACTCGACCAACCCAAAGCTTCACAGCTTCACTTTCATTCCACCAATCTATGAAACTCTGTTTTTCTTTGCCTGTTTTACTTTCTTTAGATACTTTTGACATTTTTTATATTTTTTAGTAATTCACAAATTAAAATCGTTCTTAATCTCCAATATAACTTCTCACACAACGGAATCCAACATAAGCTCTACGTTCGTATTGATATTCATAAGCTCTCGTTCCACATTGCAAATAAACACCTATATCCTTCCAAGAACCGCCGCGAATAACTTTTTGTTTAAGTTTATCAGGATCTGTTTCCTTAGCGTTATATTCATAACTTGGATTCAAATCACTTAAAAACACATTTGCCGATGGATGATATGAAGAAGATGTCCATTCTGCAACATTACCTGCCATATCAAACAAACCAAAATCATTTGGAGCATAAGTTCCAACTCGTGAAGTCAACAATGAACCATCAACAGTATAATTTCCTCTTAAAGGTTTAAAATTAGCCAAGAAACAACCTTTTTTAGTTCTAATATAATTACCTCCCCATGGATATAATGCAGAATTACGTCCTCCACGTGCAGCATACTCCCATTCAGCCTCAGTAGGCAAACGATAGTCTTGAGCTTTCATTTTACCCGAGCGAGTATCATATAACAAGGTACGCCAATTACAAAATGCTTGCGCTTGTTCCCAAGATACACCTACAACAGGATACTCTCCATAACCAGGGTGAGCAAAGTACAACTTTATATAAGGCTCGTTATACGCATAAGAGAAATCTCTACCCCAACAAATAGTATCTGGAAAAATATTAACCAAACGACGAGAGAAGAAATCCTTACGACTCTTTAATGGTTTTATGTTAGTTTCATTGACAATACGCCCTTCTTCATCAAAAAATGCATTGTCTACACGCACTTTCGCATTCTTACGATAAGCATTCGTACGAGGATCAAATTCATTCTCACGTTTATTTATTTGATCATAATTTCTATACACGTATTCATATACCAATTTCGTTGCATTCAAACCATAATCTTCTTCATAAAACATACTATCAATAATTTCAAAAACCTCTTCGTTATCAGCACGTTTTACATCCCAAGGAATTTTTGCACTCCAGTTCAATAATGGCAAAGAATCATCTTCAGTTCCAGGTACTAAATAAAGTTCTGGAGACACTTCTGCCAATTTTCTCAACACAATAGAATCTCGAACCCAATGAACAAACTGACGATACTCTCCATTGGTAATTTCAGTTTCATCCATCCAAAACGCATCCAAAGAAACAGTTTTTGGTTGAGTCTGAATAGCCCAAGTAGCAGACTGATCATTAGGTCCCATTACAAAAGAACCTTTTTTTACAAATGTCATTCCATAAGGAGCTGTTTCTGACCAAGATTTTGAGTAAATACCTACCAATTCTCCTTTTGGTTTTGAGCAACCAACCAATAGAACGGTTGCTAACAAAATGACAGAACTATACAAAAAATTCTTCATATTTATTTTTTTTAATACAATTATAAAATTCTAACACTTCTATATTTACTATCTTTTTTATCTAAACTCAACTTAAATTCGTACGACAAGAATAATTCATGCGAGCCCGAACTTACTTTTATAATCTTGGAGGTTGGCAAATCATAAGAATAACCAACCATCAACCCATTCAGAACTTTTACTCCTAACAAAAAACTCACAGCATCTTGAATCCTATATGATAAGCCCCACCAAAAACGTTCATTATACTCTGCCAATAAACTCATATCAAGTTGCCAACTAACAAAATCCGTTTTTAACATCAAACAAGGATGAAGATGAAATTTAGGATTATTAAGTTTAAACCGATAACCTGCATTCATCGTGTAAAGTCTTTTCAAATAAAACTCCGACGTTTCACCCCATTGAATGACAGGTTCCGTAAGATGCAAAATAGACAAGCCAACATCTAGTCCTTTACGAGAATAATAAATTCCCAAACCCATATCAAAAGCCACTTTCGACTCCTTTGTTTTAGGAATCTCTAAATCATTCTCCACATGATAATCACTACCTTCAGGGATATAAACACTATCACCTTTGAAGGTTAGATTCACAAAACCAAGATTTGTTCCCAAACTCAAAAATCCCTCACCTACTTTAAATTTATAAGCATAAAGAGCATTTACTGTTTGATTGGTATAAATCCCAAACATGTCATTCGAGAAACGAAGCCCTGCTGCATGATAAGTTTTTTTTATTTTAAAGGGCATATTTGCTGAAAAATCAGTTATCGAAGGAGCATTTTTCATTCCTACCCACTGCAAACGTTGCACTCCTAAAACCCTTATCATTTGCTGCTCACCAATCGCCGCTGGGTTGTATCCAAAAATATTAAACATATACTGAGTTGTTTGCCCGTCAAATTGAGCACACACTACAATATTTGTCATAAGGAACAATACGCCTATTGCAAACCTTTTTCTTATTATATTAATTATCGTCATTCAACTATTATTAACATCAACAAAACGTATCGCGTTAAAAAATAGTATTTATCACGACTCTATTTTATCTATCTTAATACTCTTCTTCGTTAAAGAAAAAATCTTCTTTACTAGGATAATCAGGCCAAATATCTTCAATACAAGTATATATATCTCCTTCATCCTCAATCTCTTGCAAATTTTCTATCACTTCCAATGGAGCTCCAGAACGCATTGCATAATCAATCAATTCATCCTTTGTTGCAGGCCAAGGAGCATCTTCTATTTTCGAAGCCAATTCTAACGTCCAATACATAAAGTCTCTTTTTTATTTCTCTTCTCTACAATAATGGGCAAAGATAAAAAAAAATTAATAAGATAAAACCTTTTTTCTTTTTTTTTAAAAAATCTTTATTCTGAAAGAATTCTTGAGTAAACGAAGAAAAAATCCGAAAGTCTGTTGATATAAATTTTCAAATTTTTATCAATATCAATTTCTTTCTCCATACAATAAATTTGACGTTCAGCACGACGAGCAACCGTTCTACAAACATGACTCAATGATGACAATTCATTCTTTCCAGGTATAACAAAATGTTTCAATGGAGAAAGATTTTTCTGCATTTCATCTATTTTTTCTTCAATCTCCTCAATAGTTTCATCCGAAATCATGAAAGACTTCTTTAATTCCTCACACCTTTTATCTGTAGCCAAACACCCTCCAACCACAAATAAATTTTGCTGTATTTTGAACAAAAAGTCCTTTTCTAAAGAGCTTTTCGAACGCAAGAGACCTAAAAATGAGTTCAACTCATCAATGGTTCCATACGCCTCTAAACGAATATCACATTTTGAAACACGAACACCTCCTACTAACGAAGTTTCTCCATTATCTCCTGTTTTTGTATAAACTTTCATCTTTCACTAAAAAGCTACAATATAATCCTGTTTTGGCAAATCTGTATTAAAAAACACCAAACCAAAATGATACAAATCTATTGACAAACGGACATTGTCTCGTTTTTTTATTTCATTCCAGGCAGAATCCATTTCTGCAGAATAATGTATGTCATCAAACACAAACACTGTTTCTTTATGAGTTTTCTGCAAACATATCTCAAAATATCTCAGTGTTGCTTCTCGAGTGTGATTAGCATCAAAATAAACAAAATCAAGTTGAGGAAACTTGTCAATAACATCTTTAAGATTTTTATCAATATTTCCACAAACAATCTCTACATTATCAACGTCTGCATTCTTGAAATTTCTCTCCGCAATATCACAAAGCGATTTACTCCCCTCCATAGTAATCACTTTAGATGCAGAAGATGGCATTGCCAAATACATCGTTGAAACTCCAAGCGAAGTTCCTAATTCCAAAACATTTTGAGATTGAAAAAAATTTACCAAACGAAACAATAGTTGACCAAATTTTGGAGATTCTAACGAACTTCTCGCAATATTTGCAACCGAGCTTTCGCTTTTATTGCCCGTTCCAAAATCGGTTAGTTCCACAATTGTTCCTTCTTTCAATAAACTTTTACGCACTTGCTCTATTTGAGTATAAGCATAAAAAGGATTTTTTTCGAAAATCACATAGTTTAACAAATGAAAAACAAATGGAGAGTGAATTCCAAATCCCTTCCTATGCCGAGATTTGAGACGATATGTCAGTAAACTTTTTATTTGAAAAAATAAATTCATCAAGCCGAATGGTTCATTTTATTAACTCGTTCCCTAGCGTAATCAAGTTCCACCTTCAGTGATTTATTTTCTGTTGAAGGAATTTCGAACATTAGATCCATCATTATCGTTTCTACTATAGAACGTAATCCACGTGCCCCAAGTTTAAATTCAATTGACTTATCCACAATAAAATCAAGCACTTCGTCAGAAAACGAAAGCTCCACACCATCCATTTTGAACAACTTTATATATTGCTTGATAATAGAATTCTTGGGCTCGGTAAGTATATTTCTTAAAGCACTTCTATCCAAAGGATTCAAATATGTCAAAATTGGCAAACGCCCAATAATTTCAGGAATCAGTCCAAAACTTTTCAAATCTTGAGGCGAAATATATTGAATCATTTTTCCCTTATCGACGTGAGCACTTTTTTGAGAAGCGCCATAACCAACCACTTTAGTATTAAGTCGTTGAGCTATTTTTCGCTCAATACCATCAAACGCACCTCCGCAAATAAAAAGTATGTTTTTGGTATCAACAGCAATCATTTTTTGATCAGGATGCTTGCGTCCGCCTTGTGGAGGAACATTTACCACCGAGCCTTCGAGCAGTTTTAGCAAACCTTGTTGCACGCCTTCGCCCGAAACATCTCGAGTAATCGACGGATTGTCACCTTTTCGTGCGATTTTGTCAATTTCGTCGATAAAAACAATTCCGCGCTCCGCTTTCTTTACATCGTAATCTGAAACTTGCAACAATCGAGTTAAAATACTTTCAATGTCCTCCCCGACGTAACCAGCTTCGGTCAACACCGTAGCATCTACAATCGTAAACGGAACATCCAGAAATCTTGCAATGGTTTTTGCCAAAAGAGTTTTGCCCGTTCCCGTCGAACCGACCAAAATGATGTTCGATTTTTCAATTTCTACATCATTATCGTCATGCACTTGCAAAAGTCGCTTATAATGGTTGTAAACAGAAACCGAAAGATATTTTTTTGCTTCATCTTGACCAATTACATATTGATCCAAAAAAGCTTTTATTTCTATAGGCTTTGGCAACTTTTCTTTTTTCAAGTCTAAGTTGTCGCTTGACTGTGGCTGCAAAGATGTTTTTATCATCTCATGTGCCATTTCCACACACTCGGTACAAACGTGACCATTCAGCCCCGTGAGCAAAATCACTTGAGAATCCGAACGACCGCAAAGACAACAAGTCAAACCGCTATTATCTTTTTTCTTTGCCATTTTCTATTTTTTATCGCGAACTAGCAAATTATCAATCATTCCATATTCCAACGCTTCTTGCGAAGTCATCCAATAGTCACGATCCGAGTCTTTCTCTATACGTTCATACGTATTTCCCGAATGATCAGCTATAATTTGATAAAGTTCTTTTTTCAATTTCAAAATTTCGCGAGCGGTGATTTCGATATCAGAAGCCTGACCATTGACGCCACCAAGTGGTTGATGAATCATCACACGAGAATGCTTCAAAGCAGAACGTTTCCCTTTTTCGCCTGCAACAAGCAAAACCGCACCCATCGAAGCTGCCATTCCGGTACAAATGGTTGCAACATCGCTTTGTATGTATTGCATCGTGTCATAAATGCCCAAACCTGCATAAACCGAGCCTCCAGGAGTATTTAAGTATATCGAAATATCTTTTCCTGGATCAGACGAATCCAAGAAAAGCAACTGCGCTTGAATAACGTTTGCCACATAGTCGTCAATTGGCGAACCTAAAAAGATAATCCGGTCCATCATCAAACGAGAAAATACGTCCATTTGGGTAACATTCAACTGACGCTCCTCCAAAATCGATGGAGAAATGTAGCCACCGCCATGCGATGCCGACACAAAATTCATATACTTTTCTAACGCCAAACTATTCATGTTCAAATGTTTGGTAGCGTAACTTTTAAATTCATTTGCATTCATATAACACTCTCTTTTTTCTTCAAAGCAAAGATAAAAATTTACGGTCAAATTCAAAAAAAAATATTTAACACATAAATAGAAAAGAAAAGCATTTTTTTTGAATAGACTTTTGTACATTTGTCAAGTTGAATGGATGAAAAATGTCGCATTTAATTGAAATATCAGACATAAGCCAAATTGGATCAGCCGCTGCCACTTTTTTAGAACTAATCAAAGGAAATCGGCTGATTGCCTTTTACGGAGAGATGGGAGCTGGCAAAACCACTTTTATCAAAGCGTTTTGTCAAACGCTTGGAGTAACTGATGTCATAAATAGTCCAACGTTTTCTATCGTGAACGAATACGGCATTGAACACTCCAACGAAAAGATATTTCATTTCGATTTTTACCGACTAAAAAGAGCTGAAGAGGCCTTCGATTTTGGCATTGAAGATTACTTTTATAGTGGAAATTATTGTTTGATGGAATGGCCCGAAGTGATAGAAGAATTTCTTCCTTTCGATTGCCTAAAAGTACATATCAAAGAAACCGAAAACAAAAAAAGAGAAATACTGATTACTAACCTAAATTTAGAAGAAAAATGAAAAGTGTAAAAGGAACTCAAACTGAAAAAAACCTGCTTACTTCATTTGCAGGAGAAAGTCAAGCGCGTATGCGTTATACTTACTTTGCTAGTGTAGCAAAAAAAGAGGGTTACGAACAAATTTCTGCCATTTTTGCAGAAACAGCCGACCAAGAAAAAGAACACGCAAAACGCATGTTCAAATGGCTCGAAGGCGGATGCGTAGAAATCACTGCTTCATATCCTGCTGGTGTTATTGGTAAAACAATCGACAACTTGAAAGCTGCTGCTGCTGGCGAACACGAAGAGTGGGAAAAAGACTATCCTCACTTTGCCGACGTGGCCGATGCCGAAGGTTTTCCTGAAATTGCTTTGATGTATCGCAACATTGCGGTAGCAGAAAAAGGACACGAAGAACGCTACGCTGCTTTTGTAAAGAACATTGAAAACGGCTCTGTGTTCAAAAAAGAAGAAAAAGTGGTATGGCAATGCCGCAACTGCGGATTCATTTATGAAGGCACCAACGCTCCCGAACGCTGCCCCGCTTGCGACCACCCACAAGCACACTTTGAGGTAAAAAAGACAAATTATTAATCGCGAAATAATTAACTCAAGTAAAAAAAACAAGCCCCACCCTAGTGGAGCTTGTTTTTTTATTTCGTTCTCACTCCCCTTGCTCTAGGGGAGCATTATTTTTCTCTGCCCGTAAAGGGGAATAAGGGTAAGATTCTTAAGGATACACGCCACGCACGGACAGCCCATAGTAGCGGCTGTCGTAGTACCAATCCACGTTGCCCGAATTGAAGTAGAGGCCGTAGGCGTCGTTCGAATTGCCCGTATCGAGCGAACTCGACCAATAGTTGCCGTACGACCCTACGCTGACCAAAGCACTACCGTAGCGATTGCCAGCAGCAGGAAGGAAGGAAGATAGAGTTACCGTTGGGGCCTTATTGTAACCATGTCGTTCTTAAGGTCGTTCAATTCGTTCTCCAACTGCTCGATACGGTTGAGCAACTCTTCATTATCATCAGGATTTTCACACGCAGAAAACCCAAAAACAAGTGCCACACAAAGCACTGCTGCGAAAATTAAATTCTTTTTCATAAAAAATGTTATTTTTTCATCCAATGCAAAAGTAATAAAGATTCTTGACAAAAGAGGAGCATTGCTTTTTTTCGTACCTTTGCGTCAAATTTTTTTAATTATTATGGCAGACGATAAGAAAATTATATTTTCGATGGTGGGCGTGAGCAAAAAGTTTCCGCCACAAAAACAAGTACTGAAAGACATCTATCTTTCGTTTTTCTACGGAGCAAAAATCGGTATCATCGGGCTAAATGGTTCGGGGAAATCGACTTTGATGAAAATCATTGCAGGAGTAGAAAAATCGTACGAAGGAGAGGTAGTTTTTTCGCCTGGTTACTCCGTTGGCTATTTGGAACAAGAACCAAAATTTGATGAAGAAAAAACCGTAAAAGAGATTGTTCAAGAAGGCGTTCAAGAAACAGTAGATTTACTCAAAGAGTTCGACGAAATTAACGAAAAATTTGCAGAACCCGACGCAGACTTCGACACCCTACTTGCTCGCCAAGCCGAAGTGCAAGAGCGACTCGACCAACTCGACGCTTGGAACCTCGACAACAAACTTGAGCGTGCAATGGATGCTCTGCGTTGTCCGCCAGAGGATTGGGTAGTAAAAAATCTTTCGGGAGGAGAACGCCGCCGAGTAGCTCTCTGCCGACTATTGCTACAAAAACCCGACATCCTGCTGCTCGACGAGCCTACAAACCACCTCGATGCCGAAAGTATCGACTGGCTTGAGCAACACTTGCAACAATATGAAGGAACGGTCATTGCCATTACGCACGACCGCTACTTCCTCGACCACGTAGCTGGTTGGATTTTGGAACTCGACCGTGGCGAAGGCATTCCTTGGGAAGGCAACTACACCTCTTGGCTCGAACAGAAAACCAAACGCATGGAGATGGAAGAAAAGCAAGCTAGCAAACGTCGCAAAACACTCGAAAGAGAACTCGAATGGGTACGCATGGCCCCAAAAGCCCGACAAGCAAAAGGAAAAGCACGTTTGAACGCTTACGACCAACTGATGAACGAAGACCAAAAAGTGCGTGAAGAGAAGTTGGAAATCTTTATCCCTAATGGTCCACGCTTGGGCAACAAGGTGATAAACTCACTAAACGTAGCAAAGGCATTTGGCGAAAAGTTGTTATTGGAAAACTTGAATTTCACTCTTCCCCCAAATGGTATTGTGGGAATTATTGGTCCTAATGGAGCAGGGAAAACAACACTCTTCCGCCTCATAATGGGCATAGAAAGTGTAGATAAAGGAACTTTCGAAGTTGGCGAAACCGTAAAAATCGGTTACGTAGACCAAACACACAAAGACATTGATCCTCAAAAAACTGTGTTCCAAGTGGTTTCAGGTGGGACTGAGTTTATAAGAGTTGCTGGTCGTGAAGTGAACGCTCGCGCCTATCTGGCACGCTTCAACTTCACAGGAGCCGACCAAGAAAAACTTTGCGGAGTGCTTTCGGGAGGAGAAAGAAATCGTTTGCACCTAGCACTTACACTCAAGTCGGAAGCCAACGTGCTACTGCTCGACGAACCAACCAACGACATAGACGTTAACACATTGAGAGCACTCGAAGAAGGGTTGGAAAACTTTGCCGGTTGCGCCGTTGTCATTTCGCACGACAGATGGTTCCTCGATCGTATTTGTACGCACATTCTTGCCTTTGAAGGAGATT
Source organism: Paludibacteraceae bacterium (assembly GCA_045612365.1). Lineage (GTDB taxonomy): Bacteria > Bacteroidota > Bacteroidia > Bacteroidales > Paludibacteraceae > RGIG9608. The sequence goes on from JAZKYY010000009.1 coordinate 37,230, forward strand.
CCGAAGTATTCTTTTTCCAAGGTTCTTACTCGGAATATGAAGAGAACAAAAAAATGCGATTGGGCGATGTTACTCCTAAAAAGATTCGCTACAAAAAACTTATGGAATAAGAAACATCTTAACTCATACTAGACAAAAAAAGTCTCCATTAAAGGAGACTTTTTTATTGAAGTCACTTCTGGGGTTATCTAATAATAATCTGCCCAAGAAGTTTTGTAAGTTCTCGTTGCAAATTAGAGAGTTGGCTAAACTCTACCAACAACGACATCGAATCAGGATTTTTTTTCATTTCCAAACGGATCTCCTTAATCCGTTCAGCAACAATGTTCTTTTTGTACTCCATCAAACTTTTGTAAACAGAGTCGAATAGCCAATTTTCGAAACTAAATTCACGCTCCTTTGTTTCAGCTTTTTTTCTTTCTTGGAGCACCTTTTTTTCTTCTACCGAAAGGTCTTTATTTTCGAGTTGCAAATCCAAAATACTTTGAGTAAAACGCTTGCTGACCTCATATTTATCCGTCATTAATTCAGCAGCAAGTTGAGCTATTTTAGTATTTTGATGATTCACAAAATAACGAGAAAAAACAATTTCATCAAAAGGACTTATTTTATCCAACTCGTCCAAAAAGAGCTGATGAAGAGGATTTCGGAAAGTAATATTATCAGTTTTCAGTTCGTTTAGAATATAATCCGCTATGGTCAAAGTCTGCTCTGAAGAATGATATTTTCGTTCGCCATAACGCACCAAAAAATAAAGAATCGATAGCTCTTGCTTCTCAAAAGCATTTGTCAGAACAGACGAATACGTTGCAGGTTTCTTTTCAGTATTTTCTACAACAGTTTGAGTGTTATTCTTTTTATCAAAAGTTTGTCGCTTCTTTTTGTTGATTTCGCTGTACAAATTTTCTTCTCTTACGTCCAATAATCGCGCACACTCTTTTACATATTCACCAAGCAAAATTTTATTGTTGATCAATGAAATACTTTGCACCATTTCATTAACCACCTCAACTTTCTTCAAAGGATCAGCAATAGTTGCTTTATCGCGCATCAACAGCGATGCCTTGAAATGGATAAAATCCTTCTGATTTGTATCAATAAAATTAATTACCTCATCGGCATTGTGCGATTGCGCATAGGAATCCGGATCTTCTCCATCGGGCAACTGCAACATTTTTACGTTCATTCCTGCTTCCAATAGCAAATCAATGGCACGAAAAGATGCCTTTATTCCTGCACTATCGCCGTCATAAATAACGGTAACGTTATCAGTAAACCGTTTGATTTTCTGAATTTGGCCCGTCGTAAGCGAAGTTCCCGACGAAGCAACCACATTTTCTACTCCGGCCTGAAACATCGAAATAACATCGGCATAGCCCTCTACCAGAAAACAACGATTTTGTTTAACAATAGCATTTTTAGCAAAAAACATTCCGTATAGTTCTTCGCTTTTATTGTAAATCTCAGACTCCGGAGAATTGACGTATTTGGCCAACTTTTCATCTTTTTGTAGAATCCTTCCACCAAAAGCCACTACTTTTCCTGTAAGCGTATGAACTGGAAAAATTACTCGCCCACGAAAACGATCTACACCTGCACCACCTTCGTAAAAAATAGACAATCCTGTTTTTTCCAAAAACTCCTTTTTATAGCCATTTTTAAGTGCTTGTTGCGTAAAAGCATTTTTCTCATTGAGGCAATATCCAAGCTGAAATTTCTTAATTATATCTTCACGGAAACCTCGCTCTGTAAAATAACTTTTTGCAACCGCAACGCCCTCAGCATGCTGATGCAAGTTTGTGGAAAAGTACTCTTGAGCAAACTTATTAACTGCAAACATACTTTCTCTATCGTCTTGTTGCTGCTTTTCCTCTTCAGAAATCTCACGTTCATGAATCTCTATATGATATTTCTTCGCCAAAAAACGCAATGCATCTGGATAAGAAAGATGTTCATGATCCATCACAAAATGAACAGAATTTCCTCCTTTGCCACAACCAAAACATTTGAAAATACCCTTTGCAGGAGAAACTATAAATGAAGGTGTTTTTTCGTTGTGAAAAGGGCAAAGACCAAGAAAGTTTGTCCCCTGTTTTTTCAACGTAACAAAATCACTTACAACCTCCTCTATCCGAGCAGTTTCAAGTATAAGAGATATGGTTTGCTGATCAATCATTTAACAAGCAAAATTTGCAGGAATTTTTGCAGTGATGCCTTTGTAAAAATTTTTTATTTCCGCCAATTCTTCCTCTATCATTCCTTTGACAAAAATTTGTTTTCCGAATCCGAGTTCTTTCTTTTTATAGTCAATGTAGGAAAGCACAATAGGTACATTAGCTTTTTGAGCAATGTAGTAAAATCCGCGTTTCCAATCTGGATTATACTTTCTTGTTCCCTCAGGCGTAATTGCAATCTGAAACTCTTCAAACTGAGAAAACTTTTCTGCAATTTGATCAGTAAGAGACGTCTTTTTACTTCGGTCAACAGGAATTCCACCTAGAGGTTTCATTATCAGATTAAAAGGGAAACGAAACCACTCTTTTTTGATAAAAAAATGAGATTTCATTTTCATTGATTTTTGAAACAGATTTCCCCAAACAAAATCCCAATTACTCGTGTGAGGAGCTATACAAATAACACACTTTTTAGGTAATTTTATATGATTTTTTATTTTCCAACCATTTATTTTCAAAATCCAAGCGCTAAGCGTTTTTCCTTCTTTTTCGTTTTTCATTTTATTATTTTATTTCTAATTCTTATTTATAATTTTCAACTCTGTTCTACGATTCATTGCCCTACCCTCTTCGGTATCGTTCGACACCAAAGGTTCGCTTTCTCCTTTTCCTACACATTTTATGCGACTCTCAGCAACTCCCTTTCGGCACAAAAATCGCTTAACCTCTTCGGCACGATTTTGAGAAAGCTCCAAGTTGTATTGTTCTGACCCAATATTATCTGTATGACCAATAATTTCAACTGAGATTTGCGAATTATTCTGCATAAATTCAAAAATAGATTGCAATTCTGGTTCTGATTTTTCGGTCAACAAATAAGAGTTCATCTCAAAAGAAATATTCTTAAGAATCAAACTTTTGCCAATCAAAATGCTATCAAGATTGATAATCAAACGCTGATCTTGCAAGTTTTGTGGCAAAACTGTTTGCGAATACATAACATAATCTTTTTTATGAACATTTACTGCATACTCCTTATCTATAGGTAAGTAAGCAGAAAATGTACCGAAATCATTAGAAGAAAAAACATGCTTCTTCTTTGTCAACACATCGGTTATCTCCACATTTGCCACCAAAGGTCGTTGCGATTTGCTTTCTCTCACTATTCCAGAAAAATAGTTCATTGCTTCGGGGCGCGCCTGAGCATAAAGTTCTATTTCAAAAATATCCTTTCCGGTCTCCGGATTTGTTTCCGATGAAAAATAAGCTTTTTCGCCCCTTGAATCTACTACAAAACCATATTCGTCTTTATGCGTATTTATCGGATATCCCAAATTTTGAGGAGAACTCCACTCATAATTTTCATTACGTTTTGATAGGAAAAGATCGTATCCTCCAAGTCCATCACGACCATTTGTTGCAAAATAAAGAGTATGCCCATCAGGATGAATGAATGGAGAAAACTCATCTTCAGGAGTATTGATAGAATCGCTCAAATTAATTGGGTTAGAGAACCTCAAAGAGCCATCTGACAAACGAGTAACCACACACTCCCATATATCTTTTTTTCCTTTTCCTCCTGGACGATTTGATGCAAAAAACAATTCTCTGCCATCAGCCGAAAGACATGGATTAGTTTCCCAATAACGCGTATTCAAAGGCTCGCCCGCATGATACGGCAAACTCCAATTTTTTCCATCAAAGATTGAATAATAAATATCGCAACCGCCTTTAGTATCAGGTTTGTCGCACGCTACAAAAAACATATAACGTCCATCGGCCGAAAAACTTTGAGATCCTTCATTCTCCTCCGTATTGGTTGGGAATCCAATGTTTTCTGACTGTTTCCACATCCCTGTAGAATCTTGAAAGCTCCAAAAAATCTCCTCATTCCACTCCAAATTACTCCTAGATTTATCGGCTATCAACACCGTTGTAGAAACCACCTTTCCATTAAGAGAGAAACTTGGCCAATAATCATCGTATGGAGTATTCACACCTTTCAAGACTTTGGGGTCATAAGGAACAGGATTATTTTTAAGTTTCAAAGCGGCCTTCGATTTAGAAAGAATTGTCTCTTTTTTTTGAAGAGGAAATTTTTCACTCACCCTTTCGATTGTTTCTATTGCTTCTTCGTACTCGCCATTTTTAAAAAATACATTAGCCAACTTATACAACGTATCATCGATGCGATAAGAAGTTTTCTTTGCAGCAACAATCAAAATATTTTTCTCTCCCTCTGCCTTTCCCGCATCACGCAAACGATTCGCCAAAAACCAATAAGCTTCTGTAAAACTCGAATCGACAGCTATTGCCTGTTGGGCAAACATTATAGCTTCTTCCTCCGAAATTGTATTTTTTGCCTGACTATAAAAATTTATTGCTCTTTTTGACGTAGAACTCAACGCTTGAGAGAAAAGAATATTTGTACAAAAAAAACAAACGAATAAACCAATATATAATCTCTTACAAGTCATTTTTGATTATCTCATAACAATTGGACATTAAATCTCGAACATCTCCTTGAACCAAATCTTTGGTTTCCAAAGGTTTGTGAATGGTCATTTTTATTTTACCTGGAATAATCAAAAAAGTTCCTTTCTTGAGAACCTCGTAAGCTCCTGATATTGAAATAGGAACAATAGGCAAAGACAAATCACTAGCCAACACAAAAGCACCGCGTTTGAATTTCCCAACACTTCCATTCTGGGTACGACTACCTTCGGGAAATATTGCCACTGAAACTCCATTTACCAACTTCTTTTTTACCAATTCTATACTTCTATATGCCGATTTAGAATTGGAACGATCGATATAAATATGTCCTGCCGCTTCACAAGCTCGGCCAATAAAAGGAACCTTACGAATTTCCTTTTTCATTATCCACTTAAACTGACTATCGAGCCAACCATAAATCAAGAAAATATCAAAAATACTTTGATGATTTGCAACAAAAACACACGAACTGTTTCTGTCATAATTTTTCTCACCCTCCACTTCAACGCGCACAAAAGACAAATAACAAGCCGCTTTTGACCACAAACGCGCAGGGAGATAACCCCAACGCACATCTCCAAAAACAAAAGCAATAAAGATAGTAGCTAATGCTGTTAGAATCGTTAAGCACAAAAAGACAGGGAAAAAGATGAATATCTCATACAAAACCAATAGAGGGATAAACTGTTTTTTCATTGCATTTACTTTTTCTACAAAGATAGTGAATAGAACGGAAAACAAATATCAAAATTCTCAAAGCAGAAGAATAAATTTTATTCACTTCGCAAAATAATTTCTCTCCTTTCTGGATAATTAGATCTAAAGGTTTCAAAAAGTTCGGGATGTGTTTTTAGTTCTATTGAATCTTTCTCCACATCGTAGTTTTTAAGGCATATTTGACTCAAATTATCACGAGAAAAATAGACTTTTTGAGGAGCAGAAAGAACATTTAGTTGAAAATCATCAATACCAAAATCAAAAAATCTACTCACCAAACGAACACTCTGCTGCGTAGAATTCATTTTTCCGTCGGCAGAGTAACCTGCAATATGAGGCGTTGCCAAAATCGCATTATCCAACAAAAATCGATCAACATTAGGTTCATTTTCCCAACAATCAAGCACAAAACCTGCTATCCGTTTCTCTTCAAAAGATGTCTTCATCGACTTCTCACAAACAACACCGCCTCGTGCGGTATTGATTATGTAAGGTCGTTTAGCGAGCCGAGCAAAAAAATCGGCATTTGCCAAATAGCAAGTCGGAAAACTTCCTTCCGCTACCAAAGGAGTATGAAAGGTAATAATATCCGCCTCCGAAGCAATTGTTTGAAGCGATACAAATTGTTCTTTACTTTCCAAATTAGCACGAGGAGGATCATTTCTTAAAACTTCCATTCCAAAAAAACGAGCTACCTTTTCCACTTCTCGACCAACATTTCCAACTCCAACTATACCTAAAGTTTTTCCTCTCAAATCACATTTTTCTTTTCGTTCCAAAAATGCAAAAACAGAAGTTACATATTGAGCAACACTCCTCGCGTTACACCCTGGAGTATTATGCCACTCTATTCCATTTTTTTTGCAAAAATCAACATCTATGTGGTCAAAACCTATGGTTGCACTAACTATCAACTTCACACTTGATTGCCCAAGCAATGCCTCATTGCATTTGGTTCGAGTTCGAATAACAAGCGCATCCGCTTTTCGCACTTTTTCTGGCAAAAAATCAGCTGCAACCAAATACTCCACATTAGCAAATGGTTCTAAAATTCCTTGAATAAAAGGAATGTCTTTATCAATTAAAATCGTAGGTTTCATTTGACTTGCAAAAGTAATGAAAAGAGTGAGTACTTTATAGAAATACTCATCAAACAAAACGCAAAACTGAAACTTTTTACCCAAAACAAACTGAGAGTAATCATAGAATCTTCTAGTATTGTCTATTTGCAGATTGATAAGTACTTTTGCAACTTCAGAGCAAGCAAAATGAACAATTCTAAAATCTATAAACCAACCGATAAAATGCGCAACCTGATAAAGGACAATAGCGCATTGATTCTTGTAATGGGACGTTTTGGAATTTCGTTAGGTTTTGGAGACAAATCAGTAAGAGAAGTTTGTCGGTTACACGATGTTGACGAAAACACATTTTTACAGGTTGCCAACTTCTGTTCTGGAAAAGAATTTAGATATGAAGACATATCTTTGCCATCGCTAATCAACTATTTAAAACAAGCTCACGAATATTTTTTAGACTTCAACCTTCCAAACATTCGCCGCAAACTTATCGAAGCAATAGATTGTTCGGGAGGAAATGACATTGCAATGCTCATCGTACGATTCTATGACGAATATGCACAAGAAATTAGCCGTCACGTAGAACATGAGAACAACACAGTTTTTGTCTATGTAGAACGTTTGTTAAAGGGTTTTCTTGACAAAACTTACACTATTTCAAAATTTGAAGGGAAACATGCTCCTATTGGATATAAACTAAAAGAACTGAAAGAAATCATAATTCAATATTATCCCAAGAAAAATAGTTATTTGCTCAACGAAGTATTGTTGAATATTATGTTGTGCGAAGAGGATTTGTCACAACACTGCAAAATAGAGGATGAGTTGTTCGTTCCTGCAGTAAAATTAGCAGAACATCAACTCAAACAAAGCAGCCAAGTTGTTTATGTCAACAACAATTCCATCGAACAACAAGAAAAAGAGTACCTTGAACTTTTGAGCGATAGAGAAAAAGAAATTCTTGTTCTTATTGCCAAAGGCTGCAGCAACAAAGATATTGCAAACCAATTATTTCTCTCGGTTCATACGGTAACTACCCACCGTAAAAACATCTCTAGCAAATTGCAAATCCACACCACCGCCGGGCTAATCATATATGCCATAGCAAATAAACTGGTAAACATTAAGGATATACAGAAATAAAAAAGAGAAGACCCATATCTTCTCTTTTCACTATCATATCAAATGAGATTTTATTTCACAATTAATAGGTAATAATTCTTTTTACCTTTTTGCACCAAAAGATATTTATCATTCAAAAGCATATCTTGATTAAATTGCAATTCAAAGTCTGCAACTTTCTCCTTATTAATGCTCAAACCTCCATTCTGAATCATTTTTCGGAGTTCACCTTTCGATGAAAAAACTGGTGCTTTTTCAGTGAAAAGGTCTGCTATTTTTATGTTGTTCAGGTCATTTTTTGCAATCTCAAATTGAGGAACACCTTCAAAAACCGCCAAAAGCGTGTCTTCATCTATTTTTTTTAACGCATCACCTGTAGCTTTTCCAAATAAAATATTTGATGCTTCAAGCGCCATATTATACTCGTTTTCAGAATGCACCATTATGGTAACTTCTTTTGCCAAACGTTTTTGCAAAGTTCGCAAATGTGGTGCTTGATCATGTTCTGCAGTTAAAGTCTCAATTTCTTCTTTTGATAACGAAGTGAAAATCTTGATGTATTTTTTTGCATCATCATCGCTTACATTTAGCCAGAATTGGTAGAATTTATAAGGTGATGTGTAGCGACTATCTAGCCAAATATTTCCACTTTCAGTTTTTCCAAATTTACCTCCATCTGCTTTGGTGATAAGCGGACAAGTCAAAGCGTATGCCTCTGTTCCATTCATTCGGCGAATGAGTTCGGTTCCTGTTGTAATGTTACCCCATTGATCGCTTCCACCCATCTGCAATTTGCAATTTTTATTTTTGTTCAAATAAACATAATCGTAACCTTGCAAAAGTTGGTAGGTAAATTCTGTAAAACTCATTCCGTTAGAATTTTCACCATTCAAACGTTTTTTCACAGAATCCTTAGCCATCATATAATTTACGGTGATGAGTTTTCCTACATTTCGAGCAAAATCAAGAAACGTAAAATCTTTCATCCAGTCATAATTATTTACCAATTCAGCAGCATTAGGAGCATCGCTTTCAAAATCAAGGAAACGTGCCAACTGTTTTTTTATACATTCTTGGTTATGGCGAAGTGTTTTTTCATCCAATAAATTACGTTCTGCTGATTTTCCCGAAGGGTCACCAATCATACCAGTTGCACCACCAATAAGGGCAATAGGTTTATGACCACAACGTTGAAAATGACGCAACATCATTACTCCACAAAGGTGTCCAATATGCAAACTATCTGCCGTTGGATCAATTCCAAGATATGCTGAAGTTATCTCTTTATTGAGTTGTTCTTCTGTTCCTGGCATCATATCGTGGAGCATGCCACGCCACTTAAGTTCTTCTACAAAATTCATGAGTTTCTTTTGCTAAATTTTAAGATGCAAAATTAGCAATAAGTCATGATTTACAATTCGTTTTTGTTTACAAAAATTTCACAACCACAAAAGCCATAAATTTATTTCAAAAATAGGATTCATTATTCCCTAAAATAAATCTTAAATAAGCAAAATAAAACGTAAATTTGTCCGTTTTTGTAAAAATACTTTCCTAAAGAAAAAACAAAAAAAGGTTTGTAAATCTTAAAATAGAACAACATGGAAATAAAGATTTGCGTTATTGGTCTTGGTTACGTAGGACTTCCTTTGGCACGCTTATTTTCAACAAAATATAAAACCATTGGATTCGACATGAACCAAAATCGTGTTGATTCCCTCAATACTGGTTATGATGCAACTCTTGAAGTATCTGACGAACTCCTTCAAGATGCAATAAATAATCATGGTTTCAAATGTACAACAAATCTAGACGACATAAAAGATTGTAATTTCTATGTCGTTGCAGTACCTACCCCTGTAGATGAAAACAATCGCCCTGACTTAAAACCACTTTGGGGAGCAAGCGAAACAGTTGGAAAAGTTATCTCAAAAGGTGACATCGTAGTTTATGAGTCTACAGTTTACCCTGGCGTTACAGAAGAGGAATGTCTTCCTGTTGTTGAAAAAATTTCAGGACTTAAATTCAATGTCGATTTCTTTGCAGGTTACTCACCTGAACGTATAAATCCAGGAGACAAGGAACATACAGTAGAAAAAATCAAAAAAGTCACATCTGGTTCTACACCTGAAATTGCCGACATAGTTGACAATGTATACAACTCAGTTCTTATCAACGGAACACATAAAGCTCCATCAATTAAAGTAGCAGAAGCTTCAAAGATTATTGAAAACTCACAACGTGACGTCAACATTGCTTTCATGAATGAGTTGGCAAAGATTTTCAACGCAATGGGAATCGACACACATGATGTAATTGAAGCTGCAGCTTCTAAATGGAACTTTATCAAATTAAGTCCAGGTTTGGTTGGCGGACATTGTATCAGCGTTGACCCTTATTATTTGATTCAAAAAGCACAAGTTTATGGAGTTCTTCCAAGAGTTATGTCTTCAGCACGTCGTTTGAATGACGGTATGGGCGCTTATATAGCAGAACAAACCATCAAACTTATGAATAAAAAAGGAATCATCGTTAAAAATGCAAATATTCTCATTCTTGGCATTACTTTTAAAGAAAATTGTCCTGATATTAGAAACACAAAAGTTATTGATATTTACCATACCCTTTCCGAATACACCTCAAATATCACAGTTTATGATCCTTGGGCAAATTTAGATCATGTTAAATATGAATATGGCATTGACATAACAAGCGAAACACCAAAAGAAAAATACGATGCAATAATACTTGCCGTTTCTCATAAAGAATTTGCAAAACTAAATATCAAAAATTTCGGAAAAGAAAATCATGTCATTTATGATGTAAAAGGATTCCTAGACAAAAAAGTTGTAGATGGAAGATTGTAAAGTTTAAGACTTTTCAACCATTTTAATTGGATGAACAAAAATTAAAATGTCAACAAACAATACAAAACAAGCTTTTTGGGTTGCATTAGGAAGTTTATTTTCCTTTGGCTTTGCAATTGTCAGTTCCATGATTCTAAGTCGTTACTTCAACAAAGGAGATTATGGAACATACAAACAAGTCATGTATGTATATAATACTTTGCTTACTGTTTTTACATTGGGATTGCCTAAGGCTTTTTCGTATTATTTGCCACGAGTAGATATATCACAAGCAAAAGATCTGATTAAGAAAATAACACGTTTATTCTTCATATTAGGCGCTGTATTTTCAATAATCTTATATGTATTCGCCCAACCTATAGCAGACTTTATGAATAACCAAGACTTAAAAGAAGCTATACAGGTCTTTTCTCCTGTACCTTTGATGATGCTTCCGACAATGGGCCTTGAAGGTATTCTTTCCACTTTTAGAAAAAATAAGTTTATGACCTTGTACACTGTTGTGACAAGGTTATTTATGCTTGTTTGCGTTACGATCCCGATAATATTTTTCAATGGTGGATATATTGAAGCTATTTGGGGATTTGTTATTTCTTCATTCTTATCATTTGCTTTTGCATTATATTTAGAATTTATGCCAGTTAGAAATAGCGGCAACGTAAAATGTGAAATAACATACAATCAGATATTCAAATTCTCATTACCACTGCTTTATGCAAGTTTGTGGGGAATCTTAATAGCTTCAGCTGACCAATTCTTTATCAGCAGATATTTTGGCAATGAAGTATTTGCGGAATTTTCAAACGGTTCTATGGAGCTTCCCTTTGTTGGTATGATTGTAGGAGCTTGCGCTACTGTTTTATCACCGATTATATCTAAAATTTCTAATAGTAATTTTGACCCACAGAAAGAATTATACTCTTTATGGATTAGCGTTTTTGAAAAATCAGCAAAACTTATATATCCACTTGTCATATATTGCATTGTATTTGCAGATGTAGTAATGGTAATGTTATATGGAGAGCAATATGCAAATTCTGCCATATATTTTAGAATAAAATCTATCTATAGTTTTTTTGCCGTTATAATATACGCACCTATTATAATAAATATTGGAAAAGTAAAACAATATTCCAATGTCCATATGATTGCTGCAATATCAATAATTATTTTGGAATTTATCTGCATAAAAACACTTTATTCTCCATATGCAATTAGTGTAATATCTTTATTGGTACAACTTGGAAAAACATTCTCATTAATGTATCTTGTAGCAAAATACTTTAATATTGATATCCTCAAATTATTTCCTTTCAAAATCATAATTAAAATATTAATTCCATCCTTAATAATATTATTAACAGAACATTATATTCTAATAAATTTAATTGATTTAAATCCAATCTTAACATTATGCATAAGTTTCACTATATATACAATACTATACGGTATCACATCCAGAGTTATTAAAATTGATTATGTATCAATTATTAAATCATTAAGAGACAAATAAAGCATATTGACATTAGATATATGAAACCATTAAAAATAGTAATTATCACCCAAAATATATATCCAACATTGCATCCACGTTCGCATAGATCTTCACAGTTGGCTTTTGAGTTGGCCGATGCAGGTCATGATGTAACGGTTTATGCATTACTTGGCAATTACAATTACCAAAAACATAAAGAAAATAGAAATATTGAATTCAAGAATTTGGGGAAATCCATATTGGGATTGGAGGATAGTGATAATAATTCAAAATATACAATTTTTAACAGAGGAATGAAAAAACTGTTTTGGAATATATTTATGTATCCAGACATAGAAATGATTCCGATGATTAGACGTGCTATAAAAAAAGAAAAAAATATAGATATTCTAATTTCAATAGCAGTTCCCTATGTAAATCATTTTGCAATTGCAAGCTTAAAAAATACAAATGCAAAATGTTGGATATCTGACTGTGGAGATCCTTTTACGGGAAATCCATTTCACAAATTTCCTGCATATTTTAAATATCTAGAACGTCATTGGTGCAAAAAAACAGACTATATTGTTGTCCCTTTTGAAGAAGCAAAAACTGGTTACTTAAAAGAATTTAGAGATAAAATTAAAGTTATACCTCAAGGTTTTAGTTTTGATAATATTAAACTAGCAAAATACCAAAAGAATAACATTCCTACATTTGCTTACTCTGGAGCTGTCTATAAGGATTTAAGAGACCCTTCAAAATTTCTTGATTTCTTAGCAAAATTAGATATTCCCTTCAAACTGATTGTATACACAGTAAAAGGATCCATATTTGAACAATATACAACTTTATTAAAAGACAAAATAGAATTAAGAGAATATGTAAAAAGAGATAAATTGATTCATGAATTATCAAAGTTCGATTTTTTAATTAATATAAAAAACAATTCTGGAGTTCAGCAACCTAGCAAATTAATAGACTATGCGACCAGCAAACGTCCTATAATTACAATTTCATCAAGCTTTGACGAAACTGAAAAAAATATCTTCAGTGAATTTTTATCAGGAAATTTTACAAACCAAACAATTATTGAAAACATTGAATGTTTTGACATTAAAAATGTAATTAAAGAATTTATCAATTTATATAAAAATAAAAACAATTAACACACAGATTGGTATCAGTATGAGGATGTCATCCGGCTTTTTAATAGAAAATAAAGATGATGTAAAAATTAAATTCCTATTATTTTTATTATCACCTTTGTTAGGTTTTGTCTATTCATTAAAACGAATAAACACTAAATCTTCTTTTATTATTTTCTTTCTATTTTCTCTTTGCTTTGGGATGTGTTTTTCCCCAAAAAATTATCCAATATACATAGACGGACAACACTATCAAGACCTTTTTCTATCATATAGAAACATTGGAATAGAAAACTTTGAAAACAATTTTGACAGATATATTAGTTTTAATAGCAAGTTAAAAGATTTTTATGCCGATACTCTAGCGTTTTTTGTATCAAGAATTTCTGACAGTTATCATGTATTTTTCTTCGTTGCTTCAATAATTTTTTCAATTTTCTTACTCAAGACTTTTAGATATCTAACTAGAGAACAAGAATTTAATAATTCATATACTTGTTTTCTATTATGCTATCTTTTTGTCAATATTTCTATATTCAACATAAATGGTCTTCGTTTCTGGACAGGCTACTGGGTTGCAATGTTTTTTTTATTTAAAATTTTTAGAGACAATAATTATAAATATCTTTTGCTACTTGCAATTACACCTTTTTTCCATGGCACATTGTTACTTCTAATTCCTATCGTTTTATTAACAATACTCACTAAAAGATTCTACAATGTTTGGATAGTATTATACATCATAAGCTTTTTTGTCGGAGAGGTTGCTTTTCTAATTATAGAACATATTGTTGATTTTTTACCAATATTTATGCAAAATTTAGTAAAAAACTATACCTCCCTCAAATTTATTAACCAGTATACGGCTGAAGGAACAGGATTTTGGATATTAGGAGAAATTTTCAAACGAATAGTTAATCTTTTCTTCTTTATAACAACGATTTTATTCATTAAAAACAAACAAATGGTTATTAAAGATACTCGGTCTAAAAATATATTTGCATTGTTGTTAGTTCTAATGGTATTTTCCAATCTATTTTCTCCTATACCTTCATTAGGGAATAGACTTTTTATGTTTACATATCCATTGGTTGCCTATGTTTGGTTATTAAACTTCAAAGATTACAAAAAAAGTTATTCTATTTTCTTTAACTTGATACCTATATATTTCTTTATGAAAATTTTTAATGAGTTGAGATTATATATATTTACATTAAACCTTGATTTTTTTATTTCTAGTCCAGTTTTTTTGGTGGGGAAATATTTATTTTGAAATTATCCGAAAAAAAATGAACATTTTACAAGTAATTCCCAATCTTCATATCGGAGGTGCCGAGCGCTTTGTTTGTGAATTATCTATTGCGTTAAATAGAATAGAAAACATTCATTGCGAAATACTTTCGTTGTATGATTTGACAGAAAAAGACATCTTATATTCAACAACAAAGGAAAATAATATAAAAATCCATAGTCTTGGAAAGAAAATAGGAAGAGACATCAAAATGTTTTACCTTATCTACAAATTCATAAAAAATGGAAAGTACGATGTTGTTCATTCTCATATAGGAGCAATAAAATACATGTTATTATCCGTTCTTCTGCTAAGAAAAGTAAGATTTGTAGCAACAATACATTCAGATGCAAAATTCGAGTCTGGAGGAGGACTTGAGAAATTTATAAAAAAAATAATATTCAAATGGAATTGGTGTATTCCTGTTACTATTTCAGAGGAATCTCTTCTTTCATTTGAAGAATTTTACCATAAATCAACCGTAATGATACCCAATGGTGTTTCTGGATTTAAAGGAAATCGTGATACAAGTATCAATAAAAAGGAAGGTGAAATATTATTTATTCATCCTGCAAGTTGTCAACCAGTAAAAAATCAAAAATTACTATTCTCCGCATTTAAAAGATTAAAAAACAAATATAGAAATATAAGACTTTTATGGTACGGGAGCATTAATCATAACCAATCTCTTTTCGATGAACTTTCCTCTTATTTTGATGAAGGAATAAGATACGCAGGAGTTCATCAAGATATTCGCTCAGCTATAGTTGTTGCAGATGCAATATGCTTATCTTCTAAAATAGAAGGTTTACCTATGACCATTATAGAAGCTTTTTCTGTAGGAAAACCTGTTTTATCCACTCCTGTCGGAGGATGTCGTAATATAATACAAAATAGAGTTAACGGACTTCTTTCTAAAAGTCTTCAAGAAAATGATTATTACGATATGTTAGAGGAATTCATATTGATGACAGATGAAGAAAGAAAACAAATGAATAATTCAGCAACTGAAACTTTTGAAGAATATAAGATTTCAAAAATAGCTCAAACCTATGTAAATTTATATAAGAAGAGATAGAATACAATGAGTAATATTAGAAAAATTAAAAATAATAGATTTATTCGCGGGTTGTATATGTTATATCGCAATTATTTTGGGTACAAACGTAGCAAGTTTGGCTATATCGCTGATAATGTGATAATTACCCCCCCTACACTATACTCAAACCCAAAGAATGTTTATTTATATGATGGTTGTGCAATTGGATCAAATTCTGTTATTTTTACAACGAACGCTAAATTTATTATGTTAAAAAATTCCTATACTGCACCAAATTTCTCTATTTCAACAGGAGGACATGCAATGCTATTGGGACGTTTCTCTAGATCTATAACAGAAATAGAAAAACCAAAAGGATTTGATCAAGACGTTGTAGTGAAAGAAGATGTTTGGATTGGGATGAACGTAACCTTACTTGCCGGTGTAACTATTGGGCGAGGTTGTACAATTGCTGCTGGAGCAGTTGTAAATAAAAGTATTCCTCCTTACGCAATAGCGGGTGGAGTTCCGGCAAAAGTACTAAAATTCAAATGGACAATTGAGGAAATCTTACAACATGAAGAACAATTGTACCCCAAAGAAGAAAGATACACAAGAGATGATTTAGAAAAAATATTTGAAATATATGCAAAAGGGAAATAAACTAAAAATATTACTTTGTTCCCCTCTTGGTGGTTTTGGAGGAATTGCGGTGTGGACAGCGCATGTTTTAAATTATTTTGAAACATTTAACAAAGACGTTGAAATTAAATGGTGTTACTCTGATAATAAATATCAATCATTTGCAAATACTAATTTCATTAAAAGATTATTCAATGCTTTAATGAATTATATTCCGTTTATTCAAACTTTAATTAAGGTAGTAAAACAAGAACATTATGATGTAGTACATTTTACAACAAGTGCTTCAATTTCTCTTTTAAAAGACATTATTACTTTGAAAATATGTAAAAGAAAACATATAAAAACCATAATACATTTTCATTTTGGAAGAATCCCTGAAATATATAAGAAAAAGAATTGGGAAAAACGATTATTACATAAAGTTATAAAATTATCAGATTGTGCTATTGTAATAGACAAATTATCATACGAAACATTATATAATGAGGGTTACAACAATATTTGCATATTACAAAACCCATTAAGTTTAAGTGTTTATGAAATAATAAATAACAACAATGACATTAAAAGAGAAAATAGAAAAATTGTTTTTGCTGGTCATGTTGTACCCACAAAAGGAATATATGAACTTATTAAGGCTTGCAAAAATATTCCCAACATTGTTTTAAAAGTTATTGGAACATATAGTGACAAAGTAAAGAATAACATATTAGATATAGCTGGTAAAAACTCTAATAAATGGCTCTATCTTGAAGGGAACAAACAACATCATGAAGTGATAAAAGAAATGCTATCTGCAAATCTATTTGTACTACCTACATATACAGAAGGATTCCCAAATGTAATAATAGAAGCAATGGCCTGCGGTTGCACAATAATAACAACACCGGTTGGAGCTATTCCCGAAATGATGAATTTTGGGAATAAACCATGTGGAGTATGTATCAATGTTGGAGATGTAAAAGATCTTAAAGATAAAATAGAATATTATTTAGAGAATAATACAGAAGCAACCGCACTCGGAGATAGTGCAAAGAAAAGAGTTAAAGAGATGTACTCTATGGAAAATATCATGGAGAAACTTATTAATATATGGATGAATACAAATAATGCTAATTGTTAATATTATGTTTATACGCAGATTAGGTTTATACTTTAAATATTTATTCGCTAAATATAGATATCATAATTCTGTTATATTTAATGGATTTACAATATTTTATGCCTTTGTTAACTCAAAAATAACAATAAAAAAAGGGTTAAAAAAAACTGTTATAAATAGTGATTTTTTCAGCAATATGGTTGGTTTATATCAACGAACTATCATTGTTGCCAGATACGGGGGAAATATTACAATAGGTTCTGGTTGTGGTATAAGCGGTTCTACCATTTATGCAATGGACAACATAAGTATTGGCAATAATGTTCTTATTGGTGGAAATTGTAAAATAATAGATAATGATTTTCATCCACTTCTAGCTTCACAAAGAATAAATCAAAAAGTAGAAGATATAATAAAGCGTCCTATAAATATTGGAGATGGTTGTTTTATTGGTGCTAATTCTATTATACTTAAAGGAACAACGTTAGGGAAAAATTGCATTGTTGGCGCAGGTAGCGTAGTTTCAGGCACATTTCCTGATAATGTAATTATTGTAGGAAACCCTGCAAGGATAATTAAAGAAAATAAAGAATAACATATTATTTTATGAAACTCTCTGTAATTACAGTAACATACAATAGTGGGAAAACCTTGCGCGACACCATAGAAAGTATTCTGAAACAATCATATACAAACTACGAATATATTGTTGTAGACGGCAATTCAAAAGACAATACATTAGACATAATTAAAGAATACGAACCACAGTTTGACGGACGTATGCGCTGGATAAGTGAGCCAGATAATGGTCTTTATGATGCAATGAACAAAGGAATAAAAATGGCAACGGGAGATGTTGTTGGAATACTTAATTCCGACGACTTCTATACAACAAATGACATTTTTGAAGCTATAAATCAAGCATTCGCTACATCTAATGCACTAGATGCCATCTACGGAGATGTGCACTATGTAAACAATAATAATCTAACCCAACCAATACGCTACTATTCTTCAAAGCACTTTAGTCGCAAACGTATGCGTATGGGTTATATGCCAGCACATCCCTCTTTCTATGTTCGCCGTGAGTGTTATGAAAAATATGGTACATTTGACACATCTTATAGAGTTGCTGCTGACTTCGAAAACTTGCTGCGGCTAATTTACGTAAACAAAATAACCACACGTTACATTGCAAAAGACTTTGTAACAATGCGTATGGGTGGAATTTCTTCGTCTGGACTACAAAGTTATAAACAGATAATGAATGATCATTTTTTGGCATTTAAGAAAAATAATGTTAAGCCAAACCGAATACTTTATTTTTGGCGATATGTAAAAAAACTTTGTGAATTTTTATAATAACATTAAACACTCATGAATATAACTTCTATTGGAGCAAGCGGATTTGTAGGAACAAGGTTTCTTGATTTATTGAGCCGTTCTACCAAATACGAACTGAAAAATATCGATTTAGAGCCTAGTCTTCTCTTCGGAGATATTACCGAGATTGGTGATGTCAGAGATGTGGAGCAAATGAAACAAATGCTAAAAGGTGCAGACGTTGTAGTTCTTTTAGCAGCTCAACACAGAGATGATGTTTCGCCAATATCACTATATTATGATACAAATGTTGGTGGAATGAAATCTACACTTGAGGCAATGGAATATAATGGCATTAAACGATTGGTATTCTTTTCATCGGTAGCTGTATACGGTTTGAACAAAGAAAATCCAAACGAGGAACACTCCAAAGACCCATTCGACCACTACGGAAAATCAAAATGGCAAGCAGAGCAAGTGTTAGAAAAATGGTACACATCGCATCAAGATTGGAACATAAACATCGTTCGACCATCGGTGATATTTGGTGAGCAAAACCGAGGAAATGTATACAATCTGCTGAATCAGATTGTGAGCGGTAAGTTCCTTATGGTAGGCAATGGTGAAAACAGAAAATCGATGGCCTATGTAGAAAACGTGGTGGCTTTTGCTAAATATATGATTGAAAACTTCACTTGTGGCTACAACGTCTACAACTACATCGATAAGCCCGACTTCACGATGAATCAACTTCTTCTTCATACTGGAGAAGTTCTGAAAAAACGTGTTCCAAAATACCATTTCCCCTATTGGTTAGGGATGTGTGGCGGATATTGTTTCGATCTTTTGGCGAAACTAACGGGCAGAAAACTACCAATTAGCGCTGTTAGGGTAAAAAAATTCTGTGCCACCACGCAATACGATGCTTCCAAACTACAACAAACCTCCTTCGAAGCACCATACACACTTGCACAAGGCCTATCTCGCACACTTGAGTTTGAATTTCAATCCTCAAAATAAAAAAGAGAACCTTGAAGGTTCTCTTTTTATATTGCTCAAAGATGTGTGCAAATAACTTTTATTGAAAGAAGGAAACCGTAATTCTAAAAATTCTCAGGGACAACATAGCCACAAACTTTTACCCAATCTTTAGCAGACACTACCAACGAAAGCGAAAGAAGATATACTACAAGCAACTTTTTCATAACGATTTTTTTATTTACAAATATATGAAAATGAGATGTAAAAATATTTCGTTTTTAAAGCATATACTTTGCAGTATGTAAAATTTGACATTTCAGCATAGATTTATCAAAACTAAAACGCTGATTCAGTTCTTTGTTATACAAAAATAGTTGCTCTCGCAGACGAAAATTCCGCCCATGCGACAATACTCCACAAAAAGAGTTCAACGACGCAATGCAGTATTCCGACGATTTCTGCGAAAGCAACGCAATTTTTTCTCGCATACGACTTACCGTTTGCCGGCTCGTATAACTTCGATATGGTTTTACGTAAGCACCCAAAAATTCCACACCTTGCCACACCGAAACCAACCTCATTTTTCCATCATGAAATTGCAATTGAAGTTCATCGAGAAGCATTGTTTTTATTTTTTGAGCAACGTAATACAAATAATCTCGATCTGCCGAAACAACATAAAAATCATCGACATAACGCCCATAATGTTTACACCGAAGCGTACGTTTCACAAACTGATCCAACACATTGAGATAAACATTGCTAAAAAGTTGTGAAGTCAAATTCCCAATAGGCAAACCACACCCTTTAGGACTATGAAACAGACTTTTGTCATGAGGAAGATCGTCCCAATCGTTAGACGAACCTTTCATTTGACAATTATCACAAGGATTTAGTAACACAATTTCACGAGTGAGATATTCTAAAAATTCGTAATCAACAACTTCTATCCACCGTTCCAACCGATGTTTCGACACACGATGCAAAGCCATTTTACAAAGTGTTTGTAAACAAATCTTGAGCAAATGTTCCCTATTGATGTGCATAAAATAACCACGAATATCCATTTTCAGCACATAGCAAGGCACCGTGTAATTCTGACTTTCTTGCACAATGTGCCGTTGTAAACGCCGTATGCCAAAATGCGTTCCTCTGCCTTTGATGCAACTATACGTATCCGTTATAAAAGTTCGTTCGTAGAGCAAATGCGTATAGTTGTAGTAAAGATGATGCACTATTCGGTCACGAAATTCGGCTGCAAAAACTTCACGTTTTTTCGGGTCGGAAATAATAAAACAAGTAGACGGACGAGCTTTGTAGCTTCGCTCGTAGAGTTCCATACAGAGTTGATGCAGATTATTTTCCAAATTGGCTTCAAAACGCACTTGATAAGATTTTGTCCGCTTGTGCCTACGAGCATCATAGTAAGCCTGTAGCAAATCGGAATACAACTGCTCGTAAGTCAGTTTGTAATGTTTCATATTTTCACAAAAAAAGGAGCATATACTCTTTTCTCCAAGAAGGTAAATGCTTAAGCTGAAAACACGCCACGCACGGATTGCCCATAGTAGCGGTTGTTGTTGTTCCAATTCACGTTGTCCGAATTGAAGTTGAGGTTGTAGGCGTTGTTCGAATTGTCCGTATTGAGCGAACTCGACCAATAGTTGCCGTTCGACCCTGCGTTGTTCAAATCACTATTGTTGCGATAGCCAGCAGCAGGAAAACGAAACACACAACTACTCCAAAAACAACAAGCGTCTTTCTTTTTTATGGCTTCGGTGGTTCGGTTGTTTTCGAAACAAAGGGAATGCTTCTTTCATCTACGAGCAAGCCAATTGTTCCTTCGTTGCTATCCTTTGCATAAAAAAAATGCCGAGGCTGACCACCTATGAATTTACCCTTGTCCAGTAATTCTCCTTTTTATACTTTTTAATTTATATTATTGTTGCTATTTGTTGCTTTATCTCCGCCAAGAAAAGCATACTATCGATGGGAGACTTTTGCTCCACTGGGAACTCCAATATGCGATGCATGATGTCGGTAAGTCGAGACGTTCCCTCCAGCGGATTACCGTACCGTTCCTCCTGCAAACGTTTTTTCGACGCTTCGGTGAGTGGCACGCTCGATTTCCAATTTTCATAATCGGTTTGCAAATCTACTACTTCTGCATCTGCTGCAAATACCGACTCGGGAAGATGAATATCTACACACTTTTCGGCTACAGCTTGCACCAAAAATCCTTCGGAAGTATATTTTTCGAGACTCGAAACAGGGAAACCCACAAACACCACACTCTCATCACTATTTTTCAACAAACGCCGAGTGGGTTTGAACTGCTTGATGTAGCGAAACGCAAGCCAAGCACTCCACTCGTAAGCACGAAAAAACGTACCTTCTTGAAACAGATGTATGGTGCAACACTGCCCCACATCATCACGTTTTTGTTCTCGTTCTAAAATCTCTTTCAATTGCATATTTTATTTTTTTCTCTCTGCGGACGCTCTTCGTGCGTCCATATATTTTTTATCATTTTTCTGCCCCGGCGGAAAATGTGCGGTGTGGGCTTGGGCTGTAGGGGCGCTACGCTACGCCCCTACAGCCCACCCTCACACATTTTCTCTGCCCGTGAGGGGGACAAGGGTAAGATTCTTAATGCGAAAACACGCCACGCACGGACTGCCCATAGAAGCGGCTGCGGTTGTCCCAACTCACGCTGCCCGAATTGAAGTAGAGGTAGTAGGCGTAGTCCGAATAGTCCGTAATGAGCGAACTCGACCAATAGAAGCCGTACGACCCTGCGTAGTACAAATCACTATTGAGGCGAAAGCCAGCAGCAGGGAGGAAGATAGCGTTGTCGTTGGATTTGCTGGTTACTATTCGTCCTGCTACACCTGTACCATTGTAGTCATCAGTCCATGTCCAAGTACATTCGTCGATGAGTTCTGCTATTTCTTCTTTTGTAGGCATTCGCCAAGTGCCGCCCATATTTACTGAAGCGGCATCATCTTCAGGGTCGAGAACAGTTTTGTTATCACCAATAAAGTTACCTTCACTGTCATACCAAACGCCACTAGTTTGACCATCAGCAAAGGTGTATTTAGTTACACCATTCCAAGCATTGATATTCGAATCCATAAATTTGTAAGTACTCCAAGAGTATACTTCTTTTGGTTCCACTTCGCCCCAAGCGTAATAGTTGCCGTACTCTTCAGGTTTAGTTGTACCTACGTTGCATGTTGCCCATTTCAAACCACTTGGCAAGCCAAGGTCTACGTAATCGTAGCCGTTCTCGGTGCCGGTGGTAGAACTTGAAGAACCGCCTTCATCACCACCTTCTTCGCCTTCGTCAGGGTCAGGAGTGCCCTCGCCAGAACCGTTGCCGCCCTTGGCAATGATAATCACTGTGCCATCGGCAAGCGTAAGGTAAACATTCTCCTCATCTTGAGTTACACTCTGAAACTTGGAATCGCCTTCGTCGCCTTTATCGCCAGTGGCTTGACCCACAAGCTCCCATGTAATGCCTCTATCGTAAGAAACATACCAATCGCCATTCTCTATCTTCAAACGTGGAGAAACACCATCGGAACCAGTATCGCCTTTATCGCCCTTATCGCCTTTTGCGCCAGTTTCGCCCTTTTCGCCAGTATCACCCTTATCACCTTTTTCGCCTTGGATACCTTGGTCGCCTTTCTCGCCTTTCTCTCCGTCTTTTCCGTCCTCACCGGTTACACGCACCTTATCGCCATTGGCATCAAGAAGCCAAGTGCCATTCTGTGTCCAATAATAAACACCATCCTTATCGGCCATTACCCCAAGTGTGGACTGCTTCTCCAACTGCTCGATACGCTCGAGCAACTCTTCATTAACGTTATCGCACGAGGCGAATCCAAAACTCAATGCCGTAAATAGCATTGCTGCAAAAATTAAATTCTTTTTCATAAAAAACATATTATAAAAACTATTAAACAATAAGAAATATACGGGTTGATAAAACACAATATAAGTTGCCTGATTTTGTATAAAATCGAGCAACTTATGTATAGTTTGTAGAGAGGCAAAATCGCCTGAAACGCCCTATTTCTGTGTGTGTGTGTGTGTGTGTGTGTGTGTAGAAAACTCGCTACGATCGCAGCGGGTTCCCATCAAGAATAATATGTTGCACACGTTCATCATACAGATGATGCAAAGATAAAAAATTTCTTACTATAGGATTTGATAAGCAAAGCAAATATCCATAAAAAAAAGAGGGACACTCTCTTTATGAGTATCCCTCTTGAAAGTCGGCGGCTACCTGCTCTCCCACATGTTACTGCAGTACCATCGGCGCAATCGGGCTTAACTTCCCTGTTCGGAATGGTAAGGGGTGGATCCCCGACGCCATAGCCACCTAAATAAGGCTAACATATTCATCACAAAAAAGAGA
>JAZKYY010000010.1:0-69493 GCA_045612365.1 Paludibacteraceae bacterium
ACGACCCTTACCGCAACAGCATGTGAGGAGTACGAATGGCGAGGAGAAGTTTATACCGAGTCAGGCACCTATGTACATAATTATGAGAATGAATTAGGTTGCGCAAGCAGTGAGACGTTAGTGTTGACAATCAATATTATAAAGTATGATATTGAGTATGTTTTGTTGGATTGCAAATCTCGAAAATATCAATTTATACCTAAGAATGTAGGGAAAACTAAGGGAGATAAGATAGAGTGGAATATAGATGGACGAACTTTTGAGGAAGATTCCCCTGAGGTTGAGATGCCAGAAGGGGAACATAAGATAAAACTAATTGTTACTTCTGCTGCTGGATGTACGAAAGAATTTGAGTCTACTCTAAGTGTTACGGAGTATTTTGATCAGTATACAATTGAAACTACACCTCAAGTTGTTTCTAAATCGCATCCAACAATTCGTTTGTATACAGAGTATCGCCCAAATGTTTCTTATGAGTGGGATTTTGGAGATAATGCTTATGGATTTGATAATGATGTGATACATACGTATCAAATAAATCAAGAACAATTTTATGATGTCTATCTAACTGTTACAGATGAAAATAATTGTGTAGAAGAAAGAAAAATAAGAATTTTGGTTGATAATACCATTGCTCCTCCAAATGTTTTTACACCTAACTCTGATGGCTACAACGATTTGTTTATGAGTGGTTGGCATATAAAAATATTTGACCGAAAGGGAGTGCTTTTATATGAAGGAGATAAAGGTTGGGATGGAACATATCTTAATAAAATGGTACCTAATGATACCTATTTCTATATTCTCACAGACAATGGTGTAACCAAAAAAGGTTTTATTACTATAATTAGATAGAAAACTTTGGCAAAAAAAAGAGGGCTGATTCAGCCCTCTTTTTTTATATTTTTTCTTTCTTATAAGAAGATGAGTTGAACCAAAATGTAGATTGGTAGTAAAATTATAAGAGAGAACTTGAACATATAACCAAAGAATGAAGGCATTTTTATTCCATTTTCTTCAGCTATTGATTTTACCATAAAGTTAGGTCCATTGCCAATATATGTCATAGCTCCGAAGAATACCGAGCCGATAGAGATGGCTTTTAGAAGCAATTCTGGAATTCCTGCAACCATAGTTTCTCCAAATTTAGCAAGAACTTCAGGTGAGAGTCCACCAGCCAAACTATGGAAGGCAACTGCGGTTGGGGCATTGTCAAGGAAAGAACTTAATGCTCCTGTACAGTAATAAAATTGCCAAGTTTCACTTAGGCCTAGATTCGATGCATTTGCTTTTAGGTAAGTCATTGCAGGAATCATAGTGGTGAAGATACCAAGGAAAACAACAGCAACTTCAACGATTGGACCCCATGAAAATTTGTTTGCCTCGCGAACATTTTTTCTTGTAGTATACATAGAAAGAAGAATGATGCTTACCAAAATAAATTCACGAAGAAGTTTGATCCATATTGGAGCATTTGCATCTCCCATTTCTTTAATATAAGCAGGGTTTACAAATGCTACTGAAACAACAATTAATGCTAGATATAAGAAATTGATGTTTCCTGTAATGTGTATGGGTTCTATTTTAGTGGAGTCGGAAACAATAGAATTTGTATCTTCTTTTTTGTAAAAATAACTATCAACAATAAAGTATAGAACTAAAAGAATTCCTCCTGTAAATGCCCATTGAGGTAACATTGTCATAAACCAAGAGAAATCGGCTCCACGAAGATAGAGTAGAAACAATGGAGGATCTCCTAGTGGGGTTAATAATCCGCCGCAGTTTGCAACAATTGCAATAAAGAAAAGTACAGTATGAATTGTAAATTTTCGTTCAGAATTAGTTGCTAAAAGTGGACGAATAAGTAACATAGCTGCACCAGTTGTTCCCATTATTGATGCTAAAATCCAGCCAATTCCTAGAAAGCATGTGTTGATAATTGGCTTTGCTTTGATGTCTCCGCTAAGATGAATACCTCCTGTGGTAACAAATAAGGAGCAAAGCAAGATGATAAATGGAATGTAGTCGTATATCATTTGGTGTTCTACAGCATGAATGCCTTCGTGACCAAAAGATACGATTAAATAGATTGCGGTTGGAACTCCTAAAAGAAGAGAAACGATTAGTCTATTAATATTCTTTTCCCACCAATGTTCCGCTACTATCGGACCGATAGCAATCATTAACAACATCAATCCAAAGGGGATTAATGTCCAAGCAGAAATGCTTTCCATTCCGCTTGCTGCGTTTAGTAAAATACTGAGTAAATTCATAAAATAAATAAGTTAATTTTTGAAAAAAATGAACTGCAAAGATAGTTAAAATAGGGTGTGAAGGATAGTGATATTAGTCTTCTTTTTTCGTTTTTTTATTGGTTTTTCTTTTGCTCTTTGCTTTTACAATAATTATATTTGCAATTCGCAAATAAAATATTGTATTTATGTCAAAAGTTGTGGGACATATATCCCAAGTTATTGGTCCTGTAGTTGATGTTTATTTCGATTTAGGAGAAAATGAAATAAATAATTTGCCTTCTATTCATGAAGCGCTTGAAGTTACGAGAAATAATGGTAAAAAATTAGTTCTTGAAGTTCAGCAACATATTGGAGAAAGTACAGTGCGTACTGTTGCTCTTGATACTACCGATGGTTTGCGCCGAGGAATGGAGGTTTTGGCTCAAGGAACGCCTATTTCAATGCCTATTGGAGATCAAATAAAAGGTCGATTGATGAACGTGATAGGGGAACCTATTGATGGTATGAAAGATTTGGATTATGAAGATACATACCCAATTCATCGAGAACCTCCAAAGTTTGAAGAATTATCTACCAAGAAGGAAGTTCTTTTTACAGGATTGAAGGTTATAGATTTGATTGAACCCTATGTAAAAGGGGGGAAAATCGGTCTTTTTGGAGGTGCTGGTGTTGGAAAAACAGTGTTGATCATGGAGTTGATTAACAATATTGCAAAAGGACATAATGGTTTTTCTGTTTTTGCCGGTGTTGGAGAACGTACTCGTGAGGGAAATGACCTTTTAAGAGAAATGATTGAGTCTGGTGTGATTCGATATGGCGAGGAGTTCAAGAAAAGTATGGAGGAAGGGAAGTGGGATTTGTCAAAAGTGGATTATGATGAATTGCAAAAATCTCAGGCGACACTTGTGTTTGGTCAAATGAATGAACCTCCTGGAGCTCGTTCGTCGGTTGCTTTGTCTGGTCTAACAATTGCAGAATCGTTCCGCGACACTGATGAAGGTCATGATATTTTGTTTTTTATTGATAATATTTTCCGTTTTACTCAAGCGGGTTCGGAGGTTTCTGCTTTGCTTGGTCGTATGCCGTCGGCCGTTGGGTATCAGCCAACTTTGGCTACAGAAATGGGATTGATGCAAGAGCGTATTACTTCAACAAAAAAAGGATCCATTACTTCGGTTCAGGCTGTTTATGTGCCTGCTGATGACTTGACCGACCCTGCTCCTGCAACTACATTTGCTCACCTTGATGCAAAGACCGTATTAAGTCGTAAAATTGCAGAGTTGGGAATCTATCCTGCTGTAGACCCATTGGAATCTACTTCTCGAATTCTTGATCCTCAAATTGTTGGAGAAGATCATTATAATACGGCGCAACGCGTAAAACAAATTCTTCAGAGAAACAAGGAATTGCAAGATATTATTTCTATTTTAGGAATGGAAGAATTGTCTGAAGCTGATAAGATAACAGTAAATAGAGCAAGAAAAGTGCAACGTTTCCTTTCTCAACCGTTCCATATGGCCGAGCAATTTACTGGAGTCCCTGGCGTAATGGTTCCGATAGAAGAAACTATACGTGGGTTTAAAATGATTTTGGATGGAGAAGTTGATCATCTTCCAGAAATGGCATTTTTGAACGTTGGAACGATAGATGATGCAATTGCTAAAGGAGAAAAATTACTTGCGGCTGCAAAAAAAGACTAAGAGATGAAATTGGAGATTATTTCGCCAGAAACAAAAATTGTTCATGATAATGTGACTTCAGTTTCTTTGCCAGGAGAAATGAGTGCATTTACTGTTTTGCAGAATCATGCTCCAATAATATCTTCTCTTGTTGCAGGGAAAATATCATTCTCGAAAAATGGTCAGAATTTTTATTTTCGAGTAGATGGAGGTTTTGTCGAAATAAGGAAGAATAAAATTTCAGTTTGTGTTGAAAGAATTATAGAGGAATGAAGCGTGCATTAATATTCATAGGAACAATTTTAGGGACTTCGCTTTTTGGGTATATTATTTACAAAATGCTTGTTCCTATGTATTATTTTCCATTGTTCCCGTTGTTGTCTATTTTCTTTGTTGCTCTTTGTGCGATGTCAATCGTTGCTTTTGAGTCAACGAAATTTATGTCAGAGAACAAACTTCTTGTGGTATATTTTGTTTCAAAAATGATTAAATTGCTGTTTTGTGTCATTTTTGCAATGTTGTATATACATAAGGTACAAGAACATAATTTGAGTTTTATAGTTTCCTTTATGGGGTTGTTTTTTGTACATTTATGTGCTGAGGTTTATTATGTATCGGCATTTTTGAAAAAGAAATGAAAAGAATATTTTACATATTTCTTGTTTTGACGTTTTTCTCGATTGATTCTTGGGCGAGTGCTACGAAGGAAGACGAGAAAAAAGTTGATGTAAAAGAGATAATTTTTGATCACATTGGCGATTCGTATGAATGGCACATAACTTCTATTAATGGAAAACATATTGCTGTTCCATTGCCAGTTATTTTGATTAGCGAACAATCAGGTTTGCATGTATTTATGTCTTCTGTTTTTCATCATGAAGAAGTGTATAAAAACTTCCAAATGGGTAAAAAAGGAGGAAAATATGCTGGCAAAATAGTAGAGATTAATGAACAAGGAGAGGAAATCCGCCCTTGGGATTTTTCTCTTACAAAAAATGCTTTGGCATTGATAATGAATGGTCTTTTGCTCATGGTTATTGTACTTTGGGTTGCAAAGTGGTATAAAAAAAGACCAATGGAAGCTCCAAAAGGATTTAGAGGTATTATGGAAATGCTTATAATGTCTGTGCATGATGATATTATAAAACCTTGTATAGGAAAGGATTATAGAAAATATGCTCCCTATCTTTTGACTGCATTTTTCTTTATATTTTTAAACAATTTAATGGGTTTAATTCCTATCTTCCCTGGGGGAGCTAATACAACGGGAAATATAGCAGTTACGATAGTTTTGGGATTGTGTACATTTTTCGCCGTCAACATTTTCGGTTCCAAAGAATATTGGAAAGAGATACTCTGGCCTGAAGTTCCAACTTGGATGAAGGCACCAATTCCTTTAATGCCAGTAATTGAGTTATTTGGAATTTTTACTAAGCCTTTTGCTTTGATTATACGTCTTTTTGCAAATATTATGGCAGGTCACTCCATTGTTTTGGGTTTGACGTGTTTGGTGTTTATCACTGCTCAAATGGGACCAGTAGTTAATGGAAGTATGACGGTAGTTTCTGTCTTATTTTCGATTTTTATGAATTGCTTGGAGTTACTAGTGGCTTATATTCAAGCATATGTATTTACGATGCTTTCGTCGGTTTTCATTGGGTTGTCAAGAGTAGAATCTCATCATTGAAATTTAAAAACTTATTATATTAATCATTAAAAGAACAAAGTATTATGTTAGCAACAATTTTAGGAGAAGTAGTTTTGGCACAAATAGGTGCAGCTTTTGGTGCAGCTTTAGCTGTTATTGGAGCAGGTTTTGGTATTGGTAAAATTGGTTCAAGTGCAATGGAAGCAATAGCACGTCAACCAGAATCAGCTGGTGATATCCGTACTACAATGATTATCATAGCTGCCTTGATAGAAGGTGCAGCTTTGTTTGCTATTGTGGTTTGTTTGATGGCTCTATAATCAAATAGATTATGTCATTATTAATGCCCGAAACAGGATTACTATTCTGGATGCTTTTGGTGTTCGGAATAGTCTTCCTAATTCTAGCTAAATTCGGCTGGCCTGTGATTACGGGTATGGTCGAAAAGCGTACTTCGTTTATTAATGAATCTGTAAAATCTGCAGAAGAGGCAAATAAGCAACTTGAGAATATTAAACTTGAGACAGCTGCAATAATTGCTAAAGCTCACGAGGAAGAGGTGAGAATACTTAAAGATGCTGCAGAAACTCGTAAGCAAATTATTCAGGAGGCCAAGAATCTTGCTTCTGAGGAGGCTAAAAAGATTGTTGAGGCAACGAAAGAGCAAATCGCAGCGGAAAAAGAACGTGCGTTGATGGATGTTAAGGATCAAATTGCTGAGATATCTATTCAAATCGCGGAGAAGGTAGTTCGCAACGATTTGAAAAAAGATAATAATCAATCAGAAATAATAGAACGTCTTTTGGATGAAATAAAAACTTCTCATTGATGAATGCAGGATTAATTTCAAAACGATATGCAAAGGCGTTGTATGTTTTTTCGGAACAAAACAATGCTTCGGAGGATGTCTATCAGGCAATGGAACGTTTGATAGAGAGTTATTTGTTGTATGCTGATTTTGCCCCAGTTTTGAACAACCCAACGCTTTCAAAAATGCAAAAGAAAGAGTTGATTCAAATTGCTGCAAAGGCGCAAGATAATATTGTTTTTGAAAAAATACTTGATTTAATCTTGCAAAATAATAGAGAGGATTCATTGCAACGAATAGCATTGGTCTTTTGTGATTTGTATAGAAAGGAAAAAGGAATTTATTATGGTAAACTGACAACGGCAGTGTCGGTTGATGAAAAAACAATAAGTCTTATTCAACAATTATTGAATAAAGAGAATAAGAATAAAATTGAGTTGGACAAGAGAATTGATGAAGAAATTCTTGGAGGTTTTATCTTGGATATTGATGGAGTGCGACTTGATGCGTCAATCAAAAACCAATTTGTTCAGCTTAAAAAGAATTTGAAAAAGAACTAAAATAGCAAATAGATATAATTTTAGAGTATGTCAGAAAATGTAAAAGTCAGCGAAGTATCTGATATTTTGCGTCAACAGTTGGAGGGGATAAACCTAAATTTTCAGTTTGAGGAGGTAGGAACTGTATTGCAAGTTAGTGATGGTGTAGCTCGTATTTATGGGTTGAAGAATGCCGAAGCTAACGAGTTGTTGGCGTTTGAAAATGGGATGAACGCCATTGTGATGAACCTCGACGAAGATAATGTTGGTGCTGTTCTTTTAGGAAGCAGTGAAAAAATAAAAGAAGGTTTTACTGTTAAAAGAACTCATCGAATAGCATCTATTCAGGTGGGAGAGAATATGCTGGGAAGAGTTATTGACCCTATTGGAAATCCTCTTGATGGAAAAGGTCCTATCTCGGGTGAGTTGATAGAAATGCCATTGGAGCGTAAGGCACCTGGTGTAATTTTCCGTCAACCAGTGAAAGAACCTCTTCAAACAGGTTTGAAGTCTGTAGATGCTCTTATTCCTATTGGTCGTGGTCAGCGTGAGTTGATTATTGGTGATAGAGAAACAGGAAAAACAAGTATTGCAATCGATACAATTATAAATCAACGTTCTAACTTTGAAGCTGGCAATCCTGTTTACTGTATCTATGTAGCTATTGGGCAAAAAGGTTCTACTATTGCATCTTTGGTAAATACGTTAGAGGAAAAAGGTGCGATGGATTATACCATAATTGTTTCGGCTACTGCCTCTGATTCTGCTGCAATGCAATATTTTGCGCCATTTGCAGGGGCAGCGATTGGAGAGTATTTCCGCGATACTGGTCGTCATGCGTTGGTTGTATACGATGACCTTTCTAAGCAAGCCGTTGCCTATCGTGAAGTTTCTCTTATTTTACGTCGCCCATCAGGTCGTGAAGCTTATCCTGGAGATATTTTCTATTTGCATTCTCGTTTGTTGGAGCGTGCAGCAAAAATTAATGAGCAACAAGAAGTTGCTGAGAAAATGAATGATTTGCCAGAATCTCTTGTAGGAAAGGTAAAAGGAGGTGGTTCATTGACCGCGCTTCCTATTATTGAAACACAAGCAGGAGACGTGTCTGCATATATTCCTACGAATGTGATTTCTATTACAGATGGACAGATTTTCTTGGATACTAATTTGTTCAATCAAGGTAATAGACCTGCAATTAACGTGGGAATTTCTGTTTCTCGTGTAGGAGGAAATGCTCAGGTTAAAGCGATGAAAAAAGTTGCAGGGACACTGAAACTTGATCAAGCTCAATATCGTGAGTTGGAAGCTTTCTCTAAATTTGGAGGAGATATGGATGCGGTTACTGCAATGACCATAGACAAAGGACAAAAAAACACTAAGTTGCTTGTTCAACCTGTTAATTCTCCGATGTCGGTTGAAAAACAGATTGCAATTCTTTATTGCGGAACAAATGGACTTTTGGCAGATGTAGAGTTAGATAAAGTTCCTGAGTTTGAAAAACTGTTCTTGGAAACACTTGAGATGCGCTATCAAAAAGAGGTTTTTGATGTGTTAAAACAAGGTGTTATTGACGACAAAGTTACTGATATCTTGAAATCTGTAGCCGAACAAGTTCAAACTATGCTCAAAAATAATTAGAAGAAAAAATGGCGTCACTCAAGGAGATAAAAACACGTATTTCGTCGGTAGATTCAACCAAAAAGATTACTTCGGCAATGAAGATGGTTGCATCGGCAAAGTTGCGTAAGGCTCAAAAAAATATTGAAACTTTTCTGCCTTACGAACTGAAACTTAACGAAATGTTAAATTGTTTTTTGTCTGCAGAAGAGAATGTGAAATCAGTTTATACGGAACAAAGAGAACTGAATAGAATTGCGATTGTTGCAATTTCTTCAAATTCTAGTTTGTGTGGAGCTTTTAATTCTATAGTTATAAAAAAAGCTACTCAACTTATAGAGCAATATTCTCAACAATTGGGTCGAGAAAATGTTGAGGTGTTTTCTGTTGGAAAGAAAATTACAGATGCTGTAAAAAAGTTGGGATTTGTTCCTACGGAAAATTACGATTATTTGGTTGATAAACCCACTTATGAAGATGCTGTTACCTTTGCGGAAAGGTTGGTGACACTTTTTGCAGAAAATAAAGTAGATCAGAGTGTTTTTATTAACCAGAACTTTAAGTCTTCTGCTGTTCAGCAACTTATTGCGGAAAAATATTTGCCGCTTTCACTATCTTTTTCTGCAGAAAAAAAAGAATCCATTGAATATATTTTGGAACCAAATAGGGAACATATTCTTGGGTTGTTGTTGCCGAAAGTTTTAAGATTGAAGGTTTATACGATGTTGCTTGACTCAATAGCTTCCGAACAAGCAGCTCGTACTTTGGCAATGCAGATCGCTACAGATAATGCTGAAAAACTTTTAGAGGAATTAACAATACAGTACAATAAAGGCCGTCAGCAAGCCATTACAAATGAATTGCTTGATATAATGGGAGGTCAGCAGTAACGAGTAGGATGACTGAAATTTATAGATTTATCTCAGAACATAAAAATGATGATTTGTCGAAATTGGCATTTTGTTTTGCAAAAAATAAAGAGATAGATCTTCCTTTTGTTCTTCAGCAAATATCTGGTTATCAAAAAATCAGAAAAAAAATACCGTCTTGGTATGAAATTGACAATTTACATTTCCCTCTAAAATTGTCATTGGAGCAGTGTTCTTCCGAAGCAACAGCGAAATATAAGAGAGAAATCATTAAAGGAAATTCTTTACTTGATTTGACTGGGGGCTTTGGAATTGATTGCGCATTTTTAAGCCGTCAGTTTTCAAAAGTAGACTATGTTGAAGTTCAGCCAGAATTGTGCGAAATTGCAAAACATAACTTTGAACAACTCCGTTTGAATATTCAAGTTTATAACGCAGATGCTGTTGACTTTTTGCAAAAATGTGGTACTTATGATTGTATCTATTTAGATCCTGCAAGGAGAAGTATCATAGGGCAGAAACTTGTTTTTTTGTCCGATTGTCAGCCAAATGTTTTGGAAATATTGGAGCTTTTATTGCTGAAATCAAAAGAGGTTTTAATAAAACTTTCTCCAATAATTGATTTGAGTGTTTTGGTAAAGTCTTTTTCTAGTAAACTCTCAGAAATTCATGTTGTTTCAGTTAATAATGAATGTAAGGAAGTGTTGATACGAATCAGTTCGGAAGATTCTACTGAACTTAAAATTAAAACTGTTAATATTGACGAAAAAAGAGAACTGAAACAGATTTTTCAATTTTCGGAAACAGAAAAAGAAGAAAGTGTTGCGACATTTGCTTCCGATATTGAAAAGTATCTTTATGAACCTAATGTAGCGATTCTTAAATCGGGAGCATTTCAGTTAATTTCAGAAAAGTTTGATGTAAAAAAGTTGCACATACATACGCACTTATATACTTCGGATAAGTTACAAGCAGATTTCCCAGGGCGGATTTTTGAAGTCGAAAAAAGTTTTCTTTTTTCAAAAAATGAACTTAAGGAAAACTTGCAAGATGTAACAAAAGCAAATATTTCTGTTCGCAATTTTCCAGAAACACCTGAGTTTTTGCATAAAAGATTGAGAATTAAAGATGGTGGAGATGTTTATATTTTTGCATGTACAGCAATGGAAAGAAAGATGTTAATTAAAACGAAAAAAGTGGTTTTATGAAAAAAATATTGATTCTGATTGGTTGTTTTTGTTCTTTGTTTTTGTTTTCTCAAGGCGTAACTCAGTTTGGTACGCCTACGAATCAAGAGGTTTTTCCGAAAGGAGAATATTTTGAACTTGAGGATCCATCAAATGTTGATGTTCTATCGTGGAAAGCAATTGATAAAACTCACGTGGTTTGGGTATCCAAAAATATTCGCTATGCAAAAAATAGCGTTCCAACTATGACGAAAAAATCGAAAACGCATAAAATAGTAGCTTGGAAAGGCGAACGTGTAAATGCTCAATTTCTCGTTTTTGCTAACGAAGATATGACGTTGCAGGTTGCTCATAGAGGTGATTTTGAAAACGAGACAACAACTTCATTTGTTCGGTATGTAATGACCGACGAATTGAACAAGGACAAAAAAGGAGCTTGTGGACATCGACCTGATATTACAATTTACGATTCTTCGTTGGTCGCAGATGTTTTGGATCATATCACCGAAAAATTGCCTTATAAAAAACACACAGTTCAACCAATTTGGGTGCAAGTGCAAGTTCCTCAAGATGCAAAAAAGGGAAGTTATAAAACCACTCTTCTAGTTCAAAATGATAACCAAACTATTGGTGAACTAAATTTGCAAATAGATGTAATTGATAGAACTCTTCCGTCCCCAAGCGAATGGAGTTTTCATCTTGATTTGTGGCAAAATCCATTTGCCGAAGCACGTTATTTTCAGGTGGAACCTTGGAGTGAAGCTCATTTAGAATCGATGCGCTCAACAATGGAAAAATTGGCCAGATCAGGTCAAAAAGTCATTACTGCGTCCATTATGCACAAACCTTGGGGGGGGCAAACTCAAGATTATTTTGAGTCGATGGTGACTTGGCGAAAAAATAATACGTGGCATTTTGATTTTGATGTATTTGATCGTTGGGTAGAGTTTATGATGAGTTGTGGTATTGACAAACAAATCAACTGTTATTCGATGATTCCTTGGAGTTTGTCTTTCCGATATTTTGACCAAGCAACAAATAACTTCAAAGCCATTGAAGCAACTCCTTCTGATAGTATTTATGCGGAAGTTTGGACAGAAATGCTTAAGCAGTTTGCTACACATTTGAAAGAAAAAGGTTGGTTTGAAAAAACAACTATTGCAATGGATGAGCGTCCAAAAGAGCAAATGCTTACGGTGTTTAACATCATAAAAAATGCCGACAAAGATTTCAAAGTTTCATTGGCTGGAGATTGGCACGAAGAGTTGGAAGCAGAATTGTATGACTATTGTATTGCGTATCGACACAAATTTCCGGAAGAGATTCTCCAAAAACGCAAACAAAATGGAATGATTTCTACTTACTACACTTGTTGTACTGAACCATACCCTAACACGTTTACGTTTTCGCAACCTACCGAAGCTGAATGTTTAGGTTGGTATACGGCACATTTGGGACTTGATGGATATTTGCGTTGGGCTTATAATAGTTATACGTTGGAACCATTGCTCGATTCTAGATTTCGTTCTTTCGCTGCTGGTGATTGCTACATTGTTTATCCAGAAGGACGAAGTTCAATTCGCTTTGAAAAATTGACTGAAGGCATCCAAAATTTTGAAAAAATACAGATTTTAAGAAAAGAATTTGAGGAGAAAAATCAAGTAACTAAATTAAAAAAACTTGAAGTTCTATTGAATCAATTTTCGCAAGAAAATCTAACAGATAAAAACATAACTTCTATTGTAGAAAAAGCGAATAAACAATTACAGAAATTGTGGTAAAAAAAGATTAAATTTCTTTTTATTTTTTTTGTAGTTTGGAATGATTTTTGCATTGTTTTTGGTAGAAATAAAATTTTTTTACCGATAATAATTATGAAACTGATCCGAACCCTACAGCAAACCTCGTCAAATGCAGTATGTTTTCTCTTCAAAGAAAATGAATCATTTTTTGCCTTGAGTGAAACCACAGAGGCGATTTTGAACCAATTTACATGTAAGAATCAACCCATTGAGTGTTGTATTTCAAGCGTAGATGGAGTGGATTTCAATGGTAGTTATTTTGCAGAAGTTTTAATTGATTAAGATATTTTTCTAAACTTGTTTTTTGTTTGAATAGTGGACACATAGATGTTCGCTATTCTTTTTTTATTTTTGCAAGAAAATTTTGTCAAGAATGAGAAAAATTAAAGTAGGAATAGTTCAGCAGAAAATATCTGAAAATGTTCAGGTTAACATGGACTTGTTGGGAAAAAATATAGAACAGTGTGCTGATAAAGGTGCTCAATTGGTTGTTTTGCAAGAATTGCACAATACGTTATATTTTTGTCAAACAGAGAACCCAAGTAATTTTGATTTGGCAGAAAGAATTCCTGGCCCTAGTACCGAATTTTAT
Organism: Paludibacteraceae bacterium; assembly: GCA_045612365.1. GTDB lineage: Bacteria > Bacteroidota > Bacteroidia > Bacteroidales > Paludibacteraceae > RGIG9608. Next base: position 12,997 of record JAZKYY010000010.1, read on the forward strand.
TCGCAAATAGCAAAAGAACTAAAAATTGTTTTGGTTACGTCGCTTTTTGAGAAAAGAGCCGAAGGACTTTATCATAATACGGCGGTGGTTTTTGATGTAGATGGAACTATTGCTGGTAAATATAGAAAGATGCACATTCCAGACGATCCTGCTTACTACGAAAAATTTTATTTCACACCTGGCGATTTAGGTTTTACTCCTATTAAGACTTCTTTAGGTGTGCTTGGGGTTTTGGTTTGTTGGGATCAATGGTATCCAGAGGCAGCGCGTTTGATGGCATTGCAAGGAGCTGAAATTTTGATTTATCCTACGGCGATAGGTTGGGAGTCTTCTGATGTGGAAGCAGAAAAAAAACGCCAATTGGATGCGTGGCAAACAATTCAGCGCTCTCATGCAGTGGCAAATGGAATTCCAGTTGTGTCGGTTAATCGTGTCGGATGGGAAGAAGATCTTTCTCGTCAAACGGAAGGAATACAGTTCTGGGGAAATAGTTTTGTTGCCGGACCTCAAGGGGAGATTTTGGTGGAAGCGAGCAATAAAGAAGAAGAGAACATTGTTGTGGAGGTAGATATGTGTCGTTCAGAACAGGTGCGCCGTTGGTGGCCTTTCTTGCGCGATAGACGTATTGATTTTTACGATGGATTAGATAAGAGGTTCTTGGATTAATATTGAAAATATATGAGGGTCTGTAATTTATCGGAAAGAAATTCTTTGTTGAATAATTTTTTGAAGGAAATTCGATCAAGTGATATTCAAAAGGATTCAATGCGTTTCAGAAGAAATCTGGAGAGAGCAGCAGAAATTTTGTCGTATGAATTAAGTAAAGAACTTACGTATTATCCCGAAATAGTTCAAACACCCCTTGCAGAAGCAAAAATAAATACGATTTCAGATAAAATAGTAGTTGCCTCTATATTGAGAGCAGGTATTTTATTTCACCAAGGGGTCTTGAATTATTTTGATAAAGCAGAAAATGCCTTTGTTTCTGCATTCCGAAAATATAAGGACAGTACACATACAGATTTTGATGTTTTTGTAGAATATATAGCCTCACCTGACTTGAATGGAAAAACTCTAATTCTTTGTGATCCGATGTTGGCGACAGGCGGATCGATGGAGTTGGCATACAAGGCTCTTTTGACAAAAGGTTCTCCTCGGCAGTTGCATATTTTGAGTTTGATAGCTAGTGAACAAGCACTTGATCATATGCAGAAGAGTTTGCCTGAAAGTACTACTATTTGGGTCGCTGCAATTGATCCATTATTAAATGAGAGTTCATACATAATTCCCGGATTGGGTGATGCGGGCGATTTGGCTTTTGGTTGTAAATTATGACACAGGTTTTGCTTTCATCTGCCTATTTGCCTAATGTCTGCTATTTTAGTAAGATTTTCAATCATGACTCTACTTTGGTGGAGCAGTGGAGCTTTTATGAAAAACAGACATATTTTAATCGTTGCACTATTGCTACGGCAAATGGGAGGATGGATTTGTCTATCCCTGTAGAAAAGGCAAATGGAAAACAGTGTGTGAGAGATATTCGGGTTTCAGTGCATAATAACTGGCAGCAATTGCATTGGAGAGCTATAAAATCGGCATATAATTCTGCTCCGTTTTTTGAGTACTATGAGGATGACTTTGCTCCGTTTTATGAAAAGAAATACCAGTTTCTACTAGATTTTAATATGGAGTTGACCCATTTGATAATGAATCTGTTGGAGATAAAAACAAAAGTTGAGTTGACAGAAAATTATATTGATTTTCATACAAATGATTTTAGGCAAATAATTCATCCTAAGAAGTTGAGTAGTGTGGATAAGACTTTTATTGATGTTCCTTATTATCAAGTATTTAAGAAAAAGAATGGTTTTGTGTCGAATTTGAGTATTGTAGATCTTCTTTTTAATATGGGCAACGAGAGTCGAATAGTTTTGAGAGATGCATTTTGTGTGATGCGTTGAAAGCGCTTGTTTATTAAAAACAATACTTACTTTTTAGTATCTTTGTACTTTTCTTTTTTGGGGCAAAAAAATGTTTTCAAATCGTATTTATACGTTGTTTTTATCCGTTTTTTTATTTTGTGTTATGACAATGACAGCAGAAAATCCATTCTTTAATTATAAAAATTGGGATACTCCGCATGGGACTTATCCATTTAATGAAATTAAAAACGAACACTACCTTCCTGCTTTTGAGGAAGGGATAAAACAGGGTTTGCAAGAGATAGATGAAATTGCAAATAATACAGATTCTCCGACTTTTGAAAATACAATTGAACCATATGTGACATCAGGAAGGTTGCTTAGTGTGGTTGCAAATTGTTTTTTCAACTTGGCAAGTGCAGAAACTGATGACGAGTTGCAGCAAATTGAGTTAGAGGTTTCTCCTAAATTGTCGGAATATAGTTCTTCAATTAGTTTGAATGAAAATCTTTTTGCTCGAATCAAATCGGTATACGAACAGCGAGACAAACTTAAGTTGAATAAGGAGCAATACAAAATGCTCGAAGATATTTATGATGACTTTGCTAGCGGAGCAGTTAGCCTTTCGCTAGAGAAGAAACCGATTTACAGAGGACTAAAAGCACAACTAAGTAAGTTGTCTCTTTCTTATGAGCAAAATGTATTGAAAGCTACAAATGCTTGGACAAAACTTTTGCAAGATGAATCTTTGCTAGCAGGTGTGAGTGAGGATGTTAAGCAAATGCTTTATGCCAATGCCGAGAAAAAAGGAATGCAAGGTTGGTTGCTCGATTTGAAGCCTACAACTTATATCCCGGTTATGCAATATTGTGAAAATCGTGAAGTTCGCCGAGAGCTTTATATGGCATACAATACTCGTTGTATAGGAGGGAATTTTGATAATATCGAACTTATAAAGGAGATTGTTAATACTCGTTTGGCAATTGTGCAACTTTTTGATAAAAAGTGCTATGCTGAAAAATCGTTACGTAAAACGATGGCAAAGACAACGGAAAATGTTTATCATCTGCTTGATCAATTGCGAGATGCCTACGTTCCTGTAGCAAGAAGGGAATATGAAGAATTGCAACAGTTTGCTACAAAGATAGGATTTGATGATGCACTACAAGCTTGGGATTGGAGTTTTTATTCAGAGAAATTGAAGCAAGAAAAATATGCTATTAGTGAGGAAGAGTTGCGCCCTTATTTTGAGCTTGAGAATGTGAAAAAAGGAGTTTTCGATTTAGCAAATCGTCTTTTTGGTTTGACGTTTGTTAAAAGCAACACTATTCAGGTTTATCATGAGGAGGTTGATGCTTATGAGGTGTTTGATAGTGAAGGCAGATTTTTAGCTGTTTATTATTCAGATTTCCACCCTAGAGAGGGTAAACGCGGAGGTGCTTGGATGAGTGATTTTAAGCCGCAATATGTAGAGAATGGAGTGGATTCTCGTCCGCATGTTGTGAATGTGATGAACTTTACTCGTGCTACGGCAACTAAGCCAGCATTGCTTACTTATAGTGAGGTGGAAACTTTCTTGCACGAATTTGGACATGCATTGCATGGAATTCTTTCTCGTTGTCAGTACGAGATAGTTTCAGGAACAAATGTAAGTCGTGATTTTGTAGAGCTTCCTTCTCAGTTTATGGAAAACTTCTTGTCGGAAAAAGAGTTTCTTGACACATTTGCTAAACATTACGAGACTCAACTTTCTATCCCTCAGGATTTGATAGACAAAATCCGTAAGTCTCAAAATTATCATGCAGCGTATGCTTGTGTTCGTCAATTGAGTTTTGGCTATTTGGATATGGCTTGGCATACGTTAGAACAACCATTTGAAGGTGATGTTATTGATTTTGGAAATGAGGCGATGGAGCAAGTTGGAGTTCTTCCTGTAGTTCTGAATACTCATATGCAGACAGCATTTACTCATATTTTTTCTGGGGGGTATGCTGCTGGATATTATAGTTATAAATGGTCGGAGGTGCTTGATGCGGATGCATTTTCGTTGTTTAAGGAGAATGGCATTTTTGATAAAAAAACAGCAGATTCGTTCCGCATAAACATATTGGAAAAAGGAAGTAGTGAGGATTTGTCTGTTTTGTACAAAAGGTTTAGAGGTCAAGATCCTTCGATTGATGCTTTGATGAAACGTGATGGAATAAAAAAATAAATATAACATGATACTAGAAGAAACATTATCCGAAATTGTTGTAAAGGCAGTAAAGTCGCTTTATGACATTGATGTTGAAAAAGAAAATATTCAGTTGCAGAAAACAAGAAAAGAGTTTGCTGGGGATATAACAGTTGTAACTTTTTCTTTTGTGAAGCAGGCACGTAAATCGCCTGAACTTCTTGGTAAGGAATTGGGCGAATATATTTGTCAAAATTTTCCTTTGGTATTGGATTTTAATGTAATAAAAGGATTCTTGAATCTTACGATTGATGTGTCGTATTGGTTGGGAATGTTGGAAAAAATAGATGCGGAAGAGAAATTCGGATTTGTTCCGCAAACTGAAAATTCTCCTTTGGTGATGGTAGAATATTCTTCTCCAAATACAAACAAACCTTTGCATTTAGGACATATTCGTAATAATTTATTGGGCTTTAGTTTGAGTGAAATCTTAAAAGCAAATGGTAATAACGTTGTGAAAACCAATATCGTAAACGATAGAGGAATTCATATTTGTAAGTCGATGTTAGCTTGGAAAAAGTTTGGAGAAAATGCAACCCCAACTTCTCTTAATGTAAAAGGTGATCATTTGGTGGGCGATTTTTATGTTAAATTCGACAAAGAATATAAAAGTCAGATTGCTGATATGATGACGCAAGGGATGTCGGAAGAGGATGCAAAACGTAATGCTCCATTGATGCTTGAGGCACAAGAAATGTTGCGAGCATGGGAAGCTGGAGATACTGAAGTTCGCGAACTTTGGCAAAAAATGAATGAATGGGTTTATGCCGGATTTGATGAAACTTATAAACGCTTAGGTGTTGATTTTGATAAAATTTATTACGAATCAGATACATATCTTGAGGGTAAATCAAAGGTAGAAGAGGGTTTGCAAAAAGGAGTTTTTTATAGACGAGAAGATGGCTCTGTTTGGGCAGATCTTACCGCTGAAGGTTTGGACGAGAAACTTCTTTTACGTGCTGATGGAACATCGGTATATATGACTCAAGATATTGGTACTGCTAAACTTCGTTTTGAGGATTTTTCTATAGATAAAATGGTTTATGTAGTTGGAAATGAACAAAATTATCATTTTCAGGTATTGTCTATTTTGTTAGATAAATTGGGCTTCAAGTGGGGTAAAGATTTGGTTCATTTCTCTTATGGAATGGTAGAACTTCCCGAGGGAAAAATGAAGAGTCGTGAAGGAACTGTTGTAGACGCCGATGATTTGATGGATGAAATGATTGCTACTGCAAAAGAAACTTCCGAAGAATTAGGCAAACTTGATAATTGCTCTCCAGAAGAGGTGGAAAATATTACCAGAATGGTTGGGCTTGGGGCTTTGAAATATTTTATTCTTAAGGTAGATCCTCGTAAGAATATGACTTTTGATCCAAAAGAATCAATTGATTTTAATGGAAATACAGGTCCATTTATTCAGTATACTTATGCTCGGATAAAGTCCGTTCTAAGAAAAGCCGAGGAACAAGAAATTGCCATTGATGGAAAACTTGATAAAAACCTAAAAATTTCAGAGAAAGAGTCGGGATTGATTCAACTTTTGATTGCTTTTCAGGAGACTGTACAATTGGCAGGAAAAGAGTATAGTCCTTCAGTAATAGCAAATTATACTTATGATTTGGTGAAAGAATATAATCAATTCTATCACGATTTTTCAATACTAAAAGAAGAAAATGAGTCGTTGCGTTCGTTCCGACTTTTATTGTCGAAAAATGTGGCAAAGGTTATAAAGCTAGCAATGAGTTTGTTAGGAATAGAAGTGCCTGAAAGAATGTAATTTTTGCTGAGATTTAAAATGATCTGTTTCCCTAATGCAAAAATAAATCTTGGATTAAATATCGTTTCTAGATTACCAAATGGGTATCATAACATAGAAACGGTGTTTTATCCCATTCCTTTGTGCGATGTTTTGGAGTTTGTCCCTGCTCAAAAAACTTCGCTTTATGTAGAGGGAGTTGATTTTGAAGGAGATATTGAAAATAATTTGGTGGTGAGAGTTTTACGACTTCTTCAGAAGGATTTCTTATTGCCAGAGTTGGAGATTTTCTTGCAGAAAAAAATCCCTGTTGGAGCGGGTTTGGGAGGAGGGTCATCTGATGCGGCATTTATGTTGAAAATGCTTAATCAGTTCTTTGGTTTGGAACTTTCTATTGAACAGATGGAAAACTATGTTTCTCAATTGGGGGCAGATTGTGCTTTTTTTATCAAAAACAAGCCAGTTTTTGCTACGGGAATAGGTAATGTTTTTTCAGATATAGATGTCTCATTAAAAGATTTATATCTGGCATTGATAAAACCAAATATTTTTGTTTCTACAAAAGAGGCTTATTCAAATGTAGTTCCAAAATCGCCTCTTATTTCTTTGATTAACGCCATAAAACAACCTGTTTCTTTTTGGAAAAACACTGTAGAGAATGACTTTGAAAAGGGAATTTTTGAACTTTATCCACAAATTGAAGCACTCAAAAATGATTTTTATCAAAATGGAGCTATTTATGCTTCAATGTCGGGTTCTGGATCTTCTGTTTATGGAATTTTTCAGAAAAAACCGATTCTAAAAACTAGTGATTATGAACTCGCATTCTGCGAAAAGATTTTAGAATAACTTTGATCTAAAATTTTTTAAGTTCTTGATATAATCGTTGAAGAGGTAAGCCCATAACATTCCAGTAAGAGCCAGATATGGACTGAATCCCAATGAAGCCTATCCATTCTTGTATGCCATAAGCGCCTGCTTTGTCTAATGGGTGGAAATTTTTTACATAATATTCAATCTCTTCTTTGGAAAGATGTGAGAAGGTAACGCTTGAAGCAACTGAAAAAACACTTTCTTTTTCTGTTGTTCTTAAACAAACGCCAGTAAAAACTTGATGTGTTTTACCAGAAAGTAACAATAGCATTTTTTTTGCTTCATTTTCGTTGGTTGGTTTTCCTAAAACTTTATTTTCAACGCAAACAATGGTGTCTGCAGAAATAATTAGTTCATCATTTTTTATTTCAAAGGAATTTGATTTTTGCCGTGCTAGAAATTCCACAATCTCAGTACCTTGCAGTGTGTCTGGATAAATTTCTTCTAGTTCTTCTTGTGTTTTAATGAAAAAATTTACACCAAGTGCATTTAACAATTCTTTTCTTCTTGGAGATTTTGATGCTAGTATTATTTGATATTTTTCTAGATTTGAAAGCATTTCTATTTTGATTGGGTTAAAAAGTGTTTTTCGTTCAATCGGGAGTAAATATATGTATCAGTAAATCTGTTTTCTATTAATAGCCAGTCGGTCAGAATCCCTTTTTTTTTGAATCCTGATTTTTTAAAAACTTTTATACTCGCATAGTTGTTAGACGCAATGTGGCAATAGACTTGGTGTAGATGTAGAAGATTAAATATATACTCGCATGTTAAGTTTATCGCTTGAGTTGCAAATCCGTTGTTGGAAAATTCTTCGTCAACCAAAATTCCTATTCCAACTTTTAAGTTGTGTGTGTCGAAATCAAATAAATCTACGCATCCTACGGTTTGTGAAAATTCTTTTTCTTCTATCATCAGTCTAAGTTGTTTCTGCTCGTAAATAGATTGACTGTTTTCAATGTAGCATTTGAGTGTATATCTTGAGTAGGGATTCATATTGTTCCCTTCTTGCCAAAATTTCGAATCGTTTTCCCACTTGTATAGTAATTCTAAATCTTCTGGTTCTAAGGCTCTAAGTCTTATTTTTTCATTTTCTAAATAAATCATTTATTTCGTTTTTTTAGTGTTGAAAAGAATAAAATAAATTTGGTAGAAAAAAAAAGATATATATCTTTGCAACGTTTTACTCTGTTTAGTAGAACTAAAAGTGTACAAAAATATAAACTATTTTATTAGTTAAACAGAAATGAGAAAAATTATTTTTATCCTACCTATTGCTATTGTAGCATTGTTTTTGTCGTCTTGCGACTATAAACCATTGAGTGTAAATCAGACTATGGAGTTTGTAAAAGTCTCTCCTGATGGTATGACTCCATTTTTGATAGGTAAATATGAAGTTAGCCAACGTGAGTGGCGTTCTGTTATGGGAAATAATCCTTCCTATCATCAATATGGTGATGATTATCCAGTTGAGAATGTTTCTTATGAAGATGTTCAAGTGTTTCTTGAAAAATTAAATAAGAATACTGGTAAAGAGTTTCGTTTGCCTACAAGAGAAGAGTGGATGGCTGCAGCTCGCTGCGCGAACCGTGAATTTTATGCTTTCTCGGGATGTAATGAAAATAATGTTACAAAAGGAGGAGAACTTATTGAGAACGACACTATTTTGAGAGCGTATGCTGTGTACAAAGATAACTCGCGAAATGTTAGAGGTGAGTATGTCATAGCAAAAAGAGGTATAAAAGAACCTAATACAATTGGTCTTTATGATATGAGTGGAAATGTGTCGGAAATGACTTGTGATACTATACCAGAAGGTGATGGTGTTTATGTTAAAGGTGGTTCTTGTTTCTCTTCTAAAGATGCCTTGAAAATAGATGCTGAAAACCAAATTCTTTTTGGAGTAAAAGGAATTAGATGTGGTTTCCGTTTAGTTCGTGTAGTAGATTAAGGTTTTGAATAATATGATTAAAAAGGGTTGAAATTCTTCAACCCTTTTTTTGTTTTTGTCTCATAATTTTTAATCTAATAGGCTACATTTTTTTCTTCCTTTACTTTTTTTTACCTTTGCGTTTAGGAAAATAAAAAAAAGAAGATGAAAAAGTTTTTCTTGTTTATTGTTTTTTCTTTTTTTGGCATAACATTCGTTTTGTTTGCACAAAATAATAGTGTTTATCCCAGAATAGAGAAAAATGGTGTAGAGTATTATGAATATGTTGTCCGTCAAGGCGAAGGACTTTGGTCTATTAGTCAGCGATTTGGAGTTTCGCAAGCAGATTTACATAAGAATAATCTAGAGATAAACGCCAATGGCGGACTAAAAGTCGGTCAGAAACTGAAAATTCCTATAATAAAGACTGTGGAAGAATCTTCCTTGACGGAAGAAAAACTTGATGTTTCTTATCGGACTCATATTGTAGAGCGAAAACAAACGCTTTATGCCATTTCTAAACTTTATGATGTGAAGATTGATGAACTAATTTCTTGTAACAAATTACAAGGAAGTGAAATAAAGGAAGGCCAGAAACTTCTCATCCCTCAAAAAAAAGTACTTGCAAGAGAATCTGTTAAAGAATCAGACACAATAACTTTTATAGAACACGAAGTAAAGAGAAAAGAAACTCTCTTTAGTATTAGTCGGCAATATGGAGTTGATATAAATGACATAACCCAATATAATGAAATAAGGGAGTCACTCCCTAAGGGAATGATCTTGAGGATTCCTCAAAAAAGGGCAATAGAGAAAAATTTGGTTGATACTCTAGTTGTAGAAGACGAAAAAGAGTTTTTTCAAGAGCAAAAAGATTCATCTTTGATTATTAAAATAGGAATTCTACTTCCATTCCGACTTTCGGATAAAAAAGCAAATGATAGATTTTTGGATTTTTACAAAGGTTGTTTGTTGGCACTAAGCAATGCGAAAAAGAAAGGAGTGTCAACAGCAGTCTTTACTTATGATACTGAGAACTCTAAAGAAACTGTCTTTGCGATATTAAAGGATGATAAACTTAAAGAAGTTGATTTGATAATTGGTCCTGCGTATGCGGATATAATTCCTTTGGTAGCTGAATTTGCCATTAAGAATCAGATTTATACAGTTATTCCGTTCTCTTCAAGTGTGCAAGACATAGATAAAAATCCATATCTAATACAAGTAAATCCTACTCAAAAGATGTTAATGGATTTGGTTGTTACAGATTTGGTAAAAAAGAATAGAAGTAAGTTGTTTGTTTTGGGAAAAGTATCTGTAGGAGAGAAGGATAAGGGTCGTCTTTTTGCAGAGAGTTTAGAAAAGGAGTTAATAGAAAATCATGTTCCTTATGAGTCGATTGATATAGAAAAGGCGAATATTGATTCAGTTTTGGAACTGACGGCAAATGTTTCAACATTATTTCTACTTGCTTCGGAGGATAAAAATAAAGTGTCTCCATATATTAAAATATTGTCAGCGAGAAGACCTAAAAACTTAGAAGTTATCGGGTTTGAAAAGTGGGGAATAGATCTGTTTCTTGGAACTACGTTGCCAATATGTTATTCTTCTCTTTTTATGGACAAGAAAACCATAGCAACGGATATGTATAATTCTCAATTCATAAGCCAATTCGGCACTCCTGTTTCCAACGATGTACCTCGTTATGATATGTTGGGCTTTGATATAATGCAATATATGTTGCAGATGCTATTAATTGACCAGGAGAATCCTACAAATGGATTTGCTTCACTAGTAGTAAGAGATTGTGTGCAGTCGGAGTTTAAGTTTGTGCCAATAGAAAATGGAGGATGGGTTAATCAAAATTTCTACATCCATAATAATGTGAGATAGGCTCTTGGAAAAAGGTATGTTTAAGAGAAGTTTTTTCGTTGTAGTATTATTGTTTTCCTCTTCTTTTATTTGGGCTTATGAACCAGAAATAGCAATAGGTACGAAGCACGGCGGAGTTGCTTCGACTATTCTTTTCCCTTCTAATTCTAATGTAAAACCAATTTATACATTAGGTTATACTGGAGGAGTTTACACTCGTTTGATTTTTGAGAAATATTTTGGTTTGCAAGTAGAGTTGAATTATATGCAACGTGGTTGGCAAGAAAAGGAGATGAGTTTTAGTTATGCACGTCAAACTCATTATTTAGAATTGCCGTTCATAACCCATATTTTTTTTGGAAAGAAAAAGTTTAGGTGGTTTTTTAATTTGGGATTGAATCTTGGTGTTTATTTGGGAGAGAAGAGATCTGAAAATTTAATTGATTCTCATAACCATGAGAAGGTTTATAAACAGCATGAATTAGCTGTTGCTCATAAATTTGATTATGGTATTTGTGGTGGAACTGGTTTTGAGTTTCATACGAAAGCAGGTATTTATCAGTTAGATGCTCGTTATCATTATGGTTTAGGAGATATTTTCCCTAACACAATTAAAGATGATTTTGGGCGCTCAAGTAATCAAAATATTAGTATTTGCTTAGGAGTTTTATTTGATATTAATAAGTTGAAAAGACAAAAAAACTTGTCGAAGAAATAAATTTTAGTGGTATGCAGCAATATTTAGATTTGTGTAAAACAATTTTGGAAAAAGGGATAAGAAAGGAAGACAGAACAGGAACGGGAACAATCTCCTATTTTGGGTATCAGATGCGTTTTGATTTGTCGGAGGGGTTTCCGCTTCTAACCACTAAAAAAGTGCATCTTAAAAGCATTATTCATGAATTGTTATGGTTTATTTCGGGAAATACGAATATCAAATATTTGGTGGACAATAATGTTCGTATTTGGAATGAATGGCCATTTGCTATTTATCAAAAGTCTGCTGAGTATAAGGGAGAAACTCAAGAAGAGTTTGTAGAAAAAATAAAATCAAGTGTAGAGTTTGCTCAAAAGTGGGGAGAATTAGGACCAGTTTATGGTAAACAATGGAGAAATTTTGGAGGAGTAGATCAACTTGCCGAGTTGATTGCTCAAATCAAAAAAAATCCTACTAGTCGGAGATTGATTATTTCTGCGTGGAATCCATCTGAAGTGGAAGATATGGCACTTCCTCCTTGTCATTGTTTTATGCAATTTTACGTAAATGAAGGACGACTTTCTTGTCAGCTTTACCAAAGAAGTGCGGATGTTTTTTTGGGAGTACCTTTCAATATCGCTAGTTATGCGTTATTTACAATGATGATTGCTCAAGTAACGGGGTTGAAATTAGGTGATTTTGTGCACGTATTGGGTGATGCTCATATTTATTCGAATCACATAGAGCAGATTAATGAGCAACTGTCTCGTGAACCAAGAAATTTGCCAACGATGTTAATTAACCCTAATAAAACGAATATCGAAGACTTTGTTTTTGAAGATTTTGAATTAAAAAATTACGATCCACATCCAGCAATAAAAGGAATTGTGGCAGTTTAAAGCAAGAGAAAAATATGATACAATCAATGACTGGCTATGGGAAATCTATTGCCGAATATAATGGAAAGAAAATAACAGTTGAAGTTAAATCTTTGAATAGTCGCCAATTGGACTTGTCTGTTAAGATTCCTGCTGCGTATAGAGAAAAAGAGTTGCTTGTTCGTAATGAAGTGCTTCGTACACTCGAGCGAGGAAAGGTAGATTTTGGAATCTTTTTTGAGAATGTAGGAGAAGAAAGTTCGGTTTTGATGAACAAAGATTTGATTGCTGCATATAAAAAACAAATTAATTTTCTTGCTTCAGAATTGGAAATCGAACAACCAAAAGATTGGTTTTCTATTTTGCTAAAAATGCCAGAAGTCTTCAAACAGAACGCTCCGATTTCAGACGATGCCGAATGGGAGATAATTGCCAATGCGATTAAAGAAGCTTTATCTCAACTTGTTGAATTTAGAAAGCAAGAGGGTACAGCTCTTGAAAATGTTTTTAATGAAAAACTTAATAATATTTCATCTTATTTGGAAGAAATAAAAACTTACGAAGCGGAGCGGATAGAAAAAATCTCCAATCGTTTGCGTGAAAATTTGAAAAAAATAGAAGTTGAATTTGATAAAAATAGGTTTGAGCAAGAACTGATTTTTTATATTGAAAAACTTGATATATCGGAAGAAAAAACTCGATTAACAAATCATTTAAAGTATTTCCGTGAAACGATGGAGAATGAACTTGGGCAAGGTAAAAAACTGGGTTTTATTGCTCAAGAAATGGGACGGGAAATTAACACTATGGGATCTAAATCGAACCATTCTGAAATGCAAATTTTGGTGGTGAAGATGAAAGATGAGTTAGAACAAATAAAAGAGCAAGTCCTAAATGTCCTATAATTTGAGATGAAAGGATTCCTTAGGCAAATAGCACAGAAATTTTATTCGGAATATGGTGAAGGCAATCATCTTTCCGAATTTTTGTTTGTTTTCCCTAATCGTCGTCCAGGATTGTTTTTCAAAAAATATCTTTCCGAATTGGCGACGAAACCAATGTTTTCGCCTCAGATTTTGACGATAAATGAACTTTTTCAGCAATTTACGTCTTTGAAGCAGGAGGATAATATTGCTTTGTTATTCCGCTTGTTTGAGAGTTTTAAGAAGGTAGTGCATGCCGATGAGGAGTTTGATCAGTTTGTCTCTTGGGGACAGATGTTACTCAATGACTTTAATGACATTGATAATTATTACGTAGATGCGAGAAAACTTTTTCAGAACATTGTTGAGGAGAAAGAGATCTTGGCGAGGTTTGATTTCCTGGATGAAAATTCAGAAGAGTTTCAAATAATAAAACGTTTTTGGAAAAATATTCCGTTAGAGAAAGAAAGAAAAATATACACACAAAACTTTATCTCTATTTGGAGTAAACTATTTGAGCTGTATGAAACTTTTAAGCAAAGCTTATTGAACGATGGTGTTGCTTATGCAGGAATGTTGTGCCGTGATGCTGTTGAAAACCTAGAAAATAGAGAGGTAGAGATTTCTTCTACTAAGGTAGTTTTTGTTGGCTTCAATGCTTTGAATGGTACGGAAAAAAAGTTGTTTCAAATTTTTAAAGAACGTGTGACGGCAGATTTTTATTGGGATAATTGTTCTAAAATCTTTTTCGATGGAGAATCTGCAAGTTCAGCTGTGCGATTTTTACAAAAAAATATCCAACTTTTTCCTTCAAAGTTTTCTTTGGAAAGTAAGGATCAACAGAAGGAAAAATTTGAAGTAATATCTCTTCCTTCCTCGGTTGCACAAGCAAAGCAAGTTTACGAGATAATCGAAAATTTATATACAAAAGAATGTGATAAGAGTTCTTTAATTGAGACCGCAATTGTACTTCCTGATGAAAAATTGCTTTTGCCTCAACTTTACTCTTTACCAAAATCCATTTTGAAAAAAAATGATAGGGAAGAAGATGTATGTGTGAATGTAACAATGGGTTATCCGTTGAGCATTGTTCCTATCAATTCATTGGTAGAATATTTGTTTGAATTGCACAGAAATGCTCGTTCGAAAGATAATGTTATACAGTTTTATTTCAAAAACGTACTGACGATTCTTCGTCATCCTTACGTATATTCCGAAGAGGTTAAGAATTTAATTAATATTATTGTCAAAGAGAAGAAGTTCTGGATAGAACTTTCTTTTTTTGAGCAAACTGAGTTGTTGAAAGAAATATTTAATATTGTTGAGGAATCTAGCTTTGTAGAATACCTTTCTAGGGTTATTCGTTCGTTGCAATCGGTTTGGGTCGAAGGTGAAAATGACTTAGAAAAGGCTTTTGCTTATTGTTATATTACAATTCTTAATCGGGTTAAGGAGCAAATAGATAAGGCGAAAATATATTTTTCCTTGCCTACGTTGTATTTGATCTTGAAGCAACTTGTAAAAAGTGAGAAGTTTCCTTTCGAAGGAGAACCGCTTTCAGGATTGCAGATAATGGGCGTTTTAGAAACTCGTTCTTTAGATTTTGAAAATGTAATAATTACTTCACTTAATGAGGATATTTTTCCTAAAAAGCAATCTGTGGATTCTACCATACCTTATGCCTTTCGGAAGGCATTTGGATTGCCTACTTACGAACATCAAGATGCACTTCAGTCCTATTACTTTTATCGTTTAATTGCATCTGCAAAGCGTGTGTTTTTGCTTTACGATTCTCGTACTGATATTAGCGATCATGGAGAAATGAGTCGTTTTATTTATCAGTTGTGTTATCATTACAATTGGATAGAAATAGGGAATGAGAAAAAGATGTCTTATTCAGTATCTTCAAAAAATGAGAATCCTATAGAGGTTAAGAAAAACGAACAAGTTATTGAAAAACTGAAAAAAATCAGATTTTCTGCTACTGCGTTGAATGATTATTTACATTGCCCGTTGAAGTTCTATTTTTCAAAGGTTGTAGAAATAAAGGACAGTAATGAGTTGTCGGAAGAAATTGAGAACGATGTTTTCGGGTCGATAGTCCATTCTACATTGGAAAGTCTCTATAAGGGTTTTAATGAAAAGAATGTTGAAGAAAAAGATATTGACATAATCTTAAAAAACGAATCGGAGATTGAAAGTTGCCTAAATAAAGCTTTTGCTAAAGAATATCTAAATAAAAAAGAAGACGAAAAAGTTGAACTTAAAGGTAGGTTCAGATTGATAGCAGAGATAATAAAAACATACGTCAAAATAGCCTTGAATTTTGATAAAAAAAACGTGCCTTTTAAATATCTTGGTTCGGAAAAAGAAATAAAAGTTGATTTTTCAACAGGTAAGCAGAAAGTGGAGTTTTATGGGAAAATCGACCGTTTACACCAAAAAGATGGGAAGAAGATAGTGGTTGATTACAAAACGGGTTCTTCAAAAAAAATGAAGTTTGATAACGTCGATTCTCTTTTTGAACGGCCTAGGACTAAAAAAGATTTAGATGCCATTTTTCAGACCTTCTTTTATGCTTTGTTGTTGAGTTTGAGTGGAGAGGAAGGAACTTTACAGCCGAATGTTTATTATATAAGGTCATTGTCTAACGATGATTATTCTCCTTTAATTTCTTGTGGTTCAAGCGATGTTGAAGATTTTACTGCTGTGCGACAAGAGTTTGTGGATAAACTCAAAGAGTTGATTGACGAAATTTTTGACGAAGAAAGACCTTTTTCGCAAGCAGAAAAAAATTCGGAAGTGTGTAAGTATTGTATGTGTAAGAAAATTTGTGGAAGAGAAAAAGATAAATATGATTTCTAATAAATTAAAGTATTTGTTTGAAACCTCTACAGGTGAAAAGTTGGATTCTGTCGTAGAACTTTCCGCAGCAGGGAGCAATCGGAAATATTTTCGATTGAAAGGTGATAAATCTACGCTCATTGGCACTTGTGGTGAATCTATTGATGAAAATAAAGCATTTTGTGAAATTTCTAAACATTTTTCATCAAAGGGATTAAATGTTCCAAGCGTACTAGCTTTTTCAGACGATTTTTCTTGCTACTTGCAAGAAGATCTTTCCGACGTTTCTCTTTTTGATTGTATAGAAAAAGGCCGTAAGGATGGAAATTTTTCTGAAGAAGTAGAATCTTTGTTGAGAAAAACAATTAAATATTTGCCTCGACTTCAGTTCGAAGGAGCAAAGGATTTTGATTTTTTTATTTGTTATCCAGTTCGAGAGTTTGACAAGAGAAGCATTCTTTGGGATTTGAATTATTTCAAATACAATTTTTTGAAAACTCAGGCGGTTGATTTCCGAGAAGATTTGTTAGAAGATGATTTTGATACTTTTTCGCAGATGCTTTTGAAGCATAAGACGGATACGTTTCTTTATCGCGATTTTCAATCTCGAAATGTGATGATAAAAAACGAGGAACCATTTTTTATTGATTTTCAAGGAGGACGAAAAGGTCCAATTTACTATGATGTAGCTTCGTTTCTTTGGCAGGCAAGAGCGAATTTTACTGACGCTCTTCGAGAGGAATTAATTGATGTTTATGTTCTTGAAGCACAGAAATATATTGATATTTCTCGTTCGGAGTTTGAGCAAAATCTCAAGTTGTTCGTTTTTTTTAGAATGCTTCAGGTTTTGGGGGCGTATGGTTTTAGAGGGTATTTTGAACGAAAAAAACATTTTATTCAAAGTATTCCTTTTGCAATAGAAAATTTAAAGAATTTTCTTCCTAAACTTCCATCGGATTTCTGCCCGTATTTACTTGGGCTTCTTAATAAATTGGTGAACAAAACTTCTCAAAACTTAAAAAAGCAGGATTTGTCAAATCAAAACTGCTTGAAAGTGAGAGTGATGAGTTTTTCATATAAGAAAGGGATTCCAGTTGATGAAAGCGGAAATGGAGGCGGATATGTTTTCGATTGCAGAGGAATTCATAATCCAGGACGTTACGAACCATATAAAAAGCTAACAGGAAAGGATGATTCTGTAATTGAGTTCTTAGAAAAAAATGGAGAAATTTTGACTTTCTTGGAGTCTGTTTACAAGTTGGCGAGTTCGCACGTCGAAAACTATCTTGAGCGTGGTTTTGAGAATTTAATGTTTTGTTTCGGATGCACTGGAGGACAACATCGTTCAGTTTATTCTGCGGAACATTTGGCGCAATATATTAGCAATAAATATAAGGTTCAGGTAATTCTTGAGCATAGAGAACAAAATGAAAAAATAATACTATGAAGAAGATATTTATTGTTGTTATAATGCAAGTTTTTTGTTTTACAGTTTTCTCTAAAACTGTAAAAGTGGCTTGTGTAGGAAATAGCATTACTTATGGAATGACTATTGAGAATCGAGAGGAGTTTTCGTATCCATCTCAGTTGCAAGGAATGCTAGGAGAAGGTTTCGAGGTTGGTAATTTTGGAAAGTCAGGAGCAACATTACTATATAAGGGACATCGACCTTATGTGGAGCAAGAAGAATTCCGAAAAGCAATGGATTTTGCTGGTGATATTGTGGTGATTCACTTGGGAACCAACGATACGGATCCTCGTAATTGGCCAAACTATAGAGATGAATTTATTGGTGATTATCGTGCATTGATGGATTCGTTTAAGCTAGTAAATCCAAAATGTAAATTTATTCTTGCTCGTTTGTCTCCAATATCGCATCGTCATGTACGTTTTGAGTCTGGGACGAGAGATTGGTTGGCACAAATTCAGGAAACGGTGGAGACTATTGCAAAAACAACAGGTGCTCAATTAATCGATTTTCACGCGCCATTGTATCCTTATCCTAATTTTATTCCGGATGGGCTTCATCCTAATGCTCAAGGAGCAAGAATTTTAGCAAAAACAGTTTATAAAGCAATAACAGGTGATTTTGGCGGTTTGCAAATGCCAGAAGTTTACTCTGACAATATGGTGCTTCAGAGAAATACTAATCTAGTGATTCGAGGATTTGCGGATGCAGGAGAAAAAGTTACTGTTTCTATTGACAAACAAAAAGTTTCTGCTGTGACATCTTCTTCTGGCGAATGGCAAGTTGAACTAAAACCTCTTCCTGTTGGTGAAAATTATGAGTTGAATATATCAACAAAAAAAAGAAGTCTAGTCTATAAAAATGTTGCAGTTGGAGAGGTTTGGCTTTGTTCTGGTCAGTCAAATATGGAATTTCATTTGAGTAGTTGTGCAACTGCGGCTAAAGATATCCCATTGGTCGGAAACTCTTCTATTCGTTTGTTTGATATGAAAGAAAACTGGCGAACCGACGCAGTAGAATGGAGTGCTTCAGCTCTAGATTCTCTTAATCATCTTATGCATTACGCTCCATCAAAATGGGAGGTTTGTGCACCAGAAGTAGCATCAGATTTTTCGGCTGTGGCTTACTATTTTGGAAAAATGCTTCAAGATTCTTTGCAAGTTCCGGTAGGATTAATTTGTAATGCAGTGGGTGGCTCGCCTACGGAGGCTTGGGTTGATAGGAGAACGTTGGAGTATGATTTTCCTTCTATTTTGAGAAATTGGACAGAAAATGACTTTGTTCAACCATGGGTTAGGGAACGTGCGAAGTTGAATATGAAAAATTCAACAGACAAACTGCAACGTCATCCATATGAACCTTGCTATTTGTTTGAGTCTGGGATTATACCTCTGAAAGGGTTTGCTGTGAAAGGTGTTATTTGGTATCAAGGAGAGTCAAATGCGCATAATGTTGAAGCTCACGAGAAATTGTTTGGACTTTTAGTGAAAAGTTGGCGAAATTTTTGGAACAATGATGAAATGCCTTTCTATTTTGTTCAGCTTTCAAGTATTAATCGCCCTTCTTGGCCTTGGTTTAGAGATAGCCAACGCCGTTTGATGAACGAGATATCTAATACGGCAATGGCGGTCAGTTCAGATAAAGGCGATTATTGGGATGTTCACCCAACTCAAAAAAAAGAAATAGGAGAACGACTCTCTCTTTGGGCATTGAGTAAAACGTATGGTTTCAAAAAAGTGGTACCCTCTGGTCCGTTGTTTAGTGGAGTTACTCTTAAGAAAGGTTATGCTTTGGTTTCATTTGCTTATGCCAAAGGTTTACATACTTCAGATGGAGAAGCATTAAGAACGTTTGAAATAGCAGGAGAGGATGAAATTTTTTATCCAGCACAGGCAGAAATACAGGGAGAAATGGTAAAAGTTTGGAATAAAAATGTAAAGAATCCTAAATTTGTACGTTATGCTTGGCAACCTTTTACTGAAGCCAATCTGGTAAATGGTGCTGATTTGCCAGCTTCGACATTCAGAAGTAAATAGATGTTTTTTTTGTTAAATATAACTAAATTCTATTTTTTTAGTGTTTTTTTTTACAAAAAGATATTTTTTTTGAAGATTTGGTATTTTTTTTCTACTTTTGCAGTCTATTTAATGATAAAAATCTAAATATATAGTTATGAATGTAAAAACAGTTTTAGCAGATTTACAAAGAAGATTTCCGAATGAACCGGAATATCATCAAGCAGTAGAAGAGGTGTTGGGAACCATCGAAGAAGTTTATAATCAACATCCTGAGTTTGAAAAAGCAAATTTAATTGAGCGTTTGTGTATTCCAGATCGCGTGTTCACATTCCGTGTTACATGGACAGATGATAAGGGAAATGTTCAAACAAATATGGGTTATCGTGTTCAACACAACAATGCTATTGGCCCTTACAAAGGTGGTATTCGTTTCCACTCTTCAGTTAATGTGGGAATTTTGAAGTTTTTGGCATTTGAACAAACATTCAAAAACTCTTTGACAACTCTTCCAATGGGTGGTGGTAAAGGTGGTTCTGACTTCAGCCCCAAAGGAAAATCTAATGCTGAAATTATGCGTTTCTGCCAAGCATTTGTTCTTGAATTGTGGCGTCATATTGGTCCTCAAACTGACGTTCCTGCTGGAGATATTGGTGTTGGTGGCCGTGAAGTAGCTTATATGTACGGAATGTACAAAAAATTGGCACAAGAAAATACAGGAACTTTCACTGGTAAAGGTTTGGAATTTGGAGGTTCTTTGATTCGTCCAGAAGCTACTGGTTATGGAAATATCTACTTCTTGATGAATATGCTTGAACGCAAAGGAATCAAAGATTTGAAAGGTCAAACTATTTGTATTTCTGGTTCTGGAAATGTGGCAACATATACTGCACAAAAAGCTATTGAGTTGGGTGGTAAGGTTGTAACAATGTCTGACTCTAACGGATATATCTACGATCCAGACGGAATAACTCAAGAAAAATTGGATTACATTTTTGAATTGAAAAATGTATATCGTGGCCGTATTAAAGAATATGCTGAAAAATATGGTTGCAAATATGTTGAAGGAGGTCGTCCATGGGGAGAAAAATGTACAATTGCATTGCCTTCTGCTACACAAAATGAGTTGAATGGAGAGGATGCAAAAAAACTTGTTGCAAATGGCGTTATTGCAGTTTCTGAAGGAGCAAATATGCCTTCTACTCCTGAAGCAATTGAAGTTTTCTTGAATGCAAAAATATTGTATGCTCCTGGAAAAGCAGCTAATGCCGGTGGTGTATCTGTTTCAGGATTGGAAATGACTCAAAATTCTATGAAAATTTCGTGGACCAAAGAAGAAGTTGATTCGAAACTAAAAGCAATCATGAAGGATATTCACGAAGCTTGTATCAAATATGGTTCAGAAGCCGATGGCTATGTGAACTATGTTAAAGGTGCAAACATTGCTGGATTTATGAAAGTCGCTAAAGCAATGATGGCTCAAGGAATATTGTAAGAAGATATTTTGATAGAGAAAAAAAGGAGAAATAGTTTCTCCTTTTTTTTGTACTTATAAATTATACTTTATAACGATCTTCCCATAAAAAGTTGAGCCATTCTCCCATTTTTTTCTCTTGTGGAGATCCTTGAATTTCCCAAAACTTCATTGATTCTGCTTCGTTAGGCAAAAAGTCTTGTTTCGCAAAGTGGTTTTTGTAATCGTGAGAGTATCTGTAGTTTTCTCCATATCCAAGCTCTTTCATTAGTCGTGTTGGTGCATTCCGAAGAGAAAGAGGAACTGGTAGATTTCCAGATGATTTAACAAAATCTAAGGCTTTGTCGATGGCAAGATAAGCCGAATTGCTTTTTTGAGATGCGGCAAGATAAATTGTGGTTTCGGCAAGAATTATTCTTCCTTCTGGCCAGCCAATTTTTTGCAAAGCCTCGAAACATGAATTTGCGAGTAGTAAGGCATTGGGGTTTGCTAGTCCAATATCTTCCGCAGCAGAAATGATGAGTCTTCGGGCAATAAATTTAGGGTCTTCTCCTCCTGCTATCATTCTTGCTAACCAATATATGGCAGCATCTGGATCGCTCCCACGAATAGATTTTATAAATGCAGAAATAATATCGTAATGTAATTCTCCGTTTTTGTCGTAATCGGAAAAATTTTGTTGAAGTTTTTCGGTAATAAGGTCGTCTGTTATTTCGATATCTCCCTCAGGATTGGAATTTGTTACTAATTCTATAATATTCAATAACTTTCTAGCATCTCCACCGGAATATCTAAAAAGAGCATTTTCTTCTTTTATCTCAATTTTGCGTTTTTTTAATTCACTATCAAAAGTTAAAGCTCTTTCTAATAATCTTTTTAGGTCGTCTTTTTCAAAGGACTTAAGTACAAAAACTTGGCAACGAGAAAGTAGTGGTGTGATGATTTCAAAAGAAGGATTCTCTGTTGTTGCTCCAATGAGTATAAAAATTCCTTTTTCTATTGCGCCAAGAAGAGAGTCTTGTTGCGATTTGCTAAAGCGATGAATTTCGTCGATAAAAAGTATAGGAACTTTATGATCAAAAAAACGAGTATTTTTTGCTTTTTCAATAATTTCTCGCACATCTTTTACTCCTGAGGTTACTGCGCTAAGTGTGTAGAAAGGTCTGTTTAATTGTTCCGAAATAATTTGAGCTAATGTGGTTTTCCCTACACCGGGAGGACCCCATAAGATAAATGAGGATACTTTTCCAGAATCAATCATTTGTCGTAAAATGGCATCTTTTCCCACGAGATGGGTTTGCCCGATATATTCATCGATATTTCTAGGTCTAATGCGCTCGGCTAAAGGTTTCATATAGATGTTATTGTGCTACAAAATTAAAAAAAGTATTTTTTCTTTACAAAAATGCAATATAGTGTGTTGATGTAAAAGAAAAACTTTTTATCTTTGCTACGTTTTTTAGGTATTTCAAAGTAAAAAAAAGAAAAATATGATGAAAAAAATTGCATTTATCGTGGTTGTTGCAATGTGTGCTTTTTGGTCATGCAACAAGGAAAGTGTGAATACTCCTATTGAGAAAATTGAATTTGGCTTTGTTCCAGAAGACAAATCAATTATTGAAAAATATGGCATTAAGGAAGATGGTATCTTTGTTGGTGTTAATAACACAAAAGTTACGAATGTAAATCAATTCCCTGTTTATGCAAAAAGAACGGATTTGAAGTATTCTTCTGCAAAACCAGCAATTGCAAAAATTGACGAGCGTGGTATTATTACAGGTATTGGAAAAGGGGTAACATCTGTGTATGCAGAGTCTGTTGATGGTAGTTTAAAAACAGAACTTAAGGTTTATGTTGATACAGTTTCGGTTGAGAAAGTTACTATTTCATGTAAAGCAAGTTCTTTCGATGACCATCTTGAACAACAAAAGGATACTTTGTTTTTGAATGATACTGCAGTTTTTTCTGTTGTGACAGAACCTCTTGAAGCTTCATTTGCCGATTATGTTTGGACATCTAGTGATCCTAACATTTTAGAAGTGAATGGCAATGTTGTTAAAGCGAAAGGCAATGGAGTTGCAACCCTAACAGGAAACTTGAAATACAAAGGAACAGATGCTACTAAGCAAGTGTATACTTGGAATGTAGAAGAAGCTCCTTTGAAATCGATAGGTTTTGCGAAGAGAAAAACATTTGTTAAGATTCTTCCTCAGGAATATCAACCAGTAAGCATTGTTTTTGATCCTCAATATGCAAGTAATAAATCTTATACTACAGAATATTATGAGGCGAACAAGCTTACAGAAAAGAAAAATTATTCAATTATTATAGAGAAGGGTTTCTTGTATGTAGTTAGCGATGTGAACAATGACACTACTTGGGTAGTTCTAAAATCGGGATCTGTTGTGTCTGATACTACGTTCTTTATGATAAGAAGAGTTGAGTAATATAAATGGTAAGTGTATGATCTAATAAAAAAAGAGAAGTCTTGCTTCTCTTTTTTTGTTTCTAGAAATATAAATCTGTATTTGTTAATTTTATATACTATGAAAAAGTTTTTTTCTTTATTAATCATAGCATGTTTGTTGGGATTTGTCGCTATTCTGCTTCAAGGTAAAAAATGTTGCCATATTGTCTCTCAAGATTCTGCCAACCTAGATATAGTAATCAGAGCTGATAGTAATTATACTGGAAGAGGTAATAAAGATGAGATGATGTTGTATGTAAAAATTCTATCACCTTTTGAATTAACGTTGTCTGGTATGCAACTGGAAGTTTTAGGAAGTAATATATCAGATGTGGAGAAGATAAAGATTTATCATACATCAACTCCGAGTTTTGACTCAAGAAAGTCATCTTCTTATTCAAAGATAGGTGAAATTACTCCGGATTTATTAGGGAAAACATTCATAAATATTTCTGCTGAGTTGAAGAAGGAAACAGAAAATTATCTGTGGGTAACTTACGATATTTCATCAAAAGCAAAAGAAGGAAATGTGGTTTCTGCAAAACTAACTTCTATTTCTGTTGACAAGAAAACTATTCTTATGACAGATGAAGTAGTAGCAGAGAGAGAAATTTTATTGACAAGAAAATTAATTTATGCTCCAGGAGATTATAATTCCCAAAATTATCGTATTCCTGCAATTGTAACTGCAAAAGATGGTTCGTTGGTTATTGGTACAGATAAACGGAAAAATAACCAAAGTGATTTGCCAGAAGATATTGATGTTTTAATTAATAGGAGTTGTAATAATGGTGTAAATTGGACAGCGCCAATTGTTGTTGCGCAAGGTCAGGGAAAGGGCGCAGGTTTTGGTGATGTAGGATTAGTGAGAACAGCCGAACCAAATGGGTTGTTGGCGATTTATGTTGGTGGTGATGGTTTTTTTGATCCGCTTTCTACGAACGACAAAAAACAACGCATTTATGTTTCAAAAAGTTTAGATAATGGAGCTTCTTGGGAGAATAAAATTGAAATTACCGATCAATTATATGGATCAGCATGTCCAGTTGTTTCACGTAGAGGATGGCAAGCAGCATTTGTTTCCTCGGGTGCAGGATTGTTGACTCGCGATGGAGTGATTTGTTTTGTGGCAGTAGTGCGAGAAACGAATTCTACTGATGTGGATTCTTTTACGAATTATGTATTTTATTCGGAAGATAATGGTGCAACTTGGAAGGTTTCCTCCTGTTGTATGAATGAAAGAGCTAATGAGGCAAAAATAGTAGAACTTAACGATGGAAGTTGGTTGGTCAGTATAAGGAACCAAAAGAAAGGTCCTCGTTATTATACAATCTCAAAGGATAGAGGACAAACCTGGTCTCCAATTGCTCAATGGGAGAATATGATAGAACCTGGATGTAATGGAGACATTGTCAATTATACTACCATACTGGATGGCTATGACAAAAATAGAATGTTGCATACGATTCCATTTCACCCGACACGACGTTTGAATGTTTCAATGTTCTTAAGTTATGATGAGGGAAAAACGTGGGAGTACAAGAAAACGCTTTGTAAGACTGGGTCAGCTTATTCTTCTATATGTGTTTTGCCCGATAATACAATCGGAGTGTATTTAGAGGAAAATGGTAATGATCCTGAAAATGGAGATTATTCTACTTATTTTTTGAATTTTTCCTTTGATTGGTTAACCGGAGGAGAAGATAAGGTATCTTGTGTATCAAAGAATTAAGAAAGATTGGAAATAAAAAAAGAGAAGTTTAAACTTCTCTTTTTTTATTTTGTATTTCCTTATATGAATTATTCTGGATGAATAGCTTCAGAAGGACATACATCTGCACAAGTACCACATTCGGTACAGATTTCTGGATCGATAGAATAGATATCTCCCTCAGAAATTGCTTCTACAGGACACTCGCTAATGCAAGTTCCACAAGCAATACAATCATCACTAATTACGTAAGCCATAATTTTATTGTTTAATAATTTGTTTTTTTTAATTCATAGCAAAATTAAAATGTTTTTATTTCATCAACAAATTTTTCCAAGTCTTTTTCAAAAAACTCTTCTAAAGTAGTATTTGTAGTTGGTTTGTAGCATATAAAACCTAGTTTTGATGCTGTTTCTATGTTTGTTTGTCCATCGTCTATAAACAGGGTTTCTTGTGGATTGATATTAGTTTTTTCTATCATAAAGCTGAAAATCTCTTCGTTAGGTTTAGTGATTTTTAGCTCGTATGATAGAAAGCAAAAGTCAAAAAAGTCTTCCAATTTTTTTCCTTCTTTCTCAAAGAAAGAACATCTAACCCATTCAAAATGAATGGGGTTTGTGTTGCTCAATAGATAAATTCTATAGTTTGTCTTAAGACGAAGAATCTGACGAAGTTTGTAATCAGATATAGTAATCAGAAAAGCAAGCCAAGCTTTTTTGATTTCGTTGTCAGAGCATTGTGGAAGAAAGTTCTGTTTTATAAAATCATAAAAATCTATTTCTGTGGCGTTTCCTTCCTCTAATGCTAAAAAAATATCTTTTTGTTTGAAGTCTCCAATGTAATCTTTTATATTCTTAAATCCCAATTTTTGAAATTCGCGGACGCATGCCATTCTGTCAATATCCACAAGCACGCCACCCATATCGAAAACGATGTTTTTTATAGTTTTTTTCATATCTTTCGTTTTTCTCCTAGCAAAATTATAATGCCTATAACAAATAAGCAAATCTGAGAAAAATAATATTGTTTTACTTTTTATTTCAATCTCAGTACTATCGTAATAAAATCTTTGTCAACTTTTTTTACCTTTGTGTCGTTAATAATCAAATAGAATAAAAAATGGACTCAAAAATTGCTATGAACCCTAATTTGTTGGTTCAATATTTAGAAAAGCCAGCAGCAGAATTTACTCGTGCTGATATTGTTCGTTATTGCGAAGAAAACAATGTGGAGTTTATTAATTTTCACTATTGTGGTTGGGATGGTAAACTGAAAACATTGAATTTTGTAATTCAAAATCAAGAACATTTAGAGACAATTCTTTCTGCGGGAGAGCGAGTGGATGGCTCAAGTTTGTTCCCTTTTATTGAGGCAGGAAAAAGTGATTTATATGTGATTCCAAAATATAAAACTGCATTCCGCAATCCTTTTATGCAAGTACCAACAGTTGATATTCTTTGTTCTTTCTACAACAGAGAAGGCGAACCTTTTGAAAGCTCTCCTGAATATATCCTTAGAAAAGCACATCGTGCTTTTAAGGAAACAACTGGCTTGACCATGGAGGCGATGGGCGAGTTGGAGTATTATATTATTGCTCCTGATGAAGGACTTTATCCTGTGCCCGATCAAAAAGGTTATCATGAAAGTGCTCCTTATAACAAGTTTGCTAGCTACAGAGTAGAAGCAATGCGTTTGATTGCTCAGGCAGGAGGAATGATTAAATACGGGCATTCCGAAGTTGGTAACTTTACTCATGATGGCAAAGTTTATGAGCAAAATGAGATAGAGTTTCTCCCAACAAATATTGAAGATGCTGCAGATCAACTTGTGGTGGCAAAATGGATTATGCGTCAGTTGGCGTACGAATATGGTGTTACATTAACCTTTGCCCCAAAAATTACAGTAGGGAAAGCAGGTTCTGGAATGCACGTTCATTGCAAATTCACTAAAGATGGTAAGTCTATGATGCTCCGAAATGGAGAACTTTCTGATGAATGTAAAAAAGCTATTGCGGGTTATATGGTAGCAGGAACCTCTTTGCCAGCGTTTGGCAATCCTAATCCATTGTCATTTATGCGTTTAGTTCCTCATCAAGAAGCGCCAACATCGCTTTGTTGGTCGTTCTCAAATCGTAGTGCATTGGTACGTGTACCTCTTGGATGGATTAATAATGGCAAAGATATGGCTGCAGATTGTAATCCTATTGAGAAACAATCGAACAAAGATTTTAGCGATAAGCAGACTTTTGAGTGGAGAGCATCTGATGGATGTGCAGATATGTATTTGCTTATGGCTGCGCTTTGTGCTGCTGCTCGACATGGATTTGAACTACCCAATGCACTTGATATTGCAGAAAAAACTTATGTTGGTCTTGGCGTAAATATTCACGACGAGAAAAATAAGCAAGTTCAAGAGTCGCTCGAACAGTTGCCTGATAGTTGTGTAGCTGCCGCAAAAGAATTGGAAAAAGATCGTGAAATTTATACTAGTAAGGGAGTTTTCTCTGATAATATCGTTGATTATGTTATTAAATATCTAAATGGATTTAATGATGAAAATCTTCGTGCAGAGTTGGGTAATGATACCGAAAAAATTATGAAATTGGTAAATGAAAATATTCATGTCGGATAATTCTTTCTTATAATAAAAAAAAAGGGAGGTTTTTACCTCCCTTTTTTTATTGTAAAGTAAAGATTTTACTTTTTATTGCGGTTTTGAACATTGTGATAAATCTTCATCTGATTTCCAAGAATCTTTGTGAAACCTTTTACATCGTCAGAAGTCCACGCTTTATTTACTTCTCCGTATTCACCAAAATCGGTTTTCATCAAATCGAAATCACTCTCAACTCCAACCAACGTATAGCTATAAGGACGAAGTTTGATTATAACTGTTCCGGTTACATTTTGTTGTGAGTTTTCAAGGAATTTCTCAATATCGCGCATCACTGGTTCAAGGTATTGCGCTTCGTGAAGGAACATTCCATACCAAGTTCCAAGTTGGTCTTTCCAATATTGTTGCCATTTGGTAAGAGCGTGTTTTTCAAGCATTTTGTGAGCATTGATAATGAGCAGAGCTCCTGCAGCCTCAAATCCAACACGGCCTTTAATTCCAATAATTGTGTCGCCAATGTGCATGTCGCGTCCGATACCAAATGCTGAACCTAGTTCTTCTACTTTGTTTATAGCCGCAATTTTGTCAGAGAATTTTTCTCCATTTACTGCTACAATTTCTCCTTTTTCAAACGAGATAGAGATTTCTTCTTCCTCTTGTTTTTTTACTTGTTTTGGATAAGCGTTTTCTGGCAGAGTCAAATTCGATTTCAATGTCTCTTTTCCTCCGATAGATGTCCCCCAAAGTCCAGCATTTATACTATATTCCATTTTTTTGAAATCTGCTTCGAAACCATGCTTTTTCAAATAATCAATCTCGTACTCGCGAGTTAAAACCATATCGCGTGTAGGGGTTAGAATCTTGATTTCAGGAGCAAGGATTTCGAATGTTAGGTCGAAGCGCACTTGGTCATTACCTGCGCCTGTGCTTCCGTGAGCAACATAGTCGGCACCAATTTCTTTTGCACAATTGATGATTGCCATTGCTTGAAAAATACGCTCCGAGCTTACAGAGATTGGATAAGTTCCATTGCGAAGCACATTTCCAAATACCATGTATTTAATGCTTTTTTCGTAATACTCATTAGTAACATCAAGCGTATAGTGTTTTTTTGCACCAAGTTGATAAGCTCGTTCTTCTATTTGCACTAATTCTTCAGCGCTAAAACCACCGGTGTTAGCAATTGCAGTATACACTTCGTAACCTTTGTCTTCCGACAAATATTTTACGCAAAACGAGGTGTCCAAACCTCCACTAAAAGCTAATAATACTTTTTCTTTCATTTTATTTTAATTTTTTCAATAATTTTTTTGATTGGATTTTTCTTATGTTTTTCGGGATCAAAAAGCATGGCAGTACAGATGCAGTAGCGACGATTCGTCCTCTTTAGTATATCAGAGTTTACACATCCCTCGCAACCTTTCCAAAATTGTTCGTCATCGGTCAGGTCGGCGAAAGTTACAGGTACATAGCCAAGTTCTGTGTTGATTTTCATTACTGCAGCACCAGATGTTAGCCCAAAAAGTTTAGCATTAGGGAAACGTTTTCTTGATAAGTCAAAAGAGAACTTCTTTATGCGTTTTGCTAATCCCATTCCTCTGAATTTTGGGTTCACAATTAATCCTGAATTTGCTACATATTGCTTGTCTCCCCAACTTTCTATATAACAAAATCCTGCAAACTCATCGTCAAAAAGAGCTATGATTGCCTTGCCTTCGCGCATTTTTGTTTCAACATATTCGTGTGTGCGTTTTGCAATGCCAGTTCCTCTTACTTTTGACGATTCTTCAATAGTTTTTAGAATTGTGTCGATGTACTTAAAATGACTTTCGTTTGCTACGCAAATTGTTATGTCGTTTTTTTTCTTCATTTTAACAAAGTTAAATTAGGAATAATTGTTTCAAGTTTTTCTGTAAATATAGTGTGTGAGATATTCTCTTTTAGAACAACAAACACCGTGTCGTCTCCTGCAATAGAACCCAAAATGATACTTTCAAGAGTGTTGTCCACAGCACTTGCTACAACGCTAGCATAACCTGGCGATGTACGTAATACAGCTAAGTTTCCCGAAAAGGCTAAACTAATGCTACTTTCGGCGGAAACTGATTGTTTTGTTTTGGTTTCTATATGAGAACGATAGTGATAAAGTCCGTTGCCGTCAGGAAGTTTTACAATTTTAAGTTCTTTCAAGTCTCTAGAAAGAGTTGCTTGTGTGCTGACACAATTATTAGCGGCCAATAAAGCCAACAACTCATCTTGATCCTTGATTTTCCTAGAATTAATAAGTTGTGTGATACAATTATGCCTCCACTGTTTCTTATTCATATTTTTATCAAAATGAATATTTTTTCAAAAAATGTCCGCAAAAATAGTTTTATTTGAATATTTATGCAAGAAAAAGAACAAAAAAAGAAGAGATCAAGTCTCTTCTTTTCTTTAAAATATGTTTTAATTAAAATTTATTCAATTCCTTTGACTTTTTTCATTAAATCTTGGTTATTAAGGATTTCTATGATTTCTGCAGAAATGTCATATCCATCAATAGCATATACTACTTGTTCCTGCATTGCACTTGTGGAAAGTATCATGTGGAAACGATTGTCGTTATTGAAATACTTAATTACATCAATCAAATCTTCATGAAGTTTTTGGTTGACTTCTTGTTGTTCTTTAAGAAGTTCTTGTGTGAGTTTTTGATCAAGTTGTTGCAATTCAAGTTCTTTCTTTTGTAGTCTTTCTGCTTCTTTTTCAGCACGTTCGCGACTTAAGAATGCGTTGTTTTCCAATTTGCGTTGGAATTCTTCCATTTCCTCTTGCAATTTCTTTGCTTTTGAATTAATGTTCAATCGAGCATCTTCTTGTTTTTTTATCAATTTTTCGTTCGCTTCTACAGCATAATCGCAATTCAACAAAATTGTATCCAAATTGACATACGCAAGAGGCAATTTTTTGCAAACACTATCACAGGTGTAAAAATCATTTTTTTGCTCTTTTGGGCAATCACTTTTTTTGCAAGAAACCATCATGCTTGCAATCACTACGGCTAATACTATTACTTTTTTCATTATATAAATTATTTAGTTATTCTTTTTTGTTCTTCTCTATCTTGTGAAGAATAGCAACCTATTCCTCTTTTTTTTAGTGCCTTATTCCCTCCTATATGGATATTTGGGAATTTCCTCTTAAGAAAAAAAACACGTATTCCTAAAAGCATTACTGCCGAAAATACTAATACGAAAACAACCAACAAACTTTTCATCTCAAGGGCAATAAAACTCGGCAAATATAACGATTATCTATTAATCCGTAAATATTAAAAAAGCATAAAAGTTTATGCGGGAAATCTAAAACTTATAACCAAATCGAAAATGGTTGAGATGATAAGTGTAAGTGCCCAGAGATTAGAACCTGTAAACATAAAATATGCCGATACTACCAATAGAACTGCACTAATAGCCAACATTTTATTTAATCGTTTTATTCTAAGGTCGGATGACGGACTTACCGTAAGAAAACGAAAAATAATGACCAACGCAGCTCCTAAAGAAAATATATAGGGAGCAAAACTCAATTCAAATAACTGAATGGCTGCACCAGATACTACCAAAATGTATCCGACGAAAAACATAATGTGGAGTAATGTTTGTTTTTTCATTCTTCTATTATAAAAATTTCTTCGTTTGGTTTTTTCATCAAGAATTCTTCTCGTGCAAATTTTTCAATATTGTCGTCTGAATTCAGAGCGTCCATTTTTTGTTTGTCAATCTCTATTTTTTCTTCAAAATAGGCAATTTCGCGTTTGAGTTTTTCAATTTTTATTTTGTTCATTACCCTTGAAGGAATGTTGTTGGAGTCAAAAACAAACATTATTAGTAGAAACAAAACAAACGCAATAACGTACTTTGTTTTACTGCTTTTTAAGATTTCTTTTATTCGTTGCAAGAAATTTTTTTTCATTTTTCTATGGTGTCTAAAATTTTTTGAATAATGATGTCTGATTCTATTTTTTGCAGACAGTCAAATGTGTTTTTAGGGCAGTGATTTGTTCCATTTATTGAGCAAGGACGACAAGGGAGGTCTATTTCTACAATATTTTCTGCAGATTGTTTCCAACCCAAATTTCCTGCAAAATAATGCGTTGATCCCCAAACGGAAACTACGGGTGTATTAACTAACGCTGCTAAATGCATATTAGCTGAATCCATCGATAGCATTACGTCGAGTTGTTTGATAAGCTCAAGTTCTTCACCCAACTGAAGCGATGTATGTACCGCATTAACGTTTTTGTAAATGGTGGCCCAGTCAAGTAAAATTTCGTTTTCTATTTCGCCTGCGCCAAACAAGAATATTTTATAGTTGCCCTTTTTGTCAAAAAAATCAATGACTTCCTTTGTTTTTTTTAGAGGAAGAATTTTTCCTTTGGCCTGAGCAAAAGGAGCAATACCTATCCATTTCTCTTTTTTCTTGCCATAAATGGTCTCTATTTTTTGTGCAGTTTCGGGTTGGTTTGTCGCTAGGTGCTCAAATTTATCGTCTGTCTCGAGATGTGATTTCTCAAATGTCTCTTTGTAACGATCAAACAACGATTTTATCGGTTTCTGTTTCTTGCTCTTCCAAAACAAAAGACTCCACTCTTCTATTTTATTGGGAGATAGAGAGTATATTTTAGTTCCAGAAAACCAAAAGAGAATTCGGAGAAAAGTACTCCGAAAGTCATTCTGAAGATCTACAACTGTGTCTATATTGTACAATTCTTTTAGTTCTCGGAAAAGACGCAACGTTCCGCCAATGCCTTTGTGCCGATGGCGAATGTCGGCAGGAGCAAATTTAACGTTCGGCAACTTTTCAAATAGCGGAGCTAAAAAGAAACGAGACACCATCACGAAGTTTTTATCCTGATGATTGCGCACGAGCGAGTCGAGCAACGGAATAACCATTGATACGTTGCTAATCGACGAAAATCTGATAATAAGAATGCTCATAACCAATTCTTCTTTTTGCCCTTTGTTCTCCCGACAAAGATACGAAAAAATATCCCTCCTTTTTGTAATCAAAAAATTTGTAACAGTTGAAAAAATGTGTTTACTTTGCAACCTTGAAAAAAAGGAGATAATTATGTATACTTTACTTACTATTTTGATAGTGATTTTGGCGGCAGTTTTGGTGCTTATTGTTTTGGTTCAAAATTCCAAAGGTGGTGGTTTGGCTTCGAGTTTTTCGTCGACGAATCAAATTATGGGAGTTTCTAAAACTACTGACTTTTTAGAAAAAACTACTTGGACTTTGATGGCGGCAATCATTGTTTTGAGCATTTTTGCTACAGCAGCGATTCCTCAAGAAGCGGAAAAGAAATCTACTCAATTGACAGAAGAAGTTCAATCGCATCAGCAACAAACAGAAGATGCTTCTCAGGAAATCCCTGGTTTTGCGGCTCCAGTTGATGCAGAGGAGTAAAATTTTTCTAGAAAAAGAACAGTTAAAAACCAACTCAAAATTTTGGGTCGGTTTTTTTTATTGTTAGTGGTAAATAATTTTTTTCTTTACATTTGCCCTAGTATGATGAACGTGTGCAACATATTATTCCCATTAGAAACCTGCGAGTTTTCTACACACACACACAAGAAATAGGGCGTTTTTGCCTACGCATAAGTTATACATAAGTCGGTCGATTTTGAAGGAAGTCGAGCGTTTTTTTTATTAACAGAATGTTTTTATATGTTCAATATTATAAAAAATCACTTTTTAAGAGGGAGCATTCTAAAAAAATGAATTTCTAAAGGAAAATGGTTCTTATTTGGATAAAACGGATATTAGGTATAGTAACAACACCATCAAATGAAAATGACGGTGATAAAATTGCATTGCTAAAATCGTTAGGCAAAGAACACTCCTTACAAGAATTAGACATTCGAAAGAGAATCACCCGGGAAGAAAAAGAAAAGATAAAATTATCTCCGATAAGCTGGTATAAGATTTTAATTCATAAACATATCGAAAGAGTTCCGAATAATATTTTTCAGGCATATAAACTTAATAAAGTTTTGACTCTGAAAGAATTGAAGGAAGAACGATTAAAGAAAGAAGCTCATGAATTGAAAGTTCTAGAAGATAGTGTAAATGCCTTACTTCTAGATATAGATTCCTTAATAAAAAATCGAAAAGCAGAAGATGCAAAACGTAAATTAAATACTGTTTTAGAAAAAATTGTCAAAGTAAAAGATTCTTCCATTCGATATAGACTTAATCAACTTCAAATTTCTTTAGATAAACTTCTAACAGAACTTAAAGAAGAGGAACTTGCAAGACTAGCAGAAGAAAGACGACGCAGAGAAGAAGAAGCCAAAAGGCAAAAGGAAGCAGAAGAAAGAGCAAAGAAAGAGAGAGAAAGGAAAGAGCGAGAAGAAAGGGAAAGGAAAGAAGCACAAGCAAAACGACTTGCCGATGAAGCAAGACGAAAGGAAGATGCAGAAAGGCAAGAACGCCAGCGGCTGGAGGCGCTTTCTTCTGAGTTAAAGGATGACTGGCAGGCAATAATTGATGTTTTGAATGAGAATGGTATAAGATATTTGTATCATTTTACTGACAGAAGCAATATTTCACTAATCAAAAGATATGGTGGGCTCTTATCTTGGGCTTATTGTGAGAGGCATGGAATAAGAATACCAAAACCCGGAGGTGGTCAACTAAGTCGTCAATTAGATGTAAGCAGAAATCTACAAGACTATGTAAGAATCAGTTTCACGAGGGAACACCCAATGAAATATAAAGCGAAAAATGATGGTAGAATAACCGACCCTGTAAATCTTATAATTGACATAAGAGCTGCTTGTATTGCAAGTGCATTGTATTCCAATAAGAATGCAACAATAATGCGTGAACCTGTAAACATTGGTAGTACAATTGACGATTTGAAACAAATACATTTTCGTTCGGTTAAAGCATCCAAACATTTTGACTTGGACGATGAAGAGCGTTCCTACTTCCAAGCAGAGATTATGATTAAAACATTCCTTTCCAAAAAGTATATAATAAATCTAGATAAATTTTGAATTATGATATACGTCGTAAATAAAAAGCGAAAGCTGGAGAAAGTCAAAGAGGATTTCCCTAATGCAACGATATTGGATATTACCTCAACCTCTAATATGAGATATGCGCAGATATTGAGTCCTTTCTATCCGCACATGAACATTCCCATACCATTTACGGAAGGACTGACGGCTACATGTGTAGAAGCCGTATGGCAAGGACTGAAGGTCTTTGATGGTGCGGATGTAGATTTTGCCACATTCAGAAATGACACGATGAGAGACTTGAAACGAACAGTTCGCAAGTATGGTATGCCAAAGGGACATCGAAAAGGAGCATACGGGAAAGAATTGTTAGGCTACTTTGAGGCTCGAATGCTCATTTATTTACCAACGTACAAGTGGGTACTCGATAATGCCCCAGAAGTGCATCATGTAGTAGAACGCATAAAAGAGCAAAGCAAGATACATGATATAATTCTATTAGATTATAACACCAACATCGATTTCCGAGATGCTTCAAAGCCGTTATCACATGCAGGGCTTGTAAAACTCTATATCGAAGGGAATTATCCTAAGGGCTTAGAGGGTTATCAGCCAATGACGAAAGATGAATTGGAGCAAAAGAAATTACGAGACAAGGAGCTGAGAAAAGAAATAAAAAAACAGGCAGAAATGAAAAAAATATTAGGAGATATAACTCTATTTGATAATAACGAATAAAATTACAACGATATGGAAAATATAAACGAATACATTGGTTTGATACTGGCAGTTGCCATTGTGCTTATTGTGATAACCCTTCAAGTTATTAGTTTTATCGAAACACAAAATAAAATTAAAGAACTTTGTGGCTTGTTTAATGATGTAGAAAAACTTATTTTGAAAGAAACTTCTATTACAACAAGCAATCTCAGTACAAAAAGGTCTTTACAAACATTCTTGAAGAATATTCCTAACCGTCATGTAAAAGACGAAGCTGAAGAGGAAGATGAGCATACCGATTATACAGATCTTTCACTCGTAGTCTTCTCTAATGGAAGAAATGCCAACAAACGTATGCGAATGATAGTAGATAGAACTAATGAATATCTCTGTAAGAATACGGGCACAAGTGCAGATTTAGGGATACTTGAAGATATTTGTGACAATCAGAAGAATGCTCTTGAAGATGAAATACACAACAGCTTAAATGTTCCCCTTTATCTTGGATTGTCTGGAACATTTATCGGCATCATTACAGGTCTATGGGGTATTGATTTTCAAAAAATATTTGGAGTTGGAGGAGAACTTACAGGGCTTCAACATCTTCTATATGGTGTAGTAGTAGCTATGATTGCCAGTCTTCTGGGATTAGGGCTTACCGTATTTAACAGTGCCATTTCGTACAAAGCTGCAATTTCGAAAGCCAACGAGGGGAAAGGAGATTATATGGATTTTCTCCGTCGTGAATTGATGCCACTTTTGTCAAATAGTATGGCATCAAGCTTGAACTCTTTGCGAGGTGTACTTGGCCACTTTGTTGACAAGTTTGGACGAAATCTTGATGCTTATGCCGATTCTGCCGAATTACTTAATGACAATCTAGAGAAACAACATTTAGTATTAGAAGAAATTAACAAATTGAGTTTAACAAAAACTGCTAATAAAATAGCAGAAACTTTCGTTCAATTAAAAGATTCCTCCGACTCACTCTCAATATTTCAAACATATCAACAACAACTAAACACTACAATTGCTAATGTATCGGGAGTAGTTACTCAAATACAAACATTACTAACTAAATTTGAAGAGTTTTCTGTTGGCTTGTCACTTGTTGTCAGTAATCAAAACAAAACAAATGAATTGCAAAGAGAATTCCAAGAAGCCATAACAACACATTTCCCAACTGGTTCAGAAGCGAGGGATGCTTGGCGCAAGGAGTTTGATTTGTTTATATCGGAAGGGAAACAAGTTTCAGAGAGCCTGTCTACACAACTAACAGCATCTACAGAGCATATTCAGAACTTCGTCGCAAATAACAAAGAATTCTTTGACACGTTTGATAAGATAAAAGAAGTACTTGCTACGATGGTACAATATACGCAAGTACAAGCCGATTGCTACAAGGATTTGAAGGGGGAAGTTTTGAATTTGCGTAAAGATTATAAGGATGCACAGCAAGAGTCCATCGAGTTACATAAGGCAACACTGCAAGCTGTAGATGCAATGACAAAAGCCATTAAAGATATAAACAAAAATAATTATGGCAAAAAAGAAATATAGTGACTCATTCTGGCTCAGTTATTCGGATTTGATGACGAGTCTCTTTTTCATTATGCTAGTTTTGTTCATAATATGTGTGGCCAAAATGGGCAAAGCTTTAAATGATGCTAATGCTTCGAATGAACAATTAAAGCGTATTCTACAACTCGACACCATGTTTGTAGAACTAAGCAAAACGTCTGCGTTACAATATGTCGAGGAACAGAAGATGTTTGTTGCAAAGGATTTTATTGGTATTGAAATTTTTAATCCGTTTACAGGTTCAAATTGGGAAGAAGCAACTACTATTAAGCAAGAATATCTTCAAACAGTAGATTTTGTTGGACAATCTCTTTTAAAAGTCGTAAAAACACTATATGAGAAAAATCCAGATTTGAATTTCCAATTAGTTATTGAAGGTTATGCTGCTATTCCTTGGCAGCTACTTCAAAATCACAGCTATAATGCAGATAATAAAAGAATGTATGAACTAAGCTACCATCGAGCATTATCACTTTATCGCAGATGGCTTTCAAAAGGCATAAACCTTCGAACTTATAATACAGAAGTTATTATTGCTGGAAGTGGATTTAATGGAAACAATAGAGATAATAAAGTGGAAGAGAATAACAAAAGGTTTGTGATTCAGATTATTCCAAAGATTTCAATGCCCTCCAAATAATAATTTCCCTACCACTTAGGCGAAATTCCTACGAAGAATTCGAAATTGATGCCGGGCATAGGGCGTGAGAGTACGGAGAGGTACTCCTCATCAAAGAGATTGTTTATCGTGCCTTTTAGCGACAAATCGGCCCAGCGGAAGAGGAAAAGCTTTTCTAGTGAGATGTTGCTCATAAAGTAGGGCGGAAGCTTGCCAGTGAGCGAGAGGTCGTTGCTCGACATGGTGAAGCGTTCGCTATAGTAGCACCACTTGTAGGTAAACGTCCAGCGTCGCCACGAGAGTCGCCCGTTGATGGTGGACGAGAGCAGTGGAATGTAGGGCAGTTGCTTACCTACCGATTGGTCGGCCGGCGAGCGTGGCTCGCCTTGGTTGATGGAGGGCGTCCACGAGAAAGTGCCGTTTAGCCCAAGTCGCCAATCTTTGGGGAAAATCAAGTTCAAGTCGGCTTGCAATTCCACACCATAAGCATGCACATCTTTGATATTGTCGGGTGAGAAAAATCCTTTGGTCGTTGGCAACCAAATAATCCAATCGTTGATGTAAGAATCGAACCACGTGGCAGAGCCCGAAAGCGAATAAACATCTTTTTTCCCTGCAGCGAACGAAAGTCCGGCATCGTAGGTCCAACCGCTTTCTTGCTTGAGTTCGGGGTTTCCCCCGGGCAAAAAGTAAAGGTCGTTGAGCGTGGGGAAACGGAAGTTGCGTGAAACCGACGCTTTTGCCATCAGATTGCCTTTTTTGGACAATACGCCGTCGATAAAAAATGCAGGAATCACCGGAGTCCAGTTCTTCCCATAAAGTTCTTCGCGCACCACCACCGACATTCCGAGTCGGTCGATTGGTTGCCATTTGACCGATGCACTACCCGAAAGTTCTATGCGTGCTTTTCGGTAACCCACAATGCCTTTGTCGCCACTTTGTAGAACGACGTTTTTGTCGCGACTCTCCACAAAGTGCTGATGTGCCGAAAGGTTGGCCATGAAAAGCCATTTTTTATGCAAATGATATTCTCCCTCAACTTTTCCGTAAATTGTGTGAATTTTACTGCGTGAGCGGGTCATGTGTGCCATTACACCGTTGCCAAGGTCGCGTTTGTAGTCGTAGGCCATCCAAGTGTAGATGTAACCTGCGTTGGCAGAAACTTTCCACGCTTCGGCCAAATGGTCGTAGGAGAAAACACTGCGGAACGTATGTTCACGTTGTCGGTTATCGAAGTCGGTATCGTCGCCGTGGTCAACGGTTAGCATTGGTAGTTCGCGGTTGGAGTAGATGTACCAAGCGTTCAACCCGAAGCGGTCGCCACGTTTGTTGTTGTAATAAACCTCTTGCAAAAGGTGTAGATCTTTGAACTCACCACTTTTGTTTCGCTCTATGGGGTAGTATTGCTCCACGATGTTCATATCGTCGTCGTAAACGTTAATCTTTTTATCGTGATTGCGGAATTTGTAATTGTTTTTCGAAGTGGAAAAAACAACTCGTGTAGATGTTTGCCAATGTTCATTGCCGTATGAGAGTCGGAGAAAATCGTCGAACGTGTAAAACGAGCCAACGCCTTGTACAAACTGCAGTCCAAAACCTTCTTGCTCGGCAGGTTTTGTAGAAAGTTTTATGGCTCCTCCGAGTCCGCCTCCCGTTTCGTTTACCGACGACGTTCCGTGAAGTAGCGATGCTTTATCGATAAAATACGACGGAATCATAGAAAAGTCCGTCATTCCAAGCATTGGGTTGTTTATTCGCATTCCGTTCCATGTTACTTGCGTATGCGATGGCGATGTGCCACGAAACGAAACAGTAGAGAGCGTTGCTCGTCCGTAACTTTTTACAAAAATAGGCGTGTTGAAAGTTAAAACATCGGCCATGGAGAGTGCAATGTTTTCTTTCAGTACTACGGAGTCGAGTTTGGTTTGCTGGATGCCAATTTCCTTCAAAGGTCTTTTACCATAAACCGTAACTTCAGGAATTAGGATTTTTTTATGCACATCGTATGTAGTACTATTTTCTTCGGCATTTGCAGAAAATAGCATCAGGAGTAAAATGTATGTCAAATAGCGTTTTTTCATTTCCAACAAAATGCTCCGGGGATAATTCCTACATAAAATTCGTCGATAAGTTCGCCTTCTTTTGAATAGCGATAAATTTTCCCCTGCTGACAATAATCAATGGCGTCGGCTACGTACACGTCGCCTGTGCGTGGACAAATGGTAAGTCCGTAGTAAATGGTTTCTTGATAGGGCAGAAATGGTTTTATTGGCAGATAATCTGCTGTAACGTCCATCTCCCAAATATCGTTGTTTATCCAGTAGATTTTGTCTTTTGTGCCGTTGAGTTGTACTTCCGATGGCCAGTCGCCAAAAGTGAAACGAAATTGTTGCTCAATTTGGAAAGTTTCGGCATCAATACGGTAAAGCGATGGTGCTTCGTGTCCGTAAGGTGAACCTTCGTAGCCGCCGTCGGTAACTGTCCAAAGTTTGTTGTTGCAGTCCATAACGAGCGATGTGGGTTGAATGCCAACGGTAAGCTCGTCCACAACTTTGTCTGTTTCGGTATCAATTTTCAGAATACGATTTTGGTACGACCAACAATTTACGAATACGTATTTCCCGTATTGTACCATTTGTTCGGTAGAACCGCTTTCGGTGGTCATGTTGGGGCAATCGATGTAGCCGATAATTTCATATCGTTTTGGGTTGACAATAAAAATGCGATTGTCCCAAATCTGCGTAATGTAGGCTTTTTCGTCGGAGATGAAATGCATGTAGCGTGGCGAGGTGAGGTTAGTTATTCGCCCAACTTCTTTGAACGTGTTGATGTCGATGGCAAAAACTACGTGCGAATTGTTGACAACGACCCATCCTATCCCATCTCTAATAATCATCGATTGCGCTACGTCGCCAAGTTTCATGGCATTGGCACGATAGAAAATTTCGTTTTCGATGGTTTTTGTTTCGGGGTCGTAGTAAGAAAGTGAGGCGTTGCCATACTGAAAATTGCCTTCGTTGGTAATGAAAAGCCCTTCGCCGCTTGCCGCAAAATCCTCTTCCAAACCGTACTCCCACTCCATGCAACTTGCAAGAAGAACAGAAGTGAAGAATACGGAAAGTAATATTTTTATTTTATATGGCATTTACTTGTGTTTTTTTGGAAAAGGTATTTCGTTTTTTTTTTATTCTTTTGTCATACTACAATCAAAAAATCCAAGCACCTCGGTAGAAACTTCGCCAAGCCAACCACTTTTGGTATTGACACCAGTTTGAATTTTGATGAAATCGATAAATTTCAAATCAACACTTTTGCCTTGTGCATCGATTGCATTAGAAATTTTGAAATAATTTGCATTTGCATCGGCGTTTGCATTTGCATCATTTGTCAAACGATCGATGGAACTAAAATTGTCTGCATAACCCCAATCGTATTCGGCATTGACCCAATATGAGCCGTTGCCCGACTTGTCGTAGTTGCGTGCTTCAAGGCAAGTGCCACGAAGTGTGTAAGAATTCTCTTCAATCCACATAGGGTAGTAGAAATCTTGATTGTGATACATTTTAAGGTAATCTATTTCACCGCTATTGCCTTGGTTGTCGGTCCATTGTACCGACATTTGTTTTGCACTTGGTCTATAGTAAGTTACGGCGTAATTCTGAATAGTTGATTCCTTGCCTGTTTCCGAACCACGAAGTTCGTACCAGTTGTCGTTAGGAAGCCCGTCGCCATTTTCGTCTTGCATCACCCACACAATACCCGGT
This sequence comes from Paludibacteraceae bacterium, assembly GCA_045612365.1. Classification (GTDB taxonomy): domain Bacteria; phylum Bacteroidota; class Bacteroidia; order Bacteroidales; family Paludibacteraceae; genus RGIG9608. The sequence goes on from JAZKYY010000010.1 coordinate 54,373, forward strand.
TCCGATGATCCTGAGAATGAGTTGCCAAGCACACCAAAGTCATATCCACCAGTATTGTCGATGCTGTGATCGAATCCTACTACGATGTAACCACCAAATCCACCTAGTGAAACCCAATTGTTAGACGAAAGTCGAGCTTCTGCATACGCAATGGCTGCTTGTAGCGTGCTTTGATTGCCGTCAAAACCTCCTGTCTTAAGTTCGTTGATGAATTGTCCCGGAGCAGGAATGTATTCGTAAACTTTATTCCAATTGGCTGATGAGTTTTCTGTTTTTGCACGATAGTTTAAGTCCTCTGGAGAAATTACGTTCACCGTAAGCGTTTGCGTGAGTGATTCTTCTTTTTCGCCACGCACAATATTGGCTGTAACGGTTACTTCGTGTTTCCCAACTTGTGTTAGGTTGCACATCCAAGTTTGTTTCGTTCCTTCTTGAATAATGTTTTCTCCAACCTTGAAACAGAATGTAGCATTCTCTAAATTCTGCGTTTCGGTAGGTCCAACTTCAATTACGCGACCAGCTACCAATTGATAGTCGGTTTGCAAAAATTGCCATGAGATAGGTGCAAATTCCACAACCTCTATTTTGATTTCAACTTTGTCTGCTCCGTCTTCATTTTTTGCTTCGAAAACCAATGTATAAATGCCTAGTTCTTTGGCTAAAAATGTATATGACAGCTCACTGCTTACACTTTGGTCGTTTAGTTTCCAATCGTAGGTTGTCGGGATAGAAGTTTTTCTGACCAAAGCATTCAGGGTTATTTTGCCATCTAAGGCTAAAATGAATCCGTTTTCTGCTCCTGCAACCGATACCGTAGGGATTTCGAGTTCTACCACGTCGATGCGAATTTCACGCTTGTCTTCTCCATTTTCGGTTTCAACTTTTATGGTAATGTAAAATTGCCCTAACTCTTTGCTACAAAACTCGAGCGTAGGGTCGATGCCAATAATAGAATCGTTGATGCTCCATGTGTAGATAGCATTTTGTGCGTATTCGTAATTAGGAACAATGGTTATTGTTCTCCCAATTTTAGTAGAATAAACTCCCGATTTGTTCTCGAAAGTTATTTTTGGAGGATTGTCAACGGTAATTTCCTCATCGATATTACACGATGAAAAGGCAAGAATAATGGCACTGAATAGAAGTAATTTTTTCATTTTGCAAAGTTAATATTTATTATTTGTCGAAACGCACTGCCACATCGTCGTATGCAAAGTAAGCAGGTATTGTAAGCCCGTAGGAGCCGCCCATATCTGCTGATGCGGACATATTGAATTCTACTTTCACAACCTCTCCAAGACTGGATAAATCCCATTTAGTCCAATCGAGAATAGGCGTTAGATTTTGAAAAAGATAGAAATCAACGGAAGAAGTTGGCTCGTCATCATCTTCGTTGGCATAACCATAAGCAGTAATTTTGAACCAGCTATCTTCAGTAGGCTCGGTATAGCTTCCACCAAAACTGTTACCAGCTTCGCTACCCACACCGTATAGAATTTGGTTGAGAGTATAGTTTGTGTTGGTTACATACATGTGGTCGATAACACGAGCTACTCCATCTTCAAAGCTAAAACCTTGCAATTCGTTGGACATCGAAAAGAAATCAACATAACCAAAATGTACGGCAAAGTTATCGCCACTATGTCCACCATTGGTTGGAGTAGTAAGTTGTACGCAAAACCACCCTAAAGCAGCATCGTTTCCAGCATTATCTTTTACATAATCTTCTCCGTAAAATTGTGCAATAAGGGAGTTGCGATCGGCATTTGTGTAGCCATACGATTTTGATGAATAATTAGAAATTGCATGTCCTCCCAAAGCATAATTCCAAGAAATGGTATGACAAAGGTTTGTGTTATTTTCATCGCTCCAGTGGTAGTCGGTTGGATACATCACGTCTCCACCGTAAAGCATTGGACCGCCGTATTGTGGACTATCTACGAGGTCGCTCCAAGTAGAGATTGTTCCTGCTTCCAAGTCGTATTCTTCAAATTTTTTATCTTTATCTTCAAAAGTTAAAATACGAAGTTCGTAAGGAAGTTCTGGCTCTGCACGGCGAAAAGTTACACTATCTATATCAAGAATGTCATATTCACCGATGATTTCGCCATTTTTCCAAATAATCATTTGTGCTGAAACACTAATTGCTATGAATGCAAACACTAAAAATAAAATAGATTTTTTCATGTTGTTTTTTCTTTTTATTATTCTTTAATGAATTTTACAATTTCGGTGCCTACTTGTAGCAAATAAATACCGTTTGGCAATGTTGCTACCGATAGAGTTAATGTTTCGTTTTCGGTTTTTTCGTTGACGATGAAGTTCCCGTTTAGTGAGAAAATACGAATAACCTCACCTTGTTTGATTCCGTTGATGTGAAGAATCTCTTTAGTTGGGTTGGGGAAAATTGTTACCGAATGGTTGCTCACGTTTTCTAGTTCGACGGTAGAACCATTATCGTCGTAGAATACGATTTGTTTGATGTCGTCGTACAAATTTCTTTCGGCAAGTAATGTTCCGTCGATACCTATAAGCCGGAAGCGTTCGTTTGCTCCGTCTATTTCCCATCTTGCAATGGCACTCACTTTTTCTTTATACTCTTCGCTCGACATGTATTCGATACGCATTGTGTTATCTGCCAATACATAACTCGCGAAAAGTGTCGCAATTGCTACTGTTGAAATAAAATGTTTTTTTCTCATATTTATAAAAAATTAAAAGTCGTATCCTGCAACTTTTATACGCAAGGACACGACATGAAAACATTATTATTCCAACGCTTTTTTATTGACGATAAACTTCACTTGGCATTTTTTTTAACCAGCGTTTACCTCTTCAATATGAATCGATAGAAAAAAATAGTTTCGATTTTGCCCGTTATCCTGCGGTTTAAAATCATTTTTACTGCAGCGAGGTAGGTCTTCTGACTTGTCCCATTTATTGCGCCTTCCCAGCATATTTGCCAGTGGCAGACGGATGCAATAAATCTAAAAAAAGGACTCACAGCAACAGGTATTGTTTTGGATTTTCACCAAATTCCCTTTTCACTCTTTGTGAAGAAATCTTCCGTGAGAGCTCCTCATTGCGGTGGCAAAGGTAGTGAAGATTGCCGGAACTGACAAAGTGAATGGTTGTTTTTTCTCATTACTAAATTTTGTACTATTTTTGCAGACAAGCAAAAGGTGTTTTGCTCATTTTTTTTAACAGCATTAGCTATTATTCGCAATCAAAACAAAAGCATCGGAAACTCTTGATTTGAACTAAAATCGAATAAAAAGCAATGGCGTGGTAGCTCGTTTTTTCTCGAACGGAGCATTCCGCATTACACAACATGATGTTAATGTTCGTGCCTAATAAGGTGTGAACATATTCTAGTTGTGTGGCGGGGTTTTCCGATGCTCCTCGCGATTGCGATAGAGAGGTTCACACCTTTCTCATTTTTTTCGTTCGGTGGGTAGTGGCGACTTTGGCAATGCACAAACCCATTTTTACTATGAACGAAAACGAAATTCCACCACTGCACATTGGCAATCTGATAAGAGAGCAACTGCGACTACAACGCCGCTCGGTGGCGTGGCTCGCCTCGCAAATTGGTTGCAAACGCGACAACGCGTACAAACTCCTGCGAAACTACTACATCACCACCGATACGCTGATGCGTATATCTCTCGCTTTGGATTACGACTTCTTTGCCGACCTCTCGGCTTACTTCCACAAACAGCAAAGTGTATAGCAAAAGCATACGTTTTGTATAACGTTGATATACAATATCGTAATGAGTATAACTTTATTAACTTATAATTTTGTAGCATATAAATAACAACTAATTATTAATAATTTAAATTCAAAAAAAATGAAAACAGTTAATTTCTTTACCATTTTGGTAGTTCTTTGTTTGATGACATCATGTTATACAACTCTTAGCGTAACAGAAACAATTACTCCAGAAAAGTATGCTAAAGACACTCACGATCATTTAGTTGGAAAAACTAAATCGGAAATTTTATCAGAGATGTCTGTTCCAGATCGTGTAATGGATGATGGTTTAGGAGGTGAGATTTTAGTTTATGAGAAAAAAGAACAAGTAACAGAAACAAAAGGTAAGCAAACTTCTAGTTCAAGTACTAGAACATCTTATACGCCGCATAAGAATTACTATACAGGTGGAGTATCAAATGTAACAGGTACTGGCTATACATCAACCTCCAATAGTATTAACACAAAATCTGTCACAAAGGAACGTAAAGATTATGTGAATGCATATCTTAATAAGGAAGGAGTTTGTTATAAGGTAGATTCTGAAATATATCAACCTGCAGTGACGACAGAAAAATGTTATAAAAAACTTGATAAGGCTATGTTATGGTGGTTGTGTCCTCCTTTTACATTTCCTGTTGGTATAGGAATGGCAATATGGTATCTTGTAGATAAAGATAAATTAAAACCATGTAACAAATAGTTTTTTACTTCGCTTGTTTTCTCTTTATTTATGCTTTTTTCATTGTTAGAAAGCAATTTTGCGAACAGCATTTTATTAATTAGACAAAGTGTAAGTGTTTAGAAAGCAAGAGAATGACAATTGTAAAAATATTCTTAAAAGCAAAAACCGAAAGGTTTTTGCTTTTTTTAATCTAAATTTTTCACAAAACATTTCGCCTCCATTAGTTGTTTTTATTGTACAGTTTTTCTTAATTATTCACAATAAAAAAAGGAGGTAACAATGAGACTTTCACACGTATTAGCATTCGTAGGCGGAGCAGTAGCCGGCGTTGCAGCAGGTATGCTTTTGGCGTTTTTTTGTTTAAATTACTCAATCTCGCTTGTTTTTTCCTTAAGCCACGCTTTTTCTTCATCGGATAAATGCGGAGCAATGCGTTCATAAACAGTTTTGTGATAAGCGTTGAGCCACGCTTTTTCGCTGTCCGAAAGCATTGTTTTGTTTATAGCGTTCTTGTCAATTGGGCAGAGCGTAAGTGTTTCAAACGCAAGGAACTGACCAAAGTCATTCGATTCTTGCTCCACCACAGCCACTAGATTTTCAATTCGTATGCCATACTGATTGGTGCGGTAAAGTCCGGGTTCGTTGGAAATAACCATGCCTTTTTTCAATATGGTGGGGTTGAGGCGTGGACTTATGTTTTGTGGCCCTTCATGTACACAAAGAAAATGTCCTACGCCATGCCCAGTTCCGTGCCCGTAGTTCAAGGCTCTTTGCCACAGATACTGCCGAGCAAGAACATCTAGTTGCGCTCCACAAGTTCCATAAGGAAAAACTGCTTGTGATAATGCAATATGACCTTTTAGAACGAGTGTGAAATCAGTTTTTTGCTGTTCGGATATTTCTCCCAAAGCAATGGTGCGTGTAATGTCAGTTGTACCGTCAAAGTATTGTCCGCCGGAGTCGAGGAGCAAAAAGTTTTCGGGAGCGAGCGTTGCGTTGCTTTCCTCTGTTGCGGCATAATGCACAATGGCTCCGTGGGCAGCATAACCTGCTATCGTATTGAAACTTTCGCCTGCAAAAAGTGCTTGTTCCGAACGGAAATCTTTTAGTTTTTCAGCAACCGAAAGTTCTGTTAAATGTTCTTTGGCAATAGATTCTTCCAACCACTTCAAAAACTTCACCATCGCTACTCCATCTCGCACCATTGCTGAACGAATGCCCTGCAACTCTGTTTCATTTTTTATGCTTTTGGCATCAATCACCGCCGACGAGAGTTGCTTTTTCTGACAAGAGGCTTTCGTGTAAAGAGCAAAATTTATTCGGTTAAAATCCAAAGCCAAAATGATTTCTTTAGGTAAATTGGCTAAAAAATCCTCAATTTTTGAATAGTCATAAACAACAATTCCGTCTTCAGAAAGTTGTAAGGCAACCTCTTGCGTTATTTTTTGCTGAGGTGTGAAGAGATAAGCTTGTTTTTCATCTACAAAAGCATAGGCAATGGCAACAGGATTAAAACTCACATCGTTGCCTCGGATATTGAAAAGCCAAGCTACCTCGTCGAGTCCTGAATAAAGAGCCGCGTTGCAACCGTTGTTTTTCAAAGTTTCGCGAATGTTCTCAATTTTGCTTTTTGCCGATTCTCCCGAAAATTTTTCGGGCAAACAAAAAATTGGTTCCAATGGCAACGGCGGACGATTTTCGGTCCAAATCTCACCTATCAAATCGTAATCCGTATTGAGTTTGATTCCTTTTTGTTGCAACTGATTTTTCAAGTCTTCTACTGCAACAATAGAGAACATTTTGGGGTTTATAGCCACGCTATCATTCCTTTTTAATGATTCTACAAGAAAGTTTGTAATGCTCGGAGTCTCTATTAAACTATCTTTGAACAGCCGTATTCTTGTGCCCGATAGTTGATCGTCAGCTTGTAAAAAGTATCGAGAATCGGTCCACAGACCAGCGTCGTCAGTGGTAACCACCACCGTACCCGCCGATCCATTAAATCCGCTAATCCATTCGCGTTCTTTCCAATGATCGGGGCTGTATTCGCTTGCATGAGGATCGGTTCCGGGTATTATAACTGCGTCAATCGCTCGTTCATGCATCAATACTCGCAATGCTTGTAAGCGTTGTTGTATGTTTATCGATGAAGACATTTACGCTATATTTCGTTCTTTTTTGATGGTTTCGTAGGCCTTTTGAATCTCTTTGAATTTTTCCTCTGCTTGTTTTTTTATCTCTTCGCCTAGGTTGTTCACTTTGTCGGGGTGGAACTTCATAGCCATTTTTCGATAAGCTTTTTTTAGTTCATCATCAGTGGCGTCTTTTGTGATGTTAAGCACTTTGTAAGCCCAATCTGTATTGGTTTTGCTTCCAATAAACATGGCTTTGATGGACTCAAAGTCGCTCTGCGAAATAAGGTTGCGTGCTGCGGTATGAATAATGCTGATTTCGCTTTCGGAAACCGACCCATCGGCAGCGGCAATCATAAAAAGCAAATGCACAAGCTCGGTGCGTTGCGAGTAGTTGAAATAAAGGCTTGCTTGCTGCGATATTTCTGCAACGTTATAATTTTGCTTCAAGAACTCTTTCAGTAGTTGTAAAGCTTCCAACGCTCCTTCTTCTCCAAAAGTTTTTACAAGAAATTGTTTTACAACGTTCAACTCCGTTTTTTTTACGGTACCATCTGCTTTCATTACGCTTGCAAAAAGCAACAATAGCACCATGCGGAAGTCATTTTGAACGGTTTGCCTTCTCGATGACGAGGAGGTAGTTTTGTATTCTTTTCCACCTGATAGCATCGAAGTCAAAACAACTCCAACTACAGCACCTATTGGTCCGCCCAAAACAAATCCAAGTCCTCCTGCGAAAAGATATTTTCCTAATGACATTTTTCTTTTATTATTTTTTTGTTTTGCGAAAATAGATTGTTTTTTGTAAAAACCTTTCTCCAAAAAGTTATAAATCCTTAACTAAAACCTTTTGTAAGGTTTTTAAGTGATTTTCTTTTGTTTCTAACATTTTTTGCCAAATTTTTTCGGACAAATCGTTGTTTTTGAGTTTGAAATTTTCGTTCCCGATATTCTCGATTCGTTCAATAAGTAAAGCTAAAGTTATTTTATGCGTATCAAGTGCAGGAACGTAAGTTTTTCGGTTGGCTTGTTCGATGTAAGTCTCGCGTACAATTTCGGTTTCGGTAAGCAACGCCAAAATGTCTTGCGTAAGTTTTATTGGAATGTTGTATTTGTTGGCAATGTCTTGATCGGAAACGGGCGATTCGTTGTTGTCGAAACGTACGATGATTTCTTTCAACACAATGATTGTTGCATAATCTTTGAAACGGCGACTGATGTGTTTGGTCTCTTTTTCGAAATTATGAAATGCGATGTTTTGACTGACGTAGCTCAATTTTGCTCCGTATAGTACAATTACCCACGAAATTTGTAACCAAAATAGCAATAATGGCAAAAAAGCAAAACTTCCGTAAACGGCATTGTATTTCGTAAGATTTATTTGTCCTGTAATGTACAAGTATTGAAAAATTTGGAACAATGTTCCTGCTACAATCCCTGCAAAAAGTGCGTGAGTGAATCCCACTTTTGTGTTGGGGATGATGATAAATATGATGGTAAATAAAATCCAATAGATGAAAAATGGCAACAACGTGATAAGCACTTTGTACACGCCCGAGAGAAAAATGTTTTCGGTGTGCTGCGTCATGTATTCGATGTATGGGTCTATCATGTTCGAAAGACTTGTGGCTATAACTATGAGCACTGGCACAAGCAACATCAGCGAAAAATAGGTAGTAAACTGACGGATGAATGAACGCGATTTTTTTACATTCCAAACATCGTTGAAGTTATTTTCGATTTGGCGAAACATGCTCATCACCGACCACAGCAATACGGCAATACCGATACCAACGAAAAGCCCGCCATGTGCTTGATCGAGGTAGTTGCTTACAAAATTCATAATGTAAGGTAACAGTTCTTGATTGGTGGCAAAAATGCTTGACACGAAATTCTCGATGGAGTTTTGCACTCCAAAACCTTTGCCAATGGCAATGATGAGTGCCAAAATAGGCACAATGGCAAGCAACGTGTTGTAGGTAAGCGCTGATGCTTTTATCATCAAGTTGTCTTCGAAAAACTCTCGGAGTGAGAGAATCAATTTTTTGAGGAGCAGTATTGATAGGCGTTTCGACTTAGAGAGTTCGTTTTCAGTAATTCTCCAAATGTCTACAGTGAAAAATTTCCAAATGTTTAAAATTTTATCTTTGAATGATTTGTTTTCCATAAATGTCTGTTTTTTATTCCGTGTCAAAGTTACTACAAATTGAAAAATAACGGGTAAAATATGTTTTTTCGTTTGCTAAAAAAAATGAATAAAAATGCTTTTCTAGGTTTATTGATTTTATTTGCTTTTCGTTTGTGAAAAGCGTATTTTTGCACAAAATTCTTGATAATGTGAATATGGCAGAGAGATTAACCATAATTGATTTTGTAGAAAAGTATGTAGAAAAATATGCAGAAAATCCTTTTCTTTGGGAAAAAGATTTAGATGCAAATAAGTGGAAATCAACTTCTTACGAAGATGTGTTGCATCAAGCAAAACGCATTGCTGCAGGGCTTATGGCTCTTGGTGTGGAGAAAGGCGAAAAGGTGTCGTACTTGAGCGAGGGTCGTAACATGTGGGTGATAGGCGAACTCGGTGTGCTCTATGCGGGTGCGGTAAATGTGCCACTCTCTATTAAACTCGAGGAAACTAACGACTTGGTTTTCCGTGTAAAACATTCAGATTCGAAGTATATTATTACATCAAAATTTCAGTTGCACAAGGTGCGTAAAATTCTTCCTGAATGTCCAATGGTGGAAAAAGTGATTATTTTTGACGAAGTAGATGACAAACAACCAAATGAAATCTACATCAACGAAATAATGGCCATGGGTGATGACTTTTTGGCGACAAATGCAGAAAAACTTGTGGAACGTTATCGCTCCATCTCTCCCGATGATTATGCCAACATCAGTTATACCTCGGGAACTACTGCTGACCCTAAAGGTATTTTGCTTACACATCGTAACTACACGGCAAATGTGGAGCAAGCACATTCGGTAATTGGTGTTACGCCTCAAGATAGAATGCTCATTATTCTTCCGCTCGATCATTGCTTTGCTCATGTGGCAGGTTTCTACACCATGATGTCATACGGTGCATCAATAGGTACGGTACCTTCGGGTAAGTCGGGGAAGGAGGCACTTCGTAACATCCCAATGAGCATCAAGGAGTTGAAACCAAACGTAATGCTTTCGGTGCCAACGTTAGCAAAAAGTTTCAAAAAGAACATTGAAACCACAATAAAAAAAAGTGGACATTTGGTAGAGTCTCTCTACAATTTTGCATTGAGAAATGCTATTGCTTACAACAAAGAGGGTTACAATAAAGGCACTGAATTTGTAGATGTTTTTCGCAAACCGATAATGAATCTTTTTGATAAAATTATTTTCAAAAAGGTACGCGAAGGACTTGGGGGCGAAATGAAGTTTTTTGTAGGTGGAGGTGCGTTGCTCGACATTGATCTTCAGCGCTATTATTATGCTATAGGCATTCCAATGTATCAAGGTTATGGACTTTCGGAAGCAACTCCGATTATCTCGGCCAACTCTCCAGCAAAGCACATTTTCGGTTCGTCGGGTAAGGTGGTTTCGCCAATGGAGATAAAAATCTTAGATGCCGATGGTGTGGAGCAACCTTTTGGGTCGAAGGGTGAAATTTGTATTAAAGGCGAAAACGTGATGGCAGGTTATTGGAAAAATCCAAAATCTACAGCCGAAACGGTTGTTGATGGTTGGCTCCATACGGGTGATATGGGCTATATGCTCAACGAAGAGATGCTTTACGTGGTTGGACGTTTCAAATCGTTGCTTATTGCTGCCGATGGGGAAAAATATTCTCCTGAAGGAATTGAAGAAAACTTGGTAGAAAACTCTAAATACATAGATGGTGTAATACTTCACAATAATCAAGATCCTTACACTATTGCTCTTGTGACGCCAAACAAAGAGGCACTTAAGGCGTATGTAAAAAGACATGGACTTGACGTTGAAACGCAAGAGGCAAAAGCACTAATGCTTGAAAAAATTCAGTCGGAGGTGAATTGTTATCGCAAGGGTGGTAGACTCTACGGTGCATTCCCAGAAAGATGGTTGCCTGCTGCCGTGTGTGTGTTGCCAGAACCATGGACGGAGCAAAATCATTTCCTCAATAGTTCGATGAAAGTGGTGCGTGGTAGGGTAGAAGAAGCCTACAAAGCAAACATTGAGTTTGCTTACACGCCTGATGGCAAAAACATCGTGAACGAGATGAATTTGGCATCGCTATAAAAGCAGAAAAACTAAATCATAAAAATCCACTTTTTATAAAGAGTGGATTTTTTTGTGAATAGTTGTAAAAAAATAAAAAGGAGCAAAATTGCATTCGCCATTACTATTTAATTTAATCCATTCAAATCATTATATATATTCTCAAGTTCTTCATGGTCTATTGGATTCTCTGTTGATTCAACCCCCAAATGCAAATCACCACCAGATAGTCGATCAAATAGCCGTTTTAATGTATCGATAATAGTAGCATCGGGATTCAAAGTTTTTAATTGATCCCATTGGATTGTATTTTTTCTACCATGAAACTTTACTGGGATTTGGTTGCTGAAAACTTTCTCATCAATCATCAATTCTATAGTGTGGCGAAGAATTGCACCAATAACCAATATTTCATTTTCTGTAAATGGAGTTTTATCAAGTAGTCGTTTAGCATTGGTTAAATTATTTCTTACATTATCTTGTTTCATTTCAGTGATGACGCCTTTACGATCCCTACCATGTGACTTTACCGAATACAGATAAAGATGTTTAGTGTTCCTTTGACAAGAAGCATATTGATTCTTGCCACATTCATGTACTCCCCTATAATTTACAAGCGAAGTTTGTAACAATAAATCATGTGAGAATATTATTATTTGATTATCAAGTGCTGATAAGCGTTCAACAAGCTTTGCTGTAATAAAATGATCTAAGCTATTAACTGGATCATCCAATATTATAGGATTATTTGACAACTTCATTCGTCTCTCTGCAATAAACAGAGCAAGAGCTACACCTTTTTGTTCTCCTTCACTTAATACATCTGTAACAGAATTGTTATTTATAAGCCTCAGTTGCATAAAAGATTGTCCTCTTGAGGCTCCAGCATCAGATAATTCAACACTTAATTTCTTTAAATCAAGGAAATCTAACTCTTCCTGAAACTTAGACTTAAGATTTTCGGTTACAAGTGTTTGGCTCGCTGTTTTAGCAAGAGTAGAAATAGTTCTTGTTGATAATTCTGTTTGACATTTCTTTAGTTCCTCAATAATGTGCATCTTATCAAACCAATCAACAAACAAATCTTTTTGCTTAGAGATTGTATTCCGTTCAATTAGGGGCTTCATCCGTTCTGATAATTCAGTCACTAATTGATTCTTTTTGGTAAGTTCTTCTTGAAGATTGGCTATATTGCTTTTGTACTCTTCGCATATCTCCAATAATGAAACAAAAAGAGAATCTGAAAACTCTGAATTGGAGGCATTTACATTCTGTTCACATTCAAGCACCTCTAAAAGATGTGTTTTTAACTCTGTACAAGTATTTAATACTTGCTGAATTTTTGAATATAAAGCAACGCCATTTGCTCTGTTATTTATTAATTCCTTAAATTGTTCTGAAATTGAATAATCAATAGATAATAGAGATATGTTTTGCTTAAGTTTTTGTTTTACTTTTAATAACTCGTTGAGTTCGGAATAGCTTTTAGCCGATAAATAAGTGGAATATGCAGCTATAATATCAACAGCATCATTTATTATTGGCTGTCTACAATATGGACATATACCATTTTCTAGATTTGCGCTATTTATAAATGAATTACCTGCTTCAATGAATGTCTTCCATTCTTCAGAATTTGTGTTTCCAATCTCGTTAAGGATTGCTATCTTTAATTTAACTTCTTCATGAGCCTTTCTTGCTACAAGAATTTTTTCAACAATAGTTTTTGTTTGAGATGCAAATTCTTGAATATTCCCCTGTACTTTAACTAAATGTTGGTACAATGACTCATATTCAGATTTCTCCCTAGAAGACAATTTTATTTTATCCTCAAAATTAGTTTCTTTTAAAACCTTTAATTGTTGCTCTTGCTGCTGTAATTCGGTGCTTTGTTCTTCAGAAAAGACATATCTGTCTTGAATGTATTTTTTCTGATTTGTACGATATGTCTGTTGAGTTAAAATCCTACATACATCTTCCGAAAGTCCATCTGTATTAATTGTTGGTACAGTTCTTAGTACTGAATCAATTTCAGTCTGCAACCTTCCTTTCATATTGTCCATAGTTGTAGTGAGGGCGGTGAATAGATGCAGACCATAAGGTAAAACAATAGCAGAGTCAGCACTTCGTTTCTGTAGGAATGTTTTTGTATAATTTGAATCAAATACACTTAATAAAGTTAAAGGGCTAACAGCTCTTGTAGAACCATCCCACGATAAACTTTCGGTATTTGAGCCAACTGTATAAGTCAATTCAACATTTATTGGGCAATAAGTTTCGGAATATATATTAGGTCGAAGTTCTGTTTGGTGATTTCCTCCTACTATTTCATTTAATATTCTAAAATAACTACTTTTGCCCGAACCGTTTTTGCCGTATAATAAAGTAATATCATTTGAAAATTCAATTGTTTGTTCATTAGCTAACGCACAGACTCCTGAATGATGTGTCAATGATAAAAGTTTAATATCGGCATTCTGATTTGACATAGCCGTACTGGGTATTGCTAACACACTTGCAGCATTTGTTTTTAATTGTTGAATAGAGCTTGTAAGTTCTGCATCAGAAATCGCTCCATTATTATTCACTATCTTGATAATTAAGTCTTTGAGCCATCCATGTGTTTGTGGATTACTTGCTAATTCAACAAGATAGTCCTTTGAATGTGTATATTCCATGTGTGAAAGTTTAATTTATTGGCTATGCATAACCTATACGGTAATATCTCGAAATTATGCTGCGTTATAAATTTGAATCAATTTTGATTTAATATCACTAAATGACAAGTTTGTACTTATATCTGTTAGCAGTCCTGTATTTATAACATAGACAAAAGACTCTTTACGATAATATTTTTCACCAAATACCTGTAGAGACTTATCAATTGTGTCAGCTTTAGCTAATAAACAAGTAAGCTGATAATCCCTGTCTATTATTTGGGTCTTATTATCAGGGTGAGCCTTGGTAAAATGTTGCGTGGCCGTAAGCTTAATTAAGTTTTCAATATAATGAGCAATTTGTGGATATTGTGATTTTGGGAAAATGTGATGAATCTGCGTTGCTTCACCATTTCCCCATTGATCGTGTACCTCGCTTTCTTCTTGTATCCTACGAAGCAGATTCATTGCTTTCTGAACATAGTACTGATTGTATGCTTCTTGTTGTTCAACATCCTGCTTTTGCTGTGCTTCTTGGCGGGTTATGGATTTATCCTTATTAAGGTCTCTCCAGTTCTTGCGATTATACATCAAATCAGAGAATGTAAATGCATACTTGGACATATGTCCTTTTTCTGTCCCATTGATACCATTTTCAACAGCATATATATTTAAGATTTTAGGGAACATTCTTTTTACCTCAACATCTCCATTAACTTTGGTGTGCCCTATAATAAATCTTATATAACGCTCTTTTAACTCTGAAAAATCTGATTTCGTAATAGTACCCAAAGTACATTTACTTTTGTATTCCTCAAAATACTTCCACATATCACTATCTTTCAAAACTTTCTCAAAGTAGCAATATAAGAAGTTATATGCATTTCTTTCCCTTCGAGCGATATAATCAAGTATATCAAGATTTACAATCCGATAATAATTTGTTCCACCTACCTTAGTTACATCAAGTACATGAGCATATCCCAACATTCGCAATGGCTGTTGTATGAATTTATCATACTCATGACGCGCAGTTTTATTGGTAGGCAAAGGCTTATTAAATACAGCTTTTGCATTCTTAATAAAATATTGGGACTCCCATATTTCATTTACAGTGAATGTTTTTTCAACATCAATAATGGTGTTAATCACACTGTCAGCAATAAAGCAGACTACATCTGGAGTGCATTTTTGATCCATGAATCGTGCATCATTTGACTTGCGCACATCCAAATCAAATTGGTTAAGATATTCGTTGATTACATTTCTCATATCCTTTGCTGTTTGATTTTTCCAAAAAAGAAAACAGAGTTATTATCTATGTTAAGTGAGCGTGTTCCCAAGTTACGAGCTATTGCGTAGAACTTGGTAAAACTGTCTGTTGCGTAAAATGCTAAATCCTCTTCTGTTACAATATCATCATTATTGGCTAATGTGAGGATTGCAACCGAACCATCAGCAATACATCCCTCTGGCATAAAGCACGCTCGTGGATTATATGTTAGGTTAGGGAGCAAAATGCAATTTGCCTGATTAAGATACTTAGCAACATCTAACCCCTCAACATCATCTATATAACAATCATAGTCAGGAATATTTACAATTTCATTATTGCCAATATTACGAGATTTTAAGACTCGAATTTTACCATTGCCCTT
>JAZKYY010000011.1:0-203423 GCA_045612365.1 Paludibacteraceae bacterium
TGGCGATAGCAAATACGGTACTGCTTTGGCAGATAAGGTTGATTTGTTCGGTTGGAGTACAAGTGCTGCAAATTTCGGTGTAAGTACTTCTCAAGGTTACAAAGATTACTTAGGTACTTTTGTTGATTGGGGTACCAATCAGATAGGTGATGATGTTCCTAATACTTGGCGCACTTTGACCTACGATGAGTGGAATTATCTTCGAAATAGTCGTCCAAACGCCTCTTCTCTCAAGGGTGTTGCTCAAGTTAATGGTGTAAATGGATTGATATTGTTGCCTGATGGTTGGTCTTGCCCTGATGGTATTACCTTTAAGTCAGGTTTTCATGATAATTGGGGCGTAGAAAATTATGCTGCTTACCAAACCTTCTCCGCCGACCAGTGGTCAAAAATGGAAGTAGCAGGTGCAGTTTTCTTGCCTGCTGCTGGCGACCGCCAGGGCTCAGCGGTGTCCGGCTTGCAGTACGGCGGCGACTATTGGTCTGCCACTGAGTACGATAGCGACGGCGCGTACTACTTCCTCTTCGGCTCCGGCGGTGCGATCATGTACGGCGGCCTCATGCGCTACCACTGCCACTGTGTGCGTTTGGTTAAGGATTTATAAAAATTTCGCAAAAATGCTGTAAAGCATTTCAGCGAAATTTGAGAGCATCTATAAAATTCTTGATTTTGTCCGCGGCTTGCTCCGTGGCAAAATCGAGTGAGAAAATTTTTGAAAAAAAACCGCACCCTGTCAAGGGGGGCGGTTTTTTTTCTATGAGATAGGGTTATAATATCTCTTTTATTTCAATGAGTTTTTCGATGTCGTAGGTTGCGGCAAAAGGTGTTGGTTGTTGCTTGGGGTTGAAAAATATTTGGTCGATTCCTGCGTTTTTTGCTCCCACAATGTCGGCTTCCCAGTCGTCGCCCACCAAAATGCACGATTTGGCATTGCACTTTGCCGTTTGCAGTGCGTGCTGAAATAGCCGAACGTCGGGTTTGTTGATGCCAACGTCATCCGAAAGTATCACCCCGTCGAAGAAATGGAGGATTTGTGAATTTTTCAGTTTTTTGTACTGAACTTCGCGGAAACCATTAGAAAGAATGTAAAGTTGGTATTTTCCCTTGACATGTTTCAACGTTTCCACGCAACCCTCTATCAGGTTGGTTTGTAGTGCTAGAGTTTCCAAATACTTTTCCCCAAACTGTAGGGCAAGTTCCTCACTTTCTGCTCCAACTTTTTTTAGAGGGAAAAGAAATCGCTCTTTGGTCAGAAAGTCTTTAGTAATTTCGTTTTTGCGATAGAGCGCCCAGAGTTCCTTGTTTTTCTCGTGATAAAGCGTGTAAAATTGTTCAAAATCATCAAAAAAGCGCTCAAAACGGAATTCCTGAAAGTTTGTTTGTAAACTGATTTTTGAATTTTTTTCAAAATCCCAAAGTGTGTGGTCGAGGTCGAAAAACAGTGTAGTGTACGACATATCTTTTTCTGCAAAAATAATGGGTTTTTGTTTTGTATGTTAGTTTTTAAGCGTAATTTTGTTAGCTTTTTGAAATAGAAGAGACAATAAAAAAATAAAAATATTAATAATCAGTTTGTAATATGGCAGAAAAAAAATTAAATCTTTTGGCTGATTTTCCAGCTATTTCTACTCAGGAATGGATGGATAAAATCACTGCAGATCTTAAAGGTGCCGATTTTTCTAAAAAACTTATTTGGCGCACAACAGAGGGATTCGATGTAATGCCTTTTTATCGTGCAGAAGACATCGAGGATTTGCAAATAAAAAACTCCGTACCAGGAAAATTTCCTTTCGTGCGAGGAACAAAAGCTAATAACGAATGGTTGGTGCGTCAGGATATCAATGCTAAGGCTTGTGTAAAAAGCGCCAACGCCAAAGCTTTGGACGTGTTGTGTAAAGGCGTAGATTCGCTTTGCTTCCAATTGGGCAAGGACCTATCGGCCGAAGTGATTGAAACTTTGTTGGCGGGTATCAAAGCCGATGCTATTGAACTTAACTTCAAAGTTTGCGTGCGCAAAGCTCCTGAATTGGCAACCTTGCTAGTTGCTTACTTTAAAAAAGAAAACTACGATCTTGCTACTTTGAAAGGTTCTATTTGCTGCGACCCTATCAATGCCATGCTAACCAAAGGCAAAGCATTGAGCGCAAGCGAGGTAACCGAGATTGCGAAAACCGCTATCGAGGCTGCAGCTGAGTTACCAAAATACCGCATGATTGGTGTAAATGCAGTAAGTTTGAACAATGCTGGTGTTTACTGCTCGCAAGAGTTGGGATACGCTTTGGCATGGGGAAACCAATATTTGGAAATGCTTACTGAGGCAGGTGTAGATGTTGACACTGCTGCAAAATCCATCAAATTTGCTTTTGGTATTGGTGGTAACTACTTTATGGAAATTGCAAAATTCCGTGCTGCTCGTTTGTTGTGGGCAAAAATTGTGGAAGCGTATGCTCCTCAATGCACTTGTTCTGCTAAATTGAAAGCACATGCGGTAACTAGCACTTACAATAAAACAGTTTACGATGCTCACGTAAATCTGTTGCGTACCCAAACCGAAGCAATGAGTGCTGCTTTGGGTGGAGTTGATTCGATCACCGTATTGCCTTTTGATGTTACTTATCAAGCTCCAGACGATTTCTCGGAACGTATTGCTCGCAATCAGCAATTGTTGCTCAAAGAAGAATCTCACTTCGACAAGGTGGTCGATCCATCTGCAGGTTCGTATTATATCGAGAACCTAACAAGTAACATTGCTGCTGAAGCATGGAAAATTTTCTTGGAAATACAATCTGAAGGCGGTTTCTTTGCTGCTGTAGAGGGCGGAAAAATTCAACAAGCAGTAAAAGCAACTTCGGCTAAGCGATTGAAAGACGTTTCTGCTCGCAAAGAAATTCTTTTGGGAACAAATCAATTCCCTAACTTCAGCGAAATGGCTGCAGAAAAGATTACAAAAGAAGCTTGTGCTTGCAAGTGCGGATGTGCGGTAGAAACAGGCATTGAGGCCTTGCCAACAGCTCGTGCAGCAGAAGAGTTTGAGGCGTTGCGTTTGGCAACCGAGCGTTCAGGAAAACGTCCAAAAGCATTTATGCTTACAATTGGAAACTTAGCTATGCGTTTGGCTCGTGCTCAATTCTCTTGCAACTTCTTTGCTTGTGCAGGTTATGAGGTAATTGATAATCTTGGATTTGATACTGTAGAGGCCGGTGTAGAAGCAGCTCAAAAAGCTGGTGCTGATATTGTAGTACTTTGCTCAAGTGACGATGAATATGCAGAATTGGCTCCAAAAGCCTTTGCAGCAATAGTTGGCAAACAAGAATTTGTTGTGGCTGGTGCTCCTGCTTGTATGGAAGATTTGAAAGCTGTAGGAATTGAAAACTTTATTCATGTTCGAGTAAATGTACTTGATACGTTGAAAGCATTTAATGAAAAACTTATAAAGTAAAAAAAAGAAATCATGAAACCAGATTTTAGTAAAATAGATATAAAAAATGTTGCAGCAAGTAAAACCGATGCAAGCAACGCAGAAAATTGGTTGACTCCCGAGCAAATAGAGGTGAAGCCAATCTATACTAGTGAGGATCTTAAAGGTCTCGAACATTTGAATTATGCGGCAGGTCTTCCTCCATTTTTGCGTGGACCTTATAGCGGTATGTATCCAATGCGTCCTTGGACTATTCGTCAGTATGCAGGTTTTTCTACTGCTGAGGAATCAAATGCGTTCTATCGTCGTAACTTGGCTGCAGGTCAAAAAGGTCTTTCGGTGGCATTTGACTTGGCGACTCACCGTGGATACGATGCCGATCACGAACGTGTAGTTGGTGATGTTGGTAAAGCTGGGGTTTCTATTTGTTCGGTTGAAGATATGAAGGTTTTGTTCGACGGAATTCCTTTGAACAAGATGTCCGTGTCTATGACAATGAACGGGGGTGTGCTTCCTGTTATGGCATTCTATATCAATGCTGGATTAGAACAAGGAGCAAAACTTGAAGAGATGGCAGGAACAATTCAAAACGATATTTTGAAGGAATTTATGGTGCGTAACACTTATATCTATCCTCCAAAATTTTCGATGAAGATTATTGCTGATATTTTTGAGTATACCTCTAAAAATATGCCAAAATTCAACTCGATTTCTATTTCGGGTTATCACATGCAAGAAGCAGGTGCAACCGCTGATATTGAGTTGGCTTACACATTGGCTGATGGTTTGGAATATTTGCGTGCAGGTGTAAATGCAGGTATGGATATCGATGCGTTTGCTCCTCGCTTGTCATTCTTCTGGGCAATTGGCATGAACCACTTTATGGAAATTGCTAAAATGCGTGCAGGTCGTATGCTTTGGGCTAAAATTGTGAAACAATTTAATCCTAAAAATCCAAAGTCATTAGCGCTTCGTACGCACTCTCAAACATCGGGGTGGTCACTTACTGAGCAAGATCCGTTCAATAACGTTGGTCGTACTTGTATCGAAGCAATGGGTGCTGCTCTAGGTCATACTCAGTCGTTGCATACCAATGCATTGGACGAAGCAATTGCTCTTCCAACGGATTTCTCGGCTCGTATTGCTCGTAACACACAGATTTATATCCAGGAAGAGACTAAAATATGTAAAGAAGTAGATCCATGGGCTGGTTCTTATTACATTGAAGCGTTGACTAACGAGTTGGCAGAAAAAGCTTGGGCTTTGATCGAAGAAGTGGAAAAACTTGGCGGTATGGCTGCAGCAATTGAAACAGGTATACCTAAAATGCGTATCGAAGAAGCTGCTGCTCGTACTCAAGCTCGTATTGATTCAGGCGCACAAACAATTGTTGGTATTAACAAATATCGTCTTGAACACGAAGATCCAATTGATATTTTGGAAGTGGATAATACCGCAGTTCGTAAACAACAAATCGAACGTTTGAAAGAGCTTAAATCTGGTCGCGACGAGGCTGCTGTTCAACGTGCGTTGGCTGCAATTACAGCTTGTGTGCAAGATTTTGCTGATGGTAAAAAATCAGACGATAACTTGCTCGACTTGGCAGTTAAAGCTGCAGCAGTACGTGCAACATTAGGAGAAATTTCGGATGCCTGCGAAACTGTAGTAGGACGTTATAAAGCAACAATTAGAACAATTTCAGGAGTGTATAGTGCAGGAACAAAAAATGATGCAGACTTCCAAAAAGCTTGTCAGTTGACAGCTGAGTTTGCAAAGAAAGAAGGTCGTCAACCTCGTATTATGATTGCAAAAATGGGTCAAGATGGACACGATCGTGGTGCAAAAGTTGTGGCTACGGGTTATGCAGATTGTGGTTTTGATGTGGATATGGGGCCATTGTTCCAAACACCAGCCGAAGCAGCTAAACAAGCAGTGGAAAATGACGTTCACGTACTTGGTGTTTCTTCACTCGCTGCAGGTCATAAAACTTTGGTTCCACAAGTAATTGATGAGTTGAAAAAACTTGGACGTGAAGACATTATGGTAATTGCTGGAGGTGTAATTCCTGCTCAAGATTACGATTTCTTGTATAAAGCAGGTGTGGCAGCTATTTTTGGTCCAGGTTCTCCTGTGGCTAAATCGGCTAGTACTATTATGGAACTTTTGATGGCTGAGTAACGTCAGTTTGTTTCTAATAAAAAAAAGAGGCGGGTAGAGATATCCGTCTCTTTTTTGTATTTGATATGTTATAACTTTCTATACTCCTTCGGACTCATTCCTGTTTCACGACGGAAGAAGCGTGAAAAAAGCGTTGCTTCGTTGAAACCAAGTTGAAAAGCAATTTCGCAGTTGCTCATTTCAGAGTGTTTCAGTAGAACTTTTGCTTGTAAAATAGTACGTTCATTGAGCCACTTCATTACGGTTTGTCCGCTTTGCTGACGAACAACTGCGGAAAGGTGATTTGGAGTAAGCAGTAGTTGCTTGGCGTAAAATTTTACATTACGTTGAGTAGCTCCAAATTTTGCTACAAGGTCAAGAAACCTCTGCATGATTTGTTCGCTACGCGATAGTTGTTGTGTAGATTGTTTGTCGGATTGTTGCTGAATATGTTTAAGGTCGTTGAACAATGCAGATTGCAGATATTCTATTGTTTGCATAGAGAAATTCTCTTTGTGGAGAACTTCCCAAATCAAGTCCATGTAGCGTCCAACTCGTTCAAAATCGTTAGTAGACAATCGCAGTTGTGTGCTACGTGGAAAAGAAATAGGCAAGTGTTTGAATGAAAAAGCTTGCACATTGAAATCAGCGGATACATCTGTGATTTCGATATATGTGTTTTCCGTAATGATAAAAACATCTCCTTTTTGCAGGTTGTAAGGTAAAAGATTGATGCGAAAAGTAGCAGTGCCAGACAGCACACGAGTCAAACGTCCCACTTCTACATATTGTGGGGAGTTAACTTTGTCCAACATAGATTGTTTAACCGCAGAGAGCATATTGCGGAAGAAAACAAATTCATTTGAAATAAATGCTTCAGAATTGCTTTTAACAAATCCATTGAGCATGTCAGGACGGAGTATGTTGCTTTTTGTTTTCATAATCGGTGCAAAAGTGCTGTAAAATCGTGATATTTACAAATGAAAGATTAAATTTCGTTGGATTTGTATATTCTTTCGTTGAAATGGTTAATTTTTTATAGACGAAAAAACGTAATCTTGCAAATAGGAAATTTTAACTATTTTAAAAATTTAAAGATATGAGAAAGTTAGGTTTATTTTTATTGAAAAACAACATTCATTTGATGACGTTCATTTTTATAGCATGGGCTGTTTGGGCAGGTTTCAATTGGACAGAACTTGTATTGGTTCAGAAACTTGTTTTGGGTTTGTATGCATGGCTGATAATACATGAGTACGAGGAGGGTTACAAAAATCGTTTTCTTGACCTTATGCTTGGTCGGGTAATGGGTATTGATCATCGAACACTTACTCCCGGAAGAGCACACTTGGCACAGGCATTATATATTACAATTGTTTTTTCGTTGGCAATCGTATTTCCAAATCAATTATGGATGTGTTTTAGTTTGATTGTTCTTTGCATTTTTGAAGGATTTATTCATAATTGGGGTATATTCATGTTTCGTTTGAAAGGTGTTTCTCCGGGTTGGTGGACTGCGATTGGAATGGCCGCTTATGCCATTTGGGCAATTATACAGATTAACCAAAATATAGAATATAACGGTATTCAATGGCTTTGGGGAATCTTTTTTTTCTTTGTTTGTTTTATAATGATGGAGATGGTGTTTCAAAGTCTTATTGGCAGTTCTCCAAGTAGAATGATAAATGCTTTCAAAGCATTCATTAAACAACGTTTCGGAAAATAAATTATCAATAAAAATTTTTATCACTATGGATTATCACGAATTAATTTCAAAAGGTCTTACTTGTGAGCCTTACAGTATGTTCTTCCATGTATGGCCATGGATAGGGCTTGGAGCGGCAATTGTTCTGCTTATTCTTATTTTCTGTACAGACTTTTTGCGTTCAGACAAGAGTAAATCTCGTTTCTTCGACCCAGTTTCACTAGCATGGATGGGAGCGGTTATTTATATGCTGCATAACGTAGAGGAATACGGAGTTGATATGTATGGAAATGCTCAAGCTTTTAGTACTTTGATGTATCAACTTTTAGGTGTGCGTATTGGTGAGGCCGCATTCTTATGTTGTAATCTTGGTTTGGTATGGGTGGCAGGTCCGTTGATGGCTGTTATGGCTCAAAAAGGTTATCATCGTGCTGCAGTTGGTATGGCATTTATTGAACTTGTGAATGGCACGATGCATATTGTTCAAGCAATTAATCTTGGTTGTTACAATCCGGGATTGCTGAATGCTATATTATTGTGTTATCCAATGGGAATATGGACTTTGTATGTGTTGTATGGAAGGGAAAATTTTCCAAAAATAGATATGTTGTGGATGTTTCTAATGGCGTTGTTTGCTCACGTTTTATTGATATTGGGTATAGTTGTGGCAACTAAAATTGGCATACCTGATTGGGTGCAAGGGTTGATTATGGTAGTGGATAACGCCTGCCTTGTTTTATTCTGCTGGCTTATTGGAAGAAAAAGTAAATTTGTAAAAATATAGAAATCAATTCTTTAATTATGTATGAGCGATTGCCTATGTTAAGGGAGTCGCTTTTTTTTTGTAGCGATAATATTATTTGTTTTTCTAATAAATTTGACTTACATTTGCGTTTGACAATAGTGTCAGTTTTTTTGAAGAAAAATTATGGATTATAGAATTGGACTCGATATTGGCTCTACTACTATTAAATGTGTAGTTATAGATTCTGCAGAAAAAATCATTTTTAAATTATACAAACGTCATAACGCAAAGATTTTGGAATCTTTAATTGAGGTGTTTGACGAGTTATATAATAATATGGGAGATAAGCATGTTTCTCTCGGTATAACTGGTTCGGTAGGTATGGGAATTGCAGAAAAATGTGGATTCCCATTCGTGCAAGAGGTTGTGGCTGCAACAAAGGCAATTAGGTATAAAGAAATTCAAGTTGCTACTATGATAGACATTGGTGGCGAGGATGCTAAAGTAGTCTTTTTCAATAGCAATGGAGAAGCAGAAGATTTGCGAATGAATGGGAATTGTGCTGGTGGAACGGGTGCTTTTATCGATCAAATGGCAGTGATTCTATCAGAAAATATAAATTCGTTAAGTAACTTGGCAGCATGCTCAACTCGTACCTATCCTATTGCTTCACGTTGTGGTGTTTTTAGTAAGACCGATGTGCAGAATCTTATTGCTAAAAATGTTCCAAAAGAAGATGTTGCAGCCTCAATATTTAGAGCTATTGTAGTGCAGACTATCATTACACTAGCTCACGGAGCCGAAATAAAACCTCCTATTTTATTTTGTGGAGGTCCTCTTACGTTTATCCCTGCTCTTAAAAATGAGTTCAAAGATTTTCTTCATTTGAATGAAAGTGATATTGTTGAGATTGAGGAAAGTGAACTTATGCCTGCAATAGGAACAGCTATTGCTCACATTGAAACTAGAGAATGTCTACTATCGGATATTAATCAAACGATACGTCAGCAACTTTTAAAAACTGAAACCACTAGTCAATTGCCTCCATTGTTTTCCGGTGAGCAGGATTATGAAAAATGGAAGGCAAGGATTTGTTCTATGAATGCCAAACAGGTGCAACTTGTTGAAGGTTATGTAGAAGGGTGGCTTGGTGTTGATTCGGGTTCAACAACCACGAAAGTTGTTGTAATTGATAAAGATGGGAATCTGCTTTTTAGGTACTATGCACCTAATTGTGGCAATCCAATTGTGGCAGTGAGAAGTGCTTTGGAACTTCTTAAGGCGGATTGTAAACAGCAAGGAACAATTCTTAATATAGTAGGCGCTTGTTCTACCGGGTATGGAGAGGATTTAATCAAATCTGCTTTCTCGTTAGATTTTGGAATAATAGAAACGATAGCCCATTTTATTGCTGCTCAAACATTAGATCCTAATGTTTCGTTTATTCTTGATATTGGAGGTCAGGATATGAAGGCGATATTTGTTCATGAGGGTGTTATTGATAGAATTGAGATAAACGAGGCATGCTCGTCGGGATGTGGCTCGTTTTTAGAAACTTTTGCTCGCTCAACAGGTAATGATGTGGAGAATTTTGCACAACTAGCATGTAAGGCAAAAACTCCTTGCGACCTCGGTACAAGATGTACAGTGTTTATGAACTCTAAAGTAAAACAAGTGCTACGCGAGGGACATACTATTGAAGATATATCTGCAGGTCTTGCTTATTCAGTTGTACGCAATTGCTTGTATAAGGTGTTGAAAGTTACCAATGTTGATTCGCTCGGGCAGAATATTGTTGTTCAGGGAGGAACAATGAAAAATGATGCTGTGGTCAAAGCGTTGGAAAATTTGACTGGAGCATGCGTAAGTCGTAGTGATTTTCCAGAACTTATGGGAGCCTATGGTTGTGCTATCTATGCTCGGAATCATACCTCTGCATCTAGCAATTTTCGGTTGCCGTCTATGCTTGTTGAAGCTGCAGATTTTACGACAAAAACTCTTCGTTGTCGTGGATGTGAAAATACTTGTGCAGTTTTGTCGTATCGCTTCGGTGGAGATCGGGTGTATTATAGTGGAAATCGTTGTGAAAAGTTTTTTAACAATTCAGGCGAAAAATCAGTTGTGGGTGATTCTATTTATGCCTATAAACAAAAGCAGTTATTCAAGCAAAGCAAAACAGAAACGATACATAATGCGTTACGAATAGGAATTCCTCGTTCTCTAAACATTTGGGAAGATTTTCCTTTTTGGAATACTTTGTTTGAGCAATGTGGATTTTCCGTAGTGCTTTCTGACGCAACCGAATTTGCGAAATATGAAAAATGTGCAGGTATGGTAATGTCCGATAATATATGTTTCCCTGCTAAAGTTGTTCATAGTCATATCGTTAATCTTGAGCAAAAAGGTGTGGATAGAATATTTCTCCCTTTTGTTGTACATAGTAGAATGAATAATGGAGAAAATAGCTACAACTGTCCTATTGTAACGGGATATTCGGAAGTGGTGAAAAATGTACAGAGTATAAACGTGCCGCTCGATACTCCTACATTTTCTATGAAAGATAAAAAACTTTTTCGTAAGCAGTGTATTGCTTATCTAGCTTTGTTGGGAGTTGCTTGTAATAAAGCAGTTAAGGCATTCAATATTGCTGATAAATTTTACAATGATTATTCGGCAGATATAGCTGAACATTGTAAGCAGATACTTCACAAATCTCAATCAAATAACGAAATAACAATTTTGCTTGCAGGTCGTCCGTACCACAGCGATCCTCTTATTCAGCACGACGTGGCAACGATGATTGCTAATATGGGGGTAAATGTTATTTCTGAAGATATAGTTCGGTGTGAAATGGAAGGAGATGTTTTAGACGAAAATTTTGTTTCTCAATGGACCTATACAAATCGCATACTTCAAGCAGCTAGGTGGTGTGCATTGCAAGGGGTGGATGTTCAGTTTGTTGAAATGACTTCGTTTGGGTGTGGTCCTGATGCTTTTCTTACAGATGCTGTGCGTGATATTCTGAAAGAGGGCGGTAAGGCTTTGACACTAGTGAAACTTGATGATATAAATAACATCGGTTCGATGAAACTGCGTGTGAGGTCGCTTGTAGAGAGTATAAAAATTTCATCTAAAAAAACAGCTAAAGAACATCGCCAGTCAAGACCTCCGTATTACGAAGAAAAAGATAGAGTGAAAAAGATTCTTATCCCATTTTTTACGCCATTTATATCGCCATTAATTCCTCCACTTATGGCAAACTTTGGGTATGATGTGGAGTGTTTGCCTATCAGTGATGAGAGTTCGGTAGAGTATGGACTAAAGTACGCAAACAATGAGGTTTGTTATCCAGCTACACTTGTTGTTGGTGATTTTATAAAGGCACTAACAGAAGGTGCATATGAACCTAACAATGTGGCACTTGCCATGACACAGACGGGGGGGCAGTGTCGGGCGAGCAATTACCTTCCTCTCATAAAACGAGCACTTATCGATGCAGGATTTTCTAATACACCAGTGATTTCAATTTCTTTTGGAAGCGGACTTCAAAATTATCAACCTGGATTCAGTGTGAATTGGTTGAAATCAATTCCTGCAATTGTGCATACGATATTATTTTCTGACTTAATTGCAAAAATGTATTATGCAGCGGCAACAAGGGAAATCAGCAAGGGAAAGGCTTTGCAGTTGAAAAATAAATATCTCCATGAGGGAGGAATTTTGCTTCGTAAGGGCAAATGGAGAAATTTGCTTTCGCTCACTTCGGAGGCCGCCAACGAGTTTAATGAATTGTGTAGCGATAAAATTTGTATGAAAGTTGGTGTTGTAGGTGAGATTTATCTTAAGTTTAATCCTTTTTCTCACAAAAATGTAATCGAGTGGCTAATGGAACAAGGCGTAGAGATAGTTCCGCCTATTATGCTGGATTTCTTTGCCCAATTTTTTGTTAATAGAAAAACAAAAAAACAGTCGTTTATTGCAAAGGATAACATTCCCGACTTTGTTTACGATATTTTATATGCCCAGTTAAAGCGTTTAATGCGTAAGTATGAGGATTCTGCGGCAACTTTTAGATATTTTACGCCTTTTAGTGATATATTTGACGAAGCAAAAGAAGTTTCCGATATTATCAACTTAAATACGCAGTTTGGCGAAGGATGGCTGTTGCCTGCTGAAATTGCTACTTACTATCGTAATGGAGTGAAAAATGTAATTTCGCTTCAGCCATTTGGCTGTATAGCCAATCACATTATCGAAAGAGGAATTGAAAAAAAACTCAAAAAAATGTTCCCTCAATTAAATTTGCTATCTTTGGACTTCGATAGCGGAGTAAGCGATGTAAATGTAATCAATCGTTTACTATTGTTTGTTGATAATTTGAAATAATTTAACCATGGAAAATAAAATTATACAAGCAGCTAAAGAAACCTTCCTGAAAAAAGGTTACAAAGAAACAAATATGAGCGATATAGCAGCCGCTGTCGGGCTTACTCGTCCGGCAATGCATTATTATTTTCGCACAAAAGAGCGACTGTTTCAGGCTGTGTTTGGTGAAATATTACTTTCTTTTCTTCCTAAAATAAAAGATCTTATCAATGCAAATATTCCATTGGAGGAAAAAATTGGTAAAATTGTAGATGAGTATTTTGTTATTTTGACGGAAACTCCCGAATTGCCATTGTTTTTGATGAAGGAGGCAACTCGTGATTTTGATGCCTTTGTAAAAGTTGCTATAGGAAGTAATATTGTGGAGTTGGGCAATAATGTTTTCAGTGCTATTGAGGAAGAAATGGCTGCTGGCAGAATCAAAAGAGTGCCGCTTATTGAGATTTTTTATACATTTTATGGTTTAGTAACAGTGCCTTTTATGACGCTTTCTGTTGCTACGCAAGTATTTGGAGAAGAAAATGTTACGAATACGATCAATAACCAATGGAAATCTCGCATTATCAACTATGTAACATTGTTGTTGAAGCCATAAGCCATAATTAAACGCATATTAGAAAAAATAGAATAAAATAGTTGCTCTTTTTTAGAAAAACGTTACTTTTGCCGTCGGTTTTTGCACGAAGCAAAAGCACAATGGGGTGCCTTAAAATTTCAGGCTGAGATCATACCCTTTGAACCTGCCCGGGTAATTCCGAGAAGGGAAAAGAGACAAAATCTTTCAGTTTTTTTATTTGTAAGCCCTCATTGCAATTTTTAATTTTTTAACAAACAAATTGCTATGAGAAAAAAAAATGTATTGGTTGCTGCAATGCAACTTGCGGTGTGTGCCTCCGCATTGGCACAAGTGGTAAACGATTCGGTGATGCGGAATGTGGATTTGGACGAAGTAACAGTCATTTCCTCGCGTTTTGGTAATGAGCATTCGCTCAGTAAAACATCATTGCTTGCTCATGATTTGCAAAAGCAAAATATGGGCGAAAATCTGCCATTTTTATTGCAAAAAACACCTTCGTTGGTGGTAACGAGCGACGATGGGCTTGGTGTTGGTTATACCTATTTTAGAGTGCGAGGGACCGACCAAAGTCGCATCAATATGACCATCAATGGTATTCCGCTTAACGATAGTGAAAGTCAATCGGTGTTTTGGGTAAATATGACCGATATGGTGGGCAGTATGAGTAAAATGGATGTGCAACGAGGAGTTGGTACGTCGGTTAATGGTTCGGCTGCGTTTGGAGCTTCGGTAAATATGCAAACAGAAATTGTTCACCAAAAACCTTATGCAGAAATTGCTTTCAATGGTGGAAGCTACAATACGTTTCGCGAAAGTGTGAAAGTGGGAACGGGACTTTTGAAACATGGTTTTTCTGTTGATGCTCGTTACTCCAAAGTGAATAGTAATGGCTACATTGACCATGCTAAGTCTGATTTGCATTCGTACTTCGTTTCGGGTGCTTGGTATGGTGTAAATACGATGGTGAAATTGCTCGCTTTTGGCGGAAAAGAAAAAACGGGCATTGCGTGGGATGGTGTTTCTCCATCGATGTGGCGTGACAATCCTCGTTACAATGGAGCAGGAGAGTATACGGATGAAAAAGGTGTTCTTCGGTATTACGACAACAATACCGATAATTATTTTCAGCAACATTATCAGGCGCATGTTTCGCATATTTTTAGCCAGAAATGGAGCATAAATGCGGCATTGCACTATACTCGTGGAGATGGTTATACCGAGCAAGTAAAGTATGCCAAACTGAAAGATTATGCTCTGTCGACTTACATTGATAAAAATGGCGATGAGGTGAAAAAATCGAATTTAGTTCGTAGGAAGTATCTTTTGAATGATTTTTACGGGGAAAGTATTGCAGCGCATTATGCATCGAAATCGGTGATATTGGATTTTGGTGCTGCGGCAAATAATTATACGGGAGTTCATTATGGACAAGTGCTGAAGATGTTGGATGAAAATTATCCAAATGCTATTGAAAATTACGAATATTATCGTAACAGAGGAGATAAACTCGACGCAAATGTTTTTGCCAAAGCAAATTGGGAAATTGTTAAGGGGCTTAATCTCTATGGCGATTTGCAATATCGTTTTGTCGATTATCGCCTTTCGGGAGTGAACGATGAAGATTTAGGAGAAATTGATTTTCATGAACAGTTCCATTTCTTTAACCCAAAGGCAGGAATTTCGTATTCAAACAAAGGTCATAATGTTTATGCTACTTTTGCAATGGCTAACCGTGAGCCGACTCGAAAAAACTATACTGAATGTGGACCAAATGACCAACCTCGTCCCGAAACACTTTACGACTATGAGTTGGGCTATTCTTACTCACACCGAATTTTTACTACTGGAGTAAATTTCTATTTTATGGATTATGATAATCAACTTGTACTTACAGGAAAACTTTCTGACACAGGAGCAGCACTTACTCGCAATGTAAAAGACAGTTATCGTATGGGAATCGAACTTTTGGCGGGGGTGAAAATTGCAAAATGTTTGCGTTGGGATGTGAATTTGACTTTGAGCCAAAATAAAATTCTGAATTATACGGATTGGGTGGATGATTGGTATGCCGACTGGAGCGACCCTAATGTAATTGCTACTTCTGGACAAGTGGAAGTAGAATATGGAAAGGTGGATATTGCTTTTTCTCCCAATGTGCTTGTCGGTAGTGTAGTAACGTTTGATATGAGTGGTTTTTCTGCAGCTTTTCAAACTAATTTTGTAGGAAGTCAGTATCTCGATAATACAATGAATAAGGCGTCAAAACTTCCTGCTTATTGCGTCAATAATTTGGGATTGTCTTATTGTTTGCCGTTAAAGAAAGTTGTAAGAGATATTACATTCCGTGTGCAAATGAACAATCTCTTCAATGCAAAATATGTGTCGAACGGTTGGAGTTACAGTTATTTTGAAGGAGCTGATGCCAATGGAGAATTCTCTCGCGAAAATCAAAAATACGATGTCGGCTATTACGCCCAAGCACCATTTAATATCCACGCTGGATTTGTAGTGAGGTTTTGATGATATATTACAAAAAAGGAAGATGTGAAGTTTTCCTTTTTTTTGTTATTTTTGCTGCCGAAATAAAAAAATAGTTGCCTATGGTATAAAAAAGTGTGTTTAATACACATGTCTTGAAATTTTTTGGAAAAGCGTTATAACTTATCGTCTTGCTGTTGAAAACTTCGACAATTTTCATAAGCTACCAAGAGTAAAGTTGTAAACGCTCACGTAATGATACGTGGGCTTTACTCATATTTGGTAGCACGGCAGTCGAAGGCCTCAACAGTAAATAGAGTTTAGTCTGCGTTTTTTTATATGTGTATTTTTTGAAATTTTTAGATAAGACTAAACTCTCAAAAATGTATTTATTTAAAAATTTAAAGCAATGAAAATAAAAAACTTAATATTATTATTTTTTCTTTGTGCAACAATATCATTGTTTGCACAAAATGAACCTAAGAATTATATAGAAGGTAAATTCGAAGTTAAGCTAAATGTTACTGGTGATGATTATGATTATACTTTAACAGAGGTAACTTCTAAGGGAGTTAAATTTAAATCTCAAGGATATTATTTAGGGAAAGAGGAACATGATGGATTTGTGAAACTTACTTTTTCAGATGCTAACATTCCTTGTTCAGGAGCAATGGATTTTTACAAGCAAGATGAAACAGGAAGATGGCAACGTGATAGTGAGGTAAAGGCAGGTACTGCATCATTTTCAAGTACAAAATCTATGGTAGTAATGTTGGTGTTAGATTGTAGTAATTCTTTAGGTGACGATTTTTCAAAAATTAAAGATTATGCTAAACAATTTATTTCGACACTTGGGACACAATCTGGTCATGTAGGAAACATTCATGTTGGAGTTGTTGGTTTTAGCGGAATGAAACAAACGTTTGTAAAAAAGCCAATCCCACTCAATTCGCTTGCAAGAGTAGAAGAATTAAATGCTTATATCAATAACTTAAGACAAGGACCGCAAACGGCTCTATATTACGCAATGCATAAAGGTCTTGATGTTATCGAAGAACATGTTTCTTTAGCTAAAAATGCTTATTCTAATTTTAATTTTAATGGTGCGTTTTTAGTAACATTTACCGATGGATTGGATAATGCTTCTCGTGATCCTAAAATCGGTGTTCCTGCTAATGGCGAAAACAATCCATATTATAAATACGTAAAGAATATTATTTCAACTAAACAAATACAAAATAAGTATGTCAATAGTTATATGGTTGCATTACAAGGACAAGATGTTTTAGACATAAACACATTTACAATTCCTTTGAAAAAACTGGCTTCGAATGACAATCAATTCTTTTTAGCAAAACATGGTCAATTTGATGCAGTTCAAGAAGCATTTAAGAGAATTGCTTCTAATTTAGTGCAACAGTGGATTGATTTGAATTGTTACATAAATCCTGCTTTTAACGGAAAATGTCGTTGGGTATTAAGATGTAATGATGAGCCTGAACCAGAACCCGAACCTACCCCAGCACCGAAAGTTACATCAAAACCTTACAAGAAAAGTTTAGGTATTGTTGCAGGTAACTTACTCGGACTTTCGTATAAGTATGTTTCTCCATATAAGAAGTTTGCTTATCAGATGGATTTAGGAGGTAGATATGTAAGTGGAGATGATTATGTTTTTGGTGACGCTTATAATTTTTCCATAACAAGTTATTTCCAGGGATGGTCATTAGAGATGAATCACAACTTTTTATATCAAGGTCATATCAAAAGATGGAATAACTATTGTTTAGACATCTTTTTAGGTGGAGGTTTTAGTTTTGGTGGTCTATTTGGAGGATATGAGAATACTTATAAATATTCTGATGGTGGATATGAAGAAGTTTATGCCGATAATCTTGGTGTGAAGGTAGGGTTGAATACAATGCTTGGAATGGAGTTTATGTTTGAAAGAATACCTTTGGCTTTGCAATTGGACTTTAGACCAGGGTATGGATTTTATTTTAATTTTGATACTTATAATATGTATCCTTCCTTTTTTGATTATGCAATTACAGCAAGTGTGAGATATACGTGGTAAGTACACTTTCTCTAAAAATAAAAAAGATAGGAATTCTGAAAGGGATTCCTATCTTTTTTATTTTTCACATTTCTAATGGTGTCATTTTGCTAAAAAGAGCGTATCGCTCTTGTGGAAACCCCTAACAATGTCAAAGTCGAACCAAAGTTGATGTACGCTATGAGCTTGATAACCAATATAGATAAGTTCTTTCAATATGCTCCTGCTGAAGCCAAAATTAGGGCGTTAAGTTCGATTTTCTCGGGAAAATTGGAGTTTGATGGAAATTTTTTTCGAACGGAAAATCTCAATACAGTGCTTGCTCTAATATATCAGCAGACCGATGAGTTACGAGGATTGAATAAAAAAAGCGAGGAAAGTTTTTCAACTTTCCCCGCTTCAGTACCCAGACCCGGGGTCGAACCGGGATGGAAGTGAATCCACTGGTGTTTGAGACCAGCGCGTCTACCGATTCCGCCATCTGGGCTTAAAAGCGTTGCAAAGGTAATGCTTTTTTTTTGTTGTGCAAACGTTTTATGAGTTTTTTCTAAAATTACTCAATATTTGTTTTGTCTATTTCTATCTGTGCTTTTAGTTGGTCTAATGAGTCGAATTTTTGTTCCTCTCTGAGATATTTTTTTATATTTAATGTAATAGTTTCCTTGTAAATTTCTTCATTAAAATCGATAATGTGTACCTCTATGGTTTTGTTTTCTCCATTTATCGTTGGTCGTGTTCCTATATTTAATAGTCCTTTGAATTTTTTTTCTTTGATAATAACATCAACTATATAAACACCATTTTTAGGTAATAGTTTGCTTTTGTCAATGGTGAGATTTGCGGTAGGAAATCCTATTTTTCTTCCAATTTTATTTCCACTTTTTACCTCTCCAGTTAAAGAATAAGTGTATCCAAGTAAATTATTAGCTTCTTCTATTCTTCCATTATAAACTAAATTTCTAATTATTGAAGAACTTACATTATTTTCTTTTAGCAAAAACGAAGAACAATTTATTACTTCTACGCCTACTTTTTTGCCGATTGCCTTGTATTCATTAAAGGATGAGAATTTATCGCTCCCAAATCGGTGATCGTATCCCATAAGTAACTTTTTTACGCGAAACTCACTTTTTAGTAAACTCAAAAACTCAAAAGCAGTCTTTTGAGCTAAGTTTTTATCAAAATCAAGAAGTAGGCAGTTGTTTAGTTGCAATTGTTCGAAGAGGGCAATTTTTTCTGCTGTAGTAGAGAGTTGTTTGATTTTAGTGGATGGATTTAGTATATGTTGGGGAGAAACAAAAAAAGACACAACCAATGATTGCAAATTGTATTTCTTGGCTTGTGTGTTTAGCTCTTTGAGTAAGAAAGAATGCCCTAAGTGTACCCCATCGAAAAAACCAATAGTAGCAAACGTATCGTGTTCTGGAGGATTTTTTTTGTCAACTAAATTCATCTAAGCAAAATTACAAAAAATAAATCAATGCCAAAAGAAAGAGGCATATATGCTTTTTAATGAGAAATTATTAAGTGATTTAAAATAAAAACACACAAAAAAAGCACTTACTTTTTTGTAAGTGCTTGATTTTTAGTTTGTCGGGGTAGCGGGATTCGAACCCACGACCCCCTGCTCCCAAAGCAGGTGCGCTAACCGGACTGCGCTACACCCCGATTGCCTTCTCCTTTAAAAAGGCGATGCAAAGGTAATGTTTTTTTTTATATAACACACATTATTTAGAAAAAAAATAATTTTAATCGTTCAAGATGAGTGCATTTATAAATTTATTGCCTGAGAGTAATCCATAAAATCCTTTTTTTACTGAAAACTCATCGAAAACTTCTACCTTATCGGCATCCTTTTCTGGATTGTAGATAACGAAAGGAATTGGATTGCTAGTGTGAGTTTTTAGTCGGCAAGGTGTTGGATGATCTGGCAAAAGTGCGATAGAAACAGGTTCGTCCATTTTTTCTACGGATTCAAGTATTGGCCCTACAATATATTTATCAAGATCTTCTATAGTGCGAATTTTTAGTTCAACATTTCCTTCGTGACCTGCCTCATCACTTGCCTCTATGTGCAAATAGACAAAATCTTTTTCTTTAAGAGCTTCAATTGCAGCATCTGCTTTTCCTTTATAGTTGGTATCAAAAAGACCTGTTGCTCCTTCAACCTCTATAGGATGAAGTCCAGCATATACTCCTATTCCTTTAATCAAATCTACAGCAGAAATTACAACACCATTTTTCAAATTGTAGGACTCAATGATGCTTTTCATTTTTGGTCTGTAACCGGGGGACCATAGCCAAATGCTATTAGCGGGATCTTTCCCTTCAGCTTTTCGTTTAAGGTTTACAGGGTGATTCTCAAGCAATTTTTGTGATTGCAATGTTAGGTTGTTCAAAAAGTTAGCAGTTGCTTGTGCTTCTTCTGTTTTTGCTTTTATCATAACATCAGCAAAGGGAGTTCCTGGGACATCGTGAGGAGGAGTGCAAATTAGATTTTTATTTCCTCCTTTCATTTTTAAAAGGTGTCGGTACGATACTCCTGTATAGAATGACACAATATGGTCTCCCAGTTCTTCTTGTAGAAAATGAATTAATTCTTTAGCTTCTTCGTTACTGATATGACCAGCCGAGTGGTTTTTTATTTTTCCATCCTCAATGCAAATTAGATTGCATCGCATTGCCATTTCATCGTCAAGGATATTAATCCCCATACTAGCTGCTTCGAGCGATCCTCTTCCCTCAAAATCTTTTGCAACGTCATATCCCAAGACCGTAAGGTTGGCAATTTCGCTACCAGGCGAAAATGAATTAGGAATGGTTGCAAATAACCCACAACGTCCAAGTTTTGCTAAACGATCCATTGCTGGCGTGTTGGCTACTTGTAATGGAGTCTTTCCTCCTAGTTTATCTATGGGCTCATCGGCCATTCCATCTCCGAGTATGATAATGTACTTCATTTTTTTACCATTTCTTTAACAATGGCAAAGATAAAAAATGTTTACCAGTTTTTATCTTTAGTGTGTCAATCTGTCTTTTTTCTTCTGTCACGATGACGATTTTTCTACTCTGGCAAAAAAATTGTGTATTACATGTTGGAGAATTTTTAATGTTGAAAATAATTAAAATGTAAATATATGAATACAAACAAACTAACAATCAAAGCGCAAGAGTCTTTACAAAATGCTTTTACTCTTGCACAAAGAAATGGTCAGCAAGCGATAGAACCTATACACATTTTAAATGTGTTGATTGCTGAAGATGACTCTCTTTCATCATTTCTTTTAGGGCGTATCGGTGCAAATGTGCGTTCCTTACGTAGAAGTGTAGAAAAATCAGTTGACGCTTTGCCAAAGGTATCGGGTGGAGATGGGAATATTTATTTCTCGTCAGATGCCTCCAAACTTATTCAGCTAGCGGTAGAATTTACTGAAAAGTTCAATGATCGTTATGCTTCGGTAGAGCACCTATTATTAGCTCTTGTGGTGGAGCGAGGAGTTGCAAAAAATTTGCTTCAGCAGCATGGAGTTTTAGAAAAAGATTTAATTGCAGCTATTCGTGAATTTCGTAAAGGAGCAACTGTTGATTCTCAAACTTCTTCACAGGAGTTCGATGCTCTTGGAAAATATGCAATTAATCTAAATGAGTTGGCTCGCAGTGGGCGACTCGATCCTGTTATAGGTCGTGACGAAGAGATTCGTCGTGTACTACAAATACTTTCTCGCAGAACAAAGAATAATCCAATACTTGTTGGCGAGGCAGGAGTTGGAAAAACGGCTATAGCAGAAGGTATTGCTCACCGAATTGTAAATGGAGATGTTCCTGAAAACTTGAAGTCAAAACTTATTTTTTCGCTAGATATGGGCGCACTTATTGCGGGAGCAAAGTATCAAGGAGAGTTTGAAGAACGTCTAAAGGCAGTAGTGAAAGAAGTAATTGCTGGAGATGGTGAGATCCTTCTTTTTATTGACGAAATTCATACACTTGTGGGAGCTGGGAAAAATAGTGGAGCAATGGATGCTGCCAATATCCTTAAACCAGCACTTGCTCGTGGTGAGTTGCGCACGATAGGAGCTACCACGCTCGATGAGTTTCAAAAATATTTTGAGCAAGATAAGGCTCTTGAGCGTCGTTTTCAAAAAGTAATGGTGGAAGAACCTTCGACTGAGGATTCTGTGTCGATTCTTCGAGGATTAAAGGAACGCTATGAAGCTCATCATCAGGTGCGTATTAAAGACGAGGCTATTGTTGCTGCTGTGGAGTTGTCGCATCGTTACATTACTTCTCGTTTTTTGCCAGACAAAGCAATTGATCTTGTAGATGAAGCTGCATCTCGTTTGCGTCTTGAGATGAATTCTGTTCCCGAGGAAATAGACAATCTCGACCGACGCATTCGTCAGTTAGAAATAGAGCGCGAGGCTATCCGTCGTGAAAACGACACAAAACGCATCGATATGCTTTCTAAAGAGATAGAAGACCAAAAGGCACGAGAATCGTCGCTTCGAGCAAAGTGGGAAGGGGAGCGTGACTTATTGCAAAAAATACAGAAAAACAAAGTTCTTATTGAGCAATTAAAGATAGAAGCACAGCAAGCAGAACGACAAGGCGATTATGGCCGAGTAGCAGAAATTCGTTACGGAAAACTTGTAGAGGTGCAAAATCAAATTTCAAATCTTCAAGATGAGTTCTCGCAACTCTCGGCAAATGGTTCTATGATAAAAGAAGAGGTAAATGCTCAGGATGTGGCAGAAGTGGTGTCGCGTTGGACAGGCGTTCCTGTGCAACGAATGCTTGCTTCCGAACGTGAAAAACTTCTGAATATGGAAGAAGAAATGCATCGTCGAGTGGTGGGACAACATAGTGCTATTGAGGCTATTGCCGATGCGGTACGCAGATCGCGAGCAGGTCTCAACGATTTTCGTAGGCCAATAGGTTCTTTTATTTTCTTGGGAACAACCGGGGTAGGCAAAACCGAACTTGCTAAGGCTTTGGCAGAATTTCTTTTTAACGATGACAATATGCTGACGCGCATTGATATGTCCGAATATCAAGAAAAACATAGTGTTTCGCGTTTGGTAGGTGCGCCTCCAGGATATGTGGGATACGATGAAGGAGGACAACTTACCGAGGCTGTTCGTCGGAAACCTTATTCGGTGGTGTTGCTCGATGAGATTGAAAAGGCGCATCCTGATGTATTTAATATTCTCTTGCAAGTACTTGACGATGGCAGATTGACAGACAATAAAGGTAGAACTGTCGATTTCAGGAACACGATTATCATTATGACCTCAAATATGGGATCTCAACTTATTCAAGAAAGATTTTCTGAACCACCTGCAGGTGAACAGCAAAGTGAGGAACTTTTGATTCGTACGCGTAATGAGGTTGTGGAATTGCTAAAAAAACAACTCAAACCTGAATTCTTGAATCGTATAGATGAGATTATAATGTTTGAACCGCTTGGTCGCGAGGAAATTGAGAAGATTGTTGACATACAATTGGCAACGTTAACTCGTTTGCTAGTGCAAAGTGAAATCCGATTGGAATATGACTATAAGGCTCGTCGTTGGATTGCTGAAGAAGGATATGATCCTCTGTTTGGGGCTCGTCCAGTGAAGCGAGTGATACAGCGTGAAGTAGTAAACCGCCTTTCTCGAGAAATTCTTGCTGGAAACATTAATCGAGAAAAGCCTATTCGTATTTCGGCCGATGACGGTGGAGTGGTGTTTAGTAATTAGTAAAAGATATATGAAAAAAGAGCAACTCAGCTGAGTTGCTCTTTTTTTTCTAGTAATACCTAATTTTTTCTAAAGAACGTGTATTTGTTACCTATGCCCCAAAACAAAGGAATCCCTCTAGCTTTTCTAACATACATTGCATACATTCCAACTGATTTTGATTCTGCGTTTTTCGTAGCCTACTCAGCTGCCTTTTGTGGATTCCAATCACAATTTCTTAAATAAATCCACATCCCAAACCCAAGCAGAATTAAAACAATAAATATCCACTTAAAATTTTCATTTATAAAGAATCATTTTTGACAATTTTTATTGACAATTTATTTTTCTGCTCAATGAGTCACGCAAAACAAAGAATTCACTCATTGCACTTTGTGGAACAGGTTCAACCGATGGTGACTCCATTGTCAAGGGATTGATAGGCGAACCATTTTTCCATACACGGAAATCGAGATGCGGACCTGTAGAAGCTCCCGTGCTACCAACATAACCAATCACTTCTCCTTGCGAAACATGTGAACCTACATTTAGATTTTTTGCGTAACGCGAAAGATGTAAATAAGCTGTTGTATATACGCTATTATGGCGAATTTTTACTGTATGCCCACCACCACCTTTGTATCCTTTTTGCACAACAACTCCATCGCCAATGCTCATTACGGGCGTTCCTGTTGGTGCGGCATAATCAACACCTGTATGCGGTCTAACAGTTTTATAAATAGGATGTTTTCTAGCATAGGTAAAACCAGATGATATACGAGAAAATTTTAGAGGGGCTTTCAGAAATGCTTTTCTTAAACTATTACCTTCTTCGTCCCAAAATCCATTGACACTATCATTTTTGAAATAGAAAGCCAAAAAAGGCTTGCCTTTATGGGTGAATTTTGCAGCATGTATTTTCCCAATACCAATAGACAAACTATCTACGTATAGTTCATCATAAAAAACAGAGAAAGAATCGTTTTTTTGAAGTCCAAAAAAGTCGATGCTCCATGCATAAATATCCGAAAGTTCAAGAGCAAGTTGTCGGTGTAAATTGTTTGTAATTATCGCGTCCCAAAGCGAAGTTGTAATTGTTGCACTTGATACTTTTTGCTCATGGCGAACAGGTTTTTTGTAGTTATTAGCACACAAGCTATCGCAAATATGAAAAACCGTATGATCCACTACCGATTGATGGTAAACCAAATATGTGAGTTGAGGAACTGAGTCTTTAGTGTAATACGCAGTATATTTATCGCCCAACTTAATGCGTCTTACATCGAATATTTCTGTCGAAAAGTCGTTGAGTTGATGAATGATTTCTCCTTTGCAACCTAATTTTCCAAAAATAGTGGACAGTGTTTCTCCTTTGCCAACAACGCCTTCCTCCGTATTGAATGAATCTACTGGAATGCCATATTCGTAGACGATTTCAATATCAGCAGGTTCTTCCTTTTGTGTCTCTTGCTCACCGTTTTTTTTGTCTTTACAAGCAGAAAAAAGAAATAAAACGCTTGCTACGATTAATAGTACCGGAAATTTCAAAATTCTTTGTTTTTTCATAAAAAAAGATTTTTATAACAGATGAGGAATCGACCACTCGACTCCTCATTCTTTATATTATTGTTTTACA
Organism: Paludibacteraceae bacterium; assembly: GCA_045612365.1. Taxonomy (GTDB): domain Bacteria; phylum Bacteroidota; class Bacteroidia; order Bacteroidales; family Paludibacteraceae; genus RGIG9608. Next base: position 24,876 of record JAZKYY010000011.1, read on the forward strand.
ATCACTTTCTCTTTTGTACAATTCCCATTTACGTCAACAATGTTTACTACATATGTCCCAGCAAACGGAACTTTAACGGAGAAGTTTTCTTCATTGTTTTTAAGTGATTTTACGATAATACCGCTTAAGTCAACAATTTGTATATCTGAATTTGGTTGAATTTTTTCAAAGACTATTTCTTTTTCTCTTCCAAATACAGTTTCTTCTTTTTTTTTTACAGACGTATCTTTTACACCTGTCAAAACTTCTACATCAATACCGTTAAGCACCACAACATCAAAAGCTGGAAGATTGAACGTAATAGTTGCATCAATATCAACTTCCTCGTTGGTAATTCCTTTATATTGTGTTTGGCCATCAAATGCGTCAGAAAGATAAATTTTGCCAGTTACATAAGCTGGAATATCCAAAGCTTGACGCAATGTTGTTGTAAAAGTTTGAGATGTACTACATGGATTACGAAGCGTCAAAACCGATTTCGCACCATTCCATGATGCCCATCCATAAACATTTGCGCGAGATCCGTCCCAAGGATTTCCACCAACCCAGTGTGTATCATCAAGCACATCAGCATTGCTACGATGCCATTTGATACATTTTGCTAATTCGCCCCAAAGTTTACCATTTTCTTTAGCCGTCATCAAGGCATGATCTATATACAATTCTACCATTGCCGAACCGCAAGCAAATGCACATCGCATTTCTTTAGTAATCTCTGCTGCCGTACAAGCAGAAGCATCGTCTTCCATTGCACGAGGAGGGTTTCCTCCTGAATTTCCAAATCCAGACACTATCAATCCGTGAGTCATCAAGCTATTGATTGGGCAAAGTGGCGATCCAACTGTAAAGTTTTTGTATACCATATAGTCGCGATAAGTAATCCAACGTTGACGAGCATTTCCTTGGTTTCCAATAGTACTCCAGTCGGCATCTTGACGCCAAACTGCATCCGCAAACTGGAACCAGAATGGTGAAGCCCAAGTTCCTACTGTACAGTTCAAGAAAATATCTTCACGAGCTTCTCTTAATGCTGAAGTTAAACGGATAAAATGTTCTGCGTCTTCTTCGTTGCCAGGACCAACAGCATTTCCAATGTCACTGATACCATCAAATTTGAAATAACGCATGTCGTAGTCGTTGATCATTTGCGAACAGCGTCCAACAAATGCATTAAAATATTCGCTGTGTGATAGTTTAAAGTTTGTAATGTCAGGATCGTGAGTTGAGTTCCAAAATGCTAAACGTTGTTGTTTGGATGACCCATAACCTCCAACAGGGCCTAACCATGTTCCTGTTCCTACGTTGTATAATTTGCATAAATCATCCAATTCTTTGAATCCATTTGGAAATTTAGGATAATAGAAATCCCATAACGAGTTGAAGTCATCCCAACCATCGTCCCAAACAAATGCATCGATATAAACATCGTAAGGAATAAAAAGATTTTCTTTCCATGCTTCTATTACAGCCAAGCAATCATCTTTGCTCATGCGTTGATCAATCACGTTGTTTCGGTCGATATTAAGTTCGTACCAAGAATTGTAATGTATGAACGAACGCCAAGGTACTGCACGTTCTCTTTCGTGATAAGCCAAGAACGAACGACGTTGTTGACCTTCGGCCATCATACCAATAACCGACGAGACTTTCCACGTATCACCGCTTTTCAAAGTGGCATTTCTACTCCAGCGTCCTTGTATTTTTTGAGAAGACGAAACATCACTACTAGAGCCAGTAGCAATCGAAACTGAAATACCAGAAGAGGTTATCGAACCTGAACTTATTATAGTTTCGGTTTTTACTTCACCTAAGAATCTCAAAGTATAAACTCCGGCACTTGGAACGCTCAATGTGTATGTGTTGTTGTAAGAAGCATCACCAGTATATCCAATATGATAATCTTGAGCAACAACATTTCCGTTTGAATCTAATAAATCAACACCTACAAGATTCATGCGATGGTAGCCGCTTTGGAATTGAAACTTAAAAGTCAAATTTCCAGCAGAAGCAACATTTACCAAACCTTTTGTTTCTACAATTTGACTATTATAAAACCCTAAATTCAAAACACCTTGTGGTGCGTTGCCCGAAATTGTTTGCCAAGTTTCCGATGTCCAAGATGTCAAAGAAAATTCTTTGTAAAGAGAAATTCCAACTCCCGAGTGAGAGATATTTCCTGTGCTAGTAATAGTTTCTGTTTTTGTTTCACCAAAGAAACGTAGTAAATAATTGCCAGCAGAAGGCACATTCAATGTATAAGAATTTCTGCTTGCCAAAGTCCCCGTGTAACCAATATGATAATCGCTTGCAACAACATTTCCATTCAAATCGACTAAGTCTACTCCAACAAGGTTCATGCGGTGATTACCAGTGGCATAAGAAAATGTAAAAGTTGAATTTCCTGCTGAAGAAATTGTTACAAGTCCTTTTTTAGCAACAATCTGAGAAGCTGCAAATCCTAAATTAAGAATTTCTGTAGGAGCTGCAGAAAAACTCAACCAATCAGATTCAGTCCAAGATGTGAAAGAAAAATTTGCATCACCTTCAACAGAAGCCGACGTATTAGAAGTAATAAGTTCATTATTTCCCATTGGTGTTTCGAGTCCTGCAAAAAAATCTTCGTTAACCAATAATGCACCTCTCGTGTTTCCTACTATGGAAGGAACAGTTTTGTCATTTTTTACAGAATAAAGCATCGCAACAATGTTTTTCATTTCTGTGTCAGCTGTTGCTGTAATTTCTAATTCTGTGCGTAAATAATGAGAATTGTCTCGCAAAACAGCGCGCCAAACGATATTTAGATTGTTGTAAGAATAAGTTGCTTTTAGCGTTTTCCCATTATCTTTTTCTGACAACTTTACGGCATTAACATCGCCAACAAGATTTTCAGTTGTAACATTTGTGCAATTCATTTGCGAAGACAAAACCACTGTGCCATCAGCAAGGGTTATGCTAAACAAATCGGTATTTCCGTCTAAACCAAATTCTTCTAATCCTGCAAAGTACAATTTGTTGTCAGTCATTGTATAACTTGCAGAGAAAAGATTGTTTGACAACGTCCAATTGTTTGATATTGACGTAATTGACGCAACTCCAGGTTGTTGTTGCGAAGGGAATTTCACTATTGCAAACAATGATAAGTTTACCGAAATAAACAAAGCAAAAGCAACTATTTTTTTCATATTAATTTGAGTGTTTTTTATTCTTCACAAAAGTACGAAAAATATATCATAAAACAAACCGACCCATTTCTATAGAAGAAACAAGTCGGTTTGTGTTGTTTGGTTTATTTTTCTTATTTCATAAAAACAAAGTAAACTGCCAAAATCAAACAAACGCACGCTGCCAAATGATTCCATTGTAGAGTTTCATTTTTGAATGCAACTAGTGAAAAAACAATAAAAACTACAAGTGTAATAACTTCTTGTATGATTTTGAGTTGCATTAGAGAGAATGGCCCTCCATTTTCTCGGAATCCAATGCGATTGGCCGGAACTTGAAAACAATATTCTATCAAAGCAATTCCCCAACTTAGAAGAATGATTGCAAACAAAGGCCAATTGTTTGAAATGTTCATTTCTTGTAGTTTTAAATGACCATACCAGGCCAATATCATAAAAACATTGGCAACTACAAGTAGCAGGATGGTGTAAAAAGCAGTCATTTTTTTATTTGTTACAGCGTTTAAAGAAGTTGATAGCTTCAAGTTCTGCTTTCATTGCAGATTCTTCTTCGTTGGTCATATTTTGGAATGGAGTGCGATTTCCGCCCAAGTCAAGACCTATTAATTTCATGATGCGTTTGCCGCCAACAATATTTCCACGGAAATGGCAAATGACATTAATAACTTCTTGTGCAAAATTTTGCAATTCGCGTGCTTTTTCTAGGTCGCCATCTTTCCATGCTTCGATGATGCTTGTTAAAACTTTTCCGTTGTAGTTGGTAGTTCCGCCTATTCCACCTTGTGCTCCACCCATTGCTAGTGAAGGCAAAATGGTTTCGTCTTGTCCGTGAAGCATATCAAATTTTCCATTGCCGTAAAGGCGACATTGATTGTATTCGTAAATGCTTTCGAACGTATATTTTATTCCAGCAAAATTTGGAATTCTTCCATCGACTGCTTCTAAGAATTTTACCATTGGCAAAAAAGCACCATTAAAAGCAGGAATGTGATAGTAGTAGAAAGGAAGATTTGGAGCGCCAGATGCAATTTCTTCACAATATTTTACCAATTCTTCTATTCGATTGATTTTTGGAAAAGGAGGAGCCATTGCTCCAATACCCCAAGCACCAATTTTTTGAGCATGCTCGGCAAGTTTCTTGCTACTACGAACACAGCAACTACCGACGTGAACAATTACTTTGAAATCCTTTGGAGCAGCTGCCATCCAAGCTTCGGCAAGTTGCATGCGTTCTTCGTCGGTAAGCATATAGCCTTCTCCCGACGATCCGTTTATAAAAACGCCTTTTAATCCGTTGCGTTGCAAGAGCGCTGCGTATTCTGGTATTGGTTTTAAGTTTACATCTCCATTTTCATCAAATGGTGTAAATGGTGCATTAATAAGTCCTATAATCTTTTCCATGATAAAATATTTTTAGTCCGGCAAAAATAAAAAAGTTCTTTCGAAGAATTATGTTGGTTGAGAAAAAACAAAGAACAAGTTTTTTTGAGAAAGTATAAATATTTTTAACTTTGCATTAACAAAGAAAAGAAGTCGCATTGCTTTAAGAGATTGGAAAACTCAACGAAAAATTTAAAAACGAGTAAAGTTAGTTTTTAATGGCGTGCTGCCTATGGTGCAGATTACAAAGATTACTGACAGCTCAAATCCTATTAATAGGAGTTTTCTCAACAAAAAAGGCAGTGCGATATCTTTTTAAATACATAAAGTTGAATTTATCAATTTGTCAAACTATTTTACAATAAACATGTCAAAATGTTTATTTTTTTGTCGTAAAACTAAAAAAATGCTATCTTTGCGCAATTTTTAGAAGAAAAAATATGAGTTATTTAATAAAACCAAAAGGATATAGTTCGTTGCTTGATTTGCGCCAAACGGAGTTTGCTATAAAGCAGTTGAAAGACTTTTTTCAACTGAATTTGTCGGCAGAGTTACGTTTAAGACGTGTTACTGCTCCTCTTTTTGTGTTAAAAGGAACAGGTTTGAACGATGAATTGAGCGGGACGGAACGAGCTGTAACTTTTCCAGTGAAAGATTTGGGCGATGCAGAGGCAGAGGTTGTTCATTCTTTGGCAAAATGGAAAAGAGTAATGTTGGCCGAATATAAAATAGAGGAAGGTTATGGTTTGTATACCGACATGAATGCAATTCGTGCAGATGAAGAAAATCTTGGAAATCTGCATTCTCTCTATGTGGATCAATGGGATTGGGAGCAAACTATCAACGAAAAAGATCGCAATGTTGATTATTTGAAAGATATTGTGCGAAGAATTTATGCCGTAATGTTGCGATGTGAGTACATGGTTTATGAAATGTTCCCACAAATTAGACCAATTTTGCCTCCAGAAATACATTTTATTCACGCAGAAGAATTGAGACTAAAATATCCTCAACTTTCTCCCAAAGATCGTGAGCGCGAGATTACAAAAAAATATGGGGCTGTTTTTATAATGGGTATAGGTACAACATTGGCCGACGGTTCTCAGCATGACCTTCGTGCTCCTGATTATGATGACTGGACTTCTATGGGAGAAAATGGTCTTAGTGGGTTGAATGGTGATATTCTTATTTGGAATCCATTGTTGGATTGTGCTGTGGAAATGTCGTCGATGGGTGTGAGAGTAAACAAAGAGGCATTGTTGCGTCAGTTGCAATTGACCAATAAAGAGGAAAAGAAAGAGCTAATGTTCCATAAAAAACTTTTAGAAGGAGCTTTGCCTCAAAGTATCGGCGGCGGAATAGGACAGTCGCGTGTATGTATGTTTTTCTTAAGAAAAGCCCATATTGGGGAAATTCAGGCAAGTATTTGGCCTGAAACAATGCGAAAAGAAGCTGCTGATTCAGGGATTTTCTTAATTTGATAGAAAAAAAATGATTGCGTTCGTTTTGAAAGCAGTCAATGTTGTAAATTTGTAAATTGTTTTTTTTGATTAACGCATTATGATTTCAAATATTTTATCTATTCATGGAATGTCGGGATTGTACAAACTTATTTCCCGAAATAGAAATTGTTTTATAGTAGAATCTCTTTCTGAGAAAAAACGTGCATCTATCCCTATGGAAAAGAAAATGATTTCACTAGGAGATATTGCTATTTATACCGAAGAAACAGAGATGCCTTTGCGTCAAGTTTTTAGCTCAATTAAAGAAAAATTTGGTACTCAAAAATTGGAAATAGATCCAAAATCTGCTGCAGAAGTGTTGGTAAAATGGTTTTTTGATGTACTGCCAAGTTTTGATATAGATAGAGTTTATCCTTCAGATATCAAAAAAGTTATTGTATGGTATAATTTGTTGGTAGAGAATGGAATAGTAGATTTTGATGAAGAAGAACAACAAGAAAATGATATAGAAAAATGAAAAGAGAAATAAAATTTAGTCTTTTGTATCGTGATATGTGGCAGTCTTCTGGAAAGTATGTGCCACGTAAGGATCAGTTGGCAGAAATTGCTCCTGTGATTATAGATATGGGTTGTTTTGCTCGTGTAGAAACCAATGGTGGTGCAAGTGAGCAAGTGAATTTGCTTTACGGAGAAAATCCGAATCAGGCCGTACGTACGTTTACAAAACCCTTTAATGAAGCAGGAATCCAAACTCATATGCTCGACCGTGGTTTGAATGGTTTGCGTATGAATCCTGTCCCTGCCGATGTGCGTGAGTTAATGTACAAAGTCAAAAAAGCACAAGGGACTGATATTACACGAATTTTTGACGGACTAAATGATGTTCGCAATATTGCTCCATCTATACGTTATGCCAAAGCTGCAGGAATGATTGCTCAGGCAACAATGTGTATCACACATTCAGAAGTTCATACTGCTGAATATTATATTAACATGGCGGAACAACTAATTGCTGAAGGTGCTCAAGAAATATGTCTAAAAGATATGGCTGGTATTGGTCGCCCTGAAACATTAGCAAAGATTGTAAAGGCAATTAAATCTAGCCACCCAGACATTACACTTCAATATCACGGACATTCTGGTCCTGGTTTTTCAATTGCTACAATGTTAGAAATTGCAAAGGCAGGAATTGATATTCTTGATGTAGCAATGGAACCACTTTCTTGGGGAATGGTTCATCCTGATGTAATTACAATACAAGCAATGCTTAAAGATGCAGGTTTCCTAGTGCCTGAAATCAATATGAAAGCTTATATGGAAGCTCGTCGTTTGACTCAAAGTTATATCGATGATTTCTTGGGTTATTTCATTGATCCTCGTAATCGTTTTATGACTTCTTTGCTTATTGGATGCGGACTTCCTGGTGGAATGATGGGCTCTTTAATGGCAGATTTGAAAGGTGTGCATGTGGCAATCAACACCAATCTTAAAGCTCAAGGAAAAGCAGAATTGACAGAAGACGAACTTCTCGTCCAGCTCTTTGATGAAGTGAAATATATTTGGCCAAAATTGGGAAATCCTCCTTTGGTAACTCCATTTAGCCAATATGTTAAAAATGTTGCATTGATGAATATTTTTGCAATGAGCAGAGGACAAGAACGTTATTCGATGATTGATGAAAATACATGGAATATGATTCTTGGAAAAGCAGGTCGTTTGCCAGGAAAATTAGACCAAGAAATTATCGATTTGGCAAAATCTAAAAACCTAGAATTCTTTGAAGGAGACCCTCAAGACAACTATCCAAACGTATTGCCAAAATATATCAAGGAAATGGAAGAACTTGGTTGGGATAGAGGTCAAGACGATGAAGAATTGTTTGAATTTGCTATGCACGAAAAACAATATCGCGAATACAAATCGGGAGAGGCTAAGAAAAACTTCAATAGAGAACTTCAGCAAAAAATGGAAGCGAAGTTCAAATCTGCTGGAGTGGAAGTAAAAATGCCTGACTTACGCGCCACAAAATATCCAAATGCAGAAAGAGTTGAATCTGTATCAAAAGGTCGACTAATTTGGGAACTAGACTATAATGATCATTCAACGCCTCCTGCACACGGAACTTCTTTTGCAGAAGGAGATGTAATTGCTTATCTTGAAACTCCAAATGGAATTGAAGAGGTGAAAACAAATTTTGCAGGTAAAATTGTTTCTATAGAAAAGCAACAAGGAGATATTATAGAGAAAGGCGATGTCATAGCATACTTGGAAAAGTAAATAATTGAAATAAGTTTTGTATCTTTGTACTCAGAAAGGGTATTTTGATTTTCAGCTACAGAGTTCGATTGTCTGTTAAGGTTGTCAATTAAAGTACCCTTTTCTATTTCAGTCAAGAGAAATATAATTTTCTGCTAAAGAGATGGGAATTTTAAGAGATTTCCATCTTTCTTTTTTTGATATATTCAAGAGGAGAAAAGAAAGCTTTTGTATTTTTGTAAACATAAAAAGCTAAACAAAAAGTTGGATGAAAAAACAAGTTAGTGTTGCTGGCGTTTCGAGGAATGACAACAGTAATTTTAGAGTGTTGATTCTAAAAGAAGTTGCTGGAGAGAGAACATTGCCGTTAGTTATTGGTCAGGCAGAGGCTCAAGCTATAGTTGCGGCTTTGGAATCTCTAAAGTTGCCTCGTCCGTTAGTTTACGATACGTTTGCCAATGTTTTTGAAGTGTTTGATGTGACACTAAAAGAAGTTTTCATTTATAATAAAAAAGATGGTGTTTATTTTAGCAATATCATTTGTGAACAACAAGAAAAAAACGTTGAGATAGATTCTCGACCATCGGATGCTATCGCATTGGCATTGAGAGCAAATGCACCAATTTTTTTGGAAGAAGAAATTTTGGAAAACTATGGAGTAAACATTAAAGATAAGGTTGTTTTTTTGAAGCACGAGATGTCGCTGTTTGATATGGACCGTACACAACTTGAAGCATTGCAAGAAGAATGTGTAAAGGCAGAGGATTACGAAAAAGCGGCGGCGATTAGGGATGTTTTGAAAACTAAAATATAGCGAAGATATATGGGATTAAAACTTAGATTGACGGTGATGAATTTTCTCCAATTTGCTGTTTGGGGAGCTTATTTGACGTGTATTGGAAATTTTCTTGGACGTGTTGGTTTGGGTGAATATATTTCTTGGTTTTATGTGTCTCAGGGTGTGGTTTCTATTTTTATGCCATCTATAATGGGCGCAATAGCCGATAAATTTGTACAACCACAGCGTTTGCTCGGAATTTCTCATCTTATGTCGTCTGTGTTTATGCTTATTGTTGCAATAGTAGGTTCGCAAGGAGAAGGAGTTGATGTTTGGTCTGTTTTTTTGCCATATTGCGTAAGTGTAGCTTTTTATATGCCGACTATAGCATTGTCCAATACCGTGGCATTTTCGGCATTGCAACGTTATGGTTTTGATACTGTAAAAGATTTTCCTCCAATTCGTGTTTTTGGAACAATTGGTTTTATCGTTGCAATGTGGTTTGTCAATTTTGTGAAATTTGGATTAGCAGAAACTGCTCAGTTCACTTATATGCAATTGGTTATTTCTGGAGTATTAGGAATTGTATTAGGGATTTACTGCTTTTCTTTACCACAATGTTTTATTGATTCGTCTGTTGTAAATCGTAAAAAAACACTTGTTCAGCGTCTTGGTTTAGATGCATTTATTCTTTTAAAGCAAAAGAAAATGTTGGTTTTCTTTGTTTTTTCTATGCTTCTTGGGGTGAGTTTGCAAATTACTAATGGTTTTGCAACTCCTTATATTAATCACTTTGCAGCGGTGGAAGAAAGTTGGTTTGCTCAAAATCCAACACTTTTGATTTCGGTTAGTCAAATTTGTGAGGCATTATGTCTTTTGCTTATCCCATTTTTTCTAAAACGTTTTGGAATTAAAAAGGTGATGCTAATTGCAATGTTTGGTTGGGTTGCACGTTTTGGATTCTTTGGAATTGGTTCAACGGAGAGTATTTTAGGTGTTGTTTTTCTATTACTCTCTTGTGTGGTTTATGGGGTTGCATTTGATTTTTTCAATGTGTCGGGTGCACTTTTTGTTGAGCAAGAGTCAAGCAAACCGATGCAAGCAAGTGCTCAAGGTTTGTTTATGCTTATGACCAACGGAATAGGAGCTTCGGTGGGAACGTGGATTGCTGGAAAAATAGTTAATCACTATTGTGAATGGTCTGCAGGTTATCTGATTGGCAATTGGGAAGTTGTTTGGTTTATTTTTACAGCATATTCGTTGGTTGTAGCTGTGCTATTTGCATTTATGTTCAAGTACAAACATAAGAGATTATGAGAAAAAAAGTTTTGATGATACTGCTTTCTCTTCCTATTCTTTTGTTCGGAGAGAGAGAATTTTCGGCACAGCAATATTGGAAGCTGAACAATGCTATAAATTCTATTTTAGGTTTTTATATTGATTCTGTTTCGGATTCTGTTATAGTAGAAAATGCAATAAAAGGCGTTTTGCAAGAACTTGATCCACATTCAACATACATTCCTGCTTCAGAGATTGAGAAAGCAAATGAATCAATTAACGGAAATTTTGAAGGAATTGGAATTTCGTTTCAAATGATTGATGATACGTTGCAAGTTTTGCAAATAATTTCGGGTTGTCCGGCCCAGAAAGTTGGCGTTTTGCCTGGAGATCAATTGATTCGAGTAGATGGAGAAACAATTTCTGGAGTAAAAATGAGCATTTCGGATATGACGAAAAGAATTAGAGGACCAAAAGGTAGCGAAGTGGTTGTTGATATCAAGCGAAAAGGAGAAGAGAATCTTATTCCGTTTTATATCACAAGAGATAAAATACCTGTTTATACGCTTGATGCAGCATATAAGATTGATAAGCAGACGGCGTATATCAAGATTAATAGTTTTGGATTTCAAACAATGTCAGAATTCCATTCTGCTATGAATAAATTGGGATCCTTTTCGAATATCATTCTTGATTTGAGAGGAAATGGTGGAGGTTTGCTGAAAACGGCATTAGAACTGACCGATGAGTTTCTTTCGGGCGAGAGAACTATTGTATATACACAAGAAAGTGGAGATTTGCTCGACGAGGAAAAAACTATAAAAAAAGGAAAATATGAAAACTGCAATTTGGTAGTTTTGGTGGATGAATATTCTGCTTCGGCTAGCGAAATTGTAGCAGGTGCTTTGCAAGATTGGGATAGGGCATTGATTGTTGGTCGGCGAACTTTTGCCAAAGGATTGGTACAGCGTCCGTTGGCGTTGAATGATGGTTCTGTAATTCGTCTGACAGTGGCTCGTTATCTTACTCCTACAAAACGTTGGATTCAGCGCCCTTACAATGAGGGGATGGAAAAATATTATCGTGATTTGGAAAATAGACTTTCAAGAGGCGAATTGCAATGCGCAGATAGTATTGATTTCCCTGATTCGTTGAAATATGAAACGTTGATAAAAAAACGTGTAGTTTATGGCGGAGGAGGTATTATGCCTGATGTGTTTGTTCCGTTGGATACAACTGGTTTTTCGGATTATTATCAAAATGTTATAGCTAAAGGCGTTTTGAATAAAACTATCTCAAAATACTTTCTTGAAAATGAAAAATCATTGAAGAGAAACTATAAAAGTGTAGAAGATTTTGTGGGAAATTATAACGTAGAAGAATCTCTGCTTTGTAATCTGAAAACAAATGCCCAAGTAGCTGGAATTGAGTTTGATCAGGAACAATATGATCGTTCAAAATCGTTAATAGAGATGCTTATAAAAGCCATTGTTGCTCGTGATTTATGGGATTCTTCAGCTTATTTTCAGGTTATGAATGAGCAAGATCAAATGATGAAAAAATCGCTTGAGATTCTGCAAAATGGCGAAATTGATATGTATATGAACAGATAGGTTTCTACTAGTTTCTACTAGTAGGTGGAAGGTTGAGTTATGGCTTTAACTTCGTAAGTTTTCATTATCTTTGCAACGAAATAAAACTCCATTTTGAAAAAGTTAGACCTCTACATATTGCGCAATTTTTTTGTTACGTTTTTGGCCACATTTTTCATTTGTCTTTTTATCGTGGTGATGCAGACTTTGTGGATGCGTGTAAATGATTTAGTAGGGAAAGGTTTTGACGTTTCTTTGTTGTTTGAGTTTTTTCTTTATTCGGCACTTTCTCTTGTTCCATTGGCATTGCCTTTAGCAGTTTTGTTGGCTTCGTTGATGTCATTTGGAGATATGGGCGAAAAACTTGAACTTCTGGCTATGAAGTCGGCAGGGATTTCTCTTTTTAGGATTGTGTTGCCACTTCTGATTAGTGTGATAATGCTTTCTGTTGGAGCTTTCTTCTTTTCAAATAACGTATTGCCCGAAACGCAAAAAAAACTTTGGGCTTTGATTTTCTCCATCAAACATAAATCTCCAGAGTTAGAAATTCCTACTGGTGAATTCTACTCGGGAATAACCGGATTGAATATTTATGTTCGGGAAAAAGATTATCAGAAAAAACTTTTGAAAAGCGTCAAAATGTACGATTTTTCAAATGGATTTAGAGATGCCGCAATATTAACAGCCGATTCGGCAAGGATAGAATCAACAAAAGATAAAATGAATCTAGTGTTAACTCTTTATGCTGGGGAAATGTTTGAAAATTTGAAAACGGAACAAAAATCGAAAAACAATATTCCTTATCGTAGAGAAACGTTCAAACAGAAGGAGATTTTGATTGATTTTGATGGTAATTTCAATAGAATGGATGAGTCTTTCTTGCAAGATCAGCACATTAGTAAGGATCTTAAGCGGTTGGATAAAGATATTGATTCTTCCCGTTTGGTAAGAGATTCGGTTTATCTTGCCTATTTGGATAGAGTAGAGAATAATACATTTTTCAAACCATTGGGTGAAAATATAAATAAGGATTCTGTATTTTCTATTGCTAAAAATACAGAAGAAACATTTCATAGTTACGATGCAGATTCGCTTTTTAGAACATTGTCAAAGGCTCAAATGGAGAAGGTGCTGAAATTTGCTCAAAATAAAATAGAGGTTGCAAAGAGCAATGTGCGTTACAATCAAACATTGATAGATTCTGCACAGTCGTACGTGAATAAGCATTTGGTAGAATGGTACAACAGATTTACCTTGTCTTTTGCTTGTATAATTTTCTTTTTTATAGGGATGCCTTTGGGTTCGATTATTCGAAAGGGAGGATTGGGTATGCCGGTTGTTATTTCGGTAGTGTTTTTTATAATTTACTATATTCTAAATAATATAGGAACAAAAATGGCAACTGAAGGAGTTTGGAATACGTTTTTTGGGATGTGTTTTAGTTCCTTGATTTTGTTGCCAATAGGTATTTTTTTGACTTATAAGGCAGCTACAGATTCGCCATTGTTCAATTCAGAGGCATGGAGTAAGATGTTTTCAAAATTAAAATTGTCGTCAAAGAAAAAAATATAATAATATGAAAATAAATACAATAGAAGAAGCTATAGAAGATTTTCGTGAAGGGAAATTTTTAATCGTGGTAGATGATGAGGATCGTGAGAATGAAGGTGATTTCATTATTGCAGCTGAAAAAATTACACCAGAAAAGGTGAATTTTATGCTCAAGAATGCTCGTGGATTGCTTTGTGCTCCTATTACTATTTCGCGTTGCAACGAACTTGATTTGCCACGTCAAGTGTCGGATAACACGTCAATACTTGGAACTCCTTTTACGGTTACTATTGATAAAATAGAAGGGTGCTCAACAGGAGTTTCTGCTGCTGATAGAGCAGCTACCATTCGTGCTTTGGCTGATCCAAATTCAACTCCTCAGACATTTGGTCGTCCGGGTCATATCAATCCTCTTTATGCACAAGAAAAAGGAGTTCTTCGTCGTGCGGGTCATACTGAAGCAACCATTGATATGGCACGTCTTGCAGGGCTTTATCCTGCTGGAGCACTGATGGAAATAATGAACGAAGATGGAACAATGGCACGAATGCCAGAGTTGCAAAAAATTGCGGAAAAGTTTGGAATTAAGATTATTACAATCCACGATTTGATTGAATATAGACTTCGTACAGAAACTATCGTTGAAAAAGGTCAGGAAGCTGATTTGCCAACTTCTTATGGTCATTTTAAGATTATTCCGTTTCGTCAAAAGTCAAATGGTTTGGAACATGTTGCCCTTGTGAAAGGAACTTGGGAAGAAAACGAACCTGTTTTGGTGCGAGTACATTCATCTTGTGCTACGGGAGATATATTTGGCTCAAAACGTTGCGAATGTGGAGAACAACTTCATTTGGCAATGCAAGCAGTTGAAAAAGAAGGAAAGGGTGCAGTGATCTATCTTAATCAGGAGGGACGTGGTATTGGTCTTATGGATAAAATTGCAGCATATAAATTGCAAGAAGAAGGTCTTGATACGGTAGAAGCAAATATTCATCTTGGTTATAAAGCAGATGAGCGCGATTATGGTGTAGGAGCGAGTATTTTGCGAGAAATCGGTATTAAGAAAATGAGATTAATGACAAATAACCCAGTTAAGCGCATTGGATTGGAAGGATATGGTTTGGAGATTGTGGAAAATGTTCCTATTGAGATAGAAACAAATAAATACAACTCTGACTATATGAAAACCAAAAAAGAAAAGATGGGTCACACGCTCAAGAACTTGAAATAGAATGTCGTTTCAGCAACAACGTTTGGTTTCTTTAGATGTGCTTAGGGGTGCGGATTTGTTCTTTCTAGTTGCACTTCAACCTTTGCTTTGGAAACTTTGTGAGGCCTATCACTCTCCATTTACAACAGTACTGAAAGCTCAAATTGATCATGTGGCTTGGCAGGGTTTTAGTGCTTGGGATATTGTAATGCCTCTTTTTCTTTTTATGTCGGGGATTACGATTCCATTTGCATTTTCTCGCTATAAAAAAGGGACTAATAAAGATATTCGTTTGTGGCTAAAAATTGCAAAACGAGTTCTAATTCTTTGGTTGTTAGGTTGCGTTGTTCAAGGAAATTTATTGGCTTTTGATATTTCTTGTTTTAGACTATTTTCAAATACATTACAAGCTATTGCAATTGGTTACTTGGTAAGTTCTGTTTTGTATTTATTCTTCAAGATCAAGTGGCAAATTATTTTTGCTTTAGTTTTCTTACTTATTTATTGGGCGTTATTTTATTTTGTTGGGAATAATGATTTTTCTCCAATAGGAAATATTGCTTGCCAAATTGATAATGTAGTTTTAGGAAGATTCAAAGACGGTGTGTTTTGGGAAAATGGACAATGGTTTTTCTCGGAATCATATACCTATACATGGGTGTTGAGTAGTTTGAATTTTTCAGTAACAATGCTTTTAGGGACTTTTGCAGGTGTGTTGCTAAAATCTTCAATCTCGGAGAAAAGAAAATCACTCTTTTTGGTGATAATAGGAGTTGTATTGATTTTGTTAGGACTTGTTTGGAGTTTGCAAATGCCTATAATAAAACGTCTTTGGACAAGTTCGATGACATTGTTTAGTGGAGGAATCTGTTTTCTGTTAATGGCTGTTTTTTATTATTTGGTTGATGTGCGGAAAGTGCAAAAACCGTTTCTTTGGCTAAGGATTTATGGAATGAATTCTATTGTAGCTTATGTGTTGTTCGAAGCAGTGAATTTCAGAAGTATAGGAAAATCGTTGTTTTTTGGGTTGGAACAATTCTCTGTGAATTTTTATCCATTTTTTATTGAACTATCTCAAGTTGGATGTGTCTTTTTTTTGCTTTACTTTATGTATAAGCGCAACTATTTTGTAAAAATCTAGAAAGGGATTTTTCTTAAAAAAGTGTTGAAACAAAGAGTCTTGTTTCTTTATCTGCTTCTACATAGTCTTCGTAAGAGGGTTGATCAACGAATTTTATTTTTTGCATAGCGGTTTCTATTAAGTTGTTCATTTGTAGAAAACCGATTTTTTCTTCCAAAAATGCTTTTACTACAACTTCGTTGGCTGCGTTAAGGATGCAAGGCATATTTCCTCCTTTCTTCATTGCATCAAAAGCAAATTGTAGATTTCTAAATTTTTTCAAATCTGGTTGTTCAAACGTGAGTTGTGTTGTTTTTGTAAAATCAACACGAGGAAAATCAGCTTCTATGCGTTCAGGATAGGTAAGCGCATATTGAATGGGAAGTCTCATGTCAGGTGCTCCAAGTTGAGCTTTTATGGCACCGTCAGTAAACTGAACCATACTATGAACAATGCTCTGAGGGTGAACAAGCACTTCTATTTGTTTTGCATCCAATCCGAATAACCATTTTGCTTCAATAACTTCAAAACCTTTGTTCATCATACTTGCAGAGTCGATAGTTATTTTTGCTCCCATTTCCCAATTTGGATGTTTTAGGGCTTGTTTTGCAGTAACTTTTTTTAATTCTTCGTAAGAAAGTGTACGAAAAGGTCCTCCTGATGCAGTAAGTATTATTTTTTCTATTTTATTGTCATATTCCCCAGTAAGGCATTGAAAAATAGCGGAATGTTCACTATCTACAGGAAGAATTGGAGTGTTGTGTTTTTGTGCTAAATTACAAATAAGTTCTCCTGCCACTACAAGCGTTTCTTTGTTAGCTAAAGCAATCGTTTTGCCAGCTTCTATGGCTTTGATGGTAGGAAGAAGTCCTGAGTATCCAACCATTGCTGTAACAACAATATCTATAGATTGCATCTGAACCATCTCAGCAATGGAATTGTTGCCAGAGAATACTTTTATTGGTAAATCTGCCAATGCATCTTTGATTTTTGAGTAAAGAGATTCGTTTGCTATACAAACAATTTCTGGTTTGAATTCTCGTGCTTGTTCAATAAGTAAATCAACATTATTGTTGCCTGTGATGGCATAAAGTTCAAAACGATTAGGATTTTGTTTGATTACTTGTAAAGTTTGAGTTCCGATTGAACCAGTAGAACCGAGAATTGCAATTTTTTTCATCTTTGTCGCTTTTTTCTCTTTTGCTATTCTTGTAGTGCACTCCAAATCATATCTTTTAGTTCGGTTATTCCATCGTTTGTTACTGAGGATATAAATATGCTTGGAATATTCGGTAGTTTCTTTTGTAAATCAGTAAGAATTTCTTCGTCAATTAAATCAGATTTTGTAATTGCTAAAATTCGTTTTTTATCTGCTAATTCGGGGTTGTATTCTCTCAGTTCATTTAGCAGAATATTATATTCTTTTTCAATGTCTTCACTGTCGGAAGGAATCATGAAGAGAAGAATGGAATTTCGTTCTATGTGACGCAAAAATCTTAATCCGAGTCCCTTGCCTTCGTGAGCCCCTTCAATAATTCCTGGAATGTCTGCCATACAAAAAGACTTGTTGTCTCTATATGTTACTATTCCTAGATTCGGCACAAGTGTGGTAAATGGATAATTTGCAATTTGTGGTTTTGCTGCTGAAACCACTGATAGGAGAGTGGATTTTCCTGCATTTGGGAATCCAACTAAACCCACGTCTGCAAGCACTTTGAGTTCGAGTATAATAGAACGTTCTTGCATTGGCTCGCCTGGTTGAGCGTAACGAGGTGTTTGATTTGTGGCTGTACGAAAATGCCAGTTGCCTAATCCGCCACGTCCACCTTTAAGCAGTATGACTTCTTGTCCATGTTCCGTTACATCACAGATAAACTCGTGAGTTTCTCCGTCGTATGCCATTGTTCCGCAAGGAACTTCAATTATCTCATCTTTGCCATCTGCTCCAAAACTTCTACTTCCTCCGCCGCTTTCGCCATGCCCTGCAAAAATATGACGTGCATATTTTAGGTGAATAAGAGTCCAATAATCTTTGTTCGCACGGAGAATGACGTGTCCACCTCGGCCACCATCTCCTCCGTCAGGACCTCCTTTTGGAATGTATTTTTCTCGATGAAAATGAGCAGAACCAGCACCTCCTTTCCCGCTTCGGCAAAAGATTTTTACATAATCAACAAAATTTGAACTTGCCATTTTTCTTGTGAGAGTTGAAGGGTGGTTAATGTTTCTACATAAAAATTCGTTTCGGAAATCGTTCCGAAACGCATACTTTTTTGAAATTTTGCTCTTCAGGTTGGACTTGAACCAACGACCCTCTGATTAACAGTCAGATGCTCTAACCGACTGAGCTACTGAAGAATTATTTTTTTTGCGCTTCAAGATGGGCTTGAACCAACGACCCCCTGAATTAACAGGTATAAAATCATTATTGGTTATCAACGCATTACAAAATTGTTGCTACTTATTTGCGATTTTATATTATTATATAATCGTTTGTAGTGACTGAATTTTGTGCTGCAAAGATATATATTTCTTTTGACATTTATAAAATATAGATTAAAAACTTTTCCAATTTCTTGAAAAATTGTTGTGTCGGATATGAGTACCTTTGCAATGGTCGGGCATGGAGGTTATTGCTCCTGAAGGCGATGGTTTTAGCGTGAGATACCAGTATAACCGCTACCATCTATCTGAATGAAAGATGGCACGAGCCTGAAGCTCGGGGACAATAGCAATAGAATCAAAAGAAAAAATCCATATCCTGCAATTTTTGTGCAAAGATATGGATTTATACGCGTGTGCGAAAAGACGCGAACTACAAGACCTTACAATACACCTCTCCTGTCCGAGTATTTACGAGATAAATTGCTGTCGTTCTGGCTAACAAAACAGTTGCCATGAAATTTTTAGAATTGTATGAACTAGGAGTAAACAAGAATAGGACGCCAACATTTCCTTTGTTTTCTTCGATTTTAAGAGCCACTTTAGCGTCTGCAACAGGTAAAAGAATTTCTTGTTTATAAAAAACATTATTTCCCCAAGTTCTTTTTGTGATATTTACTTTATTTTTGGGAAACCTTTTAGTCGCAAATTCAAACGCAAGATTTTCCTGGACAAAATACCCCGGACAGTCGGGAAATCCCCAAGAACTATGCTCTTTTGTATAAGCAAATCCTTTACGTTCTACATCGTAATTTTTTTCTAACTTACCAATGTAATAGCAAGGAGTCTTTTTTAGTTTGTCTGACTTAGCCTTTAATTCAGCATACTGCTGTTTGTACTCATCGGTTTCTTTATATACTTGTTGTTTAAGATCCGTGTCGTACAAACCAGCAAGTTTATAATAGCCAAATACATCTACATTCAAAGTAGATTCAAGCATAAAAAGTGGCGAAGGCTCATTTGAACCAGTAAACTCTGGATATATAAAAACTTGGTCAGTATTATATGCTTTTTTCTCATCCAAGAACCTAACACATCCCTCTGTTAAAGAGGATAACGTTTGTTGTGCAAACAATGACGGGATGGCACAAAACGCAAAAAATGCGAGAATATAGATTTTTGTTTTCATTATAAAATATATTTTATAATTCAGCATGCAAAATTACATAAAATTTCCAAAATGCAAAAACACCTCCATGTCATTGATGGAATAGATGCAAACCTGCAGGCACGTCCGCAGGAGCCCATTCATAAAGAAAGCAAAAGCACTTGACGATGCGTTAGGAAAATCAAACGTAGAATTATACGCAAATGAGATAATATGAGATTGCTAACATAGCAAAATAATCGCAAATAGTTTTAATGGCAATAAAAAAAGCACTTACTTTGTTTGTAAGTGCTTGATTTTCAGGTGCGCTTCAAGATGGGTTTGAACCAACGACCCCCTGATTAACAGTCAGGTGCTCTAACCAACTGAGCTATTGAAGCTTTAAACGTTTCTCCTTTTGGGAAAAGCGTTGCAAAGATAATATCTAATTTTTAATTGTGCAACAAGTTTTCTAAAAAACTTTTTAGGAAGAGAGAAAGCCTTAATTTTGACATTTGTTTATTTGTTTTACTTTTTTTCTTTCCAAATAAATTTTTTATAAAAAAGTATTAATTTTGCAAATTATTTTAGATGAAACATAAAAAGATATAAAGAGATGGCAAAGATTAAAGGTGCTGTTGTAGTAAACACCGAGCGTTGCAAGGGTTGTGCTTTGTGCGTAGAGGCCTGCCCATTAGATGTTTTGGGTATGTCTAAAGAGGTGAATTCAAAGGGCTACAATTTTGCGTATATGCAAAATGAAGATGCTTGTATTGGTTGTGCATCATGTGGATATGTGTGCCCAGATGCTTGTATTTCAGTTTATAAGGTAAAGATTTAGGCGTATGGAAGATGTAAGATTGATGAAAGGAAATGAGGCCATTGCCGAAGCTGCTATTCGTTATGGCTGTGATGGATATTTTGGTTATCCTATTACTCCGCAGTCGGAAATAATGGAAACTCTAATGGAACTGCGTCCTTGGGAAACTACAGGAATGGTTGTGCTTCAAGCAGAAAGTGAAGTTTCTGCGATTAACATGGTTTATGGTGGAGCAGGTTGTGGTAAAAGTGTTATGACATCTTCTTCAAGTCCTGGTATAAGTTTGAAACAAGAAGGTGTTTCTTATATTGCTTGTGCAGAACTGCCTTGTTTGATTGTAAATGTAATGCGTGGGGGACCTGGTTTGGGAACAATTCAGCCTAGTCAAGCAGATTATTTTCAAGCTGTAAAAGGTGGTGGTCATGGTGACTATCGTCTTATCGTATTGGCGCCTTCATCTGTTCAAGAGATGGCAGATTTTGTTGCTTTGGGATTTGATTTGGCATTCAAATATAGAACTCCTTCTATGATTATTGCTGATGGTATTATTGGTCAGATGATGGAAAAGGTGGTTTTGCCTCCATATCGTCCTCGTCGTACCAATGAGGAGGTTCGTGAGCAATGTCCTTGGGCAACGCTAGGAAAACCAGAAAGTAGAGGTCGTAATGTGATTACTTCATTGGCCTTAGAAGCAGAAGAAATGGAACGAACAAATTTGCGTTTGCAAGCTAAATACAAGGAAATTTGTGAAAATGAAGTTCGTTTTGAAGAGGTGAATTGTGAGGAAGCTGATTATGTTCTTATTGCATTTGGTTCAATTGCTCGTGTTTGTATGAGCGCAATGGAAATTGGCCGAAAAGAAGGATTGAAAATTGGTGTTCTTCGTCCAATTACGCTTTATCCTTTCCCAACTCTAAAAATTCAGGAATTAGCAAAAACAGCAAAAGGAATCATGACCGTAGAGTTGAGCGCAGGGCAAATGGTAGAGGATGTTCGTTTGGCTGTGAATGGTGCAATCCCTGTTGAGTTTTATGGACGTATGGGAGGTGTTGTTCCTACTCCAGAAGAAGTTTTGGAACAAATGAAAAAACAATTAGTTAAATAAAAAAGAAGAACGTATGACAACACAAGATATCATAAAACCAGAAAATCTGGTTTACACTAAGACCTCGATAATGAACGATAGAAATATGCATTATTGCCCTGGATGTAGTCATGGTGTAGTGCACAAACTTATCGGAGAGGTCATTGAAGAAATGGGAATAAAAGAAACAGTAATTGGAGTTGCTCCTGTGGGTTGTGCTGTTTTTGCATATAACTATTTGGATATAGATTGGCAAGAAGCTGCGCATGGTCGTGCTCCTGCTATTGCAACATCAATTAGCCGTTTGTTACCAGAAAACTGTGTGTTTACATATCAGGGCGATGGCGATTTGGCTGCAATTGGTACGGCAGAAACCATACATGCTTGCAATAGAGGAGAGAACATTGTGATATTTTTTATCAATAATGCAATTTATGGAATGACCGGAGGTCAGATGGCGCCAACAACTTTGGAAGGAATGAAAACAGCTACTTGCCCTCACGGAAGAGATGTAAAATTGAATGGTTTCCCATTGAAAATCTCTGATTTATTGGCTCAATTAGACGGTACTTGCTACGTTACTCGTCAAAGTGTACATACAGTTCCTGCTATTCGTAAATCTAAAAAAGCAATTCGTAAGGCTTTTGAGAATGCAATGGCTAAGAAAGGAACATCTGTTGTGGAATTTGTTTCAACTTGTAATTCAGGATGGAAAATGACTCCTCATCAGGCAAATATGTGGATGGAAGAAAATATGTTTGCGAAATACCCATTGGGTGATTTGAAAGACAAATAAAAACTAGAAAAGAGATGAAAAAAGAAATTATTATAGCAGGTTTTGGAGGACAAGGAGTACTTTCGATGGGAAAAATCTTGGCCTATTCGGGTTTGCTTCAAGGTAAAGAAGTTACTTGGATGCCATCGTATGGTCCAGAACAACGAGGAGGAACTGCCAACGTAACTGTAATTTTGAGCGACGATAGAATTAGTTCTCCTATTTTGACTTCTTATGATGTAGCAATTTTGTTGAATCAGCCATCGTTGGACAAGTTTGAACCAAAAATAAAACCAGGAGGAATTATTATTCTTGATGGAAATGGAATTACAAGATTCCCAGAAAGAAAGGATATAAAGGTTTACCGAATTGATGCGTTGGATGCAGCTCAAAAGGCAAATTCTCCAAAAATATTTAATATGATTGTATTGGGTGGTTTGCTAAAAGTGGTTCCAGTGGTTGAGTTGGAAAACGTAATGCTTGGTTTAAAGAAAACGTTGCCAGAACGTCATCACAAGTTATTGCCTCTCAACGAACAGGCTATTCAGATTGGAATGGATATTATTCACGAGATTTAACCTTTATTGGTGAAAAAACATTGTGAAAGTAGCCGTTGTAAAATATAATGCAGGAAATGTTTGTTCGGTGAACTACGCACTGCAACGCATTGGTATTAATCCTATTATCACGGATAATCACGAAGAATTGTTGTCGGCAGATAGGATTATTTTTCCTGGTGTTGGAGAGGCTTCTTCTGCGATGAATTATTTGCAAAGTCGCAATTTAGATAAACTCTTAGTCGCTCTTTGTCAGCCGGTTTTGGGTATTTGTTTAGGTATGCAGTTGATGTGTTCTTTTTCTGAGGAAAACAATACAAATTGTTTAGGAATTTTTCCTGAAAGAGTTAGGCTGTTTGAAACTGCGTCGCTAAAAGTTCCTCAGATAGGCTGGAATTCTGTGACAAATGTAAAATCGTTGCTTTTCGACGGAATAGCTGAGAATGATTATTTCTATTTTGTGCATAGTTATTTTGTGGAGACATCGCCACATGCAATTTCTACTACCTCTTATGGTATAGATTATAGTTCTGCACTTCAGAAAGATAATTTTTATGCTGTTCAGTTTCATCCAGAAAAGTCTGGTGTAGTTGGTCAGCGATTATTAGAAAATTTCATTAGATTGTAAAAAATATGTTAGCAAAACGCATTATCCCTTGTTTGGATGTTAAAGACGGAAAAACCGTAAAAGGTATCAATTTTGTGGGACTTCAAAATGTTGGAGATCCTGTGGAGTTAGGTGCATATTATGCTGCTCAAGGTGCAGATGAATTGGTTTTTTTGGATATAACTGCTACGCACGAAAAACGCAAAACTTTGGTCGATTTAGTGCAGCGAGTTGCGGAAAATATTAATATTCCGTTTACTGTAGGAGGAGGTATTTCTAGTATCGAAGATGTAGAATTGTTATTGCAGAAAGGTGCTGATAAGATTTCTATAAACTCGGCGGCAGTTCGTAATCCACAACTTATTACTGATTTGGCAAACCAATTTGGTTCTCAATGTGTAGTGATTGCTATTGACGTAAAGTATGAAGATGGAGAGTGGTTTGTGTATCTCAATGGTGGTAGAATAAAAACAGAACTTCGTGCTCTTGATTGGGCAAAACAAGCCGTAGAACTAGGCGCAGGAGAAATCCTTTTGACATCGATGAATCATGATGGCACAAAAGATGGTTTTGCAAATGATATTACTCGCGAAATATCCGAAGCAGTTTCAGTTCCTGTTATTGCAAGTGGTGGCGCAGGAAATATGCAACATTTTTTAGATGCTTTTGAAGAGGGAAAAGCGGATGCAGCTTTGGCGGCAAGTGTGTTCCATTATAAAGAAATTGAAATACCTACACTAAAAAAGTTCTTAGCTGAAAAAGGTATCGATGTAAGATTGTGATATAGAAAAAATAGTTTTTTTCCTGAAGACGTTTGTGTTTGTTACAAACGTCTTTGTTTTTTTATTTAGGAGTCTTGGATTTTTTTCTACTTTTGTTTTTATGCAAAAATATGAGGAGATATTGCAGCAATACTGGGGCTACAGTTCGTTTCGTCCTTTGCAAGGGGATATAATTGCTTCTGTTGCAAGTGGAAAAGATACATTAGGATTGATGCCAACGGGAGGAGGAAAGTCACTTACGTTTCAGGTGCCAACTATGGCAACTGAAGGAATTTGTATTGTAATCACTCCTCTTGTTGCTCTGATGAAGGATCAGGTTGCAAATCTTCGGAAAAAAGGAATAAAAGCCACAATGATTTACTCGGCAATGAGCAGAAATGAGATTATTCAAACTTTTGACAATTGCTTGTTTGGTGATTACAAATTCCTTTATATTTCTCCTGAGCGCATAGCTACAGATTTATTTGTGAAAAACATTGTGCAACTTAATGTGTCACTAATAGCAGTGGACGAGTCGCATTGTATTTCTCAGTGGGGTTACGATTTTCGACCCTCTTATTTGCAAATAGCTAAGATACGAGAACTTTTGCCTAACGTTCCTATTTTGGCGCTTACGGCTACAGCTACACCTGAAGTTGTCGACGATATTCAAGAGAAACTCCGTTTCTCGGCAAAAAATGTATTTAGGAAAAGTTTTGAGCGCAAAAACTTGGCTTATGTTGTACGTTATTCTGAGGATAAACTTTCTCAATTGCTAAACATTCTGCAAAAAGTAAATGGGAGTTCTGTAGTTTATGTTAGGAATAGGAAGAAAACCAAGGAAATTTCCGATTTTTTGAATCAAAATTCTATTTCGTCTGATTTCTTTCATGCAGGTTTGACGGATAAAGAGAAAGATCTTCGTCAGCAAACGTGGAAAGAGGGGCGTTGTAGGGTGATAGTGGCTACCAACGCTTTTGGGATGGGTATTGATAAAGCTGATGTGCGTTTAGTGGTGCATGTAGATTTGCCCGATTCTATTGAAGCATATTTTCAGGAAGCCGGTAGGGCAGGACGAGACGAGAAAAAGGCTTTTGCGGTATTACTTTTTAGTAATGCCGATGTGGCTCGTTTGAAAAAACGTATTTCGGATTCGTTTCCACCTAAGGAGCGTGTTTTGGAAGTGTACGTAAAACTATGTTGTTTTCTTGAGGTTGCCAATGGTTTTGGACAAGGCAATATTTATGCTTTTAATTTACAGGAATTTTGCACGAATTTTCATTTGCCGATAAATGCTACTTTCAGTGCATTGAAGATTTTGGAATTATCCGGATATTTAGAACTTACTGAGGAGATTGATAACCCTTCAAAACTAAAAATTCTGCTTCAGAAGGAGGAACTTTATATGCTCGATTCGTTAGATGAGCAGAGCGATGCCATTTTGCAATGTTTACTTCGTTCTTATACAGGTTTGTTTTCCGATGCTGTGCATATCAGCGAAAATCTACTATCGGAACGTACGCATATAGATCGAAAAACTATTTATGATAAACTTGTTTTTCTGTCAAAAATAGGAGTGGTGAAATACGTTCCATTCAAAAAAACTCCATTTATTATTTTCTCTCGTGATCGACAATCTTTGAAGTATGTGTCAATTCCTGCCTCGGCCTATGAGGAACGCAAAGAGCGATTCGAAAAGCGTATCTCGGCAATGCTTCATTATGCACAATCTGGCGAATTTTGCCGAAGCCGATTGCTTCTCGATTATTTTGGAGAGAGAGAGTCTTCTGATTGTGGTTGTTGCGATGTTTGTTTGAAAAAACAACATTTAGACGACAAAGTTTTTGAACGAAATGCAGAAAAAATATTTGAGGTTTTGAGTTCAAATCACCTTTCTTTGAAAGAACTGATTGATGCAACAAAGGGAAAAGAAGACCAAGTTTTGGCTGTGTTGAGGCATTTGCTCGATAATGAGATTATTGCTCAAGATGAACTAATGAAATATTATAAACGATGAAAATTAATCTGATAAACATAGGCGATGAGTTGCTCATTGGGCAAGTAGTGAATACGAATGCCTCTTGG
The DNA here is from genome assembly GCA_045612365.1 of Paludibacteraceae bacterium. Taxonomy (GTDB): domain Bacteria; phylum Bacteroidota; class Bacteroidia; order Bacteroidales; family Paludibacteraceae; genus RGIG9608. The sequence continues at coordinate 50,904 of JAZKYY010000011.1, forward strand.
ATGTCTGCTTATTTGAATGAAAACGGAATGCGTGTCTGCCGAGTTTTTACCATTTCTGACAGCGCTGATGAAATAAAAAACACTTTGCAAGAAGCTATGGCAACTGCCGATGCGGTAATCATTACTGGCGGACTTGGGCCAACTAAAGACGATATTACCAAACATACGTTGTGTCAATTTTTCTCCTCGCAATTGGTGTTGCATGAGCCTTCACTTGAGAATGTTAGGCGGATTTTTGAGCAACGAAATTATCCAATGACTCCACTCAATGAGGCGCAAGCTTTGGTGCCAGAGTGTTGCCGAGTATTGATAAATAAATGGGGAACTGCTCCTGGAATGTGGTTCGAGAAGGATGGCAGAGTGGTGGTGTCGCTTCCGGGTGTTCCGTCCGAAATGAAGGGTTTGATGTGCAAAGAGGTTGTGCCGCTTTTGCTTGAGACGTTTTCCGTCGAAAGCATTTATCATAAAAATGTTTTGACTTTTGGCATTGGCGAATCTTTTTTGTCGGACAAAATTGAGGAGTGGGAACTCTCTTTGCCCGAAAACATTCGCCTTGCTTATTTGCCCAAAGATGGCGTTGTTCGTTTGCGGTTGAGTGCTTTTGGGAGTGATTCTGTGAAACTTCAGCAGCAAGTGGCATGTGAGGTGGAAAAGTTGCGTGCTTTGGTGGGAGAATATATTTTCGGTTACGACGACGATGCGCTTGAGTCGGTTGTGGGAAAATTGCTTGCAGAACGAGGATTGACACTGGCAACGGCCGAGAGTTGTACGGGAGGAACCATTGCTCGACTGCTGACGAGTGTGTCGGGCGCTTCGGCTTACTACATGGGGGGCGTGGTGGCGTATGCCAACGAGGCCAAGGAACAACTCCTCGGCGTGAAGCGCGCAACACTAGAGCAGTATGGTGCGGTGAGCCGGCAGACGGCCGAAGAGATGGCACTTGGAGCAAAGCAGCGTTTCGCTACCGACTGTGCCATTGCTACTACGGGCATAGCAGGTCCAACGGGCGGAACCAAAGAAAAACCCGTAGGTACGGTGTGGATAGCAGTGGCTACGCCAAGCGGTGTGGAGGCGCAATGTTTTATGTTTGGTGGCGATAGGGCGAAAAATGCCATGCGAGCCTCTTACCAGGCTTTGCGATGGCTGCAAATGAAATTGGAATAAAGAAAAAGATTTGATGAATATAATCTTTTTTCTATTTTTGCTGATGTTCTGAATAAGAACAAAAGGACATACTAAAAAAGCATTTTGCTTTATTTCTTTCTATCTGAAAGTTTGGCGACTAAAAGCTACGAAAGAATAATGTTAAATGCTCACGTTTTGGCGTGGGCTTGACTTATTTCGTGTAGCAAGGTTATGCCAAACACCTCAGATAGCGGGAAACAGTTGAGTTTCACGCTTTTTTTATGTCTGTCAGCGAGTGAGATTTTATTAGTTTATTGTTTAATTTTTTAATTTTATTTTTTATGATGAAGAACAGATTTTTATTTGTAGCAATGCTTTTTGCCGCATTGAGTTTGGGATTCGTTTCTTGCGACAATAAAGGTAACGAACCTGAAGACCCAGTAACCGAACAAGGCAGTTTAACTGAAGAAGAAATTCTAAATTTGCCTATACACATGAACAAGGAATTGTATTTTACCGAAAAAAAATCCGAGAGCAAACAAATTGAAGTTGACACGGTAAAAAAATACTTGGCGATTCTCAATGAAGATGGAAGTTTTGTTTTTGATACTGTTTTCTTGGTTCCGGTCGGCACATTTTTTGCACCTGATTATTATGACCATCCAGGCTATTTCAAAATGGCACGCGACGCTTTGTTACAGGAACTTATCGATTTATCACCACGTGTCCGTGGCAAGGGGGACTTTATAACAAACCTTGGGTATCCATCACAATATGGGGAGGACAGTCTGTGGATGGTTGAAAATGGCTGGACTGTGAATAAATATTGGATTGACCAATTAAACCAAAACACAAAATAAAAAAATAGATGACAATGAAAAAAATAAAAATACTAATACCGATACTATTACTACTGAATGTGATAGCGTTTGTCAGTTGTAAAAATGACAAAAACGAACCCGACGATCCATTGGACAAAACACCAAACACACCAATTGAAACACCGGTTGAACCAGTTGTAAAAGTAAATAAAGAATTGTATTTTACCGAATCTGACGGCATACAAATTTCATTTGATACATTAAATAAATATCTGGCAATGGATAATATTGATACAATTTTCATGATTCCCCAGGGGCCGTTTTTTTCTCCAAACTCATTGGGCTTAGATTACCATTATTTTGAATTGGCGCGCACTAACCTGTTGGAGCCACGCACAGACCTGTCCCCACGCATCCGGGGCAAGGGTGACTTTGCGACAGACCCTGGTCACCCAACCCAGGCATTGGAAGACAGCCTGTGGTTTGTATCCAAGGGCTGGACGGTAAATAAGAGATTTGCTAATATAAAATAAAAAAACTTACTCACTCCTGTCGGGGCATTAGAATAATATCCATATAGGAGAAAAAAGCAGAATGCTCATGGGTTCGGGGCGTTCTGCTTTTTTTTGTATATACGGTGTCGAGGTTATTTTGTATCTTTGCAGTTAATTAAAAAAAAGAATAAATGACAACACAAGAACAGATTAAAGCAGCATCCGAACGCGTAGATGCGCTGAGGAGGTATCTTTGACATCGAGTCGAAGAAAATAGCACTCGAAGAAGAAGAATTGCGTACGCAGTCGCCCGACTTCTGGAACGATGCCAAAGCGGCCGAAGAGCAGATGAAAAAAGTCCGCTCGCTCAAGTATTGGATAAATGGCTATGCCGAGGTGGCTTCGGCTACTGAAGAGGCAGCATTGGCCTATGAGTTTTACAAAGAAGAAGCTGCTACGGAGCAAGAGGTAGATGCGGCCTACACTAAAGCCATCGCCCTCATCGAAGAACTGGAGCTTCGCAATATGCTCCGCAAAGAGGAGGACAAAATGGGCGCGGTGATAAAAATAGTGGCAGGCGCAGGTGGAACGGAGGCGCAGGACTGGGCAGAGATGCTCATGCGTATGTATATGCGTTATTGCGAAAAACAAGGTTATAAAGTAGAAATCTCGAACATACTCGATGGTGACGAAGCGGGTATCAAGTCGGTAACTTTTCAAGTGCAAGGCGATTATGCTTACGGCTTTTTGAAAAGTGAAAACGGAGTGCATCGTCTCGTGCGCGTATCACCCTACAATGCTCAAGGCAAGCGAATGACGTCGTTTTCGTCGGTGTTCGTAACGCCATTGGTCGATGATACGATTGAGATTGAAATCGTACAAGCGAACATTTCGTGGGATACGTTCCGTTCGTCGGGTGCCGGTGGTCAGAACGTAAACAAAGTGGAGTCGGGCGTGCGTTTGCACTATACGTTCCGCAATCCGGTGACCGAGCAAATGGACGAAATTGTGATTGAAAACACCGAAAGTCGCGACCAACCTAAAAACAAAGAAAATGCTTTGCGTTTGCTTCGTTCTCGACTCTACGAATTGGAACTCGAGAAACGTAATGCCGAAACTGTAAAGATTGAAGCCGGCAAAAAGAAAATAGAGTGGGGTTCGCAGATTCGTTCGTACGTGTTCGACGACCGTCGGGTGAAGGACCATCGCACCGACCATCAAACCTCCAACGTGGCGGCAGTGATGGATGGCGACATCGATGGATTTATTAAAGCTTATTTAATGGAATTTGGCGGAGAGGAGTAAAAACCTTTTCGTGTTTGTAATTTGTTTATATAAAAAGGAGAAAAAAAGAATATGTTTTCAGGAATTGTAGAATCAGCAGCAATTGTAACTCGTTTGGAAAAAGATAAAGACAATTTGCACATTACGCTAAAATGCCCTTTTACCAATGAATTGAAAATAGACCAAAGTGTGGCTCACAATGGCGTTTGCCTAACGGTAGTGAATATCGAGGGCGAAGAGTACACAGTAACGGCTATAAAAGAAACGCTCGACAAGTCGAACCTCGGATTGTTAAACGTTGGAAGCAAAGTGAATATCGAACGCAGTATGAAGATTGATGGTCGTTTGGATGGACACATTGTGCAAGGACATGTTGATCAAACAGCAGTATGCCAATCAGTAGAAGAAAATAACGGAAGTTGGTACTATACGTTTCGTTATGAAATAGATGAAGCGCAAAAACGCAAAGGTTATACTACGGTGGAAAAAGGTTCTGTTACGGTGAATGGTGTGAGCTTGACAGTGTGTGATTCAAAGGATAATGAATTCTCGGTTGCAATAATTCCTTACACTTACGAGCATACCAATTTTCATACGATAGAAAAAGGTACTGTGGTAAATCTGGAATTTGATATCATTGGCAAATATCTTTGCAAATTGATGAATATTGCTTAAAGAAATGTACCGAGAGTCGGTTAAAATCTTGTTAGTGTTGTGCAGCATTGTGTTTGTACAACATTTTTCATTTGCTCAAACTTCATTAAATAAACCAAATTTGGGTGAGCCAAGTAAAATTGCTCCTTTCTATTTTGGTCCAAACGCATTTCCTGTTCCCGACATGTTGGATGGGGAGGTTTCCGGAAAGTTGTTGGTTGAATTAGGTGGCGATTATTATGTTGGGTTTGCTAAGGATTGGACGGCCGATGTTTTTGCAAAATTATCGGTCCCACTTTTTACGGAAAGAGCAAGACTCACAGTTTGGATGCCTTTTGTGGAATTTTATGGATATACGGCAGAGAGAAAACGTCAATGTCGATTGAGTGATTCTATTCCGTCAAAGGGTCATGATTCTGGAGATGTTTACGTTGCAACTGAAATTTATTTGCTTAAAGAGAAAACTCTTTGTCCAGCATTAGCAATTAGAGCAGCTTTGAAAGCAGCATCGTCCGACAAGGGTTTTTATAGCGCAAGGAATTATGACTGTCCGGGTTATTTTTTTGATGCAACGCTTGCGAAATCAATTAAATTCAAAAATAATTTTTTTGAAGAATTGAGGTTTGTGGGTAGTACGGGTTTTCTTTGTTGGCAAACCGACAATGGACGTCAGAACGATGCTGTGATGTATGGCTTGCAGATGAAGTTGCAAATGAAATATCTTACCATTCAAGAAACATGGAGTGGATATGTGGGTTGGGAGAAAGATGGAGACCGACCAATGACGCTAAAAACTAATGTGGTTGGTCGTGTCGGAAATTTTGAACCATTTTTCTCTTATCAATATGGGCTAAAGGATTATCCTTTCCATCAGTTCCGTTTAGGACTGACTTATAAAATAGATGTGCTAAATAGAGCAAAAAAGAAAAATAAGGGTCAGTAATTAGAAACTTTTAGTTTGCTTTCTTTTTCTTTGAAAAAATAATAAGCTCTAAAAATCCATACGATAATGAGTGACATTATCCATCGAGAGAACAAAACAATCCACCACACAGCCCCAACTGTTACTACGATACTTAAATCTTCAATATTGCTGTGAGAAATGCCAATGTGTGCGTTAAGTAAATCGATGTCCCTTTTTGTAAGATTGCTTTTTTGAGCTTCTTCTACCATAATGGAAGCACCATAGGAAAGTCCTACAATGTTGGCAATTATCCATAAAAAGGAGTTTTCTTTTGAAAGTCCAAAAATGTTCATTAGTGGGCGTGCAGCGTTAGAAATGTATTTTAAGATTCCAAATTCTCGCAAAACGCCATGCAAGATGTTAAGCGAGAGAATAATTGTTACCATTTTTCCCATTAGTAGAGAAATCATTTTTAGCCAATCAAGAAAAAGAGGCATAAAAGCTCCCTGAATTTTGAAAAAAGGTAGTTGGCTCAACTCAACCGTTGTTGTAGATGCGAAATCAGGCCTATTTGGTAAAATTAAATTGAGCAAAATTCCCAAAACAAAAGATGAAATGGTGCGTACTATAATCACCATTGCAAGCGACGAACCGGTTTTCTTTTGAATAGCCGATTCGATAGGTATGGCATGAGCCGCCAATGTCATTGCACCGATGATGGTTACAGCGCGAATTGAGATATCAATAGTTGAAACAACAGCAACGCATGCATATACATTTATAAAGTAACCGCTAATGAACGCGAAAGCGGCATCTCCGGGTAGCCCAAAAAGTTGGAACACGGGAGCAATGGCGGTTGAAAGCCAAATAAGAATGCCGGAATATTTAAGTAAAAAAATCGCAAAAGAAACAGCAACGGTAATTCTCACCATCCACCATGCTGTATGTAATGCTGATGGTGTAGCTGATTTAGCTGCATTATAAAAGCGTATCCAAAAGTTTTGCATTTTTAATCTCTAAAAAAACTTTGCAAAATTAGTAAATAGTTAAGTAAGAACAATGTGTTTCTGAGTTGGTAAAAGGAGAAAGGTTTTCTCTTCTTTTTTTACTCAATAACTATTATTGTTAACTCATTTTCTTTTTACTATTTTTGCCTTGAAATATTACATTTTTTAAGCAAAATAAATATGGTTTATAAGTTTGTTTTCTTTTCCGATGAAGTAGATAACTTTTATCGTGAAATAAAAATTGATGCAGATGCTACGTTTTTTCAGTTGCATGAAGCAATTTTGGATTCGGTAGAATTTTCAAAAGATCAAATAACATCTTTCTTTTTGTGTACCGATCAGTGGGAGAAAGAACAAGAAATCACGTTGTTTGAAATGGATTCGGGGTCGGAATATGACAATTATGTGATGGAAAACACTGTTTTGCGCGATTTTGTTACAGAGGAAAAACAACGAATGATTTACGTTTTCGACAATATTTCAGATAGGGCGTTTTTTATGGAACTGAAAGAAATTATTCTTGGCTCGAATTTGTCGGAAGCAGTTTGTTCTTTAAAAAAAGGAATACCTCCAAAACAGATTGTTGATATAGATTCGTTTATTCCTTCGGATACGTCAATTTTATCGGATGATGATTTCTATGGCACGGACGGATATAATGATGACGATCTTAGTGAAGGTTTTGGTGACATGGATTTCGAAGAATCTTCTTATTAACTATCAATGAAAAAAACGTTAGTTGTTCTACTTGGTCCTACGGGAATCGGAAAAACGTCAACAAGCATTCGTTTGGCACAAAACTTTGGCACGTCGATAATTTCTGCTGATTCGCGTCAGGTTTTTAAGGAAATGAAAATAGGGACGGCAGCTCCAGATGATGAACAACTAAAAGCGGTTCCACATTATTTTATTGCGAATAAATCAATTTTCGATCGTTATAGTTCTGGTCAGTATGAATTGGATGTAATTGATTTGTTGCAGGAATTGCATAAAACGAAGGATGTGGTTCTTTTGGTTGGAGGGTCGATGCTTTATGTTGATGCAGTGTGTAAAGGCATAGATGATTTACCAACGATAGATGATTCAGTTCGTAGTAATTTGCTGAGAATTTATGAAGATCGAGGAATTGAATATTTGCGTTCTCAGTTGAAACTTTTGGATCCAGATTATTATAAACAAGTGGATTTGAAAAATGCCAAGCGAATTTTGCATGCGTTGGAAATTTGTTATATGACGCAAAAGCCTTATTCTTCTTTACGAACAAATCCGCAAAAAAAACGTCCGTTCAATATCATAAAGGTAGGACTGAATTGCGAGAGAGAAGAACTTTATAAACGTATAAATGATAGGGTCGACTTAATGCTGCAAATGGGTTTGGAGGATGAGACAAGGAGCTTGTACCAATATAGAAATCTAAATGCGCTGAATACGGTTGGCTACAAAGAGATATTTAAATATTTTGACGGAGAGTGGAATTTGGATTTTGCGGTAGAAATGATTAAACAAAACAGTCGTCGTTATGCAAAGAAGCAACTTTCGTGGTTTATGAAAGATGAAAATGTGAAGTGGTTTCATCCTAATGATTTTGAATCAATTCAAAATTATATAAGAGAACAAATAGATAATGCTTGAATTTATTCTAAAAGGGATAATAATAGGAATATGTGTTTCGGCACCAGTTGGGCCGATAGGAGTCCTTTGTATTCAGCGTACGTTAATAAAAGGGAAAAAAGTTGGCATTATAACAGGTCTTGGAGCGACGTTTTCCGATTTGGTTTATGCCATGATTGCGGGTTTTAGTTTGGGTTTTATTTCTGATTTTATCACAAGGTATCAGTTTTGGATTCAGATAGTAGGAAGTGTAATTATAATGTTGTTTGGTTTTTACATTTTTAAGAGTAATCCTGTAAGAAGTCTTTCTTCGGCTCAAAAACAAGAATCTGGAGGTAGTTACTTTGCTGATTTCGCAACGTCATTTGCGCTTTGTATATCTAATCCTATGATTATGTTTATTTTTATAGGACTCTTCGCTCGTATGGGATTTTTTACTTCCGATGAACCATTGTATCAAAGTATTGTTGGAATTTTTTCTATTCTTCTTGGTGCTTTCTTGTGGTGGGTGACCCTAAACTCCTTAGTTGATCGATTTCGAAAAAAAATTAATGTTCGTGGATTGGGTTTGATTAATAAGTTAACTGGTACAATTATTTGTGTAATAGGTTTGTTCGGTTTTTTAGTTTCTTTATTAAAGTAGAATTAATCTTTTTTTTGTTAATTTTAAAAAAATTTAGAATTTAATGTTGTTGGAATAAAAAAGAGTATTACCTTTACCGCCAATTATAAGGTAAAGTATGCTCACTTTTGAGGTGATTTTTATTTTGCTGATTTATAGTTTTTTATAGAAAAAGAAAAATAATTTTAGTAATAAAATAGATTTTAAGTTTGTTTATGAAAAGAGAAGAACAGTCATTAAAAAGAGGATTCTCGCTAGGTTTGAGATCTTTAATGGTTGCATTGTTGCTCGGAATTTCGTTTAGTGCTTTTGCTCAAACGAAGGTAACTGGTGTGATTGTTGATGAATTTGATGAACCAATGATTGGGGCGAGTGTTAGAATTCAAGGAACATCGGTAGGTACCATTACGGACTTTGATGGAAATTTTGAATTGAATGTTACAAGTTCGAAAGATGTTTTGGAATTCTTTTACATGGGTTACAAGACTCAAACTTCGGAAGTTGGTGGTCAAACTGCGTTTAGAATCAAATTGCAGCCAGACAACAAGGTTTTGGAAGAGGTCGTTGTGACAGCGATGGGTATCGAACGTAAAGCAAAATCTTTGACTTATGCAACTCAGTCTGTTTCTGGAGCAGAGTTGACAAAAGCGAAAGATTCTCACATTGCAAACTCATTGCAAGGAAAGATGGCCGGTTTGGTTATTACTCCAAACTCTTCTGGTGCTGGTGGTGGTGCTTCGAAGATTACTTTACGTGGTCAAACCTCTTTGTTAGGAAATAATGATGCGTTGATTGTAGTTGATGGTATTCCTATTTCAAATGGTGCATCTGGTCAATCTTCTGTTGGTGATGCAGTTTATAGTGGATCTCGTGATGGTGGAGACCCTTTGTCAAACTACAATGCTGATGATATAGCGAACATTACTGTGTTGAAAGGTGCTAATGCTGCTGCTCTTTATGGCTCTAAGGCAAACAATGGTGTTGTGTTGATTACAACAAAGAGCGGTCGTGAAGGTGCTGTTCGTGTTGATATTTCAAGTAATACAACATTTGAAACACCTCTAGTTTTACCTAAGTTCCAAAATACTTATGGTTCTGTTATTTCTGGCGATCGTGAATCTGGTTACGAAACTTCGGAATATAGCTGGAGTCATAAGAAACTTTCTGATTATACCAAAGAGGAAGTGGCTTTGTATAAGGCATATATCCCTTATTTTACAACTGAGCCAAGAGATAACTTGAAGGAGTATTTTAATTTGGGTATGAACTTTACGAACACTGTTGCTATTAATGGTGGTTCGGAAAATGCGCGTTCTTATTTCTCTTATGGAAATACAACGGCAAATGGTATTATGGAAAACAATACCTTTAGTCGTCATAACTTGATGTTTAAGCAGAATTTTATTTTGTTTAACAAATATTTGAAGTTAGATTTCTCGGCAAACTACATTAATCAAAAAATGGAGAATGTTCCAATGTCGGGAGAGGCTCGTAACCCGCTTTATTCTCTATATAAAGTTGGTCGTGATGTTGATATGCGCTATTTTAAGGCTAATTATAAACGAGTTGCTCAAACAGCGGATGATATTACTCTTGGTTCTGTTCAATATAAGAGATTATTAGGACAAGATATTCAAAATTGGCCTTGGGCTGGAGAAAACTACAATAACCCATATTGGTTGGCAGAAAAAACATATTCTTCTCGTAGTATTAATCGTTTGATTTTGAGTGGAACTGCTAACGTGAAGATTATTGATGGTTTGAATTTCCAACTTCGTTATAGTCGAGATCAAACTTTTGATAAGAATGAAGATCAACGTTATGCAACAATTCGTTTTAAGACAAAAGAATCTTCATCTAACTGGTTGTCTCAATCACAAAGCGCAGAAACTTTTGCGGATGCTATCTTTACTTTTGCAAAAGAGGCTGGTCCTATAGATATTAATGCAACTGTTGGGGGTAGTTATAATAAATCTGAATGGTGGTCTTCAAATATGAGTAGCTCGGCCGATACTGCTGGTATGATTAACTATTTCTATTTCTCAGATCCAGGCGGGTACTTTAGAACAGGAAACATTGCAACTGGTCTATATGGTATCTATGGTACATCTTTGGGTGCTGGAGAAAGTTGGGGAGACGATTGGAATGCTGCAGTTTTTGGAACAGCTCAAGTAGGTCTTTGGGATAAAGCATTTGTTGATTTTAGTTATCGTCATGACTGGTCGAAGGCATTTAGTCAGTTTAAAGGTCAAACTTATACTGTGAAAGATGCTAAAGGAGAGGTTGTAAAAGATGCGAATGGAAATCCTGTAGTTAAAAATGCAAAAACTTCTTTTGGATATTGGTCTATTGGTGCAAACCTTTTGTTGAAGGATTTGTTTAACATTACAAATAAAAAGATTAATATAATGAAGTTGCGTGCTTCTTATTCTGAGGTAGGTAACTCTATTCCTGCGACTTTGTATGGTTCGTATACTTATAATGCTGTAACTGGTACTTATTCAGGACAAGCTTATTCGTTTGATAATCCTCAACCTGAAACTACTACATCTATAGAGGTAGGTTACGATATGGCTTTGTTTAATAATGCTTTTGATTTTGATATTACTTATTACTATAGTACAATGGTTAATCAGTTCTTGTCTGTTGGTACTGTTTCAGGAATGAGCAAACCTATTAATACTGGTAAAATTCGTAATACAGGTATCGAGTTTACTGCAAATTATAATTGGAATATAACTAAAGATTTCTCTTGGAGAACTGGATTAAACTTCTCTTATAATGACAACTTGATTCTTTCTACTTATAATGATGGAACTGAGTATACTATGGGATGGGATATCGGTGGTTTCTTGATTAAGTTCAAACCTGGTGGTTCTTATGGTGACTTGTATGTTCGTGATTATGATAGAGATGAAAATGGATCAATCATAACTAGTTCTTTGGTTGGTGCAGGTGTGACTAAATATGCAGGTAACTCAATGGCTCCATTCTATTATGGTTGGAACAATACGTTTAACTATAAAGGTTTCTCATTCTACTTCTTGTTAGATGGTAAGATTGGAGGTAAAGTAATTTCTTATACACAGGCTAAATTGGATGCTTGGGGTGTTTCAGAAGCTTCAGGAGTTGATCGTGATGGATTTATTGAACTCCCTGATGGACAGTTGATAGATGTTGAAACATTCTACAAAAAGACTGGTAATGTACCTATGAGCAATTATGTATATGATGCTTCAAACTTACGTTTACGCGAACTTTCTGTTGGTTATACTTTCAAAGATTTGTTAGGAGCATCTAAAAACTTGAGTTTATCTTTTGTGGCAAGAAATTTATGCTTCTTATATAAATCTTGTCCAGTAGATCCTGATATTTCTGCTTCTACATCGAATGGTATGGGTGGTATTGATGTGTTTGCTATGCCAACTTCTAGAAGTTATGGTTTGAATATAAAAGTTACTTTTTAACGATATTTAATTAGAACGAGAAATGAAAAAATATGCTTGGATATTATTATTGTCTTCACTAGTTTTTGCTAGTTGTGAAGATATCAATTGGGGTGATAATCAAGAAGATGATGGTTTCGGTGGTGGATCTGGAGGTAGTTGGGGTGCTAACACTGTCACTTTTGATGATGCTACAGTAGAGTCTATTGAAGGTCAGCTTATTCAGGGGATGGAATATGTTATTGACTTCCGTGAACACAAGTATCAATATCAACGTAATCTAAATGTTGATGTATATGCTGGGTATATGTCGTTATGTATGGACTTTGATGGTCGTCAACCATCTACATATTACTATCCTAATAACCCATTTATTGCTGGTCCTTATGGAGAAACACCAAAGTTGTATCCATATATAGCTCCTGCTATTTCTGCAGCATCTGATTTGGGACGTGGTGACTTGGCTGCCATTGCTAAAATTATGTATGGCTATAGTATGCTTGCTATTGCGGATTGTTTTGGCCCTATTGCTTATTATGATTGGAGAGTATTGAAGGAAACGTATCCTTTGCATTACCTCTCTCCACGTGAAGCATACGGAGCTATTATTCAGGATTTGCGTGATGCAGTTGATACTTTGAATGTTTATCAACCAACTGTTGCTCAACTAAAGAGAGTTGAAGGATCTACTGCTGGTTCTCCATGTGGATGGATGTGGCAGAATTGGGTAAAATTCGCAAACTCTATTCAGTTGCGTATGGCGCTTAATATGGCAAACGTAAAAGAACCAATTCAACTTTACCGTAATGGGCTAGATAATCCAACTACAGCAGAAACTCCACAAGAAATTGCTGAAAAAGCTGTTGCAGCTGGTGTTTTGGAATACGGAGATGATGACATTGGTTTCAAATCTAAAGATAGAAACTTGGTTCACCCATTGTATAAGATAGCTGTAGGTTGGGAAGATACTCGTTTGAGTGCATCGCTCGAAAATATCGCAAAACGTTATCAGCACCCAATGTTAGAGCACTACTTTATTAACAATGGTGCAGGAAAACATGGTTACGACTTGAAAGACAAGGGAACTGGCGTCACAACATTAAAGAAAAATACTATGCGCGTCGGAGTTCGTCAGGGTATAATTCTTAAACCTCAGTCTCAAAGTAAGAATGACTATTTGACTTTCTCCGAAGTAAGTACAAATGTTCAGTTCTTGAACTTTACTTGGATTAAGGTAGCTGAAGTAGTTTTCTTACAAGCAGAAGGTGCATTGCGTGGATGGAATATGGGCGGAACTGCACAAAGTTTTTATGAAGATGGTATTGCGATTGGCTTTGAGGAAATTGGTGCAACAGCTCAGTTGGCTCGTTATATGAGTCAAGAAACTCTTCAGCCAGTTGACTATGTTGATTATTATGACAAAGAAAATAATTTGCCTGGTAGAGTAACTGTTGGAGTAAAATGGAACGATGCTGACGACAACGAAGTAAAATTGGAAAAAATTATTACTCAAAAATGGTTTGCTAATTTCCCTATGAGTTTGGAAGCATGGACAACGTTCCGTCGTACAGGTTACCCACGTTTGTTCCCTGTAAAACTTAACCAATGGAACTATGCAGGTAGACCAGACAATGAAATTCAGATTCGTAGAATTCCTTGGGGAGATACTCCTACCACTTCTGAAGAAATTGAGAATTATAATACTTATTTGCTCCCTGCTGCTCAACAAGATGGAGGTCAGAACCTTGCAAATAGTCCATTGTTCTGGGATATCAGTGATAGTTGGTCAAAAGACCCTGAAGGTAAGGTTGTCCCAGTAAACTTCTAAAAGGAAATTATAGAGTAAATAAAAAAAAGGAGAGAATTCTCTCCTTTTTTTATTTGTTCCAAATCTCCCATGCTTCTATTGCTTGTTCTACTAGCATTTCATACCCATTTTTTGTTGTACATCCCATTTGTGAACCGAACTTCAGAAATGTACTTTCTGTTGGATTGTAAACAAGATCGAATAGGATGTGTTTTTTTGTTAATGAATTATACGGGATTTCTGGAAATGTGTCTACTTTAGGAAACATTCCAAGTGGAGTTGTGTTGATAATAATTGTGTGTTGCTCAACTATTTCTTTGTTTAAATTTTTGTAAATCAAAAATTCTTTGCAAGCATTTCTTGATACAAACTTTGTTTCAATATGATGTTTTTTTAAAACATAGTTAACAGCTTTTGAAGCTCCTCCTGTGCCTAATATTAATGCTTTTGAGTGGTAGGGTTTTAGTAGAGGCATTAATGATTTTTCAAAACCTATGCAATCAGAGTTATACCCAATAAGTTGTTTGCTGTTTTTGTCTATTTTTATCACATTTACAGCGCCTACTTCTTCAGCTGTCTTGTCTATTTTATCGAGAAAAGGAATAATTGTTTCTTTGTAAGGAATTGTTACATTCAAACCACTAATCGCTTCCTTGCTAATGAGTTCGGCGAACAGATTAATATCTTCCAAGTCGTATAAATTATAGACAGCATCTATACCTTCTTTTTTAAATTTTTCGGTAAAAAATTTTTGAGAAAAAGAGTGTCCTAGAGGATGTCCTATCAAACCAAACTTTTGCATTACTATTTTTTGAAAATCTTTTTGATTATGAAATATAGAATAATTAATCCTAGAGCTATTAGAATAATAACAGATAGTTCATGGCTGTATTTGTTTATTAAATCCATTTGCCCATTAGCGATATAACCGAGTAGGGCGAGAATAGTATTCCAAATTCCAGCACCTAAAGTTGTGTAGGCGATAAACGGAAGAAATCTCATTCTTGCCAATCCGGCAGGTATTGAAATAAGTTGTCGGATTCCAGGAATTAATCGTCCTACGAATGTGGATATTTTTCCATGCTCGTTAAAATAGTCTTCCGCTTTTTTTATTTTTTCGCTACTCAATAAACAAATGTGACCTAGTTTGCTGTCTGCAAATTTGTAAATGATGGGTCGACCAAGACTGATTGCCAATACATAGTTAATAATAGCTCCAAGCAAAGAACCAATAGTTCCAAAAACAACAATAAGTAAAAGGTTGATAACATATGAATCCGAAATATTCAAAGAACTTCCTTCGCTGCTAGCAACGTAGGCAGCGGGAGGAATTACAATCTCTGACGGAAAAGGGATAAAAGAACTTTCTATCGTCATAAGAGTAGTGATAGTGAAGTAGTTCATGTTTTCTCCATACCAGTTTTCTACTTTTTTGAAAACAGATTCGTTTTCTGTTTTTATTTCTAATTCTTTGTCATTATCGCCAATGATTACATTTGGACCTTTTCTGCAAAATGCTGAATTTGACATGACAAGGAGCAATAGGATAAATGCTATTTTTTTCATATTCTTGATGTTATTTATTTAGTAGTAAATCGATTTCGTCTTCTGACTCTGGACAAAAATTGGTAAAAAACTGAATGGCATCAGCTTTGTTTTTAGCCACTTCCTTAAGTAAAGAAAATGCTTTGTTTTTGTCGTTAAGTTTATAAGATGTGATAGATATAAGAAGTTTAATATTATCGTCATCTTGCTTCAATAGATAAGCTTGATTGTAGTTGATTAGTGCTTGGTCAAACTCCTCTTTCCCAAAATAGATGTTCCCGAGAGAGATTAATATAGAAAGAAGCGATTCTTGATTTTCCTCCATCCCTAAAGCTTTTAAGTAACAATCTTCTGCTTCGTCAATTTTATTGAGAGCATAAAAAGCTTCCCCTTTGTAAAACCAACCTTCTGCGATGTCAGGGAAAACATCGCTTATTTCTTCGCAGAGCGTTAGTGCTTCTTCAAATTTTTCCAATCCAAGTAACGAATATGCACAACCAAGAAAAGATGCCGAATCTTTTACGCCTAATATCTTATTCCAATGAATGTTTTCTTGGTAGCAAGACAGCGCATTGATAAAGTCTCCTTTTTGTTCGAAGCAATCTGCCAAAAGAAAAAAACATTCGGAAGTTTCTTCTAGTGATACTGCACATTCCTTGGCTTTGGAAAAACAATTTATTGCATTGTCAAAGTCTTTTGTGTCACTAAGAAGTTCTCCTTTTATTTTCCAAGCAATAAAATTGTTTTTATCAAGTAAAACAGCAAAATCAATAGCTTTTAGAGCATCGCTATGTTTTCCTTCTTTTAGTAAATTCTCGCACAGATGTACCCAAATAGGAGCCTGATAAGGATCTAAATCAAGCGATTCGTTTAAAAGTTTTGTAGATTCTTTATAACTTCCAACTAAAGCGCACTGCATTGCGTAATAATTAATCAGATATGTGTTTTTCTTGTTGAATTCGTATCCTTTTTTGAGCCAACTTATACTTATTTCTGCGTATTGCTCGTCGTGAAAAGCCCTTGCAATATCAAAACAAAGGTCATCAAAGTATTCGTCATCATTTTCGTTTTCTGCAATGCGGTTGAAGTATTCGCAAGCGTGATTAACTTCCCCCAGTTCTACTAATGCTTTAGCTTTCCAAAAGAGCATTTCAGAATCGTTGGGGTTGGGGTATTTTTCCAAACATTGCAAAGAAATTCTGAATTCTCCTTTTTGGAAATTTATTTCTGCTTGTTTTAGCAAAAGTTCTGAGTTGTTTGGATGAATCCCAAATGCCATTTGTAATGCTTTTTCTGCGGATTCAATATCAAAATATTCGATGTAATATTCAATGATAGAAACAAATTCTTCAACATCAAAATAACAGTTGCTCGGATTTGTTTCAAACCGCTCAACTAACTTTATTCTTTTTAATTCATATTTCTTGTCTCGTTTCTTCATTATTGTTGCAAAGATAGCAAAAGTTTGAAGAGTTCTTTGTCTTGAATTTTTGTTACTTGTTTCGTAACAGATTCTACTTCACTTTTATTATTTTTGCATAGATTTATTCCTGCGTAAAAATGAAATACGTTTCTTCTATATTTAACTTTAAGCGTAGAATTGTTGGACCTGTTCAAATTGGTGATATTTGTATTGGAGCAGATAACCCTATTTGCATACAATCAATGGCCAATACAAACACGAATGACATTGATGGTTCGGTTGCTCAAAGTATTGAGTTGATTGAAGCAGGCTGTGAAATGTTGCGTTTTACAACTCAAGGAAAGAAAGAAGTGGAGAGTTTGCGTAAAATTCAGACGGAATTACGCAATAGAGGGTATAAAATCCCATTGGTAGCCGATGTTCATTTTAATCCAGCGGTGGCAGATGAAGTGGCAACTTTTGTGGAAAAAGTAAGAATCAATCCGGGTAACTATGTTGATGGAATACATACTTTCAAACAATTGGAGTACACAGGTGAGGAATATGCGCAGGAATTGAATAAAATTCGACTTCGCTTTTTGCCTTTTTTAGAAATCTGTAGAAAACACAATACAGCTGTTCGCATTGGGGTAAACCATGGTTCGTTAAGCGATAGAATTATGAGTCGCTATGGCGACACTCCTTACGGAATGGTGGAGTCATGTATGGAGTTTTTACGACTTTGTCATGAGGTGAATTTCAACGATGTGGTTGTTTCTATAAAAGCATCAAATACTCGTGTGATGATGCAAACAGTAAGGTTGATGGCTGCCACAATGCAAAAAGAAGGTTTGCAGTACGCACTTCATCTTGGAGTTACCGAGGCTGGTAATGGAAATGAAGGTCGCATGAAGTCTTCGGTTGGAATAGGAGGATTGTTGATTGATGGGATAGGAGACACGTTTAGGGTGTCACTTACTGAAGATCCTTTGGAAGAAATTCCTGTTGCAAAAAAAATACTTCAACTTATTCCGAATTCTTCGTTTGATAATCAGAATTTAGAAATCTCACCCAACTTTAGTCCGTTTGAATATCAACGTCGTGCTACAGTCTCTGTTGGAAAAATTGGTGGAAATAATGCCCCTGTTGTTATTTTGAAAGCTAATGATTTGAATGAATTCACTTTTGATGTAGATCCTGATTTTGTTTATATCCCAGAAAAAAGAATAAATCATACATCTATTTCTGCAATTTTGGATGCCGATTATTGGGAAGAAAATACAAACACTTTTCCTTTTTATAAATCTATTGATGATTTTTCAAGGGAAAAAAGAACAAGCCAAATGTCTTTTGTTCAAATGAGTTTTGAGGAGCTTGATGCTGAAAATTTGCAACTTTTGAGTAAAAATCCGCAAATTGTATTGATGTATCAAATGGAAAGTATTGGTCAAGCTCGTGCTTTTTTTCACACTTTGCTCAATAATGATTGCAAAAATCCTGTAGTAATCTGTTATAATAGAGAAGAGAAAGATTTTGAGTTATTCCAATTAGAGTGCGGAATGTATATGGGGCACTTTTTTATAGATGGTTTTGGTGATGGTGTTTTCTTTCAAAATTTTCACTGTAGCGCAGAACAAATAGTTGATACGGAATTGAGTCTGCTACAAGCAACTAGAGTGCGTATGAGCCGTACGGAATATGTGGCTTGTCCTAGTTGTGGTAGAACATTGTTCGATTTGCAATCTACACTAGAAAAAGTCAAACAAGCTACCTCTCATCTTAAAAATCTAAAGATTGCTGTAATGGGTTGCATTGTGAATGGTACTGGCGAAATGGCAGATGCAGATTATGGTTATGTTGGAGCAGGAAAGGGGAAAATAAGTTTGTACAAAGAAAAAACATGTATTGAAAAAAATATTCCGGAATCGGAAGCAATTGAACATTTGGTAGATTTGATAAAATCTAACGGAGATTGGATAGAGAAAAAAGATTAATAATATGGAAGATAAAAATAAACTTTTGGATAAAAGATATATGAGAATGGCTCGCATTTGGGCAGAGAATTCCTATTGCCAACGTCGTAAAGTTGGTGCGTTGTTGGTAAAAAATAACATGATTATTTCCGATGGATACAATGGCACTCCTTCGGGCTTTGAGAATGTTTGTGAAGATGCAAACAATGTTTCAAAACCATACGTTTTGCACGCAGAAGCCAATGCGATAACCAAGGTGGCTCGTTCTAATAATAGCAGTGAAGGTTCTACTCTTTATGTTACTGCTTCGCCATGTGTGGAATGTGCCAAACTGATTATTCAAAGTGGAATAAAAAGAGTAGTTTTTGGTGAACATTATCGTATCACCGATGGACTTGATTTGCTTAAAGAAGCAGGAATAGAAACTTGTTATATCAACGATAAATCAGATGAAGAGTAAATACGTTCCTCTTATTATTGCAGTTGCATTGTCAGTGGGGGTTTATCTCGGTTTTTTCTTTGCACAACGCCAACAAGTGGACATGTTTAATCCCTCTATTGATGCTTTCTCACAAAGTAAAACTTCTGTTTTGCTCAACATGATAGAAACTCAATATGTTGACACCGTTGATTTGGCCGAGATGGAAGAGAAGATTCTTCCAGAAGTAATAAAGATGCTCGATCCTCATTCTTCTTATATTTCTGCTAAAGATATTGAGGAAGTAAATTCTGATTTGAGTGGAAGTTTCAGTGGAATTGGTGTGCAATTCAACCTTCAAAACGATACTGTTTATGTAGTAGATGTTATACGTGGAGGTCCATCGGAGAAGGCAGGACTTTTGGCTGGAGACAGAATTGTTGAAGTGAATGATACTGTTTTTGTTGGCAAGGAGATTAACAATGAAAAGGTAATCAAAAAACTTCGTGGCAAAAAACACACAAATGTAAAACTCGGTATCAAGCGTCGCAATACCAAAGAATTGCTTTATTACAATGTTGTTCGCGATGATATACCTGTGCATAGTGTTGAAGCTGCATATTTGATAACTCCAAGGATTGGATATATTTTTGTCAGTAAATTTGGTGCAAAAACCTATAGTGAATTTCTTACTGCAATAGCAAAATTAAAAAATCAAGGAGCCTCTGAGTTTATTGTTGATTTGCGTGGAAATTCTGGTGGATATTTAGATGCTGCAATCAATATGATCAATGAATTTTTGGTTAGAGGTCAGTTGATTGTTTATACAGAAGGAAAATCTTATCCTCGTAGCGAAGCTATTGCCAATGGAGCTGGCTCTTGTAAAACAGATCCTATGGTGGTACTTATTGATGAGTTTTCTGGCTCTGCAAGTGAAATTTTTGCAGGAGCAATACAAGATAATGATAGGGGATTAATTATTGGTCGGCGCTCTTTTGGAAAAGGCTTGGTGCAACAGCAGATTCCTTTTTCAGACAACTCAGCGGTGCGTTTGACAGTGGCTCGTTATTATACACCTTCGGGACGTTGTATTCAAAAACCTTATGAAATGGGAAATAGTGAAGACTACGAAAAAGAAATCTTGAACCGCTACGAGCAAGGAGAGTTTTATTCGCAAGACAGTATAAAACAGCAAGATTCTGTTCGATATGAGACTCTAAATGGACGAATTGTGTATGGAGGTGGTGGAATTATGCCAGATGTTTTTGTCCCTTCGGATACGTCGGATATTACACCTTTCTTTACAAAATTAGTCAATCATGGTGTGATTTATAAATTTGCTTTGAACTATTCTGATGAGAATAGAGCTTTGCTTAAGTCAAAAAAAGATTGGGAAACTTTAGAAGTTTTTCTTGATGAAAAAAATCTAATTGCAGAATTGGTGCAATTTGCTCAAAAACGTGAAATTGTGGCAAATAGTGCAGAGTTGAAAAAATCCGAGAGACTCATCAAAAGACAACTTTATGCCTACATAGCTCGCAATACGTTTGGAGAGGAAGATTTTTATAGAGTGCTAAATCGTACGGATGTCTGTGTGCAAACAGCTATTCGTAAATTGAACGATAAGGAAAAATATTATAAAACTTTATTGCAAGAATAATGTTCCCGTATTTGATAAATATCAAATCTTCAAACATCGACTTTAACGTAGCTATCGATGAGTTGCTCAAACAGATTTCATCTATAGAAAACGTAGTTAGAGTAGTGTTTTTTGTTGAGGTTGCTGATAACGATGCTTATCTTCAAACATTAGCTATTTGTAAAGAAAAGATTGGAGAAAAATTTCTTTTTAGCATTATAGCGCAAAAACCATTGACCGACAATGTTTCTGTGGAGTGCGAAGTTGCTTTTTTGAAAGGACATCAGTTCGACACTTTGAAGCGCAGAAACACGGAAGATTGCGACTATTTTGTGGTAGAAAAAATGGGGAAAAAAGCTGTTTTTTCAACTATCTTTTCAGAAAATTTATCTCTTTCTGTCCAAGAACAATCAGAAATTGTTTTTCGTCGTTTGTTTAGAATTTTGGAAAAGGAGTCAATGCCTATTGATTCTATAGTTCGTCAGTGGAACTACATTGAGCGTATTACAGATGTCGATGCTGGCGGTCAACGCTATCAGCAGTTCAACGATTCGCGGAGTAGTTTTTATGCTAAAACAACTTGGCCTAAAGGTTATCCGGCAGCTACAGGCATTGGTGTTTCTGCCGGTGGAGTGATTGTGGAAGTCAATGCTGTGCAGGGAGCAGAACTAAAACCTATTGACAACGCATTGCAAGTGCCAGCACACAAGTATTCCGATGCGGTGCTTAGGAGTGGAAATGGAAAAAAAGCCACTTCGCCAAAGTTTGAACGAGCAAAGTTGCAAGACAACAAATGGCTCTACATTTCAGGAACTGCTGCAATTAGAGGCGAGTTGAATGTTGACAAATCGGCGAGCGAACAAACTCAAGTTACGCTTGAGAATATCAACGATTTGCTTAAAACCTCCGGCATGACTGCCGAGAATTTAGTTGCATTGCGAGTATATGTAAAACGTAGCTCAGACTTTTATGAGGTAAAGCAAGTGGTAGAAACATTACTTCCGAATACGATGGCAATTTATGTTCAATCGGATGTTTGTCGTCCGGAACTTTTGGTAGAGATAGAGGGTATCGCTCAAAAATAAATTTTATATAACTTTGTAAAAAATAGTTTTGCCTATGAAATAACCCAGCGTATTTTTTATGCGCATCTTGAAAATATATTGGAAATAGCGTTTTAAGTCGCTCTTGGGTCTTGAAAACTGGACACTTTTAAGATTTCTTACCAAGAATAAGCCTAAAATGAACACGCAAGAAGCGTGGGCTTTGTTCGTTTATTTGGTAAGAAAGGTAGTCCAGAAATCCTCAAGACCCAAAGAAAACAAATTTTAGCACCACGCTATTTTTATGCGCGTAAGTTCAGATTTTTCAGGTGCTACGGAGTAACCCGAAAAGCCGTAAAGTGAGTAGGAAAATTTTAAAAACAAATTTATATGAATATGAATAAAAAAATTGCATTATTGATGGCAATAGCAGGTTTTTCAATGATAGCTTTTGCTCAACAAACAGTAACTTATGAAATGATAGAAAAGTGTGTTAATCCACAAAAAGAATTGGAAAAAACTTATGAAATTTATGTAGCTTCGGATAATCACGCTTATCGTATAGGAGATGATATTACGGTTGGAGTTCCTTTTAATGGAAAAAGATTTACATTTTTGCAATCAGAACTAGGGCAAGCTGGTGCTATTTTGATAGGAACAGCACCTGGATTAAGTGCAGAGTATGCGGGAACAAAAATGAAAATTAAAAAGATTTCCGTAAATGGTTCTAAAAAGAAAGGAGCTTCGATTGAAATTCGTGCTCATTTACAAGGATTAGGTGGTGTTCTTATTCAGTTCGAAAATGCTTTGCAGAATGGAGAAATTAAAGGCTTAGGAATGACATCTGATGCTGCAATGGAACAATTGAAGAAAGAAAAAGAAAAATTAGAAATGGAATTAATTTCTGAAGAAGAATATAATAAACGAAAAGAAGAATTAATGAAGTTTATAAAATGATAAAAAAAAGGAAGAGTTAAACTCTTCCTTTTTTTATAAACCTACACACATTTTGCAACCCGCAAGTGGAGCATTTTGGTTTGCGTGCTAAGCAAACATATCTTCCGTGAAGGATAAGCCAGTGGTGTGCTTTGGGTATAAGATTTTCGGGGATATATTTTACAAGTTCTTTTTCGGTTTGCAGAGGATTTTTGCTGCTGGTGGTTAGTCCTATGCGTTCGGCTACACGGAAAACGTGCGTATCTACCGCCATTTTTGGTTGGTTGAACACAACGGATGCAATCACATTGGCAGTTTTCCGTCCTACTCCGGGTAGTTTTTGCAAGTCGTCTGTATTGTCGGGCACTTCGCCTCCAAATTGGTTTACGAGCATTTTTGCCGTACCTACCAAATGTTTGGCTTTGTTGTTGGGGTACGATATGCTACTGATGTATTCAAAAATTACTTCGGGAGTTGCCTCTGCCATGGCTTCGGACGTTGGGTAGTCGAAAAACAGCCGAGGAGTAATCATATTCACTCGTTTGTCGGTGCATTGAGCCGAAAGAATTACTGCCACGAGCAATTCAAAAGGGCTGGAATAGTGTAACTCGGTTTCTGCTACGGGCATATTCTCTTCAAACCAAGCAATCACAGCCGAGTAACGCTCTTTTTTAGTCATAGTATGTTGGTTTATCCTCGCAGTTTTAATCCGGCAAAAATAGTGTCGGGGCAAAAGTTGAAAACCGATGCCATTTCTCCAGCCATGCAAAATCCGCAGTCGTTGCAAATAGTAGTTCCTTCGCCAATGCAGTTGCCTCGTGAACCATCGGGATAAATAAAGTTGGTCACCCAGCAACGCTTTTTGAAATTCATGTTTTTCATTTTTCTCAACCCAGAAATAGAGTTCATTATTGGGTAACCGCGCTTTTTGAAATCAATAACTCGGTCGATGATTTCGTTGCGGAGTTTGGTGTCAATCATCAAGTATTCAGTTTCTGGAAATGGCGTATGAAAGTTGATAGAAATCATTTCGATAGCAGGATTATTTCGTGCATATTCGATGGTTTCGTCAACGCTTTCGTAATTGAGTATATTTACTACCATATTTACACTCAAATGTTTATGCCCACACGAGGCAATATTTTTTTCTAAACGAGCAAAGGTGCCTTTTCCTCGCACTTCTTCGTGATAGTGACCAATTCCATCAAGACTTACCCAAATGCTATCTGCTTTGCAACCTGCAAAAGGAAGTTGTGCATTGGTGGTGATGGTTGCGGAGAAAAAACCAATCTCTTTTGCAAGATCAATCAAATCATTTATACGTTTGTCTCCATCTCTCCAAATCATAACTTCTCCACCTTCGAAGTCAACAAAGCGCGAACCCAATTTGTATGAGTATTCTAAATGTTGGCGTACTTGTTCATATGTCATGTTATGAGGATTTTCTTGTTGGTAAACAGAGCAATGCTTGCACTGTAGATTGCAGCGGTCGCTTATGAAAAGTACGGTTTGCAGTGGGTGTTTGCACCCGAAAAATCGTGCTTTCATAAACCACCAAGGCAAATAGAACAATTGTTTGATTTTCATTTCTTATTTCTTTTGTTTCTTGTTGTACAAAGGTAAGAAAAATGTCTAAAGAAAAGAGTTCGTATCTAGAATACGAGTTGATGTTTGTAATGTGCTTTTTTTAAGATTATTTGAAAATTGTATCTTTGTGTCGTCAAAGAGTAACCACTCTCAAATGATTGACAAAACTAAAATAATTGTATAACTTGTTTAAAAACGGGGAGTACTATAATATGAATGAAATAAAATAAGGGTGTTGCTACTCTTTTCGCAGGAGGAACTCTAATTAAAAAATCAGGTGAAAATGTGCAAAAACATAGAGAAGAGTTAAAAAACAAAAATACGCAAGGTTGATTTTTTTTATTAGAAAAAGTATACAAAAAAATGATAATGCTATGATTCGTCCTGGAAGTGAGCATCCAATGGATATGTTGAGAAGAATTATTCGTTGTAAGGAAAAACGAAAAGACGCAAACAAGAATAATTCTTGTGATAGTTTGAAATTTAATTTTTAAAAACTGAAAATTTGAATGCTATTTAACTATCGTAGAGCTATTTGTAATTCTCCTTGATTGATTCAAAGATTGAGGAGAATTTTTATTTATATTGTGGTGATTTTAAAGAAGAACTTGAAATTTGATTTTGAGTTAATTGTAGAAATAGTTTAAGAAAATCTATCTTTTGTCAATATTAAAAAAAGTGCTTCAAAAATATTTGTTTCGTAATTAAAGAACAATTTAATTTGTATTTTTGTTTTTCAAAAGAACAGGGTGCTACTAATGGCGGATTTTGTGGAACATATGGGTGTGGTAGAGGATTGCAAGGGACAGGTTGTTTCTGTGAGAATAGAACAACAGGCTGCTTGCGCTGGTTGTCATGCTCGGAGCGCATGTTCTGCTGCGGAAAAGGAAGATAAAATAGTAGAGGTCTTTTATGTAAAAAATGATGTTAAAAAAGGAGATAGGGTTTTGCTTATTGGTCAAAGTTCTTTGGGACTTTATGCAGTGTTATTGGCTTATGTTTTGCCATTCCTATTGGTTTTGCTAACGCTTTTTTTGACAAGTATGTTTATTTCAAGTGAATTGATTTCTGGAACGATTTCGTTATTAGTGATTCTCCCTTATTATGTTGTTTTGTCTTTGTTCAAAGAACGTTTGAAAAAGAAGTTTTCGTTTGATATAACAAAATTATAATCATGAATATAATAGTAATATCAATTTTGATTTTGGCAGCAATAGGACTTGTTTCAGCAGCAGTGCTATACTTTGCTTCTCAGAAGTTCAAGGTAGAGGAAGATCCTCGTATTGATGAGGTTGAGGCCGTGTTGCCTGGTGCCAATTGTGGTGGATGCGGATTCCCTGGTTGTAGAGGTTTTGCTGATGCTTGCGTGAAAGCCGATACACTGGAAGGAAAACTTTGCCCAGTTGGAGGTTCGGCTGCTATGGAGAAAATCGCAACAATTTTGGGAATGGAGAGTTTCTCCGAGGAACCAAAAGTGGCGGTAGTGCGTTGTGGTGGTTCTTGTATTAATCGTTCTAGAACGAGTAGCTATGATGGTGCCAAAAGTTGTGTAATTGCATCCTCTCTTTATGCAGGAGAAACTAATTGTTCTTATGGTTGTTTAGGGTTGGGAGATTGCGCTGCGGTTTGTGCTTTTGGCGCTTTGCAAATTAATGCTCAAACTCTATTGCCTGAAGTTGATGAAGAAAAGTGTACTGCTTGTGGAGCTTGTGTAAAAGCTTGCCCTAAAAAATTGATAGAACTTCGCAAAAAAGGACCAAAATCGCGTAGAGTTTTTGTGAATTGTGTCAATAAGGATAAAGGTGGTATAACACGTAAAGCATGCTCTGTTGGGTGTATTGGATGTACAAAATGTCAAAAAGTTTGTGCTTTTGATGCAATAACTATCGAAAATAACGTGGCTTATATTGATTATACAAAATGTCGTTTGTGTAGAAAATGTGTGGATGTATGTTCAACCAATGCAATTGTTGCTTTGAATTTTCCGATTAGAAAAGTGGTTACAGAAACGACAAAAGTTGAAATTTTAAACTCCTAATTAGTAGTATATGAAAACGTTCAAAATAGGGGGTATTCATCCTGAAGAGAATAAACTGTCGGCGAGTGTGGCTATTGAAACTTTAAGCAAATTGCCCGACCGAGTTGTTATTCAGCTTTCGCAACATATAGGCGCGCCTGCAATCCCTGTTGTAGAAAAGGGCGATAAGGTAAAAGTAGGAACTCTTATTGCAAAAACATCAGGTTTTGTTTCGGCCAATATTCATTCTTCGGTCTCGGGAACAGTAGTCAAGATTGATGATTTTGCAGATGCTTTCGGGAACAAAAAACCGGCGATAGAGATTGAAGTTGAAGGAGATGAATGGGAGGAATCAATTGATAAAAATGCAAAGATCGACCGAACATTTAATCTTTCGAGCGAAAAGATTATAGAAAAAATTGCTGAGGCTGGAATTGTTGGTCTAGGTGGAGCAACGTTCCCAACTCAAGTAAAACTTACGCCTCCAGCTGGAAAGACGGCTGATACGTTGATTATAAATGCGGTTGAGTGTGAACCTTATCTTACTAGCGATCATCGTTTGATGCTAGAAAAAGGTAAAGAGATTTTGATTGGTGTTCAGTTGTTGATGAAGGCAACCAAAGTCAATAGAGTGATTATTGGAATAGAGAGCAACAAGCCTGACGCAATTGAACTTATGACAACATTGTCATCAAGAACTATGGGTGTTGAAATTTGTCCTTTGGAATTGAAATATCCACAAGGTAGCGAAAAACAACTCATTGTGGCAACTACAGGTCGTGAGTTGTCTTCAGGTCTTTTGCCTATAGATGTAGGAGTTATTGTGCAAAATGTGGGTACTGCGTATGCTGTTTTTGAAGCTATTGTGAAGAACAAACCGCTTATAGAACGAGTTGTAACAGTGACAGGAAAATCGTTGAAGCAACCAAAGAATTTGCTTGTAAGAGTAGGAACTCCTATGCAGTTTGTTATTGATTCGGTAGGAGGATTGCCAGCAGATACAGGAAAGGTGATTGCTGGCGGACCTATGATGGGGAAAGCGGTTTCAAATCTTAATGCTTCTGTTACAAAAGGAACTTCGGGTATTTTGGTTATGAGTAACAAAGAATCGAAACGTGAAGAAATGGAAAATTGTATCCGTTGTGGAAAATGCGTTGAGGTTTGTTGTATGGGCTTGCAACCGTATTTGATGATGAAGTTGGCTGAAAAATCATTGTGGAAAGAGGCCGAAGAAGAGGCTATTTACGATTGTTTGGAATGTGGCTCTTGTAGTTATATTTGCCCGTCTCATCGTCCGTTGTTGGATTATGTGCGTTATGGGAAAGCAACTGTAATGCAGATTCGTCGTGAAAGAAGTTCTAAGAAGTAAGTTTTTTTAGAAAAAAAGGAAAATAGATATGAATAATATACTTACAGTTTCTCCATCGCCACATATTCATAGTGGCGATTCTGTGAAGAAAAATATGCGTGATGTTGTTGTTGCGCTTTTGCCTGCTTACGCTGTGGCGTTGTATTCGTTTGGATTAGGTGCGCTTATAGTGAGTCTTTCTGCTGTGCTTTCGTGCTTGCTTTTTGAATTTTTGATTCAAAAATATTTGATAAAGGGAAGATTTACTCTCAATAATTATTCTGCACTTTTGACGGGATTGCTTTTGTCATTCAACTTGCCATCGAACTTGCCTTGGTGGATTGTTGTTATAGGTTCGGCTGTTGCTATTGGCATAGGTAAGATGAGTTTTGGTGGATTAGGAAATAATCCTTTCAACCCTGCTTTGGTTGGCCGTGTGTTTTTGCTTTTCTCTTTTCCTGTACAAATGACAACTTGGCCTCGCCCGTTAGGATGGGCTTCGTCATATCTCGATGCGGAAACTATGGCAACACCTTTGGCTTTGGTAAAGAATGCTATTTCTGGCTCGTCGGATTATTTGAGTCAAGTGCCAGATGTGTTGAATTTGTTGACGTTTAACACTGCGGGATCGATGGGAGAAATTTCTGCAATAGCATTAATTTTAGGAGGAGTTTATTTGCTTGTCCGAAAAGTGATTACTTGGCACATCCCAGTTAGTGTATTGTTGTCGGCTGGTATTTTTGCGTTGGTGATGCAATTGGTGGATTCTTCTGTTTATCCTCCTTTTTATGTTCATTTGCTTTCAGGAGGAATGATGCTTGGAGCTATTTTTATGGCAACTGATTATGTTACTTCACCAATGTCGCATCGAGGAATGTTGATTTATGGGGTGTTTATTGGTGTGCTCACGATGATTATTCGATTTTGGGGTGCATATCCAGAAGGAATGTCTTTCGCAATTTTGATAATGAATGCATTTACTCCGATAATCAATAAATATGTAAAACCAAAACGATTTGGGAGGGTAAAGAAATGAAAAAGTTAGAATCGAGTTTCGTAAATATGGCACTAGTGCTGACTACAATTTGTGTGTTGGCAGCGTTGATTTTATCGGCATTTTTTTCGTTGACCAAGGGTGTGATAGAACAAGCAACTCAGGAAAAACAAACTGTAGCAATTTCGGAGGTTTTGCCGATGGAGAACTTGCAATTAGAATCAGAGGTTGTTAATTTAGAAGACAAAGAGTGGACAATTTATAACGCGTTTGTTGGAGAAAATTATGTTGGAACTGCAGTAGAGAGTTATTCGAATAATGGTTTCAATGGATTGGTTCGTCTAATGGTTGGTTTTGATGCAAATGGAAAAATACTGAATTATGCTGTTTTGGATCAGAAAGAAACTCCTGGACTTGGAACTAAAATGGTTGAATGGTTCAAACCTCAGCAGAAAAGTAAGCCAAGTTTGGTTGAAAGAATCTTTGGTTTTGAAGTTAAGAAAACTCAACGTGAAAGTTCTATTGTTGGGCTTACAATGCAAGGTGCTTTAGCTGTGAAAAATGATGGAGGAACAATTGATGCCATAACGGCTGCAACGATTAGTTCGCGTGCTTTTCTAGAGGCAATAAATAGAGCTTATTTTGTTTTTTTGAAGGCAACTCCTCTGCAAGCTAAAGAAGTTGTAATTGATACTCTTGTCGTTCAGCAAGACTCTATGTTGTGTGATTCGGCGCAGACTATTGAATCTGTTGTGGTAGAGCAAAAACCAGAGATTAGAGTTCAAAAATCAGAAATCAAAGCAGAAACTCCTAGAGTTGTAGAAAAGACCGTAGAGATAGATGCCCTTGGGAGTGCAACTCCTGTGCAGAAGGTTCAAAAGAGTAGAAATTCGGCAGTTGATACATCTTTGTTAGATAGTGTTGTTTGTGTGGATACGAGCAAAATGGTTTTAGGAGATACTGTTCAATAAGAAATAGGAGAAAAAATAATGAATAAGGCGATTAAGATATTTTTGAATGGATTTATAAAAGAGAATCCAACGTTTATTTTGCTTTTAGGCATGTGTCCAACTCTTGGCACAACTTCTTCTGCAATCAACGGAATGTGCATGGGATTAGCTACAACCTTTGTGTTGATTTGTTCCAATGTTGTAATTTCGCTAATTAAGGATTTGGTTCCTGATAAGGTACGTATACCTTCATACATAGTGGTTATCGCATCATTTGTTTCTGTTTTGGAATTGGCAATGCATGCTTATATGCCTGCTATTTATGAAACATTAGGATTGTTCATTCCTCTTATTGTAGTCAATTGTATTGTTCTTGGTAGGGCAGAGGCTTTTGCTGCAAAAAATAATTTCATGCTTTCTGCGGTTGATGGGCTTGGTAATGGACTTGGTTTTGCCTTTGCACTCACAGTGCTTGGTTCTATTAGAGAACTATTAGGAACGGGAATGATTTTTGGTGTTTCGGTTTATCCTGAACAATATGGAATGTTGTCTTTTGTATTGGCTCCAGGAGCTTTTATAGCTCTCGGACTTCTGATAGCAATAGTAAATAGAATAAAAAGTAGAACCCAAAACGTGTAAAAAATCATGGCACATTATCTTATTATATTTGTTGTAGCAGTATTTGTGAATAATATTGTTTTGTCCCAATTTTTGGGGATTTGTCCATTTCTTGGAGTTTCAAAACGGATGGATACTGCAATAGGAATGTCAGGTGCAGTGGCGTTTGTGATGACTATTGCAACTATCGTAACGTTTATTTTACAAAAATATTTGCTAGACCCTCTTGGTCTTAGTTTTATGCAAACTATTGCTTTTATTTTGGTTATTGCATTTTTGGTTCAGTTGGTTGAGATTGTGCTGAAGAAGCTTTCTCCCTCGCTTTATCAAGCATTGGGCGTTTTTTTGCCTCTAATTACTACAAACTGTACCATTCTTGGAGTGGCCATTATGGTTATTCAGAAGAATTTTACATTGCTTGAAAGCGTTGTGTTTGCTATTTCTACTGCCATTGGATTTGGTTTGGCATTGGTGCTTTTTGCTGGAATTAGAGAACAGCTTTCTTTAGTAAAGGTTCCAAAGTCGATGGAAGGAATTCCTTCGGCTCTTATTGCGGCAGGAATTTTAGCTATGGCTTTTATGGGATTTTCTGGAATAGTGAAAATCTAAAAAAAATAATCATTCAAAAACATATAGATTAGAAGGTGTTTTTCTCTCAAGAGGGAAAAGTAGCTTGGGTTGAATGTTGTTTTTGCTTAATTCGTTAAAAATGGTTTCGTAGGCGAGTTTTGGAGAATTGTTTTCTCCGCTCAAATGACAAAGAAAAACGGCTTCTAGGTTGTTGTGCCAATTTTCGACCAAGCATTTTGCTGTTTGCTCGTTGCTCAAGTGGCCTAAATTGCTCAATACTCGTCGTTTGAGATAGCTAGGATAAATTCCGTTGCGAAGCATCATTTCGTCATAGTTGGCTTCTAAAATCAAGTAATTTGCTTTGCGGATATGTTCTTTTGCAATATCGCAAACTGCCCCCAAATCGGTAATAATCGTAAGGCGTTTGTCTCTTAATTGAAAGGAATATCCAACGCAGTCGTGCGTGTCGTGAGGCACGTGAAAGCACTCAATCTCAAAGTCTTTGATGATGCTTTTCTCTGAATGAGTAATGTATTTTTTGCTTGCGGAGAGTTTACGAGCAATCATTGGATTACTATCTATCCCAAGATGAACTTTTTCGGTGCTAAAAACAGGTATTCCGTATTTTTCTCCCCAAGAGCTTACGTATTTTGTATGGTCGTAGTGGCTGTGGGTGACAAATAGACCAAGTATGTTTTTGAGTTGAATTTGGTGTTTTTTTAGTTCTGCTTTTACTTTACGAGGAGATATGCCAGCATCAATAAAAAAACCGTACTCTTCATTGCCTACAAAGTAGCAATTTCCGCTGCTTCCACTTCCAAAACTCAAAAAACGAATCTGTTCCATAAATCGTGTGCAAAATTAAGAAAAAAGATGCTGCTGTCATGTTGATTTTATATGTTGTTAGTATTTGTGACTAAATTTTGTAATTAAAAACTAAATAATTTTGTGTATTCAAAAAATAGTAGTACTTTTGCGGTCTATTTTTGGAGAAATATATAAAGATAAAATACAATGTCGAAAATTTGTCAAATTACTGGAAAAAAAGCAATGGTAGGAAACAATGTTTCTCACTCGAAGCGTCGTACAAAACGTACTTTTGATGTGAATCTGTTTTCTAAAAAATTCTACTGGGTAGAAGAAGATTGTTGGATTAGTTTGAAAATATCTGCTGCAGGTTTGCGTTTGATCAACAAAGTTGGTTTAGATGCTGCAATACGTAAAGCTGCTGAAAAAGGATATTTGAGTTTGTAATTTTTTAAGCAGAGATTGAAATGGCAAAAAAAGGAAAAGAAAATAGAGTGCAAGTAATTCTTGAGTGTACAGAGCACAAAGATAGTGGTATGCCGGGAACTTCTCGTTATATTACAACAAAGAATAGAAAAAACACTACAGAACGTTTGGAGTTGAAAAAATACAACCCAATTTTAAGAAGAGTAACTGTTCATAAAGAAATAAAATAAGATAAACTATGGCAAAGAAAGCGGTTGCAACCTTACAAAGAGGTGAGGGTAGAGGTTATGCAAAGGTGATTCGAATGGTGAAATCGCCAAAAACAGGTGCATATATTTTTCAAGAAGAGATGGTTTTGAATGAAGCTGTTAAAGATGCTCTTGCAAAATAAATAGAAAAAATAAATTTTTCATAATGATAAAAAAATCCACTCAAATTTGAGTGGATTTTTTTATCAACTAATATTTAAGTGTTTGAAAATGCTTTCGCAGGCATTTGTATTTATAGTCTCGCCCCAGAATTTATCCAATATCTTCTGTCGAACTACTGCATCCATAGTATAATCATTGGTTGATATTACTTGGATGAGTTCGTCGAACGTATAGACCTTTCTTCCTACGATATTATCTTGGATATCAAAGATAAACTCACGGCTATTCACATACTCCTCGTAATCATAATGGAAGAGTATAACATGCTTCTGTGGCATGAGAACATAGTCATATAAGATAGACGAATAGTCAGTAATTAGCACATGGGTATATGGCAGAATACAATACATATCTACATTACTATCCAAGAAAATGAGATTGCTATATTGTACCGATTTATCAATAATGGTATTAGCATGTGGTTTCATCAACACACACGCATTCTGCGCCACAGCACAAGCATTCAAGGCGTTAAGATCAAAGCCATTGGCAAAACACTCACGTTGTGAATCGCGCCAGGTAGGCATATACACCAATACAGTATTGTACTGCTGAATAAGTGTAACAAGTTGCTTTGTAGCTTCTGATTCGTATTTTTGGACAAACAGGTTAACCTCTTCTAGCGATTTGTTCAAGAGCATATTACGAGGACAACCCGTTTGAATACATTGTTTTTTGCTTATACGGAAAGACAGAGAAAACACCCCATCAAAGAAGTCGGTAGTGGAAACCATATAGTCTGGACGACGGAAGGGTGCTGGGTGGAAGAAGGTATCGCGAATATCGCGCTCAACATAGCGTTTTGCCAAATCACCTTTGGTAATACCAAACTCAATGGCTTTCATCGGAACTCCGTGCCAAAGATTGACGATCTTAGCACTACCTGCAAGACAAAAAGCAATGTCAGATGAATAGGAATTTACAAACCAATATTTAGCCCTCAACGCATACCAAAGTCCCTTGAGCGAAGCTACGTAGTATGCAGTATGCCCCAAACTACGGATATGCGCAACAGTAGATTTTTTTGTGGAGATCCAAACGAGTTTGCGGTTCTGGATATGCTCGTTGGCGTATATAAACAGATATTTGGAGTTATCATTAAATCCTCCTCTATACGAACCAAAAACCAAAATCTTACTCGTTCGTAGAACGAGATAAGACAATGGATAGACCATATAACACAAGAGGTATGCTATGAACTTGGCAAACTGTTTCATTATTCTCCACGCAGTTTGTGTAATGTCTCGTTGATTAGTGTGCTAGATGTGCCCTTGGTGTAAGGGAAATAAACTACCTCAGCACCTACGGCATTGAGGTCAGCCTCAATCTTGTTCCATTTGTCAGTGCCCTTCCAATCATCGCCCACGAACATAACATCAAAATGGTACTTCTCCCAAGCCTCCATCTTGTTCATATTCTCTTGGGTCACCACCTCATCCACATACTTAATAGCAGCCACAATCTCCTTACGCTCCTCAAATGGAATAACTGCTTGCTTGTGTTTGTAACTCACTAACTCGTCTGTCGATACACCTACAATGAGATAGTCGCATTGCGCTTTGGCTTTGCGCAGCAGATTCAAGTGACCAATATGGAAGAGGTCATACACACCTGTGGTATAACCCACCTTGATCGGTTCGTACATATTGAGGAATTGCTCGAGGCAGTAAAGTTGCCATTTCTGATTGCCTGTAAGTTGACTCATATCAATATCACGGCGAAACTCTGGACGCTTAGGGCCACACCAATCCTTGAAGTACGCATCCACAGGGCGAGGCATTGGCACCTTGTTTGGCACAGGAATCTCTGGGTATTTTATATGCATTAATTCGCGTACCAAATACTTAGACTCGCCATTGCGAACACGATTCAAATCCAATGGTTCTGCCATACGAAGCAAAGCGTATGGATCGGTATATGGCATACCAGTAGTTTTGAAGGCATTGTAATAAGAACTGGATGACTCACGACTAAACACATCGTCCATAAATTGGAGGAAGTTAATCTTTTCTCCTTGGCGATAACGCTCATAGAGATAGGACATATCCTCTGCGTGTTTGAGCACCAACGTAGGGTCTAAGAATGTATATCGTCTAGAGAAATCCTCTACCGTCCAATCCTTAGACAGTAATTGATCCATACCACCAAAGATAAGGTCACTACTTTCACCCACTATCAATCGTGTTACACCATCTGCCTTGGCTTGCATAGCAGCTTGATACAACTGTGGTTCTATCGAGTGAACAGGAGCTTGCTTAGAGCGCATAACAGGTTCAAGACAATTTTGCACGGTGTTCCAGTCGATGTTCACATAATGTAGATTCAACCCATAGTATTTGGCATAATATTCTGCACGAGCCAACTCTTCTTTCTGATATTCGCCACCCAAGAAACGGAAGGTATAGGCATCACAACCAGGCATATAAGCTGCCAAGATTGCGGAATCCATACCGCCAGAAAGGCAGATACCGAGTTTCTCTCCCTTAAGAGAGTCGAAGACTTTTTGGATAGCCTGATCTATCTCTGCTGCCGTGCGAACGTAAGTAAAATCCTTGCTATTAGGCAATGGTATATTCTCGTGATGAAGTCCTGGATAAAAATCCATGCCTTCACGCTCTATATAGCGGAAAGCGAGATAGGAACTCATGCAAAAATTCTTGTTAATCATTTAGAAAAACTCTTTATTGTAGAGATTTTACAAAAATATAGAAAAAATCTTTAGGGAATGTGAGAGTGGACTTGTTTTTGGTAGCTATTTAGAATGATATCTTTTTTTTGTTGATTGTTTTATGCTTTTTTGTAACTTTGCGACTTAGAATGTGGAAAGATTTGACTGCTTGCAACCACAGTAAAAAATGCTAAAAAATATTTTTTTACATTCCTTACAGTCAAGATTTCCCATAAGTTTTAATGTTTAATTGCGTGAACTTTCGCGCTAAAAGAGTTTTTTTATTATGGGTTATTTGTTTTCGTCAGAATCAGTTTCTGAAGGTCATCCAGATAAAGTGGCTGACCAAATTTCGGATGCCATACTTGATGAGTTTTTGGCATTTGATCCTAATTCTAAGGTGGCTTGTGAAACTTTTGTAACTACAGGTCAAGTTGTTTTAGGAGGTGAGATTAAGTCATTGGCTAATGTTGATGTACAATCTATTACTCGTAGGGTAATCAATGAAATTGGTTATACTAAAAGTGAGTATATGTTTGATGGTAATTCGTGTGGAATTTTTTCGGCTATTCACGAACAATCAGCGGATATTAATCGTGGAGTAGAACGCGAGGATCCTATGAGTCAAGGAGCTGGAGATCAGGGAATGATGTTTGGTTATGCTTGCAATGAAACAGAAAATTATATGCCAATGTCGTTGGATATTGCACATCAGCTTTTGGTGGAATTGGCTGAGATTCGTAAGGAAGGGAATGAGATGATATATCTTAGACCAGATTCTAAATCTCAGGTTACTATCGAATATGATGATGCAGGTTATCCTCAACGTATTCATACAATTGTGATTTCTACTCAGCACGATGAGTTTATTCAAAGTAAAAACCAGTTGGATGCAGATGAAAAGATGGTAGAAAAAATTAAGGAAGATGTCAAAAACATATTGATTCCAAGAGTTTTTTCGAAAAATAAAAAAGCTGCAGAACTTTTGGATGATAATTATATATTGTTGGTTAACCCAACAGGAAAATTTGTGATAGGAGGTCCTCATGGTGATACTGGGCTCACTGGACGAAAAATTATAGTTGACACTTATGGAGGGAAAGGTGCTCATGGTGGAGGAGCTTTTTCGGGTAAAGATCCTTCTAAAGTAGATCGCTCTGCAGCATATGCTGCTCGACATATTGCAAAGAATCTTGTTGCTGCTGGTGTTTCCGATGAAATTTTGGTGCAAGTTTCGTATGCAATAGGAGTGGCTGAACCTGTGAGTATATATGTTAATACTTATGGTAAATCTAAACTGTCAATATCTGATGGTGAAATAGCTAAGAAAGTGGCTCAAATTTTTGATCTTCGACCAAAAGCAATTGAGAAACGATTAAAATTGCGTTATCCTATTTATGCAGAAACTGCATCTTACGGTCATCTTGGAAGAAATCCTGAAGTGAAGGTTAAAACATTTAATTCTAAGTTTAGTGGAACTAAAACGATGGAAGTAGAACTTTTTACTTGGGAAAAACTAGATTATGTAGACGCTATAAAACAATCATTTGGAATATAAAATAAGTTTGGTATAATGAATAATTGGTTTGAATGCAAAGTTTCGTTCGATAAAATGGGCGAAGATGGTTTGATAAAAAAAGTAACAGAACCTTATTTGGTTGATGCGCTTTCTTTTACAGAAGCGGAAGAACGTATTACAAGAGAGATTAGACCTTTTGTTTCGGGGGAGTTTGTTGTGGAAAATATAAAACGTGCTAAGATTGCAGAACTTTTTTCGAATGAGATGGGTGATAAATGGTATCGTTGTAAGGTTAATTTTATCTCTTTTGATGAAAAAAAACAAGTTGAAAAGCGAACTGCTCAAAATATGTTAGTTCAAGCATCTGATTTCAAAACGGCATTGGAGAATTTGTTAGCGGGAATGAAAGGAACAATGGCGGATTATGAAATAGCATCTATAACAGAAACTGCTATTATGGATGTGTATTCTTTTTCGGTAGAACAATAAAAAAATAAATACATACAATGAATATTGTAGAACGCTTTTTGAAGTACGTTTCGTTTACAACAACTTCTGACGATAAAACGGAAATGACGCCGAGTACTCCTGGTCAAATGATTTTTGCACAATCATTGGTAAATGAACTTAAAGGTGTTGGTTTGGAAGAGGTTGAAGTGGATGAGAATGGATATGTTATGGCTACATTGCCATCAAATTGTACGGAGAAATTGCCAACTATAGGTTTTATTGCTCATTTGGATACTAGTCCAGATATGAGTGGGAGACATGTGAAACCACGCATTGTGCAAAATTATGATGGAAAGGATATTTTGCTGAATGAGGAAGATGGATTTGTTTTGAAAATCAAAGATTTTCCTGAAATTGTTAAATATAAAGGTCAGGACATTATAGTTACTAATGGAAAGACTTTGTTGGGTGCTGACGATAAAGCAGGAATAGCAGAAATAGTTACGGCTATGGAGTATCTTGTTCTTCATCCAGAGGAAAAGCATGGAAAAATCCGAATCGCTTTTACCCCAGATGAAGAAATTGGTCAAGGAGCAGATTATTTTGATGTGCAAAAATTTGGTGCAGATTGGGCATATACTGTTGATGGTGGAGAGATTGGCGAACTAGAGTATGAGAACTTTAATGCCGCATTGGCAAAAGTTTCTTTTTTTGGCAGAAATGTGCATCCAGGATATGCTAAGCATAAAATGCTCAACTCAATTCGTATTGCGCATCAATTTACATCAATGCTTCCGCGTCATGAAACGCCTGAACATACAGAAGGTTATGAAGGTTTTTATCATTTGGTTAATATTGAAGGAAGTGTAGAAAAAACAACGATGCATTATATTATCCGTGATCATGATAGAGATAGATTTGAGCGGAGAAAAAAAGAACTTCAACATCTTGTTAATAAGATTGTTGCAGAGTTTGGAGAAGATTCTGCAAAATTAGAAATTGAAGATCAGTATTATAATATGCGAGAAAAAATAGAACCAGTAAAGCATATTGTTGATTTGGCTTCACGTGCGATGAAAGATGTGGGCGTTGAACCTAAAATTCAGCCTATACGAGGAGGAACTGATGGTGCGAAACTTTCATTTAAGGGACTTCCTTGTCCAAATATTTTTACTGGAGGTCATAATTTTCATGGACGTTATGAGTATATTCCTGTTCCTTCGATGGAAAAAGCAATGCAGGTTATTGTAAAAATAGCAACGTTGAACCAATAGTTTTTTTTGTATAAAAGATGATACAAATAGACGATACGATAGTAAGTTTTGATTTCTTTGATAAACAGTTTTGTTGTGATTTGGCTGTTTGTAAGGGAATTTGTTGTATTGAAGGAGATTCTGGCGCTCCTCTTGAACAAGAGGAGTTGAAAGAATTGGAGCAGATTCTGTCATTCATATGGAATGATTTGCCGAAAAAATCTAAAGAAGTAATAGAAAAACAAGGTTTGGCATATGTAGATGTTGAAGGGGATTTGGTTACTTCTATTGTTGACGGAAAAGAATGTGTTTTCGCTTATACAGATGAGAAAGGTTTTTGTAAGTGTGCGATAGAGAAAGCATGGAAAGAAGGAAAAATTTCTTTTAGAAAGCCGATTTCTTGTCATCTTTATCCTGCTCGATTGACAAAATATGCTCGTTTTACTGCAGTTAATTTTCATTCTTGGAATATTTGTAGATGCGCAAATTTGTTGGGAGTGAAAGAAAATATTCCGGCTTATAAATTTTTGAAGGAAGCTTTTGTTAGAAAATTTGGGGAGGAGTGGTATCGGCAATTGGAAATGGCAGCAGGTGTTTATTATGCGGAAAAACGAATAAAAAAGTGATACAAAATCCTAGAAATATAAAAATCGGCGATTTTGATTATAATTTGCCAGAAGAGAGAATTGCTAAATTTCCTTTGTCTCGGCGCGATGAATCAAAATTATTGGTTTATCAAAAAGGAAAAATTTCAACAAAAATATTCCATAATATAGTGGACTATATTGCTCCAAATGAACTTGTTGTTTTTAATAACACTAAAGTTATTCAAGCACGTTTGAATTTTAAGAAAGAAACAGGATCGAATATTGAAATTTTTTGTTTAGAACCTTACGAACCAAAAGATTATTCGCTTGTTTTTCAGCAAACAGAAAAATGTTCTTGGATTTGTATGATAGGAAACTTAAAAAAGTGGAAAACAGGATCACTGTCAAAGGAAATTTCTGTAGGAGAAAAGAAAATTATTCTTACAGCGACAAGGAAAACCATTGAAGGAGCCAATTTTTTGATTGATTTTGAGTGGAATGATTCACAAATCTCTTTTGCAGAGATATTGGATTGTTTTGGAGAGTTGCCAATACCTCCTTATTTGAATAGAACAACTCAAGAAAGCGATAAACAAACTTATCAAACAGTTTATTCTAAAATAAAAGGTTCTGTTGCGGCGCCTACAGCTGGATTGCATTTTACTGAGGATGTATTGACTCGTTTGCGACAAAAGAATGTTGATTTGGGAGAAGTTACTCTTCATGTTGGCGCAGGAACATTTAAACCGGTTAAGAGTGAAACGATTGCAGAACATGATATGCATGTGGAACATGTTGCTGTAAGTATCTCGTTTTTGAAGCAGCTTATTGCTCATCAAGGAGAAGCGGTAGCGGTGGGGACAACTTCGGTAAGAACTCTAGAAAGTTTATACTTCATAGGTTGTAAATTGGCAGAAAATCAGTTTCTCTTGGAATCTGACTTGTCTGTTTCTCAATGGGAACCTTATGAGAAAAAATATTCGCTATCCGTGATTGCTTCTTTGAAGGCGATTGAGAATTATATGTTGAAAAATAATTTGGAGATCATACACGTAAATACTCAAATAATGATTGTTCCGAATTATGAATTTCGTATTGTTAAAAAATTAATAACTAACTTTCATCAGCCCAAAAGTACATTGCTTCTTCTTGTATCTGCCTTTTTAGACGGAGATTGGAAGCAATGTTATGATTATGCATTGCAAAATGATTTTCGCTTTCTTAGTTATGGAGATAGTTCTATTTTGATGATGTAAAAAAGATGAAAATAAAAGTTTAAACTTTTTTGTTTCTTATTTTTGTGAGATAAAAAACTTTGTTTAATTTTGCCGACCATTATTAGAAACAAAATTAAAATTTTATACTATGATTGTAGTTCCTGTAAAAGAAGGCGAAAGCATTGAAAGATCATTAAAAAAATTCAAACGTAAATTTGAAAAAACAGGTGTTGTTAAAGAATTACGCAAACGTCAAGCGTTTACTAAACCATCTGTTTTGAAACGTGAACAAAAAATGCACGCTATTTATGTGCAACAATTGCAACGTTCTGCAGAATAAAAATAAAAAATTGAGAAAATAGTTTTTTATTCTCCTTTTTTTGTTTTAAATTCGTTGCAGAATTTTAAAGGGTTATCGCTATGATAAGATCTTTTCTGCAATATATACAGTATGAGAAAAAGTATTCTTCTCATACTGTTTTGTCGTATAAGGCTGACTTGCAGGATTTTTCTTCTTTTTTAAGGCAGTATTCTATAGCATTTGTCCCTGATAAGCTTACTTCTGAAGATATTCGTCAGTGGGTTTGGGAATTAATGGAGAGAGGACTTTCTTCTAGAACTGTTAATCGTAAAATTTCGACACTTCGTTCTTTTTATCATTTTCTCAATGATGAACTCTGGATTAAATCTTATAATCCTACAACCGAAATTGTTGTTCCTAAGGTAAAAAAGATATTGCCTTATTTTTTTAAGGAAAAAGAAATGGATGCGGTTTTGGGTCTAGAATTATGTGGAGATGATTTTGATTCTGTTAGAAATCGATTGATTGTTGAACTTTTTTATCAAACAGGGATTCGTGTTTCTGAATTGATTTCTATTAAGGTAGAAGATATTGATTTTGTTCAGAAAAATATTTCAATAATAGGAAAGCGGAATAAACAAAGGCTTATTCCTATAGGAAAAGGGTTGATTGAGGAGATAAACAATTATATTGCTCTTTGCGATGAGAAGGTGAAGGAGAATGGCTTCCTTTTTGTAAATACTAAAGGAGAACGATTATATCGTGAGAAAGTATATGGAATTATTAGGTCTCAGATGTCAAAAGTTAGTTCTTTGCAGAAAAAGAGCCCTCATGTTTTGCGTCATACGTTCGCAACAACGATGTTGAATAATGGGGCAGATTTGAATGTGGTGAAAACGATTTTAGGACATTCTAGTTTAGCGGCAACTGAAATCTATACGCATGCAACATTTGAACAATTGCAATCTATTTATAAACAATCCCATCCACGGGGCTAAAATTTAATTATTATGGAAGTGAACATTCAATCGATTAAGTTTAATGCTTCTGAAAAATTAGAAGCTTATGTGCAAAAGAAAATTGCAAAGTTGGAAAAATTGTGTGGGGAAAATTCTTCTGTTGAAGTCTTTATGAAATTGATAAAGCCAGAAACGGCAGAAAATAAAGAGGTTGAAATAAAAATAAAAACTTCAGAATCTGATTTTTTTGCTTCAAAGGTGTGTGACACTTTTGAGGAGGCTGCGGATAGAACTATTGAAGCTCTTCAAAAACAAATAATAAAGCAAAAAGAAAGGTAGTGCAATCTTTTGCTTTATAGAGTGATATCTTTTGGTTTGTAAAAAAATAAAAAAAATGTAGAGATTCTTTGCTTAATCAAAAAAAATCTCTACATTTGCAAGCCGTTTTGGTATCGTTTTTTGGTACTCGGATTTGCCTCTTTAGCTCAGTTGGCCAGAGCACGTGATTTGTAATCTCGGGGTCGTTGGTTCGAATCCGACAAGAGGCTCAAAGGAGATCTTTTTTTTAGGGCAGTTACCAGAGTGGCCAAATGGGGCTGACTGTAACTCAGCTGTCTTTCGACTTCGGTGGTTCGAATCCATCACTGCCCACGTAACTTTTGTTTGAGAAAAATAGGAGTTTGTTTCGCGGAAATAGCTCAGTTGATAGAGCACTAGCCTTCCAAGCTGGGGGTCGCGGGTTTGAGCCCCGTTTTCCGCTCACTGCTGTTATAGCTCAGTGGTAGAGCACTTCCTTGGTAAGGAAGAGGTCACGAGTTCAAGTCTCGTTAACAGCTCTAAAAAAAGCTAGATTGAAATTATTCATCATTATTAATAAAAACAATTTTTAACTATGGCAAAAGAAAAATTTGACAGATCGAAACCACACGTTAACATTGGTACTATTGGCCACGTTGACCACGGTAAAACAACTTTGACTGCTGCAATTACTACAGTACTTGCAAAGAAAGGTCTTTCTGAATTGCGTTCATTTGATTCTATTGACAACGCTCCAGAAGAAAAAGAACGTGGTATTACTATTAATACTTCACACGTTGAGTATCAAACAGCAAATCGTCACTATGCACACGTTGACTGTCCAGCACACGCTGACTATGTAAAAAACATGGTTACTGGTGCACCTCAAATGGACGGTGCTATCATTGTAGTTGCTGCAACTGATGGTCCAATGCCTCAAACTCGTGAACATATCCTTCTTGCTCGTCAGGTAAACGTTCCACGTTTGGTTGTGTTTATGAACAAATGTGATATGGTTGATGATGCAGAAATGTTGGAATTGGTAGAAATGGAAATGCGTGAATTGCTTGCATTCTATGATTTCGATGCTGATAATACTCCATTTATTAAAGGTTCTGCTTTGGGAGCTTTGAATGGTGTTGCTGAATGGGAAGATAAAGTAATGGAATTGATGGAAGCTGTAGATAATTGGATCGAATTGCCTCCACGTGATATCGATAAACCATTCTTGATGCCAGTAGAAGACGTGTTCTCTATCACAGGTCGTGGTACGGTAGCAACTGGTCGTGTTGAAACTGGTATTATCAAAGTTGGTGATGAGGTTCAAATTATCGGTTTGGGTGCAGAAGGAATGAAATCTGTTGTTACAGGTGTTGAAATGTTCCGTAAACTTCTTGATTCTGGTGAAGCTGGTGATAACGTAGGTTTGTTGCTTCGTGGTATTGATAAAGATCAAATCAAACGTGGTATGGTTATTACTCACCCAGGAACAGTTACTCCTCACTCTGAATTCAAAGCATCTGTATATATCTTGAAGAAAGAAGAAGGTGGACGTCATACTCCATTCCACAATAAATATCGTCCTCAGTTCTATATCCGTACATTAGATGTTACTGGTGAAATTACTTTGCCAGAAGGAACTGAAATGGTTATGCCAGGCGATAACTTGGAAATTACTGTTAAATTGATTTATCCAGTAGCTTGCAGTGAAGGTTTGCGTTTCGCTATCCGTGAAGGTGGACGTACGGTAGGTTCTGGTCAGATTACAGCAATTATCGACTAATATAGAACAACCGAATTGGTGGAGTAGGTTCCACCAATTTTTACGGGTCTAGCTCAGTTGGTAGAGCATCGGTCTCCAAAACCGAGTGTCGGGAGTTCGAGTCTCTCGACCCGTGCAAAATCTATTTGAAGATGAAACTTTTTAATTACTTTAAAGAATCGTACTCAGAGCTTGCTAATAAGGTTTCTTGGCCTACTGGCAAAGAACTCACCAATAGCGCAGTTGTTGTTTTAATTGCTTCCCTTGTGATTGCGCTTATTGTTTGGGGTATGGATTTGTGTTTTGAATCCATTATGAAACTTGTTTACGAAACAATTTTTTAAGGAGGTATTGAACGATGAATGAGACTGCAAAAAAATGGTATGTATTGCGTGCCATTAGTGGAAAAGAGGCGAAGGTAAAAGAATATATTGATGCTGAAATCAAGAATTCTGATTTGTCTCGTTATGTCTCTCAGGTTTTGATTCCGACTGAGAAGGTTTATCAAACAAGTAGTAAAGGAAAAAAGGTAGTTAAAGAACGAAGCTATTTGCCGGGATATGTTTTGGTAGAAGCGGATTTGAAAGGAGAGGTTAAGCATCATTTAAGAAATATTCCTAATGTTTTAGGATTTCTTGGAGCAACTGCTCTTTCAGAACCAACTCCGTTAAGACAATCTGAAGTGAATAGAATTCTAGGTACTGTTGATGAATTGCAAGAGTTAGGTGATGATTTGAATGAACTCTACTCAGTAGGAGAGTCAATTAAAGTTATTGCAGGACCTTTCAATGGATTCTTTGGTGCTATAGAAGAAGTTAATGCTCCTCAAAAGAAACTCAAAGTAAGTGTTAAAATTTTCGGTCGTAAAACGCCGGTTGAATTGAGTTTTGTTCAAGTAGAGAAAGAATAAGAGACTGACGTTACTAAGTTTTTTTATTCGTATTTTTTTTAAGTTAAAAAAGGAATTTTATGGCTAAAGAAATTGCTGGATTGATTAAATTACAGATTAAAGGTGGTGCTGCAAATCCTTCTCCTCCTGTAGGTCCTGCTTTAGGTTCTAAAGGTGTTAATATTATGGATTTCTGCAAGCAATTTAATGCCAGAACCCAAGACAAAGCAGGTAAAGTGTTACCTGTGGTTATTACCGTTTATAGTGATAAGTCTTTCGATTTTGTCGTTAAAACTCCTCCAGTAGCTATTCAACTTTTAGAAGTGGCAAAAGTTAAAGGAGGTTCGGCTGAACCAAACCGTAAGAAGATTGCAGAAATTACTTGGGATGAAGTAAAACAGATTGCAACCGATAAAATGGTAGACTTGAATTGTTTCACTATTGATGCAGCCATGAAAATGGTTGCTGGTACTGCAAGGAGTATGGGTATTGCTGTAAAAGGCGAATTTCCTAGTGATAATTAATTAAACTTCAATTTAGAGAAATGGGTAAACTTACAAAAAATCA
The DNA here is from genome assembly GCA_045612365.1 of Paludibacteraceae bacterium. GTDB lineage: Bacteria > Bacteroidota > Bacteroidia > Bacteroidales > Paludibacteraceae > RGIG9608. The sequence goes on from JAZKYY010000011.1 coordinate 95,852, forward strand.
GAAGTTAGCTTTAGAGAAGATTGAAGCTGGGAAATCGTATACTCTAAAAGAAGCTGCTAATTTGGTGAAAGAAATAACAACAACTAAATTTGATGCTTCGGTAGATATTGATGTACGTTTGGGCGTTGATCCTCGTAAAGCAAACCAAATGGTTCGTGGTGTAGTTTCATTGCCTAATGGAACGGGAAAACAAGTAAGAGTTCTTGCATTGTGTACTCCCGACAAAGAAGCTGAAGCTCAACAAGCTGGAGCTGATTATGTCGGTCTTGATGAATATATTGAAAAGATAAAGGGTGGTTGGACTGATATTGATGTAATCATTACTATGCCATCTGTTATGGGAAAAATTGGTGCTTTAGGACGTGTTTTAGGCCCAAGAGGTTTGATGCCAAATCCTAAAAGCGGTACAGTTACCATGGAGATAGGTAAAGCTGTTGCAGAAGTAAAACAAGGTAAAATCGACTTTAAGGTTGATAAAGCTGGCATAGTACACACTTCTATTGGAAAAGTGTCTTTTTCAGCAGAACAAATTGTTGAAAATGCGAAAGAATTTATGGCTACAATCATGAAATTGAAACCATCTTCGGCTAAAGGAACTTATGTGAAGAGTGTTTATCTTTCTAGTACAATGAGCCCGGGTATTAAAATTGATACCAAATCTGTAGAAGAAAATTAAAAACGGACGAGAGTATGAAAAAAGAAGAAAAAAGCGCACTTATCGCACAGTTACAAGAGGTTCTTGGTGCTTATGCACACTTCTATTTGACAGACACTGAAGGTTTGAATGCGGAGCAAACAAGTGCTTTGCGTCGTGCTTGTAATAAAGAAGATATTAAATTGCTTGTAGTAAAAAATACTTTGTTACGTAAAGCATTAGAAGGTCTTGATACTGATTTCGCACCTCTTTACGATAGTTTGAAAAACAACACAGCTTTAATGCTTTCTAATACAGGTAATGCTCCTGCTAAACTTATAAAAGAATTTGGTAGCAAAAATGCAAAACCAATTTTGAAAGCTGCATATGTTGAAGAAAGTTTCTATGGTGCAGATCAATTAGAAACTCTTGTATCTATTAAGAGTAAAAACGAACTTATCGCAGACGTTATTGCATTGTTGCAATCTCCTGCTAAGAACGTATTGTCCGCACTCCAATCTGGAGGAAATACATTGCATGGTGTATTGACTACACTTGCTGAAAGATAATTTTAGTAATTAATAAAAATAACAATTAAAAAATTAAATAAAATGGCAGATTTAAAAGCTTTTGCAGAACAATTAGTTAACTTGACAGTTAAAGAAGTAAACGAGTTAGCTGAAATTTTGAAAAACGAATATGGTATCGAACCAGCAGCTGCAGCTGTAGCAGTAGCAGCTCCTGCAGCAGGTGGTGCTTCAGCAGTTGAAGAAAAAACATCTTTTGATGTTATCTTGAAATCAGCTGGTGCAAATAAACTTGCAATCGTTAAGTTGGTTAAAGAGTTGACAGGTCTTGGCTTGAAAGAAGCTAAAGATATCGTTGATGCTGCTCCTTCTGCAATCAAAGAAGGTGTAACAAAAGACGAAGCAGAATCTCTTCAAAAACAACTTACTGAAGCTGGAGCTGAGATTGAACTTAAGTAAATCAGTTTCCTGATTTTCAGGACTTTTGGTTTGGAATCCCGTTGCGACGGGACTCTAAACCTTTTTATGTTAAAAAAATAAGTTCAAAAATTTAAAAGCGAAACAATGGCTTTACAAACTGAAAATCAAAGAATTAACTTTTCTTCCATCAAAAATCCTTTGGATTATCCAGATTTTTTGGAAGTACAATTGAAATCATTTAAAGATTTCTTCCAATTAGATACATCCCCTGAAAAAAGAAAAAATGAGGGATTGTACAAGGTGTTTTCAGAAAACTTTCCTATTGAAGACACTCGAAATAATTTTTGTTTAGAATTTTTAGATTACTATATAGATCCACCACGTTATACAATCGATGAATGTATAAAACAAGGATTGACATATAGTGTTCCGTTGAAAGCGAAATTGAAATTGTATTGTAAAGATCCTGAACATGAGGATTTTGAGACACAAATACAAGACGTTTTCTTGGGACAGGTTCCCTATATGACCGAAAAAGGAACGTTTGTTATTAATGGTGCAGAACGTGTTATCGTTTCTCAGTTACATCGTTCTCCAGGTGTGTTCTTTGGACAAAGTTTACATGCAAACGGAACAAAACTTTATTCGGCACGTATTATCCCATTTAAGGGATCTTGGATTGAATTTGCAACAGACATTAATAATGTGATGTATGCATATATCGATCGTAAGAAGAAGTTACCAGTTACAACTCTTCTTCGTGCTATTGGATACGAGAGTGACCGAGATATTTTGGAAATTTTCGGTTTAGCAGAAGAGGTAAAAGTTAATAAAACTAACCTCAAAAAAACAATTGGTCGTAAGTTAGCTGCTCGTGTTTTGAAACCTTGGATTGAAGACTTGGTTGATGAAGATACTGGAGAAGTAACTTCATTGGAGCGTAATGAAATTCTTGTTGAACGCGAAACTATCATAGAAGATTCTCATATTGAACTTATTTTGGAATCGGGAGCAAGTACAATTCTTCTCCACAAAGATGATTTGAACTTGAATGATTACGCAATTATTTATAATACGCTTCAAAAAGATACGACTAATTCAGAGAAGGAAGCTATTTCTTATATTTATCGTCAATTGCGTAACGCTGATCCTGCTGACGATGTACAAGCACGAGAAATGATTAACGGTTTGTTCTTCTCGGAAAAACGTTACGATTTGGGAGAAGTTGGTCGTTTTCGTATAAATAGAAAATTAGGATTAACAACAGATATCGATGTCAGTGTTTTGACAAAAGAAGATATTGTTGAAATCATTAAATATTTGATAGAGTTAATTAATTCAAAAGCAGAAGTTGATGATATTGACCACTTGAGTAATCGTCGTGTGCGTACAGGAGGTGAGCAATTGTATAACCAATTTGGAATAGGTTTACTTCGTATGGCGCGTACAATTCGAGAAAGAATGAACGTGCGCGATAATGAAGTGTTTACTCCTATTGACTTGATTAATGCAAATACAATATCATCTGTAATTAACTCGTTCTTTGGAACGAATGCCTTGTCGCAGTTTATGGATCAAACCAATCCATTGGCTGAGATTACTCATAAACGTCGTCTTTCTGCTCTTGGTCCTGGAGGTCTTTCTCGTGATCGTGCGGGATTTGAGGTTCGTGACGTTCATTATACTCACTATGGTCGTTTATGTCCAATTGAAACTCCAGAAGGTCCAAATATTGGTTTGATTTCTTCGTTGTGTATTTATGCAAAAATCAATCAACTTGGATTTATTGAAACTCCATATCGTAAAGTTGCAAATGGTTCTGTTGATTTGTCGGCTGAAGGTATTTCTTACTTGACCGCAGAAGAGGAAACAGGAAAAATTATTGCACAAGGGAATGCTCCCTTGAATGAAGAAGGCGGTTTTATTCTTTCAAGAGTAAAATCTCGTCAGGATGCAGATTATCCTGTCGTTGCTCCAGGAGATGTTGAGTTGATGGACGTGTCTCCTCAACAAATTGCATCAATTGCAGCAGCGTCTATTCCTTTCTTAGAGCACGATGATGCTAACCGTGCTTTGATGGGTTCTAACATGATGCGTCAGGCAGTTCCTATTCTTCGTCCTGAAGCGCCTATTGTAGGAACAGGAATTGAAGCTAGAACTGTACAAGATTCTAGAACTCAAATTGTTGCAGAAAGAAATGGTACTGTGGTTTATGTTGATGCAGAACGTATAAAAGTAGAATATGATTTAACAGAGGACGAAAAATTTGTAAGTTTTGACGATGATGTTAAAGAATATTTGTTGCCAAAATTCCAACGTACAAATCAAGATACTACCATAGACTTGCGTCCAATTGTTAAAAAAGGAGACAAAGTTGTTGCTGGTCAGATTCTTACAGAAGGTTATGCTACTCAAAACGGAGAGTTGGCTTTAGGACGAAACTTGACAGTGGCTTTCCTTCCTTGGAAAGGTTACAACTATGAGGATGCAATTGTGTTGAACGAACGTATTGTGCGTGAAGATATATTTACTTCAGTTCATGTGAGTGAATATTCTTTGGAGGTTCGTGAAACTAAGCGTGGTTTAGAAGAATTGACTTCTGATATTCCAAATGTAAGTGAAGAAGCTACAAAAGATTTGGATGAAAACGGAATCATTCGTGTCGGTGCTTATGTAGAACCTGGTTCTATTATGGTTGGAAAGATTACTCCAAAAGGAGAATCTGATCCTTCTCCAGAAGAAAAGTTATTGCGTGCAATCTTTGGCGATAAAGCTGGAGATGTTAAAGATGCATCTTTGAAGGCGTCTCCTTCTCTTTCTGGTGTAGTAATTGATACTTCTTTATATTCAAAAGTTATTAAAGACCGAAAAGATAAACAAAATAATAAAGCGTTAAGTGCAGCATTAGATGCTGAGTTTGAGAAAGAGGTGGCTAAGTTGAAGTTGCTTTTGGTTGAAAAGTTGAATACTTTGATTAATGGTCGTTCTGCTCAAGGAATAAAAGACTTTTTGGGTTCTGTAGTTGTTCTAAAAGGAACTAAATTTACTCAGAAGTTATTGAATGAAATTGACTTTTTGAATGTTCAATTGACAAAATGGACTACAGACGAAAGCAAGAATGAGTTGGTTAGAGCTACTATCTTGAACTATATCAAGAAGTATAAAGAAGCTGATGCTCGCTTAAAACGTAAAAAATATAATTTGACAATCGGGGACGAACTTCCTTCAGGAATCGTTCAATTGGCAAAAGTCTATATTGCGAAAAAACGTAAAATTCGTGTTGGTGATAAGATGGCTGGACGCCACGGAAACAAAGGTATTGTTTCTCGTATTGTTCGTCAAGAAGATATGCCTTTCTTAGCTGATGGTACTCCTGTAGATATTTGTTTGAATCCTCTTGGTGTGCCTTCTCGTATGAACTTGGGACAGATTTTTGAAACTGTTCTTGGTTGGGCAGGAAAAGAATTGGGTGTGAAATTTGCAACTCCAATTTTTGATGGTGCATCGATTGATGATTTGAATGAATGGACGGAGAAAGCAAACGTTCCAAATTACGGAAAGACATATTTGTATGACGGTGGAACAGGGGAACGTTTTGACCAACCAGCAACAGTAGGTGTGATTTATATGCTGAAATTGGGTCACATGGTTGATGACAAGATGCATGCTCGTTCAATAGGTCCATACTCATTGATTACGCAACAACCTCTTGGTGGTAAAGCTCAATTTGGAGGTCAGCGTTTCGGAGAAATGGAGGTTTGGGCATTGGAAGCTTTCGGTGCATCTCACGTGTTGCAAGAGATTTTGACTGTAAAATCGGACGATGTAATGGGTCGTGCAAAAGCTTACGAAGCAATTGTAAAAGGAGATCCTATGCCAACACCAAATATTCCAGAGTCGCTCAATGTGTTGTTGCATGAGTTAGCTGGATTGGGATTAAGCCTCAAATTTGATTAATAATCAACCTTTTAAAGTTTTAAGAGATTATGGCGTTTAAGAAAGAAAGTAAAATAAAAAATAAATTCTCAAAAATATCCATTGGATTGGCTTCTGCTGAAGAAATCTTGGAATCTTCTTATGGCGAAGTTCTAAAACCAGAAACAATCAATTATCGTACTTATAAACCTGAACGTGATGGATTGTTCTGTGAACGAATCTTCGGACCAACAAAAGATTACGAATGTCATTGTGGAAAGTACAAAAGAATCCGTTATAAAGGTATTGTATGTGACCGTTGTGGCGTAGAAGTTACTGAGAAAAAAGTTCGTCGTGAACGTGCCGGTCATATTCAGTTGGTTGTTCCGATTGCTCATATTTGGTATTTCCGTTCTTTGCCAAACAAAATGGGATATCTGTTGGGAATGCCAAGTAAAAAGTTGGACAGTATTATTTATTATGAAAAATATGTAATCATCCAACCTGGTATTTTGGAAGGTCAAGAAGGTATTGCTGTTGGCGAAACAATGACTGAGGAAGAATACTTGAACTTGATTGATACTTTGCCAAGAGAAAATCAATTTCTTGATGATTCTGATCCTAATAAATTTATTGCAAAAATGGGAGCTGAGGCTATTCATGATTTGCTTGTTCGTTTGGATTTGGATTCTCTTTCTTATCAATTGAGAAATGAGGCAAATACTTCAACTTCTCAACAACGTAAGAGCGATGCTTTGAAACGTTTGCAAGTAATTGAGGCATTTAGAGGTGCTCGTCATCGTAATCGTCCAGAATGGATGATTATGAAGGTAATCCCTGTTATTCCTCCAGAATTGCGTCCATTGGTTCCACTTGATGGGGGACGTTTTGCAACTTCTGATTTGAATGACCTTTATCGTCGTGTAATTATTCGGAACAATCGTTTGAAACGTTTGCTTGAAATTAAAGCTCCTGAAGTTATTTTGCGCAATGAAAAACGTATGCTTCAAGAAGCTGTTGATTCGTTGTTTGATAACTCTCGTAAGGCAAGCGCTACAAAAACAGACTCAAATAGAGCATTGAAGTCACTTTCTGATTCGTTGAAAGGAAAACAGGGTCGTTTCCGCCAGAACCTTCTCGGTAAACGTGTTGACTATTCGGCTCGTTCGGTAATTGTTGTAGGTCCAGAACTAAAAATGCACGAGTGCGGACTTCCAAAAGGTATGGCTGTTGAACTTTACAAACCATTTATTATTAGAAAATTAATTGAACGTGGTATTGTAAAAACTGTTAAATCAGCTAAAAAGATTGTTGATAGAAAAGATGAAGTAGTTTGGGATATTCTTGAATATGTAATGCAAGGTCATCCAGTTCTTTTGAACCGTGCTCCGACTTTGCACCGCTTGGGTATTCAAGCATTTCAACCTAAGTTGATAGAAGGAAAGGCAATTCAGCTTCACCCATTGGCTTGTACGGCGTTCAATGCCGACTTTGATGGTGACCAAATGGCTGTTCACTTGCCATTAGGAAATGAAGCTATTTTGGAAGCTCAATTATTGATGTTGGCTTCTCATAATATCTTGAATCCTGCTAATGGTGCTCCAATTACTATTCCTTCTCAGGACATGGTTCTTGGTTTGTATTATATCACTAAAGAAAGAAGTGGAGTTAGGGGCGAAGGTCTTAAATTCTACTCTCCAGAAGAAGTTCGAATCGCTTATAACGAAGGAAAACTTGATATTCACGCCAAAATTTCAGTGCGTATCAATGATTTAGATGAAAATAATCAAGTTGTTAATAAAATTATAGAAACTACTCCAGGTCGTGTATTTGTGAATGAATTTGTTCCTGAAAATGTAGGTTTCATAAATGAATTATTGTCAAAAAAATCTCTTCGTTCAATTATTACGCGAGTTATTGAGAATTGTGGAGTTGCTAAAACTGCAGAGTTCCTTGATAATATTAAGAACTTGGGTTATAAGATGGCTTTCCAAGGAGGTCTTTCTTTCAACTTGGGAGATGTAATCATTCCTGCTGAAAAAGCAGATTTGGTTCAAAAAGGTTATAGTGAAGTGGAAGAGGTTTTGAATAACTACAATATGGGATTCATTACATTTAATGAACGTTATAACCAGATTGTAGATATTTGGACTCGTGTAAATAAAGATTTGTCTTCTCAATTGATGAAGCAATTGTCTTCTGATAATCAAGGATTCAACTCCGTGTATATGATGTTGGATTCTGGTGCTCGTGGTTCTAAAGACCAGATCAGTCAGCTTTCTGGTATGCGTGGTTTGATGGCAAAACCTCAAAAAGCAGGTGCCGAAGGTGGTCAGATTATTGAAAACCCTATTCTTGCCAACTTTAAAGAAGGTTTGTCTGTGTTGGAATACTTTATTTCAACTCACGGTGCTCGTAAAGGTTTGGCTGATACCGCTTTGAAAACTGCCGATGCAGGATATTTGACTCGTCGTTTGGTTGACGTTTCACATGATGTGATTATTAATGAAGAAGATTGTGGAACATTGCGTGGTCTTGTTGCTACAGAGTTGAAAAACAATGAAGATGTTGTTGCTTCTCTAGAAGAACGTATATTAGGACGTGTTTCTGTTCATGACGTGATACATCCTTTGACTGGAGAGTTAATTGTTAAGTCTGGAGAAGAAATTGATGAAAAAGCAGCGAAGATTATACAAGAATCTCCAATCGAACAAGTAGAAATTCGTTCGGTATTAACTTGCGAATCAAAACAAGGCGTTTGTGCTAAATGTTATGGTCGTAACTTGGCAACAGGACGAATGGTTCACAAAGGAGAGGCAGTAGGTGTTATTGCAGCTCAGTCTATTGGAGAACCTGGTACTCAGTTGACGTTGCGTACGTTCCACGCTGGGGGTATCGCATCAAACGTTGCTACTGAAAATAGTATTACTGCTCGTTACGATGGTTTACTTGAAATTGATGAGTTGAGAACCGTTGATGTTGAAGAAAACGGTGAAAAATATCAGATAGTGATAGGTCGTTTAGGTGAGATGAAAATTATCGAACCTAATACTAAAATCGTATTGTCTTCACAAAATATTCCTTATGGTTCTAAATTGTTTGTTCAAAATGGAACAAAGATTGAAAAAGGAACAAAAATTTGTGAATGGGATCCGTTTAATGCTATCATTATTTCTGAGTTGGAAGGTAAAATCCAGTTTGAAAATATCATCGAAAATGTGACTTATAAAGTAGAATCGGATGAAGCAACTGGTTTGCGTGAAAAGATTATTATTGAATCGAAAGACAAAAATAAATTGCCTTCATTGCAGGTTGTTGATAATTCTGGAGAAATCCTAAAAACTTACAACTTGCCAGTAGGAGCTCACTTGATGATTGAAGAGGGGGATAAAATAAAAGCGGGTCAGCTTTTGATTAAGATTCCTCGTGTAGTAGGTAAGGCGGGTGATATCACTGGAGGTCTTCCTCGAGTAACAGAATTGTTTGAGGCAAGAAATCCATCTAATCCTGCTATTGTCTCTGAAATTGATGGTGAAGTAACGTTTGGTAAAATCAAACGAGGAAATAGAGAAATTGTTGTTACATCACGTTTGGGAGAGGTTAGAAAACACCTTGTTCCATTGTCAAAACAACTTTTGGTCCAAGAAAATGATTATATCCGTGCCGGAATGCCTCTTTCTGATGGAGCAATTACTCCTTCTGATATTTTGGCAATCAAAGGTCCTACTGCAGTTCAGGAGTACATTGTGAATGAAGTTCAAGACGTATATCGTTTGCAAGGTGTAAAAATCAATGATAAACACTTTGAGGTCATAGTTCGTCAAATGATGCGTAAGGTTGAAATTGAGGAACCAGGCGATACCATATTCTTGGAAAAACAAATCGTAAACAAAAATGAGTTTATGGAGGAAAACGATAGAATTTGGGGTAAAAAAGTTGTTGTTGATGCAGGAGATTCAGAAAACCTACAACCAGGTCAAATTGTAACAGTAAGAAAATTGCGTGATGAAAATAGTATGTTGAAGCGTAAGGACTTACGTTTGGTTGAAGTTCGTGATGCAAATCCTGCAATTTCTAGCCAAGTATTACAAGGTATTACTAAAGCGGCATTGCAAACAACAAGTTTTATGTCAGCAGCATCTTTCCAAGAAACTACTAAAGTTTTGAACGAAGCCGCTATTAGTGCAAAAACAGATACTCTATCTGGTATGAAGGAAAATGTAATTTGCGGTAAATTGATTCCTGCTGGAACAGGTATGAAGGACTTTAATAGAAAGATTGTTTGTTCAAGAGAAGATTATGAAAAAGTTTTAGCTTCTGAAAAAGAGGATTAAAATAATATCTGAAAAAGAGTAAAATAAAGGGAGAATAAATTGTTCTCCTTTTATTTTTTGTAAATAATTAATCTTAAATGTTAATAAAAATAAAAATAATTTATAAATTTGTAGCGTTTATAGAAAATTTTATGGGGAAATTTCAGCACAAATTAGTTTTAGGTTTGTTTTTTACCTTGTTTTGTTTCTCTCCTTTAGTTTCTCAAGCGCAGGTTTTGAAGTTAGCAGGTGAGCATTTTGGTCAGTTGAATATTGGCCCTGGTTTTTTTAGTTCAGATTTGGGTAGAGATGGAGTTTTTCAGTTCTATAACCCAAGAATTGCAGTAGGATTTAATTATTCTTATCGTTTTCATGAGAGATGGGCTGTGCAGTTGAGTGCAACTTATGGTTTTTATGGAGAAAAGGATGGGAATTGGAGACCTCGTCGAGGTTGGGAGGTTTCTACTCATTTGGTTGATGCGGCACTTTCGGCTAAGTTTTATATTTTGAAAAGAGGAACAAAGGGAGATAACCAGGGAAGACCTGATTTGTATGTTGCTGCTGGATTCGGAGGTTTAGCAAGTATTCAGCCAACTCTTACTCAGTCAAATGAAGAAGGGACAACTAAAATGCCAGAATCAGGTGTAACTAAACAAGAATTTATAGATGAATGGAATACTAATCATAATGGAAAGAATCAAAGAGTAGTTTCAAAAAAGGAAGATCCAAAGGCTCCGATAGTTTTAGATCAATCTAATAAAGAGTATTTAGATAGTCATAAAGAATTTTGGTTTAAACAATCGGGGGATAAGAAATATCTCTTGGTACCTTCTTTCCCAATATCAATTGGGGCTTTATGGTCAATAAAGGATCGTTTGTTGTTAGGTTTTGATTATACTTTTAGGGTTGCAATTAGTGATTATTTAGATGGTTTAAATCCTGTAGGATCTTGGTATCCAGATATGTATTCTTCAGTTAATTTTTCTGTTGGATTTGTTTTGAATAAAGAGTGTTATATCTGTAACTCAAGTTTGAGCGAACGTAGATTTAAGAAGTACAAAGCTTCGAGTGGATATTGGTTCTAATCAAACTAAGACAAAAAGCTACTTTTTAGAGTAGCTTTTTTTATCTAAATACTTTTATGAGAAAGAAACAAACATTATCAATAAAAGAATTACTCCCTTCTGCTTTGGAAGAGTTGGGTGCTTCTCGGAAACTTTCAGAACAACATATCTTACAAGCTTGGGAAAAGTATTTTGGGAGTTCTATCCGAAGTTTTGTGACTAAAATATATGTAAATAGAGGCATTTTATATGTTAAGATAAATTCATCTGTGATTAAAAATGAATTATTAATTCAAAGGGAATCAATTGTTCAAAAATTGAATGAGGAAGTCCAACAGGAAATTATAAAAACATTGATTTTTTTATAAAAAATGGATAAAAAGGAATTGCAGAAGAATATTTTTAGAATCTCCCAAAAGGTAAAAAAAACTATTTTTGATTTTGGATTGATAGAAGATGGAGATAAGATTCTTATTGGACTTTCAGGAGGAAAAGATTCTTTGGCATTGACAGAGATATTGTCTGCCCAACAAAAAATTTTTTCTCCTCGTTTTTCTTTAGTTGTTGCTCATATCAATTTGACTAATATTCCTTACGAGTCCGATATTGATTATTTGCGTTCTTTTTGTCAACAACAAGGCGTTGAATTTGAGGAAGTAAATATGAGTTTTTCTTCATCAGGGATTGAAAAAAAAGATGAAAAAACGCCTTGCTTCTTTTGCTCTTGGAGCCGGCGTAAGGCTCTTTTTGAAACAGCTAAAAAGCTCAATTGCAACAAGATTGCGCTTGGACATCATCAAGATGACATATTGGAAACATTCTTTTTGAATATGCTGTTTCAAGGGAATATAGGAACAATGCCTCCTAAATTAAAAATGAATAAGTTTGATATGACTATTATCCGACCACTTTGTTTACTAAAGGAGGATGATTTAAAACTGATGAGTAAAATAAGGAAATATAAGAAGCAGGTTAAAAAATGTCCATTTGAGAAGGAAACAAAGCGAAATGATATAAAAAAACTTTTGAAGACTTTTGATAATATCTCTCCTATTGCTAGAAAAAATATATGGAGGTCGATGATGAATGTACAAGATGAATATTTGCCTAAAAAAATAAACAATGATAAATAATAGAATATATTTTCCTGCTGAATGGCACGAACAAGTTGGAGTAATGATAACATTTCCACATCTGAAAACAGATTGGGAGTATATGATAGAGGAAGCTCAAGATTGTTTCTTGCGTATTGCCAAGCAAATTGCTTTAAGAGAAATTCTTTTGGTTGTTGCCTCCGATAAATTTGAGGTAGAAAATCTTCTTGATCAGTTTGGTGTGAATATGCAGAATGTAAGAATTTTTGAATGCGTAACTAATGACACCTGGGCTAGAGATCATGCTTTTATTACACTATTAAAGGATGTCAAACCTTTGCTTTTGGACTTTTGTTTTAATGGTTGGGGACAAAAATTTTCTTCTAATTTAGATAATAAGATAAATACGTCACTTTTTTCTTCTGAGATATTGAGTGGGGAATATGTGAATTGTTTGGATTTTGTTCTTGAAGGAGGTTCCGTAGAGAGTGATGGAAGAGGAACGTTATTAACTACTTCTAAATGCTTATTGGCCGAAAAGAGAAACGATATGTCCAAGATGGATATAGAAAGTTATCTCAAAAAAACTCTTTGTGTGGAGCGTGTTTTGTGGCTCGATTATGGAGATTTGGAGGGAGATGATACTGATGGTCATATCGATACGTTGGCTCGCTTTTGCTCGTATGACACTATTGCTTATGTGCGATGTGATGATGAGAAAGATTCTCATTTTCACGAATTAAGAAAAATGGAAAAGCAGTTGCAGTCATTCCGTACATTAGATGGCAATCCGTATAAATTGTTGCCACTTCCAATGGTTGATAAGATAGAAGAAGAAGGAGAAAGACTTCCTGCAACGTATGCCAATTTTTTGATAATGAATACTGCTGTACTTATGCCTTCCTATAATCAGCCGAAGAATGATGAAAAAGCAAAAGAGGTTTTACAAATAGCTTTCCCCGATAAAGAGATTGTTATGGTTGACTGCAGAGCTTTAATTAAGCAACACGGTTCCTTGCATTGTGTAACGATGCAGTTTCCTAAAGAGGTTAAGATATCCCTTTAATATTCATTTTTTCCTTTATCTCTTTTATTGAAAGTTGGCTTTCGTCAGTTTCTGTAAAGAATGAATACTGTTTCAAAAACTTTAGAGTTTTTGGGTTGTGGTATTCTCCCAAAGAGATATGAATGTTGTTATTAATAAGTTGTTTGGCTAATATATCATTCCCTCTAAAACCATGAATAATCCATTGTTGCTTTGGCTTATATTTTTTTTTGAAATGCAATAATTCACTATATGCTGAGACGATGTGTAAAATAAGTGTTTTTTGTAATTTTTCCGAAAGTAAGATGTGATGTTTGAATACGTGCTGCTGAAGTTCAAAACTTATCTTACATTTTTTATCTAAACCAGTTTCTCCAATTGCAATAACCAAATCGCTTTGTGCATATTTTTCTATTAAAAGAAAATCTTGTTCCCAATCATTTGATATAAACCAAGGATGAATACCAACTGAAATTGGTTGATGTGGATATTGTTTAATGAATTTCTCAATATCTCTAGGAAAAACATTGCGAATGGTCTTTTCTCCTAAAAAATTGTGAGAATGAATATCTTCAAAATTTTCTAGCATTAAAAGGAGAAAATTACACCTGCCATAACTGATCCCACTACATCATAACCATACCAATTCTGATAACGTAGTTTTGGAGCAAGTCCAAGTACATTATTTAATTGCAAATAGGCAGAAAGCCAACTACTATAGGAGTAAGAAGCAGATAGGTTAATGTCGTGTATATTACGCATTTTTAGAGAACTTCCATTTGGCATTTTAGCGTAGCGTCCAGCAGCGAGATAATAGCTTGCAGCAACTCTAATATCTGGTGTAATGTTGTAATCTCCACCAATGTTGAGTTCCCAAGTTGGGCGTTGCCATGCTTTTTCTCTGTTAGTTTTGGCTTCTCCTTTTAAGTACCAACCATTATATTGACCTTTTATTGAAGCACTAAATTTTTCTTTATAATTATAATTTAGATTCAATCCAACTTTAAGCAAATCTGTGTCATAGAATTGTGAGCCAAAGCTATTTGAAAAACGCAAATCAGAAGGGTCATTTTCTAACGCATAGGTTTGATTTGTAAAGAAGTGTTGATTCTTAATTATTTTGTAATGAACGTATGCATCGACGAAGAAAAATGTGATAGGTTTAACCTTTACTCCTGCATAAAAATCGGCTGGGATGTAAGTGTCAGGTAGCATTTCAACTTCGTTTGCAAAGCAATTTTGGTTGTAAATCTCACGTAAAGAATTAAGTTCAAAATCACCTCCTATACCAGCATAAACAGACACCATTTTAGGATTTATGAAATATTCGATTTCTACATCGGGCGAAATATTTGCAACTTGTGTATGTTCTCTTTTTATAGCAAAGGCAGTTTTTATTCCGGCACGAAGAAGTAGCTGTTTTTTTGTCATGAGAAAACGAGGAGAGAAATGTATTGTTGAAGAGTATTTTGGTAGATTATCAATACCATTCTTCATCTTTCCATATAACAAATTATTCATGCCAAAATCAAAAGCAATACGGTAGTCTTTGTTTTTAAGCATGAAGTCGAACATCGTGTTTATTCCAAACTGATGTTCGGAGAAACCTTTTGGCATAAAGAAAAACCCATAATTGATATTGGCGTCATACTTAAAATTGTTTGTTGGCATTGAGCGACAACCTATTTTTGCTAAAACGGTATTTAAGTTCTCTTCTTTTTTTATCAAATCTTTTCCGGAAATCGTGTTAGAATTTAAAGGATTGATAAATGATAAAGAATCAAAGATTTGGGTCGTTCCGTAACGATTGAACGTTTTATTGCGATAACCTAAATCAACATAAAAATTAGCGTTGTTAAAGTAATGCTTGAAGTTTAGATTTATGTCTGTTTCAATGTATTTTTTGTTGCTCAAAGTGGAAGTTGAGTTTTTTGTAGTGTCGGTTTGGTTGCCTTGTGCCCAATCCCAAGCCAATCCATTGTTTCTAAAATCAAAGTCAAGTTTGCTATTCTTTTTGTTAAGTAGCGGATATGCAAATTCTACGTCCCATTTCAATGGCAGGCCAATTGCAAGTTTAGCATGACCATTTTTATAGTTGTCTCGCACCATAGCGGTAAGAGGCGCCTGAGGGAGCACCGCTGAAGGAGAAGAAAGAGTGAGTGGAGCAGAGTATTCAGAGTATTCAACTTTGCTTTTTTCCACTTCTGGTTCTGCAATTGTGAGCGTTTGATTTACTTTCTTTGCATCCATTATTACAGGATTGTACTCACGCTCAATAGTTATGTTTCGGTGAACAACGGAATCGTTTTCCGTTTGAGCATAAATTGTAAAATGGCATAAAACTATAGTAGCTAATAATGGAATTCTTATTTTCATTGCTGTAGTTATTTTTCGGTTTCTGTGTTTTGTTTCTCTCTTTTTTCAATTTTTTCTAATCGGTCAGAAATTAGATTTTGAATATCGTCTTGAACTTTATAATTGTCTCTTAAACTTAACAAGTATTGTTTTGCCTGAAAGTCATCTCCTTTCTCTACATAAATATCTGCAAGAAGCACAAAGCAACGAGCTAGCCAAAATTGATATGGGGTATTCTTTTCTATAAAGTCAAAAATTTCAGTTTCAGATTCATCTAGATTTTTTACATCAAAAAGATATTGAGCTAATAAATATTTAGCTTCAGATCCCATTTCGTGCATTAAATCTTTCGATAAGAATCTCAAATCGTCTTCTGCTTCTTTGGATTGATTTGTAGCAATGTATGCTTTTGCTCTATTGTAGCGAGCTTCTCGTTCAAGTTCTTCGCTAGTAACATCTCCCAAAAGAATTTCATTCGCAATACTAATGGTCGTTTGATAATCATTTTGGAAATGGCTACAACGAAGTACTCCTAGCCTAGCAATATTTCTGTTTTCAACATTACTAGCAGCATCAAGTAATTTCCTAAAGAAATCTTGTGAAGTCTTGTATTGTTTTTTATTATAAGTGATTTCAGCAGCACGAATAAGCGACTCTTCAACGTATTTGTTTCCATCTATTGAGGCCACATCTTTGTATTCTTTTAGAGCCTCGTCAAATTTTTCTAAATTGTAATATGAACTTGCCAAATAGTAACGTGCTGTAATGCAGTTCTTCGATGTATTTGATACGCAGTATTGTTGCAGATATTGTTTCAAAGTGTTGATGGCATTAGTGTAATCTTCTTTTGCGTAAACACGTTCTGCTGCAATGAAACTTAATGAGTCACCTTTGTCACTTGAAACAGAAGTTGCGTAACTTTTACCAAGAGTTTTGCAATATTCTAGGAAAGCAGGCACATCATTAGTTTCAACATGCAATGCTTCCAAACTTTCAAATGCTGAACGAGCTTCGTCGCTACCTTTGTATTTTTCAATTACTTGCTTATATGCCTGTTTGGCTTTTTCTGTTTCTCCAATGTTGAAGTAGAGCATACCAATTTCGAGCGATGCTTTGCGAGCCAACGTGTTTTTTGGATATTTTTCAACAACTTCTTGATAGATGTTTATTGCCTCGTTATTTTTTTCCAACATCACGTATGAACGTCCGATTTCATACAAGGCATTTCCTTTGTATTCGGAGTTTGGCATTGTTTTTAAAAGGTTTTCAAGAACGTCTATTTTCTCATTGTAGCGTTTTTGTAACCCTAAAATAAAGGCATTTTGAAATGTTGCATAATCGGTTCCTTTTGACTTTGCACTGATTACTTGGTTGTAATATTTTTGAGCAGAAGCGAAATTGCGTTCGTAAAAATAACAGTCACCCAAACGATTAAGAGCATCCAATTTAATATTGGACGTTGCGTCTTGTGGTTGCTGAACACACTTTAGGAACCACGATGTAGCATTACTATAATTTTTCTCAGAGAAATAAGTATAACCAATTCCGTAGTAGGTGTTTATGAGATTCTCTGTTGATTTTTTTTGCGGTTTTTTCAAAAACGTCTGAAAATCCTCTCTTGCCGTCTGGTAGTTTTGTAAACGATAATTACTTTCTCCACGCCACAAATATGCCTGAGCAGAGAATGATTTGTCCGTGTTTTCGGCAATTGATTCGGAGAACATTTTTTCTGCATTTTTATAATCTGCTTTAGCAAATGCTTGAGTTCCAAGTTGGAATAAGACATATTCTTTTACCTCTTTCATTTTAGGTGTGAGGATTTTCATTTTGGAGATAGACTGGTACGCCGAAGAATAATTTTTGTTGCTCAAGAAAATAGAAACAATGTGGTCGTAAACATTGTCCAAATATTTTGACTTTGGAAAAGTTTCAATAAAACTTTCAAGAGCAGAGAGTGATTCTCCAAAGGCTGCATTTGTTTCGTAAGATGAGAGTGCGTAATTATACAATGCTTCTTCTTGAATTTGCTTTGAGAAATCGGTTTTTGATGCCGATTCAAATGCCATTCGTGCATTGTTTTTATCATTATTCAACAAATAACAATGTCCTAAGTGTAAATAAGCGTTTTGAGAAATTGAGTCTTCAGGAGTTGTTGCTTTAGTAAGGTATTTGATGGCATTGGTATAATCTTTTTCTTGAAAGAAAGACATCCCATACATGTAGGCACTATTCCTTTGTAGTTTCTTGGCAATTTTTTCATACTTTCCAAAGTAGGTAATAGCTTCATTAAACACTTTTTCTCGGTAAGCGCATTCGCCCATTATACGATAAACTTCTGAGTTGTTTTTGTTGTTTGGGTTGCGTTCGAGCATTTTTTTGCCATGTTCGAGTGATTTTTTGTAGTCTTTTTCTTCGTAATAAATTTGTACGATGTAATAAGGAACAATGTCTTTATATTCTTCAGTTTCTTCTATTTTTAAGAAACCAGCAAGCGCATTTTTATTGTTTTTCTGCAAATAGTCAATATAAGCATTGTAGTAAATAGCAACGTTTGTATATTCATTCTTTTCGTTACTTAAAGTTCCAAAAATCTTCTTTGCTTCAGCATATTTCTTCATTTCTAGAAGAGAATATGCTCTAGTGTATAAGTATTCTATACGTTCTTGTGCAATTAAATCTTTTTCTTTTACCTCTTCGTACCAAGTGAGTGCTTGTTTGTATTTCTCGTTTTCGTAACGAATACGTCCGAGCATAAAGCAAACTCTACTGCGATAAGGAGAGTTTGGATTTCTTTTGATGTAATCTTCCAACAATAACTGAGCGCGATTTTGTTTGAGCGAATAGGAGTTAATAGCAACGTAATATTCTGCATCTTGTATAATTCCTTTGTTGTCATTATCTGTTTCTTGCAAAAATTTTTCAAAACAACTTATCGATGCAGCGTATTTGCGTTGTGCATAAAGTTCCTTCCCTGCTAAGTATAAGTTGTTGTCTCCTGCTTCTATTTGAGATTGTTGAGAAAATACTGCCGAAATGGCAATGATGTTTACGGAGAGAAAAAGGATGATTTTCTTCATAAAATTTTAACTTTTTTCAATTGTTACAAAAATAGTGAAAAGTTATGATTTATAAGCTAACACAAAAAACTAGAAAATATTTTGCTTTGTCGGTTTTTATAAAAAAAATAACTCCTTTGTCCGACCGACAAAGGAGTTGGTAATGAATGTAACTCTAAAAGTTATTATCCTAACATTGAAAGGAGAATACCAGCAGCAACTGCCGAACCGATAACTCCAGCAACGTTTGGTCCCATGGCGTGCATCAAAAGGAAGTTTCCTGGGTCAGATTCTTGACCAACTTGTTGAGAAACACGAGCTGCCATTGGTACTGCAGAAACACCAGCAGAACCAATCAATGGGTTAATTTTCTCTTTCAAGAAAAGATTCATGAATTTTGCAAGCAAAACACCACCTGCCGATCCAATACCAAATGCAATAACTCCAAGAACAATGATCTTTATAGTTCCTAATGCAAGGAATGTACTTGCAGTGGCAGTTGCACCAACTGTGATTCCAAGGAATACAGTAACAATGTTCATCAACTCATTTTGAACTGTTTTGCTCAAACGTTCAGTAACACCACATTCTTTCAATAGGTTACCAAACATCAAACAACCGATAAGAGCCGCTGCATCTGGCAAAATAAGAGCCACTATAATTGTAATCATTATAGGGAAAATGATTTTTTCAGTTTTAGAAACGGTACGTAGTTGTGGCATTTTAATGACACGCTCTTTTTGTGTAGTTAGGGCTCTCATAATTGGAGGTTGAATAACTGGTACTAGTGCCATGTAAGAGTATGCCGCAACAGCAATAGGACCAAGTAAATGAGGTGCTAATTTCGATGTCAAGAAAATAGCTGTTGGACCATCTGCACCACCAATAATACCAATAGAACCTGCTTCAGGACCTGTGAAACCTAATGCCAAAGCACCGATGAAGGTCGCAAAAATACCTAATTGTGCAGCAGCACCTAGTAATAAACTTTTTGGATTAGAGATAAGTGGCCCAAAGTCGGTCATTGCTCCGATACCGATAAATATCAAACAAGGATAAATACCAAGTTTAACACCTAAATAAAGGTAGTCGAGTAATCCTGCATTTGCATAAAAGTCGCCCCAATGTACGTGTCCGCCAGCGAACAAACTTTCGTGGAACATATTTGCACCAGGAATGTTTGATAGCAACATACCAAACGCAATAGGTAACAAAAGCAATGGTTCGAATTGTTTTACAATTGCCAAATAAAGCAACAAACAAGCAATGGCAATCATCATAATGTTTCGCCAATCGCCTTCGTTTTCAGTATTTAGCATTTTGCCAATACCAGAACTTTCAGCAAAATCACTTAATGTTTCTCCAACGTTAATAATTTTTTCAGACATCACGATGTCTTCTTTTTCGTTGGCAGTTGCACTTTGTTGTTCTGCTGCCCACAACTGATTTGTAGGTAGAGCAAGTGCAAATGTTAAGCAAAGAATTTTAATAAATCGTTTCATCGTTTTTAGGGTTTTAAATTAAGCTAAATCCAACAAAACATCGTCTTGCATAACAGATTTTCCTGCTTGAACATAGATTTTGCCAACAACACCATCTTTTTCTGCCATAATGTTGTTTTCCATTTTCATTGATTCCATAGTAAGCAACACATCGCCACGTTTGATGCTTTGACCTTCGCTAACCAACACTTTGATAATGCTACCAGGAAGTGGAGCTTTCACTGCACTTGCGCCGCCTGCTGGTTTTGGAGCTGCTGCTGGAGCAGGAGCTGCTTTTGGTGCCGCAGCTGGTTTTGCTTGTGGTTTCGGTGCAGGAGCAGGAGCCGCTGCTTCTACTACAGTACCTTCGAATTCGATAAGAACATCGTCTTGCATAACGTTTTGTCCTTGTTTTACAAGTACGTTTTTGATTGTTCCATCAGATTCTGCACACACGTTGTTTTCCATTTTCATTGATTCCATAGTAAGCAACACATCACCACGTTTTACACTTTGACCATTGCTTACCAACACTTTGATAATGCTACCAGGAAGAGGTGCTTTGATGTTTGCTGCAACTTTTTTACCTGCAGGAGTTGCTGCCGATTGAGCAACGCGTGCAACTGGGGCTGATGCTGTAGGTTGTTCGTTGTCAAGTTCTACGTTGAATGATTTTCCATTAACAACAACTTCGGCGTTATTTCCTTCTAACTCGTTTACTGAAACTTCATAATCAACGCCATCTATTTTGAATTTAAAATTTTTCATTTCTTATTTGTTTAAATTATTCATACCATAAATTTTTGAGTTCCACGCAGAGTTAGGATTTTGACGAATAGTCAAACAATAACTTTCAGTATCGTGAACCTCAGCAAAATACAAATGAAGAGCCATTGCAATGGCTGCTTTTTCGCTTTCGGAAGCGGAAGATTCGCAAATAGGAGTTTCTTCTACTTGTGTTGCAACTTCCTTTTTTGTCTTAGTTTTCTTATTAACACTTGTTGTCATTACAACACTAAAAAGGCTAAGAGTAAGGATTAGAACACAAAGAATGAAGAATACCATTCCTATCCCAAACAGTGTTACGATAGTAACGTTTGTCCAATTAACTGCTAAAATCATCATAACACAACGGTTTTATAGAGGAATGTTAGAATGTTTTTTTGCAGGGTTGGTCAAACGCTTCGTTTTCAACATTTCGAATGCACGAATGATGCGGAAACGAGTGTTGCGTGGTTCGATAACATCGTCGATATATCCGCGTGAAGCAGCTTGATAAGGACTTGCAAATTTGTCTTGATATTCAGCTTCTTTTTCAGCAATGAATTTTCTCTTTTCTTCTGGATCTTCGATAGCTTTAAGATTTTTAGCTTCCAAAACTCCGATTGCACCAGATGCTCCCATAACTGCAATTTCGGCATTTGGCCAAGCGTAGCAAAGGTCGCCACGAAGTTGTTTACAACTCATCACAATGTGAGAACCACCATATGATTTACGAACCGTAATAGTTACTTTAGGAACTGTAGCTTCGCCATAAGCAAACATCAATTTTGCTCCGTGAGCAATAATTCCGGCATATTCTTGGCCTGTTCCGCAAAGGAATCCAGGAACGTCTACCAATGTAAGAATTGGGATGTTGAATGCGTCGCAGAAACGAACAAAACGAGCTGCTTTTCGTGAAGAGTTGCAATCCAATACACCAGCTAACCAATTTGGTTGGTTTGCAATGATACCTGTAGACTGTCCGTTGAAACGAGCAAAACCACAAATGATATTTTTAGCATAATCTGGTTGAACTTCCATAAAGTCTCCATTATCTACAATAGTATAGATAATGTTTTTCATATCGTAAGGAACGTTTGGATTAGCAGGAACCATTGTGTTCAAAGCATCGTCAACGCGGTCAATAGCATCTGTACATTC
The DNA here is from genome assembly GCA_045612365.1 of Paludibacteraceae bacterium. Classification (GTDB taxonomy): domain Bacteria; phylum Bacteroidota; class Bacteroidia; order Bacteroidales; family Paludibacteraceae; genus RGIG9608. Next base: position 117,679 of record JAZKYY010000011.1, read on the forward strand.
TACGCGTGGAGCTTCTTCCATGTTGTTCTGAGGAATGAACGAAACCAAACGACGAACAGTTGCAATTGCTTCTTCTTCGGTTGGAGCAGTGAAATGAGTTACTCCTGATTTTGTAGCGTGAACGCGAGCACCACCAAGTTCTTCTACTGTTACATCTTCATTAGTTACTGATTTTACTACTTTTGGACCAGTGATGAACATGTAAGAATTTTCTTCAGTCATCAAAATAAAGTCAGTTAATGCTGGAGAATAAACTGCACCACCTGCGCAAGGACCAAAAATTACAGAAATTTGAGGCACTACTCCTGAAGCCAAAATGTTGCGTTCAAAAATTTCGGCATAACCTGCCAATGCACAAGCTCCTTCTTGAATACGAGCTCCACCTGAGTCGTTCAATCCGATGATTGGCGCACCAAGTTTCATAGCCATATCCATTACTTTACAAATTTTTTGTGCCATTGTTTCTGACAATGAACCACCAATTACGGTAGCATCTTGTGCGAAAACAAATACCAATCGACCATCGATTGTTCCGCTACCTACTGCAACGCCATCGCCAAGGAAAACTTTCTTTTCCATTCCGAAGTCTGTACAACGGTGTGTAAGGAACATGTCAATTTCTTCAAAGCTTCCTTCATCAAGAAGCATGTTGATGCGTTCGCGAGCTGTGTAAGCACCTTTTGCGTGGTGTTTTTCTATCGCTTTTTCACCACCTCCAAGCATTGCTTGGTTGCGTTTGTCAATCAGTTTTTTCAAATTTTCTTGATTTTCCATCTCTGTTTTATTTTATTTTGGTTGTTCGCATAGTTCAGTTAAAACTCCGTGAGTTGATTTTGGGTGCAAGAAACCAATGTTTAGGTTTTCTGCTCCTTTGCGTGGAGTTTTGTCGATAAGTTGAATGCCGTTTTCTTCGCATTCAGTCAAAGCTGCTTGTACATCGTCTACGTTGAAAGCGATGTGATGAACTCCACCACGTGGATTTTTTTCAAGCCATTTAGCAATAGTACTTTCAGGGCAAGTTGGCTCCAAAAGTTCGATTTTTGTTTGTCCAACTTTGAAGAAAGCTGTACGTACTTTTTGGTCAGCTACTTCTTCAATTGAATAGCATTTTGTTCCCAAAATTTGTTCGTAATAAGGAATTACCTCATCCAATTTACTTACGGCAATGCCGATGTGTTCAATGTAACTAGGTTGCATGATTTTAATTTAATTATTTGATTATTATGATATTAAATGTGTTTCTTTATTTTGAAAAAAAAATCTCACGAAGTTAGGGGTTTTATTTTGTTTAGCAATAAAAAAAAGTATGAAAAATCTCTTAAGAAAAAGACTTGGATTTAATTGTTTAAAAATCAATGAAGTTGTTTGATGTCTTAAAAAATGTAAAAAATTAATAGTGAATTATTTTATTCTTTAATTTTGCCCCGAAAGTTTCTAATTAAAAAAAGTATGAGAAAATTATTTATTGGAATGATGTTTTTATTTGCATCTCTTTCTGCTGTTGTGGCTCAAGATGTAGTAGGCAAATGGAAACTTGAAAATGGCTCGGCTATCGTAGAAGTGTATCGTTCGGGAGATGTGTTTAATGGAAAAATTGTTTGGTTGAGAAATCCAACTGAAGCAGATGGATCGCCAGCAGTAGACAAAAACAATCCAGATAGCAAGTTGCGTTCTCGTCGTCTTATAGGTCTTAATATGCTTAGCGGTTTGAAGAAGAATGGCAGTGAGTATAGTGGCGGTAATATTTATGACCCGGCAAACGGAAAAACCTATTATTGCACAATGAAGGTAGAAGGAAATACTCTTAAAGTGCGTGGGTCGCTTGATAAACGAGGATTTTTGGGAAGAACGATGGATTGGTTCCGAGTGAAATAGAGAATAGATAGAGGTTCTTTTTAATTAAGAAAAAGGCATCTAATGACAGAATGAACTGTTGATAGATGCCTTTTCTTATGTTAAAATTTCTATTATTTTTTTCTGTTTCCTTTTTTTTGTTGGTTTTTTTAGAATTATTCTAAAAAAATAAATTATTGTAGAAAGAATTTTTCTAGTTAAATTAGACTTTTGTGAAAAATTAATAAAAGCTTCCTAAACTATAAAATACTGATAATCAATAAATGAATGAAATTTAATAAAATGTAAGTCTTTTGTTTACAGTTGGTTTGGTTTAATTGCTTAAAAATCAGTTAATTTATAATAGTTATCAACAGGTATAGAGAAAATGATTTTTTGCATTGGTAAAATAGCAGTAATTTTGTAGTCCGTTTCCGCTAAAAAACGAGTTAAGAAAAAATGGAACAAATAGAGTTGTGGAATAAATGCCTTAAAATGTTTAAGGATATTGTAACCGAATCACATTACAAAACGTGGTTCGAGCCTCTTGTTCCATTAAAGTATGAAAAAGATGAGTTTATCTTGCAAATTCCTTCGGAGTACTATTATGAAATGTTGGAGGAAAAATTCTCTGATTTAATTCATTTGGTTTTAGGTAAGGTTTCGGGAAAGGAGTTGCGTCTTATTTACAAAATTCAAGAAGGGACTGCATATCCAGAAAAATCAAAAGAAGAAAAACAAGCGAGAGATGCTGTTGCAGAACAGGAGTTTGATTCTCAGTTAAATTCAATTTATAATTTTAGCACTTTTATGGAAGGCGCAAGTAATCAACTAGCGCGTTCTGCAGGATTTAGCATCGCAAGTGAACCTGGAAAAACTCCATTTAATCCGTTGTTTTTATATGGTCAATCGGGTGTTGGAAAAACTCACCTTGCTCAAGCAATAGGTTTGAAAGCGAAACAACTTTTCCCTGAGAAAAGAGTGCTCTATTTATCTGCTAACTTATTTTATATTCAGTACACAGATGCAACTTTGAAAAATAAGTCAACGGATTTCTTGAATTTTTATCAAAGTATTGATGTCTTGATTATTGACGACATTCAAACTTTAGCAACAAAGGCTAAAACTCAGCAAACTTTCTTCCATATTTTCAATCATTTGCACCAAATGGGCAAACAATTGATTCTTACTTCAGACAAAGCACCGGCTGCGCTTCAGGGAATGGAAGAACGATTATTGACTCGTTTTAAGTGGGGATTGGTTGCAGAAATTAAAAAACCAGATTTTGAATTACGTAAAGCGATTCTGAAAAATAAGATCTACAAAGATGGTTTGGATATCAGTGATGAGGTTGTGGATTTTATTGCAAAGAATGTGGTAGACAATGTTCGTGATTTGGAAGGGGTTTTGGTTTCTCTTATGGCTCATGCAACGTTTGCAAATGAAGAAATCAATCTTGAGTTGGCAGAGAAAGTGATTGCAAATGTAGTGGATCAAAAACCTCAAGAATTATCGGTAGAGAAGATTCGTGATGTAGTTTGTGATTACTTTGGGCTTTCTGTGGATAAAGTTCTTTCGAAGTCTCGCGTTCGGGAGGTAACAAATGCTCGTCAAATAGCAATGTATCTATCAAAACAGATGACAAAATCATCGCTTTCTGAAATTGGTAGAGGAGTAGGGAATAGAGATCATGCAACAGTTTTACACTCTTGCTCTGTGGTAAATGACTTGATGGATACAGATAAGGAGTTTAAGAGAAATGTTCAAGCTCTTGAGCAGATTTTAAGAGGATAAAAGGATGAATGATAGTTTTTAATAGAAAATCCCACTTTAGAGTGGGATTTTTTTTGATTATCGTACCCTCATACGGAATCGAACCGTAATCAAAGGAACCGGAATCCTCCATTTTATCCATTAAACTATGAGGGCGATTTACCTATTTGCGTTTTTTATCTTTTTATACAAGTTGGATGCAAATACAAAATCTTGTAAATGTTGATTTTCACTAGAAAAAATCTCGTCTTTATTCCCTTGCCATTCTTTTTCGCCTTTGTAGATAAAAACAATGTTATCCCCTATTTCCATTACAGAATTCATATCGTGTGTGTTGATGATAGTTGTAATATTAAATTCTTCTGTAATTTCCTTTATTAGTTGGTCAATAACCAATGAAGTAATAGGATCAAGACCTGAATTTGGCTCATCACAAAAAAGATATTTTGGATTGAGAGAAATTGCCCTTGCTATGGCAGCACGTTTTTGCATACCTCCACTTATTTCCGATGGATATAAATCTTTTGCGTGAAGTAAATTGACACGATTTAAGCAAAATCTAGTACGTTCTTCAATTTCAGTTTTTGACATCGAAGAAAACATTTCTAAAGGAAACTTTACATTTTCGCCAACAGTGAGCGAATCAAATAATGCAGAACCTTGAAATAGCATCCCTACTTCTTTTCTAAGATTTTTAATTTCATTAGTTTGCATGTCAGGTAAGTTTCTTCCATCGTAGAAGATTTTCCCATTATCAATTTGGTGCAAACCAATAATGCTTTTCATAAGTACTGTTTTTCCTGAACCGCTTTGACCGATAATCAAATTAGTTTTTCCATTCTCAAAAACTGCTGAAATGTTTTTCAGAACCTGTTTCCCGTCAAACGATTTGTTTAAATCTTTTACTTCAATCATAGCGAAACAAATTAATTGAGCATGATTTGGGTTAAAGCAAGATTAACCAAAAGAATAAGAATGCTACTATTAACAACTGCATTTGTACTTGCTTTTCCTACTTCAAGGGCTCCTCCATATGCATAATATCCATAAAAGGATGCTACCGATGTAATTATAAATGCGAAAAATAATGATTTAATAATTGCATAAGTAACATAAAAAGGAATAAACGCGTACTGGATGCCATAAATATAATCCGACGGCGTTATAATATCAGTAAAAATACTTACAAAAAGACCACCCAAAAGACCTATTCCCATACTGAAAATTACTAGAAACGGCATCATTACAACAAATGCTACAATTTTTGGGAGAATAAGGTAGTTTGCCGAATTTACACCCATAATTTCTAGAGCATCTATTTGTTCGGTGATTCGCATTGTTCCGATTTCGGAGGCGATGTTTGATCCAACTTTCCCTGCTAAAATCAAACACATAATTGTGGATGAAAATTCCAACAAAAGCGTATCTCGTGTCACCAAACCAGTACTATAACGAGGAAGTAATGGATTTTCTGTATTTAGTTTTGTTTGAATGGTCATTATTGCTCCAATAAAAACAGAAATAATAATGACAATGCCCAACGAATTAAGCCCCAACGATTCTAATTCTTTTGGAAATTGACGGAAAAACATTTTCCAACTGTCAGGCTTTCTAAAAACTTTTTGAATAAGAAGAAAGTATTTCCCTGTTGTTTGAAACCAACTCATAACGTATCATTATCTTTATTGGCAAAGGTAGTAAAAGTTGTAAAAAGGATAACAACACAAAAATATTATCGTTTTATAAAAAGAGATAATTTATTTTTCGAATGAACTTGGCTCTGGAAATAATTGTTCTAAAAAAGGATTCAAACGTCTTCTATGACTTTCTGTAGTGTTTTGATTGTCATTAACGCAAATCATCAAAGGATTGTATTTCTTTAAAGCCAAATTATAATTAGAAATATTAAGATCTATGCATCTAGAATCATTTGCGTAACAATTGGTGAAAAAAGCTTGAATTTTATTCCAAATGCCATGGATGCGGTTATATCTTCCAACTTTGCGAAGTGTAGCGTGATTGGTTACAAGCATATAATAACTTACAAAGCAACGTTGCATATCATTTTCTCCACGAAACCTCTGAAATGTAGTTTTTTCCCATTCATCTTTATAAAGTGAGTTTATACAAAACTCATAATCACTTTTTAGATACGCATCAAAACTATGATGAGGCGCCACAGAAAACATTATTCCAAATTTTTCATATATAAGGTCTTGCATTCTTTTTATCGTTCGATTGTAATTTGCTTTATTTGCTCTTTTGCGACTAAATTTTTTCATGCGAACAATGGCATTCCCATTTGGATGAAAAAAGATATCAGGAGAAATTGGTTTTACAAACAGGAAATCATCATTGCCGAGAATAAAATGTTCCGATAAGTTTGGAGTCTTATGCAAGCGACTTTCTATGGCTTGGCTATTAAAAACCGGTAAAGACTCTTTTGGAAAAATTTCAGAATGATCAACAATAGTAACTTTGGGATGATTCTCTTTCAACCAAGATGGGATTTGTTGATCTGTTATTATGTAGATATGATTAATCCATGGAGCATATTTTTCTGCAGAACGCAAAGAGTATTTTAATTCATCGTTATTTCTCCATCTTGCATCTCCAGTTGTTTCTTTTGAGTTGTTATTGTTGGTTTTGAGAAAAGAGTTTTTTTTCTCTTGCCAATTCGGATCGTTATCATCAACCCATAGATAGACTAAATCAATAGGAAACATATTTTGATTTTTATTTGAATTCATTTTTTTGAAAATAATGCATACGTTTTTACTATGAATTGAAATATCACTGGTGTGCGGTAATTGCAGCTTAATTTCGATTTTCTAATCGCATTATTTAACCAAGGGAATTCAGACCACAAGTCATAATTGTGAATTATTGCATGCCATCCGGCTCGTAGTACAATGCCTCCTGCTACTTTTCTAATAGGACTAGTTTGTAAATTGTCCATGTAGTGCGCATAAAGATCAAGTAGGTTTCTAGATGATTCTATATGACGTTTTTCCCTTTTTTGAGAACACATTGCATTCTCATTGTCTTTTCGGTAATGATAAAGAACTTCAGGAAGTTGAACAATTTTATTTGCGTAGAAAATAATTTGAGACATTAGACAAATGTCTTCATGCATGCCTAATTTGGGAGTGTGAATTGTATTATTTGTATAAAGCGATTTCCTAAAACATTTGGTTACTCCATAACCAAAAGATGAGTAATTAAATATATTTTCTATCCAAAGTTCTTTTGTTTTTTCTGTGTATTCTTTTTCTTTTTTTATACTTCTCTTGTTTTTATACTCTTTTATTAAATCAAAATAGACGATATCAGCATTGGTGGCTTCTGCTGTAGCCACTATCTTTTCAACAGCATTGTGTTCCAACCAATCGTCGGAGTCAGCGAATAAAATGTATTCGCCTTCTGCAGCTTCAATACCAACTCTGCGGGTAGTAGGAAGACCTTCGTTTTCTTTGTTGATAATTATAATATCGCTTTTCTTGTGTGAAAATTTTTCCTCAATAACTCTATTCAAGACGTCCATAGAGAGATCCTTGGAACCATCATTTACAAAAACAAGTTGAAGGTTTTTGTATGTTTGATTTAGTGCGCTTTCGGCGAACTTTTGGATGTATTTTTCAACTCCATATATTGGAACAACAAGCGATATTTTATATTTACTCATCAATTTTCGTATTTTGATTTTTTAGGAAAAACGCGTGAAAATCCGTCAAGCATTACATCTTTCATTTTTATGTATTTCCTTTCGCTAATTTGAACATCGTTTATGCATAGAAGTTGACGAGATGGTTGTGTGATAGCTTTGAAAAGTTTTTTAGAAGAAACAGATCCTATTGAAATATGTTTTTTTGAAATCTCTTTATTGATAATTTTTCCTTTGAGGAACATATAATCTAGGAACATATATTGATTGATGTTTTTGCGAGTACGGATTGTTGATCTTAATGCAAAAATTTCATCTTTCATTTTGTCATACAATAGTTTGCATTCGCTTTTGAGCATAGGAGTACAAATGTGCTGGGGACGAAGAAACCACCAAGTTTTTTTTGACCCAAGAGCTTTGCGTGCCATGCAATCTGAATTTCGGCAGATTTGCTTGAACATATTAATGGATAAAATATGATGGCTCATTCTTATTACACCTTTTCCGTTTCTAAAAAAATCTGTTGATTCACATTTCGCAACGGGGAAACAATCATCGTTGAAATAGAGGAACTCTTCGTCCAAATCTTCAATGCAATGCAAATGCGTTTCTATTGGATTGCAATTGAAAGTTGGTAAATATACCGCAGGAATAATATCTTGGTGGAAAACAACATTTACCTCATCTCGATTTATCCACTCAGGCACTTGGCTCTCTTGAGAAACAACCAAATGTACTTTACGAATAAAAGGCATATTTTTTTCTATACCACGGAATAAATAACGTAACGTTCCCCAATCTCGAAAACGTTTCTCAAGAATGGGAGCATTGGTATACCTTTCGTACTCTTTTTGCCAAAGTGGGTCAAGCCCATTGACGTATGTAATAACTATATCCATATAGCTTTATTTTTTACATTTTTCTCCAAAGATGCGGATTTGCTTTTCTGGAGTATGTTTCCACCGGCGGTGCGACCACATCCACAACTCCGGACAATCTATTATCTGTTTTTCTAAAATTCTCGCATAACGCTCATTTATCTCGTGAGGAGCGACCTCGTCAGTTCCATTGTATAATTCTACAAGTTCTAGTGAATATTTTCCACGAGCAAGACGTTTGATGTAGGCATAATAAATAGGCAATTGAAATTTTTTTGCCAACAATTCTGCTCCTTCGTTAAAAATTGTGTCTTGATTCAGAAAATTATGCCAATAGCTATCTGCCGTAAGACGTGGGCTTTGGTCGGAGACAAGACCAAGTACAAGATTTTTACCCTTACCACGGTTCTTCAAGTAAAAACGAACAGCCTCACCCATTGGTATTTGACGGACATTTTCTGCAAAGCTTCTCAATCGGCCATAGAAACATTCGAAAACTTCGCTATGCAGCGGATGATATACGCTCACGAAATCGCAATTTTTGTCTTGCCAACACCACATAGGGAAATATTCCCAACAACCATAATGAGCCGCCATGGCAATCCAATCTTTTCCTTTGGTTTTGTTTATAATGTCCTTGCTATTTCCCCAAATCAAAAAATTTGATTGAAGTTTTTCTGTAACGCTTACAAGACTTATGGTGTCAATAATCACTTCTGCCAATGTGTCGTAATAACCTCGACGAATTTTACGAACTTCAATTTCCGATTTATTTGGAAAAGATTTTTGCAAATTGATGGTGATTACTTCACGCCTATAGCCAGTAAGTTTAAGCAAAGCGGCTACGAAAGGTTGCAATAAATAATAGCGAAACCAACGTGGCAACACACTCACCACATAGCACAAACACCACAATAACTCCAACGCTATGCATTTATACCATTTTAGATTTATTTCCTTTTGTTTGTTCACCGCTTTTTATTCTAGAGATGCAAAGGTAACTAAAAAGTTATGATATGAGAATTTTTTGTCAGAAAGGCAATGAATATACTCTTGTGAGAATATTTTTTAATTTTGTAATTGATTGAAAACAGCATCTTAATTAATATTCGTTGCGTGTGAAAATGTATTATGCTTTTCAAGTTTATTGCAAATAAAATAAGTGAGTATTGTTCGTTTGTGCCTACCAAGGAGCAGTGTGAGTTGATTGAACTTTTGGCAAAGTTTGTTCACTCAAGAACAAATAATGAGGCTTTTCTGCTCAAAGGTTATGCAGGAACGGGCAAAACCTCGATAGTTAGTGCATTGGTAAAAACATTATGTTTTTTTGAACAAAAAGTAGTTTTATTAGCGCCGACAGGTCGTGCAGCAAAGGTGTTTTCTGCTTATTCTCTTCTTCCGGCCTATTCAATTCATAAAAAAATTTATAGGCAAAAGTCGTCAACTGATGCTGTTTTTCAGTTGGATAGAAACACGCATCATGACACGCTTTTTATTGTAGATGAGGCTTCTATGATTTCAACTGCAATTGGCGAAGGACAACTTTTCGGTAGTGGCAATTTGCTAGACGACTTAATTCAATATGTTTATTCTAATCAATCGAATAATTTAATTTTACTGGGAGACACTGCTCAGTTACAACCTTTTGTTCAGGCTGATTGTCCAGCGATGGATGTAAGTCGCCTTGAGAGTTATGGTTTGGGTGTTTTGGAGTTTGAACTCAGGCAAGTTGTTCGTCAGTCGGTGGAGAGTGGAATTTTGTATAATGCTACTTTATTGCGACAAAATATTGGAGTAGAAGAAACTTTTTTGATCCCGAAGTTAAAGATTGATTTTCCTGATGTGAAGAGAATTTCTGGTGCCGATTTGATTGAGGCACTAGGCTCTTCTTACGATGAGGTGGGTATAGAAAACACATTAGTTGTTACTCGGTCAAACAAACGTGCAAACCAGTACAATATGGGAATACGTTCTCAGGTTTTGCAGCGAGAGGAGGAACTGAATAATGGCGATTGGTTGATGGTTACCAAGAATAATTATTTTTGGAATAAATCATGTAAGAATCTGCCGTTTATAGCCAATGGAGATGTATTTCGCATTGTTCGAATAGGAAGGTATCAAAATTTGTATGGATTTAGTTTTGTTAACGTAACTGCCGAATTTGATGAAGATGTGGAAATTGATGTAAAACTTTTAATAGATTCTTTTTATACAGAAACATCAAAAGATGTAGAGGAGTTGAATAAGAAACTAAGAGATTCTGTTTTAGAAGATTATGCCCAGTTAAAGAATAAAAAAGAACGATATAAAAAATTGCTTGAAAATGAGTATTTCAATGCTTTACAAGTGAAGTTCGCCTACGCCGTTACCTGCCACAAGGCGCAAGGAGGGCAGTGGGATAATGTGTTTGTTGATCAAGGATTTGTGAACGAGCAAATGATAAATACCGATTACTATCGTTGGCTTTATACGGCTATAACACGAGCAAAACAAAAACTCTATTTGGTCAACTTCTCAGAAAAATATTTTAAGGCGGAATAGATTCTTGCCTTCAGAATATCCGCAATCGTACACTCGCACCGTATTTCTTTTCTATAATCTTGTTGTTGTTCTATATTCTCACGATGACGCCATTCTCTTTCTTTTTTCTCTACATATTCTGTTTTTATCTCTTCTATTCTCTCTTCTATTTTGACAGATTTCGCCCAAAATATTAATAGCATAACCCCCAAAAGAATTAAAAATATAGCAAATATAGGTCCTATATAATCTTCGAATATATCGAAGGAGATTATAACAGGCACTACTGCTAAGAGGCTAAAAACTGATATAAATAGAAATAGACAACAGTTATATTTTTTATCAAAAGACTCTTTTTTAGAAATTAAAAGTTGTACTTCTTCTAAATTTTCTGCTTCTTCCACCCATTTTTTTCTCTCCACCATACGTTCTTTTTCACGCCTTGCTTTTTCTTCTTTAATACGTTGCCGTTTTTTAAGTTCCTGCCGCTGTTCTTCTGCTCGTTTTGCAGCCACTATACGCAGTTGCTCTTTTTGTTTTTCTATTGCTAAAATATGATTCGTAACATCCGATAGTTGCTTAAACCCACAAGTGTTCCACTTCTTGTCTTCTATCATAAAGCAATATTCGTCTGTACCATATAGTCGCATACATAGGAGGTCGGTATTTTCGAACCAAGCCATTTGTAGCATATAGATTTGGTCTTTTGTAGTGATTTCTACACTTTTCAACTCTTTTACATACTTCCACTCTGCTTTAGTAACTTTTCCTGCATATACGATTGACAACGTATTGTTCTTGTCGAACAAATACAATTCATTTTGGTCACCATCGTTGAAAACATGCCAAGGATTTTTACATAAAATATTTTTTACTTCATCCTCTATTTTTTGTATTTCGGCTTCTTGGTCTAAAAATTCAATTTTCGATTTTAAACTTTTGAATTTTTCTATCAGATACGTTTTCATAAAGAGTTTTTTTTATTGTTTCACGAGCTTCATCACTTCGTCGGCAATGCGTCGAGCAGAGTCGCGTTCGGCCAAGGTCAAGACATTGGTAGAAAGTTCTTTAAGTTTTTGTACATCGGCAAGTAAGGCGAGTGCAGTTGCTATCAAATCGTTTTCAGCGTCGGCATCTTTTACAAGCACAGCCGCATTTTTACGCACCAAAGCCATAGCGTTGTGCGTTTGATGGTCTTCTGCCACATTTGGCGATGGCACCAAAACACTTGGTTTGCCAAGCAAGCAAAGTTCTGAAATGCTACTTGCACCAGCACGCGAAATTACCAAATCGGCAGCTGCGTACGCCAAATCCATTCGGCTTACAAAGTCGGTAATAATCAAATTTGGGTTAGCTATTTTTTCTGCTTCTTTTTTGCAATCCTCAATGTAGAACTTGCCCGTTTGCCAAATCACTTGTACATCACTTTCGGCGAGTAGTTGAAGATGTTTTTTTACACTATTGTTGATTGTTCTTGCGCCAAGGCTTCCGCCAATGATTAGCAATGTTTTCTTTTCAGGAGAGAGTGAAAAATGCGTGTATGCCTCTTCTCGTGAGCCTTGAGTAAGATTCTGACGGACAGGATTTCCAGTAAGAATGATTTTTTCGGCAGGGAAAAACCGCTCCATACCTTCATACGCCACGCAGATCTTAGCTGCGTCATTTTTCAGAAGTTTATTGGTTACACCAGCAAATCCGTTTTGCTCTTGCAAAAGTACAGGAATGCCCATACGTGCAGCCACTTTCATAGCTGCGCCGCTTGCATATCCTCCTACACCAATAGCCACATCAGGACGAAAATTTTTGATAACTTGGCGAACTTTTCGCATACTTTTCATCAAATTCCAGACGATAGGAATGTTTCGAAATAGATTTTTGCGGTCGAACCCTTGTACTGGTAAACCAACAATCTCGTAACCTGCTGCAGGCACACGCTCCATTTCCATACGTCCAAGAGCACCGACAAAAAGTATTTCGCAACTTGGATGCATTTCTCGCAATGCATTAGCAATACTCACAGCAGGGAAAATATGTCCACCTGTGCCACCTCCACTAATCAAAAATCTGAAATTCGTCTTCTTCATGGTTGTTTGTATCTAAGGATTCAACGTTTTCTTCATTGAGTTTATACTCCACAAACTCTTCGTTTTCATTGGCTTGTGAAGAATATCTTGCAACACTCTGCATCATTCCAAGATAAATGCAAGTAATAAAAATAGAGGTCCCTCCTTTACTAACAAAAGGTAAAGGTTGGCCAGTTACGGGTATTGCTCCCACTACTACTAACATGTTTATCAATGCTTGAGTTGTGATCATAGATGCCAACCCAAGTACCACGATAGCAGGGAATGTGGACTTGCACTTGTTGGCAATAACTCCAGCTCGGAAGAGTAATGTTAGAAAAAGTATTATAATCAAAATTCCGCCAACTAATCCAGTTTCTTCGATTATCGAAGCATAGATAAAGTCGTTGTAGTAACCATACATCACTTTTCTAGCTTCGCCGTTTCCGGGAAAAACACCAAAAGTTCCACCTCTAGCAATGGCAATTTTTCCACTAACTTCTTGCAGATTCTCTAGATTTTCGCCCACATCAAAAGGATTATCTGCAAAGTTATCTACACGATTGCTCCATGTTGTAAATCGGTCGGGTAAATAATCTGCAACTGCGGGAAACGCTTTGGATAAAAGAATAATACTACCGAGGAAAGTGATTAAAACTAATGCGGTTAATAAGGTTTTTTTATAAAATCCGCCCAAAATGAGCATAAAGAAGATGATTGAGGCAAGTAAAAAAGCTGTTGAAAAATTATCGATAAGAATTAGTCCACAGGTAAAAGCCGAAATTCCTATCAAAATCCAATAGTAGTTGTCTGCATAAAGTTTGCTTTTCTTTGCGCGATCAATAAAATCAGCTGCTACAATAATGAGCCCAAGTTTGGCAAGCTCCGATGGCTGAAACCGAATACCGAAAATATCTATCCAGCGGTCTGTAGAGTTAAGTGTCATACTATCAAATTTTGAATAAATAAGCAATATCCACGACATGAATAAAATGACGAATGATATTGCCCTAAGCCATTTGTAAGGTATGATATGTGCACCTATCATTACAAAAAAACCCGCTATCAAGAACAGTATATGGCGAACAGCATCATCGTGTGTAATGCTAAACATTTCTACACTTGAGAAAACAAAGAAAAAACCAAAAACTATCCAAATGGTTATATCTCCTTTTATAAATTTCTTTAAAATGTTGGCCATATACAGAGTCTCTTTTTTTATAAGTTTCTTACTGCTTTTTTGAATTGTTCGCCTCTATCTTCGTAATTTTTAAACAAATCGAAACTTGCACAACATGGAGAAAGCAACACCGTATCACCTCTTTGAGCCACCTCGTAAGCTTTTGCTACACATTCTTCAATAGAATGAACATCGTACATTTTACTTGTACAGTGATCTTGCCAAAAATCAATCAATTTGGAATTATCTTTTCCCATAAAGATAAGTGTATGAACTTTTTCGCGTACGAGCATTTCTATTTCCGAATAGTCGTTGCCCTTATCGGTACCACCAAGGATAAGCACAACAGGAGTTTTCATACTTTGCAATGCATACCAGCAAGAATTTACGTTTGTAGCTTTAGAATCGTTGATGTAGCGAACTCCACGCACCGAAGCCACATATTCCAAACGGTGTTCAACGCCTTTGAACTCTGCCAATGATTTGCGAATAGTTTCTTTACGAATGTTTACAATTTGTGCAGCCAAACCTGCTGCCATTGAGTTGTAAACATTATGCGTGCCTTGCAATGCCAATTCTTCGAGTGACATTACCATATCGTCAGTTTCTTGAGGTGCTTTGATAGTCAAATCTTGCTCTTCGACAAATGCACGTGTTTTGTCTGTTTTTTCAAGAGCAAAAGGCAATAGTTGTGCTTTGATGTTGCGTTTTTCTATTTCGGCTTTTAGTACAGGATCGTCGTTCCAAAAAATGAAGGCATCTTCAGGTGTTTGGTTTTGGAGGATACGGAATTTTGAATCGATATAGTTTTGAAATTTATAATCGTAACGGTCGAGATGGTCGGGCGTAATGTTCAAAATCACCGATACATCGGCTTTGAAATCGTACATTCCGTCGAGTTGGAAAGAGCTGAGTTCCAATACATAATAATCATAATCGCACTCTGCCACTTGCCAAGCAAAACTTTTACCTACGTTGCCTGCCAATCCAACATTCAACCCCTCATTTTTTAGAATGAAATAGGTCAACATCGTTGTAGTTGTTTTTCCGTTGGAACCTGTGATACAGATTTTCTTTGCATCGGTGTAACGCGAAGCAAACTCTATTTCCGAAATAACGGGAATGCCTTTCGCACGAAGGTTTTCGATAATCGGAGTTTTTTCTGGAATGCCCGGACTTTTCACCACCTCGTCGGCATTGTAAATTAACTCTTCAGTATGTTGTTTTTCCTCGTAAGCAAAACCGCGTTTTTCGAGTTCTGCTTTATACTCAGGTTTCAAAGCACCTTTGTCCGACAAAAAAACTTCATAACCTTGTTTGGCAGCAAGAATAGCTGTTCCTACTCCACTTTCACCTCCACCTAGAATTACCAATCTTTTCATATCTATTTTTTATTTTCTCGTTCTGCTAAAATTTGTTTGAGTTCCTCTGCTTTTTGAGTTCCGATAAGAATTTTTTTCCCATTTTTCAAAACCAACTGCAAACCCATATTTCCTTTTACGTTGTAAGCTACGCCACTCATTCCTCTGCGTATTCCCCAACCTCCATATTCGAGCAAAGGAGAATATTCGCGAACTTCTGCTTTTACAATTTCATCCCAAGCGAAAAATTTCTTTTTCAGATGAAAGGGGAAAAATCTTACGCTAATCCCTTCTGATGAAATTTCGGTTTCCAGATTTAGAACAAACAGGAAAATGGGAATAATCAAAGCTACCGCCATTTCCAAAGTCGATTCTTCATAATAAAATGCAAAAGCAACTACTAAAATCATAATTAGCCAAAGCCACCATTGCGTAAATCGCTGTTTTTCTAAAAAAAGAGTTTCGTTTTTCATTATTATCTAATTTTTAACGTCAAAATGGTCAATGCTGCCAAAATGATTGTTACAATCCAAAACCGAATCGTAATTTTTGTTTCGTGTTGCAACTCTTTAGAACCTTTGAATTTGACAACACATGTAGGGTCAACTTTCAACACTTGTTCCATTGATGTACGGAAATGGTCGTGAATTGGCGTGCGTTTCCACAAACGCTTATGTTGACCTCGTTTCTTGTTAAACACATAATAGTTGCGTTGCAAAATCACCGACAAACTTTCAATTAGAAATACTCCACACAAAATAGGTAACAACAACTCTTTGTGAATAATCACTGCCGATACGGCAATAATCCCACCAATTGTCAAGCTTCCAGTATCGCCCATAAAAATTTGTGCAGGAAATGAGTTGTACCACAAGAATCCAATCAACGCACCAACGAACGCACTCAAGAACACGACCAATTCTTCACTCTGTGGAATGTACATCACATCGAAATAATCTGCCCAAAGCGTGCTTCCTGAAATGTAAGCTAGCACAATGAGTGCTACGCCTATGATAGCTGAATTTCCTGCCGTCATTCCATCCATTCC
This sequence comes from Paludibacteraceae bacterium, assembly GCA_045612365.1. Lineage (GTDB taxonomy): Bacteria > Bacteroidota > Bacteroidia > Bacteroidales > Paludibacteraceae > RGIG9608. Next base: position 133,999 of record JAZKYY010000011.1, read on the forward strand.
ATCATTTAGGTTTGCACTATTGGAAACCGCTGCAACCACTACAACTGTTAGTAGTACAAAAAACACCCAACCTGCCCAATATTTATATGGTGTCCCCAAAAAGTTGAACATATCGGCATAGTTGAAGTTGTGATTCTTAAGAAAAGGGATTGTTGTTTGAGTAGATTTAACATCAGGCGATTTGTGTATCACCGTAATATTGTTTTCTGTTACTACGTCAACCGTTTCGTTCATCACTGTTACGGGGCTAAAACGCAATGTCAAACCTACAATCAAACCAAGAGTTACTTGTCCGGCAATTTTCCACCAACCATTAAGCCCTTCTTTGTTTTTTTTGAACGTTTTGATGTAATCGTCAACAAATCCAAGCGTACCCAAAAGCAATGTGGTGATAATCATCAAAACGAGATAAACGTTTGATAACTTACCTATCAGTAAACAAGGCAAAAGCACTGATACGATAATTACGATCCCTCCCATTGTAGGAACTTCTTTCTTTTGCGTGTTGAATGGGTCAAGTTTTTCATCGCGTTGCACTTCCGAAATATTGCGACGTTTGAGCAAAGCGATAAAATATTTTCCAAACCAAATAGAAACAATAAGTGCTAACAAAGCTGCCAACACCGCACGAAACGAGATGTAATGAAATAGTCCCGATCCGGGTAAATCAAACGTTTTGTCTAAAAAATCGAAAAGATAGTACAACATGGTTTTCTTCTATTTTATTGGTTATTTATTGCTAATTGAATTTCTTCTTTATCGTCAAAATGATGTTTTACTCCTTTGATGATTTGGTAGTTTTCATGACCTTTTCCAGCTACCAAAATCACATCTCCTTGCTGTGCCAAGGCACATGCAGTTTTTATTGCTTCGCGGCGATCTGCAATAACTAATACTTTTCGTCGCTCGCTCGCATCTACGCCTTCAAGCATATCGTTAAGAATATCTTGTGGTTCCTCATCACGCGGATTGTCTGAGGTGAGAATTACACGATTGCTTCCGTTCACAGCTTCACGAGCCATCATCGGACGCTTACCTTTATCGCGATTCCCGCCACAACCAACTACTGTAATCAAATTACCTTGCCCTGCACGAATGTCATTTATTGTAGAAATTACATTGTTTAATGCATCTGGCGTGTGAGCGTAGTCGACAATTGCTGTAATGCCTTCGTGACGAATAGTTTCAAAACGGCCTGAAACTGATTTTAGCGAACTTAACTTTGTTAGAACTTCTAATTCATCAAAACCAAGCAACACCGCAGCACCAAAAACTGCCGAAAGATTTGCAGCATTGAATCTGCCAACAAAAGGCATCATCACTTCGTGTCCATTCATTTGTAGTAACATTCCTTCAAAAGAATTTTCGAGAATGCGAGTTTTGAAATTGGCGAGCGTTCTCAACGAATATGTTTTTTTCTCTGCTACACAATTTTGCAACATCACCTCGCCATTTTTGTCATCGGAGTTAGTTAAAGCAAAAGCTGATTTTGGAAGTTCATCAAAAAAGCGTTTTTTTGCTTTTAAATAATTTTCTACTGTTTTGTGATAGTCCAAGTGGTCGCGAGTGAGGTTTGTAAAAATTCCACCACGGAACTGCAGCCCTGCAATGCGACGTTGCTCCACCGAGTGCGAGCTTACCTCCATAAAAGCATATTCGCAACCTGAGTATACCATTCGTGCCAAAAGAGCGTTCAACTCCAACGCATCTGGTGTAGTGTGAGTTGATTCAACAGCTTCAACATCAACATAGTTGCAAACAGTTGAGAGCAACCCAACCTTATATCCCAATGCACGAAAAAGTTGATAAAGAAGTGTTGCAATGGTAGTTTTTCCGTTTGTTCCTGTAACACCAACAAGTGTTAGGTTCTGTGATGGATTTTCATAAAAGTTAGATGCCATAATACCTAAAGCATCTGCACTATTAGCAACTTGAGCATAAACTACATTTTCGGCACTATTTTCTGGTAAAGTTTCACACACCACAGCCACTGCTCCTTGCTCCACCGCTTTCTCTATAAAGTCATGTCCATCAACAGCAGTACCACGAGTTGCAACAAATACATCTCCTTCTGTAATCTTGCGAGAGTCGAAACAAATGTTTTTTATTGTTACATCAACAAATGAACAACTTAAAACTTTTACACCTTTTAGAATTTCCGAAAGTGTCATAATTCTCCTATTTTAAATTCAAATAAACAATATCACCTTTTTGAGGTTTCGCTCCCGCTGCAATCGACTGCGACACCACTTTTCCTGCTCCTGAAATGCGTGTTCTGACGCCGCATTTTTCCATCAGGAATACCGCATCTTTTGCTCCCATTCCAACTACGTTGGGGATTTCATTTTTGTCCAGCTCCATTGCATTAAGTACTAAAGCAACACTATCGGCAGTGCAACATTGTACCCAAGCAGATTTTTTACTTTCCAAAACAAAACCCAAATCCAACTCCTTTAGTACAATTTTGGTTTGATTAAAATTCCCGTTTTTTACAAAAGGAAAAGATTTTTCTACATCGCACGTTTTGGCAAATTCCTCAGGAGTAAGTTTTACTTTTTGAGCATAAATCTGTTCTGCAATGTTTTTGAAAACAACTCCACTAGTTGCTCCTGCTGAATGTGAATAACCACGATTTGGTACTTTGATTGATACTATGCAAGAATACAAAGGATTGTCGGCGGGGAAATAACCGCAAAACGTGAGCAAATGCGCTTCTGGATGATTGTTTTTGTAGCCAATTTGAGCAGTACCTGTCTTTCCTGCAATTTTTATAGTTTTAGAAGCAGCTGCCTTTCCTGTGCCGTAGTCCACTACGTCTTCCAGCATCGATCGAACTTTGAAAAGTGTTGATTGTGAGCAAATAGACGAATTGATGACTTTTGTTTCAAATGATTCTATAACTTCTCCACTTTTTGTAATGTTTTTAATCAAGAAGGGTTGAATAAAAACTCCATCGTTGGCAATGGCATTAAAGTAAGCCAAGGTGTAAATAGGAGGAATTTGTACCTCATATCCAATGCTCATCCATGGCAACGTGGTTCCGTACCAATTAACAGCCGAATCCTTTGGGTGCTTTATCTTAGGCGTTTGGATTCCAGGAATTTCAATATCTAAAGTTCTGTTTAGCCCAATTTCATAAAGACGGTTTACGAACTTTTCTTTCTGTTTTCCATAATTTTCTTCAATCACTCTTGACACAACAATGTTCGATGAATAAGCCAATCCTTCTGCTACAGTAATTCTGCCATAACCTCCTTTGTCGTGATTGTGATCTACCATGTTTCTTCCAGAAAACTTATAAATTCCATCGTAGGTATCTACCATTGTGTTTGTATCAATAACTCCATCCTCAATTGCTACCATCAAAGAAAAAATCTTAAACGTAGATCCAGGTTCGTACGCATTTGCTGCCATATTCTCGGAGTCATTGTATGTGCCATTTTTGTCTTTAATAAGGTTTGAACATGCTTTTATTTCTCCTGTTTTTACATCCATTAGAACCACACATCCTCTTTCGGCATCAATTTTTGTAAGTACGTTACGCAAAGATTTTTCCGCAATATCTTGCATTCCCATATTTATGGTGGTGGTAATGTCTAAGCCATTTTGGGGTTGTTCAATAACATGTTTTATAGATCTGCTTTTGCCAGCATAGCGTTGTATTGTGGCTTTTCCGGGTTTGCCTTGCAGTACCTCGTCAAATTTTTTTTCAATACCGCTATTTCCTTTTTTATTGCTCGATAGGATGGAACCTATTGTTCGCGAAGCAAGCGAGCCAAATGGTTTTTGACGTCTTAAACGATCTTCAACAATAAGTCCTCCTTTTATTTTCCCGAGGGAGAAAATAGGAAACTTTTTCACGTCCTGTAGTTCGAAATAAGAAACCTCGTTGGAATGCAATGACAAACGACCTTTTTTTTCTTTATATGCATTGACAAACATTCTTCTGTACTCCGATTTTGTTTTAGTTCCGAACATTTCAGAGAAACAGTATGCCAAAGAGTCGACATACTTATAAAAGGAATCTGGCTGTTCTTGCAAATAGGCCACACGAGCATCCCAATAGAGTTTGTACGAAGGGATAGAACTTGCCATTAGTTGTCCGTCGCAAGAGTAGATATTACCTCGTTTAGCAGGTTCGTCCACCTCAAATTCGCGATGAATATTGGAGGCCACCTCTTCCCAGGCAGCTTTCTCAATAACTTGTATAGTAAAAATTCTATACACAACCCAAATAAAAAAAACGAAAAGGATTAGATAGAATCCCTCGAAAATTATCATCATATTTCTCTTTTCGTTTTTCATTTTTTTACTTCTACGGCTGGCGATGTTAATGGATTTAAGTTTAGGTTACTTTTTTTTACTTTTTCGTAAACTTCCGATTGCTGACTACTCCGAATTAGCAACGAAGAGATAGTTAAATATTGATATTCTTTATCTATAAGTTGTTTTTCGAGTTCTGATATCTCTTCTAACTGTCTCTCGCAAACATAGCGATTGTCGATATAGAAAAACATCATCAGGATAATTGTCACGAGAAATGGAATCTGTTTATAGAATTGTTTATCCTGAAAGATATTCCCAGAAAAAATATCCTTCAAAATGCCCTTATTGACTTTTTTTTCAACGTTTTGATTTTTCCAAAATTTCCAATCCATTCCCTTTTATGCTTTTTCTGCCACACGTAATTTTGCACTTCTCGAGCGAGGGTTTCGCTCAACTTCTTCTGTCGATGGTACAATTACTTTATTAGACGTCATTTTGAGCGGAGCAATTACGTTTCCAAAAAAATCTTTTTCAACATTTCCCTCAAAATTGCCTGTTTTCATAAAATTCTTTACCAAACGATCTTCGAGCGAATGATAGGAAAGCACAGACAAACGTCCGCCAAGTTTCAACACTTCAGAAGCCTGAATGAGCATATGTTTCAAAGCTTCCATTTCCTGATTTACTTCGATGCGCAATGCCTGAAAAACGCATGCCAACTCTTTTTTTGCACGATCTTTTGCTATCAAATTTTCAACTGCCGAGAGTAAATCTTGCACCATTACAAAAGATTTTTCTTCTCTTGCTCGCACAATGGCTCTCGCAACTTTCTGCGGTTGAGCCAACTCTCCATATACGCGAAAAATACGAACCAAATCTTCTTCTGAATATTCATTCAACACATCAGAGGCCTTAATGCTCGCCTTGGTGTTCATTCGCATATCGAGCTCGCCATCCATACGGAACGAGAAACCCCGACTTGCTACATCAAAGTGATGAAACGAAACTCCCAAATCTGCCAACACGCCATCAACTTTATCAATGCCGTGATAACGCAAAAAATTTTTCAAATAGCGAAAGTTGCTTCGCACAAATACAAAACGCTTATCATCGATACGATTGGCGTAAGCATCCAAATCTTGATCAAAAGAGATAAGGCGACCATTTTTGCCAAGTCGTTTCAAAATTTCGCGTGAATGCCCACCACCACCAAACGTAACATCTACATACACGCCATCAGGGTTGATATTTAGACCATCAACGGTTTCCTTGAGCAAGGCCGGTATGTGATAAGGTTTTTTAATCATTAGTAGACGTTTTTTTCATTTTTTCGGAAAGGCGTTTTGCAAAGTCGCCCGACGAGAATTTTGTTTGTTCATAACCTTCTTTGCTCCAAATGGCAATTCTGTCCAACATTCCAACAAAAAGCACTTCGCTCTCAGCTTGAATAAGTTGGAGCATTTTTTTGTTTAACAAGATTCGTCCTTGCGAATCCATATCGAGCCATTCGGCGTCGGATACGAACTGAGAAAGCAACATTTGGTCTTCAAAATTCCACTCATCAAGGTTTGCTTGGAGCGTTTCAACCTTTTTGTTCCAAATGTTTTCAGGATAAAGAATCAAACAACTCATATCTGGATCTTTGCGTACTACAAGTTGCTCTTTTTCTCTACAAACAAGCAACTTACGATACGTAGCAGGCACAAAAACACGCCCTTTAGCGTCCAGTTTTGCCTCGATATTTCCAATAAATGTTGTCATATTTTTATTCGAATAAATTTTTTGTAAAAATACGGATTATTTTATTTTCCCCACCTTTCCCCACGTAAAAAGTTATCAACAGTTAAAATGCAAGTTTTAACTAAAACAAACAAGTTTTCAACAATCAAAGAAAATAAATTACTTTTCTTATTTTCAAGCAATTACTGAATATATTTTAGAAACTAAAAGTGAAGTGGGGGATTTTGTTATTCTTTTATTTATTGTTTTTTCTTACTTTTGCTTCGCATTCGCGGACCCTGCGAGGAGATGGGCAACCCATGGGCGGAAAAGTCTGTTAAGCCCGATGTCAAGTGTGCAAGAGAAGATACCCATCTTGTTTCTCTATTTAATTTTGTGTATATGTGTGTGGATGTTTCCGTTAGCAGACACAACGATTATTCTTTTGATTCCATGTCTGTTTCTCTCATATAACTGAATACTTTGTAGATTAAGGGTTGTGTGGTAAAAAAGGATTTTTTTCTTTTTGATTTGTGCTAAAAAACGTATTACTTTTTTCTATCTTTGTCGCCGATTTATAAAGTATTGACAAAATAAGTAGGTATGCCAAAAAATAGATTTACAGGAATGGGAGTGGCGTTGATCACGCCTTTCAAAAAAGATGGTTCAATTGATTACGACGCTTTGAGGCGATTGATTGAATATCAAATAAAAAATGGTACCGACTATTTTGTGGTACTTGGAACAACGGCAGAAACTCCAACGCTAACCAAGCAAGAACGTGCAGAATTGGTGAGTTTTGTTACTGCGCAAATCAACGGAAGGGTTCCTATTGTGTTAGGAATGGGTGGTAATTGTACTAAAGCATTGGTGGAAGAAATTCGTTCAACTGACTTGTCGCAAATAGATGCAATACTTTCTGTAACACCTTATTACAACAAACCTTCGCAAGAAGGTCTTTATAGACATTATGCAGAAGTTGCACAAAGTTCCAAAGTGCCAGTTATTCTTTACAATGTTCCTGGACGAACAGGTGTTAATCTTACAGCACAAACCACGTTGCGTTTGGCTAATGATTTCAAAAATATTATAGCGATAAAAGAAGCTTCGGGAAATTTTGCTCAGATTGATGACATTATCAAAAATAAGCCAAAGGACTTTATGGTCATTTCTGGCGACGATGGTATAACTTTCCCTTTGATTACTTTAGGAGCAGTGGGGGTAATATCTGTTATAGGAAATGCTTTCCCAAAAGAGTTTTCCCGAATGGTACGTTTGGCTCTTAATGGTGACTACAATGGCGCTCGCGAGATTCATTATAGATTTTCGGAACTTATAGACTTGCTTTTTGTGGATGGCAATCCTGCAGGTGTAAAAAGTATGCTTTCGGTAATGGGCTTTATTGAAAACGAATTGCGTCTTCCACTTGTGCCAACTACAATCAATACGTTTGAAAAGATTCGTTTTGTACTTAATCAGTTAAAAACATCTATTTAATTTAATTAAGTTTTCTTTAACTTTTCTACCTTTGCGAGAAATAGAGAGAAAAATGGCAAAAAAGTTATTGCTTTGTTTTTTGTTTTCCGTTTTTTGTTTGGTAGGAAGATCTCAGTCTACAACACTTATACCACATTCTTTTGCTGCGGGTAATGCGTCGGTGGCAAATTATAATGAATGGGTTAGTTTTCATACGCCCGCATCATTGGCTAGCGAGGACGGAATCAGTTTGCAATTACTTGCTGAGAATCGTTATTTTTCCAAGGAACTTTTCAATGAAGCTGCAAGTTTTTCTATTCACACCAAACCATTAAATATTGGAGCGTCGTTTTCTCATTTTGGCTATGAAGGTTATCATGAAATGATTGCGGGAGTAGCATTTGCTCGCGCATTTGCAAAAAACAGATTGTTTATAGGTATTCAAGCAAATTATTATACCATTTATCTTTCTCAACTTGATAAATACAAAGGAACAGTCTTCGCACAAGTGGGAATTCAAGGAGAAGTTGCTCGTAATTTTTACATTGGTTTTCATGCGTTTAATCCAACGTTTTCAAAGATTAAAAGCACTGATATTGTACAAAAAATTCCTTCGATTTTTAGTTTAGGGACAAAACATGTTATCAATGAAAAGGTAAACTGGACTGCTCAGTTGGATAAAGAGATTCAAGGCAGATTCCGTTGGGCATTAGGAGTTGAATACATTCCTGTAGAACAACTTTCTTTGCGTATTGGTGGCTATGGTTTGACGTTTGTTCCTACGTTGGGTTTGGGTTTGAAATTTGGCGAGTTTAGGTTCAATTTGCAATGTGAATACCATCAAAAATTAGGATTATGCACGTTAGGATTTGTAAGTTACCGATTCAAATAGTGCTTTGCTTCTTTTTTTTGATGTTGCAAAACAATGTTTTTGCACAAAAGGAGGCATTGATTGATGAGTTGCTTGACCTAATGACAGCCGAGGCTACTGACGAACAAACCTTTGATGCCGAAGCTCTTTACGATGATTTGGTTGCGGCACTAGAAAATCCTATAAATCTTAACTCTGCTACAAAAAACGATTTGAACAAACTACCATTTTTGTCGGATATCCAGATCGAAAACATTCTTTATTATCGTTATCAATTTGGGGCAATTTATTCCATTCACGAATTAGAACTAATTGATGATTTAGATGAATTGGCTCTGCGTTTTCTGCCTTATTTTGTTTATGTAGAAAAGGAAGAAAAAAAGAAGAAAATTTCTATAAAGGAGATTTTTACTCGAAGTAAGAATGAGTTTTTGTTGCGTTTGGACGGGACTTTTGAAAAAAAACAAGGTTATGACCGAACAAAAAGCGACTTGGCTGCGAACCCTGACAAATATTACCTTGGCGATCCTTTTTATACGTCTTTTAAATATCGATTTGATGGTAAAAATAAGTTGCAATTTGGACTTACGGCAGAAAAGGATCAAGGCGAGCAATTCTGGGGGAAGTATAACAAGGGTTATGATTCTTATAGTGGATATGTGCAATTAAACGATTTGTGGAAATTTTCTACCATAGTGGTTGGTGATTATCGTGCAACTTTTGGTCAGGGTTTGGTTATGCGAACGGAATTTCAGTCGGCAAACACGTCGGTTTTGCAAGCTAAAACGCGCAATTATGGTTTTAGAAGAAATACCTCGACCGATGAGTATAATTTTTTGCGTGGAGTGGCTGCTACGGCCAATTTTGGACCTGTAGATGTTTCTGCTTTTTACTCTTTCCGTCAGATGGATGCGGATACTTCAGGAGGAAGTTTTAGCACGTTACGCAAAGACGGTTATCATAGAAAAACAACAGAATTGGACAAAAAACGTACGCTCAAAACACATGTTGTAGGGGGAAATGTATCATATAATCACGACAAATTTCATATCGGTGTAACGGCAGCAGCAACGCTTTTTGGTTTGCCAAAGAAACCAGAAGAAAAAGTGGTTCAAACTTTTTTGTACGAAGGAAAAAACGTTTTTTCGGCAAGTGTGGATTATAGTTTTAGGATTTACAAGTTCAATGTCTGGGGAGAAACGGCACTGTGCAATAATCTGGGAGTTGCAACCTTGAACGGAATTTCATTTACTCCGGTATCTGTAATGGGAATTTTGCTTTCGCATCGTTATTTTTCTCCGAAGTATGATTTCATGTATGCTCAAAATATTTTTGGTTCATCTTCTAACAATGAAAATGGATTTTATATGGGGATAGAGTTACAGCCAATAAAAAAGTGGAAAATCGAGGCTTCGGCTGATATTCAACAACGTCCTTGGGTTTCCACCAATACTACAAAATCTGCTTGGAATTACGACCTTAAAATGCGTTTGAATTTTGTGCCAAATTCTCGTATGAACTACTACGCACAGGTGGTTTATCGTGATGATGAGCGAAATCTTTCGGATGTAGAAGGTGCAACAAAACAAATCGGAAAAATTGCACGAACGCGTTTAGCCTGTCATGCTCAGTACCAAATTGGGGATGTCCGATTGACAAATAAATTGGTTTTTACACATGCTCAACAAGAAAAGTTGGAACCAACCTATGGTTTCGCTATTTCTCAAGATATTTCGTACAAGATACCCGTTGTAGGGATTGCTCTTAATGCGCGTTATTTGTACTTCGATGCGAAGGATTATAATAATCGCATAACTATCTACGAAAATGATGTCCCCTTTGCATTTTCCATTCCTACTCTTTATGGTAGAGGAAGTCGTTATTATCTAAATATTGGTTACAATGTGTTGAAAAACTTCAGCATTTGGCTTAAGTTTGCGCAAACATATTATGATGATCGTGAAGAGATTAGTTCAGGTTTGGATTTGATAAAGAAAAACAGAAAAACAGATTTTAGAGTTCAACTTAGAGTGAAGTTTTAATTAAGAAAGATAGCAACAAATTTAAAAAAACAAAGGCAATTCTCTATTTGAGAGTTGCCTTATGTTATAAAAATGTTTTATTCATTATTTTTCAATAAACGCTTTTTCGAGGTCTTGTGAGATGTTGATGATGAAGTCTCCCATGTGCTCGTAGGTATTTATTATGTCAATGTAATAAATGTTTGTTTGGTAGTTTTTACCATTGTTTTCGAGATCTTCTATCATTGCATCTCTAAAGTCGTTTCTGAGGTTGTTGAGTCTTTCTTCTGCATTGTAAGCATTTGAAATTTCCACAAGTTCTCCTTTGTGCGCTGCGTTTAGATTAGTTATCATTGCATTATAAGCTTCGTTAAGCGCATCGGCCATAGCGTTAAGTTTCTTTATACTATCGGAGTCAAATGTCTTTTTGCGAATGTTTTTTCTTGATAAAATTCTGCTGATGCTTTCGCCAGAATCGCCTAAAGACTCCAACTCGCCGATGATTTTGTACATTGCTTTGATTTTTACGGATGTGTTTTCGCTGATTTCTTCGGCCGAAACTGCGTTGAGGAAAGTAGCAATTTCAAACTCAATGCGGTCTGAAATTTCTTCGTACTTCACTAACTTTTCTTTCAATGTATCGAATTTGTTGTTGTCAGTTTCGTTGATAGCTTCTTTGGCGTATTCAGCACCTTTCTTTGAAATTTGTGCGAAGTGTATGATTTCGTTAAATGCTTGTTCTACTGATAATTCAGGTGTTGCAAGCGGACCAGCAGAAATGTATTTGAGTTTGAAAACTTCTTTTTCTTGATTCTCTGGAGTGCGTACAATCCAGCATACGGCCTTGCTAATGAATTTTGTGAACCATACCAAAATCAAGGTGTTGATTGTATTGAACAATGTGTGGAGCATTGATAATCCGTATAGTGCTGCTGTGCCTTCTGCTGTGGTGGCGTCAGTAACGACAAATTCTTCTGCAGCCGGATTTGGTAATCCGAATATTGACTCTGTAATGACTCCAACTAATCTTAGGAATGGTTTGAAAAGTATCAATGCCCATATTACACCGAATACATTGAAAATGGTGTGCGACATCGCAGCTCTCTTTGCCTGAGTGTTGCCGACAGACGCAGCTATGTTAGCAGTGATGGTTGTGCCAATGTTTTCGCCAAGCACCATTGCGCAAGCCATGCTGAAAGGAATCCACCCCATGCTTAACATAATGAGCGTGATTGCCATTGTTGCTGATGAGGATTGCAAAATGAGTGTCAATACCGTTCCAAAAGCAAGGAATAACAATACAGAACCAAAACCATGTGATGACCATGTTGTCACAAATTCCAATACTGCGGGTGTCTCTCTGAGGTCAGGGACTGATTCCTTCATAAAAGAAAGACCGAGAAAGAGGAGCGAAAATCCTACTATAAGTTCGCCTATGTTCTTGCGTTTGTCTTGTTTTGAATTGGAAAAGAGGAAACCGAATATCATCAACGGAATTGCAAGAATTGAGATATCTGCTTTGAAACCTAACCATGACACTAACCATGCGGTTACGGTGGTTCCGATGTTTGCTCCCATAATGACTCCGATAGCTTGTGCAAGCGTTAGAAGTCCTGCGTTGACAAAACTAACAACCATAACAGTTGTTGCTGATGAAGACTGAATCAGTGCGGTAATGCCCAAGCCAGTCATTACGCCTTTGAAAGGATTGGACGTCATTGCAGACAAGAAACCTCTTAGTTTGTCTCCAGCTGCTTTTTGTAATCCAGAACTCATTAAGTTCATTCCGTATAGGAACATTCCTAATGCTCCTAATAATGTAAATACTTGTAATATGCTCATGATTTATGTCAAAATTGTTTAGCAAATTAACGCAAAAAAGAATCTAAAAAAAACATAAATTATGTTAAATGTTGATTTTGAAGACTCGCGTTTTTTTTGTTACTCGAAAGCGTATTTGTGTAATTTATCCTAACCTCTCACATATCTATTTTTTTGTTTATTACCTTTATTACCTTTCTATTCTTTGCTTTTTCAACTTTCACGTCAATAGGTTTGATTTTCTCATTTTATTGAAAATGTTTTCAATGTTTTCTATGAAGTCATTGAAAAAATGACAATCAAAAATACAACTACTTTTTTTAACTTTGTGGCGTTAATAAAAAGAAAATGATATGAAAAAAGCATATGTTTTTCCAGGACAAGGTTCTCAATTTGTAGGAATGGGTAAGGATTTGTATGATAACTATCCGTTGGCAAAAGAATTGTTTGAGAAGGCAAACGAAGTTCTTGGATTTCGTATTACAGATGTAATGTTCAATGGTAATGAAGAGGATTTGCGTCAAACTAAAGTTACGCAACCTGCGGTATTTCTTCATTCGGTTATCTCTGCTTTGGTTTTGTCAGAAGGGGATGTTCCTGATATGGTCGCAGGACATTCTTTGGGAGAGTTTTCGGCACTCACAATTGCCAAAGTTCTTTCATTTGAAGATGGATTGCTATTAGTATCAGCACGTGCAAAAGCTATGCAAAAGGCGTGTGAAGAATATCCATCTACTATGGCTGCAGTTCTTCGTTTAGATGATGAGATTGTGGAGCAAGTTTTGTCACAGATAAATGGAGTAGTGGTTCCTGCTAATTATAATTGTCCAGGTCAGTTGGTGATTTCTGGTACAGAAGAGGCAATTGAAGAGGCGTGCATAAAACTTAAGGAGGCTGGAGCCAAGAGAGCATTAAGATTGCCTGTTGGTGGTGCATTCCATTCTCCTTTGATGGAAATGGCAAGAGTGGAATTGGAATGTGCTATTGATAAAGTAACTTTTCATAAACCAATTTGCCCTATTTATCAAAATATTGATGCAAAACCATATACTGATCCAGTGGAAATAAAGAAAAACTTAATTGCTCAACTAACAGGTGCTGTTCGTTGGACTCAGACGGTGCAAAATATGATTTTGGATGGAGCAACCTTGTTCAAGGAGTTTGGCCCAGGTCAAGTGTTGCAAGGACTTATCAAAAAAATCAATGCAGAAGTAGAAGTTGGATAAGCAGATTTAATACACTCTTTTATGTATTTATCAGAACTGAACAAAGGAGAAAAAGCCGTTATTGTCAAAGTAATGGGGCATGGAGGCTTTCGTAAGCGCATTGTGGAAATGGGCTTTGTTCAGGGTAAAGTAGTGGAAGTAAAAAACATTGCTCCACTTCGTGATCCGGTGGAATACAGAATAATGGGTTATGATGTTTCGTTAAGAAGAAGTGAGGCTGAAAAGATAGAAGTTATCAGTATTGAGGATGCAGAAAAAATAGCCAAGCAGAATAATTTTTATGGTACGATAACGGAAGAAGATATTCGTCGGATTGCTTTTGATCGTCGTAAAGACATTACGATAGCGTTGGTTGGAAATCCAAATTCAGGAAAAACAAGTTTGTTTAATTCGGCAACAGGAGAACGAGAAAAAGTAGGGAATTATAGCGGTGTAACTGTCGATGTCAAGGAGAGTGAATTAGAGTTTAATGGTTATAAGATTAAGCTAGTGGATTTGCCCGGAACGTATTCTATTTCGGCATATAGCCCTGAGGAGAAATTTGTAAGAAATTATTTGACAAAGGAAAAACCGGACTTGGTTCTAAATGTTCTTGATGGAACTAATCTAGAACGAAATATGTTTCTTACCACACAACTTATAGATATGAATCTGCGTGTGGTTATAGCTCTGAATATGGTGGATGAAATGTACGAGCGAGGAGATAAACTCGATGTAAGAATGTTGCAAAAGTTACTCGGAATTCCTATTGTAGAAACCTCATTTGGAAGGAAAAAGAAGGGTTTGCATTCACTGTTTTCAACTGCAATAAAAATCTATGAAGGGTCAGATTTTATTGATGAGGAGGGTCAATTGGTTTCTTCTGCTGATAAAGATGTTTTGGTCGATGAATATTTGCACAATGTTGAGATTGAACATAAACATAGCCACTCCTCTAAAGAAGCCGTTGATGTTATTGTTCGTCATATTCATATAAACTATGGTAGCGTGTTGGAAAAATCAATTGGAAAAATCAAAGACCAAATTGATAAAAATGAAAACGCACGCGATGAATACACACCTCGTTACATAGCGATAAAACTGCTCGAGCAAGATGAGGAGATGTTAGAGTTTATTAATGTTTTTCCTAATAAAAATGATATTATAGTTACTTGCGAAAAAGCTACTTTGCGGATAAAAGCGGAACTTAACGATACTCCTGAGAATGCAATTATGGACGCTAAATATGGCTTCATATCTGGAGCTCTGAAGGAAACTTTTTCTTCTGCAAAAAATAAAAAAAGCGGAACTACTATAACGGAAAAAATAGATCATGTGGTTACTAGTAGAATCTTGGGATTCCCAATTTTTATTTTTGCTTTGTTTGTAATGTTCCAATGTACGTTTTCGCTTGGAGAATACCCAATGACGTGGATAGAGAATGGAGTGAATTGGTTGGGTGTAGCGATTGGGAAGTGGATGCCGAGTGGTATACTGAAGGACTTTTTAGTTGATGGAATGATAACTGGCGTTGGGGGGGTGTTAGTCTTCTTGCCTAATATTTTGATTTTGTATTTTTTTATAACCTTGCTTGAAACAACTGGTTACATGGCTCGTGCGGCATTTATCATGGATAAGATAATGCACAAGATAGGTCTTCACGGACGTTCTTTCATCCCTTTGGTAATGGGTTTTGGATGTAATGTTCCTGCAATTATGGCAACAAGAACAATAAAAAACAGAAATAATAGAATGGTAACAATTCTTATTTCTCCTCTGATTTCTTGCAGTGCCCGGTTGCCTATATATTTGCTTTTAGCAGGAGCATTTTTCCCTAAAAATGCGGGATTTGTATTGTTTGCTATCTATTTGATAGGAATGTTGTTAGCGGCATTTATGGCTCGTTTGTTTAAGCGATTTTTGTTTTCCAAAGAAGAAACACCTTTTGTTATGGAACTTCCTCCATACCGTTTCCCTAGTTGGAAGTATGTGCTAAGAGATACTTGGGAAAAAGGTAAGCAGTATTTGCATAAAATAGGTACAACAATTCTTGTGGGGTCGTTAATTATTTGGGCATTAGGTTATTTTCCTAGATATAATGGAGATGTTTCTCAAAATCTGGATGAGAATAATATCGTTGCTTTGCAGCAGGAGAACTCTTATCTTGGTCGGATTGGAAAATTTGTTCAGCCTGCTTTGCAACCCTTGGGCTTCAGTTGGAAGATGAGTGTTTCGTTGCTTTCTGGAATGGCAGCAAAAGAGGTTGTGGTAAGTACGTTGGGAATTTTGTACAACGCAGATGGAGAATCGGATGTTTCGCTTTCGGAAACTTTGCAAGCCTCTCCCGATTTTTCGCCAGCAGTTGCTTTGAGTTTAATGTTATTTGTGTTAATTTATTTCCCTTGTATTGCAACTTTGGTTACTATAAAATATGAAACACGCAGTTGGTGGTGGGCTTTGTTTTCGGCTACTTATACCATTGTTTTAGCGTGGTTGGTTTCGTTTTTATTTTATCAGATTATGAAAAATAATTTGATGCAGGAGTTTGTGATAACTCTTTTGTTGTTGTTTTCTATTTGTTTTATTATCAGGAGAACAATAACCGTTTTTAAGAAGAAAAATCCTTGTTCTTATTGCAATTCAACTTCGTGTAAAGATTGTGAGGATGACGTTCAGAATAGATAAAAAAAATCTCTTTTTAAGAATCAAAAAGGAACAAAATGTAATTTTTTTGTGATTCTTCCACTTTTTTTTTACATTTGTCAATTAGTTTTTGCATGTTTTTAAAGTTATGCCTTATCGTCGATTGCCAAATACCGATAAAGCAAGGATAAATGCCTTGTCGCAAGCAATAAAAGAATCTGGATTGCAAGATTTGAATAGTATTCCTATTTCCTTTAAACTTTTGCAAGAAGCGAAAACTCAATGTGCTGTTTTTCAGAAGTGTGTGCAAGAGTATAATCAAACATTCGAAAGACAAGTAGCTGAAAATAAAAAGTATCAACAAATCATAAAAAATGTGCGATTGTACATTTCGCACTTTATTCAAGTTTTGAATTTTGCCGTTTTGCGTGGAGAAATAAAAAAGGATAAGAAAGAGTTTTACAAACTTGATCCTGATGATTTTACTGTTCCTGACTTGAGTACAGAAAATGCGTTGTTGGAATGGGGGAAAAACATTATCAATGGAGAAAATGAAAGAACCCGAATGGGAGGTGTGCCTATTTACAATCCTACAATAGCAAAGGTTAGGGTGCATTATGACCTTTTTAAGGATTATAAAAGTAGCCAAAAGACCTATCAACATAGTACAGCCAGAAATCAAGACAATGTGGCGCAAATGCGTTCGAAAATTGATGCAATTATTGTAGAAATATGGAATCAAGTGGAAAAGCACTTTGAAACTTCTCCTGCAGATACAAAATTGCAGCAATGTAAAAAGTACGGCATTATTTATTATTATCGTAAGGGAGAACAATTGAAAAATAGAGATGAAAGAAAGTCAGCAGAGCAGGGCTCTCTTTGGGAGTAAGTTTGGTGTTGTAATGGCTGCCGTTGGTTCTGCCGTTGGTTTGGGAAATATTTGGCGTTTCCCTTATGAGTTGGGGATGAATGGCGGTTTCGCTTTTCTTTTGGTCTATTTGTTGTGTGTATTGGCATTGGGAATTCCGGTAATGCTGGCGGAGTTGATTATTGGTCGTCGTTCTCGTTCAAATGTTTTTAGTTCGTTCAAAGTGTTGTCTCCGAAGGGCAATTGGCACTATTTAGGAATTGCGTATGTTGTTGCGGCATTCGTTATTTCAAGTTTCTATTTTGTTGTTGCAGGTTGGAGCTTGGAGTATGTTTTTCAGGCGGTTACAGATCAGTTTTCAAATCGGTCTCCTTTGGAACTTTCTCAAGTTTTTACTGAATTCTCAACTGATGCTTTTCGTCCTATTTTTTGGACAATTATTTTTATTGCTCTAACTGCAATAGTGATTTTGGCTGGTGTGCAAAAAGGAATTGAAAACATTTCCAAGGTACTAATGCCAATGTTGTTTGTGATAATAATAGTACTTTGTGTGCGTTCGGTGACGTTGCCAAATGCGTCGGAGGGTTTAAGGTTTTTGTTTTATCCTGATTTTTCTAAAATTAATTCTTCGGTTGTTTTGAGTGCGTTGGGGCAAGCGTTTTTCTCTTTAAGTATAGGAATGGGTTGCTTGATAACGTACGGTTCTTATGTTAAAAAAGATAATAATCTGCTAAAAACCTCAGTTGAAGTTTCTGTATTGGATACGTTAGTTTCAGTATTAGCTTCTGTGGCTATTTTTCCTGCAGTTTTTTCGTTGGGAATAAATCCTGCGAGGGGTCCTGAACTTGTGTTCATCACTTTACCAAATGTTTTTTTGCAGATTCCTGGAGGTTATATTTGGTCGATATTGTTCTTTTTATTGTTATCGTTGGCTGCTCTAACTTCTATAATCTCGTTGCTAGAGGTGATAACTGCTTATGTATCTGAAGAGTTCAAAGTGAAACGTAGAACAGCTGTTTTTGTTGCATCTTTGTTGTTGGTTTTGTCTAGTTCTCTTTGTTCCTTGTCGCTAGGTGAGGGTAGTGTTTTGAAATTGTTTGGAATGCCTCTCTTTAATTTCTTCGACTATATTTCTGCAAAAGTTCTTATGCCGTTAGGAGGCTTGTTTATTGCTGTATTCTTAGGCTGGTTTTGTAATAGGAAGATGGTTTTTGACGAACTTAGCAACGAAGGAAAACTAAAAGCAAAAGCATACGAATTGTTCTATTTTTTGTTACGTTATTTTGTACCTATTGCAATTCTGATGGTCTTTATCAATGAATTAAGTTGAAAAAATGAAGCCTAAACAAGAGGACATTTCGGAGATACTTAGTTTGTTGGAAAAGGATTGGGATTTACTAACTTTTTTGACAGAAGAACAATCTCAGTACCTCAAAGAAAATATATCAATACTTCATTTTCAGAAGAATCAGATAATTTACGATGAAGGTGAATTGCCGACTCAGTTGATGTGTTTGGTTGGCGGAAAAGTGCATGTTTTTAGGAAAACATGCGCAGGGAAAATGCAGATAGTGAGAATGATAAAGCCCATAGAGATGTTTGCTTATCGGGCTTTTTTTGCAGAAGAAAAGTATCTCACAAGTGCATTGGCAAGCAGTGATTCTCTTGTTTGTGCTATTCCTCGTCAGATTATTGTTGATTTAGTTCGGCAAAATAATAATTTGGCAATGTATTTTATAAAATTATTGGCGGTTGATCTTGGGCAATCGGATGTTCGGTCGGTTAATTTGTCTCAGAAACATTTAAGAGGGCGCCTGGCAGAAGCATTGATATCATTAAAAGACCATTATGGTTACGAGAATGATTCTTCGGTGTTGAATATATCTCTAACGCGTAAAGATTTAGCTAGTTTTTCGAACATGACAACTTCCAATGCTATACGTAGTTTGTCTCAATTTTCGGAAGAGAAAATTATTTCAATTCACAAGCGAAAAATTACAATTCTCGACGAAAAACTATTGTTTAAGATTTCTCAAATGGGCTAAAAAGTAATCGAAAGGTTTCTTTTTTTGTTTTTGGTATAAATAAAAAAGCACTCACGTTTGTGAGTGCTTTGTGGGCGTTGACGGATTCGAACCGCCGACCCTCTGCTTGTAAGGCAGATGCTCTAAACCAGCTGAGCTAAACGCCCTTTAATCCTTAAAAGCGATGCAAAAGTAAAGCATTTCTTTTTATTGTGCAACTTTTTTTGTTGTTTTTTTTAAATTATTTCAGCAACAACAAAATTACTTCCCCCAACAAAAATCAAATCATCTAACGAAGCATCTTTTCTAGCTTTATCAAGTGCTTGTTTTACAGAAGAAAAAGTCTCTCCTTTAAGGTTGTATTTCCTTGCTTCTTGTAGCAATTCAATTTCCGACAAGGCTCTTGGGATTTGCGCTTTTGTAAAATAATAAATCGCATTTTGAGGCAAAAGTGCTAAAACTGAAGAGATATCTTTGTCGTTCACCATTCCAAAAACTATTCGCAACTTTTCAAATTTTTCTTTGCTAAGTTGCTTTACAACTTCCGATATTCCTGCTTCATTATGCCCCGTATCGCAAACTACTCTTGGAAGAGAAGACATTTCTTGCCAACGGCCTTGTAGCCCCGTTCTTTCTATTACTTGCAAAAAACCATTTCTAAGATCGGAATCGGTAAGATTAAAACCCAATTGCAACAAAAGAGTAAATGCTATCATTACCGTATGTTTATTTTTTTCTTGATAAACGCCTTTTAGCTCACAAGGAAAATCCAAACCCTCATAATCTTGGGCAAAACAAATTGGCGCATTATTTTCTTTTGCTTTCTCTATAAATATGTTTTTTATATTCTCGTCTTGACACTCTCCGATTAAAATTGGAGTATTTTTCTTTATAATTCCAGACTTTTCGGTTGCAATCTTCTCTAAAGTATCGCCTAAAATACTTACATGGTCGAAACTAACGTTTGTTATAATCGAAAGTTCAGGTTGAATGATGTTCGTACAATCCAACCTGCCTCCTAGTCCAGTCTCTATAATTGCAACATCAACATTTCCCTCCGAAAAATAGAGAAACGCCAGCGCAGTTGTCAGTTCAAAGAAAGACAACTGTCGTTGTTCTATCATTTCTTTGTTTTGAGAAACAAAATCTACAACTCGTTGTTCCGAGATCATTGTGCCATTTATTCGGATTCGTTCTCTAAAGTCCTTCAAATGAGGAGAAGTGTAAAGTCCTACTTTGTAGCCTGCACATTGTAAAATAGAGGCCAATAAATGCGAGGTAGAGCCTTTCCCGTTAGTCCCAGCAACGTGGATGGTTTTATAATTTCTATGAGGATGCTTAAAGTATTCGTCTAAGAAAAAAGTATTTTCCAATCCCTCTTTATAGGCAGAAGAACCTTTATGCTGAAACATTGGAGTTTGAGCATAAAGATATTGTAAAGTCTCTGAGTAAGTCATAAATCACCAATGTCTAAGCCAAAAGCAAAACATATTCCTTTAAGATAAAGAATCCATATTGCGCTGCAAGATTCTCTTTGAAATAATTAAATTCTTCCACATCCATATTTGGATTCTCATTTGCAACATCAGATATTGTTCGAATTACTGCAAATGGAACATTAAAATCAAAACAAACCTGAGCAACAGCAGCTCCTTCCATTTCAACACACAACACCGAAGGTAAATTTCTATTAATATTTGCTTTTCGTTGCGAACCAGAAACAAACAAATCGCCACTCGCTATATCGCCCAAATACATTTTTGGACTTTTTATTTGATGAGAAATAAGTGTTTGACGGAACTCCTTTTCTTTTTTCAAAAAATTATGTACGGCATTACTTGCTAATTCTATTTCACTATCCAATGAAGCTATTGAAGTCAATCCAGAAAGTGGTATTTCATATCTGCGCAAAAAAGGACGAGCGTCCATATCGTGCTGAAAAAAACGTTGCCCAACCACAATATCGCCTACGTTCAAATCAGGAACAATTGCTCCTGCAATGCCGGTAAACACAATTTTATCAACACCGAATTGTGTAATCAAAGTTGTTGCAGTAATTGCAGCAGCTACTTTCCCCCAACGAGAAAAAACCACCACAACGTATACGCCCAAAAACTGACCTTCGTAAAAAATACGATTACAACTTTCTGTTATTTTCTTTTCTGTCATTTGCGCAACTATGCCGTCAATTTCTTCTGACATAGCTCCCATAATTCCAATTTTCATAGATTAAAATTTATTCTTCTTTTACTTCCAATTTCTCAGAACGTTTCTTTCTTCACGTTTTTACATCACCGAACATTTTCTGCCCAATATTTAAATTCAGAGTAATAAGTTGTTGCCATCCCCAGGATTTCCCTTCAAAATGATGTACTGAACGAATCTTCACATCAAGCCAACTGCGTTTTAATGGATGCCAATATACTTCCAGACGATTATAAATTTTATGATTGGTGCGATAAAAATCTTCATTCCAATACAAACCTGGGCCATACTTTTCAAAATATGGCATCAAATTTTTACCGTAATAAAAAGCATCATAAATTCCCACTCCCCACTTTTCTATTCCAAAATCAATTTGCATCCCTTGGGGATAAATAGGCTTTTCTGCATTGCGTCTATCAAACTGATATGCTAACAAATAAGCTGCTTTTATGTACAATGTATCAAGAGGGACTAAAGATGTTACATCTAAACCCAAATATGGACTAACCAAAATATTATCTACAACTCCCTTTTGTTGCTCACTTCCCGCGAAATGATACATAGAGAAATTATATCCTAAATTGAACCATTTATAAAATAAGTGTCCGGCAGAAAATATCAAAAACTTTTCTCGATATTCTTTTGAATACATGCTATTCCAGTCAATACCAATTTCTACACTTCCACCTCCATCCTTTATTGTTTCATTATCAGAATATTGCAATAAAAGTCCTTCCATGTTTGCATCGTAAAAACGAATAGAATCACTCAAAAAGGCATTTGAATAATGTCCTATCATTTTGCGACGAGGAAGAATTCCTGCATAAGCATTGAATTTTTCAGAATTATAAGCGTAGTAAACCGTTAGTTCTGGAAGTACATTAAACTTTTTTGCACCAAAATCAAAAATAGCATCTCCTCCAAACATCAAAGAGTGTGTTCCTTTTTTAGGATCGTCCCAGCCAATACCTATTTCAGGCGCCAATCGAGTCCCAAAAAATGTTTTAGGTTTTGCCAAATCACTCTTATATTCTCTATTGTCAAACTGAAATGCAAAATCTATATCCCAAAGGAATTTTTGAGTAAAACCAATAGAGAAAAAACAAAAAGAAAGGATAAAGAAAAGAATTGTTCGTTTCATCTTTTTTTGTTTAAGAGTGAGCAAAAGTAAGAAAAAAATGAATGAATAGGCAGAATTTTCTAGGCTTTTATACATGACTAGAATCCTAAAAAAGAAAAAAGAGAACTATTTTTATAGTTTCTTGTTTTTCTAAAGGAGAAAAATATTTGTAACTTTGCGGACTTTATTTTTTACAAAAAAAACGAATTGAATTATGGCTCAGATGAATTTTGGCGGTGTTATTGAAAATGTAGTAACTCGCGAAGAATTTCCATTGGAAAAAGCACGTGAAGTGTTGAAAAATGAAACTATTGCTGTTATTGGATATGGAGTTCAAGGCCCTGGACAATCATTAAATCTACGCGACAATGGTTTTAATGTTATTGTAGGACAGCGCAAAGGCGGAAAAACTTGGGAAAAAGCAGTTGCTGATGGTTGGGTTCCTGGTGAAACTTTATTTGAAATAGAAGAAGCTTGTCAAAAAGCAACTATTATTCAATATCTTCTTTCTGATGCAGCACAAATAGAAGTTTGGCCACGTATCAAACCTTATTTGACTGCAGGAAAGGCTTTGTATTTCTCTCACGGTTTTGGTATTACTTATAAGGAACGTACAGGAATTATTCCTCCTGAAGATATAGACGTAATTTTGGTTGCTCCAAAAGGATCTGGAACGTCTCTTCGTAGAATGTTTTTGCAAGGTAGAGGTTTGAACTCTTCTTATGCTATCTTCCAAGATGCAACAGGAAAAGCATTTGAACGCACAGTTGCTTTGGGTATTGGTGTAGGTTCTGGCTATTTGTTCGAAACTACATTCAAAAAAGAAGTTTATTCTGATTTGACAGGTGAGCGTGGTACTTTGATGGGTGCTATTCAAGGTTTGCTTTTGGCTCAATATGAAGTTTTGCGTGAAAATGGTCACGAACCTTCAGAAGCATTTAATGAAACAGTTGAAGAATTGACACAATCTTTGATGCCATTGTTTGCAGAAAACGGAATGGACTGGATGTATGCTAACTGCTCTACTACTGCACAACGTGGAGCTCTTGACTGGATGGGACCTTTCCACGATGCTACAAAACCTGTATTTGAAAAGTTGTACGCAGAAGTAAAATGTGGAAACGAGGCTCAACGTTCTATTGACACAAATTCGAAACCTGATTATCGCGAAGGACTTGAAAAAGAACTCAAAGAGCTTCGTGAAAGCGAGATGTGGCAAGCAGGAGCTGTTGTTCGCAAGTTGCGTCCTGAAAACAACTAAAATAATATTTGTTTAGTTTTAAAATTTGGTTCAAGAAAACTTTAACTAGTCTCTTCTTGAACCTTTTTTATTAATTCTCAAAAAAAATGAAGAAATATATTTTATTGCCGTTTTTACCTCTTCTCTTTTTTTGTTTTAGCGCTTTTGCAGAAGAAACAGTTTCTCTACAAAACGACTCAATAAAACTAGTTAGTGATACAATTCCTGCAAAGAAAATCAAGAAAGGCTGGACATTTGGGGCATTGCCTAGTGTTGCTTTCGATGCCGATTTAGGTTTTCAAGGAGGTATTTTAGGAAATGTTTATTATTATGGCGATGGAAGCATTTATCCTGAATACATTCATAACTTTTATGTAGAAGCTGCTTACACAACAAAACATTGTGGAATTTTTCGTTTCTTCTACGATTCTAAGTTTCTTATCCCTAATCATCGTTTAACAATTGATGCGTCTTATCTTCCCGATGCAATGTGTGATTTTTATGGTTTCAATGGTTATCAAAGCATTTACAATCAAAGTTGGCACAAGTGGAAAAAAGATCCGGCAAAAATGGATACAGAGGCATATAAATCAAGAGCTTTTTATAAATACAAACGTGATTTAATTCGTGTAGCGGGCGACCTTGAAGGTAATATTTCAGGACACTGGAAGTGGAATGTTGGCGTTGGAGTTTTGGGATATTTGCTTGATGAGGTTAATATTGAAATGCTCAATAAAGGCAAAAAAGATGAAAGCAAAAAACTGCCAGACATTGATGGATTGTATCAAAAATATATTAATTGGGGATTGATTGGCGAAAATGAACAAAACGGAGGTTGGCATCCCTACGTGCATGCAGGTTTTACCTACGATAGTCGTGACAAACGAGCAAATCCTTCTCGTGGAATTTACACCGATGTGTTTTTGAGTTATTCTGCAGCATTCAATTCCAAGACGTTTGGCAATCAAGCAGAATACAATAATCTACGTTTCAATTTCAACTTCCGTCACTATGTACCTATTTATAAAGACCGAGTAACTTTTGCTTATCGCATAGGAACACAAAATCTTTTGGCCGGAAAATCGCCATTCTACGCAAATACTTATCTGCAAACATTGTTCCTTCAACGTGTTCTTTACGAAGGACTTGGAGGAGGAAACTCATTACGTGGTATAATGCGAAATAGAATCAATGCCGACGGATATTTGTTTGCGAACATCGAGTTCAGAGCAAAAATTTGCCACTTTGATATTGGCAAACAACATTTCTACATCGGCGTGAATCCATTTTTCGATTTTGGTATGATTACTCAGGGAATTGACCTTGGAGACGTAGAAGAATTGAAATCGAAAATTGTTGCTAGTGGAGATGACCCCAAGGATTATTTCAACTTTGACCAGAAAGCGCTGTACCGTCCACACATGTCGGCTGGATTGGGGTTAAAAATTGCAATGAACGAAAATTTCATTCTTTCGGTTGATTGGGCTGCAGCTCTAGATAAAGATAAACAAGATGGAAAACTTAGCAATTTCTACATCAAGATGGGATATTTGTTCTAAATAAGAACTAACGAAAAAGGGAAGCTCCCTTTTTCGTTTCTGTTTTTATTAAGTTTATTTTTCAACTTAAGCAGAATATTTATTCTTTTGTAATAAGAACGCTCATTTTTCTACTTAATTTTGCTAAAGCAATGTCTGCAAATAGGTTCGTATTCTCCTTTTTCGCCTAACAAAACTTGTTTTTCTTGATCTACAAGTCGATGAGAAACGTAAGCAGGTTCGCCACAACGCACACAAATGGCATGAACCTTTGTAACATCGTCTGCAATTGCCATCAAGGCTGGCATTGGACCAAAAGGATTCCCTCTAAAATCCATATCCAAACCTGCCACAATCACTCTAAATCCCTGATTTGCCAGCGAGTTACAAACTTCCACAATTCCTTCGTCAAAAAACTGAGCTTCATCTATTCCTATTACATCTACCTCACCCGTCATCAACAATATGTTTTGCGAACTATCTACTGGAGTTGAAGATATTGCGTTTTGGTCATGAGAAACTACCTCATTTTCCGAATAACGAGTATCAATGGTTGGCTTAAAAATTTCCACGCGTTGTTTAGCTATTTTTGCACGTTTCAACCGACGAATAAGTTCTTCTGTTTTTCCTGAAAACATTGACCCGCAAATTACCTCAATGCTTCCTCTTTTTTCTGCCGAATGAATTTTGGATTCGAAAAAGTTCATCGTTTTTTTTGATTTATAAAAAGTAAAAAATAAATGTTCTTTTTGCTATTTTTGCAAAAGTAGTAAAAATGAAATCAAAACTATAAATCCAAATTATAATGAACAAAGAATTATTGATTACTCTAATCAAAAAAGATGTCAGCGAACTTGGAATTGTTCTTGAAGGTTTGCTAGAAAACAATAATTTACCTAAGTCTATTCTTAAACTTTCTATAGACAAAGCAGAAAACATTGCTCTTTGCCTCAAACAACTATTAGATGACGATAATCAAATCATTCAAAACCAACAATCTATAAAAGAAGTTATTTCTCAAACAGCGGAAAATAGTTCGAAGAAAGAGGTCGAAGTTGAGGAAGTGGTTGAAATAGAGTTAGAAGCAAAACAAGAAGAAATAGTTGTAGAAGAAAAAACAGAAGAGGTTTCTATTACTCAAGATGTGGAAACAGAAGAAGTTGCAATAGAAGAAAATCAGCCAATAACTATTGATACAGAAAAAACTGCAGAAGAAACAAAAGTGCTTACCGTAGCTGAATCTGTGCAGATTGACGTTTCGCTCAACGAAAAGTTACAAAAAGAAGATACGACACTCGGGAACATCATCTCTTCTCAAAAAATTGAAGATTTGAAACAAGCTATAAGCATTGGCGATAGATTCCGTTTTCAGCGTGAACTTTTTGGTGGAAATGGAGAACTGATGAACAAAACTATTGCTGACCTAAACAATGCTTCATCTCTTGAAAAAGCATTGAGTTACGTTGCCGAAAATTTTAAGTGGAACAGCGAAGACGAGAACGTAAAAGACTTTTTGAATCTTTTGGAACGCAAATTTATCGATTAAGAAAAAAATGGGAAAACTCTACCTCATTCCTACTCCTATTGGTAATCTAGAAGACATCACATTCCGTGCTTTGCGTTTACTCAAAGAAGTTGATGTTGTACTAGCGGAAGATACGCGAACTACTGGTTTCTTGATGAAACATTTTGAGATAAAAACACCTATGATTTCGCATCATAAGTTTAACGAACATAAAACTTTAGAAAAAGTTGTTGATCGAATTCTAAACGGAGAAACTATGGCTTTGGTTTCCGATGCTGGAACTCCTGCAATTTCCGATCCGGGTTTTTTACTAGTTCGTGCTTGTGCCGCTCAAGGTATTGAGGTTGAAACCCTGCCAGGAGCAACTGCTTTTGTGCCTGCGCTTGTCAATTCTGGACTTCCTTGCGATAGATTTTGTTTCGAAGGTTTTTTGCCTCAAAAAAAAGGACGACAAACAAAACTATTGCAACTCTCCACCGAGCAACGTACAATGATTTTCTACGAATCTCCTTTCAGGTTAGCAAAAACTTTGCAACAATTTGCCGAAGCATTTGGAGGAGAACGTAGAGCCTCTGTTTCGCGAGAAATATCTAAACTACACGAGGAAACACAGCGAGGAACACTTAACGAACTTCATGCACACTACTGCGAACATGAGCCCAAAGGCGAAATTGTAATTGTGGTAGAAGGTGCTTCCGAAAAATAAAAAGAATGTCCTTTTTTGATATCAATAATATTTTAGTAACCATTTGGGGTTACAAGATTTGCTATTTGGAACTCATTGGTTTCATTAGTGGATTTTTGGCCATTTTTTTAGCCAATCGGGGCAATGTGTATACATTTTGGATTGGGATAATAAATTGCATTTGCTATTTCGGAATCTTTTGGCAACAACATCTGTATTCGATGACTATTCTACAAACCATTTTCATCGGTATAAACATCTATGGCATTTGGCGTTGGAATTTCCCTGAAAAACAAGAAAAAAACAATCAGAACAAACTAAAAATCACCACACTGCAACGCAAAGAAGTTATTGGATATTCTATAGCAATTCTTATTACAGGAATAATTTGGGGATACGTGGTACTTAATCTTTCGAGACGCTTTCCTGTTTTCTTTGCTTTACCTCCTTACCCTTTCATCGACGCCATTTTGCTTACATCGAACATTGTGGGGCAACTATGGCTTGCTCAGAAAAAAATCGAAAACTGGATTCTTTGGATTATTATAAACGCAGCAAGTATTGTTTTGTGGTTATCATTGGATATGAAATTGACTGCGTTTTTGTATCTTTGCTATCTCCTTATTGCCATCGATGCTCTGCATGGTTGGAAGAAGGAATTAAAAACACAATAAAACAACTAATATGCTTAAGATCAGAAATCTACATGCAGAAATTGCAGGTAAAAAAATACTCAAAGGACTTGATTTGGAAATCAATGCTGGTGAAGTTCATGCCATAATGGGGCCAAACGGAGCCGGAAAATCAACACTTTCGTCGGTGCTTGCTGGGCACCCTGCTTACAAAGTAACGGAGGGAGAAGTTATTTTCAATGGAAAAAAATTGTTGGAACTTTCACCTGAGCAACGTTCATGCGAAGGTTTGTTCTTAAGTTTTCAGTACCCAATAGAAATTCCGGGAGTGAGTATGGTCAATTTTATGCGTGCGGCAGTCAACGAGCATCGCAAGTACAAACAACTTCCTGTGCTTTCTTCAACAGATTTTTTGCGATTGATGAGGGAGAAAAAGGAATTTGTTGAGATGGATAGTAAACTCACAAATCGTTCTGTAAACGAGGGCTTTTCTGGTGGAGAGAAAAAACGCAATGAAATTTTTCAGATGGCAATGCTTGAGCCAAAACTTTCTATTTTGGACGAAACTGATTCTGGACTCGACATCGACGCACTCCGAATAGTGGCAAATGGTGTAAACAAGCTTAAAAAGCCCGAAAATGCTAGCATTGTAATCACTCACTACCAACGCTTGTTAGACTACATTGTTCCTGATTTTGTGCATATTTTGTACAATGGAAAAATTGTAAAAACAGGCACCAAAGAACTTGTTCTTGAGCTAGAAGAAAAAGGCTACGACTGGATAAAACAAGAAAACGAATGAAAATAGAACAACAATATATCGATTTCTTCAACGAACAAAAATCTCTTTTGTTTGCCAATTCCGATTCTATTTCAAATTCGTTCAGAGAGGAGGCATTTGCCGATTTTTGTCGACTCGGTTTCCCTACAAAGAAAACGGAACTTTATCGTTTTTCCGAGATTGATAAAAATTTTGATCACGAGTTTGGCATCAATCTCAATCGACTATCGCAAAACACCAACCTCTCGCACTTCAATTGTGAAGTTCCGAATGTTTCTAAATATACATTCTACGTTGAAAATGACATTTTCATTAATCCTCAACCAGATGTAAAGCTTCCCCAAGGAGTTGTTATTTGCAGTTTGCGCGAAGCTGCCGCAAAGCATCCCGATCTTGTTCGCTCACATCTATGCAAACTTGTTGATGCCAAGAAAGATGGTTTGCAAGCATTCAATTTGGCATTTGCTCAAGATGGCTTCTTTATCTATATTCCTAAAAATGTGATAATGGAAGAACCTATTCAAATCATCAACATAATGAATGGGAATGTGGATTATATGGCAAATTCGCACAACTTGGTTATACTCGACCAAGGTGCGAGAGCGCAACTTGTAGTTTGTGACCATAGCATTGGTGTACATCGCTATTTAGCCAACAGAGTTACCGAAGTTTTTGTGAAAGAAAATGCCGCTTACGATCATTATAAAATAGAAAGTACAAGCAAAAATACCACAAACATTTCTACTCTTTTGGTCAATCAGAAAGCCAACTCGGCTACCGTAGCCAACGTAATCACTTTGCATGGAGGCATCACTCGCAACAATATAAAAATTGATCTTACAGAAAAAAATGCACAAACCACACTTTGTGGAATGGCTATTGAAAACGACGAGCAAAAGGTTGATAACTACACGTTTATCAACCATCAGTCGGGCGAAACTTTGAGCAAAGAACTTTTCAAATACATTTTGGATAATAATGCAAAAGGAGGATTTTTGGGAAGAATTTTGGTGCAAAAAGATGCGCAAAAAATAGAGGCCTATCAAACCAATAGAAACCTATGCCTTACCTCTTCGGCACACATACAAACCAAACCGCAACTCGAGATTTATGCCGACGATGTAAAATGTTCGCATGGGGCAACCGTTGGACAACTCGACGATGCAGCACTTTTCTATCTCCGCTCAAGAGGAATTGCCGAAAAAGAAGCCAAACTTCTGCTTATGTCTGCTTTTGTTGGCGACGTAATAGAGCACATCCGTATTCCTTCTCTCAAAGACAGAATAAAAATTCTTGTTGAAAACACTCTCAAAGGACAACAAAAAAACTGCCACGGTTGCAAAATTTGTTAAGGATTGATTTTATTTACTTAATTCGACAAGAATACATAACATTTTTTTAACTTTGTCTCTGCTCTGCGATAGCGATTGCAGGACAAGGTTAATTTTTTAATTTTTGAGCTTTACGCTCTTATTCTCAGTTTCGTAAAATCTGGAAAATTTTAACTACACGAGAATAAGTTATGCAAAGAAGTTCACGCTTTCGGGCGTGAGTTGTTTCGTGCTTATTTGTGTAAATGGTTTTCCAGAGCCTTCGAAACTAAATAAGTAAAAACGAAAACAGCGAACGCTTTTTTTGTGTTCAAAACTAAAAATAGAATTAAGAAAAGTTTAACTAAATAAAAGTTTATAAAAATGGAAACAAAAATTAATAATCAAAAAAACGAAAGTGTTAACTCTGAGTTACCTCCAGTACCTGAAGCGAAAGTAAATAAATTGGAACTAAATGGTTTTGTAAAAGCACTATTTATATTTCATATTCTTATTGGAGTAATAAGTATTTTTCTAAATCCAAGCCCATGGAGTTTTTTTATACACGGCTTATTTATTCTGGGTAGTATTGGAATGTTAGAAAAGAAACGATGGGGTATATTTGTTTCTTATATATTTTGGCTAATTACTCTAATTTTTAATATAGGAGTCTTAAAATATGACACATTGAATTCTGACGAACTATATATCTTTTGTTACTTTATTGGTTATATACTTTTCTTTAGTGGTATGTTATGTATACGGAAAAATGGCTATTCTGCATGGACCACTATTTGGAAGAATGGTTCTTTATCAGGAATATATCATAAAGAGATTGAAATTGAAAATGATGCCGAAGAAACGAAAGAGAATGATTTATTTAATGATGATATTAATGAACAAGAAATAAATCTTAATCATTGGCAGAAATATTGGTTTGTATATATAGCAATTTTATCATTGATAATCGTAACAGCATTGTGTTTTTATTCAGTTTTTAAATACCAATCTTTATAAATAGGGAAAATATCTTATAAATAAATATGTGCAAAAGAATTAGATTTATAGTCATATTATTACTATCAGTATTTTTTAATTCTTATGCTGCTATTATGTCTGAATCAGAAATAAAGAGATTGGCAAAAGAATTAGAATTAATCGGGAATGGTCAGTATGAATGTTATTCAGAAGGAAGAACAATCATTTTTGAGTTTTATGTAAATGACAATTCACTAGTCAAAGATCTCAATGTAGATAAGGTTGCAAATTCCATAGACGAAGAACTTGCAGTTAGATTGTCAACCAATTTAGTAAATATTCGTTATATTGTTTATTACAAATCTAATAATGGTCAAATACTAAAGAAAGAAATTTCGGTAAAACTATCTGATTTGATGAATTTTAATAGTAATACAAGAGAAACTATATCTTTAAAAAATCATCCTAAAGCACACAATGTTAATCTTATATTAATCAAGCCAAAAGGGTGGATTGCAAGAGAAAGTAACAGACCACATATAGTTCAAAAATATGAGGTTGAACAAGATGATAATTTCTTTTCTTACATGATAACAATGAAGCCCTTTTCTACATTTGTTTCCAAAAAAGAGGCTCAAGAGATATTTAACGGAAAAAACAAGTTTGAAATAGATTTAAAGCAATGGATAAATAATATATTTATAGCAATGCCAAATGCAACAATCTTATCAGAAAAGTCATGTATGCTTGGTACATTTCCTGCAAAAAGAATAGAGATTAGGAATTTTATTGAAGAAAAGGGACTAATTGTAAAATCTTATGGTGTTATATGGATCTTTTTTTATGAAGATATTGTTATTTCACTATGGGGTGGTGTAAATACATTTAACGATAAAGGAATAGAAAATTATGAGACATTGTTTGATTTAATAACTAGAAATATAATTTTCCCAGACCAATACACAGCAACAGATTATGAATAATAAATACTATTATATAAACGAAGAAAATAAACCTATTGGACCACTTAGCAAAACTGAGTTTGAAAACTTGCACCTTAAGGAAGGAACTAAAATTTGGCATACAGGTCTTGATTCTTGGGTAGATTATGCGTCCTCTAAAAATAAAGAACCTCAAACGAGATTAAATAAATCTTTGCTATATGGTGTAGTTGGTATATTTGTTTTGGTATTTATTATTTTCCTCATCTCTAATTTTTACACAAACTCCAAACAAAAACAACGAATAATGTCGGAAGCTTACGAGTGTGAGGAGTTTCAGATGTATTTAGACAAGTTTTATCGTGACATAGAGTTTTTTGGTATCAATAAGCGTAAACCTCGAACTATTATTATGAAACTTGCACCTATGCAATATTTTGACGATACAAAAGATTTTCACGGGGTATCTTTTGGTTACGAAAATGATGATATAATAGAAATTTATATTAATGAGGATAGTTGGAAAAATTTTTCTCGTCCTCAAAAATACCTTTTAATGTATCACGAACTAGCACACGACATTCTTAACGTTGATGATTTACCTAATAAGCCTGAAAATTACGGTAAATTGATGTGTCCTTTTATCTCTAATTTTGACAAGATTACTATGGATAACTTCATAGAAATGTCTCATGAATTATTTGAAAAGGAAAGCAAATAAAAAAAACTGTTTGGTAATTCCATAAATTATTGTACTCTTGTCTACATAAGTTTATATGAAATTATGGAAACACCAAAAATGATCGAGACAATAATAAATATTCTAATAACTCTAATTTCAGGAGGATTTATCATTTTCCTTATTGAAATTGAAAATAGAAAGGACCGGGAATATGATAATACTTTTATTTTATGCAACCATTAACAAATAAATTATCTGCTTATTGTCGATTTATTAGTTGGTTGGGTAACTCTATTATATTTTCTCAAAATTCTGATGAAAACGAAAATAACTTAAAAAAGTCTATTGATTTTATTAAAAAAGAAGGAGATATGTTAATTGTATCAGGAGAAGAATACTCTGTAGATGATTTCTCTGATAAAATTCTATATAAATTTTCAAATCACATAAATAATATATGGCGTTATTGCGATAAATTAGGGACAAAAAAACTTAAGATAGATGAGGATATGATAAAACTAAACAAGCCATTTCTTGAAAAAGAATTATCAATAATTGATCCTATGTATTTATTTCATATACAAGATAAATCTTTGATTGAAGACGTATCTGGGTATTTTTATAATTATATCATTCAACCATTAGAAAGAAAAGTAGGAAATTATGCGCTAAAGAAACGATTGTATTCTATTCAAATAAAAACAATGCTTGGTGCTGTAATAATAATTGTTTGTTTTTTAGTATTATTACTATTTTTTAATTCTTATTGCTTATCAATAATTTTACTTTTTACTTCACTTGCTATGTTAATAGTAGGGTTACTAATATTATGTGTTAGTGAGCAAAAACAACTAAAATTTTTAAACAAGATAAAAGTTTTATAAATACACATAGATAAGAATATTTTATAAATCCCATACTGATTTTGTATGCGGTTTTTGTTTTTACTCTATATTCTTTCTTACTTTTTTGAGGAAAAGCTGCATGGCTTCGGTATCTTTTCTGCGGATAATGTCGAGCAAATCCTCAAGTTCGCTCTGTATCTTCTCCATCTGCCCTGGCGTATGCGGATTAAAAAGAATTTCGGAAAGCAAATAATCGTATTCCGAGAGCAATCAGATAAATACAAGCAAGAAATATGTAAAAAGAAAAAAATACATTTCTTTATGATTCCCAATTCTATGGTAAAAGAGTACGAACATTTGCGTACTATCATTCTGGCCTCGAAAAGGATTGAGGACACTCAAGCAAGCATATCATTCGAGGAGTAAACTAAAATAAAAAAAGGAACCCTAAAGTTCCTTTTATTTTCTTATTCTGCACCTTTGAAGAAACGTTCCCAGCGGATTTTTCCATTAAATAGAGTTTTGTCTTTATCCAAAGAGAGCCAAATAAACAATGGTGTCCCTACGATGTGATCTTCGGGTACAAAACCCCAATAGCGCGAGTCGGACGATTTGTGACGATTGTCGCCCATCATCCAAAAATAGTCCATTTTGAACGTATAGGTATCAGTTTTTTCTCCGTTGATGTAAACTTCATTATCAATCAAAGCAATGGAACATTTTTCGTAATTCCGAATTACTCGTTCGTAAACTGCATAGTTTTCTGCAGTAATTTTCAGTGTCTCTCCTCGGCGTGGCATATAAATAGGTCCGTAAGTATCTCTTGACCAGTTGTTTTTACCAAGAGGATAAACTTCTCCGCCAAAAAAAGAAGGTTCTACAATAATGCTTTTCACCGACGGATTTTTACTCAACTTTTCTTTCATTTTTTCAGTCAAAGGAAAATGGTAAGTGGGCAATTTTTCGTCTAGGCCTATTTCTGCAAAATACTCGGAAGCATTCTGCAATGTGTTCAGAAACACACGGTCATCTTCGCTTACACCAAGTTCGTTCAAATAGGTGCGAGAGAGTATTGTGCCATTTGTCTGCACAAAATAGTTGTGTTGCACATTTTCCGAATCTTCAAATAACTTTCCGTTGATATAGATTTGATTGCCAACCATTTGAAAAGTGTCGCCAGGCACCGCCACACAACGCTTAACGTAGTTTTCTCGTCGGTCTACTGGGCGATAAACAATTTCGCCGTAGTAACGCTTCTGACTATGAACAGTCTCTTTTCCTTTATAGTAACAGAGCGTGTAATAATCGGGGTTTTGAATGTTAAGTGCCCCCGAGTCGCCAGCAGGGAAATTGAATACCACAATGTCGCCTCGTTTTACCTCTCTTATGCCTTTCAGACGACGATACTCCCACTGTGGATTTTCGATGTAGGATTTGCAGTTGAAAAAAGGCATTGTATGTTGCATTAAAGGAAAAGACAACGGAGTGTTAGGAATTCTTGGCCCGTAAGTCATTTTGCTCACAAAAAGATGATCGCCTATGAGCAATGTTTTTTCTAGTGACGATGAAGGAATTTTGTAATTCTGAAACAAATAAATGTTGATGAAATATACAGCTACAAGCGCAAAAACAATAGCATCTACCCAACTACAAATGGAGTAAAGAGCTTTGTTCTTCGTTTTCTTCCAAAAATCCCAAGGAATAAATTTTGTTATATAAGCATCGAAAATAAGCGGCAAAAGAAAAATCCACCAAAAATTTCCGACCCAAGCAATAAATAGCACATATATCAAACACCAAAATACTGCCTTTACCCATTGTTTAGTAGGCTTTTGCAAACGTTGTTTCAAATTCTCTCTCATTATTTTTTCTGTAATAAATGATTTATGGGCAAAGATACGAAAAGTTAATAGTTTTTTCACCCATCAGGTCAATTCACAACTTGTTAACTCACAACTTTTCACTACTTTTGCTCAACAAATTTTAATAACAATAAAAACATAATTATATCAGTATGGGAAGAGCATTTGAATACAGAAAAGCAACGAAACTAAAACGTTGGGGAAATATGGCGCGTACCTTCACTCGCATTGGCAAACAAATTGCAATTGCTGTAAAAGCAGGTGGACCAGATCCAGAAAACAATCCACAACTTAGAGCTATTATAGCAAACGCAAAACGCGAAAATATGCCAAAAGACAACGTGGAGCGTGCTATAAAAAATGCAATGGGCAAAGACCAAAAGGACTACAAAGAGATGAACTACGAAGGATATGGCCCTTATGGAATTGCTGTGTTTGTAGAAACAGCCACCGACAATACTACTCGTACGGTAGCCAACGTACGTAGCGTTTTCAATAAATTTGGAGGAAGTTTAGGAACATCAGGAAGTTTGGACTTTCTCTTTACTCACTACTCAATGTTCACTTTTGCAAAAAAAGACGATGTTGATATGGACGAGTTGATTCTTGAGTTGATTGATTTTGGTGTTGAAGATGATTTTGATGAAGATCCTGAAAGTGGAGAAATTACCATTTATGGTGATCCAAAGTCTTTTAGCCAAATTCAGAAATATTTGGAAGAGAATGGTTTTGAAGTAAAAGAATCTGTTTTTACTCGTATCCCAAATGATTTTAAAGAGTTGAACGAAGAACAACGTGCTACAATTGAAAAAATGATTGAACGTTTGGAAGAAGATGAAGACGTTCAAAACGTTTACCATAACATGAAAATGGAATAAGATTGTGCTGAAAAAACTATTTATAGCGTCTATTTTTCTTTCTATCTCGCTCTCCTTGCTAGCAGAACCAATTTCGCTATCGAAGGGAGAAGAGTTGTTAGGTTCGCTTTTTGAAAAACTAAAAAAAGAGGAATCGGACTCTATAAAAAGTTGTATCAACGATAGTATCTATCTTGTTTTTTCGCCGGTTTTGCAGAAGAAAAGTTCGTTCGACTATCCTTTCCAAGATCTTAAACATGTAGGAAAGCGCATTGCAAAGGATAGGAAAGTGGCCGTATATACATGGTGTTATCCTGAAAATGGGTCAGCTAAGTTTGGCGGAATTGTTCAGCAAAAAACCTCAAAAGGTATTAAACTTTTTCCGCTAAAACAGGCGACTAAAGCGTATGCGCCAAAGGAAATTGGTGTAATTTCTGCCCAAAATTGGTACGGAGCATTGTATTTTGACATTGTACCATTTCATACCAAACAAGGCAAAGTTTATATGTTGCTCGGAGTAGCACAAAACAAGAAGTTTTTGACTATGAAGGTCATTGACGTACTTTGGATGGAGAAAGAAGAAGCATTCTTTGGACAACCAATTTTTGAATTTTGGAAGAAGGATTTCTTGCATCGAATTGTTTTTGAGTACAATGAGGAAGTTTCCATTACTCTTTTGTATGAGAAAAAAAACAAACGATTTGTTTTTGATCATTTAGAACCTTTGAATTCTGGTTTTGTGGGCGACTATCGCTACTACGTTCCAAGTTCTACTTACGATGCTTACAAAAAAAATGTTTGGAAATGGGTTTTGCAAGAAGATGTTCTTGTCGGGAATGAATAAGCATTTGTTTTGTAAAAACAAGAGAAAAGAATGAAAAAAATAATTTTTACCATCATCGTTGCTATGAGTTTAGTGAGTTGTCAGAAAAAAAATGCAGAAGAATTTAATTACGTTGTTGATGCGTTTGCCGATATGCAAATTCTTCGGTATCAGGTTCCTGAAATTGATAAACTTTCTACTCAACAGAAAGAATTGATCTATTATCTTTCCGAAGCAGCTTTACAAGGACGCGATATTCTTTATGATCAAAATGGAGCATACAATTTGGCTATTCGTCGGTTGTTTGAGGCCATATACGTCAATTTTGATGGAGACAAGAAAAGTGAAGATTTTGTCGAATTTGAAACCTATTTGAAACGAATTTGGGTTTCCAACGGAATTCACCATCATTATGCAGGAGATAAGTTTGAACCAAAATTCTCGAAAAACTTTTTAGAAACAGAAATCAACAAACTATCTGATGATGGTTGGAATAAAATTGAAGTTTCTAAAAGCTACGTCATAGAAACTTTATTTCCTGTAATTTTTGATCCGCAAGTTGCTCCAAAAAGAATTGTTCAGGATTCTGGAGTAGATTTGCTTCAAGCCTCGTCGTGCAATTACTATAATGGTGTTTCTCAAGCCGAAGCCGAAGAATTTTATGCTGTTCAAAAAAATAGTTGTGATTCAAATCCTGTTCTGTTTGGTTTAAATTCAAAACTCGTAAAAGAAAACAACAATCTTAAGGAACTTACCTATAAAATAGACGGACTATATGGTTCAGCAATAGAAAAGATAGTTTTCTGGCTCAAAAAAGCACTTGTTGTTGCAGAAAACGACGCACAAAAAGCTGTAATTGAGAAATTAATAGACTTTTATCATACTGGAGATCTAAAGACTTTTGACGAGTATTCTATTCTTTGGGTAAAAGACACGACATCTCATATTGATTTTGTGAATGGATTTATTGAAACCTATGGCGACCCACTTGGTTTGAAGGCAAGTTGGGAATCTATTGTAAATTTCAAAAATACAGAAGCAACCAAACGAACTGAAATCATTAGCTCAAATGCTCAATGGTTTGAGAATAATTCGCCAATTGATGAAAGATTTAAGAAAGAAACCGTGAAAGGTGTCTCTGCAAAGGTTATAAACGTTGCGATTATTGCAGGCGATTGTTACCCGACTACTCCTATCGGTATCAATCTCCCTAATTCGAATTGGATTCGTGCAACGCATGGATCAAAATCGGTAACCATTGAAAATATTACCTCAGCTTATGATAAAGCAGCTCAAGGCAATGGCTTTATTGAAGAATTTGTATGGAGCGATGTTGAAGTCGATTTACTTAATAAATATGGTTTTGAAACGGATAACCTTCACACCGATTTGCATGAATGCCTTGGACATGGCTCTGGAAAATTGCTAGATGGAGTTGATGCTGATGCCCTTAAAGCTTATGGAGCAACTATAGAAGAAACTCGTGCTGATTTGTTTGGACTATATTTTATGGCCGATGAGAAAATGGTAGAATTGGGGCTTTTGCCTTCAAAAGATGCATACAAAGCACACTATTATAAATACTTTATGAATGGTTTGATGACTCAATTGGTTCGTGTTGAGTTAGGCAAAAATATTGAAGAATCTCACATGAGAAATCGTCAGTTGATAGCTCGTTGGGTATACGAAAGGGCTCAGAAAGACAATTCAATTCAGCTAAAAGAACGTAACAACAAAACCTACGTTGTGATAAATGATTATGAAAAAATTCGCCAATACATCGGCGATTTACTTTCTGAAGTTCAACGCATTAAATCGACAGGAGACTATCAAGCAGCGCATGATTTAGTAGAAAATTATGCTGTAAGAATAGATTTTGATATTCATAAACAAGTACTTGAACGTTACAAAGAGTTGAATATCGCTCCATACAAAGGATTCGTAAATCCTATTTACAAACCTGTTTTTGACAAAAATGGCGTTTTTGTAGATCTAGAAATTGATTATTCTGAAGATTATGTAGAACAACATTTACGCTACTCAAAAGAATATTCCAATTTGCCAACAATTAATTAAAAAACATTATTTTTACAACTAAAAGATAATCTCTATGAAGAATTTTGCTCTAATTGGTGCTGCAGGTTACATTGCACCTCGCCACCTGAAAGCCATAAAAGATACGGATAACAAATTAGTCGCTGCTTATGACAAATTTGATAGTGTAGGGATTATGGATAGTTATTTCCCCGAAGCTGCTTTTTTTACAGAGTTGGAGTTATTTGATAGGCATTGTACAAAAATAAAATCAACACCAGACAAATTAGATTTTATATCCATCTGTACACCTAACTATTTGCACGACTCACATATGCGCTATAGTCTTCGATTAGGTGCTGACGTTATTTGCGAGAAACCACTAGTTCTAAATCCATGGAATTTGGATTCATTGATTAACATAGAAAAAGAAACCGGGCATAAGATATATACAATTCTACAGCTACGTCTTCATCCTTCTATCATCGCCTTGAAACAAAAAGTAGAAAATTCACCCAAAGATAAAATCTTTGATATTGACCTTACTTACATTACTTCTCGCGGTAATTGGTATTATACGAGTTGGAAAGGAGATGTTAGAAAAAGTGGCGGAGTGGCTACCAACATCGGCGTACATTTTTATGATATGTTACAATGGATTTTTGGTGGAGTAAAACAAAATATTGTTCATGTATCTTCTCATGACCGTTGCGCAGGATATCTAGAACTTCAAAGAGCAAGAGTGCGTTATTTTTTGAGTATAAATGCAGATAACTTGCCTGAGAATGCCGTACAAGGGGAAAAAAGAACTTACAGAACAATAAATATTGACGGAGATTCTTTTGAATTCAGCCAAGGTTTTACAGAATTGCATACTGAAAGTTATAAGCATATTTTGGCAGGAAATGGTTTTGGTATTGAAGAAACTCGAGAGTCAATTAATATTGTCCATGAAATTCGCAACGCTCAACCTATTGGTTTAAAAGGAGATTATCATCCTTTAGCAAAACTTCCTTTAGCAAAGCATCCATTTGGTTGGAAATAAGTTTTTTAAAAAAGTCTTTTGTTTTTTTTGAAGATTAAAAAAATTGCTATAAATTCGCAATCGTAAAAACAAGATATAAGTTTTATTTTATGAAAAAGATATTTTTAGTTCTATTATTATCTGTTGCAACAGTTTCTTTGTTTGCAGAAGAAGACAAGCTTAATTATTCTTTCAATTTTATGCAAACAACATTAAATGGTGTTGTAATTGGAGAACCTACTCCAGTTGAAATTCATTTAACAAAAGATGCCGAAACTGGATATGACATGTGCGAAGTAAAGATTAATGGAGTTTCTACTCTTTATAGAGTGATGGCAGGTATAACTCGTGGAAAAGTTTATCCAACGCTTCAGATGATAGAAACTAACACAACTAACAAATGGGAACTTCGCTTTTTGGGAGAAAGAGCACTTTTGTTTAGAGTAGGTGGCACTCGTTATACATTTACCAACGAAGAAGCAGAAAATGTTCCTTCGGAAGTGGTTGATGCAGCAACGGAAGTTGTTGAATAAAAACACAATTGGTTAAAGATTGCAGCAATGACAAATTTCAGCTATCAATATTTTTTCTTTTTTTACTTTTATTTTAAGAAATAAGAGTGGGATTTGTTATGTAGATATTTTTAAGAAATTAATAAATAAAATCCCGCTCCAGAGAGTGGGATTTTTTAATGCAAAAAAAAGATGAAAAAAGTAGCTATACAAGGTATTGCAGGTTCGTTTCACGAAATCGCGGCACGACGTTTTTTTGGAGAAGAAGTTGAGATAGTTCCATGTCTTACGTTTAAAGATATTTTTGAGCAAGTAACTCCGCAAAATGATTCGTTTGGTGTGATAGCCATCGAGAATACAATTGCGGGAAGTTTATTGCAGAATCACCATTTAATTAGCAATAGCGAATTGCAAATTATCGGTGAATACAAATTGCGTATAGAACATTCGTTGGTGGCACTTCCTGGTCAAAAAATAGAAGATATAAAGGAAGTGCATTCGCATCCTATCGCACTGATGCAATGCGAAGAATTTCTTTCTAAACACAAAACAATGAAAGCTGTGGAAAGTGAGGATACGGCCTTCAGTGCACGAGAAATTGCAGAAAAACAATTGAAAGGTCAAGCTGCTATATGTGGACGTTTGGCTGCTGAAATTTATGGTTTGGAAGTGCTTGCAGAAGGTATTGAAACCAATAAACATAACTTTACACGTTTTTTGATTGTTACAAATCAAGAAAACGCAAAAAAATGGAACGTAGCGAAAGAAACAAACAAAACTTCTTTGATGCTGACTGTGCCACACGAAGAAGGAAGTTTGTCTAAAATACTTACTATTTTTTCGTTTTACCATATCAATTTGTCAAAAATCCAATCGCTACCAATTATTGGTAAAGAGTGGGAATATCGTTTTTATATCACGCTTGAATATGATGATTATGAACGTTACCAACAAGCACTTAGTGCGGTAAAACCTTTTGCAAACGAATTTAAGAATCTTGGTGAATATAAAGCTTTTGTAATATAAAATGAAAACAAAAATACAGCCTGCTACTCGGCTTAATGCAGTAAATGAATATTATTTCTCAAAAAAACTGAAAGAAATCGCTGCCCTCAATGCAGCGGGAAAAGATATTATCAGTCTTGGAATTGGAAGTCCAGATATGCCACCTTCGGCAGAAACGATTGATGTACTTTGCGAAAATGCAAAGAAAGAAAATGCGCACGGCT
This sequence comes from Paludibacteraceae bacterium, assembly GCA_045612365.1. Taxonomy (GTDB): domain Bacteria; phylum Bacteroidota; class Bacteroidia; order Bacteroidales; family Paludibacteraceae; genus RGIG9608. The sequence continues at coordinate 175,736 of JAZKYY010000011.1, forward strand.
ATCAACCTACAGTTGGGATTCCTGAGCTTCGCCAAGCTATGGCTTCATTCTACAAACGTTGGTACGATGTAGATTTGAATCCTGCTACAGAAATTCAACCTCTTATTGGTTCAAAAGAAGGTATTTTGCACGTTACATTGGCCTTAGCAAACGTTGGCGATCAAGTGTTGGTGCCAAATCCGGGTTATCCTACTTACACATCGCTTAGCAAGATTCTTGGATGTGAGGTTGTAAATTATGATTTATTACCAGAAAATAATTGGGAACCCGACTTTGAGACTTTAGAAAAAATGGATTTAAGTCGAGTAAAAATAATGTGGACTAACTATCCAAATATGCCAACAGGAGCTAATGCTACGCTCGACTTATACGCTCGACTTGTAGATTTTGCTAAACGAAAAAACATTGTTGTAGTGAACGACAATCCGTATAGTTTTATTCTCAACAGAAAGCCAATAAGTATACTGAATATACCTAATGCAAAAAACTATTGCATTGAGTTTAATTCGATGAGTAAAAGCCATAATATGCCGGGTTGGCGTGTGGGAATGTTGGCTACAAATGCAGAATTTGTGCAATGGATTTTGAAGATAAAAAGTAATATCGATTCGGGAATGTTTCGCCCATTGCAATTGGCGGCTGCGCAAGCCTACAACAATTCAGAAACATGGCACGAGGAAGCCAATTTTAATGTTTACGGCAGAAGAAGAAAGTTGGCTGAGAAGATTATGGTGGAACTCGGTTGTGAATTTGATGAAAATCAGGTAGGGATGTTCCTTTGGGGACGAATTCCGGAATCTTATTCCGATGTTGAAGAACTTACAGAGAAAGTGTTACACAAAGCTCGTGTATTTATCACTCCTGGATTTATTTTTGGTTCAAACGGAAGCCGTTATGTGCGTATTTCGCTTTGTGCTAAAGAGGAAAAACTTTTAGAAGCTTTGAATAGAATTAAACAAAATTTGTAAAAAAAATTTTTTAGATATGGAATTAGAATTAAAACCAATAAAGCTACAAGAAGTAGAAGAAAAACGTCCACTTGTAATTGCCGGACCATGTAGTGCTGAATCAGAAGAACAAACATTAAATACAGCAAAGCAATTAGCCGCAAAAGGCATAAAGATTTTTCGTGCAGGAATCTGGAAACCACGTACTAAACCAGGAGGATTCGAAGGTGTGAGCGAGAAAGGTTTGCCTTGGCTACAACGCGTGAAACAAGAAACGGGCATGTATGTATCGACAGAGGTTGCTACAGCAAAGCATGTAGAAGAGGTATTAAAACACGGTATTGATGTGCTTTGGATTGGTGCAAGAACGTCGGCCAACCCTTTTGCTGTACAAGAAATTGCCGATTCACTACGTGGGGTAGATATTCCAGTGTTGGTAAAAAATCCTGTTAATCCCGATTTGGAACTTTGGATTGGAGCTTTGGAGCGTTTGAATAATGCTGGTATCAAACAACTTGGTGTTATTCATCGTGGATTTAGTTCGTATGACAAAAAGATTTACAGAAATATCCCACAGTGGCACATTCCTATCGAACTCCGTCGTCGGTTGCCAAAGTTGCCTATCATTTGCGATCCAAGTCACATTGGTGGAAAGCGAGAACTGATTGCTCCTCTTTGTCAGCAAGCTATGGACCTGAATTTTGATGGTTTAATGGTGGAATCGCACGAAAATCCCGATTGCGCTTGGAGCGATGCCATGCAACAAGTTACGCCTGATATTTTGAGCTATATTTTGAATCTTTTGGTTATTCGTGAGGGAAAGCAAACCACTGAAAATTTGAGCGAATTGCGTTCGCAAATTGATGAATGCGACAATCAACTGATTGAAACTTTGGCAAAACGAATGCGTATTTCGCGTGAAATAGGTGTTTTCAAAAAAGAACACAATATGACTATTTTTCAATCGGGACGTTACGATGAAATTATCAACAAACGTGGAATTCAAGCAGTGCAATGCGGTATGGATAGCGAATTTATGAAAAAAGTGTTCGAAGCCATTCATGAAGAATCGGTGCGTCAGCAGGTAGAAATCATTAACAAATAAAATTTTTGGCAAAATGAGAATATTGATTTTAGGAGCAGGAAAAATGGGAACGTTTTTTACAGACGCTCTCTGTTTGAAACACGAAGTCGCGCTGTACGATCCTGATGCTTCGCGTTTGCGATTTGTGTTTAATACGCAAAGAATGAGCGAATTAGAGAGTGTGCGTGAGTTCAATCCGGAACTTGTTATCAACGCTGCTACTATAAAGTACACAATTGAAGCGTTTGAGAAAGTATTGCCATACGTTTCTAAAGATTGTATTTTGTCCGATATTGCTTCGGTAAAAACGGGACTCCCGGAATTTTACAAAAAAACGGGAATGCGTTTTGTTTCTACACACCCAATGTTTGGACCAACGTTTGCTCGACTTGACAACCTTTCGAATGAAAACGCCATTATTATTGCCGAATCCGATTATTTGGGAAAAATGTTTTTCAAAGATTTCTATAACTCGCTCAAACTGAACATTTTTGAATACTCTTTTGAAGAACACGACGAAACGATTGCTTATTCGCTTTCGTTGCCGTTTGTGTCATCGCTGGTATTTTCGGCCATTATGAAGCACCAAGACGCCCCAGGAACGACTTTCAAGAAACACATGGCGGTGGCTCGCGGATTGCTCTCGGAAGACGATTATTTGCTTTCCGAAATTCTTTTCAATCCTCATACGCCCGGACAGATGGAAAAAATTCAAACCGAACTTGAGGATTTGCTCGACATTATCCGCCGAAAAGACACTGATGCCATGCAGACCTTCCTCAAAAAAGTAAGAAAAAATATTGAATAGAAAATTATTACAACAATAGCTATAGCTATTGTTGTAATATGGATTTACTAATGTTAAAAGAAGAAATGCTTATCCTTTAAATATGCTTTCGTTCTTCTTATAGTTACAATAACGTTTTATCAAACACTAAAATAATATACCCTCCGCTTAACCCCCAAGTGTCTTCTTCGTATTTCAGATATGGCCTTGATTGCCCTGTCCCAAAATGAAAGCCTACAGCATTTGGCCCTTCGGAATTCTGATACAGAATAAATCCTGTATTTACGAAAACTGAACGAAAGTAATCATTTATATAAAATTTGTAAGAAGTCAAATTTTCCAGGAATCTCCATGTTAGAAGAACATTGTTATTATTGTATTTAAACAACGCAACTATTTCTTCATATTTGGGAAGTCTCCAACCTTTTGGAAATTTTAATGAACTTACTTCTTTGGGGCGAAACATATCTTCCCCTTCTTTCTTGTAAACTTCAGTTCTCCAAATTATGCCGTCTATTTGTTTCCCTTCTCCATTATTAAGAATAGTGTTGATTTTAGCATTGATTTGAGTTTCTCTTTGAGCTCTTGTTGGACCTGTTGATACCAATCTTAAAATACCATTAAGATGTGCTGTACACATATACACATCATCTCCAAGACCAATAGTCGATGCATTCTCTTCCATTAACATGAGTTCATCAGGCGAAGGGATATGCCAATTGTCTCTACCGTATTTGTTTTGTTGGTTAATATTTTTAATTATCTCGTTTGGATGAGAAGTAAAGTATCCTAAATCCATTGGATATACCCACAAATAATTGTGAATACATAACGGTGCCGACAATTTTCTTGCAGTTCGTTTTGGTAGTGGTTTTCTAAGGAATGCTCCTCTAATGCGGTATTTATTTATATAAGTTAGGTTGTCTATTGTTGATTGTGAATACAATGAACATACAATACACAGCAGGCCACAAAGTGCGATTATTTTTTTCATGGTTAATTGGTAGTTGTTGTTTGTGTAGCCAATTTACGGACAATAAGACCAGTTAAACTCATGCAGTAATCAGTCATACCTGTATAAACTTCTTTTTTCTCAGATACTCCTAAAATTGTATTCCCTGATTTGGCGCCACTACCATTACAATCCTCCATGTATTTTACTTTCCATAAGACAGTTACTGGGAAATCATTATAGTTAGTTAATATTAAGTAGTAGTCTTTTTCTATAAGAACATCTACACCACCAATATCTTCTGTTGCACAAATACCATTGATACGATAAGGGCAATCGTCTTTTACAGACACTTCCTCATTGTTGATGTTTACTTTCACATCTTGAGTGAATCCAAGATTACAAACGCTAATAAAGCACACTGTTAAAAATAATTTTTTCATGTTATTATATTTTTCTTGCATAAGAACTCCCAATTATGCTGTTTATCAATAAATTAATTGTTACGAAAAGACACAATAAAAAAACGTGGAGTCCGATTGTTGCCGTTCCACGATTAGAGGCTCTCGCATTGCCTGAAGTATGAGACCGACAACGCTGAAGCCCACGCCGATATAAACTAACACCAACACGCAATGGTTGGCATAAAACTTTATACCCGTAGAGCATCTACCGTTGCTAAGTTCTGCATACGTTTTGGAAATTTGCGAGATTTCTAATCGTCAGAACAAAGCGTCAATAAACGCCTTTTTAATATGTCTTTTGAAGTTTCACAACAAAATGAGTTGCAAAACTTCACCACAAAAATAGAAAAATATTCTCATATAAAACTTCTCATTTTATCTGGAAGTGGATACGAAAGTTTTTTTAGGTGTGTTAAACGGGAAGAATTTCTATTTTGTGTAGAATTTTATCGGTATTAAAAAAGGAAAAACATTGTTTGATTTACATACTAAATTTTGATGTTTGCTTTCGTTATCGTGAGTGCTTTTTTGTGTTTGGAGTTTTTTATAAAAAGCATATTTTTTCTTGCTGATTTGTAGCAAAAAAACGTGTTACTTTTTTTATCTTTGCGCTTTATGTAACAAAAAAGAAAAAGAAGTTGTAAAAAATGAGTAAGAAAATTAAAAGTGCTTTGATATCGGTGTTCCATAAAGATAATTTGGATCAGATAGTGACGTTGCTTCATAGTCAAGGCGTAGAGTTGATTTCGACAGGTGGTACAAAAGATTTTATCGAATCGTTGAACGTTCCTTGTCGTTCGGTAGAGAGTTTGACAGGTTATCCTTCTATTTTAGGGGGTAGAGTAAAAACGCTTCATCCAAAAGTTTTTGGAGGAATACTCAATCGTCGTAGTAACGAAGGTGATCAGGCTCAGATTGCTGAATACGATATCCCAGAAATTGATTTGGTGATAGTGGATCTTTATCCTTTTGAAGATACAGTGGCTTCTGGCGCTTCGGATGAGGCAATAATCGAAAAAATTGATATCGGCGGAATTTCTTTGATTCGTGCTGCTGCTAAAAATTATAAAGATGTGGTAATTGTTGCTTCTCAAGCTCAATATCAACCTTTATTGAATATTTTACAAGAAAAAGGTGCAGAAACAACTATTGAAGAACGTCGTTGGTTTGCAAAAGAAGCGTTCGCTGTTTCTTCGCATTATGATTCGGCTATCTTCAATTACTTTGATAACAATGAAGGTACATCGTTCCGTTGTACTGAAGATAGTTGCAAAACTCTACGTTATGGAGAAAATCCTCATCAAAAAGGTTTCTTCTATGGTAACTTCGATGATATGTTTGAGCAAATTCAAGGAAAAGAAATTTCTCATAACAATCTTTTGGATATCGATGCTGCAGTTAGTTTGATTAATGATTTCGATGACGTTACTTTTGCTATTCTGAAACATAATAATGCTTGTGGTTTGGCTTCTCGTCCAGTGCTTTTGGATGCTTGGAAAGCAGCTTTGGCAGGTGATCCAGTTTCTGCTTTTGGTGGTGTTTTGGTAACCAATGCAGTGGTGGATAAAGAAACTGCAAGTGAAATCAACAAATTGTTCTTCGAAGTGATAATTGCTCCTGATTATGATTTGGAAGCACTCGAAATCTTGTCGCAAAAGAAAAATCGTATTATTTTGATATTGAAAGAACCAAAAATGCCAAGCAAGGTATTTCGTTCGGTGTTGAATGGCGTTTTGGTGCAAGATCGTGACGAAAAGGTTGAAGAAACATTTGAATTGCAGGTAGTAACAGAAGTTTCTCCTTCGCAAGAAGAGATTGAAGATATGCTTTTTGCAAACAAAATTGTGAAACATTCTAAGTCAAACGCAATTGTTTTGGCAAAAGGAAAACAGCTTTTTGCAAGTGGAGTAGGGCAGACGTCTCGTGTAGATGCGTTGAAGCACGCGATAGCAAAAGCTCAATCGTTTGATTTTGATTTGAATGGAGCAGTGATGGCATCGGATGCATTTTTCCCATTCCCAGATTGCGTGAAGATTGCAAAAGAAGCAGGAATTACTGCGATAATTCAACCTGGAGGTTCAGTTAAAGATCAAGAGTCAATAGATTCGTGCAATGCCGATGGTCAATCGATGGTGATGACAGGATTTAGACATTTTAAACATTAATAATTTTTTTGGAGAAATATAAACATGGGATTTTTTTCTTTGACACAAGAAATAGCTATTGACCTCGGAACGGCCAATACCATTATTATTAGCGATGATAAAGTCGTAGTAGACGAACCTTCATACGTCGCGCTCGATCGTCGTACCGATAAACTGATTGCAATTGGTAAAAAAGCGCAGATGATGTGGGGTAAAGAACCTGAAAGAATTCGTACGATGCGTCCTTTGCGTGATGGCGTTATCGCTGACTTCTATGCTGCAGAACAAATGATTCGTGGAATGATTGAAAAAATTCCATCGAAAAGTCATCTCTTCAAGCCATCGTTGAAAATGGTGGTTTGTATTCCTTCTGGAAGTACCGAAGTAGAAATTCGCGCTGTGCGTGATTCTAGCGAACATGCTGGCGGTAGAGATGTGTACATGATTTTTGAACCTATGGCTGCTGCTTTGGGAATTGGATTGGATGTGGAAGCTCCTGAAGGTATCATGATTGTGGATATAGGAGGAGGAACAACAGAAATTGCAGTAATTTCGTTAGGTGGAATTGTGGCTAATAAATCAATCAAGATTGCTGGAGATGATTTTACTGATGATATTGTGCAATACATGAGTCGTCAGCATAATATGCGTATTGGAGAGGCAACAGCGGAAAAAATTAAAATTGAGGTAGGCTCTGCTCTTACAGATTTGGAAGATGCTCCAGAAGATTACATTGTTTACGGAGCAAATAAAATGACAGCATTGCCAATGGAAGTTCCTGTATCTTATCAAGAAGTTGCGCACGCATTAGAAAAATCAATTGCGAAAATCGAAGTTGCGGTTCTTTCTGCATTGGAACAAACTCCTCCAGAGTTGTATGCAGATTTGGCAAGAAAAGGAATTTATATGACTGGTGGTGGCGCATTGCTTAGAGGTTTGGCAAAACGTTTGACCGATAAAATTCAGATTCCTTTTATTGTTGCTGAAGATCCTTTGCATGCAGTTGCTCGTGGAACAGGAATTGCTCTGAAAAATGTAGAGAATTTTCAATTCTTGTTGAGATAAGATAAAATGATTAGAAGTAGGTGAATGAAAATTCACTTACTTCATTTTTTTTGAGATACATATTGTGGAAAACATTATTCGATTTTTAATAAAAAGTAGTACGTTCTTTGAGTTTCTATTGCTCGAGGTTCTTGCTCTTTTTTTTGTGTTCTCGAGTGATGGTTTTCAGCAGAATGTCTTGATATCTTCTTGTAATAATGTGGTTGCTTCGGTTTATGAAGCAAAGACTTATGTGGAAGATTATTTTTCTTTGCGAGAGCAGAACAATGCTTTAGCAGAAGAGAATGCTTTGCTTTACACAAAAATGCAGTGTAAAGAGACTTTTCAAGAAAAGACGAATGATACTCTGCAGGTTTTTCCTTACAATTGTATATCTGCAAAAGTTATATATAACACCGTTCATAAAATCCAAAACTATATTGTAATAAATAAAGGCTCTATTGATGGAATTGCTCCGGAAATGGGAGTAATAAGTGATAAAGGTGTGGTTGGTGTAGTAAAAAGTGTTTCGGAAAATTATGCAGTTGTATTGCCTATTTTGAATAATCAACTTAGGGTGAGTTGTAGTTTGAAGAAAAGTAATAGTTTTGGTTCTTTGGTATGGAAAGCGAATTCTCCTTTGATAGCTTCTTTAGAAGAAATTCCTCACCATGTAGAAGTGTCAAAGGGAGATAGCGTGGTGACAAGTGGTTTTTCTGAAATATTTCCAAGTGATATTCTTGTGGGTGTGGTAGAAAAATCTGAACTCAAAGAAAGTTCTGCCAATGTAGATATTACTGTTCGTTTGGCTTGTGACTTTCAGTCGGTTAAATGGGTAAAAGTTATCGCCTATGAACATCGTGAGGAGTTAAAACAATTGATTTTGACAATAGAAGAAGATGAATAAATTTATAAAGTATACCCTTTTATTTGTTTTGCTTGTATTATTACAAGTTCTATTGCTAGAGAATGTTAAAGTTTTTGGCATAAATCCAATTTGCTACGTCTATTTTATTTTGGCATTTCCAACTTCTGTTTCTAATAAATTGTTTATGCCAATCTGCTTTTTGTTGGGTTTATGTGTTGATATTTTTCTAAATACTTATGGGATTCATGCTGCAGCATGTACTGCCGTAGCATTCTTTCGACCCTTTATTTCAAAAAGAACCATTGAGTTTGACGGAGTCGATTCTCTTGACGAACTTACCTTTAAGGCTTTGAGAAGAAACAATTATGTGGTTTATGCTTTGAGCCTGATTTTTACGCATCATTTTATCCTTTTTGCATTGCAGATATTTTCATTGAATTTGATTTTAATGGTATTGTGGAAAACAATTTTTAGCACAATTTTTACGTTCGCATTGCTGATTGTTGTGCAAATGGTGAAATCAAAATAGATGAAAACCGACAAATATAAAAATAGGCAATTTGTTATAAAAGGTACTATTATTTTAACGGTACTTGTTTTTGTTATGCAGTTGTTTTCTTTGCAAATTCTTGAGGAAGATTATAAAACCTTTGCAGACAACAATGCTTTTTTGAAAAAGACTATTTATCCTTCACGAGGGTTGATTACCGATAGAACAGGAAAAATAATTGTTTCGAACAAACCTAGCTATGATGTAATGCTAGTGATGAAGGAGATGAAGCATTTTGATACGCTTGAGTTTTGCAAAATGCTGAAAATTGATCGCGAAGTATTTGACCAAAGAATTGCCGAAATAAAAAATCGTCGAATAAACAGAGGTTATTCACCTTATTTTCCACAACTTTTTATGCCAATGCTTTCTGTTGAGGAATATGGATTGTTGCAAGAAAAGTTGTATAAATTTTCTGGTGTTTATATTCAGTCGCGTACATTAAGAGAGTATGCTTATCCTAATGCCGCACAAGTTTTAGGTAATGTGGGCGAGGTAAATAAGCGAATGATTGAAAATGATGAAACTAACTATTACATGCCTGGCGATTATGCAGGGTTGAATGGATTAGAAGAGCAATATGAGACATTGCTTAGAGGAGAAAAAGGGTATGAAATTTTTCTCCGCAATTCGTTAGGAAAAGTAATAGAAAAGTATGAAAATGGACTTCATGATAAGCCAGCGGTTAAAGGTAGTGATATTCAAATATCGCTTGATATAGAATTGCAAGAATATGGAGAATATCTACTTCAGAACAAAATAGGAAGTGTTGTGGCCATTGAGCCATCAACAGGGGAAATATTGGCTGCGGTTTCGGCACCATCGTTTTCTCCATCGTTGCTTGTAGGAGCAGAAAGAGCCGAGAATTTCAAGAAACTGAATCAGGATAAACAAACGCTTCCATTGCTCAATAGGGCTTTTATGGGTCGCTATGCTCCTGGTTCGACCTTCAAGACACTAAATGCAATGATTTTTCAACAAGAAGGAATTATCACTCCTTCTACTCGTTACCCTTGTCGAATGGGTTATTCGGTTGGGCGCTTTCATTTGGGTTGTCATAGTCACTCATCTCCTCTTAATTTAGCTCAATCGGTTCAACATTCATGTAATGCGTATTATTGTTTTGCATTTCGTTCATTGCTCGATGATAAAAAGTATGATAACATTGATACAGCTTTTGAAGTTTGGAAAAATCATGTTGTTTCTTGTGGATTTGGATATAAGCTAGGTGTTGATATACCAAGTGAGAATCAGGGATTTATACCAAATAGTAAGACTTATAGACGTATTTACGGGGATTATTGGAAGTCGCTAAATATTGTTTCTCTTTCTATTGGTCAGGGAGAAATCCTTGCCACTCCTGCTCAAATTGCAAATTTAAGTGCTGTTATTGCAAATAGAGGATATTGGATTGTGCCTCATTTTTTGAAATCATCAACTAATGATTCACTTTCTATTGAATTTGAAAAAAGAGAAACTAGCTTAGAAAAATGGTGCTTTGATCCTATTATAGAGGGGATGGAAATGGCAGTAAACGGAGCAGAGGGTAGTACAGCACGAATTGCTAAAATTGAAGATATTGTAGTTTGTGGAAAAACAGGAACTGCCCAAAATCCTCATGGAGAGGATCATTCTCTTTTTATGGCATTTGCTCCAAAAGATAATCCAAAAATTGCTATTGCTGTAATTGTAGAAAATGCTGGTTTTGGCGCTACATGGGCGGCGCCAATTGGAAGTTTGATGATTGAAAAGTATCTGAAAAGAGAAATTTCTCCTAAGCGTGCTTGGATAGAGTCGCACATTACTAACGCAGATTTTGTTTCAAAATATGTCAAGGAAAATTAATGTTTATAGAAATCTGGATTGGGTGACATTATTCCTTTATTTTCTTCTTTTGGGAATAGGGATACTTAACATTTATAGCGCAGACTATTCTCTTAGTGAAAATGATAGTTCTTTATTCTCACGTTTTCATTCTCAATTGGTTTGGCTTTCGCTAGCACTTGTTGTGGGAGTTGTTGTTCTATCGATAAATGAGAAATATTTCAACTTTTTTGCCTATTTTTTGTATGGAGCATCCATACTTTTACTTATAGCAACTATAGCGCTGGCAAATGATACAAAAGGAAGTTATTCATGGATAGAGTTTGCTGGTTTTCGGATTCAACCAGCCGAATTCTCAAAATTTATAACGGCTTTGGCTCTTGCAAAACTTATGAGTTCTTTTGAATTCGATATATCTAAGACAAAAGATTTGATAAAGGCCGCAGCATTATTTTTGCTTCCTGCTGTAATCATTATCCTACAAAAGGAAACAGGAAGTGCTTTGGTCTTTTTCGTTTTTTTCTTTGTGCTCTACAGAGAGGGGATGTCAGGTCTTATTCTTTTGTTGGGAGTAAGTTTTATTCTTTTTTTTATTGTTGTTTTGCGTTTTAGCTATCCTATTGGCGATGGGGTAGGCTCTTGGGGAATGTTGCTTTCTTTGCTTGCATTGCTGATTTTAGATGTTGTAGTTTTGTTTTCTCAAGAGAAAAAGAATAAAACGTTAAATGTTTTCCTGATTCTTTCTTTTTGTGCTTTTGTTTGTGCTTTTGCAATTAATTTCTGGACACCATGGAGTGTGAACTACGAGTATATTGCATTTGGTTGTGTGTTACTTTTCTCATTGTTTGCTCTTATCCGATTTGTTTTTACACGGAATAAAAATTTACTTCTTGTTACTGCATTTCTACTTTTGATGTCAGGTTTTTGTTTCTCTGTAAATTATATTTTTACTGATGTTTTGGAACCTCATCAGCAAATGCGTATTAAGGTTTTTCTTGGCATGGAAGATGACCCTACGGGAACAGGTTATAACGTTAATCAGTCAAAGATCGCTATCGGTTCGGGAGATTTCTTGGGAAAAGGATTCCTTAAGGGAACTCAAACAAAGTTAGATTACGTTCCAGAGCAAGTAACAGATTTTATATTTTGTAACATAGGCGAAGAGTTTGGTTTCGTTGGTTCCGTGATTACTTTGCTTATATACATGTTTTTCCTTTTTAGAATCATCCATCTTGCCGAGCGACAATTTTTGCCATTTAATAGGATTTATGCATATTGTGTCGTTTGCGTAATTTATTTTCACTTTCTGATTAATATTGGAATGGTGATAGGCCTAATGCCTGTAATTGGAATTCCACTTCCTTTTGTTAGTTATGGAGGTTCTTCTTTGTGGGCATTTTCAATTATGCTTTTCATTTTGCTTAAATTAGATGCAGTACGAAAAGAACAATTACACTAATGCAGAAAGGCATAACCATCATACAAGATATTGACGTTCTAACGATTGAAAAATATATAAATTGGCGTTATTTTTTCAATGCGTGGGGACTAATCGGTGATTTTCAGAAAATTGAAAAAGAAGACTTAACTCAACAAGAATCGTGGGTCTCTCAGTTTCCTCTTCATATCCAAAGCAAAGCGATTGAGGCTTTTCAACTTTTTGTAGATGCACAAAAGATTTTGTTAGAAAAGAATCAGACTTTTAAGATAAATGCAATCGTAGGACTTTTTCCGGTGTCGGCCAAAGAAGAAGATATTTACATAAAAACACCAGATACTGAAAAAAGAATACCGATGTTGCGTCAGCAGACGTTGAATGAAAAAGGAGTTTGTTTCTCCTTGGCAGATTTTTTAGATGCAGAACATAATTATATTGCGTGTTTTGCAACCTCAGTTCAACAACAGTCTCCTTTTAAAAATGATGCTGATCCTTATAATACATTGCTTTTGCAGACACTTTCTGATAGGTTGGTAGAAGCTACAACTGAATGGTTGCATGAGCAGGTCAGAAAGACGATTTGGGGATTTGCCCCAAATGAAAATATCTCAATAGAAGATATGAAGCGCTCGAGATATCAAGGTATTCGTCCTGCAATAGGTTATCCTTCATTGCCAGATCAGTCATTGATTTTTGAGATGGCAGAGATACTTCCTCTACATAAAATAGGTATTTCTCTTACTGAAAATGGAGCAATGAATCCAGCATCTTCGGTTTGTGGGTTGATTTTCTCAAATCCAAAGGCAGAGTATTTTATGATAAAAGCAATCTCCAAGGAACAGTTTGAGGATTACGCAATGAGAAGAGGAATTCCCGTTGATGAATTGAAACGTTTTGTGCGTGTAGAAATTGTAGAGTAAATGAAGAGATTTATTTTTTGTCTGATATTAGTCTTTTTTTCGTCGTTATTATTGGCTCAAGATATGCTGATAATAGGAAAGGTTTTGGACAAAAAAGATGCTTCTCCAATTCAATCGGCAAATATTTTTATAAAGGGTACAAAACGAGGAACAAGTAGTAATCAAGATGGATTTTTTCTTCTCCGGTTGCCTGAAGTGGAGGAGTGTACACTTGTGATTTCAGTAGTTGGATACAAGCGAAAGGAGATAAAATTAAAAGCGATTTTGGATCAGTGGGTTGATTGTTTGTTGGAAGAGGAGTCTCTTTTCTTAGATGAAATAGTAGTTTTTCCTGGAGAAAATCCTGCACATGCTTTGATGAAACGTGTGCGAGAGAATAAGTTTCGTAATGCTCCACAAAACCTTACGATTTCCTCTATTATGAATAAAAAAACAGATTTTTGTTTGTTTAATGTTAGTCAGAAAACGCTTCAGCGAAAACTTTTTAGATCATTGCTAAATGGTTCCTTGTTAGCTTCTGACTCAACATATTTTCTCCCTCTTTATCATAGTAAAGAAGTTTTTGAAAAAGATTCTCTTGTCAATAGAGACGAAAAATCTTTAGACGTTCTTGGCGGAGAGCAATTTAGAGAATTAGTTGCAAACTATGTTCCGGATATAAATTTCTATTCAAACAATGTCGCTTTGCTAGGCAGAAGTTTTGTCAGTCCGCTATCAAATTCTGGAAAGGTTTATTATAAATACTATTTGGTAGATAGTATGACGTATGAGGGTCGTAAGTCTTATGTGGTGAAGTTTATTCCTAAAAACATCAAAGATTTGGTTTTTGTGGGAGAGATGAGAATTGATTCTCTTACTGCTGCATTGCAGCATATTAATGCAAAAATCTCTTCTATGTCAAACATTAATTTTGTGAATAATATGGAGATGACCCATCAGTTTGAAAGATTAAATGATTCTCTCTATTATTATTCAAGAAAAGATGAATTGATCTCTTTTCGACTTGATGGATTGAAAGGAAAAAATAATCAGAAAACATCAGTTTTGTTGCAACGTTCGCAGAGATATGATAATCATTTTCAGGAAAGTCATAATCAAGAATTTGTTTATGAACCACTGTTCGAAACTGATTCTATGGTTGTATCTGCCATTGATAGTTTGAATAAAACCCGTTTGCAAAAGGCAGCAAAAATAATTGTTGATTTAGGTTTGCATGGATATGTTCCTGCATGGAAATTTGATATAGGTCCACTTGTTAATACGTATAGATATAATCGTTTGGAAGGAAGTCGTTTGCAGTTTGGCTTGAGAACCAACGAAAAGATGATGAAGCATTTTACTATTGGTGGATTTGTTGGATACGGATTTAGAGACAAGCATTGGATTAAACATCAATTCAATGAAAATGATAAACTTCTGTATGGGCAGGAAGATCGTCGGTGGAAATATGGCCTTGAATTTCAAGCTCGTTTTGGAAAAAACTATGCGCATACGTTAAGTTTCTTTTGTAGTGAGAATGTTGAAGAATATGGAAAAAGACGCTTTGAATACGGAAGTGAAAATATGGTTGGCGATGTCAATAATTTTATTAATTCCATTGGATGGAATTTTGAAGATAACTATTTTCGGGTTAGGAACGCAACTTTTAGGTACAAATATGAACGAAGAGATTTTAGCCTACGCTTTCAGACCGAATATGAGCATTTATTAAGAAATCATTTGGTTGATTATACAGTAGGAGGAAAATCTATAGGAAGAGACTATGTGATGCATGCTAACGCATCTATTTATGCTCGCATTGGTTTTAATCAGCGTTATGTAGATGGATTTTTTCATCGTTTTTATTTGAGTAATAGTTTGCCTGTTATTCACCTTAAAACAACTTATGGTTATTATGATACTTCTGTTTCTAAGGGTAGTTATGGAAAATTGGCTTTGTTTCTGAAACATTCATTTTCATTATTAGGTGGTGATTTTACCTATTATGTTAGAGGTTCTTACATTATAGGAAGAGTTCCATGGTTCTTGCTTGATGTAATGCCTGAAGCTTCCTCTTTTTTTATTTCAGAAAACAATTTTTCTTTAACAATGCCTATGGAATTTGTGTCGGATATATATGGAATGTGTGGATTTATATATAATACAAAGGGACTAATTTTTAATTGGATTCCTGGTGTAAAAAGACTTAACTTGCGTGAGATAATATCTCTTCAAATGGTTTATGGATCTGTCCTGAATACTCGTCACCAAGAAGTGCTTGATTTCCCTGTTAATTATAGAATGAGTTCGTTTAATAAAGTTCCGTATATGGAAGCAAGTATTGGTATTTCAAATATATTAAAAATCCTTACGGTAGAATCGGTTTGGAGACTTACTCATCGCACTGACGATTTTTGGCAGAATTGGGGAGTAAGATTCAGACTTTGTTTAGGAATGTGATTTTTTTATAAAAGAAAAAAAGAAGGAAAGTTCCTTCTTTTTCTTTACTTAACTGCTTTGAAGCTCATATCTAAACTTTTGACCGAATGAGTGAGGGCTCCCACCGATATAAAATCAACACCACATTCAGCATATTCTCGTAGAGTATCAAAGGTAATTCCACCTGAGGATTCTATTTCGTATTTTCCTCCGACAATTTCTACTGCTTTACGAGTATTTTCAGGTGAAAAATTGTCGAGCATAATTCTATCAACCCCACCAACTTTCATCACTTGTTCCAATTCATCAAAGTTTCTAACTTCTATTTCAATTTTGAGGTCTTTATTTTTTTCTTTACAGTACTCTTTGGCTCTAAGTATAGCTTTGTCTATTCCTCCTGCAAAGTCAACATGATTGTCTTTTAGCAGAATCATATCAAACAATCCGATGCGATGATTTACTCCTTTGCCAATTTTCACTGCTTCTTTTTCTAAAAGACGGAGTCCAGGAGTGGTTTTTCTTGTGTCAAGAACACGAGTTTTAGTACCTTCTAATAGTTTTACGTATTCAGCAGTTCGTGTTGCAACTCCACTCATTCGTTGCATGATGTTGAGCATCAAACGCTCTGTTTGTAAAAGGGATTGTATTTTCCCTTCTACTACAAATGCTATCTCTCCCACGTTAACTTCGTCGCCATCGTGCAAAAATTGAGTCATTTTTAGTTCTGGATCAAATGCTGCAAAAATACGTTTTGCAACTTCAACGCCAGCTAAAATGCCTTTTTCTTTAATAATCAATTGAGATTTCCCCATTGCAGTATCAGGGATACACGAAAGAGTTGTGTGGTCGCCGTCTCCAATATCTTCGGCAAACCAAAGTCTTATAAGTTCATCTAAATTATCAATCATCTTTGTATTCTTTTTTTTGCCTCGCAAAGTTACTAAAAACCTATGAGATTTCTAAAAACAATAATGTTTCTTGAGGTCAAAGATTTATTCTTTTTATTACTTTTGTCAAACTGTTTTTTTTGTTTTACATATACAGATAATGAGAAGTTTACAAGAAAAATTGTTTTCAAAAAGCTATATAGCTTCTATTATTTTTTCTGTACTTTGTTTAGTACTTTGGTTATTGCCATTTATCTTTGGGAAAGGCGAGTTGCAATCTTCTTCAGTCTCTTTTGTAGGAGTATCCTTCTTAGAGTTGTCACCTCTAGTTGCTCTTATTTTGCAGTTTGTTTTTTTTGTGGTGCTAGGAAATGTTGTAAATTCGTTTATGCTTTCGCTTAGTTTAGTGCCATTTCAGAATCGCTATTTCTACTATATTTTTTTACTATTAATTTCTTTTGTTCCACAGATCCATGGGTTTAGTAATGCGAGTATCGCTTTTACTTTTTTTCTGATTTCTATAACTCAACTGATTAAGACTTCTCAGGCGGAAAATGTGTTTCGAGTTTTTAATAGCACTTTTTTCTTGTCGATAGCTGTGCTTTTTAAGGTAGAATATGTTTATTTTCTGTTGTTTTTTATTCTTGCATTGTTGTTTTTGAGGGCTTTCACGTTGCGTACATTTTTTGCTTCGTTGCTTGGAATGCTATCAGTGGCGTTTATTTTTATGTCGATACTTTACTTGAGTGACAATGTTCAGGTTTTGAAGACCTATTTTGCATTAGTAAAACAAATGGGAGGATTGATACTTGTTTCTTCTTTGAATATAGTAAATATTTCGGGAATAGTTTTGCTTTTAGTGTTTCTGATTTTCTATGTATTTTCTTTTATCACTAATCGTTATACTAAAAGTATAAACGTGCGTTCATGTTCGGCACTGGTGAATTATTTGCTAGTGGCAACATTTATAGTTTATGGAATTAATTTTCAACAGATGGTTGATTCTCTTTACTTTATTTTGCTTTTTATAAGTTATTTTGCCACGCTTTTTTATGTCCATAATAGAAGTAAGTTTGCAAATTATTCTTTGATTGTGGCTATTTCTATTGGTTTAGTTTATCGTATTGCGGAGTTTGTTTTTTAAGCAGCATGTTTGTAAGCTTAGGATATTTTGGACTTTTTCTAGCCTCGTTTTTGGCGGCAACAATTCTTCCTTTTGCTTCCGAAGTGGTTTTTTCGGCACTTGTTTTTGGTGGAGGATTGAACTTGTGGAAATGTGTATTTTGCGCAACGCTAGGGAATTGGTTTGGAGGTCTGACATGCTATTGGCTTGGACATCTTGGTAAGATAGAGTGGATAGAAAAGTGGCTTAAGATAAATCATGATAAAGTAGTAAGTTTCCAAGAAAAGTTTAAGAAATACGGAGATTGGTTTGCTTTTCTTTCTTTTCTTCCTGGTATTGGTGACATCATAGCTGTTGCTGCGGGATTCATGCGTTGCCGATTTTGGATTAGTGCATTGGCAATGCTTTTAGGAAAATTCTTGCGTTACGTCGTTTGGATGTATTTGAACGGATTGTTTATTTAAGCTGTAAGTTTTTTAATGTGAAATTTTTAGTGCAATAATTTCCATTTTTCATAAAAAATCATTTATTTTGCGTAAAATAACTAATTATAGAAAAAGTAAGATGAAACAGTTTTTGAAGTATTCAGGAGTTTTGTTGTTGTTAATTGGTGTTGCCATTCTGGTAGCTTACAACGTAGTATCTTCGCCAACTAATGCTTATTTAGTAAGCGCTTTGTCGTTGATGATTGTGGGATTGATTGCTCATGTTCTATTAAATAAATTTTTGGATTAAAAGAAGAAGATTTTTTTTACAAAGAAGGGACTTAGATTAGTTTTGAGTCTCTTTTCTTTTTGTTTATTATATTTCAAAAAGACTACAAAAAAAAGAGGAATCTTAAAATTCCCCTTTTTTTATTTGTCTTATGACTCTCAATACTTATTTTTCTTTCAAAGCTTTTTTCTCTTTGCGTGATTGGATGTCGTAAGTTAAAGGAACTGCAACAAACAATGTTGAGTAAACTCCAAATACAATTCCAGACAACATCGCAAACAAGAATCCACGAATGGTTTCTCCACCAAAGATGAACATTGCCAAAAGTACGATACCTGTACTCAACGATGTACTAAATGTACGAACAAGCGTTGTGTTGAGTGACATGTTGATAAGTTCTCGTCTATCGCGTTTTTGGTAAAGTCCCATATTCTCACGGATACGGTCGAAAATTACCACTGTGTCGTTGATTGAGTAACCCACAATCGTTAGGATTGCAGCAATAAACGTTTGGTCAATTTCCAACGAGAATGGCATGATAGAGTAGAATAATGAATAAAGTCCCAAAATAATTAATACGTCGTGGAACAATGCTGCAACTGCACCTAGCGAGAACGAAAGGTTTCTGAATCGGATTAAAATATACAACCCGATAACAACCATTGACAAAAGAATTGACCAAATAGCAGAAACCTTAATGTCTTTTGCTACTGTAGGTCCTACTTTTTGAGAACTTTGAATTCCAAAGTTCTCACTTTTGTCATCATCAGCCAAAATATATTGTCCTTCGTTTACACAATAGCTTTCAAGGAACATCTGTTTTGTAACTTCAGGAGCAATGTTGTTTGACGCTTTAAGTGTTTCGTAAAGAATGTTTTCGATTTGTTCATCAACATTTTCGTCAATACTATTGATCAAATAGTTTGTTGAGAAACGTACTTGATTTGCTTCTCCCATTGTAATCACGCTTACCTGAGATTCTGTAAATACGTTTGAAAGTGTTTCTCTCAATTCGTCGATATTTACTGGTTGTTCAAAGCGTATTACATAATTACGTCCACCACTGAAGTCGATACCTTGTTTCAATCCTCTTGTACTAAGAGAAATAACTGTAATTATAATCAATGAACCCGACAAAATATATCCAAATTTGCGAGCTTTGATGAAGTCGAAATTAGTGTTCTTAAACCATTTTTTAGTGATGATGGTTGTGAATTTAAGTTCTGGCATTTTTTCGCGAGAACAGATTCTATCAAAAATCAAACGAGTGATTAAAGTAGATGTGAACAACGATGTGATGATACCAATGATTAACGTTGTAGCGAAACCTTTAATAGGTCCAGTTCCGAATACGAACAGAATAATACCTGTCAATAGCGTTGTAACATTGGAGTCAATAATTGCAGAATAAGCATTTTTGTATCCATCGGAAATCGCTTTCTTCAAATTCTTTCCTGCAGTTACTTCTTCTTTTATACGTTCGTAAATTAATACGTTAGCATCAACCGCCATACCAAGAGTAAGAACGATACCTGCAATACCAGGAAGTGTAAGTACTGCTTGGAACGAAGCCAAAATACCCATCAAGAAGAATACGTTGACAACCAATGCAAAATCGACAATCAAACCTGGAAGAACTCCATAGGCAAAAATCATGTAAATTAATACTAAGATAAAGGCAATGATGAAAGATATCATACCATCATTGATTGCTGTTTGACCTAGAGAAGGACCAACAACATCTTCCTGAACAATGCGAGCAGGAGCAGGCATTTTTCCAGATTTCAAAACGTTAGCTAAGTCTTTTGCTTCTGTTTGAGTGAATTGTCCTGAAATTTCAGAACTTCCCCCTGTGATTTCTCCGTTAACTCGTGGATAAGAGTAAACATAATCATCCAAAACAATAGCAATGCATTTTCCAATGTTTTCTTTTGTCAATCGAGCCCAAACTTTGCTTCCTTCTGCATTCATACGCATATGAACTCTTGAAGCAGAAGAATATTGGTCAAAGTCTGCATTTGCATCAGTAATCACATCACCTTCAAGTGGAGCACGACCTTCGCGGTTTGTAACTTTAATGGCTACAAGTTCAAAAACTTCTGCCGAATTTTCATCAGCAATGCTTTTAACTGTCCATTTCAAAGACAAGTCGCGAGGGAAAAGATCTTTTACTTGTTTTGTTTGAAGGTATGAGTTTACTTTAGCAGTGTCTGTTGCCAAAGCAGCACCTACGGCTGGACCAGGACGAACTTGTCCTCCATCAGAATAGATGTTTAGAACTGCAAAAAGTGGATTTTCTTTTTTGAATTCTGCATAAAGTTCTTCGTTGCTCTTTTCTTCCGCTTTGTTATCCAAAGTGTCAGCCAAAAGTTCTTCAATGTCATTTGCAGAATCTGAAGTTTTTTCAACTTCTGAAGTTTCTGTTTCTACATCTTCTTCAGTTTTTTCTTCATTCTCTACGTTCATCGATTTTATCAAACCATTGGCATTGATGAACATAGGCATCAATTCAGAAAGCTCGTAAGTTTCCCAAAATTCCAAGTTGGCAGAACCTTGAAGCAGTTTACGAACGCGTTCTGGTTCTTTAATGCCAGGAAGTTCTACCATAATTCTTCCTTGAGCATCGCCAAGACGTTGAATGTTTGGTTGAACTACACCAAAACGGTCGATACGATTACGAATAACGTTGAAAGAATTGTCGATAGCTGATTCAACTTCTTGAGCCAAGATATTTACAACCTCTTCGTTTGATGTTGTAAGTTGAATTTTATCTTTCAAATTGAATGTGCTGAAAATAGTAGAAAGTTGAGCATTTGGATCTATTTTTTCAAATTCTTCTTTAAACAAAACCAAAAAACTTTCTTGACTTTTCAATTGGCGTTGTTTTGCTTGTTGCAACGCTTGTTTGAAAATAGGAGAAGAATTGTGGTCAGAAAGAACTTCAAGGATGTCGGCAACTGAAACTTCCAACGTTACATTCATACCCCCTTTTAAGTCCAAACCAAGATTAATCTCTTTTTCGCGACATTGTTTAAGTGTGTAACCTAGCCATACTTTTTGGTGTGAAATGGAATCCATATACTCTGCATAAGCATCGTTACCTTCTTGTTGAAGAATTTCTTCTGCTTTGTCTGAGTAATAATTAGTTACAGCAGTAAACGATAAATAAAAAATACATACCAATGCCAAAAGCACTGAGAAAAGTTTTACAAATCCTTTGTTTTGCATATCAAATTTTTTTATGTGATTAAAATTAAGGCGCAAATATAGCACTTTTGGAAGAATAGAAAAAATATTGTTATCAATAATTTCAAAATAAAAGTACTACTAAATAATGTGTTTTTAGCCGATTTCTCTGCGAAAGAAATTTTATCTTTGTCAAAGTAATTTTGCGTTGAAATGAAAGTTCGTATTGAAGAGACTTGGAAAAAACATCTAGCAGAGGAGTTTGAAAAACCATATTTTGCTGATTTGGCAGATTTTGTTCGGAATGAGTATGCTAAGAAACAAATTTTCCCTCCAGCAAAGCTTATTTTTAATGCTTTTGATAGTTGCCCTTTTGAGCAAGTGAGAGTAGTGATTTTAGGTCAAGATCCGTATCATGGCATTGGTCAGGCTCACGGTCTTTGTTTTTCGGTGAATGATGGAGTGAAGATTCCACCTTCTTTGCAAAATATATACAAGGAAATTTCTTCGGATTTGGGAATTGAAACTTCGCCAACAGGAAACTTGGAACGTTGGGCAAAACAAGGTGTTTTTTTACTAAATGCAACACTTACAGTTCAGGCCAATATGGCGGGGTCGCACCAAGGAAAGGGCTGGGAGCGTTTTACCGATGAAGTAATTCGAAAATTATCTAAGGAGCGCGAAAATATTGTGTTTTTGCTTTGGGGAAGCTATGCTCAGCAGAAGGAATCGCTTATTGATTCTTCTAAACATTTGATTTTGAAAACTGTACATCCTTCGCCACTTTCGGGTTTTCGTGGTTTTTTTGGTTGTAAACATTTTTCTCAAACTAATGAATATTTGCGTCGAAATGGTTTGCCGGAAATAAATTGGCAATGATTTTCGTAGAAAAAAATAAAATTTTGTGATGAAAAAAGATAAAATACTTTGGGTTGATGATGAAATAGAATTGCTTCGTCCGTATATTATTTTTTTAGAGGAGCGAAATTACGAAGTGATTACTGCCGAAAGTGGTCAAGATGCTTTGGATTTTTGCAGAGAGCAACATTTTGACATCATTTTTCTTGATGAAAATATGCCAGGATTGAGTGGATTGGAAACATTACTTCGAATAAAAGAGTTTGATGTTAATGTCCCGATTGTGATGATAACAAAGAGCGAAGAAGAAAATATTATGAATATGGCAATTGGAAATAAAATTGCCGATTATTTGATAAAACCTGTAAATCCTAACCAGATATTACTTACACTGAAGAAGAATATACATAAAAACGATATTATCTCGGAGCAGAAAACGGAAAGTTATCGCTCGGATTTTGCAAAAATAGGAATGCAAATAAACGAGTCACTTACGTTTGAACAATGGACAGATGTTTATAAAAAGTTGGTTTATTGGGATTTGGAGCTTTCGGAGACGAATAATGAAATGAGTGATTTACTTTCTATGCAAAAAACGGAGGCGAATAATACATTTTCTAAATTCATAAAAAAGAATTATGTTTCGTGGTTCGAAAATCCAGAGAACAGACCAATTTTATCTCCAGATTTATTTAAGAAAAAGATTTTTCCACTTCTTGATGCAGGAGAAAAAGTGTTTTTCATTTTGATTGATAATTTTAGATTGGATCAGTGGAGGTTGATTCGAGATAAGATTATTACGCCTTATTTTTCTGTCTTGGATGAGGATGTATATTGTAGTATTCTTCCTACGGCTACTCAATATGCGCGAAATGCCATTTTTTCGGGATTGATGCCTGCTCAGTTGCAACAGTATTTTCCACAACTGTGGATTGATGAGGAGGGAGATGAAGATAAAAATCAGAATGAAGAAAAACTTATACAGTCACAAATAGAACGTTTTCGGAAAAAGTATACGTTTTCTTATAGGAAAGTGAACAATTCACAATTTGGAGAAAAGATGGTAACCATGTTGCCAAAAATATTGGAAAACGACTTGAATGTTTGTATTCTTAATTTTGTAGATATGCTTTCTCATGCTCGAACTGATTCGCAGATGATACGTGAGTTGGCGGAAAACGAGAAAGATTATCGCGATTTGACTTTGTCATGGTTCGAACGTTCGTTTGTAAAAACTTTGTTTCAGAAATTGGCAAAGAGCAATGTTAAAGTTGTTATTACAACTGATCACGGAGCAGTTAGCATAAGTAATCCTATAAAAATAGTTGGGAATAAAAATACCAATGTTAATTTGCGTTATAAAGTTGATAAAAGTTTGACGTATAATGAAAAAGAAGTTTTTGCAATAAAACAACCATCTAAGTTTGGTCTTACTAGTCAAAGTATTAATACACAGTATGTTTTTGCTACAAATAATGACTTTTTTGCTTACCCAAATAACTTTAATTATTACGCCAATTACTATAAAAATACGTTCCAACATGGTGGAATTTCAATGGAAGAAATGATTGTTCCATTTGTTGTTTTGTCTGGGAAATAGAAAATCTATTTATTTGTGAAATAGATTTTAAATGAAGTACTTTGAGATATTGTAAATTATTTTTTTTTGAAAAAAAGGAAAATATATTTGCTTTTGATGAATATCTTACTTAATTTTATCGAAGTATTTTAAATAAATAATTTTTTAATCTTATAAATTTATATTGCTATGGTAAAGACAATCACATTCAACGAGTTGCGTAAAATTAAAGACAGTTTGCCAAGCGGAAGTATGAAAAGAATCGCTGATGAGTTAGGTTTAGGAGAAGAAACTGTTAGAAATTATTTTGGTGGGCATAATTATAAAGAAGGCAATAGTTGTGGTATACATATAGAATCTGGTCCTGATGGCGGAATTGTAACTCTTGACGATACCTCTATTTTAGAATTAGCAGAAAAAATAATAAAAGAAGGATAAAGTAGACTTTATATATAAGGAAAGAGCCATAGTTAACATGGCTCTTTTTTTTATTCACAAAGACGAATTTCTACTCGCTCAACATGGCCTCCAAGAGGAGGATTGATTTTTGTTAGCAGAACTTCTGTTTTAGTTATTTTGGGATGAAGAGCTTTTACTGCATTCAAAATGCGTTGAGCCACATTTTCTAATAATCGAGATTTTATTTGCATTTGCTCTTTCGTGGTGTCATATATTGCTTGATAATTTAGAGTATCATTCAAGTCATCGGATAATTGTGGAGTGTCTAAATCCAAGTCAATACTTATTGTTACAATAAACTCATTGCCAATTTTTTGTTCCTCATCAAAAAAACCGTGATGAGCATGAAAGTGCATATTTTCTAATTTAATTGTTATCATAATTTTGAAAAATGTAAACGTAAAAACTCATTTAGAAGATTAAGTTTGTTGTTATTAATGCCAAATTTTTGAAAAATGAATCCAATTTCATTGAAACGAGCAAAGAAATCTTCTTTTGACTTGATTTTCAAAAAACCTTTTTGAAAAAGATTGATGGCTTTTTCTTTATTCTTCAATAGAAAATGGCAAAAACCAATCAAAATAAAATCCTCAAATTGAGGGTTGTTTTCCTCCAATTTATTGCAGTATTTTAATGCTTGCTCTTTTTTGTTGCAAAAGAGAGAACAAAATACGATGGCTTGTTGTATGTTATGGTTGTTGGGTGAGAGGTATTCTATTTTGAAAAATAGAGAAAGAGCTTCTTCGTATTTTTTGAGTTCAAAAAGACAATTTGCAATGTTTTGCTGAATTTTTAGATTATCTGGCTCGAGTTTTTCTGCCTCTTTGTAAAAAGAAAGAGCATTTTTCCATTGGTTTAGTTTTTTCGAACAAAAAGCTAATCTTTTTAACGTCCATTTGTTTTGTGGATCAAAAAGAAGAACGTTGTTATAAAAATCAATAGCTTGATTCCAATGTTGCATTTGTTGTGCGCAGTAACCCATTTTTTTGAAAAATGAAATATCATTTTTTGTTTCTGAGAGTTCTTCTAGTAACTCAAAAGCACCATTGTAGATTTTCTTTGTGAAATAAAAATCAGCAATTGAAGAAATGTCATTCTTGTCAAAAAGTTTTTTTAGAAGGTGGTTCTTGTGGAGTTTTAAAACATCGTTAAATGGATTATATGCTACTTTTGCTGGAAAAAGTTTATAAAATCTGTACAAATCCTGAACGTATTGATTGATATTTTGTTCTATTTCTAATGTTGGTTTTGTGAGTTTTTTATCGTCTTTGTCACTTTTAAGTTGTTGGGATTCTGTTTTGCTGTTATTTATCATAGAATTCCATTGGTTTTGTGGTAGCTGTGATAATGTAAGGCAGAATGAATATTTGTCAGAATTACACATCCAAGAATTTTCTGTCAAAATGGACAAAAATTCGGAATCGTGCTTAAACAATTGGCTGACGGCAGAATGTTTAGTGTCGAAAGGCAGAAACCAGTTATATGCTGAATTGAAAAAAGGATAAGATTTTAAGCTCGAAAAAGTACTCATATAAACGTCGGAACCTTCTCTTTGTAAACCGCTAAATTCCTCCATTTTGTCACTTAAATTATTCTCTTCAAAAAATTCTTGCCAAGCAGCAGACTGTTCTTCTATGTCATCGACATCTATTTTGCCATTGTCAATCTTGTCTTTTATTTTTGTTGAGAATTTTAGCATTTCTGGCAAAATTTCGTCTTTTATTTTTTTTGTAATTGTCTCGGTTTCGCTTGTTCTTACAAGTTGTATTATTGAAATTCTTACTAATTCAACAAATTTTTTTTCACTTGTAAGTCTTTGGATGTTTTCGGAAATGGAATGAAAAATTTCAATTCTATTTTCATGTTTATTTAAGATTAAAACGAGTGCAATAATAATTCTGTATGAAACTTCTTTTTCTACTTTATCCCAATTTTTGAATAAAAACAGAATCTTATTTTCATCAAAAAAGCTCATAGCATTTAGCATAAATGCCGATATAGAGAGGCATTTTAATGTAGAAGGAATGGTTGGGGTTTGAAGTAATTGCCTAAGAATATCTAAGGTGGAATTTTCCCATCTTTGTGATGACAAAATAGAATAGAAAAGATCCTTGCTTAGCTTTTCAATATCAAAAGTCTCCTCTTGAAAGTCGTTCTCTTTGTCAAAAACTTCTGAAATTAAGTTTTGAACAGAATTTTGTTCAGACTTTTGTATTATTTGGTTTGCTAATATATATACGTTTAGATTTCCTCTATATTTGTTTTCAAAAAAACTATTGTTTCTTTGGTGCTCAAAACGAATATCGTCGGTTAGAATGAAAGCTTTTTGAATCAGATTGTTTAGAATAGAGAAACTTTCCTTGTCTTCAATGTCTTGAAGTGCATAACTAAGTAGGGGATGGTAGATTAGTTGAATCTCTTCGATGCGTTCTTTTGTTCCATTCTTAGAAGGGATGTCGCTTAGCAAATCAAGTGCTTGTTGCAGATGTTTTTCTAATAATAATTGTTCTATTTTATTTAATTTTTTCAGAATGTTCTCCATTTTTCTCTTTTATTTAAGGAACTGGATCAAAACCACTTCCTCCCCAAGGATTACAACGTAGAATTCGTTTTATACCCAACCAACTTCCTTTCAAAATGCCATGTTTTTTTACTGCTTCTACCATATAATGTGAACATGTTGGTGTGAATCTGCACGATGGAGGAAACATTGGAGATATTGCTTTTTGGTAAAAGTAAACAGGTAATAGAAAAATATGCTGAAGTAGTTTTTTCATTCTAATTTGCTTTTGATTTTTATTAACGATTCTTGTGTTTTTTTGTTGAGTGACTCAAAACGATAAAAATCATTGGAAATGTATAGTATAGCAATGTCTAATATTTCGTTATTGTTGTTTGAGCTCTCAAAAAGGACAGATTTGTTTTTTCTATAAGATTCTCTCAGTTGTCTTTTTATTCTATTTCTGTCTACAGCGTGTTTGAATCTTCTCTTTGGAACGGAAAAAAGAACTCGAACGTTTGCTTCTTTTGGATTTGCTGGTTGTTTTGCAAAAACAATCCTTAATGGGTATACAACAAAAGACTCTCCTTCTGATAAGAGTTTTTTTATTCGAGTTTCTCCTGTGAGATGTTCTTTTTTGGGAAAACCAAGTTGGGACATTTTTTCTTGTACAATTGTATAATATTGCAAAATTAAAAAAATAAGTTTAATAAACTCGTTTGCTTTTTGTTTTTCTTATTTGGTATTATTTGTTTTTTTGTTCTTTTTTGTTCTTTTTTGTTCTGCTTTCTCTAAATGTATTATAATTTTTCTTTTGTAAACATATGGTTATTAGGTTGTTGTAATTTTTTCAAAAAAAACACATAAAAATATTTGGTAATAGGAGTAAAAAGGTCTACTTTTGCAACCGCTTTTTGGGGGAACGAGGTGTTGTTCTTTGGT
>JAZKYY010000012.1:0-27983 GCA_045612365.1 Paludibacteraceae bacterium
TAAGATGATACGTATTGAGAGAAGTTTCCTCCCGCATTAGCAATCATTGTGTTTGCTGTTGATACAATTCCAGACAAAGAACTCCAGTTGTAGTTCAAGAAGAAACCATTTGCAGCTGGAAAGAAACAGTCGAAACTTGTATCACCACAAGCATTTGCACTCAATGAACTACTCAAGTTATAAAAATCGAAGTGCAAAAGTGGCATATCGTAGGTTTCTCTCAAAGCATGGCAATTGAAAAGCAATGTTTTCATAGCAGTAAAGCTAGCCCAAGTTTGTTCAGAGTTGAAACCCAAACCATCAATTCCATAATACTTCAATAACTTCATCAACTTGTCGGCTCCACCTTGAGTCAATGTGTAATAGTTCTGTCCGTGACCACCATCAGAGTTTGTTTGAGCAACCGCCCATGGAGCCGCAGAAACCACACTTGTTGCTACACCATTTTTGTGAGCAGCATCAGCAAATGCACCAGGTTGACGCAAGAAACCTTGAGTCCAGTTTCCGTGAATGTCAATGTAGTTCCAAGAACTAAATGCCTCTGAGTCGAAAGCATAACGAGGAAGAGATGTCCAACTGCCTCCATCTGCTTCATTTATAGGCACCCACCACAACACTTTACGCTGACGGCGCATAGATGTTTTACTATCTTGAATAACTTGAGTATTCTCATTAGTAAAACGTTTCAAAGGACGTACACGACCAATATAGAAATTGTCGTTTTTAGTACCTGCAGGAGCACTACCTGGTTCCCAAGAAGAATAGTACTTCCACATCCAATCCGCTACATCGTTGTTACCGATGTAGTTTTCGTGCTTACAATCAGCTGAAGCAAAACCTGCAAACAGCAACATTGCAACTACAAAAAAATACTTTTTCTGTTTCATGATAATTAAAATTAAAATTTGCCAAAGTTATTCTCTTTTTTTGATATACGCTTAAAAAAAAAAAAAAATCACACCTAAAACTCTTTTTTAGACTCTTCCCATATCTCATCCATCTCCTTAAGAGAAAGCGATTTCAAAGGACGATTTTGTTCTTTTGCTTTGTTTTCCAAATAATTAAAACGAGAAATAAATTTCTTATTCGTTCTCTCTAGAGCATTTTCAGGATTTATATCATAAAGTCGAGCAGCATTGACCAAACTAAAAAACAAATCTCCAAATTCAGCTTCCATTTTTTCCATATCCGTTTTCTCCACTTCAGACTGAAACTCTTGTATTTCTTCTTTTACTTTAGCCCAAACTTGCTCACGACAATCCCAATCAAAACCCGCACTACGCGCCTTATCTTGTATACGATATGCTTTAACCAACGCAGGAAGCGCATCTGGGACACCTTGCAACACTCGCTTATTTCCTCCTTTTTCTTTTAGCTTCAGTTGTTCCCAGTTCTGCTCCACTTCAGTGGCGCTACTCACTTTTACATCCGAAAAAATATGTGGATGACGATATATCAACTTCTCACAAATAGCATCACAAACATCCTTGATGTCAAATAATTGATTTTCACTGGCTATCAACGAATAAAATACGATATGCAAAAGCACATCTCCAAGTTCTTTTTTAACATCCTGAAAATCTTTTTCCGAAATTGCATTTGACAATTCATAAACCTCTTCTATGGTAAGTGTTCTCAACGAATCAAACGTTTGTTTACTATCCCATGGGCACTTCAAACGAAGTTCGTCCATCACCTGCAACAAACGAGCAAATGCATCTTTTTTTTCCTCTAGTGTATGTTCCATATTCCTTTTGTTTTAACCAAAAGCAAAAATAAGCATTTCTACAGTCAGTTGTTTACTCTAATTCGCAATTTATAACTACTTTTGCACTATGATTGAGATTATTCCTGCTATTGATATTATTGATGGGAAATGTGTTCGTCTTTCAAAAGGCGACTACTCCAAACAAAAAACTTACAACGAGAACCCACTCGAAGTGGCAAAAAGTTTTGAATACCATGGTGTTAAAAGGCTTCATTTGGTCGATTTAGATGGAGCAAAAAGTCAACACATTGTAAATCATAAAGTTCTTGAAAAAATAGCCACTCACACATCTTTGGTTATTGACTTTGGTGGTGGTCTAAAAACTGATGAAGATTTACATATCGCATTTTCTTCTGGAGCTAAAATGGTTACTGGAGGAAGTATTGCCGTAAAAAACGAAGAGGTTTTTTCTTCTTGGATTGAGAAATATGGAGCAGATAGAATCATTTTAGGAGCCGACGTCAAAAACAAACAAATTGCAGTAACAGGTTGGAAGGAAAATACCTCTATCGAACTTTTCCCTTTTCTTGAAAAATACATCAATAAAAACATATCAAAAGTTATTTGTACAGACATTGAGAAAGACGGCATGTTAGGCGGTTGTTCTGTTGATTTATACAATGAAATATTACAACAAACTCCTTCGCTTTACCTTATTGCGAGCGGAGGGATATCATGCTGGAACGATGTTGAAATTTTAGAAAAAAATAATATACCTGCCGTAATTATCGGTAAAGCTATTTACGAAGGCAGAATCACTTTAAAAGAAATAGAAAAACGAATTTTAGAAAAATAAAACTATGACTATCGATTTCGAAAAAATGGGAGGACTTGTTCCCGCTATTATTCAAGATGCAGAAACAAACAAAGTTTTGATGCTTGGATTTATGAATCAAGAAGCTGTTGAAGTAACAGAAAAAACAGGCAAGGTCACTTTTTATAGTCGCACAAAAAAACGTCTTTGGACAAAAGGTGAGGAAAGCGGAAACTTTCTTTTTGTTAAAGAAATCCTCAACGATTGTGACAATGATTCTTTGCTTATAAAAGTCAATCCCGTTGGAATAGTTTGTCATACAGGCGCAGACACCTGCTGGAATGAAAAAAACTCTCACGATGGCGTACATTTCTTAAAATATCTTCAAGATTTCATTTGCAAACGCTACGAAGAAATGCCCGAGGGTTCTTACACTACTTCATTGTTCAAAAAAGGAGTAAATCGTATGGCACAAAAAGTTGGCGAAGAGGCTGTTGAATCTGTAATTGAAGCCACGAATGGCACTCAAGAAGGTTTTATCTACGAAGCATCTGATTTAATCTACCACCTTATCGTACTCCTAACATCAAAAGGCTTGCGCATTGAGGATTTGGCCAACGAACTCAAAAAGCGTCATAAGTAAAAATGAAAAAAAAACGTTGTATCATCCTATTGCTTTTCATTCTCACACTAAATAGCATTGTATTTGCAAAGGGAGAAGAAAAGGATGAAAAAATTGGGAAGCCCGACTACTACGAAGTTTACGAAAACGAAGGTTGGGAATTGCGTTTGTTCTATTGGAAAAATTCAGGAAGAAGAATTATTCACGGCAAACTATATTTCGAAGGAAATGAAATGCCTGGAGCAGAAAATAGTTACCTCGACACTGCAATAGGAAGAATGCGCTACATCTTACGTCAAGAAAAAAACGCAGGAAATAGTGGATGGATTCCTGATGGTGGATTACTTCTTGACTCATACAAAACAAACAAAAAACTCTTTCCTACTGAATTTCTTAAGATAAACATTCAGAACAATCCTGATTTAAAGGAAGAAACAGAAGAAGAAAAGCATAGCCGACTACTTAGAGAAGAACACGAATGGATGTACGGGCCACTAGACAGAACAAATAGTGGAGATAGAACCAACCAAACAACAAGTAAAGATTCTGATGAATAATTGGGGACTTGAAAATAGAATTCTTTTGCTTGACGGAGCAATGGGAACGATGATTCAGCAACTGAATCTAACTGAATCTAACTATAAAGGGAAACGTTATGCACAAAATCCCATTCCTCAAAAAGGCAATAATGACATTTTATGTTTAACACAGCCCGAGGTCATTAAGAACATTCATCGTCAATATCTCGAAGCCGGAGCCGACATTATAGAAACTTGTACATTCAATGCTCAACGAATCTCAATGAGCGATTATGGGACAGAAAATGATGTTGTGGAGATTAATCGTACTGCAGCAAAAATAGCTCGTGATTTAGCAGATGAATATACAAAAAGAGATCCCCAAAAGCCTCGCTATGTTGCTGGCTCTATCGGGCCAACCAATAAAACTGCCTCCATTTCGCCAGACATCAACAATCCTACAGTACGAGCTGTTACTTTTGATCAACTAGCAGAGGCTTATCATGAACAAATGTGCGCCCTCATCGAAAGCGGAGTCGACGCTCTATTCATTGAAACCATATTTGATACGCTAAATGCAAAAGCCGCCATTTATGCTGCGGAAGAGGCATTTTTAAGCACAAAAAAAAGAGTTAAAATAATGCTTTCCGCTACCGTTGCCGACATTTCGGGGAGAACACTTTCTGGGCAAACGATACAAGCTTTCGTTGCTTCCGTTACACATGCCGACCTGTTTTCTATTGGATTAAATTGTTCTTTTGGTGCAAAAGATCTAAAACCGTATTTGAAAACATTAACAGAAATTGCACCTTGCTATGTTAGTGCACATCCAAATGCAGGGTTGCCTAATCAGTTTGGTCTTTATGACGAAACTCCTGAAAGTATGGCTAAGCAGATAGATGAATACCTAAACGAAAAACTTGTAAACATAATTGGCGGTTGCTGCGGAACAACACCTAATCACATCAAGGCTATTGGAAATTTACTTACAAACAGACCTATCAGAAAAAGGCCATTAGATAATAATGACTTTGTTATTTCTGGACTTGATACTTTAGAAATAAAAGCATAAATCTTTCTTCGTTCTGCTCAAAATGAAAGATTACAATCTCATAACAATTCTCGGAACAACTGCAACTGGAAAAACTACACTAGCATGTTCGCTTGCCAACAAAATTGGTTCTGAAATTATAAGTGCCGACTCAAGGCAAGTCTATCGAGGAATGACAATTGGGACAGGAAAAGATTTGGATGACTACGTTATAAATGGGAAACAAATACCTTATCACTTAATTGACATTGCCGATGCTGGATACAAGTATAACGTATTTGAATTTCAACGTGATTTTTTAGAAGCATTTCATTCTATATCTCAGAAGAAGAAAATTCCTATTCTATGCGGAGGTACTGGTTTGTATATAGAATCTGTACTAAAAGGATATAGAATGCTTGAAGTTCCTGTAAACCAAATACTAAGAAACGAATTAGAGAATAAGACACAAGAAGAATTGGTTCAAATTCTATCAACTTATAAAACATTACACAACAAAACAGACGTTGATACTAAGAAAAGAGCAATTAGAGCGATAGAAATTGCCGATTATTATTCAAACCATACAGAAAAAGAAATTTTCTATCCTAAAATAAATAGTCTGATTATTGGGATTGACATTTCTCGAGAAGAACGAAGAAAGCGAATCACTGAAAGATTAAAAAAAAGGTTTGAAGAAGGAATGATTGAGGAGGTAAGAAATTTAATCCAAAAAGGTGTATCGCCTGAGGATTTAATTTACTATGGACTTGAATACAAATTCATTACAAATTTTATTCTTGGAAAGTTAACCTACTCCGAACTCTTCTCTCAACTTGAGATTGCCATTCATCAGTTTGCAAAAAGACAAATGACATGGTTTAGAGGAATGGAGCGAAGGGGTTTTTCTATAAAATGGATCGATGTAAACTCCCCTACAAAAGAAAAGTTAGAAATAATAAAAACAGAATTGAACCTATGAGGAATCAATTAAGAAATAGAATCATAATGGGGGTCGATCCTGGGACAAACATAATGGGATATGGATTGATAAAAATAGAAAACAACACCGCATCTTTTATCACAATGGGGACTTTAAACATGAAAAAGTTTGATAATCCATATCTAAAACTAAAATCAATCTTTGACTTTGTAACACAAAAAATAGAACAATACCTACCTGACGAGTTTGCTATTGAATCACAATTCTTTGGAAAGAATGTACAATCAATGCTAAAACTTGGTCGTGCTCAAGGAGTTGCCATAGCAGCAGCACTCGAACGAGACATTCCTATCAGCGAATATGCTCCTCTGAAAATAAAAATGGCTATTACAGGAAGAGGAAGCGCCTCAAAAGAACAAGTTGCCGACATGCTAAAACGTTTTCTAAAAATTCCTGCAGAACAAATGCAAACCGAATTAGATGCAACAGATGCTCTTGCAGTCGCATACTGTCATTTTTTGCAAGCATCAAGACCTGAAGGCGAAAAAAAATATACTAGTTGGAAAGATTTTATCAACTCCAATCCTAAGAAAGTCAGGAAATAAAAAAAGGAGACTAATGTCTCCTTTTTTTTATTTATTCAAAGATTTTTTATTCTTCGTTCAAAGTTACACGTTTGAATGCTGTTGGAGTTGCATTGTTTGATTTTGCATATTGTCCAACACTCATTTTTCCATCTTTGATGAATGCTTGTTCTATCAAAGTAGATTCTTGATAGAATTTATTCAAACGACCTTGTGCAATTTTATCAAGAATAGCTTCTGGTTTTCCTTCTTGACGAGCTTTTTCACGACCGATTTCCAATTCTTTCTCAACCACATCAGCAGGAACTTCGTCTCTATTCAATGAAATTGGATTCATTGCTGCAACTTGCATTGCAACATCACGAGCCACTTGGCTTTCTACGCTTTCTTCTGCAAATGCAACTACAGTTGCCAATTTATTTCCTGGGTGAATGTAAGAAACAGAACTTCCACCTTCAACTATTTCATAGAATCCAAGTTCCATTTTCTCGCCAGTCACACCACTACGATCTGTAATCAAATCTTTAATCGAACGACCGTCAATAATTGTATCCAACAAAGCATCTTTATCTTTTGGTTGACATTCCATTGCTTTGTCCAAAATTTGTTGAGTAAGAGCAATAAAATCTGCATTTTTAGCTACAAAGTCAGTTTCACATTTTACTGCAACGATAGCAGCAAATTTACCATTAGCTGCTGCTAAAACACAACCTTCAGAAGCTTCTCTATCACTACGTTTTGCTGCAATAGCTTGACCACGTTTACGAATCAATTCTACTGCTTTATCCATATCACCATTGGCTTCAGCTAATGCATTTTTACAATCCATCATACCTGCGCCAGTCATTGTGCGGAGTTTTGAAATATCCGCCATTGTTACTGCCATAATTCTTTCTCTTTTAATTAGTTATTCATTATAAAAAAGCGTCACGAACAACACTGTATATCTCCAGAGTAATTGCAACGCTTTTTACTTAAAGTATATTTTCTTTACGCTTCTTCTACTGCTGGAGCGGCTTCTGCTTGAGAAGTTTCAATTTCTTTAATTGCTTCATCCTCTTTTTGAGCGCGAGTTTTACGAACACGTTTTTCTTTGCGTTCTACAGGAGCTTCAGCAGCCTCACGTTCTTTTTGATTAGCCTTATACTCTTGAACACCTTCAGAAATAGCTTCAACAATTGCACTCAAAATCAAATCAATAGATTTTGTTGCATCATCGTTAGCTGGAATAACAAAGTCCACATTAGATGGATCTGAGTTAGTGTCAACGATACCAAACACTGGGATACCCAAACGATTAGCTTCACGAACAGCAATATTTTCCTTCATAACGTCAACTACGAAAAGTGCAGAAGGCAAACGAACTAAACCAGAAATACTGCCTAAGTTCTTTTCTAGTTTTGCGCGTTGACGAGTAATTTGCAATTTCTCACGTTTTGAAAGATTTTCGAAAGTTCCATCATTTGACATTTTATCAATAGTTGCCATTTTTTTGATAGCCTTACGAATAGTTGGAAAGTTTGTCAACATACCACCAGCCCAACGTTCTGTGATATAAGGCATGCCAACAGAAGAAGCTCTTTCTGCGACAACCTCTTTAGCTTGTTTTTTTGTTGCAACAAAAAGAATTTGTCTTCCTGAAGATGCAATTTGTTTTGCTGCATCAACAGCTTCTTGCAATTTTACTACAGTTTTGTGGAGATCAATAATGTGAATTCCATTGCTTTCCATAAAAATATATGGAGCCATGTTTGGATTCCACTTGCGTTTAAGGTGTCCGAAATGTGCACCTGCATTCAATAATTCTTGAAAATCAATATTTGCCATTTTTATTAAGTTTTATTTTGTTTACTTTCTTTTTACTACTTATATTTTTTTATTAAGAAGCAATCATCAAGTAGTTGCTATAAGCAAGTCTAAATGATTTAGATTCTAAACTAAAGATTCTATTCGCAGAAACAATATTAACGTTTTGAGAATTGGAATCTTTTGCGTGCTTTTGGACGACCTGGTTTTTTACGTTCCACTTCACGAGCATCACGAGTCAAAAATCCTGCATCTTTCAACACTTTTTTATCATCAGCATTAATCTTAACCAATGCACGAGCAATGGCAAGACGCAATGCTTCAGCTTGACCTTTGAAACCACCACCTTTAAGGTTAACCAAGATGTCATATTTTTCAACCACATCCAAAGTAGCCAAAGGTTGTTTTACTACATATTGTAAAATTCCAGAAGGAAAATAAACGTTCAAATCACGCTTATTGATAGTTATATTACCAGCGCCTTGTTTTACATAAACACGTGCGATTGCTGATTTTCTTCTTCCTATTGCGTTTGTTACTTCCATATTATTTCAGTAAATTTAAATCGATTTGTTTTGGTTGTTGTGCTTCATGAGGATGTTCTGAACCTGCATAAACATGCAAATTGCCGATAATAGCATTACCCAAACGATTTTTAGGCAACATTCCACGCACTACTTTCTTGATTAATTTCTCAGGACTTTTTGCCAATAATTTTTCAGGAGTAATATCCTTTTGACCACCAGGATAACCAGTATAAGAAAGATATACACGATCAGTCCATTTATTTCCTGTCAATTTTACTTTTTCTGCATTGATAACAATCACATTATCTCCGCAATCTACATGAGGAGTAAAGTTTGGTTTATACTTTCCTCTCAAAAGTTTTGCAACTTTAGTCCCCATACGTCCCAATACCATATCTGTAGCATCCACAATCACCCACTCTTTAACAACAGTGTTTTTGTTTGCTGCAATGGTTTTATAACTTAATGTATCCACTTTTATAAATTTATTTTTTAATTAACAACACTATACTGCTCAACAAAAGTCACAATTCCAAACGGGCTAATTCATTCAAAATCAGATATTTTATTTCGCAGTATTAATCTAAACTACTGGATAATATTTCGGACTGCAAAAATACAACTTTGTTTTTAATAACCAAACGTTTAGAAAGTTTTTTTCTTTTTTATTCGTGATGATAAGGCTCTCCATTAATAATAGAAAAACAACGATAAAGTTGTTCCAAAAATATAGGTCGAACTATTTGATGAGAAAAAGTAAGTTTTGATAATGAAATTTTTTCATTTGCTCTTGCATATACCGATTCTGAAAATCCATAAGCTCCACCTATCACAAAAACTACTTTTTTAATCGATTGTGTCTGCTTTTGTTCCAACCAAAATGCCATTTCCTTTGAAGTAAAACTTTTTCCTTTATCATCTAGAAGTACTATAAAATCAGATGAGTCTGTTTGCTTCAGAATAAAATTTCCCTCCAAATCTTTTACCTGACTTTCAGAAAGATTTTTAGCATTTCGTATTTCAGGAATTACTTTTATTTCAAAAGAAGTATAACGAAGAATTCTTTTTGTGTATTCTGCAATCGCTTCCTGAAAATAAGATTTTGAGGTTTTCCCTACAAGTATCAGTTCTATCTTCATCTTCTATCTTAAAAATCAAAAACTCCTACTTACTGAAGAAACCTCACTTTCAACCTTATAACGATTTATACAAGAAACCCCAAACGTATATTTTCCTATAAACTTCGAAGCCTCTTTTATTTCAAAATAATCATTAAAGGTTATTCCAAGTATATTTTTTTCATCATTAATATCACCCAACTTATCTCCCTTGAAAACATAAACGACGTATGTATTTACTTTTTGCTCACCAACACCTTTTGACTTATCCCAAAGCAACACACTTTTATTCTTTCCTTTTATTATCTGTAAATTTTGAGGCGATAGAGGTTTTTGACAATCTAGTAGTTTCTTTTGAGGAACAAGTGCAGGATATCGAAATAAATCTGTCTGCAAACTATCTAAAATTCCTAACGGATTTTTCAACAATGGAGTAGCACTATAAAAAGCAACCCCCTGAACATTATCATAATTTTTATTCAAGTTCATTTGTCGCACAAGTTCATTTCCTTCATTCCAAGCCAACGATTTATTTTGCCCAAGACCAGAAGCGAACAAACCTACATAAAGATTTCTATTGAAATTGTTTTTACTCCACCATTCCACCAAAACCTTATAATCCGCAACACGTTTACCAATCTCCCAATAAAGCTGAGGAACCACATAATCAATATCTCCATCTTCGAGCCATTTCAAAATATCAGCATATAGGTCATCATAATTGGTCATTCCGGCTTTCGTTGCCGAACCAAGGACATCTTTATCATTATTACGCCATACACCAAAAGGGCTTATTCCAAACTCTACCCAAGGTTTTTCGCTTTTTATTGTTTGTTGCAACTCCTTTATAACCAAATTAACATTATCTCTCCGCCAATCATCCTTACTAGAAAATCCTCTTGAGTTTTCAGCGAAAGTTTTTTCATCTGGAAATTCCTTATTTGCTACTCTATATGGATAAAAATAATCATCAAAATGAATTGCATCTACATCGTAGTTTCTCACAATTTCTCGTACCACATTATTAAGATGCACTCGAGTTTCTTCCAATCCAGGATTGAAATAATATTTCCCCCCATACTCCACAAAGAGATAAGGTTTCTTAAAAAACAAATTCGAGAAATGCAAAGATTGCTTTTTCGTATCCATAGAAACCCTATAAGGATTCAACCATGCGTGCACTTCCAAGCAACGCTTATGCGCTTCTTCAATTATAAATTTTAAAGGATCATAAAAGGGATTGGGACGCAGACCTTGTACTCCTGTTAAAAATTTTGACCAAGGTTCTAATTCAGAAAAATAAAACCCATCTGAAGTAGGACGAATCTGAATAATGATTGCATTAAATTTCAATTTTTGAAATTGATCCAACATCGCAATCATCTCCTTTTGTTGCTCCTCTGTAGAGAGTCCCATTTGAGATGGCCAATCGATATTATTAACCGTTGCGATCCAAACAGCACGCATTTGCCGCTTTTGAGAGAAACAAGTTGCAAAACAAATAAAAAGAAGAATGAGGACTGTTAACTTTCTCATTACAGAAAAAAATGTTCAAATATTATCGTTTAGGTCTACAATACTTGTTTTCCATAAAGTTTTTTCTTTTCCCAGCAAAAACTTCAAATTTCCAATATTCGCACTCTAGCGCACCATTTACAAGTTCAACCTTTTCTGAAGGTTTTAAACCTATCCGAGCCAAACAGTTTTCTTGCGAGGATATAACCCAAGCCGTATTTCCAGTAAACTTATGCTTCAAAAGAGAACCAAGTTCTTGATATAATGCTTCTAACTTTTCAACCTCAAGACGCTCTCCATAAGGAGGATTTGTAACCATCAAACACTTCCCATCTATCGGTTCAAAATCACTAATCGGCATTTTTTTCAATTCAACATACTTTGAAAGCCCCGCAGATCGGACATTTTCTTCGCATACTCTAATTGCCGAAGCCGACATATCCGAACCATATATTTTATACTGAAACGCACACTCTTTTGAGTCGTCGTTATAGATCTCGTCAAACAAATCCTTATCAAAATCGTTCCACTTTTCAAAAGCAAAAGACGAACGATAAATACAAGGCGGAATATTCAATGCAATAAGAGCCGCCTCTATAAGCAGAGTTCCAGAACCGCACATTGGATCCACAAAATTCGACTGACCTTTCCAACCGGCCATAAGGAGCATTCCTGCCGCCAAAACCTCACTTATAGGAGCCTCCGTCTGATGAACACGA
This sequence comes from Paludibacteraceae bacterium, assembly GCA_045612365.1. Lineage (GTDB taxonomy): Bacteria > Bacteroidota > Bacteroidia > Bacteroidales > Paludibacteraceae > RGIG9608. Next base: position 11,905 of record JAZKYY010000012.1, read on the forward strand.
TAACCTCTTTTATGCAAAGATTCTCCTGAACTATCCAAAGAAACTGTACAATCTTTATGAGAGATATGTACATTTATGTACAAGTCTGGCTTATCTATACTTACAGAAGGACGTCTACTGAATTTTTCAATAAATTGGTCTGCAATAGCATCTTTTACTCGATAAGTAACAAATTTTGAATGTTTAAATGTTTCTGAATAAATGGTAGAATCAATAGTAAATGTTTTCTTCAAATCTAGATATTCAGTCCAATCTATTTTTTTCACCTCTTCATAAACCTCATCGGCCGACGATGCTTTGAACGAAGCAATAGGTTTTAAGATTCTCAAAGCAGTTCTACAACAAAGATTTGCTTTATACATCAACTCTAAGTTACCAGAAAAAGAGACTGCACGGCGAAAGATTTGTACATCATTTGCCCCCAACTCTATCAACTCTTTTGCCAAAACATCTTCAAGCCCAAACAATGTTTTAGCCAACATCTTAAACTCTTTCATCACTTCTTTTGTATTATCTTTGCTTCAGCAGGGACATCCACATCTACCCAAATATTTCCTCCTATCACAGCATTTCGTCCAATGGTAATTCTACCCAATATCGTAGAATTTGCATATATAATAACTCCATCTTCAATAATAGGATGACGGAGAATTCCTTTTATAGGATTACCATTTTCATCCATCGGAAAACTTTTTGCTCCCAACGTAACACCCTGATAAAGTTTAACCCGATTACCAATAATAGTAGTTTCCCCAATAACAACACCAGTTCCGTGATCAATAGTAAAATAACAACCTATTTTTGCACCGGGATGAATATCTATGCCTGTTTCGGAATGTGCCATTTCCGTGATAATACGCGGAATAAGAGGGACTCCCAACTCCAACAACTCATGAGCAATACGGTAATTCACAATCGCACGAATAGCTGGATAGCAAAAAATAACCTCGCCTTTACTTGTTGCTGCAGGATCACCATTAAAAGCTGCCTCCACATCAGTTATAAGCACCTCTCGCAACAGAGGCAAACGTTCAATAAATCGCACAGAAATACTTTCCGCTTCCTTCTCGCAAGAAACTTTTTCGGCAGAAACAAAGCACAAACCAGCCAAAATCTGCTCCGTCAATAAACGCTTAAGATTTTCGACATGAACCCCCATGTAATAACGTACGTTATCCTCTCTCACATCAGAATTTCCGAAATAACCTGGGAAAAGTATTTGTCGCAAAATGCGAACTATCTCATGAAGTTTTTCAATTGAAGGCATCGGCTCATCACTTTTTTTGGGATGAAAAACACTTTGTAATGCCTCTTCGTTCGAAAGTAAATCTATTGTTTTTTGTATCGTTTTCATTTCAGCCATTTATCTATTGCCTTTTGAGCTACGAGCGTACGCTCTTCTCCCTTACCCTCAATCTCTTCAAAAGGCACCGACGTTTTTTTTATTTCCTGCAAATACCAATCATATAAAAATTCTCGCAAGTCAGGATTTTCTCGAACAGGCTCTGCTATCCATTCCAAATCAGGTTTACAAAGCAAATACAAATCCACTTTTTCTTGCAAAATTGCCTCATTCAACCACTGTGGCTCACGATGGAAAACATATTCAAACCACACTTTTGTTACAATCAAATCCGTATCAAAAATCAAGAACTCCTTATCCGTTTTCATCAAAAACTGCTCAAACTGAGTTTTTGCAATATACTCTACATCCGAATAACAATAAGCTCTTTCTAAATTTTCGACATACTCACGTGCATACTCGGCAACCCAATCTGCATTGTTGTTTTTTGCCAAAACCTCACAAAGTGTAGTTTTTCCTACCGATTCTGGACCTATTACAACAATTTTTTTCATTTAAGAAAAACAGACATTTATTCAACGATTCTCTTAAACAAGTTCTTCATATTTACTTGTTCATCAATAATAGAATGCAATTCGCTAATTTCCACACGTTCTTGTTGCATTGTATCACGATGACGAATCGTTACACATCCATCTTCCAATGTTTGATGATCCACCGTAATACAGAATGGAGTTCCTACGGCATCCTGACGACGATAACGTTTTCCTATCGAATCTTTTTCATCATACGAACATTTGAAATCAAATTTCAAAAGATTCATTATTTCTCGAGCCTTTTCTGGAAGACCATCTTTCTTAACCAAAGGCATCACACACGCCTTGACAGGTGCAAGCACTGCAGGGAACTTCAACACCACACGACTATCGCCACCTTCAAGAGTTTCTTCACAATATGCTGCAGACATGATAGAAAGGAACATACGATCCACACCTATCGAAGTTTCAATCACAAAAGGAGTATAACTTTGGTTTATTTCAGGATCAAAATATTTAATATTTTTTCCTGAATATTTTTCATGGCTACCCAAATCAAAATCAGTACGCGAGTGAATTCCTTCTACCTCTTTAAAACCAAAAGGCATTTCAAATTCTATATCAGTTGCTGCATTCGCATAGTGAGCCAACTTGTCATGATCATGATAACGATATTTATGGTCGCCAAGTCCAAGAGCTTTGTGCCACTTTAAACGAAATGCTTTCCAATGCTCAAACCATTGCAACTCAGTTCCTGGTTTTACAAAGAACTGCATTTCCATTTGTTCAAACTCACGCATACGGAAAATAAACTGACGAGCCACAATCTCGTTTCTGAACGCCTTACCTATCTGCGCAATACCAAACGGAATTTTCATACGACCAGTTTTTTGGACATTAAGGTAATTTACAAAAATACCTTGTGCCGTTTCTGGACGAAGATAAACCTTCATGGCTCCATCAGACGTAGATCCCATCTCCGTTGAGAACATTAAGTTAAACTGACGCACATCGGTCCAATTTCGAGTACCACTTATTGGGCAAACTATTTCCTCATCAAGAATAATCTGTTTAAGTTCTTCAAGATTATTTGCTTCGAGTGCCGCCACAAAACGAGAATGCAATGTTTCTCTTTTCTGAACATAATCCTGTACACGAGCATTTGTTTGGCAAAACATCTCTCTATCAAACGATTCTCCAAATCGTTTTGCTGCCTTGTCGCATTCTTTATTTATTTTTTCATCGTACTTTGCTAGTTGTTCTTCGATCAAAACATCGGCACGATAACGTTTTTTCGAATCACGATTATCAATGAGCGGATCATTAAAAGCATCTACATGTCCCGATGCTTTCCATGTGGTAGGGTGCATAAAGATTGCTGCATCGATTCCCACAATATTTTCGTGCAAAAGAATCATACTATCCCACCAATATTTTTTGATGTTATTTTTGAGTTCTACACCATTTTGTCCATAATCATATACAGCACCAAGTCCATCATAAATTTCACTAGATGGAAATACAAAACCATACTCTTTGCAGTGTGCTACCAATTTTTTGAAAACATCTTCTTGTGAAGCCATAATATCCTCTATTGTTTTTTATTTCTAATAATCAAAATTCCAAACCGCAAAGGTATGAAAAAGTAAATAGTTAGCGGACAAAAAGCAAAAAAGAAAAACCAAAAAGAAGGCTAAGAAGGCAAAAAAACACTATTTATTTTTTGCAACATCATGAAAATAACATATCTTTGCATCGCTTTTTGAGAGCAGGACCCTTAGCTCAGTTGGTTAGTAGCACCTGACTCATAATCAGGGGGTCGTTGGTTCAAGCCCAACAGGGTCCACAAGTTGAAAATAAAGTACTTACAAAAAAAGTAGGTGCTTTTTTATGCCTTTTTTGTGCCATTTTCTACTTTTATATCGGTATTTACATCATATTATAACATAAAAACTTGCACAAAACTTGCAAATAATTTTATGATATTAATCTAAATTTGATTAGACATATCCTCTTCTTGTTCTTTATTTTTTTTCAAAAATAAAGAACAAGAAGAGGAAACCTAATTCTTATCTCCCTTTCGAGCTTCGAGCCGAGGGCAACGTTCAAAAGGTTTTGTGTTGTCGAACAGATAACGATATGTAGCATGCATCTTATGTCGCACTGCTCCAACGTAACTTTCTACCATGCGCATCATCACAGGATTAAAATCGCCAATCCATGCCAATTCCATAGATTTATAGTTCTTTAACCCACCTTTTTCAATCTCTTTTTCCATACAACGAATAAGCCCACTTTCCACTCCTCTACCCTGAAATTGAGGCACAACACCAAACGTCATACCAAAAATTCGGTCAGACTTTTTACGTCGGATGCTCCAAAGCAAACGCAACTTGTTGACAAAATTGAGTTTCCCTCCAAACTTTCCGATAATCCTATTCAAGTCTGGTATATTTATAAAAAAAGCTATTGCCTCATCATTGTAATAAGCAAAATAGATAAGCTTGGGGTCAATAATAAGTCGAAGTGAAGCAAAAAGTTCATCGGCTTGCTCTTTTGTAAGTGGATTCACTCCTGAAAAACGCGACCAAGCTTTATTATAAATACTCCTAACATCTTCCGCCACACGATGGTAATCAGATTTCTCAATATGACGAAACAAGTAATTTGGGTTACTCTCTAAACGCTTCACTTTTTCGTAAAGCGAGGCCGAAAGCAAGCCGGACTTTATCTCACGCAAATAAGTATACTGATTGAAATAATTTCTCCAACCATAAGTTTCAAACAACTTTTGATAATAAGGGAAATTGTAAGGATTGGCATAAAGAGGTGTTTTCTCAAAACCATCAACAAGCAATCCCCACCAACTATCACGATTTCCAAAATTAATAGGACCATCCATCGCCTCCATTCCCTTCTGAGCAAGCCACTCCTTAGCCACATCAAAAAGCATATTGGCAACCTCTTGGTCATCAATCGCTTCAAAAAATCCACAACCTCCTGTCGGTTGTTTTTCTACAGATGATTGCCGTTGGTTATAGAATGCAGCTATTCGGCCTACCACATCTCCTTTCTGATTCAGTACTATCCATCGAGCCGCATCTCCACCTTCATATTTCCGATTCTTGGTAGGAGAAAAAACATTTTCGATATCACTATCAAGCGGACATACCCAAAATTTATTTCCCAAATAAAGTTTCTTAGGAAAATCAATAAACAACTTCTTATCAGCAGAAGACGTTACCTCTTTCAGAATATATGACATAAAAGTTAAGTTGCGTTTTTATTATCACACAAAAGTAAATAATTAAAACTGATACAAGAAACCTAAACTAGTAAACTCACGAAACTGAAAACGAGATTTTTGACCTTCCGCAAGTACCAAACTTGAGTCGTAACGTGGGTGAAGTGAAAGTTGTATGGTAAGAAAATGAGTTACTATAAAATTACCCGTTATTTCCCAATCCAACTCCACATTTTTATAATCTGTATAAAGATAGAACTTTGAATTCAACTTCAACTCTTTTGAAAAAACATAGGCAAAATTAAGTTCCAAACGACTACCAAAAGCATGAAGAATATTCTTCCCTATGGAAATATTAAATTTGTCTGCAATACTACTCTCGACCCCTTCTGCCTTACTTGTATTCATCACATAGGTTAGTTTGTAGGAAAAAGGAGAAACCATAAGCGAGAGAATTGTTTTATACTTAAAATCCAAACCTAAACCAATATAAGTTCTGATGGGGGAAAAAGTAGAAGTAGAAAGTTCTTTTGTATTTGGCACAAATGTATTGAAAAGCGGCGTAGAAAATTCAGCCGAAAGTGTGTAATAAAAATTTCTAAATGCCTTCAATCCTAATTTAGAATTAAGTTTGAAGAGGTCTTCATTCGTACTCAAAAAACGTAAAGAATCGCTAAAGGAGGAATTAAATCCCGCTTTCCATTCAAGCGTATTGTCAAATTGAAGATTTTTGTGGTTTGTATAATTAACATAAGCAGAAACATCTCCCAAAATTGAGACATTTCCAGTCCCACCCGTATACCAATTTGGCGAGATATAACTCTGAGAAACTAATGCAGAAATTTTCCCTCCATAACGCCATTTTCGTTTTTGTTGAGAAATATCCAATTTGCTTTTGGGCAATTCTACCATTTGTTGCTTCCACAAAAAGTCCTCAATAGAAGTTTTTCTTTCCCTAAAATTCAATTTCAAATCATTTATATCAGGAAGTTCCTCCTCATGAAAAGCAATAAGTTCTGGCGACGTTTCCTTTATATCAATGTAAACCTCACGACGTAGATTACTAATAATATCCTCATCGTTTTTTTCCTCTCTGATATCCGGATTATCTCTTCTAAAAATCCAATCCAAAAACAACGGATTATACTCACATTCATTTTTGGACTCTTCTGCTATACGCAACGAATCTTTCTCTGAAATCAGCTTTCCTAAGCCTATTTTTGCCAAATCAACATTTTTTAATCCTTCAGATATTTTAGTCTGATTCTGAGGCGAAATCAAAGTTTCTTCTATCAAAGGCGTTGCTAACAGATTTTTTTTTGTTGACGAAACAGAATATGACTCCAAATAAGTTTCAATATCAGCAATTTCTATCGTATCATTCTGAGCCTTTGAGGCAAAAAAGAAGAAAAAAAGAACGACAAAAAGAAAATACCTTCTAGTTCTAAAAAAACCAGAAAAAACACTTCTCACAACAAAGGTCAAAATCTTTTTCACCTTTTTCTTATTCTAAATCTGTGTATTGTTCAAACAAAAAGTCGTTGTACGGAAAGCGCGTAATATGAATTTCTTTCACCTTATCATAGAGCAGTTTTTTTAGTTCTACTATATTCATTCGCTCTTTTGCCGAAACAAACAAACAGTTGTTATGCATTTTTGCCATCCAAGTCGATTTCAAATCATCAAGAGAAAAATTTTCTCTCTTCATCGGAGTCAAATCATCTTCATCCTTAGGCACAAAAGAAAAAGCATCTATTTTATTAAAAATCACAATCATTGGCTTTTCTTGCTTGTCGATTTCTTTAATAGTTTTGTTCACCACATTAAATTGCTCCTCAAAATTCGGATGCGAAATATCAACAATATGCAATAAAATATCCGCTTCTCTAACCTCATCAAGAGTAGATTTGAAAGACTCTATCAGGTGAGTTGGCAACTTACGAATAAAGCCTACTGTATCGGAAAGCAAAAAGGGAAGATTCTCAATTATCACTTTTCTTACCGTCGTATCTAGCGTTGCAAACAATTTATTTTCAGCAAACACATCACTTTTGCTCAAAAGGTTCATCATCGTAGACTTTCCGGCATTGGTGTACCCAACAAGAGCAACTCGAACCATTTTTCCACGATTTTTTCGCTGAACCTGTTTTTGTTTATCAATGTGCTTTAGTTCATCTTTCAACCGAGATATCTTATCCAAAATAATTCGCCGGTCAGTTTCTATCTGAGTTTCACCAGGTCCACGCATACCGATACCTCCTCTTTGACGTTCAAGGTGAGTCCACATCCTTGTTAATCGAGGCAGAAGATATTGATATTGAGCAAGTTCAACTTGAGTCTTCGCATGAGCAGTTTGAGCTCTTTTTGCAAAAATATCCAAAATAAGCGTTGTTCTATCGAGCACTTTAATTTTGAGAATATTTTCGATATTTTTCAACTGAAGCGGCGACAACTCATCGTCAAAAATTGCCATCCGAACAGCATTTTCTTCATCTTCTGCACGCAATTTTATATATTCCGCAATCTCCTCTAATTTACCCTGACCAATAAAGGTTCGAGAATTTGGGAATGGCACTCTCTGAAAAAACTTTTTCACAGGAATTGCTCCAGCCGTTTCTGCCAAAAAAGCCAATTCATCAAGATATTCCTTTGCTCTCTCTTCTGACTGATTTTGAGTTATCAATCCTATCAAAACAGCTTTTTCTTCGTATATCTCAGTCTTTACATTTGTCATAAATTATCTCTAAAAGCTTTGCAAAATTAACAAAAAGAGAGTAAAACAAAAAGTCCGACAAATTTGTCGGACCCTTTCTATAAGAACACTTTCTAAACTTTTTTCTTATGCTTGCGCTTCTTCAGCCGCAGGAGCTTCTTCTGTAGCATTTTCTGCTTCTGCCTCTGCTGCTTGAACAACTGCTTCTGCTTTTTTCTTAGCTACTTCTTCTGCTTTTGCTTTATTTTTTTCTATTTCTTCAGCCAAACGTTTTTTTGCATTTTCACTTTTTTCAGCTGCAACTTGATCCTTTGTTTTTTGGATTGTTGCTACTTTTTCATTTTTCCATGCATCGAAACGTTTTTCTGCTTCTGCATTATCAAAAGCACCTTTCTTTACACCATCCAACAAGTGTTTTTTCAACAAAACGCCTTCTCTTGAAAGAATACTACGAACTGTGTCAGTTGGTTGAGCCCCAGTTTGAATCCAATACAATGCACGATCAAAGTTCAAATCAATCATCGCTGGATTTACATTTGGATTGTAAGCTCCAATTCTTTCTACAAACTTGCCATCACGAGGAGCTCTCGAATCAGCAATCACAATGTGGTAATAGGCATACCCTTTGTGTCCATGTCTTTGCAATCTAATTTTCGTTGCCATTTTCTATAAAATTTAATTATTAAAACCTAAACTGCTTTTTCTCGAAAAGCGGTGCAAAGGTATAACATTTTTTTCAATAAACCAATTGCACTATTTTAATAATCCGACTTTTATTTATTTTTCTCAATCCATTTACGAGCATTTACAAAAGCATCAACCCATGGTGTTGTTTCATCAGATTTACTATCTTGCGGATAATAACCCCATTGCCAAGGGAAAATTGCACGTTCAAGGTGTGGCATCATTGCCAAATGACGACCGTCTGAAGAACAAATTCCCGCTACATTATAATCCGAACCATTAGGATTAGCAGGATAAGAATCATAAGCATATTTTGCAACAATATGGTAATCTTGTTCTGCCTTAGGCAAAGAGAATTTACCTTCTCCGTGTGCCACCCAAATACCCAAACGGCTTCCTGACAACGAGCCAAACATCACACTATTATTTTCTGGGATATCAAGAGCCACAAAATTCGACTCAAATTTATGTGAATTATTGTGCAACATTTTTGGTTTTTCATCATGTTCTGGAGTCAACAATCCCAATTCCACCATCAACTGACAACCATTACAAATACCTAACGAAAGTGTATTCTTTCTCGCATAAAATTTATCAAGAGCAAGTTTTGCTTTCTCGTTGTAACGGAATCCTCCAGCCCAACCTTTTGCGCTACCAAGTACATCGGAATTTGAGAAACCACCACAGAAAACAATCATATCCACCTCTTCAAGTGTTTCTCGACCCGTTGCAAGGTCCGTCATGTGGACATCCTTAACATTAAATCCAGCAAGATAGAGCGAATAAGCCATTTCGCGTTCACCATTAGTTCCTTTTTCTCTAATAATAGCTGCAATAGGTTGTTTTGCTAAATCAGTGCCTTCTTCTTGTTTTTTATTGTTAAAAATAAAGTTCAATGGCTGATTTTTATAATTTGCAAAACGTTGTGCCGCACATTCTTTACCACTTTGTTTGCAATCTAGCAAATACGATGGGCGATACCAAACATCACGCAATTCATCTATATCCAAATTGATAACTGACGATTGATATTGAACTCTCACTTGACGATCAGTAATCACATCTGCAACCTTTGTAAACCCAACACCTGCTTCGCTCAAAATCTTTTCTGCTGATTTTATATCCTTGATTTGCACAAGAACTGACGGATTTTCTGCAAAAAGAACTTTTAAAATATCTTCTTGAACAAATCCGCTTAAGTCGAGTTTCAAACCTCCTTTTGTATTTGAAAAACACATCTCAAGCAATGCTGTGAGCATACCTCCTGCCGAAACATCATGACCAGCAAGAATAAGTCCTTCTTCAACCAACTTTTGAACAGCATTAAATGCCGATGCAAAATATTCAGTATCATTAACATTAGGGCATTCTGAACCAATTTTATTGAGTGTTTGATAAAGAGCAGAACCACCTAATTGTAACGGGGCAAAAGAGAAATCAATATGATATACAGCCGCTTCTGGATCATTAACAAGCACTGGTCCAACAATTTTTCTGATATCACTCACTTCTCCTGCTGCTGAGATAATAACTGTTCCAGGAGAGAACACTTTATCCTGACCATATTTTTGAGTCATTGAAAGACTATCTTTTCCTGTTGGGATATTAATTCCAAGTCCACAAGCAAAATCGCTACAAGCCTCAACAGCTTTATAAAGTCGAGCGTCTTCCCCTTCATTTTTACAAGGCCACATCCAGTTTGCCGACAAAGAAACTGATTCAATTCCATTTTTCAACGGAGCAAAAACAATATTTGTCAAACTTTCAGCTATAGCCAATACAGATCCAGCTGCAGAATCTATCAAAGCAACTTGTGGTGCATGACCAATTGACGTTGCAATACCTGCTTTTCCTCGATAATCTAGAGCAACTGCTCCACAATCACTCAAAGGCAACTGCAACTCTCCTTGACATTGTTGGCGAGCGATTTTTCCTGTAACTGAACGGTCAACCTTATTTGTCAACCAATCCTTACAAGCAACTGCTTCAAGTGTCAACACATTTTTGATATATTCCTCAATATTGTCGACAGAAGTTTCTGGGTCACTATATTTTTCAACAATAGTTTTGTCATGCATATATGTTTTTGGAGCCTTTCCAAAAAAGTCTTCCAAATCCATATCTATTGGTTTTTCGCCATTATTTCTTTCGAAAACAAAACGCATATCGTCAGTAGTTTCTCCAACGCTATAGAAAGGAGCACGCTCACGATCAGCAATGCGTTTAATATGCTCTTGAGCAGCATCTGGAACAAGAAGCCCCATACGTTCCTGGCTTTCGTTTCCAATAATTTCTTTTGCAGAAAGCGTTGGGTCGCCAACAGGAAGGTTGTCTAAATCTATATGACCACCAGTTGCTTCAACTAATTCTGAAAGGCAGTTCAAATGTCCTCCCGCTCCGTGGTCGTGAATAGAAACGATTGGATTGTTATCGCTTTCTGCCAATGTACGTATTACGTTTGATACACGTTTTTGCATTTCCGGATTAGCACGTTGAACTGCATTTAGTTCTATTCCGCTGCTATATTGCCCAGTTTCTACACTCGACACAGCTCCACCACCCATTCCTATTCGGTAATTATCACCACCAAGCACAACTACTTTTTCTCCTGGCTGAGGATTACCTTTCAGAGCATCACGTTCATTTGCAAAACCAACACCTCCAGCAAGCATAATCACTTTGTCATAAGCCATTTTCTTGCCATTTTCCTCGTGTTCAAAAGTCAACACCGAACCACAAATAAGTGGTTGACCAAATTTGTTTCCAAAATCAGAAGCTCCGTTTGAAGCTTTAATCAAGATCTGCTCTGGAGTCTGATATAGCCATTGACGCTCTGCCACTTTCTTTTCATATCCGGCATCTTTGTTACGAGCATAACTCGTCATATATACAGCAGTTCCTGCAATAGGCAATGAGGCCTTTCCACCACCAAGACGGTCTCGAATTTCTCCACCTGTACCTGTTGCTGCGCCATTGAATGGTTCTACCGTTGTTGGGAAGTTATGAGTTTCTGCTTTTAATGATATTACAGATTTTATCTTTTTTGTTTCAAAGAAATCTGGCTTATCTCCACTTTTTGGAGCAAATTGTTCAATTTCTGGACCTTCGTTAAATGCCACATTATCTTTGTAAGCGGATATCAACGTATTTGGATTTAGTTCTGAAGTACGCTTAATCATTTTGAAAAGCGACAATTCTTTTTCTTCTCCATCAATCACAAAAACTCCGTTAAAGATTTTATGACGGCAATGTTCTGAGTTCACTTGACTAAAACCAAAAACTTCACTATCAGTCAACTTTCTACCATAACGTGCAGAAACCTCATTCAAATAGTTTATTTCATTTTCACTCAAAGCCAAACCTTCTTGCTCATTGTATGCCGCAACGTCATCAATATAAATGACTGGCTCTGGCTGTTTGGTAATATCAAAAATTTCTTGATCGAGCCCATTGTATTCACGTTGAAGCATCGGGTCTATTTCTGTAGTCGAATCCATTGGCACAAATTCCTCAATACGAAGAATGCCTTGAACTCCCATATTTTGCGTAATCTCAACCGCATTGGTACTCCAAGGAGTAATCATTTCACGACGAGGGCCCGAAAAAACGCCCTCTACCTTTTGCTCGTCCAACAACTCTGCATTATCAAAAAGCCAACAAAGTTTTGAAACATCACTATTTTCTAATTCTGATTTTGTCTGTACTGCAATAATAGTACGACTTGGAGTTCTAAAAAAAGATAACATAAACCAAATAAACTTTTTTATTAAAGTGCAAAGATACGAAAAAGAGATTAAGTAAAAGAAGGTTTCTCTCGCTCAAAAAAGCAAGTTTTTTTTCTTTTTTTTACCCTCGTTCTACTTGCATCACACCTTTGATTTTTCTCACTTTTTTTATCAAAAGTTCTAAGGTATTCAAATTGCTGATGGTAATAGATATAGAGCCCTGAAAAAGGCCATCATTAGAATCGATAGAAATGGAGCGCATATGCACATTGCTTTCCTTTGAAATTACCGACGTGATGTTTGTAACAATACCAATATCGTCATGTCCAACAATGCGAAGCGTGATGGGGAATTGTCCTTTCTCGCTACTACCCGACCAACGTGCTTCAACAATGCGATAGCCAAAACGAGAAATCATTTGTGGCGCATTCGGACAATTTTTTCTATGGATTTTGATTTTTCCGTTTATAGTTACAAAACCAAAAACATCATCGCCATAAATGGGGTTACAACACTTTGCAAACGAATAATTTACATTCTGCAGATTTTGGTCAATAACCAAAACATCATCCAACGAGGAAGAAGTAATTTTCTCCAATTCCGTCTGGTGTGAATAATTTTCGGCACTACGCAACTCCAAACTTTCTCGCTGAATAGGAGCTGATAAGGCACTGCGAACTTCTTGCAAATCAATAACTTCATTATTTATCGACTGATAAAAAGAAGTTATGGTTTTGTAACCCATTCTTTTTGCCAAACGCGCAACATCTGCCTCACTATAATCTATCTTCCAGTTTTTCAACCGACGAAGCAAAGTCTCTTTTCCATCCTCTGCTTCTTTATATTCAATCTCCTTAAGTGTCTGTTTTATGCGATTTTTTGCTTTGGATGTAGCCACAACGTTTAGCCAATCCACCTTAGGTTTTTGTTGAGAAGCCGTAAGAATTTCTACCTGATCTCCGTTACGCAATACATATCGCAACTGAACATGTTTTCCATTTACAACTCCACCAACGCACCTATTTCCAATGTTCGAGTGAATATGATAAGCAAAGTCGAGCAATGTTGCTCCTTTTTTTAGACGCTGCAAATCACCTTTTGGGGTAAAAACAAAAACCTCTTCATCATACAAGTTCAACTTGAAGTTTTCCATGTAATCGATGGCATTGAGGTCCGAATTTTCAAGAATCTCACGAATATTCTTCAACCATTCGTCCATTCCTTGTTCACCCTTTATTCCCTTGTATTTCCAATGTGCAGCAAGACCTTTTTCTGCAATTTCATCCATCCGACGAGTCCGAATTTGCACCTCTACCCAACGACCATTTGGCCCCATCACGGTAATATGAAGCGATTCATAACCATTAGCCTTGGGCATCGAAAGCCAATCTCTAAGTCGCTTGGGGTTGGGCGGATACATATCTGTCACAATAGAATAAACCTGCCAACATTCCGCTTTTTCTTTTTCCATTGGGCAATCTAAAATTATACGAATTGCAAAAAGGTCATAAATATTTTCAAAAGCGGTGTTTTGCTTTTTGATTTTATTCCAAATGGAGTGTATCGACTTGGTTCTTCCTTTAATTTCAAAATTGAATCCAGATGCTTGCAACTTTTTCTTTACAGGTTCAATAAACTCTACGATGTACTTATCTCGAGAGCGCTTTGTTTCATTCAGTTTATTGGCGATGTCTTTATACGTATCACGCGCTGTAAATTTCAAAGAAAGGTCTTCAAGTTCCGTTTTTATAGAATAAAGTCCTATTCGATGCGCCAAAGGAGCATACAGATAAGAAACCTCATAAGCAATCTTTTCTTGTTGCTCTTTAGGATAAAGTGCTAGCGAGCGCATGGCATCCAACTTTTCTGCCAAAACAATGAGAATCACCTGCAAATTTTCGGCAAAAGAAAGCAACAATTTTCTAAAATTTTCCGATTCTACTGCAGCATTTCTACTATACAACTCATGCACCTTATTCAGCCCAACCACAATCTGCTGTACACTCTCTCCAAACCTGCTCCCCACCTCTTCCAAAGTCAAGCACCCTGTTTCTACCGAACGATATAGAAGAGTTCCTATCACGGCCGCCTTACCAAGTCCAATCTCTTTTTGCAACACAACAATAGTGCGCAGTAGCGGAAATATAGGATGTTCGTAGTAGTTTTCGGCAGACAACTTTTCTACGCAACGCTCAATGATGCATTGAAGCTCCTTGCGCTCATTTCTTGTCACCAATCCTCCCGACAACGAAAAAACAACTCGATAGAGTTTTTTCAACTCCAACAAGTTGTTTTCATCAAAAGTATTTAGCGATTTCATACTTTACCCGCAAAAAAAGTATTTTTATTCTTCTCTTGTTTAGAACAAACAGAACTCTAATACTGCTCTTGTTCGTTAGGAAAGTCGCACGACTTTACATCTGCAATGTAGTTCTTCACCGCATCGGTTATCACACCATTCAAGTCGGCATAGCGACGAAGAAAACGTGGAGAAAAACCATTGGTCATACCCAACATATCGTTGCAGACCAACACTTGTCCGTCCACACCACCTCCTGCTCCAATTCCTATTACAGGAATCTTCAATTCTTGTGCCACACGAGTGGCAAGCGAAGCAGGGATTTTTTCCAACACCAAAGCAAAACATCCTGCATCCTCCAAAGCATGAGCATCGCTGATGAGTTTTTCTGCCTCAGCATCTTGTTTTGCTCGCACCGTATAGGTACCATATTTATTAATCGACTGCGGCATCAGTCCTAAGTGCCCCATAATAGGAATTCCGGCATCGAGAATGCGACGCACCGCATCGAGAATTTCTACTCCACCCTCAAGCTTTAACGCATCGGCATGCGTAATTTTCATTATTTTAATGGCATTTTGCACTGCCTCTATCTCTCCTGCCTGATATGTTCCAAATGGCATATCCACCACCACCAACGCACGTTTTACGGCCTTGACCACCGACTTTCCGTGATAAATCATCTGATCAAGCGTAATGGGCAACGTGGTAAGGTTGCCTGCCATTACATTGGAAGCCGAGTCGCCAACCAAAATAACATCCATCCCGGCCGCATCCACCATGCTTGCCATAGTGTAGTCGTACGATGTAAGCATACTTATTTTTTCGCCTCGCTGTTTCATCTCGAACAACCGATGCGTGGTAACTTTCCTATTATCCTCTTTCTGATGTACCGACATATTTTTTCTTTTGCTTAAAAAAAATAAAATAGAAATAACTCCCGCAAAGGTAAAAAATAATCGGCACAGAAGAGTCCGATTCCTATATTTAATAAAACAATGTAGAGACGCTCTTTAGGAGCGTCCCTACATCATTTCCCACTCTCCCCCTGAAGACAGGGAGGGGGTGTGAGGCATTACGTTTCTCTCTACATACCCCTCAGCCCTTGCGGGCAGCTCCTCTAACTCTAAGGGAGCATTCTTTTTTTATTTTTTCTGCCCCGGCGGAAAATGTGCGGTGTGGCTCCTTGGTGTGCATCTGCGGATGCACGAGAGCCACCCTCACACATTTTCTCTGCCCGTGAGGGGGACAAGGGTAAGATTCTTAATGCGAAAACACGCCACGCACGGATAGCCCATAGCCGCGGCGGTAGCTGCTCCAATACACGTCGTCCGAATAGCAGTAGAGGTAGTAGGCGTAGTTCGAATTGTCCGTATTGAGCGAACTCGACCAATAGTAGCCGTACGACCCTGCGTAGTACAAATCACTAATGTTGCGATAGCCAGTAGCAGGAAGGAAGATAGAGTTTCCGTTAGGGCCTTCTACATTATAGCCATTAACGCCATTCAAAGTAGTCCATGTCCAAGTACATTCAGTTCGTAATTCATCTTGTTCGGCTTTGGTCGGCATTCGCCA
>JAZKYY010000013.1:0-22378 GCA_045612365.1 Paludibacteraceae bacterium
ACCAAAGAACAACACCTCGTTCCCCCAAAAAGCGGTTGCAAAAGTAGACCTTTTTACTCCTATTACCAAATATTTTTATGTGTTTTTTTTGAAAAAATTACAACAACCTAATAACCATATGTTTACAAAAGAAAAATTATAGACCTCTTATGTAAAACTAAATACTTATGGGCAACATTATACGAAAAACAGTCCCTTCTCCCAATGTTGTTTCATAAGAAATATCTCCATTTGACATGTTTACGATATTTTTTACAATTGCAAGACCAAGCCCCATCCCACTACTTTTAGTTGTAAAGTTAGGCAAAAACATTTTTTCTCGCACCTCCTCAGAAAGCCCACACCCATTATCTTTTACATCTATAATAAGCATATTTTCTTCATTCCTTAAGTATACATCTATCCTACCTTCTCTTTCAATAGGTACTGCCTGAATTGAATTTCTCAACAAATTATTAAAAACTTGAGTCATTTGAACAGGATCTGCCATTATAAATGTATTTTCTGCAACACTTTTCAACTCTATCTCGACATTTTGATAGTTATTTCTATAAAGTTCAACGATTGAATTCAAGCGTTCCAACAAATCCATTTTCAATGGTTCCATTTCTGGCATAGTTGCAAAATTTGAAAAAGAAGATGCTATTTTTGACAAATTATCAATCTGTTCAATTAATATATTTGCACTTTTTGAAAAATAACTATCAAATTTTTCAGAATCACCATTCTTCAAACGTTGTAATTGTTGAACAGTAAGCTTCATCGGCGTGAGAGGATTTTTAATTTCATGTGCAATTTGCCGAGCCATCTGCTTCCAAACTAACTCTCTCTCCTTTCGCGCCAACATTTCTGCGCTATAAGCCAAATCGTCTACCAAAGCATTGTACTGAGAAATAAGTTTTCCAATCTCGTCACTATCATCGGAACCATAAACAATTTTTTCATTTTTCTTACCAATGTGAATAGTATGAAGTTTTTCCTCAAGTTTCTTGATTGGCAAACCTATCCGCCTTGCCAAGAGAAAACTTACAAAAATAGAAAGTAAAATAAGAATAAGATAAAGATTAATAATAACGAACAAGAAATTAAATAACTTATATTTCAATTCTTGAACACTTCCAAACTCCGGAACGGCAATATAGGCCAAAACCTTCCCATCTCTATTTTTTAAGGTTTGATACAATGATGTATAATGCAAATCTCCGATTCGCTCATAAACCACATTTTCCGTTTCTTTTACCCCAAAATAGACATACGGATTCATCAGCCGACTAGTCAATCCCGTAAAAAAGATAACGGGACGAGAAGTTGCTATTAGTTCTCCCGTTGGCCTATAAAGATGGATATCTGTCTCCAAACGAGCAGATAGATCTTGCAAAAAGAATGCTAGTTCAGTCATTTGTCCAGAAAGAATTTGTCTCTCTTCTAACAAGCCAGAGAGCAGTTTTTGCACATATTGAAGTTTTAGTTGAATATCTCGTTGATTTTCTTCACGAGTGTTATTTACTATAGAAAACGATATAAAAGCAACTACAATAGTTATTCCAACAATAAAGAAGATTGTTAGAGAACGAAATAGACGATTAAATATTGTAGCTGCGCTTTTTACATTATGTAACCTACGCCAAACAAAATAACAAAGTAAACTTATAATGAGGTAAAACAAAAACAAATAAGACAAAAACAAAAGATAGGACAACCAAGACGGATAATCTTTTTCCGAAACTACTATTTGAGTAGAATCGCTCTGAGAAAAAACATAAAACATTCTACTTTTCTCAAAAAACACCTCACCTTGTTCTTGAAACCAAAAATCTGTTTCTGAAAACTTGTATTCACCCAGGAAAGACACTAATTCCCCTTTATGATATTTTGCAACAGAAATGTGGGTTGGCAACAAATTGCTTTCTTCCAACAACAAATCAGGATAACTATAACGCAATCTCTCTTTAGAATATATCTCTATATAAATTGTAGCAATTTCTCCATTGTAAAGTGCGTAATTAAATTTACCTAAATATGTAAAAGATTGATTTGAAAAATAGGTGTTGTAGAAATTAGTATTTTCTACTCTTTCGCAATGATTATAAATATCTCCATAACGAGATTCGTAATGTGCTTTTAGTTTCTTGTTTTCTATGTAACACTTAACCTCATAAAACTGACTTATTTCCTTAAAATAAAATTTATTCAAATATGTTGTCAGTCGATGGTTGGGCACGTTGCCAAAAGATATATATCGCCTAATGTTATTATCGCTTTCAATATCGTCATTTATAGCAGAAAGAACTCGCTCTGCAAAAAAATCATAACTTATATGTTTTGCATCAAATATAGAAGTCGACAATAACTTATACCTGTTCAGTTTATCATTACGACTACTTACAAAACATTGAAAAACAATAAAGTTAGTATAGAAGAAAACCATTAAAACTAGTACAGTATAAGAGAAATAAAACTCTGTTCTATATCTAGAAACATCTACAATTACACACAACAGAAAATAAAAAAGAACGACAAACAAAAGATGAATATCAATAAAAGTAAGTGGCAACAGAAAAATTAAAACCAGAACATCGGAGAATAAGAATTTCCAAATGTTAATACTTTTCTTCAGCGACATTACACAACGATTCCTAAAAAGAATAAAACCTAGGAACCAACATCCAATCAATAGAAAAGTTAAAATATTAACAAGATTCCAATCCTGGATACTAATCAACGAAATGTTATATGTAGAATTATTCAGTAAATCAAAAAATATAACATAAATAACAGCAAAATAAAGTACCGATAAAAACTGTAATAGAAAAACCCACACAAACGAATACTCATTTAATTTCACTTTAGGCAAAACTATTTTGTGAGCAAAAACACTTGTACTTGCAAGAAGAAAAAAAGTAATAAAAACCAAATGACCTAAAGAAGGGAAAAGAAACCCTGAAGAATTATTTGCCAAAGAAAACAGTTCAGAAGTAAAAACAACTTCAGGATAGTCAAAATAAAAGAACAAACACAATAGTAAAAAGTAAACCAATGTGATAATTACAAAATATTTCAACTTACAAATTCGGATTCCCCAAAACCAATCCTGACGAATATACGAGTAGAAAAAAAGTAAAAAAGCGAGTATCCAGAAAAACCAACTTACATAAACCGAGAACTGTGGGACCTCATTAGGATTTTGTTTCAAAGAAAAAAGATAATTGCCTTTGCGAGAAAAAACTGCAAACTCATCCGTATCAATCCCTTCTTCAATCGTAATCTGAGAACTAAGTTCAAAATCTTCTGCAAACTTATTTTTTAGATAATCATTCTCATAACTATACGAGTTTTTCAGTTTTATTAGAGCTACTACAGAAAAACCTCCTTGTTCTATCGTCCGACATTCGCAAATAGCATTTGGCAGTTTCAAAATCTGTTCATCAGAAAGAGTTTTCACATCTATATGCGTGATATCAAACTCATTACTCGACCAGAAAACCAAAACATTGTCATTAAAAAGAAAGAAAGCAATATCCTTAGGATAATTATCCATATTAGTCAATCCTTCGCCATCTTCATTTCTTACCAAACGCAGTATTTCTTGAAGTTTCTCGTCAGCTTCTCGTTCTTTTTCATGAAGCGTTTTCTGAAAATCACCAACTTCTACAGAAAATAACTTTGGATAAAAATTAAAATTCTCAAAATAACGACCAAGGCCAAAGCAAATCAACATTACAATGACCAAAACTATAAACTTCTTTCTATTCTTTTTTTGAATCATTTTTCTTCAAGAAGAAAATTTTTCACAAAAATAGTAAAAGATAAAAACAACTTACAACAAAAGACTATCAACTCAAATGTTTTTAACTCTACCATTAAAAGTGCAATTGTTTTCATATCTTTGTATCCTATAAAGATTAAATTTCAATAAAGCAATTTTTTATTTTATGGAAACAAAGTTTCATTACCAACCTATGTTCCCTCTCGGAGAGGACAAAACGGAATACTATTTGCTCACCAAAGAACATGTTTCTCTCGGCGAGTTCGAAGGTAATCCTATCTTAAAAATAGAAAAAGAGGGTTTAACTAAAATGGCAAACGCAGCTTTTCGAGATGTTTCTTTCCTACTTCGTAGAGAACACAATCAACAAGTTGCAAAAATACTCAGCGATCCCGAAGCCAGCGACAACGACAAATACGTTGCACTTACCTTCTTACGCAATGCCGACATTGCCTCAAAAGGAAAACTTCCTCTTTGCCAAGACACCGGAACTGCAATTATTCACGGCGAAAAAGGGCAACAAGTTTGGACAGGATACTGCGATGAAGAGGCGCTATCTTTGGGTGTTTTCAAAACATATACAGAAGAAAATTTGCGTTATTCGCAAAATGCACCTCTTAACATGTACGACGAGGTTAATACAAAATGCAATCTCCCTGCTCAGATCGACATTGAAGCAACCGAGGGCATGGAATATCACTTTTTGTGTGTAACAAAAGGTGGAGGATCTGCTAATAAAACTTATTTATATCAAGAAACAAAAGCAGTACTTAATCCTAAAACACTTGTTCCTTTCTTGGTGGAAAAAATGAAATCACTTGGAACAGCTGCTTGTCCTCCTTATCACATTGCCTTTGTTATTGGTGGAACTTCGGCAGAAAAAAATCTCCTAACAGTAAAACTTGCATCTACACACTACTACGACGAATTGCCAACTTCGGGAAATGAATACGGAAGAGCTTTTCGCGATATAGAGTTAGAGAAACAAGTACTTGAAGAAGCTTACAAAATAGGCCTTGGCGCTCAATTTGGTGGTAAATATATGGCACACGACATTCGTATCATACGCTTACCACGCCATGGAGCTAGTTGTCCTATTGGACTTGGAGTAAGTTGCTCTGCAGACAGAAATATCAAATGTAAAATCAACAAAGATGGTATTTGGATTGAAAAAATGGATGACAATCCATCTTCTTTAATTCCAGAGGAACTTCGCAATACTGGAGAAGGCGATGCTGTAAAAATCAACCTCAATCAGCCAATGTCAGATATTTTGAAAGAATTAACAAAATATCCTGTCTCCACACGCTTATCGCTAAACGGAACAATTATTGTTGGACGCGACATTGCCCACGCAAAAATAAAAGAACGCTTGGACAACGGAGAACCAATGCCAGAATACCTAAAAAATCATCCTATTTACTATGCAGGACCCGCAAAAACTCCTGCAGGAATGGCATGTGGATCAATGGGACCAACTACTGCTGGTCGCATGGATTCATACGTTGACCTATTCCAAAGCCATGGAGGTTCAATGATTATGTTAGCAAAAGGAAACCGCAGCCAAGCAGTTACTGACGCTTGTCAAAAATACGGAGGTTTCTACCTTGGTTCAATCGGTGGACCAGCAGCTATCTTAGCACAAAACAACATCAAAAGTATAGAGTGCGTAGAATATCCAGAACTTGGAATGGAAGCTATTTGGAAAATTGAGGTTGAAGATTTCCCAGCATTCATTCTAGTAGACGACAAAGGCAACGATTTCTTCAAAAAAATCTAACCTCTATAATTTGGTTCATAAAAAAAGAAGGATTGGATCCAATCCTTCTTTTTTATTTCGACTCAATATTCTTTACTTCACCAAAACCTTGTAGGTCTGTTGATTTAGTTTTACAATATAAATTCCATTTCTCAACGCAATACTATAATTGTTTGTTGCCATTTTGCTATCAAGAATTTGTCCTGTAATTGCAAAAACTTTTATCGACTTCGTTCCATTAAATTTCGCATAAACCACACCATTACTTGCATAAACTTTTTGCTCACTCACTTCACGAGATGGTTTAATAACTGGATTCTCTATACCCGTAGAACCTTGAGATTTTTTCTTATAAATAGCAACTGCTTTTTGCTTTCCCGATTCGTAACACGAAAACAGTTGCGAACTTACCGTTGCATAAAAACGAATATTATTTCTCGTTTTATCCCCCCTAGCAACTATGGAGGCTTCTGATCCAATGGAAATATCCCAAGTAGCGGATTCGTCAACTTCCGCTTTTGCTTTCATATAATTAGAAGAACTAGACACTGCATAAAGATATCCTTCAGAAGTACTCAAATTCCAACCAGAAGCAGAATTTCCCTCCAAAGTAATTATTGCAATATCAGAAGATGGGCTAACGCCTATTTGGTTATCCTCTACTTGAACAATAGTTGATTTACAATTATTATCTCCACCAACAAACTTATTCATCGCATAATAATTACCACTATAAGCATCGGCACTAACAAAAACTATTTCATCACCCTCAAGAAGATTACTAGCATCAGCAACCAATTCAAAAATAGGCATTGCTACGCAAACACCAGAAGCAGAAACTGACGCAACAGCACCTCCGCAATTCATTGCAATAACAGCTGTAGAAGAAATATTTGAAACTGCAGTAGGAGAATAAGTCACCGTAATTAGTTGGTTATTTATTAACCCATCTACTGGAGAAACTGAACTTGGAGAAACCGAAAACAATGCATTATTCGTTGTCAAAGATACAGCACTTGTCAACCCCGATCCGTTCAAAACAAATGTTAAACTTTTAGACTCATTCACAACTACCTCTTCAAAATTCAATGTAGTAGGATTTACAACAATAGAACTTCCCGAAACCGTGGTAACTACAACTGAATTAAGATAGAACGCCTGAGATGTATTAGAAACCGAAATTACAAGTTCACCACTTCCTGATCCTGTAAATTCGTAAGTATTAGGACAGACATCAGTTTTCTTCACTACCGCAACAGTATCTTGCGAAGCCGAATAAAATGTTGTACCACCAACCACAACTGACAAATCAGCCTTTCCACCAGTGTTTGCCACAATACGAACACTTACCACGGATTCCGAAAATACAGCTGAAAATTTTCCTGTCCACGGAGCAGATGAAGTGCCAAACTGCTGACCTAAATAAGTTGCCGAATTAAACGTATTGCGGATATCTCCAGATAAAGAAGTTGCAGTCCAAGTAACCTCTTCTTGAGCTAATGTAGAACCCGACTCCGTTCCAAATTTTGCGCTCGAGGACAATTGTAGCGTCTTTTCTGCACCAAAAGCAGAAATACTTGCAACTAATAAAACAACAATGTAAAGAAAATTTTTAGAGAATAGTTTTCTTATCATAAGCACACTAAATTTAATTACCCAACAAATGTAATATTATTACCTAATTTTTTTAAATTTTAAATAGCAAAAAATTATTTTCTTTTCAAAACCAATGCAGTACGACTCGGAATATAAAGCTTCAACCACTCTTTTTTATCCAAATGACTTGGCTGTGTAAAATGCTCCACATTTTCATCAATAAATCCAAAACCTCCAAATTGTTTTGAGTCTGTATTCAAGACTATTTGATAACAACCCGCTTTTACTAAGATTCCGTAATCAGTAAAAGATTTTTGTCCATTAAAATTGAAAACAAAAAGCAAATCACCTCTCATGAATGCAACAATCTGATCGCCTTCGTTATCCCAAATTTTCTGTATATCAAGCTGATTGAAATTCTTTTCCGTTTTAAGAACAGATAGCATTTCCCTGTCAAAATCGGACAAATAATGGTAGTTCAAGTCCTTATTATCACACAAATCCCACTGACGACGTGCATACTTATGTGACCAATCGTTGCCTTCTCGCGGAAAATCAATCCACTCCGGATGTCCAAATTCATTTCCCATAAAGTTAAGATATCCACCATTTATGGTACTTACCGTAATAAGTCGAATAATTTTATGCAATGCCAATCCACGATGAACCATAAATGTTTCATCGCCTTTTTTCATGTGCCAATACATATCAGCATCAATCAGTCTGAAAATTATTGTTTTATCGCCAACCAACGCCTGATCGTGACTCTCGGCGTAACTTATAGTTTTTTCATCAACACGACGATTGGTTAACTCCCAAAAAATATGACCAGCTTTCCAATCTTCATCTTTAACTTCTTTGATGTATTTTATCCAAAAATCAGGAATTCCCATTGCCATTCGGTAATCAAATCCCATACCGCCATCTTTAATCTTAGCAGCCAATCCTGGCATTCCACTCATTTCTTCGGCAATAGTGATAGCATTTTTATTTACCTCGTGAATAAGTTTATTTGCCAAAGTCAAATAACAAATAGCATCGCCATCCTGATTAAGATTATAATAATCGTCATAACCATTAAAGTCCTGTCCAAGACCATGATTACGGAAAATCATAGATGTAACACCATCGAAACGGAAACCATCAAATTTATACTCATCAAGCCAAAACTTACAGTTGGACAACAAAAAGTGTAATACTTCTGGTTTCTCGTAATTAAAACACAAAGAATCCCATGCTGGATGTTCTCGACGCTCTCCTTCGTGAAAATACTGATAAGGAGTTCCGTCAAACCTACCAAGTCCTTCTATTTCATTTTTTACAGCATGAGAATGCACGATATCCATAATAACAGCAATACCCAAACCGTGAGCCTCATCTATCAACTGCTTCAACTCCTCAGGAGTTCCAAAACGAGAAGATGCCGCAAAAAAACTAGAAACATGGTACCCAAAAGAACCATAATATGGATGTTCCTGAATTGCCATTATTTGAATACAATTGTAACCTGCTTTGGCTACTCGAGGCAAAACATTTTGTCGGAACTCTTCATAAGTTCCAACTTTTTCCTCTTCTGTTGCCATTCCAATGTGGCACTCATAAATAAAAAGTGGAGATGTTTTTGCCTTAAATCTTTTATTCTTGAACTCATACCCTTGGGAAGGATTCCACACCTGAGCAGAAAAAATCTTTGTTGACTCGTCCTGCACAACACGACGACACCAGGCAGGAATTCTTTCTCCACTACCACCATTCCAACAAATCAACAATTTGTAAAGTTGACCATGAGAGATTGATTCCTCTGACAAATAAATTTCCCAGACTCCGTTACCAAGCGCACTTAAAGCATAACTATCAGATTTTTCCCAATTATTAAAATCGCCAACCAAAAATATCGCTGTTGCATTTGGAGCCCACTCTCTAAGCACCCACCCATTTTTGATTTTGTGTAATCCAAAATACAAATATCCGGTTGCAAAATCACTCAACGAACCACAATCTTTGGTCAACTCTTTTTCTTTATGCAAAAAATAATGATACCTTCCTTCAATGGCTGAAGCATAAGGTTCAAGCCACGAATCATTTTTTACGAGTTTCAAAGTTGATTTGCGTTTCTTTAGTAAAGCCATATCATTTTTGGTTTTTTAAGTCGTTTAGTATTCTTCGATTGGCAATAGTTCGCTCACTATCAAAAATCCATCCCCACTTATTAAAGTACTTTATCATATTCCAAATATGAATAACTAGCAACTTCATACTCTTATATGAAGCTCTTTGATGCAAATGATTTACTGAAATAAGAGGATAATAAATTGTTTTGTAGAATCTATGAATACGACGAGTCAAGTCTATATCTTCTGGATAAAGAAAATAGCGTTCATCAAACATCCCTACTTTTTTAACTGCCTCTACACGGAGAAACATAAAACAACCCGACAAATAAGGAGCATCTATCTCTTTTGAAAAATCGGCACTTTGCAACTCAAAACGTTGTTTGCGATGCGCAAACCAATTTTTAGGTGTAAATCTCCTTATTATCAAATCTGTTGGAGTAGGAAGAAGTTTGGCCAAATACTGCATATTTCCCTCTCTATCAATCACCTTTGGCATAACTAGACCGATCTCCTTACGCTCTTCCATTAAATCCATCAAAGTAGAAATATCGCTGGATTTGCACTTTACATCAGGATTTATAACCAAATGATAAGCAACATCACGCTTTATACTTTCCGACAAAGCAACATTATGAGCAACGCCATATCCTAAATTTTTTCCAGTAAAAAAATAACGAACTCGTTGAGGCTTAATTACCGAAATGGGCAATTGTTGCTTATTAGGGGAATTATCAATTAAGAAAATACGATTAACTTGAGGATTACTCAAAAAATCATTCAATTGAGGGACAACTTCCTCCAACTTGGTTTTATACAAAACAATAGATATATTCGTTTTTAACTTCATCCCTCAAAAGAAACTTTTGCAAAGGTAAGAAAAAGAGATTAGAGTTTGCCCCTTATTTACTCAATTTCACACTCACTTTGAACATAGGTCGGCCACGTTATGAAATCATTTTGTTTTATCTTATCAAACCTCGAAAATTTACTTCCAACTTACTTAAAAACAACAGAACTTTTTCTGTTATTGGAAATAAATTTTCTGTAATAATTTCTATTGCGCAAGTAAAAAGAAGTCTCTACACCGTGTCCATGAAACTTTTTTGTACTTTATTAAAAATTACAATTCCTATTGCCAAAAGTACCAGCATAAAACAAAAACTATAGACAAGCATCATCCAACTAAACTCGCCAACCCCAAGAAAACCATACTTGAAAGCTTCAACAATTCCCGTAAGAGGATTTAGCGACATTATAAGACGAAGTTTTTCATTTGTAATCGTACTCAAAGGATAAATTATCGGAGTAGCATACATCCACAACTGAACAAAAAACGACAATAGAAACTGCAAATCACGATACTTTGTTGTCATCGAAGAAAACAAAACACCAAAACCAAGAGCCAATCCAGCCAAAAGCGTTACCAAAATAGGAAATAACAACACATACCAATTTGTTTGAATTGACACATCTGTAAAAAATTGATAAAAAACATATATTAATAAAAACAACGCAAATTGTATTGAAAAGCGAACTAAATTAGAAATTACCGTTGAGAGCGGAACTATCAAACGAGGGAAATAAACCTTTCCAAACATTCCCGCATTGTTGACAAACGTATTTGATGTTTTTGTCAAACAATCTGCAAAATATTGCCACATACAAATACCCGCCAAGTAAAATAAAGGTTGCGGTAATCCATCTGTAGAAATTTGTGCAATTCCACCAAAAACAACCATATACATTACCGTCGTAAAAAGCGGTTGAATGATAAACCACAAGGGACCAAGGATTGTTTGTTTATACTGTGTAATGACATCGCGTTTAATAAACAAACCACAAAGATCACGATAATACCAAATTTCCTTAAAATCAACCTCAAGCAGTTTGTTTTTGGGTTTTATTTCCGTTGTCCATTTTTCCATTTTTTCAGGCAAATTTTACAACTCTTCTTCAGAAATTTCATCAGAAGAATTTACATAAAATTGTTTTCTCAATTCACTCAGCTCTTCTCTTATTTCTTTAAGTTTTTCTGCAATTTTTTGAGTTTTCTCACTTTGATTTTTTTTACTTCTTATACGTTCTTTTGCCCCTTCTATTGTAAGTTTCTGATCGCGCAAAAGATGTTGAATTATCTTTACCTCATCGATGTTTTTTTGAGTATAGAATCGGGTCCCTTTTCCATTGGTACGAGGCTTCAAATGTTGAAATTCTTTTTCCCAAAAACGCAAGGTAGAAGCATTTTCTCCTACAATTTTGGCAACCTCATCTATTTTCCAAAACACCTTTTCCATCCTACATTCTTACTCTAAGTCGCTGTCCAATACGAATGGTTGTCCCACTAATATTATTCAAACGTTTCAAGCTAGCTATCGATACATGATACTTCTTTGCAATTCCACTCAATGTATCTCCAGAACGCACTTTATGGTATGTTGCAGTACTATAATCATATTCAGCCAACTTTGCTACCGCTTGCTGAGAAATCAATTCTTCTGCCTTGTATGCCAAAATAGAATCCTGATTCTCTATAAAAGGAGTTATCTGCTCAAATGGCAATACCAACGAATATGGCTTTATATTTCCTGGAATTAAATCTCTACGATATTGAGGATTAAGTGTTCTCAACTCGTCAATCGGGATATGAAGAACTTCTGAGATTTGCTTAAGATGAATTCTTGTATTCACCATCACTGTGTCAGTTGCTAATGGCAAACTTATAGAACGCGGACAAATATTATGTTGCTCATAGTAATTCATAATATAATTGGCAGCAATAAAAATAGGCACATAACCACGTGTTTCTCGAGGCAGATAAGGATAAATATCCCAATAACTCCGTTTTCCTCCAGAACGAGAAATAGCTTTATTCACATTTCCAGGTCCACAATTATAAGCAGCAATAACCAAAAACCAATCTTTATAAATACCATATAAATCTTTGAGATATTTTGCTGCAGCCATAGTCGATTTAAGCGGATCCATTCTCTCATCTACCAAACTGTTTATCTCCAATTTGTAAGACCTTCCAGTCCATACCATAAACTGCCATAAACCAGCAGCACCAACCCTCGAAATAGCTTTAGCATTCAACGCCGATTCTATCACTGGCAAGTACTTCAACTCTAGTGGAATATTGTGTGCTGAAAGCGCATTTTCAAATATTGGAAAATAATACTGGTGCCCCATTCCAAGCAAATACTCCACTTGTCCTGGCTTTTGCGCATAAAAGTTAATAGAAGAACGCACTGGAGCATTGAACGGCATCTCCATTTCGTGAGGCAATTTTTGCAAACAGTCTATATAAACACTATCAGGTAAAATAATTGTTCCCGTTCCTTTTTCACAATCACCAAATGACATTTTGGTCACCAACCAACTATTCAAAACAGAATCCATATTATGCTCCAACTCATAGGGAACGATAGTTTCTACGGAATCAAGATTTGATTTTTCTACTTGATAAT
Organism: Paludibacteraceae bacterium; assembly: GCA_045612365.1. GTDB lineage: Bacteria > Bacteroidota > Bacteroidia > Bacteroidales > Paludibacteraceae > RGIG9608. The sequence goes on from JAZKYY010000013.1 coordinate 12,703, forward strand.
CTTCTGCCAAAAGTGCATTTACAAATAATAAAAGTACAACACTTACAACGATACTTTTTTTCATCTCTCTTTTTTTCAAAAAAACTTAAAACGTGATATTAAGTTGCATACCTAACGCCGTATTTCTCAAAACCTGTGTATTTTCATCGGTCTCTATTAGAGTGGGAGCAACCCGCATCGACAAATCTGGGCTAACATCAAAATTACTCAACTGCGCATCAACAAATGCATCCACAATAGAAAGTGCATAAACTGCCACTGAAATAATAATACTCAAATCTCGATATTTACGATAATAATTTTGTTTCTGATTCAAAAAATCCTTTGCCCAAGCCGAATTTGGATCCACACTATAAGGAAGTACCTGCAAATGACTATTTGTATTTGGATCCGTATCTGCAATATCCTTATAAGCAGTTATATAATCTTTATAATATTTCCCATTCCAAGTAATCGCATAAATACAACCAGCTACACCCCCATAAACTATAGGTAACTTCCAAAATTTTCTATTGTAGATTTGCCCCAAACCTGGACAAACAGCTGCTAACCAAACACTTCTTGATGGATTAGGTTTGAACTTCCTTTTTTCTTGAAAATCATCCTCTTGTACAATTCTTTCTTTTGTATAAACCTCATAAGCGACAGAATCCACTGCTACAACTTGAAGCGAATCATTTTTATCAAAAACAGAAAAATCCTTATTCTGAAGTTTCGTTGTATCAGCAAATTCGCTTTGAGCCATAGTAGTCAAAGCGAATAAAACTTGTATTAATAGACACAACCGAAATCTCATTACTTCCAGCGATTAATTCTGAAGTTGACGCAGTAAACCATTTAATTCCTCTTCATTGGAGAAGGATATAGAAACTTTCCCTTTTCCGTTCGCATCACAACTGAATGTTACTTTTTTTCCAAACAAATCCTTGAACATTTGCTGATAAGGAAGATACTTTTCACTTAATTGTTCTTTCTTTTTTTCTGTTTGTTCTTGATTAAGATTTCTAACAATCTCTTCAGTTTTTCTTACCGAATACGCATTTTTGAGAATGTCTTTGTAAACCAATAATTGTTTCTGCGCATCATCAAGCGCCAACAACGCTCTCGAATGTCCCATATCAATTTTTTTTTCAGTAAGTCCCACTTGAATTTCGGCAGGCAAACGCAACAAACGCAAGTAATTCGCTATTGTTGCACGTTTTTTCCCTACGCTCTCACTCAAAGCTTCTTGAGTCATTCCCGACTGCTCAATCAACTTTTGATAAGTCAGAGCAATTTCTATTGCATTCAAGTTTTCGCGTTGAATATTTTCTATCAACGCCATTATTAACACGTTTTCATCCTTCGAGGTTTTGACGTAAGCAGGAATTTTCTTTAGCCCTGCTAATTTCGATGCTCGATAACGTCTTTCTCCGGCAATAATCTGATAAGTTCCGTCATCGTTTTTCTTTAGCGTAATAGGAGTTATCAATCCTATCGACTTAATTGAATCCGAAAGTTCTTGAAGAGCTTCTTCATCAAAAACTGTACGGGGCTGATTAGGATTAGGAAAAATCTTCTCAATATCAATTTCGCTAATAGAAGAAGATCCACTTGTTACAATAGTACTATTTTGTCCAAGAAGTTCCTCCAAACCACGACCTAAAACACTTTCTCTTTTTGCCATATACAAATTCTATTTTTTCTTATTCTTTTCCAACAATTCTTTTGCTAAAACCAAATAATTCTGAGCTCCACGAGAAGCATAATCGTACTCAATAGCTGCTTTTCCATAACCAGTTGCTTCACTCAGTTTTACATTTCTATAAATTGCTGTTTTGAACAACATTGATTCAAAATGCTTACGAACCTCATTGGCAACCTCATTGGCATAACGCAAACGAGTATCGTACATTGTCAACAAAAACCCTTCTATTTTAAGTTCTGGATTTAGATTATTTTTAACCAACTTGATGGTATTCAACAATTTGCTCAATCCGTCAAGAGCGAAATATTCACACTGAACAGGAATAATTACCGAATCTGCAGCTGTGAGTGAATTCAACGCAATCAAACCCAAAGAAGGCAAACAGTCAATCAAAATATAATCGTAGTTATCTCTTATTGGTTTAAGTACATCAAGAAGCTTTGTATTTCTGTTTTCAAGTTTTGCCATCTCAATTTCAGCTCCCACCAAATCGATATGAGAAGGCAACAATGAAAGTTTTTTAATCGACGTCTGAACAATTGCTTCCTCTGCAGTGCTCTCTCCCAACAAACACTCATAAACCGTATTTTCCAAGTCCTTCACTTCCACTCCCAAGCCAGTCGAAGCATTGGCTTGAGGGTCGGCATCAACCAAAAGTACTTTTTTCCCTAAATTTACCAATGAAGCCGATAGATTTATAGCAGTTGTGGTCTTTCCTACTCCACCTTTCTGATTTGCAATTGCAATAATTTTTCCCATACCAATTCCACTAAAAATTAATGAGCAAAATAACTAATTTTTTGACGAAAAAGCAAATAAAAACAAGAGAAAGGAAGTGCCTATTAAAAGAAAAAAACACCAATTACCAGTTAATTTCCAATGAAACTTGAGAAAAAATATCCTCTATATCTTCTGAAGACATTCGCTCAAAATGTTCTTCGATAGGAGTAATCACAACCCCACACATCTCCGCAGTTCCTGGACTCACCAATAATCTTTCCGAATCCTTTTCGGCACTATATTGCCAAGGGCGAAATGCCCTACGAGGTAAAACCAACACATGCCAAGTCGAATTCTCATAATAAGAAACAACATTCATCATTGGCTCCGAATTGACGACTGGCAATTTTGCATATATATCCAAGAAAGCACTAATCACCTCTTTTTTTTGAGAGCCAACAATTTCCAACACTGTTCTAAGATAATTTTTCCAAAGAAAAACTGACGGACTGACCTTTTGTTTCTCAACAACATTTCGTTGATTCATAAGAGGAAGAAAATCTTTTGCCCCTGCCTGAAAATGAAAATGATCTGGCGCAGATGCACCGCTCTCAGGACCATTATAAAAAACTACAAAATCAGGCAAAAGAGTCGCCAAATCGAGCATATCAAAAAAATGGGGCAAAATTTCCTGAACCTTATGAGTTTGATGAGGAATAGTAAAATGTCGAGGAAAAATAGGATACGGATTAACTAGAAGCGTATAATCTCGCCACGAAATTTCCTCTTGTTCTTTAGGACGATTTTTTTTACACAAAAAACAAGGACGATCTGCGATACTTTTTGCATCAATTTTTGCCGACGAGGATTTTATACGAGCAGGATTAAAGTGCACTTGAACATTAACGCCTCTCACATTAAGTTCTCTCACCCGAACAGAAGCAAGGTCAGAAAAATTACGCCGAGCCAACTCCCATTTATCTAATTGAGATTCAAAAAGATGAATAAGTTGCGATTGCATAAGAGCGAACGTCTTTATCTCTATAGATTAATTAAATACAATAGTCTTGTTTTTATAAGTCAAGATCTTTCGTTCAATATGTTTACCAACCGCTCTCGAAAGCACAATTTTTTCCAAATCTCTACCTTTTTTCACCAACGTATCTACAGTATCTTTATGAGAAATACGAACAATATCTTGCTCAATGATAGGACCCGCATCCAAATCACTTGTTACATAATGACTTGTAGCTCCAATAAGTTTTACTCCTCGCTCAAAAGCCGCATGATATGGCTTTGCCCCCATAAATGCGGGAAGAAACGAATGATGAATATTAATTATTCTTTCTTTGAAATGGTCAATAAAATCTCCAGTTAGTACCTGCATATAACGCGCTAGTACAATAAAATCGATGCCATATTTCTGCAGCAACTCAAGTTCAAGAGCTTCTTGTTGCAACTTATTTTCTTTTGTGATTGGCAAACAATGAAATGGTATTCCAAAACGATCTGCAGCTTCCTTCATATCTGGGTGATTACTGATAATAAGAGGAATCTCAACATTCCATTCTCCAGAAGTATAGCGTGCCAACATATCATACAAACAATGAGACATTTTTGATACAAAAATTGCCATACGAGGAGCTTTCGAACTAAAATAAAGACGGAAAACCATATCATATTTTCTAGCATAAAGCGTAGAAAAATATTCTTCAATTTTTTCTTGCGGAATAATAAAATTCTTCAAATCCCACTCTACACGCATAAAAAACATACGTTCCTGACGATCAACATATTGGTCAAGATAAAGAATATTACCACCATTTACATTTATAAAATCAGTAACCGTTGCCAAAAGACCTTGTTTGTCTGGGCAATACATAAGCAAAATTGCTGTTTTAGACATATTTTTATTTTGTTCCATTATTCTTTATTTTTTTCTTAAGCAAAAAGCGTTTTCATTCTACAAATAAGCACTCCCGAACGTTTAGCTTCAAAAAGAAATTCATCATCAGAAACTATCTCTATAGCCAAATCCAAATCATCACCAAAAAGCGATTCACTAACAAAATTCAATTCTACAAATTTTGCTTTCTTTTGCAAGAAAAACGTTTGAGGATTAGGAATTAGATTCAAAAACCACTCAATATATTTTCCGCTATAAACATGAACATTTGTGTCGACATCACTATAAAGTGGAGAATACTTTTTTACTTCCTCCGAACTCAAATCCCCAATACGACGTGGCCGCTGACAAAGAGGTGGTCGCTTGGTTGCGAACTTCATATAATATTCGTCAATGTTCACCGCTTTTCGAGATTGCAAATCAATCATCGCCCAAACAGAAGATGCAGCACCTATCACATCGCCAGCAACCGACATAATGGCATAATTTCGTGTTGTAATCATTCTGTTGGCATCTTCAATCCATGTTTCTATAAAAATATCTTCACCCAATCTTGGCAAAGAAGTCAATTCTATTGAAAAGCGACTCAAAACCCAACTCCTATTGTTTTGTTGCAAATACTCCATTCCAAAACCATTCGCAGTTGCATTTTTTTCGGAGGCATCAAGCAAAAGACTAAACAACTTAGGCAAACAAAGATGTTTCGAAAAATCAACATCTAAAATTGATATTTTATATTGAAACTTTGATTGAGACATTTTTTCTTATCTGCGTTTTTTCCCGTTTTTATTATTCTTCTTTCTCAAAACCAAGTCTTTCGAAGAAATCAAAGGAGTAGAATTTTCAAAAGAAAGACTACCTTGTGAAAGTTCTCTCAAATCCTCCTGAATTTTTGCATCATCCACATTATCTTTATTCCACAGGATAAAAAGTTTCTTCATCTGGTTAGCAAGTTGCAAAGTCATTTGATCTCGCTCCTCACTTGGTTCCATTTCTTGGATTTTCTTTACCAAATTTTGCAAAAAATATCCATAGTGCTTGTATCTAATCTTTTTTTGCGGATAAACTATTTTTTCTGGTCGAGTTTCGTTTCTTTTGGCTTCAACTATATCGTAAGGATAATCAATATCCAACTTATAATCAGACATTATTGCCAAATGATCCCAAAGTTTATGTTTGAAATCATTTATATCTCTGAAATAAGGAAACATATTACCCATCACATTAATAATAGTTTGAGCGGCAAGCATTCTTTCCTCTTTATTTTCTATTGTGAGCGCATGATTGACCATTTGCTGTATATGTCTTCCATATTCAGGCAAAATCAATTCTATTCTCTTCTGATATTCCATTCTTTTTCTTCTAAATCATTTTTTTAGGAAGTGTAGCAATAAAATCTTTCAAATAAAATGGTTCAAAATATGCTACATCATGAAACTTATCTTGCATAAACAAGTTTGCTGACTGGCTAATCATATTTCTTGCAATAGGCACTATGTTCGGCACAAATATAGCATTTGGATATAACAGAACCTTGCTCCATTTTTCCGCTCCATCTCCAAAGAAATAAACTCGATGTTCTGCTAAAATGTCTAAAAAACTATCGTCTGTGATAATTTCTGCGGAAATAGGAGTTACCAACTCCAAGTTTTTATTATAAAATGCCGTATAAACCTCCATTCTTCGTGCATCAATCATTGGACAAAGCAAATCATTTTCACCAAGTTCAACTCCACTCTCAAGTAACCCTTGACACAACACGGCCAACGTATCAACAGCAATCAAAGGCACACCCCAACCATAACAAAGCCCTTTTGCCGACGAGACTCCTATTCTCAAACCAGTATAAGAACCTGGTCCGCAACTCACCGCCACAGCATCAACTTTTAATTGTTCTTTTCTGACAAAATCCACTATTTCTTGCAAAAAACGAGGCAACATGGTTGCATGAGAAAGTCCGCCCAACTCAATGCGTTCCATAATGCAAGATGAATTACTAGAAAGTGCTGCAGAACAAACCGTAGTAGAGGTTTCAATCTGTAAAATTACTGCCATAATCAAAATCGCTTTGCAAAAATAGAAAAAAGTCAAATGAGGAGCAACTATTCCAATTCAGAAAAAAAAGTTTAATAATTATTGTTTTTACAAATAAAAGTTGTAATTTTGCAACTCCATTTCAGGAGAGATGGCAGAGTGGTCGATTGCGGCGGTCTTGAAAACCGTTGAACTGAGAGGTTCCGGGGGTTCGAATCCCTCTCTCTCCGCCAATAAGGGTGTAAATCAAGTAGTTACGAGATTTACACCCTTTTTTACACCCAAAAATCAGAGTTGGTTGTATTTTTTTTGAACTTTTAAGATAAATGCTGGCGAAAAAAGAAGAATGAGCGTCTTTCTCTTTTCGTCAGCATCTTTTTTAAGTGCTGCCCAAGCGAAAATAGGTTTAGTCCGTTTTGGGTATATAGCCAATGGTATAAACTAAACCTTATTATATATAGTCAGCCGATGGCTAGCGAATTATTATAGTACATTCAATTGCAACAAGCCTATTCTGTCATCACTAATTTTTTATTTAATAAAGGTGTGAATATGGATTAAATTCGCTATTTTTGCCAAATAATGTCAAGACAAAAATAAGTAATATGCTGTTTACGGAGAAAATAAAAGAGCTACGCATTCAGAATCAAATGCCACAAAGGCAGATTGCTGCAGCTCTTGATATAGACACTGCAACATATTGTAAGATAGAAAAAGGTGAACGCAGAGCCAAGAAAGAACAAGTTGCGATATTGTCGGAGATGTTCCATGTAGAAATGACAGACCTCCTTACATTGTGGCTTGCGGATAAGGTAACTGATATGGTATCTGATGAACATATTGTTGCATCAGAAGCTCTTTCAATGGCTGCTGAAAATTTAAGAAGAATAGGTTGATATGGCAAAAGTAAAATTATACCCAGAGTTAGAAGTCCCCGAAATGCTATTAGCAGATCGGCGTTCTGCATATGGATTGAGGACTTATGTCAGCCTATTCAGTAGTGCAGGAGTTGGTTGCTATGGCTTCAAAGAAGAGGGTTTCTATTGTGTTGCTACGGTTGAGTTGTTGGAACGCAGATTGAAGATTCAGAAGTTCAATCAGAAATGCGTTTATAACAGCGGATATATTTGTGGCGATATGACTACGCAAGAAACGAAAGATAAAGTTTTTGCGGAGTTAGCAATGTGGGAAAAAGGTTTTAATCTAACAGATTTGGATGTGTTGATTGCAACGCCTCCTTGTCAGGGCATGTCTGTTGCTAACCACAAGAAGAAAGATGAGTTAAAACGCAACTCGTTGGTTGTTGAGTCTATAAAAATGACACAACAGATTAAGCCTAAGTTCTTTATATTTGAGAATGTTAGAGCTTTCCTTACATCTGTATGTACCGATGTTGATGGTCAAGACAAATCAATTAAAGATGCTATTGGGGCTAACTTGTCGGGAGCATACAATATCCTATATCAAGTTGTAAACTTCAAGGATTATGGTAATCCATCAAGTCGAACAAGAACATTGGTCATCGGTGTTCGTAAAGACTTGAAAGAGGTTACTCCATATGATATTTTCCCTGACAAGCAGCCTGAGAGAACATTGAGACAGGTTATTGGCCATTTGCCGTCATTAAAGAAGATGGGTGAAATTTCCGAAGATGATATTTATCATAACTTTAGGAAATATTCGCCTCGTATGGAATCTTGGATTGCGGATATTAAGGAGGGGCAATCGGCATTTGACAATACCGATATTACAAAGATACCGCATAGTGTAAAGAATGGTATTATTGTGTACAACGCCCGTAAGAATGGCGACAAATATACTCGCCAGTATTGGGATAAGGTAGCACCTTGTATTCACACTCGTAACGATATTATGGCAAGTCAGAATACTGTTCATCCTATTGATAACAGAGTGTTCAGTATTAGGGAGGTTATGCTTATGATGTCTGTTCCTTCATCTTTTAACTGGAGCGACATTCCTTTTGATGAGTTAAATAGAATGTCATTGAAAGAGAAAGAAACATTCCTAAAGAAAGAGGAAATGAACATACGCCAAAATTTGGGTGAAGCGGTACCTACCGTTATATTCAGACAGATTGCAGCTAAGGTTCGTAAAATATTATGCAAGCCAACTTTGTCTGAACAGGATATAAAGGTATTGATTGACAAAAAGAAATTGGCTACACATTCTTGTTTGGTAGACTATATTAGAGGCAATAGCCATTATGACTTTGCTGAATTGTCTAAAATTGCGGAATTGGCAAATGCTCAAAGAGAAGACAATGCGGCTTATTATACAAGGCAGGATATATGCTACACCATTGTCAAGAGTTTGCCTGATGCAAAGAACTATACGGAGCTAAATATTTTAGAGCCATCAATTGGTGTGGGTAATTTCTTGCCTGCCCTTATCTTGAAGTATGCTGGCGTGCAGTCTGTTAATATTGACGTGGTAGATATTGATGCAAACAGTTTAGAAATATTGAAAGAGCTGGTTGCAAAGATTGATGTGCCTAACAATATCCACATCAATTACATCAATGCTGATTTCTTGTTGCATAACTTCGACAAGAAGTATGATATTGTTGTCGGAAACCCTCCATACAAGAAGCTAACAAAAGAGAAACAGTTGCTGGCAAAATACAAGATTGAGGCATCCAACAAGGATACTAATAATATCTTCTCATTCTTCATTGAGAAAGCAATGAGAATTGGCAATGTTGTATCATTGATAGTCCCCAAGAGCCTAATAAATGCTCCTGAGTTTGATGCAACACGTACACTTATGAAAGAGAAAAATATCTCTCGCATAATTGACTTCGGAGAAAAAGGATTCAAGGGAGTAAAGATAGAAACCATCTGTTTTATTCTTGACACCCAAAAGAAGCCACAGAATACATTTGTAGAGTCATATATTACTGATGAGGTTAAATGTCATCAGCAAGCATATCTAACAGACGACAGATTCCCTTATTGGATAATTTATCGCAATGAGGCTTTTGATGAGGTGGCAGACAAAATGGAGTTTAATGTATTCAAGGCATATAGGGATAGGGTTATTACCAAAGCTATTACAAAGGATAATGGTAAAATCAGAGTGCTTAAATCTCGAAACATTGGCAACAATGAGATTGTCAATATCCCTGATTATGACTGTTACATTGATAGTATTGAGGGATTGGATGTTGCAAAATACCTTAATCAGGCAAATTGTGTATTGCTCCCTAATCTAACATATAATCCTCGTGCGTGCTTCTTGCCAAAAGGATGTATTGCTGACGGCTCTGTTGCAATCCTTACATTGGCAAAAGACGATGATATCGTAACAAA
>JAZKYY010000014.1:0-1798 GCA_045612365.1 Paludibacteraceae bacterium
GGAGGCTTATCTTATGTTCAAACTGATTCCTCAGCCTGTAAAAATATTTACCGATAAATCTGTAACCGGTTTTGTTTTAACTGACAATACAACCGTTTCCGCATTTGATTTTTCTGATGATTTGATTGTTTTCGTAAAAAAAGTATTGCACAAAGAAATCAAAGCATCAAATGGTGACTGTTTAATTTCTTTAATCATTGATGACAACTTCAAATATGATGAAGGTTATTCCCTGAAGTGCGAAAACAATAAAGTTAATATTGTATCAAAAACAGAAAACGGACTTTTTTACGGAATACAGACTCTCAAACAAATGCTTCTGCAATCAGGAGGGAATATTCCATACACTGAAATTTTTGACTCTCCTCGCTTCGCTTACAGAGGATATATGCTTGACTGTGGAAGATATTTTTATTCTGTCAATGATATAAAACGAATCATAGAGCTTATTGCATTACATAAAATAAACATACTGCATTGGCATCTGACTGAGGATCAGGGTTGGAGAATAGAAATCAAAAAATATCCTTTACTGACAGAAAAAGGCTCGGTGCGCAGTCACACAAATTTCAACAGAAAATCTCACGGCGGTTTTTATACTCAGGAAGAAATAAAAGAAGTTGTTGAATACTGCCACAAACATAAAATCAAGGTTATTCCCGAATTTGATGTTCCGGGTCACAATGTTGCTGCAATCGCCTGTTATCCGTATCTTTCTTGTTTTGAGCGAAGTCTTGAAGTAGCAACCCATTGGGGTGTCAAAAGAGATATTCTCTGCGCAGGTAAAGAGTCAACTTACGGTTTTGTTTATGATGTTCTTGACGAAATAATGGAACTTTTCCCCGATAAAATAATTCATATTGGTGGCGATGAAGCATTCAAAGAACGTTGGGAAATATGTCCTCATTGCCAGAAGGCCATAAAAGAAAACAATCTGCACGATGAAAACGACCTCCAGATGTTCTTTATGTCAAAAGTTAACGATTATCTTGCATCAAAAGGTTATTCTTCTCTTATGTGGGGCAACGATACAGAAGGTGGAACGGATAACCTTTCTTCCAAAATTGCGTGGACCGTATATAAACCCCATTGTAACGATGAAATGATAAAAAAGGAACTTGAACGAGGCAGAAAGCTCATAAACTCAAAAAATAAAACTTTTTATCTTGATTTCCCTTACGGATGGACATCCCTCTCGGATGTTTGCAACAGTGATGGTGCATTGACCGAAAAAGATGAAGACACCTACGGCGTTGAAGCTTGTATGTGGACAGAATATGTACCTGATATGAAGAAACTTGAATTTATGACCTTCCCAAGACTTGGAGCAATCGCTGAAAATGCCTGGTCACCAAAGAATTCATCGAATTTTATGGATAAGGTAAAAGATTATTGCAAACTGTTGGATGCTTACGAAGTGAGATACGCACCTTTGAATAAGGCGAATCCATCATTTATTTATAAACATTTTTCTTCCATTTGGTTCAAAAGGCGTGTTTTTCATTGGGAACGTATTCATATACATTTTGATAACAAGAAAGTAAAGAAACTCAGCGAAAATTACGATAAATAAGAGTTCAGCGTTTGCTTTTTACTCTACTAACGGTTGATTTCTCCCCAACTAAAACCAATGGTAAAATTTAATTACAACATTATGTGACAATATTAACATAATAACTATCAACTTCATCAGCAAAGAAAATTCAAAATCGAATATTAGCAGAAAACAAAAAAATCTGCTAATTTCCATTAGCAGAAAAAAACTTACAGAAAAGCCAAAGAGAAAAAATTTTAAAAT
>JAZKYY010000015.1:0-45664 GCA_045612365.1 Paludibacteraceae bacterium
TAAGATGATACGTATTGAGAGAAGTTTCCTCCCGCATTAGCAATCATTGTGTTTGCTGTTGATACAATTCCAGACAAAGAACTCCAGTTGTAGTTCAAGAAGAAACCATTTGCAGCTGGAAAGAAACAGTCGAAACTTGTACTTCCACAAGAACCAGAGCTCAACGAACTACTCAAGTTGTAGAAGTCGAAGTGCAAAAGTGGCATATCGTAGGTTTCTCTCAAAGCATGACAATTGAAAAGCAATGTTTTCATACCATTGAAACATTCCCAAGTTTGCTCAGAGTTGAATCCCATACCATCAATACCATAATACTTCATCAACTTCATCAACTTGTCTGCACCACCTTGAACCAATGTGTAATAGTTCTGACCGTGACCACCATCATAGTTTGTTTGAGCCTCTGCCCATGGTGCCGCTGAAACCACACTTGTTGCTACACCATTTTTGTGAGCAACATCGGCAAATGCACCTGGTTGACGCATAAGACCTTGAGTCCAGTTACCGTGAATATCAATATAACTCCAAGAACTGAACGCTTCGGAATCAAACGCATAACGAGGCAATGAAGTCCAGCCACCTTCATTAATAGGCACCCACCATAACACTTTACGCTGACGGCGCATAGATGTCTTACCATCTTGAATAACTTGAGTATTCTCATTAGTAAAACGTTTCAAAGGACGAACACGACCAATAAAGAAGTTTTCGTTCTTAGTACCTGCGGGAGCACTTCCTGGTTGCCAAGAAGAATAGTACTTCCACATCCAGTCTGATACATCGTTGTTACCGATGTAGTTTTCGTGTTTGCAGACAGCAAAAATACTTGCCATCGAAAAAAGCAAAACAACGACAAAGAATAATCTCTTTTTCATTCTATAAAAAATTAGTTAAACAATAAATATATTAAATCGATTTTGCCACAAATGTACATCACTTTTTTTGAATAGCAAAGTGGTAATAATTTTTCCAAAAAAAGTTTTTTTCTTGAGTTGGATAAAATTCATTAATTTTGTAAAGTTATTCTTTATAAGATATGCAATTACAACAATCTTCGACACTACTAGATGATGCTGTTTTGGAATTTGCCAAGTTGCCAGGAATTGGAAAAAAAACAGCGTTGCGCTTGGTGTTACATCTACTGAGACAACCAGAAGACGAGGTTGAGAATTTTTCCAATGCTATACTCAACCTTCGACAAAATATTCACTATTGCAAAATCTGCCACAATATATCCGACACAGAAACTTGTGGAATCTGTTCTGATAAATCAAGAGACGAAACAACCGTTTGCGTTGTAGAAACGATTAAAGATGTAATGGCAATTGAAAATACACAACAATATAGAGGGTTGTACCATGTATTAGGTGGTATAATTTCTCCGATGAATGGAATTGGACCTGCTGATTTGGAAATAAATTCGCTGATTGAACGAGTAAATGCAGGAGTTATCAAAGAAGTAATCTTTGCGCTGAGCACAACGATGGAAGGCGATACAACTTGTTTTTATTTATTCCGAAAATTGGCTTCGAGCAATGTAAAAATGACAGTTCTAGCTAGAGGTGTAGCAGTTGGTGACGAATTGGAATATGCTGACGAGGTTACTCTTGGTCGTTCCATTGTCAACCGAATGCCTTTAGACTACCAAAAATAAAGAGAAAAAATGACTCCGATAACTACCGAATTTGTTCGCACAAAAATACATTCTAGAAATCCTATCTCGCACAAAGGAGATTATGGCCATGCACTTTTCATAGGTGGTAGTTTAGGAAAAATGGGAGCGGCAATTCTATCTTCAAAAGCATGTATGAAAACTGGTGTTGGACTTCTCACTTCTTACGTTCCTGCTGGAGCAAAAAATATTTTTCCCGTTGCAATTCCAGAGGCAATGACTTTATTCGACAAAAATAATGATAAAATAACAACATTCCCTAATTCCGAAAAATATTCAGCAATAGGTATTGGGTGTGGACTTGGCACCTCCTTACAAACAATTTGTGCATTTGAAACTTGGCTAAAAACTCAACCACAACAACCTATAGTTTTTGATGCCGACGCACTGAATATTTTATCGCAAAACGAGAAAATACTGAAGCAGATTCCTAAAAATAGTATCATTACACCACACATTAAAGAGTTTGAGCGACTAGTAGGAACTTCTTCTTCTCTTGAAGATCAAGCAAAAAAAGCCACGGAATTTGCAAAAAAACATACTATTTTTGTAGTTCTAAAAAGCCATTGCACAAAAATATATTGTCCAAATGGAATTATTTATGAAAACACTTTTGGAAATTCTGGAATGGCAACTGCTGGAAGTGGAGATGTACTGACAGGAATTATTCTTTCTCTTTTGGCACAGAAATATTCGTCGGAAGAGGCTGCAACTGTTGGAGTTGCACTGCATAGTTTAGCTGGAGATTTAGCTGCTGAAAACTATTCAGAATATGCACTTATTGCCTCCGACATTATTGAAAATATTGGAAAAGCATATTTAACCCTATTAAAAAAATGAAAAAAATCATCGCATCAACAGCATTTTTATTGATTTCTGCATCAATAATTGCAAAACCAATTGTTAACTCCGTAAAAGAAGAAAAAACTATAAAAGACGGTAAAGGTATTTTCTATTTTTTACCCAAAACAATACTGAAAGTTGAGATAAAAACAATAAAAACAACTTTCGTAAAAGGGCCATTCTTTCAATATGCCGGACGATTTTTAGGGACAAAAGACTTTATAAAAGCAGATAAAGAAGAATGGAGTTTAGAATCTTTGGCGTTAATACCCTTTTCAGTTGCAGACACAAGCAAGGTTTTTCATATCCAATCACCTGAAAAAACAGCAGGAATATGCCTAAACTCTGATAACATATTGTGCGCAATAGGAAATGAATGTAAACAAAAAGACGGATGCTCCAAGCAGGAAACAACCACCTCATTGTTATCCAAAAAGAATGTTATTTTTGACTGGAATGTACTGAACGAAGATGCTCTTCAAGCAAATTCTACAACCAAAATGGCAGAATTGGCAGCAAAACAACTTTATGCGATCAGAGAAAGTAAAAATTCGTATCTTTTAGGAGACTTTGAATTTCCATCAGATGGCGCTTCAACTCAAATTTTATTCGACCAACTTTGTTCTACAGAACAAAAACTTACAGAACTTTTTGTAGGGAAAACCGTTACAGACACACTGGTTCAAACAATAGAAATCGATCCTTCTAAAAATACAGATGAAGTACTTTTCCGCTTTACTAACAAACATGGTGTAGTTGACAAAACCGATTTGTCTGGTACGCCAATTTACGTAAAAATAGAAATCGAACAAACTAATTTAAATTTGGCGGATAAACAAAAAAAGCAAAATGGCATTCGATATCAGATAGCAGGCAAATCAACTATCACCCTATACAATACAGAAGCCATCTTACTTAAAAACTCCGTCAAAGTAGCGCAACTTGGATACACTCTTGCACTAGACAAAAAACTAACAAAAGATAAAGATCTAATATTGATTTTTGACCCAACGACAGGAGAAATCAAACGTTTACATGCAAAATAAAATCGTAAATCCGTAAAAAAAGAGTCGCCTAGGCGACTCTTTTTCTTTGTTTTATAAACAAGGATTAATATCCCAATTCTTTCAAACGTTGTTCCATTTCATTGAACTTACGTTCAAATTCTTTATCTTTTGAACTAAAACGATAATAAATACCTTTCAACGTTCTTAAGTTTTGATCGTCTTCCGGTTTAAGTTCCAATACTCTTTCGAAATAAGGGATTGCTTCCAAAACCATTTTATCTACTTTTGCACGTTCTGCTTGATAAAGTTTATTATCTTGAATTTCACTTGCTTTATTATCAGCTTCAACTGCTCTGTTGTATAAGTTCAAAGCTTTTCCGAAAATTGCTTCAACATAGTCTGGATTTATCTCTATTGCTTTATCATAATGTACAATAGCTTCGTCCTTAAGTCCTAAGCCTTCTTTTACATAACCTAGAATAAAGTAATAGTTAGCAAAAGTTGGGTCATTTGCTATCGCTTTTTCTAGATAAGAAACCGCTTTGTCTGATTGATTTGTTTTGAGCAAGTGTTCAATCAAGAAATTGATATAATAAGTTTCACCAGGAATTTTCTCAATTGCTTGTTCTAGAGTTTCTACATAGCGAACAGTGTCTCCCGATTGCAAATATAAATTAGATAGAATTTGATAAACTGAATTCTTATCGTCGTAAGAAGAAGTTGTCAACTCACTAAAATATTGTATCGCCTTCGACATATTTTCAGCTTTAGCAGCTTGAATATGAGCAATTCCTGCGTTGTACTTTATAAACACATAGTTTGAATCCTTATCCAAAGCCAAAGGTTTCATAAATTCAAGCGTAGGAATTTCAACATAAATATCAAATGCTTTTGCTGCAGTTGCAAAATCTGCACGTTCAAAAGCAGCTCCTGCACAATATTGTATAGAAGGGCTGTTGAACAAATCAGTCAACAATGATTTGATTTTCTTTGTGTATTTTGGTTTTATAGCACCTTTTTTGTCTGGCACTTGATCCAACTCATCTGTTTTCAAAGCGCACTCAAGAACTCTCAACAAAGCTGCTTCTCGCAAATCAGCATCAAATGGAAATCCCATCATTTGCTTTTCTGTTTCTTGTAACTGAATTTCATTATACACTTGAGCAGCAGCCCACCATGTTTTAATGTCATCTTTTGTTTCGGGATGAACCAATGCAGCATCCATCAACTCTTTTGCTCCTTTAAAATCAGGTGCTTCTACGTTGAACGCCTTTGTTTTTGCTTTCGAAACGTTAGCCTTTTGAGCAAACATAGTAGTTGCCAAACATAGCAATACTACAGGTAAAAATACTTTTTTCATAACTAAATTAATTTTTGTTATTGATAAATTTAATTGTTTTCTATTGTGTTATTTTCTTCGCTTTCAATGTTTTCTGTCACAACATCTTCAGCCACAACCTTACAAACGGAAGCGATTTCGTCATTGCGTTTTTCGAGATTGATGAGTCGAACACCTTGCGTTGCACGTCCCATAGTACGAATGTCAGCCACTTTCAAACGGATAGTTATACCCGACTTATTGATAATCATCAAATCGTTTTCGTCGCTTACGCTCATTATCGCTACCAATTTACCAGTTTTTTCGGTGATATTCATTGTTTTAACACCTTTACCTCCACGGTTTGTTATACGATAAATGTCGTTTGGTTGTCCGTTTTCGTCAAGAATGATATTGCTATTTTCATCTTTTTCTACGATGTTAGTGCGTTTTCCGTAACCTTTTTCAGAAACAACCATCACAGTTTCGTTCGATTCCTTATTTCCGCAAATCATTCCAACAACTTCGTCGCCGTCATCATCGAGCTGCATACCACGAACACCTGTAGAAACACGACCCATAGAGCGAACATTCTCTTCATTGAAGCGAATTGCACGACCATTGCGGTTTGCCATAATAATTTCGCTTTTGCCATCGGTTAAGCAAACTTGAATCAAACGGTCGTCTTCACGAATCACAATAGCATTAACACCATTTTGACGTGGACGAGAATATGCTTCTAATGACGTTTTCTTTATCACACCTTGTTTTGTTGCAAATACTAAATAATGAGACTTAACAAATTCCTCATCGTTTAATTGTTTAGTTGTGATAAATGCATTTACCTTATCGTCGGCATCAATATTTAAGAGGTTTTGAATAGCACGACCTTTAGCATTTTTAGTTCCTTCGGGAATTTGGAATACCTTTAACCAATAGCAACGACCCTTTTGAGTAAAGAACATCATAGTATTGTGCATTGATGCTTGATAGATGTATTCAATAAAGTCTTCATCGCGCGAGTCGCTACCTTTCGAGCCCACTCCACCACGACTTTGTGTGCGGAATTCACTCAAAGCAGTACGTTTGATATAGCCAAGGTGCGAAATTGTGATGACCATTTCGTCATCTGCATAGAAGTCCTCTGGATTCATTTCTTCGTTGGCGTATTCGATAACGGTTTTGCGTTCGTCACCATACTTTTCTTTTATTTCAAGCATTTCGTTTTTGATGATTTCCATACGACGCTCAACTTTCGCCAAAATATCTTTCAAATCTTCAATCAAAGCCAATAAGTCTGCGTATTCTTTTTTCAACTCATCAATGCGAAGTCCTGTCAATTGGCTCAAACGCATATCAACTATTGCTTTTGATTGTATTTCGTCCAAATTGAAACGTTCTTCCAATGCACGTTGAGCTTCCGATGGAGTTCTGCTAGCACGAATAATGCGAACAACTTCGTCGATATTGTCAACTGCCACAATCAAACCTTCGAGAATGTGAGCACGATCTTGAGCTTTTTTCAGTTCAAATTCTGTACGACGTGTTACAACATCCAAACGATGATCTACAAAATAACGAATCAAATCCTTCAAATTTAACAAGCAAGGACGACCTTTCACCAAAGCAATATTATTCACACAGAACGAATATTGCATTGCTGTGTCTTTGAACAATTTGTTAAGAACAACGTTTGCGTTTGCATCTTTTTTGATATCAATAACAATACGCATACCATTCATATCCGATTCGTCGTTGATATTAGAGATACCTTCTATTTTCTTGTCAGAACATAATTGTGCAATATGCTCAATAAGTTCTTTTTTGTTTACACCATAAGGAATTTCGTTTACAATAATTTTTTCCTGTCCTGTAGATGTAGTTTCTATATCAGCTTTTGAGCGAATAACGATACGACCTTTACCAGTTTCAAATGCATCTTTTACACCAGAATAGCCATAAATAATACCTCCCGTTGGGAAATCAGGTGCTTTGATGTATTGCATTAATTCTTCAATAGTAATATCATTATTGTCGATATATGCGTTAGTAGCATCTACCACTTCGTTCAAGTTGTGTGGAGCCATATTGGTAGCCATACCAACCGCAATACCCGATGCTCCATTGAGCAAAAGATTTGGAATACGAGTTGGCAAAACGGTTGGTTCGGACAACGTGTCGTCAAAGTTTTTTGCAAAATCTACCGTTTTTTTATCCAAATCTACCAACATATCTTCTGCAATTTTACACAAACGAGCCTCTGTGTAACGCATAGCAGCAGGCGTATCACCGTCAATTGAACCAAAGTTACCTTGTCCATCGACAAGTGTATAACGCATAGAGAAATCTTGTGCCAAACGCACCAATGTCATATATATAGAAGAGTCGCCATGAGGATGGTACTTACCCATAACCTCACCCACGATTCTTGCACATTTCTTGTATGGCTGATTTGAGTAGTTGCCCAACTCGTTCATTCCAAACAATACGCGTCTATGAACAGGTTTCAATCCATCACGAACATCAGGCAAAGCTCTCGAAACAATTACCGACATCGAATAGTCGATGTAGGCAGATTTCATTTCGTCTTCAATGTTGATTTTAATAATTCTGTCTTGTTCTTGCATATTTTTTCATTCAAAAAAAACTTTGCTAAATTACAATTTTTTACATAAATAATCATCTTTCGAGAGAAGTTTTTTTGTTGGCAAAAACAAAAAAATGCTGATTTCTGACAATCAGCATTCATCTTCTTTACGGGTAAAATTATCTCCTTTTTTTCTTAAAAAAACTTTGAATTAGAAGTCTACTTTTTTCTTCCATATTTTCAAAGAAATCAACCTTAGTTTTAGGATGCAAAAGTTCTGAAGAAAATTTTCTAAAACCACGACGTTCATCTTTTGCAGCAAACACTACTCTACTAATCTGAGACCACCCAAGAGCCGCAGCACACATCGCACAAGGCTCAAGAGTAACATACAGCGTACAATCATTCAAATATTTCCCTCCCAAAACATCTGCAGCGGCCGTAATCGCTTGCATTTCTGCATGAGCAGTCACATCATTAAGTGTTTCGGTCAAATTATGAGCTCGAGCAATAATTCTACTCTGACAAACCACTACTGCTCCAATAGGGATTTCATCCTTTTCAAATGCCTTCTGTGCCTCAACAAAAGCTTGTTGCATAAAATATGCGTCATCAAAAAGCATCTTTCTTAAAAATCAGTTTTCTATTCTCCTCTACTATAATTTGGAGCTTCGCGAGTGATGGTTACATCATGGGGATGACTTTCTGCCACACCAGCATTAGTAATTCGCACAAATTTTGCATCATGAAGCTTTTCTATGGTTGCAGAGCCACAATAACCCATGCCTGCACGCAAACCTCCTACCAACTGATATACAACTTCGTAAAGAGATCCTTTGTAAGGAACACGAGCCGCAATTCCCTCTGGAACCAATTTCTTAACATCCATCTCTCCACCTTGGAAGTAACGATCTTTCGAACCATTTTCCATAGCTTCAAGCGAACCCATTCCGCGATATGATTTAAATTTTCTTCCGTTAAAAATAATCGTTTCTCCAGGACTTTCTTCTGTTCCTGCAACAAGAGAACCAATCATAACACAACACCCCCCAGCAGCCAAAGCTTTTACAACATCGCCAGAATAACGCAAACCACCATCAGCAATAAGTGGCACACCAGTTCCCTTCAATGCTTTTGCAACATCATATACAGCAGAAAGTTGAGGAACTCCAACTCCAGCCACTACGCGAGTCGTACAAATAGAACCAGGTCCAATACCTACTTTCACAGCATCAGCCCCAGCTTCTGCAAGGGCCTTAGCAGCAGCACCTGTTGCAATATTTCCAACAACAATATCAATACTTGGAAACAACTCTTTTGCTTTTTTGAGCGTATCAATCACACCTTTCGAATGTCCGTGAGCCGTGTCGATAACTATTGCGTCAGCACCAGCTTCTACCAAAGCTTTCATTCTATCAAAAGTATCAGCAGTTACTCCCACACCAGCAGCAACACGCAAGCGACCCTTATCGTCTTTGCATGCCATCGGCTTATCTTTCGCTTTAGTAATATCTTTGTATGTAACCAAACCTACCAATTTTCCAGATTTATCCACAACTGGTAGCTTTTCAATTTTATGCTTTTGAAGAATCTCTGCAGCCGCCTCCAAATTTGTTGATTGATTAGTTGTGATAAGCGTTGTAGTCATCACATCATCTATCAACTTATCTAAATTTTGCTCAAAACGCAAATCACGATTAGTTACTATACCAACCAAAATTCTATCATCGTCTACAACTGGAATCCCACCGATTTTATACTCAGCCATCAAAGCTAAAGCATCTCTCACAAGAGAACCTTTTTTAATACAAACAGGATCGTAAATCATACCATTTTCAGCACGTTTTACTATAGCCACTTGTTTTGCTTGTTCTGCAATTGACATATTCTTATGAATAACACCAATTCCTCCTTCTCGAGCAATAGCAATAGCCATCTTTGCTTCTGTTACTGTATCCATAGCCGCAGTAACAAAAGGAATTTTCAACTCGATGTTTTTTGAAAACTTTGTAGTTAAATCAACTGTACGAGGAAGTACTTCAGAATAAGCCGGGATCAACAAAACATCATCAAATGTCAATCCATCCATTTGTATTTTATCAGCAATAAACGACATAGTAATACTATTTTTTAAAATTTATTGCTTGCAAAATTAACTATTTTTTCGCAAAACAAGAAATGTTTTTTTTGATAACCCAACTTTTTTTTATTACTTCGCAAAACAAAAAAAATAATAAAAATATGGCAGACAAATCATCTACAAACTCGGGCATTGCATATAATATGTTAGCTGTAGGTAGCAAAATCAAGGGAGATTTCATTGCAGACAGCAACTTTCGTATAGACGGAACTTTTGAAGGAAATATACAGTGTTCTGGAAAGGTTATTGTTGGAGAAACAGGAAATGTAATTGGCAACCTTGTTTGTTCAACGGCAGAAATTATGGGGACTGTAGAAGGGACTTTAACCATATCAGAACTACTTTCGCTTAAATCTACCGCAAAGGTCACTGGAGACATCAAAACAAAAATACTCTCTATTGAACCAAAAGCTTATTTTTCTGGGACTTGCGACATGAGCAATGAAAAACAAAATTCTGAGAAATAAGCAAGATACTTTATCTCATAACAATAAAAAAAGCGCTTTCTGCGCTTTTTTTTATTTAGATTTCTTCAACAAAAACCACAATCCAAAAAAATTATCTTTTTATTTTGATTTCTAAAACAAATCATTACTTTTGTAGCAAAATGACAATAAAATTCAGGTTTTCATGGAAAAAATAGACGATTTAGATAGAAAAATACTACAAATTATCACAAAAAACGCCCGAATTCCATTCAAAGATGTTGCAGAAGATTGCAATGTTTCTCGTGCTGCAATTCACCAAAGAGTTCAGCGACTAATTGAAATGGGAGTAATTATAGGCTCTGGATACAATGTAAATCCAAAAAAATTAGGATACCAAATGTGTACCTACGTTGGTATAACGCTCGAACGTGGTTCTCTTTACAAAGAAGTAGTACCTCAATTGGAACAAATTCCTGAAGTCGTAGAGTGCCAATATACATTAGGAGCGTACACGATGATTATAAAAATGTATGCAAAAAACGATGAACATTTAATGAATCTACTTAACGGGAAAATACAAGAAATCAAAGGTGTTATTGCCACAGAAACACTAACTTGCCTTGACCAACCTATCCGAAGAGAAATTCCTATTGAAATTAATGACTAACATAACTAAAAACTAAAAACAAAATGGAAGTAAAAGAATTAAAAGCAGCATTCCAAGAGACTTATGGTAAAAACGTAGATGCAGTTTACTTTTCACCTGGTCGAGTAAATCTTATTGGAGAACACACCGATTACAATGGTGGTTTCGTATTCCCTTGCGCATTGAGTTTTGGAACTTATCTTTTGATGAGCAAAAACAATGATAAAAAAATGAGATTCAAGTCGTTGAATCAACCTGAAATCGTAGAACTTGGTCTTGACCAACTAACAACTCCACTAGAAGGACGTTCATGGGTAAACTATCCTTTAGGTTGTATTGCTCAATTTGTAAAACGTGGAATAAAAATAGAAGATGGCTACGACATGCTTATTTGGGGTAATGTTCCAAACGGAGCAGGACTTTCTTCTTCGGCAGCATTAGAGGTTGTTACTGCTTTCGCTTTCAATGAACAACTTGGAACTGGTTTCGATCGTACTGAATTGGCAAAAATCGGTCAACTTTCTGAGCATGAATTTGCGTTGGTTAATTGCGGTATTATGGACCAGTTTGCAAGTGCTCAAGGAAAAAAAGACCACGCAATTTTCTTGAATTGTGACACACTTCAGTTTGAACTTGTACCAGTAAAATTGCAAGGTGTAAAAGTTGTTATCAGCAACACTCACAGCCCACACAAATTGGACTCTGGAGCTTACAATGCTCGTGTAGCAGAATGCAAAACTGCCGTAGAACAATTAAATAAAGTTCGTCCTTTGAAATATTTGGCAGAATTGACAGAAGAAGAATTCAAAAATGTAGAGTCTGCTATTACCGACGAAGTTGCACACAAACGTGCTCGCCACGTTGTAGGAGAAGTTCAACGTACAACTGATGCAGTAAAAGCATTAAAAGCAGGAGATATTGAAGCATTTGGTAAATTGATGAATGCTTCGCACGTTTCTCTTTGCGACGATTATGAAGTTACTGGTCTACAACTCGACACAATGGCTGAAGAAGCATGGAAAATCGAAGGTGTAATTGGTTCTCGTATGACTGGAGGTGGCTTTGGCGGTTGTACCGTATCGTTAGTAAAAGATGAAGCGATTGACACATTCGTTGCTGAAGTTGGTAAAAACTACAAAGCAAAAACTGGTCTTGAGGCAGAATTTTATATTGCCGAAATTGGCGATGGTGCATGTCGAATAGAATAATTCTCTAAAAAAACATCAACAAAAACTCTCTATACAACTTAGTATGGAGAGTTTTTTCAAAAAAATAAAGACAAATGAAAAAAGAAAATTTTCAAAAAATAGTTGACGGAAAACAAATTGACCTTTTTGAATTATCAAACAAAAATGGCATGAAAGTTTTCATCACCAATTATGGAGCAAAAATAGTTTCGATTCTTGCCGCTGACAAAAACGGAAACTTTGATGATATGGTACTCGGATTTGACACTATTGATGAATATTTAGAAAAGGAAACCTATTTCGGTACTGTTTGCGGACGATTTGCAAACAGAATTAAGGATGGTAAATTCACGCTTGAAGGGAAAGAGTATAGCTTTGTTCAAAATAATGGAACAAACCACTTGCACGGAGGAAATGTTGGTTTTAATCAAAAAATTTGGGAAGTAAAAAATGCTTCGTCAACAGAATTGGAATTGGTTTACTACTCTCCAGATGGAGAAGAAGGCTATCCTGGAAATCTTTTGACTACAGTTATTTATTCTTTAAATGACGAAAACGAATTAAAAGTCAACTACAAAGCTGCCTCTGACAAAACTACAATAGTAAACTTTTGTCAACACTCTTTTTTCAATATTCACGGAGCAGGAAATGGTGATGTATTGAATCAATTCTTAACTGTAAATGCTGATTTCTACACTCCAATTGACGAAACTCAATGTCCAAATGGAGAAGTTAGAAAAGTAGATAATACTTTGATGGATTTCCGCCAACCAGTAAAAATTGCTGAACGTATAAATGCTGATTTTGACCAATTCACTATCGGAAAAGGAATTGATAACAATTGGGTTGTGCGTAAAGATCAAGCTGGCGATTTAGCCTTTGCTGCATCAGTATATGACGAAGAATCTGGTCGTTTACTAGAAATGTTTACTACGCAACCAGGAGTTCAAGTTTATGCAGGCAATTGGATTGAAAAGAATATAGGAAAAAATGGGAAACAATATGATGAACGTTATGCTATTTGTCTTGAGGCACAAGGTTTTCCTAATTCACCTAATATGCCACATTTCCCTAGTCCAGTTTTGAAAAAGGGTAAAATCTACGAAGAAACTTGCATTTATAAGTTTTCAGTAAAATAAAACTAGAAAAGTACGAACTTCCGTTCGTACTTTTTTTATTAAAAACACTATGGCAAAACACAACAACACCGGAAAAGAAGGCGAACTACTCGCACAAAAACATCTACAAAGCCTTGGCTATGAGATTCTGCACACCAATTGGGTTTGCAATAAAAACGAGTTGGATATTGTTGCCAAAAAAAACAATTTACTGATAGTTGTAGAAGTTAAAACTCGTTCATCCGATTATTTTGGGCAACCAAAAGATGCAATTACAACAGCAAAAATAAAACGTATCGTTCAGGCTACTAATGACTACATTCAGCAATTCGAGATTGATTTAGATATTCGTTTTGACGTTATTAGCATCATAAAAAACAACAAGGCATTTTCTATCGAACACATCAAAGATGCTTTTTTACCACCAAACGAGTAAAACAATGTCTAAATTTTACCATCTCGAATAGCTTCGCCAACAATAGTTGCTGCCATACGAACATATTCTACACAAGGTCTTTTTGCGTAGTACGACTTTGTTCTTTGTTCGGGGATAGGACATTCTTTTTTCACATCCAAACCCAATAATTCTCGACAAATAATAGAACCATTTTGTGAGGTAAATTCATTTGCCAAATACTGTACAGCAGAATAGTTTTTAATTTTCATTTCACGATTTCTTGGATCGTTGGCAGGAACGTGCAATCCGGCAACTAAAAACATTCCGCTTACCGCACCACAAACTTCTCGCAAACGCCCCATACCTCCACCCAGCGGAGCAATTATTTTTGCAGCAAGATCAATATCCAATCCAAAAATATCAGCAAAAGCCATATATACAGACTGAGCGCAATTATATCCATCTTTAAAAAAATCTACTGCCCTTGCACTTCTTTCTTCTACATCAATTTGCATCACAACTAACATTATTTTTATGTAAAGCAAAAGTAGAAAAAAAACAATCATTATTGCTTATCGCATTCCTTTTCTTCATTTTCTCAAATAACTTTTTGTACCTTTGCAGTTGTTTTAATAGTAATAGATTTTATAACTAAATCCAAATCGATATTGTTCTACAAACATTTGCTGAATCATTAAGATTTGGACTTTTTTTTGAAAAAAAATGGATTGGTTAATTAAGTTAATTTCGCAAGAATCAATAGCTCAAACACTACTAATTTACTCATTTGCAATATCTGCAGGAGTGCTTTTAGGCAAAATAAAATTTGGAGGAGTTTCTCTTGGTGTTACGTTTGTTTTATTTGTTGGTTTGGCTTTAGGTCATTTTGGTTTTACTGTAAATGGCGAATTGCTTCATTTCATCAAAGAGTTTGGACTTATCCTGTTCATTTTTTCCATTGGTCTACAAGTTGGTCCAGGATTTTTTTCTTCATTCAAAAAAGATGGAATGCTACTCAACGCATTAGCTTTATCGCTAGTATTATTGGGTATTATTACAACCATTGCAGTCTTTTTTATTAGCAATGGAAGATTGGAAATGTCAATGCTTGTAGGAGTTCTTTCTGGAGCTGTTACCAATACTCCGGGACTTGGTGCTGCACAAGAGGCTTTGAAACAACTATTTGATGCAGGTCAAATCTCAGAAATTCCACAAATCGGACTTGGATATGCTGTTGCCTATCCTCTCGGTGTAATAGGAACTATTTCAGGTCTCATTCTTATTCGTTTTATTTTTAGAATAAAATTGGATAAGGAAAATGAAAACCTCACTCGTTTGCACAACGAAAACAAACAAGACAAACCTGAAAGAATTACATTAAAGGTTACAAACAAAGCTATTGTTGGAAAAACATTACAAGAATGTAAAGATTTGATTGGCAGAAAGTTTGTAATTTCTCGCATCATGCATCAAGGTGCAACGTTTGTTCCTTGGAAAAACTCTATTATCGAGGAGAATGATTTACTATTAATAGTTTGTTCTTCCAACGATTTTTCTGCCATTAAAGCATTTATTGGAGAAACCTCAAATTACGTTTGGGAGGATAAAAACAGCCAACTTGTTTCGCGCAGAATTGTTATCACTCAAAATAAAATAAACGGGAAAACAATCCGCGATTTGAATCTACGCACTCTATTTGGCGTTAATATAACCCGCATCAACCGTTCAGGAATAGATTTACTTGGTCGCCCAGACTTAGTTCTTCAGGTTGGAGACCGCGTGATGGTTGTAGGAGAACTCGATGCCATCAAAAAAGTTGAACACTTCTTGGGCAACACACTCAAACGCCTCAATGAACCTCACTTAATTACCATTTTCTTTGGGATCTTAATTGGAATTTTAGTAGGAAGTATACCTTTCTACTTTCCAGGAATGCCAATGGCTGCAAAACTTGGTTTAGCAGGAGGGCCATTAATCGTAGCTATTTTGTTAGGAAGATTTGGATACAAAATAAAACTTATTACCTACACCACACAAAGTGCAAACTTAATGCTGAGAGAAATAGGTATTGCCCTTTTCTTGGCAAGTGTAGGAATCTCTTCTGGTGGAAAATTTTTAGAAACTCTAGTAACTGGCAACGGATTACTAATGATGGGAGTTGGTTTTTTAATCACAATCATTCCTTTGCTTATTATTGGAATTGTTGCTAGAAGCATTTTCAAACTCAACTATTTCACCATATTAGGTCTAATTTCGGGTAGTTCTACTAATCCTCCAGCATTGGCATATTCGAGTACAATTGCACCTAATGATGAACCTGCCGTTGCATACTCTACGGTTTACCCATTAACAATGTTCTTACGTATTATTTCGGCACAACTACTTATTCTGCTCTTTTGTTAACACAAAAACAAATGGAAAAGTTTTCTCAATCCACCTTGTTTGATTTGTTAAAGAAAAGTTGTTTTATTTTTCTATTTATACTTTCGAGTACATTTTCTTCTTCTATAGCTCTTTTAGTTGGAATCTTATTTGCTATCATTTGGGGAAATCCATTTATTCTCTTTAGTAAAAAAGTCTCTAAAATAACTTTACAAATTTCAGTTATTGGATTAGGATTTGGGATGAATCTTTTTGAATCGCTTTCTGCAGGACGGCAAGGAATGCTCTTCACTATTATTTCCGTTGTTGGAATAATGATTTTAGGGTTTCTTTTGGGAAAAGTTCTAAAGATTGATATTAAAAACAGTTATCTAATTTCGGCAGGAACAGCAATTTGTGGAGGAAGTGCCATCGCTACAATTGCGCCAACTATTGATGCCGACGATGATCAAATAACAATCTCATTAGCCACTATATTTATACTCAATGCCATTGCACTATTTATATTTCCTCCTCTAGGAAATATACTCGGTTTATCTGAGCAACAATTTGGAACATGGGCTGCAATTGCTATACACGATACCAGTTCTGTGGTAGGAGCAGGAGCTACTTTTGGAGAAAAAGCCTTACAAGTAGCAACTACCATAAAACTCACAAGAGCATTATGGATTATTCCGTTGGCATTATGCTCTATGCTTATTTTTCATAAAAATAGAAATAAAATTTCTATTCCATGGTTTATCTTTCTCTTTGTAATAGCAATGATTGCTAACACATTTCTACCTATACCAGAAACCATTACATCAACAATTGTTAGTGCATCTCGCAAAGTTCTATGCATGACATTATTCCTCATTGGTGCTGGAATTTCGTTTTCAGCATTAAGAAGAATAGGAATTCGCCCCATGACATTGGGAGTTCTTCTTTGGGGAATAATATCTTTGACCTCACTTATAGTAGTAATTCTAACTGTATAAATTCATTTTTGACTTTTCAGATAATCCAAAATCTGTTCTGCGTGAATTTTTGTTTTGATTTCTTTAGGTGTAAATATTTTCTCAATAATCCCCTCCTCATTTACCAAATAAGTTGTTCGCAACGTACCAATTGTCCGATGACCACAAGCCACTTTTTCGCCCCAACAACCCAATTCTTGTAGTAATTCAGTTGAAGTATCTGCAATGAGCGGAAATTCTAAACCTTGTGCATCGGCAAACTTTTTCTGTAGTTCTTGTTTGTCTTTGCTCACCCCAATAATTGAATATCCAGCTTCCTCAAGTTCTGCTTTGTGAGTTTGCAAAGAACAAGCTTCCGCTGTACAACCGCTTGTATTTGCTTTTGGGTAACTATAAAGCACAATTTTCTTTCCGCGATAATCACTACTCTTAATTTCATTTCCATTTTGATTTACTCCAAAAAGTTCTGGAATCTTATCTCCTACATTCATAATTTATAAGTTTTTATTTTTCAAGAAATATTTATTTATTAATACAACTCTTTTTGCAAATGCCACATTTTATGTCCTAAAAAATTGGCTTGATTTTTACGAACAAATCCAATTGAAAAATACAATTTCTCAGCACTAGGATTATCAAAATCCACCAATAACCCAACTGTTCTGTAACCTTCAGCAAAAGACTTTTCACATAGTGCAAAGATTAAATTCCGACCTACACCGCATTCTCTAAATTCGGGGAAAACAGCAATAGAATCCAAATAAAATTCACCCTCGGAGGTTTCTGGTTCCATATTTGGAATAATGCTCGTATAAGATTTTATTACATCAAAAGTTCCACTGCGCAATTCTTGCAACATTGCTCCATCATAACCAACTATTGCTCCAGCAATTTTTCCTTCTACCTCCGCAATCAACGAATTCTGAAAACTATATTGAGTTTTTTCCAAACGAGCAATTTCCTCCAACACTGCAACATAATTTTTCCCACAATAATTTTTAAGTGTCGGTTCATCCCCTATTGCCATGACCACAACTTGTGCAATAGTTATTGCGTCATTTTTGGTCGCAGGCCTAATTAAAATTGATTTTTCTTTCATAATTTGAAGAGGAAAATTATATCACACAAGTTCTTTAATTTCCAACGTATATAAAAAAACTGTTCCATCAGAAAGTTTTAATCTTGCGGACACTTTTCTAGTTGAAACATAATTTGGTATTTCTACTTCTACACCTTCAACAGTCTCTAAGTCAGAAAAAACTCCATCATTATCAAAGTCAACACTAAATGTCGCACTGATATTTTCAGGCAAAAAAATTGGACAAATATACTTTGAATCACAAGCTACAGGAACAATCAAACGATCCCTTTCATCCGACTCTATTGCTCTAAAAATAAAATAAGTAGAGCCATCAAGAAGAGTGTATTCTATAAAATATTTTTTAAACAATCGTTCAACAACATTCCTTGTATCTCCCACAGGGATATCAGTATACGTCAAATCACTATTCTTGATCCAATTGTTCTCTACTTCAAACCAATCATATTCTTTCGTTATATCGTCAAAAAAGAGTTGCCAACGAGGATAATAATAATCTTTGAGCATTCCAGCCCACTGACGATAAGAGTAATCTCGCAATCCACCATTATTAGCTTGCAAACGACCACCCCAAGTACTTACGAGAGTTCTAGCATTAAGCTCCAACCATTGCCTATCTTTTTCTGTTGTTTGTTCTAACTCATCAGCTATACTGCGAGCCATTTGAGTCCATCTTCCAAACATAAAATTAGAATCGGTATTTAACAATTCATCAAGATCAAGAATGAGTTGCAGATAAAGATTTTTCAACTGAACAAATCTCATTTCATCACCTTCTTTTACTGCTAAATCAGTGGATTTCAACAAAAAATAAGCATAATCAGTAAGTGCTTGACGGGTAATATCAACAAGGTCATAATTGTAGTTCTTTCCTGTAAGATTTGAATCGAACAACAACTTTGCTGCAGAAATAACTTTCTGAGGATCATAAAAAATATCCGTGCCACCCCAACTCGAAACCTTTTTTACTTCCAAACTTGGACGAGCACAAACTACAGCTTCGTGAGGCCCTTGCAAATCAGTAGAACAATTTAAAGCCGAAACACGCAATTTTTCCCACGCTTCTTCTGCCAACAAACTCTCTGTTCCATAGCGTCTTTTTGCGTAATTTTTCAACCAATCTTTTCCTTCTATTTCTGACTCCATCCAAGGCAATTCAAAAATTAAATCGTACAACATAGGCACAGACTCAATGGCTTCTGGCACTGCACCAATTCCTTTTATATTGTCATAATTTGCCTTACTTTTAAAATATTTTTCGATATTTCCATCAAAGCGACCCATAAATCCAGTTCTTCCTCCAAAATTTGGGAGAGTGCAATAAATAGCATCATGACCTTTGACTTCATCAAAGTGTTCATAAGTATCGGCAAAAAGATCAAGAACTACAAGATTTCCTTTTTTTACTTCGTCCAAAACTTTATATTGATCATTGCTCCACTGCCAAAACTGAATTACCCATTTTTCGTCAATATCATTATTTGCCTCATACATAGTTTCGGCAATTGAACTATATGCTTTAGCCACATCAATACCATTTGTATTTGCCCCCTCATGAAAAGGATCCATACTATAAAAACAAGACTCTCCCATTACTTCGTGTAACACTTTATAATAGTTTTTAGCCATCTGAGCAAAGGTTTCACTATTGGGGTCTAGTATATGAGGACGATTAAAAAAGCACCAATTCCCTTGACTTAAAGTTGAATTGTTTGTTTTCTCCATAAAATCAGAAGGAACCATACCACTAAATCCTGGCAATACTGGTTGCATTCCAAATTCGCGCATTCTATCTCCAATCTTTTGTGCCAACTGTTCTTGACGAGCATACCACCATTCAGGATTAGGGCCTCCCCATCCTTCAAGATTGTTCATTCCCCACCAGGCCTGAAAGCATGGTCCTGCAATAAACCTATTGGCATCCTCTAAAGAATAACCATAATAAGACATTAATAGCTTTTTCCATACCACGTCCAAACCAACTATTTGCAACGGCATATTTATTCCGTGAAGTGCCATCCAATCAATTTCTTGTTGCCACCGTTCCCAAGTCCACACCGACATTGAGTAGGAAAAAGTACAATAATTCAAATAATATCTATAATCGGCAGAACAAGTCCTCTCCTCTGTTTTTAAAGGCAAAGGAAGAGATACAGCACTTAAATCGACCTTCATATTACTCCAAGAAAGGTTTATGTTGGCATAATGATTTAAATACCAATTAATCCCCGTAGTTACAGAAAGTAATGAATTTCCTCTAATGCATGGTTTCTTATTTTTAGAAGTAATAATAAATTTATCATTCCCGTCTTCAGTAATCGATTCGTCTACAACTAAATTAAATTTATCAGCACATCCTTTTCCTCCTATTCGTTGAAGAAAATCAACCAAAACTAAAGGATTTTCTTCTAAAGAAAAGACATTAGCAGATACAAGAAGAAAAAATAAAGATAAGAGAATAACTCTTTTCATAATGAACTCATTTTTTTAACCTAATGCAACATCAAGTATCATCATTGCTACAAAACCTATAGCAAAACCTATGGTTGAGAGATTAGAATGTTTACCGCTATGCGAAGATGGAATAAGTTCTTCTACCACAACATAAATCATTGCACCCGCAGCAAAAGCAAGCAAATATGGGAATATGCATATCAAATACTCTATTAACAAAATAGTAACTACTGATGATAATGGCTCTACAATTCCTGAAAGAATACCAAAACCAAGTGATTTTTTACGAGTGAATCCTTGTGAGCGTAAAGGCAAAGATACAATTGCTCCTTCAGGAATATTTTGCAATGCAATCCCTAAAGCAAGCGAAACAGCGGCAGCCATTGTCATATCCACCTGACCAGAAATTGCTCCTGCAAGAACAACTCCAACCGCCATTCCTTCTGGTATATTATGCAATGTAACGGCAAGCATAAGCATAGTAGATTTTCCTAACAAAGAGGGAACTCCCTCTGGAACAGAACTATTCATATGCAAGTGAGGAGTAAAAGCATCGAGCAAAAGCATAAAAGCAATTCCTACTAAAAATCCTATGGCTGCAGGTACCCAAGCAATTCCACCTACATTCTCCGTTGCCGTAATTGCAGGTATGAGCAATGACCACACAGCAGCAGCCACCATCACTCCTGATGCAAACCCCAACAATGTATTTTGCATTTTTTGAGCAATTTTTTGACCTAAAAACAAAGCACTTGACGCTCCCAATACTGTTCCTATGAAAGGCAACAAAACTACAATTGCAATATCAAAAGTTGTCATAACATTCCCTCTTTTATAGGAGCAAAAATATCATTTTTTTCAACAAAAATCCATTTTCATCAACCAAAAGAGAAAACATTTAGAAATCAAACATTTTTTACTTAATTTTGCATTTGAAGTTAGAAAAATAGGGAAAGAAAAAATGACAAAAACTAGGGACGTATTAATAGAGGTTGCTCGTCGACTTTTTGCCGAAAAAGGCAAAGAGAATACTACAATGAATGATATTGCATTGGAGTCAAAAAAAGGACGTCGCACTATATATACTTACTTTAGCACTAAAGAAGAGATCTTTCTTTCCGTAATAGAGAGAGAACTTCGCGACTTACTTGATGCTCTAGTCGCTATAGAAAAGAAAAACATTCCAGCCGACGAAAAACTCAAAGAGTATATTTTTGTCCGTTTAGACAAATTCAAAGAGATTATAGAACGAAATGGAACGTTAAAAGCATCATTTTTCAAAGATGCTATTGCTGTAGAAAAAGCTCGCCGCAACCTTGACATCAAAGAAATACAGTTACTTAGAAGAATTTTTGACAACGGAATAAAAGAAAATGTTTTTGCTCTAAAAGATCCTCAATGGGCAGCAGAATTGACTTTACACCTTTTACGTGGAATAGAAAAACCCTATTACCGAGAAAAATTCTACAAAAAACTACACGAAAGAAAAGACATTTTTATCAATGCCTTTTTCAATGGCATTCTAAAAAACTAACGTATTACTTTTCGTTATAAATCACCTCCAACAGCGTTTGCCCAACGGCTTTAAGCGTTTCTTTAGAAATATTGCTCATATCATCTTTAGTGGTATGCCAAGCAGGGAAAAAGCTATTTTCATTGGTATCATAATGAATAACATCTATGCAAGGAATATTTGCAAGTTGATTTACATAAAGATGATCATCCGTTATTGCACCACCCTTCCAATCAACAAAATAAGAATCATATCCTATTTTTTTTGCTGTTGACCAAACCTTTTGAACTATATGAGGAGCAAAATAGAGCGAGACTTCTTCTTTAGGAAACGTAGCACCTTTTGCCCCAACCATATCAAGAAGAATTCCATATTTAGCATTATAACCTATTACATGAGGATTTTTTGACCAATACTGAGAACCCAAACACCAAGTGTTCTCCTTAGGTTGCCCTTTGTAAAAATCAGGCATACCATAGTCTTCTACATCAAAGAAAATAATATCAACCCCTATTTTCGAATCTTTCTCTGACAAACATCGAGCTATCTCCATCAAAACTCCTACGCCACTTGCTCCATCATTTGCTCCTAAAACTGGCGTAAAAAAATTTTCTTCGTCATTATCTGAAAAAGGACGAGAATCCCAATGAGCACAAAGTAAAATCCTATTTTTCGACTGTAAATGATATGAAGAAATAATATTTTTTGCCACAATAACCTTTCCATCATAAAGTTCCACCAACCCTTCTTGAAACATAACAGTATCAGCAAAACGTTGCATTGTCTGTTGTAAGTAGGTAGCACAATTTTCGTGAGCCTTAGAAAGAGGAACCCTTGCTCCAAAAATCACTTGATTTTCTATGTAAGTAAAAGCTGAATCCGAACTGAACTGAGGGATTACTACTTCCTCCTTTTCCTTCTGTTGCTCACGCTGTTTGGACAAACTATTACAACTTAAACACGAAAGAACGACTAAAAAAACTAACAAACAATAACTTTTCTTCATTTTATCCTTTTTTTTCAAATGCAAAGAAAATAAAAAAAGTCATCATTCGTGATGACTTTTTAAGTATTCTATATTCCCTTTATTAAGCTAAACTGTTAATATGTTTAGCCAACTTTGATTTCAAGTTTCCTGCTTTATTCTTGTGAATAATATTTTTCTTAGCCAATTTATCCAACATCGAACTTACACGCTTAAACATCTCTTGTGCAGTTTCTTTTTCTGTTGCTTTGCGTAAAGCTCTAACTGCATTACGAGTTGTTTTAGCATAATATTTATTATGTAGACGACGTTTTTCTATTTGTCGTATTCTTTTTTCCGAAGATTGATGATTTGCCATTTCTTTACCTTAAATTTACTTTTGTAGCCCATAGCGGAATCGAACCGCTCTTTCAAGAATGAAAATCTTGCGTCCTAACCGATAGACGAATGGGCCAACACTTTCTTGTGTTTTGCGGTTGCAAAGGTACAACCTTTTTTCAATCTTGCAAATTATTTTTCTGTTTTTTTTATTTTTTTCAAAAAAAACATCAATAGCTGCGAGCAAACAATACTCGTTGAGCCGATGGTTTCCCAGTAACCATACATTTTCCCGGAGTTTTGTCGCCATCCAAAGGAATACAACGAATTGTTGCCTTTGTTTCTTCCTTAATTAGTTCCTCAGTTTCAGGAGTTCCATCCCAATGACAAAGTAAGAATCCTCCCTTTTCAATTTCTACTTTAAATTCTTCGTATGAATCAACTTTACGAGTCATACTTTGACGCAACGAAAGAGCTTTTTGATAGATATTTTCTTGAATTTCGTTCAGTAAGTTTTGAATATACTGTTCGATACCATCCAAAGTAACAGTTTGTTTTTCAAGTGTATCGCGACGCATTACTTCTACGGTATTGTTTTCCAAATCGCGACAACCAATAGCCAAACGCACAGGCACACCTTTCAATTCATAATCAGCAAACTTGAATCCCGGGCGTTTGTTGTCGGCAGTGTCAAATTTCACCGAAATACCCATTCTCTTTAATTCGTCGATGATAGGGTTAATCTTTTCGCAAATTTTTTGAAGTTGCTCTTCGTTTTTATAAATAGGAATAATAACCACTTGAATAGGAGCCAATGTTGGAGGAAGGACCAAACCATTGTCATCGCTATGCGTCATTATCAAAGCACCCATCAAACGAGTAGAAACTCCCCACGATGTTGCCCAAACATATTCTGTTTTGTTTTCTTTATTGATAAACTGAACATCAAATGCTTTTGCAAAATTTTGACCTAAGAAATGTGAAGTACCCGACTGAAGTGCCTTCCCATCTTGCATCATAGCTTCTATTGTATAAGTTTCCAAAGCTCCAGCAAAACGTTCGTTAGCCGATTTAATACCTTTCACTACAGGAACCGCCATATATTTTTCGGCAAAATCAGAGTACACATTTAACATGCGAACTGCCTCTTCTTCGGCTTCTTGACGAGTAGCGTGAGCCGTATGACCTTCTTGCCAAAGAAATTCGGCAGTACGGAGAAACAAGCGCGTACGCATTTCCCAACGCATAACATTTGCCCATTGATTGCAAAGAATAGGCAAATCGCGATACGAGTGAATCCAATTCTTATATGTATTCCAAATGATTGTTTCTGATGTTGGACGGATAATAAGTTCCTCTTCCAAGCGTGCTTCAGGGTCAACCACAACTCCTTTTCCATCTGGCGAATTTTTAAGACGATGGTGAGTTACTACCGCACACTCTTTGGCAAAACCTTCGACATGTTCTGCCTCACGACTAAGAAATGATTTCGGAATTAAAAGCGGAAAATAAGCATTGACGTGACCTGTAGCTTTGAACATATCGTCAAGGTAACGTTGCATTTTTTCCCAAATAGCATAACCATAAGGTTTTATCACCATACAACCTCGCACAGCTGACTGTTCTGCCAAATCAGCCTTAACAACCAATTCATTATACCATTGTGAGTAGTTTTCACTACGTTTAGTTAAGTCTTTTAATTCTGCCATATCTTTTCTATTTTTTGAGTTTGCAAAGATAAAGATTTACACTTAAGCAAAGTCTCTCTTATAGACAAAAAAATTAAAGTAGTAATTCTAAAAATCTCAAAAAGCAAACTCTTATGAAAGCATCGCTACTACACGCTTTAAGGCATCGATAAAGATATCAATTTCAGTTTTGGTGTTGTACACAGCAAACGACATTCGTACCGTTCCAGAAATGCCCAAGCTATCCATTAATGGTTGAGCACAATGATGACCCGTTCGCACAGCAATACCCAACTTATCAAGCAACATTCCAATATCGTAAGGATGTATATCCGAAACAACAAACGAAATAACCCCCGATTTTTCGTGAGACGTTCCAATAATCAGAACTCCTTCCACCTCCATCAGGCGTTGAGTGGCGTATGATAGTAATTCGTATTCGTGCGCACGAACGTTTTCAAGTCCAAAGAACGAAAGATAACGCAAAGCTTCGGCCAACGCAGTAGAGCCAACATAATCAGGTGTTCCCGCCTCAAACTTATAAGGCAATTCGTTGTATGTAGTTCTACTAAAAGAGACACGATCAATCATCTCTCCCCCTCCCTGATATGGTGGCAACAGGTTGAGCAAATCTTCTTTCCCATACAAAACACCAATCCCAGTAGGCGCATAAACCTTATGACCCGAGAAGGCATAAAAATCAACATCAAGATCTCGAACATTAACCTCAAGATGAGGGATTGCTTGAGCACCATCGACAAGCACTTTCACTCCCTTTTGATGTGCTATTTGTACAATGGTTTTAATAGGGTTAATTGTTCCAAGCACATTAGAAACGTGAGCCACAGAGACAATTTTAGTTTTTTCACTAAAAAGCGACTCGTAATGCTCCAAATCCAACTCTCCTAAAGCATTAAGTTTTATTATCTTCAGCTTAAGTCCTTTTTTTTCGGCAACTAACTGCCAGGGAACAATATTGGAATGATGCTCCATTTCGGAAAGAATTATCTCATCCCCTCTATCGCAAAAACGTTCACAGAAAGAATTTGCTACTAAATTTATCGCCTCTGTTGTTCCTCGTGTAAAAATCACCTCGCACGACTTTGGAGCATTAATATATTGAGCAACGTAAGCACGTGCATTCTCATGCTCTTCAGTAGCTTTCTGACTCAAGAAATGCACTCCTCGATGAATGTTTGCATTCTGAGTTGTGTAAGCACTTTGTATTTTTTCCAATACGACGTTAGGTTTTTGCGTTGTAGCCGCATTATCAAAGTAAACCAAAGGTTTATTGTAAACCTTCTGACAAAGAATAGGAAAGTCTTTTCGTATTTCTTCAACCGAAAACATCTACTCGCTTGATTTTTTTACTTTGAATAACCTAATTTATGAAGCACCTCATCGCTAATATCAATTTTTGGTGCGGCAAAAATAATTCCTGCAGCAGAAGAACGATCAATTACCATTTGATAAAAACGTTCTTCACAAACTTCTTGAACAGCAGTATAAATTTCGTCTTGAAGAGGCTTCATCAAACTACTACGTTTTTTGAAAAGTTCTCCATCAGGGCCAAAATAATCGTGCTTTAGTTTATTTGCGTTTTTCTCTTTTTCAAGAATTTCATCCTCACGCTTCTTCTTCATCTCGTCCGACAAAAACACCAACTCCGTTTGAAAGTTCTTTCGCATTGTTTGCACCTCTTCCAGTGCGACCTCTATCTCTTTTTGCCATTTGTTTGACAATATGTTCAATTGCTCATTAGCAGTTTCATAAGAAGGAATATTTTTCATCACATATTGCAAATCAATAACTGCTATCTTCTGCGCATGAGCAAATGCAACAAAAAACAAACTTGCAAATAAAATTAGAAAGAGTTTTTTCATAACACCACTTTTAGAATTCTTGACCTAACACAAAACTCCAATTGCTACCGCTGTATTCTTTTGAACCATTGATTTTATCAAAACCATAACCCCAATCGATACCCAATAAACCAAACATTGGCAAATAAAGACGAATACCAACTCCTGCAGAACGTTTTAGGTCAAACGGATTGAATTTCTTAAACTCGCTCCAGCAATTTCCCGCTTCAAAAAATGCCAATGCCCAAATATTTGTAGTTTGATTCAAAAGAATTGGATATCTAAATTCCAAAGTTAGACGCGTATACAAATTACCGTTGTACCATCCATCTGAGCTGGTTGGAGTAAGCGCTCCTGATTCATAACCTCTCAGTCCAATAGTTTCAGTTCCAGCAGAAGAATAACCAGACATTCCATCTCCACCTACCACAAATTTACCAAACGGACTTTGTTTGTATTTATTGAAATATCCTAAAAAACCAAACTCAGCACGAGCCATTAACACAAATTTTTCATCTTTGGTAAGCGGAGTAAACGTTTTTGCAGAAAATTTCCATTTATGATATTCTATTAACTTATTTCTTTCCTCTACAGGCAAATTCTTATAATAATTATCTCTATCTTCACCTTTAAGTTTACTAAATGCAGAATAAGGAGGGGTTATTTGCAAAGAGAGCAAAAAAGCTGACCCACGACGGGTATAAATAGGATTACTTATTGAGTTTCTACTAAAATTCAAACTCAATGACAAATCATTACAAACTCCATTTTCAAATCCGAAATAATATTTATACCAATTTTGAAGTTTATAACGTTGGTAAGAAAGTTCTCCATAGAAAGTAAAATAATCATCTGGCCAACTAAGTCTCTTTCCAAATCCTACTGATACTCCCAAAGTATGCAAATATTTTGTTGGATCATAATCTGTTGAATAATAGCTATTTCCTGCATAATCAGAACCATAATAACTATAGTACATATTATTAAAATAATTAGAATAAGAACTACTTATACCTGTTTGTATAGAGTAGTATGCCGAAACAGAAAGTGAGTTCGGTCTTTTTCCTCCCAACCATGGTTCCAAGAACGAAATACTATAGGATTGATAATAAATACCATTAGTTTGAGCCTTAATACTCAACGTTTGTCCCTCACCTTGCGGAACAATTCGATAAGAATCTTTATTAAACAAATTCTGAATAGCAAAATTCGTAAACTTCAAACCCAAAGAGCCCACTAAACCATTTGCTCCCCAACCTGCAGAAAGTTCAATTTGGTCACTACTTTTTGTTTCTAGGTTATAGACAATATCTACTGTTCCATTTTCTTGGTCTGGCTGAATATCAACTCCCTGATAAAGTTTTTCTTCATCAAAATGTTTCATTTGAGCAAGTTCTCTCAAAGTACGAATTAAATCCTCTTGACTATAAAGTTGACCTGGTTTTGTACGCAACTCGCGACGAATAACATGCTCATAAAGACGAGTATTTCCATTGATAATCACATTTCTAATAGTTGCTTGCTTTCCTTCATACATTCGCATTTCTATATCAATAGAATCACCTTCAACATTCGTTTCTACTGGATCAATGTTGAAAAACAAATAACCATTGTTTTTATAAAGATTAGCAACAGCATCATCGTCTTCCACCAAACGCTTGTTCATCTGCTTTTGGTTGTATACGCTACCTTTCTTGATATTCAGCACACGATCTAGAATATCACTCGGATACTGAGTATTTCCAATCCATTTGATATTACGGAAATAATATTTTTTCCCTTCCTCTACCGTAATATAAACGTCTTTGTATTTTTCATTGATTTGAACAACACTATCTGAAACAATAGCCGCATCTCGGTAACCTATTTCATTATATTTTTGAAGTAAAGCCAATTTATCTTCTTCATATTTTTCTGAAATAAATTTCTTGCTACGAAAAAGATTAAGAATATTTTTTCGGCGATTGGTTTTTTTCATCGCCTTATCAATCTGATTTAGCGAAAGAGCCTCATTTCCGGTAATATAAATTTCATTTACGCGAACTTTATTTTTCTTATCAACGTAAATATCAACAACCACATTACCTTTTTGTTCTTCCGACTCTATTTGACGAATTCGAATAAAAGCATTTGAATAACCTTTGTCATCAAGGTATTTTTTTATTGTTTGCTCACTTCTATCAATAATATCTTTTGTTATTTGAGTTCCTTTCGAAATGGCAATTTTAGGTTCCAAATCCTCAACTTCAGATTTTTTAAGACCAGTAAAATTTACTCCAGCAACACGAGGATTCTGTTTCAACTCTATTGTCAGCCAGATTTTACCATTTTCTATTTTATCTGCAAAAATTTTAACCTCCGAAAAAAGTGATTGTTTCCAAAAACGTTTTATTGAATTGGTAATTTCAGGT
Organism: Paludibacteraceae bacterium; assembly: GCA_045612365.1. Taxonomy (GTDB): domain Bacteria; phylum Bacteroidota; class Bacteroidia; order Bacteroidales; family Paludibacteraceae; genus RGIG9608. The sequence goes on from JAZKYY010000015.1 coordinate 29,012, forward strand.
CCAGGAACTTTAATTGTTTGACCAACTTTAAGGCCTGAAAAACCAATCAAAACATAATCTTCATAAGAATCCGCCCCTCTAACAGCGATATTGGCAATCTCATACTCTTTTGCCGAAGAAGAAGTGTAATTTATATCCGGATTCTCCTGAGCTACGAGCGCAACACAAAAAAATAAAAATATGAAAACAAATCTTAATTTCATTACTTTCTTTTTGCTTATAGTTCTATAACTTTTCGTAGCGACGATTACGTTGTTGATACTCAAAAATCGCTTTATAGAATTCCTCCGAGCGAAAATCTGGCCAACAAACTTCTGCGAAATAAAGTTCTGAATAAGCCAATTGCCACAATAAAAAATTACTTATTCTTAATTCGCCACTAGTACGAATCAAAAGGTCTGGATCCGGAATGTTTTTCGTTGTCAAACAATTGGAGACTAACTTTTCGTCAATATCATCAATTGAGATTTCATTATTTTGGATTTTCCGACCTATAGTCTTAGCCATATCTATAATTTCCCAACGAGCCGAATAGCTCAAAGCTAAAACAAGTGTCAATCCTGTATTTTGAGAAGTATAATCAATACATCCTTGCAATTTTTCTCTCACCTTCAGAGGCATTCTTGCCATATCCCCTATCACTTGCAAACGAATGTTATTCTTATGAAGCGTCGGAGTTTCCTTCTCAATGCTATCCACCAAAATTGCCATCAAAGCATCGACTTCAGCTTGTGGGCGTCCCCAGTTTTCAGTTGAAAAAGTATAAAGAGTTAAATACTTTATTCCCAAACGTGTTGCAGTTTCTGTTATTTCTCTTACAGAAACAACTCCATTTTGATGCCCTACCACACGTTCAAAACCTCGCTCTTTTGCCCAACGTCCATTCCCATCCATTATGATGGCAATATGAACAGGCAACTGATCAAGATTTATTTTTTCTTTATATGATTCCATTTTTTCAACCATATTATTTCAGTCCACTATGACAAGTTGGACATATTTTCCAAAAATCAACTGACAACGAAAGAGTTATTTTCGAATACCAATCGTTGTTCATAAAAGCTCCTTTATTCAACCCTCTTGGATTATCTATTTTGTCAAAATCATCGGCAAAAACCTTCTCCATACTCCAGGCAATGCCTAAGTTGATTCTTTCCGACAATTTGAATTTTCCTCCAACTCCAAAAGGCAACACAAAAGCTGCAGAATTATCATACATTACACAGCCTATTCCCAAAAAAATATAAGGTGTTGCTCTTTTTGTAGTAGATTTTAATTGATCTATTCCAAAATCAAAAAAATTAAATTCTGCTATCGCTTCTATATCAACAAAATTTGTCTTCGTTTTTTCTCTAAGCTCAAAAGCAGGAACCTGCAGAAAACCTCCACTTGCATGCAAGCCAAAAGAATAACGTTTATCTAGTTTGTACTTAAAAAATCCACCATAAGTCGCACCCATATTTGTAAAAGGAATCTTATTGGCATCTCCTAGATAAAAAGCTCCTCCACCTTGCACTCCCACCTCTGCAATGTATCTTTCCTGAGAAAAAACAGAACCAAAGACTACAAAGAACATCAAAGAAAATACGACAAAAACCCTCATTTCAAAAAAAAATCTTTCGCCACAAACTTAAAACGTATTTTTCTTCGTATTATTGTTTCACAATAAGAAATGCAAAGGTAGTAAAAAATAGCATTTTGAACGGAGACGAAATTAAAATTCACCTTCAAAATAGTTCTCCAAATCGCGACGTTCTTTTTTAGTAGGCCTGCCAGTTCCTTTTGGGCGATAAATCGTAGTAGAACGTGCTATTTGCAACATTTCCAACTGCGCCAAATCAGTTCGATCTTCAATATACTGCGGCAATAATTTAGCAGAAACTCTACCATTTGGAAGTTGCAAAACCAAGAATTCATACAAAACCGCACCTTTCCTTATTTCTACCACATCGCCAATAGAGATATTCCTAGAAGGTTTAGCAGCCTGCTTATTGACTCGCACTTTGCCATTTTTACAAGAATCTGCAGCCAAAGTCCGTGTCTTAAACTGACGAATTTCCCACAAAAATTTATCAATACGAACCTCAAGCATCTTCTTTTTTACTTGTTATTGTAAGCATTCATCGTATTTTGGATTCCTGCTAAGCAAAAACTGCGTATAATTTCCACAGCCAAATCAATACGAGGCTGCAGAACAAGTTGCTCCTCTTCAGAAAAACGCCCCAAAACAAAGTTTACCTGAGCTCCTTTTGGAAAATCATTTCCTATACCCATTCTCAAACGGCAATATGCATTTGTTCCTAAAATTTCCTGAATATTTTTTAGTCCATTATGCCCAGCATCACTGCCCTTAGGTTTGAGTCGCAAAGTGCCAAGCGGAAGTGCCAAATCATCGACAACAATTAATAGATTTTCTAAAGGAATTTTTTCTTTCTGCATCCAATAACGAACAGCATTTCCACTCAAGTTTACAAAAGTTGACGGTTTAAGTAGAAACAATGTTCGACCTTTCAAAGAAACTTTAGAAACCGAACCGTATCTATTTTCTTCAAAAACAACGTTGGACACTTTAGCAAAAGCATCCAACGTATCAAATCCTATATTGTGTCGAGTATGTTCATATTCTTTGCCGACATTACCCAACCCGACAATCAAATATTTCATTCCTCTTATTTATTTGCAGCAGCAATTCCACGAGCAGCACGTGTCAAACGACAAGAAGCTACTACTGTGTTAGGAGCATTCAAAACTTCAACACCTTCGAATGACAATCCTTTTACTTGAATAGTTTTACCCAATTCCAATTTTTCTACATTAACAACCAATGTATCTGGAATTTTTTCAAATTGACCTTTAACTTTTAATTTTCTTGTATCCAAGGTCAATTTACCACCGGCACGAACACCAACAGAAAGACCTTCCAATTTTACAGGCACTTCAATAGCAACTGGCTTATTGTCAACAATTTCAAAAAAGTCAATATGCAAAATATTATCTTTTACTGGGTGAAATTGAATTTCCTTCATTACCGCATTTGCTTTCTTATCTCCAATTGTCAATTCAACAATATAAACATTTGGAGTATAAATCAAATTGCGAAGATCAGAAACTTTAACTTGAAAATGTACATTTTCTTTTCCTCCATAAAGCACACATGGTACCAACTCCGAATTTCTCAAGGCTTTTGTAGCCGATTTTCCCAAACCTTCACGTAAGGTTCCTTCTAGTTTAAATGTTTTCATTTTAATCTTTTTTTGTGTTACTCAAAATTAAACGCTGTTTTGGGCTAATTTCCCATCACACTCTTATAAAATCGGGCGCAAAGGTAGTAAAATTAATTTAATCAACCCATCTTCTCCTCAAAATATTTTACACACCTTAGATTTCTTACAATTTTAGTAAGTTTTTTTATCTCTCTTCTTTTTACTTGTACATTTTTTCTCTAAGGATTTTTATGTCGTCCGAAGTAAGATAGTCTTCGTAGTCCATATATTTGTCTATAATTCCGTTAGGTGTAAGTTCAATAATTCTATTGCAAACGGTTTGAACAAATTCTCGGTCATGTGATGCCATCAAGATGTTTCCTTTGAAATTAATCAACGTATTGTTAAATGCTTGGATTGATTCCAAATCGAGATGGTTGGCAGGAGAGTCTAGCATCATCACATTGGCATTACGGAGCATCATACGAGCAATCATACAACGCATTTTTTCGCCTCCAGAAAGTACACTCGCACGTTTATATATTTCCTCGCCAGAAAAAAGCATTTTCCCTAAATATCCACGAATAAAAACTTCGGTAGTATCACTTGAAAACTGACCTAGCCAATCGACCAACGACAGATCGTTATTAAAAAATGCTGAGTTATCCAGTGGAAGATAAGCATTTGTAATGGTAATTCCCCAATTGTATTTCCCTTCAAAATTTTTGTCATTCCCGTTTAGAATTTCAAAAAAAGCAGTCATTGCACGTGCGTCTTTTGAAATAAGTGCAATTTTATCGTTTTTCTCAACATTGAAACTTACACTTTTGAAAAGCACAGTTCCATCATCTGCAGTTTTGCCAAGTCCGTTTACTTCCAACACCATGTTGCCTGGTTCGCGTTCAGGAGTAAAAATAATTGCAGGGTATTTACGTGTCGAAGGTTGTATTTCTTCTACGTTTAGTTTCTCTAACATTTTTCTACGGCTCGTAGCTTGTTTGCTTTTTGCCACATTGGCACTAAATCGACGAATAAATTCTTCTAGTTCCTTACGTTTTTCTTCTGCTTTTTTGTTTTGGTTTTGTAATTGACGAAGAGCTAATTGGCTTGATTCGTACCAAAACGTATAATTCCCAGCAAAAAGTGTAACCTTATTATAGTCGATATCAACCGTATGTGTACAAACTGAATCCAAGAAATGTCGGTCGTGACTAACTACCAAAACGGTATTTTCGTAATTTGCCAGATAATTTTCGAGCCACATTACAGCCTCCATGTCAAGGTCATTTGTTGGCTCATCGAGCAGTAGATTATCTGGTTTGCCAAACAATGCTCTTGCTAACAAAATACGCACCTTTTCTTTCGCACTCAACTCTCCCATTAGTTGATAATGCAAATCTTCTTTTATTCCTAATCCACTTAAAAGGGAAGCGGCATTTGATTCAGCATTCCACCCATCCATTTCGGCAAACTTTTCTTCTAACTCTGCCGCACGAATTCCATCTTCTTCCGAAAAATCCTCTTTCATGTAAATAAGATCTTTTTCTTCTTTTACTTTCCAAAGCATTTCATTTCCCATCATCACTGTATCAATTACAGTTAGAGCGTCAAACTCAAAGTGGTTTTGTTTCAATACAGAAAGACGTTCGCCAGGGCCAAAGGTAATCTGTCCACGAGTAGGGTCAAGTTCTCCACTTATCATTCTAATAAGGGTAGATTTTCCAGCTCCATTGGCACCAATGATACCATAGCAATTACCATTGGTTAATTTAAGATTTACGTCAGAGAATAGAATACGTTTGCCAAATTGCATGGCAATGTTTGAAAGTGTTATCATTTTTCGGTTAAATAAGTGTGTTACAAAAAGAGAGGAATATTTATTTTTCCTCTCCTTTCTTCATTTTATTTTAATTTTTTCTGAGATTACTAATGGTTTCTTGCAATGTTTTTATTTTGCTCTCGGCATCAGCTTTCTTTTTACGTTCTAGTTCTACAACTTCGGGTTTTGCATTGGCAACAAAACGTTCGTTGTTGAGCTTTTTCATCACCCCATCAAGGAATTTTTCAAAATAAGCAATCTTCTCTTCTGCTTTAGCGATTTCTTCTTCAATATTGATTTTGCTCAAAAGAGGTACTGCATATTCCGTAGTTCCTACCATAAATGTTGCCGCAGTAACATCGTTCATAGCAGTTGCTATTTCCGACAAATTACACGTTTTTGTAATTACGGCATTGAACTCGTTGTTGTGATTACCTTTTGTAATGTTGAGCGAGAGCGACTCCTTGTTAGGAATGTTGCGTTCCAAACGAATTTGACGAACTCCAGCAACAACTTGTTTAACCACTTCAAAATCTTTAATAAGTTGAAGATTTGCTTCTTGATTACTTGAAAGTTGAGCAAGCATTACACTTTCTCCTTCATTTCTTTCTGCCAATGCTTGCCAAATTTCTTCGGTGATAAATGGCATAAATGGATGCAAAAGTAAAGTCAGTTGTTCGAAGAAGCCGATTGTTGCTTCAAAAGTTTTGCTATCGATAGGCTGCCCAAATGCAGGTTTAATCATTTCTAAATACCAAGCAGAAAATTCATCCCAGAAAAGCTTGTAAATACACATCAAAGCTTCATTAAGACGATATTTGCTGAAATGATCATTGATTTCGTTTTGTGCATTTTTAAGCATTTCAGAAAACCACTTCACAGCTATTTCTGCCGATTCTGTTTGCTGAACGTCTGCTACTTGCCAACTTTTTACCAAACGCAAAGCATTCCAAATTTTATTATTGAAGTTACGACCTTGCTCACAAAGTGCTTCATCAAAGAGAATATCGTTTCCTGCTGGAGCTGCAAGCATCATCCCCATTCGCACACCATCAGCTCCGTATTGTTCTATCAAATCCAATGGATCTGGCGAGTTTCCTAGCGATTTAGACATTTTTCGTCCAATTTTATCGCGCACGATACCCGTAAAATATACATTACGGAAAGGCATATCGCCTTTATATTCATAACCAGCCATAATCATACGAGCCACCCAAAAGAAAATAATATCTGGACCGGTCACAAGATCTGCAGTTGGGTAATAGTAGTTGATTTCTTCATTATTTGGCATATTGATTCCATCAAACAACGAAACAGGCCAAAGCCAAGAAGAAAACCATGTATCAAGACAGTCCTCATCCTGACGAAGATCGTTGAGAGTCAAATCGCTATTTCCTGTTTTTGCTTTTGCCGCTTCAAGCGCTGTTTCTGCTGTTTCTGCAACAACGTAGCCTCCTTCTGGCAAGTAATATGCAGGAATACGATGTCCCCACCAAAGTTGACGGCTTATACACCAGTCTTTAATATTCTCCAACCAATTGCGATAAGTATTTTTATACTTTGCAGGATAGAACTTCAACTCATCATTCATTACTGGAGGCAAAGCCATATCCGCAAAATGTTGCATTTTTAGGAACCACTGCATCGAAAGTTTTGGTTCGATAGGAACACTAGTACGCTCCGAACAACCAACCTTGTTGGTATAACTTTCTACTTTTTCGAGCAAATTAGCAGCAGCCAAATCCTTCTCAATTTGTTCGCGAACATCAAAACGATCCATTCCGATGTAAATGCCAGCGGCCTGGCTTATTGTTCCGTTATCGTTGAAAATATCTATACTTGGCAGATTGTATTTTTCCCCAAGCATATAGTCGTTTACATCGTGAGCAGGTGTAACTTTAAGACATCCAGTACCAAATTCAATATCTACATAATCGTCTTCTATAACAGGAATTTCGCGCCCTACAAGAGGCACAATAACTCGTTTACCTTTTAGCCATTGGTTTTTAGGGTCATTAGGGTTGATACACATTGCCGTATCTCCCATAATAGTTTCTGGACGAGTAGTTGCTACAATTGCATATTTTTCTTCCCCAACAACTTTATAGCGGAGATAGTAAAGTTTTCCTTGCTGTTCTTTGTAAATAACTTCTTCGTCAGAAAGAGCTGTGAGAGCTTTTGGGTCCCAATTAACCATACGCACTCCACGATAAATCAACCCTTTGTTATAAAGATCACAAAAAACCTTGATCACCGATTCAGAGCGAACATCGTCCATGGTGAAAGCAGTACGATCCCAATCGCACGACGCACCAAGTTTACGAAGTTGTTTGAGGATAATTCCGCCATGCTCGTCGGTCCACTCCCAAGCATGCTTCAAAAACTCTTCGCGCGAAAGGTCCGTTTTTTTGATTCCTTTTTGCGCTAAACGATTTACCACCTTTGCTTCAGTTGCAATAGAAGCGTGGTCAGTTCCAGGAACCCAACAAGCATTTTTGCCCGTCATACGAGCACGACGAACAAGAATGTCCTGAATCGTATTGTTGAGCATGTGTCCCATGTGAAGAACGCCCGTAACATTTGGCGGAGGAATTACCACAGTATATGGTTCTCGAGCATCAGGTTTCGATGCAAAAAGTTTATTATCAAGCCAATATTGATACCACTTTTGTTCAATGTCTTTAGGATTATATTTACTTGCAAGTTCCATTGTAGTTTATAAATTTTTGTTATAAAAAAACCTTGCGAAGGTACAAAACTATCGGCACATATCCAATTTGCAAGAGTATAGTCTTTGCGATTCTATATTTTGATATTTTTACAAATAAAAAAAAAGAAGAACCATAAACAGATTCTTCTTCCTTTCTTATGCATAAACTTACACGTATTTATCCCATTGCTTGATTTGCAGTGATGATTACCATTTTAACAATATCATCTACGCTACAACCACGACTCAAATCGTTCACAGGAGCAGCAATCCCTTGCAAAATTGGGCCAATGGCTTGAGCTCCAGAAAAACGCTCTACAAGTTTGTAGCCAATATTGCCAGCTTGCAAATCAGGGAAAACCAAAACGTTAGCTTTTCCTGCAACCTTGCTATTCGGTGCTTTGAGTTCGCCAACAGAAGCAATCAATGCTGCGTCGGCTTGCAACTCTCCGTCTATCATCAACTCTGGAGCAAGTTCTTTTGCCAACTCGGTTGCTTTGGTAACTTTGTCCACTAGTTCGTGTTTTGCACTTCCTTTGGTCGAAAAACTAAGCATAGCTACTCTAGGCTCTATATCGCCAAGAACACGAGCTGTTTCTGCAGTAGAAACTGCAATCTGAGCCAACTCTTCAGCTGTTGGACATGGATTTACTGCACAATCAGCAAAAACCAAAAAACCATTTTCGCCCAACTGAGTAGCTGGTGTTAACATCAAAAATGCGCCTGACACAACACTTACTCCTGGTTTTGTTTTTAGAATTTGGAACGCAGGACGAATAGTATTTCCTGTAGTGTTGCGTGCGCCTGCAAGTTCTCCATCGGCATCGCCATTTTTTATCATCAAACAGCCAAGATAAAGCGGATTTTTTGCAAGTGTAGCTGCTTCTTCTAAAGTCATACCTTTGCTTTTGCGTATATTGTAGAGAAGTTCTGCATACATCGGCATGCTTTCGTTGGTTTCTGGATCAAAAATCAATGCTTCTGAGATATACTCAAAACCTTTTTCTTCGGCCATCTTGTTAATCGTATCAGGATTTCCGATAAGAATAATTTTAGCGATTTTTTCTTTAAGTAATTGATTGGCAGCTTCAAGCGTGCGAGGCTCATCACCTTCGGGGAGCACTATGCGCTGTAGATTTGCTTTTGCGCGTTGACGCATCTTTTCTAATATGTCCATAATTTTCGTTTTTTTTATGATGTTCTTGCAAAATTATAAAAGAGAAATTTTTTAGTGGATAAAAAATGCAAAAGTTTATCAAAAAACTTTTGCCCCATTGCAGTTAATAAAAAAACTCGATTTTAATCGAGTTTTTTTATCTAAAGTTAAAACAATATTTACTTAAACACGCCACGCACAGACCGACCGTAGAAGCGGCAGCTTTACAGCATTTTTTGCGAAATTTATAAATCCTTGACAAGACGCACGGATAGACCGTAGTTGCGGTGGAAGTAGTTCAAGTTCTCTCCGTCCCCCGAGTCGAAGGAGAACATGTACGCGTAGTCGCTACCGTACTCAGAGGCAGACCAATAGAAGCCGCTGTTCTGCACGTTGGACACGACTGAGCCGCGGCGGTTGCCCGCAGCAGGGAGGAAGACTGCACCTGCTTGCTCCATTTTTGACCATTGATTAGCTGTGAAGGTTTGATAAGCGGCATAATAACTTGAGCCACTACTACTATGGAATCCTGACTTAAAGGTAACACCTTCTGGGCATGTCCAACTATCAGGCAACAAAATCAAACCATTTACACCATTAACTTGAGCTACACCCTTTAGAGAAGAAGCGTTAGTACGAGTATTGAGAAGATAAAGCCACTCATCCTCTGTCAAGGTACGCCAGGTATTAGGAGCATCACTACCAATTTGATTTGTACCCCAATCAACGAAAGAACCTGAGTAATAACTAATGATGGTTGATGTACTTACACCAAACTTTACTGAACCTGTACTTCCACTCCAACCAAATAAGTCTATCCAACCATTATATGTAGAGGAGATCTTTTTATTACCATCACCAATATAATCCAACTGACTTGGAGCAAACTGCCACTGGTCGTTCATAGGGTGATACTGCAAGTTGCCAGAAGAGAATACAACATATTTGCCACTGCTTACTGAAAATGCCCCATCGGGTATATCAACTTTAAAAGTGGCAGTATAAGTTACATCGGAAGTTACGATAACGGTACGTGGATTTTCAGTATTACCATCGCTCCACTTCACAAACTTAAAATCGTAGTTTGGCGTAGCGGTAATGGTTGCTTCCGCACCTACGTCGTAATATCCTGAACCAGTTACCCTACCATAATCACTATTGTTGGACTTGGCTGTCAAGTATGGCTTTTTTGCAATGGTAATCACCGTACCGTCGGCAAGGGTAAAATAAACATTGTCGGCATCTTGCGTCACGCTACGGAACATCGAGTCGCCTGCATCACCCTTGTCGCCTTTTTCACCTTGCACCCCAGTATCTCCTTTGTCTCCCTTTTCGCCTTGCGCTCCTGTGGCACCAGTATCACCCTTGTCTCCTTTTTCGCCTTTGGCACCAGTCGCTCCATCCTGTCCGTCGGCACCATCTTCGCCTTTGGCTTTGCCAAGCTGTGTCCAAGTGTTGCCGTTGTCGTAAGAAATCCACCAGTAGTCGTTCTCTATCTTTAATTGAGGAGTCACTCCGTCCGTTCCATCTTGTCCATCTTTGCCATCAGTACCATTTTGACCATCTTGTCCGTCCGCTCCAGTTGCTTTGCCAAATTGTGTCCAAGTAGTACCGTTGTCGTATGATACATACCAATAACCATTCTCTATTTTCAATTGTGGGGTTATTCCATCTTGACCATTGCTACCATCAGCACCATTTGTGCCGTTTGCTCCGTCTTTACCATCTTCGCCAGTGGCTTTGCCCAATTGCGCCCAAGTGGCACCATTGTCATAGGATATATACCAATAGCCATTCTCTATTTTCAATAGAGGTGTCACGCCGTCTTGTCCATTAGTTCCATCTTGTCCGTCCTTACCGTCTGTTCCATTCTGACCGTTATCGCCTGTAGCCTTGCCCGATTCTGTCCAAGTAGCGCCATTGTCATAAGAGATGTACCAATAGCCATTTTCTATTTTTAATAGAGGAGTTATACCGTCTTTGCCATTGGCACCATCTTGACCATCTTTACCATCTGCTCCACTTACTCGCAGTTTGTTGCCATTCTCATCCAAGAGCCATTCGCCATTGAGCGTCCAATAATATACGCCATCGGTGTGTTTGGCTACACCAACAATAGGAGAAGTTCCGTTTTGTCCGTTGGCACCATTTTGTCCGTTTTTGCCATCCTTGCCGTGATAAATGGTTATCGGGTCGTGGCCAGAGAACGCAATGGAGTAGCCTATCTCCACTCCACCTTCCATTATCGGAATAACAGAGGTTACCTTATCGTTGCTCTCTATCACGTTCACTATGGTTTGCAACGAAGAGATGTTCGTATTGGCTTGTGCGCACCACTCCTCAAGGTCATTGATTCGGGCTTCGTTTTGCGTCACGTTTCGCCACAGCGAGTTGAACATATCCATTTCATCGTCGTTGTTGCACGCAGTAGCCAAAAGCACAAACACAAGTGCAAGAAGTTTAATTGTTGTTTTCATCTTCTCATTAGTTATTATTTGTTGTTATCATTTTTTAATAAACAATCTATATCTCCTGCCTTTTCTTGGAAAATCCGCACATCGTTGTACTTGCTGAACGTAACTTCGGCTTCCGTACGAGTCATCCACTGATAGGTGGTGATTTCCGTCTCACCTATTTTGTACATCACTTTTTGGCAGGCAGGTTTCTCCTTGCTGCAACTTGCGAGGGTTGCCACGGCAACCAACATCGCACCTAAAAACAGTTGTTTTTTCATACTTAAAATTTCTTTTTTATAATTTTTTGCAAATAAACAAACTCAAGCAAATCGAGTCAAGTTCTTATTAGTTCTTATTTTTTATATCATTAAATTTTTAATAAAATCCTATTTTTTTCGGGATAAGCACAAAAGATATAGGTTCACGTATGCACATAAAAAGAGCGTGGTGCTTTGTTTATATTGCTTTTCTGATTTTCTGAGGTCTTCGACTACCTTTGATGTTCAAAATTGCACAAAAGCCCACGCCGCGAGCGTGAGCGTCATTTAGGCTTTTACTTGAACATCAATTGATTTCTAAAATTGTCGAAGTTTCAGAAAATCAAGTTTAGCTTATAACGCTATTTCCAATATTTTCAAGATGTACACACTTTTTTACAGTGTTTATTTCGTCATAGGCAAATTAGTTTAAATGTTTTTACTATAAATAACTTTTTGGTTTGCTACAAAGGTAATAGTTTGTCTAAGAATGGACAAAAAAGTTTTCAAACAAAACAATTCCTATATTTTCTCATTTAACTTAAAAAACTACCATCAATTAGTTTTTTAGATACTGCGGATATATTCCACAATCCAAGCACCTACTTCCTTCGTGCCATACTTCGCACCGCCTTCCACTTGAATTTCCGGTGTACGAACATTCGCATCAAGCGATGCATCAACCGCCTGGCGAATAAGTGCTCTTTCTTCTTTCAAGTCGAAATACTCGAACAACATCGCTACCGAAAGAATCTGTGCCAATGGGTTGGCTATATTCAAGCCCTTAGCCTGTGGCCATGAACCATGAATCGGTTCGAAAACCGGTGTGCTCTCTCCCGTAGAAGCCGAAGGCAACAAGCCCATTGAACCACTGATGACAGAACCTTCATCCGTCAAGATATCACCGAAAGTATTTTCAGTCACCATTACATCAAAGAATGTCGGTTCCTGAATCATACGCATCGCAGCATTGTCCACATACATATAGTCAGTCGTAACTTCAGGATATTGCGGAGCCATCTCCTGTGCAATCTGTCTCCAAAGACGCGAAGAAGCCAAGACATTCGCTTTATCAACCACCGTAAGGTGCTTGTTGCGCTTCATGGCATACTCAAAACCGACCTTCAAGATACGCTCAATCTCCGGACGGGTATAATAATTGGTATCATAAGCCTTTTCGTTGTCCTGATACTTCTCGCCGAAATACATACCACCAGTCAACTCGCGGATGCAGATAAAATCGGCATTCTCCACCAACTCTGCACGAAGTGGTGACTTATGAATCAAACACTTGAATGTCTGTACCGGTCGGATGTTCGCGAACAGACCAAGTTTCTTGCGCATGGCCAAGAGTCCTTGTTCCGGACGAACCTTTGCCTTAGGATCATTGTCGAACTTCGGATCACCTACTGCAGAAAACAATACTGCATCGGCCTTCTTGCAAACTTGATAAGTTTCTTCTGGAAACGGGTCACCCACCTTATCGATGGCATCCGCACCACAGATAGCGTATTCATAACTTACCTCATGGCCGAACTTTTCGCAAACGGCGTTCATCACATCCACACCTTGCACGGAGATTTCAGGACCGATACCATCACCCGGTAATACTGCTATCTTAAATTCCATACTCTTTTTCAATAATATTCAACATTTTCATCGTTGCCTTGATGGCCGCCTCTGTTTGGTCGGCATCGAGGCCTCGCGTACGGAATTCATTCCCTTCGAAACTCCAATGAATGGTAGTTTGTACAAAGGCATCGGTTCGGCCACCCGGCGGAATTGTCACAGCATAATTAGTCAACATCGGAAACTTACGTCCTAGCGTTTCCTTGTATATCTTGCGAAGCGCTCGTACAAAAGCATCGTACTGACCATCCCCACTCGAATTTTCTTCGTATTCTTTTCCGTTTATTTCTACCTTAACTGTCGCCATCGGTCTCAAACCAAAAGCGAGATTAACATTATAACTTTTAAGTTTTACTAAATCTTCTTCTACATCATGCTTAAGAACATCGCTGACAATGTAAGGCAAATCTTCGGGAGTAACAAGTTCCTTTTTATCTCCTAGTTGAATAATTCTTTCCGTTACTTTTTTCATAGAGTCCTCATCCAAGTCCAAGCCAAGATCTTCTAAATTCTTACGAATATTAGCCCTACCACTATTTTTACCTAAAGCATATTCACGTTTTCTTCCAAAACGCTCTGGCATTAATTCGTTGCAATACAAATTGTCCTTATTATCCCCATCGGCATGAACACCAGCTACTTGCGTGAATACATTTTCTCCAATAATAGGTCTATTTGCAGGAATTATCACACCTGAATAAGATTCCACAATACGGCTTACATCATTCAAACGATTCTCTTTTATACTCGTAACCGCATTAAAATGATCTTTCAATATAGCTTGAACACTTGACAAAGGAGCATTTCCAGCTCGCTCTCCTAAACCATTGATTGTTGTATGAAGTCCCCTCGCTCCACTCAACACTGCAGCCAACACATTACTTACAGCCAAATCATAGTCATTATGTGCGTGAAAATCAAAATGCTTATCAGGATAATTCTTTTTCATCTTCCGCATAAACTCAATAACTTGCAATGGATTTAGAATTCCTAACGTATCCGGAAGCATATAACGTTTAATATTTGTTTGCTTCAGTCCATCCATCAATTGAAAAACATACTCGGGAGAATCTTTCATTCCATTACTCCAATCTTCTAGATAAACATTAACTAAGATACCTTTCTCTTCCGCATAATTAACTACATTGATAATATCTTTGAGGTGTTCTTCTGGCGTTTTTTTCAACTGCAAAGTACAATGTTTTAGCGAACCTTTACACAACAAATTTAGAACTCTACAACCCGCTTGATAAATCCAATCCACAGACAAATTTCCATCCACAAAGCCAAGAACTTCAACTTTATGAAGTTGACCGCGACGTTTTGCCCAGTCACATATCATCTTAACTGCTTCGAATTCGCCATCTGAAACACGAGCCGACGACACCTCTACTCTATCAACATTCAGTTCTTCTAATAGCAACCGAGCTATCATCAATTTCTCGTGAGACACAAACGAAACTCCATTGGTCTGTTCTCCATCACGGAGAGTCGTATCCATTATCTCTATTTTAACTTTTTCTCCCATATTTCTATTTTTTCTTTATTTTCTACCAAAAAATCAATGTCATCTAAACCATTTATCAGACAATGCTTCTTGTAGGCATTGATTTCAAAATGTTCGCTCTTTCCAGTAGCTAAGTTAGTAATTGTCTGTGCCGGTAAATTTACTTCCACCTGCATTTGCGGATTTGCATAAATAGAATCAAAAAGTTCTTGCAGAAAACCTTCACTTACCACAACCGGAAGCACGAAGTTGTTCAATTCATTGTTCTTATGGATATCCGCGAAGAAACTCGATACTACCACACGGAAGCCATATCCAGCAATCGCCCAAGCAGCATGTTCGCGACTACTCCCCGAACCAAAGTTCTTTCCGGCTACCAAGATTTCTCCCCCATAGGTAGGATTGTTCAACACAAAGTCTTCGTTTAGCGAACCATCCGGATGGTATCTCCAATCTCGGAACAGGTTATCACCAAAAAATTTCTCTTCCCGAGTGGTTGCTTTTAGGAAACGTGCCGGAATAATCTGGTCAGTATCCACGTTTTCCAATGGCAAAGGCACACAGGTACTGGTTATGATGTCAAATTTCTGTTTCATACCTACTGATTTTTACATGAATTCTCTTGGATCTGTTATCACACCGGTAATAGCCGCCGCTGCAGCAGTCAACGGACTAGCCAACAACGTACGTGATCCCGGTCCTTGACGACCTTCAAAGTTGCGGTTACTGGTCGAAACAGCATACTTGCCTGCCGGAATCTTGTCATCGTTCATGGCCAAGCAAGCCGAACATCCCGGCTGACGAATAGCGAATCCCGCTTCTGCCAACACCTTGTCCAAACCTTCCTCACGGATTTGCGCATCCACCATCCAAGATCCAGGAACCAGCCAGGCAATCACATCGTCCGCCTTCTTGCGTCCCTTCACTATCGAAGCGAAAGCACGGAAGTCTTCGATGCGACCATTGGTACAAGCCCCCAAGAATACATAATCAATCTTCTTACCTAACAAACTTTCCCCTGCTTGAAAACCCATATAGTTCAGTGACTTCTCGAAAGATGCCGTACCGTCACTCTCCGGAATCCGTTCAGTAATACCCATTCCCATGCCCGGATTGGTTCCGTAAGTAATCATCGGTTGGATATCTGCTGCATCAAACTGCACTTCCTTATCGAAAACAGCATCTTCGTCACTCTTCAATGTCTTCCAAAATGCCAAAGCCTTGTCCCATGCTTCGCCTTTCGGTGCATATTCTCTCCCTTTTATATATTCAAAAGTAGTATCATCAGGAGCCACCATACCTCCACGAGCTCCCATTTCAATGGATAGATTACAAAGAGTCAATCTACCTTCCATGCTCAAGTTGCGTACAGCCGAACCTGCATATTCCACAAAATAACCCGTAGCACCACTGGTTGTCATCTTCGACATCATGTAGAGTGCCATATCCTTCGCTGTCACTCCCTTGCCCAGTTCACCGTCAATGGTGATACGCATCGTCTTCGGGCGAGCCTGCAAAATACATTGCGATGCCAAGACCATTTCCACTTCACTGGTACCGATTCCGAAGGCAACAGCACCCATCGCTCCATGCGTAGAAGTATGAGAGTCTCCGCACACAATGGTCATTCCCGGTAGTGTCAATCCTCTTTCCGGCCCTACTACGTGGATGATACCATTCTTTGGATGCAACATACCGAAATAGTTCAATCCAAAATCCTTCGCGTTCTGCTCCAAGGTATCTACCTGTGTTTTGGACACCTGATCTTCAATCGGCTTGTCTTGATCGTGTGTCGGCGTATTGTGGTCCGGCATACAATAGATCTGATCGGGACGGTAACATTTCAATCCGCGGGCACGCATGCCTGCAAATGCCTGCGGACTGGTCACTTCGTGGCAATAAAGGCGGTCGATGTA
>JAZKYY010000016.1:0-234658 GCA_045612365.1 Paludibacteraceae bacterium
TGCTTGCAACTGAATTGAGCCACAGAACCGTTGATTGTTACTCGTCCCATAATGGGAACAATACCGTTTTTCTCTTTGCTTCCGTTCACGTAGAACAGCACCTTAAATGTACTTCGCATAATCTAATCTTTTTTTGGTTACAAAATTAGTTATCAGCGAGTTATACATTGATATGCAAACTAACGCAGAACGATGAAACGTGACGACACAAAGAAAAACTTTACTGCATTATTGGGTAATGACTTGGCAACCGTTCTATTTCATTACCTTGCGTTTCTTTGCTAAATTGCCATCGTTACTATTTCTGAGGTTTTCTGTTTAATGCGTTATGGCTCAGTTCAAAACGCAGAAATTCACCTTTTTTGCTCCGAGAACCGTATTTTTTGCAAAAATAGTGAATAGAAATAAAAGGTTGATGTGAAAAGTCATTATATAATTTCTATTTTTTAGTTAAACAAGATTTTATAATTTTTTTAGAGTGGTTTTGCTCATAACTTTTCATTACTTTTGCCTTTGTAAAACAGTAGAATGGTTTGTCGCTTCTTTTTTTTGAAAGAGAAGAGGAAAGTCCGGGCAACGCAGAGCACCATACTTCTTAACGGGAAGTCGGTCGTGAGGTCGAAGTAGCGTAACAGAAAATAACCGTTTTGTTTTTGCAAAATAAGGGTGAAAAGGTGAGGTAAGAGCTCACCGGTAGGTGTGGCAACATGCTTAGCCGTACGCCTTATGGGTTGAAAGATCAAGTATATCGACGTATGTAGAGTGGCTCGCTCGATGTCGAGGGGTAGATCGATAGAGGCAAGTGGTGACATTTGTCGTAGATAAATGACAAACATCCAATTTTTTGAGATACAGAACCCGGCTTATAGTTCTACTGTTTTTTTTAGAGAGAATAATGTAATTATAGAATAACCAATAAGGATACGTATGCATAATTTTCGGCTTACCGATTTTTTGCCAACTACTAAAAAGGAATGTGAACTAAGAAATTGGGATTATGTCGATGTTGTACTTTTTTCGGGTGATGCATACGTAGACCATCCTTCATTTGGAGCAGCAGTTATCGGAAGAGTTTTGGAAGCTGAAGGATTGCGTGTTGCTATTGTACCTCAGCCCGATTGGCATGGCGATTATCGTGATTTTAAAAAATTTGGAAAGCCAAGAATGTTTTTTGCTATTTCGGCGGGATGCATGGATTCTATGGTAAACCATTATACTGCTAATAAGCGTTTGCGTTCCAATGATGCTTATTCCCCCGATGGTCGTGCAGGATTGAGGCCTGATAATTGTACTATTGTTTATTCGCAAATAATCAAAAATCACTTTCCAGATGTTCCTCTCATAATTGGAGGAATAGAGGCTAGTTTACGCCGTTTTTCTCATTATGATTATTGGACCGATAGCGTTCATAAAAGTATTTTAGTAGATACAAAAGCAGATTTACTTGTTTACGGAATGGGCGAAAAGCCAATGATGCAAATAGCTCAAAAATTTAAACAAGGAGCAAATATAGAAGATTGTCGGACAATTCCTCAGGTTGCATATCTTTCAAATGAAAGACCAAATCTGGAGAATGTTATTTTGGTAGCTTCTCATGAAAGTTGTTGTAAACAAAAACATCTTTCTGCCGAAACATTTAGAAAAATAGAGGAGGAATCGAATAAAATAGTTCAAACAACCATTGTACAACCGGTTGAGGGTAAGTATGTGGTTGTGAATCCATCTTTCCCTCCAATGACAAGCGATGAACTTGATGCGGTTTATGAACTGCCTTTTACTCGTCAGCCTCATCCAAAGTATAAGGGGAAAACAATTCCTGCTTTTGAGATGATAAAGTTCTCAGTAAACACGCATAGAGGTTGTTTTGGAGGATGTGCATTTTGTACAATTTCAATGCATCAGGGAAAATTTGTGGTTTCTCGGAGTAAAGAGTCTATTATTAAGGAGGTAAAGAAAATAGCAGAAATACCTGATTTTAAGGGTTATTTAAGTGATTTGGGAGGGCCTTCGGCAAATATGTATCAGATGAGAGGAAAAAAAACGGAACTTTGTGAGAAATGCAGACGTCCATCGTGTTTATTTCCTTCTGTATGCAAGAATTTGAATAATAATCATCAGTCTTTGCTTTCTCTTTACAAAGAGGTTGATCAGTTGCCTTGCATTAAAAAAAGTTTTATAGGTAGCGGAGTTCGCTACGATTTGATTTTGCATAAAACAGATGATGAAGAAACCAACAAAATCAATCAAGAATATGCAGAAGAATTGATTAAAAATCATGTTTCTGGAAGATTGAAAGTGGCTCCAGAACATACCTCAGATAAAGTTTTATCAGCAATGAGAAAACCAAGTTTTTCGTTGTTTAAGGAGTTTAATAAATTGTTCGATCGGGTAAATTCGTTGGCGAAACCTAACCAACAAATCATCCCTTATTTCATTTCTAGTCATCCTATGTGCGAGTTGCAAGATATGGCAGAATTGGCCATAGAAACAAAGAAATTGAACTTTCAACTTGAGCAGGTGCAAGATTTTACTCCAACACCGATGACATTGGCAACAGAGATGTATCATACGGGATTGGATCCTTATACGATGAAACCAATTTTTGTAGCAAAAACAAAGCAAGAAAAACTTTCGCAACGTCAGTTCTTTTTTTGGTATAAATCGGAAAGTAAACACCAGATAAAACAACTTTTGTTGAGAATAGGTAGGCGTGATTTGATAGATAAACTTTTTTCAAAAAAAGGGTAGAGGGTATTATAAGCGTCTCCTAAATTCCGCACATACAATTGCTGTAGCAACAGAAACGTTTAGTGATTCTGAAGTTTTTTCTCCTTGAGGAAAGTTTGGAATAAGCAGTTGTTCTGAAATAAATCTTTCAACATCCTTGCAAATGCCGTTTCCTTCGTTGCCCATCACAATTAATCCATTTTTTTTGAGTGATGTTTCGTAGATGTTTTTGCCCGAAAGAAATGTTCCATAGATAGGGAAGTCAGGAGCTTCTTTTTGAATATTTTTCAGAAAATCAACCAAATCAACGTAATGAACATCTACTCTTGCTGCGGCTCCCATTGTTGCTTGTAGGGCTTTTGGGTTGAATATATCTACTGTATTTTTTGAGCAAATGATGTTACGAATACCAAACCAATCAGCAATGCGAATAATAGTTCCAAGATTTCCCGGATCTTGCACTTCATCGAGAACTAATGATAATTGAGAGGATAAGTCATTGATAATTAGACTTGTTTCTAACTTTTCAAAAACTGCAAAAACGGGTTGTGGAGTTTTGTGCGACGAAATTGGTTTTAGTTCTTCTGCCGAATTGATGCAAATAATTTCTTTGGCATTGAACTGTTTTTTTTCAATCCATTCTTTTGTAGCAATTAGTGTTTGGCACTGAAAATGAGAGAACAAATCTTCTACACATTTTTCTCCTTCAGCACAAAATAATCCCAATGAATCTCGGTTCTTTTTTAGACTAAGAGAGTGAATGAATTTTATTTTATTTTTCGATAACATTAATAGAAATCTTGTCCTACAAAAGTAAAAAAAAACGATTATATTTGCACGAAATCGGCCTCTGGAACTGAAAAAATATCCTAGAAATGAAAAAGCGTTACAGTGTTTTTCTCTCCTGTATAATTTTGCTACTATTTTTTTCTTCGTGTAGCCTTACAAAGTATGTTCCAGAAAATGAAACATTGCTTAACAAGGTAAAAATAAAAACTGAAAATAAGGAAATCTCAACTGAAGATTTGAAGCATTATATACAGCAAACTCCTAATAAAAAAGTCTTTAATTTGATGCGGGTAAAATTAGGGGTTTATAATTCTTCTGGACGTGATACTACAAAACGAATAAATCGATGGTTGAGAAAAATAGGTGAACCACCTGTGATTTATGATTCCGTTTATACAGAAAAGACAATTGTGGAACTGAAAAAACGATTGGCCAATAAGGGCTATATGCGTGCTGAAGTGATAGCTGAGATTTCTGAGAAAAAGCAAAAAACTGATGTTATCTATTTTGTTAAAACAAACGAGCCATATTTTATTAATTCTTACGAATTAAATCTTAAGGACGATTCAGCATCTTATTTTGTTCAAAATCATAAGTTTACGGAAACGTTGATTAAGGAGGGAGATGTTTTCAATCTTGATAATATGGATGCCGAACGTGTTCGGATAACAAATATTCTTCGAAATAGAGGCTACTATCATTTCAAAAAAGAGATGCTTTATTTGGAAGCAGATAGTTTGCAGAAGAATAAAACGATTGACTTAAAGATGACAATGTTGCCGGAGTTTAATAGCGAAGATTCAACTCTTGTTAATCCATTTTTACGAAAGAAAATCAATAAAATTTATGTAATAACAGAAGCGTCAGCATCTTCTTTTGTTGATACTGTTACTTATCGTGATATTCATATCATATATGGGAAAAAACGTTATTTGAGACCAAAAGTTTTGGCTTCACATGTGTTTTTGGAACCGCAAAAATATTACCAAGATTTATTTGTGGAAAGAACTGTTTCTTCTCTGAACTCTTTGGCTCCAATTAAATATGTTAATATCAATTTTCGTGAGGTCTCAGACGAATTGTTGGATTGTTATATCATTATAAATAAAGATAAAAATCACTCATTTTCAGTAGAAATAGAGGGAACTAATTCGGATGGGAATTTCGGAGTAGCGGGAGAAATTGGTTATTCGTATAAGAATCTTTTCCGTGGAGGAGAATCTTTGAGTGTTAATTTTCGTGGCGCCTATGAAGCATTGGGTATTTTGGATAATAAGCTTTATACTTCTAATGATATAGGTGGAAATA
This sequence comes from Paludibacteraceae bacterium, assembly GCA_045612365.1. Taxonomy (GTDB): domain Bacteria; phylum Bacteroidota; class Bacteroidia; order Bacteroidales; family Paludibacteraceae; genus RGIG9608. The sequence goes on from JAZKYY010000016.1 coordinate 4,825, forward strand.
TTTCGTTGAATGTTCCTATGCTTATTTTTCCTTTGAAAAAAGATCCCAGAAGGCGAACAAGAGCAAATACGGAGTTTTCTGTAGGTTACAATCATCAAACGCGTCCGCAGTATCAACGCGACGTTGTCAATGCAGGTATTAAATACGTTTGGAATAGACGTTTGGGACTTCGTTATAATTTTGATTTGTTGGATATAAGTTATGTTTATCTTCCATTCAAAACTCCAAGTTTTGAGCAAACGTATATGAGTAGTACATCTTCTTTGCGTTTTAGTTTTGAGGATCAGTTTATTATGCGTTTGGGAGGAGGTTTTACATATACGACTCAAAGGGATAATTATACAAATCGTGATTATATGACGATTCGTGTTAGGGCAAAAACTGCGGGAAATCTTCTTTATGGAATTAGTCACGCAATAAATCAGGAGAAGGATGCAGATGGAATTTTCAGGATAGGAAAGGTTCCATATGCTCAGTTTGTGAAAGGAGAGGTTGATTTTGCATATAATAAATACATAAATGATAAAAATCGTATTGCGTTTCATGCAGCTTTAGGAATAGGATTCCCTTATGGTAATGGGAACATTATGCCTTTTGAGGAACGTTATTTCAGTGGAGGTGCAAATAGTGTGAGAGGTTGGTCGGTTCGTGATTTAGGTCCGGGAAGTTATCACAATCAATCTGGAGCAATTGATTTTATGCGTCAATCAGGCGACATAAAGTTCGATTTGAGTTTGGAGTATCGATTTAAGATGTTTTGGTTGATTGAAGGTGCTGCGTTTTTTGATGCAGGAAATATCTGGACAATAAAGAATTACGAAGATCAGCCAGGTGGATTATTTAAGTTCTCTGATTTCTACAAACAAATTGCTTGCAGTTATGGAATAGGATTGAGAGCAGATTTTAATTTCTTCATTGTTCGTGTAGACATGGGGATAAAACTATACGATCCTTCAAAAGCAGTTTCCGAGCGCTGGAGGAGTAATCTTACTGCCGATGATATTGCTTTCCACTTTGCGATAGGATATCCGTTCTAAATAAAGGAAAACTAGTTTTTGTGCTCTAGTTGATATCCGAAACTGCGAAGTTTTTGTTCTCTATTTCTCCAATCTTTCTCTACCTTTACAAAGAGCTGAAGGAAAATTTTCTTGTTGAAAAATAGTTCAATGTCTTTGCGAGCCTCAGTCCCGACTTTTCTTAATGATTTTCCTCCTTTCCCTATAAGAATTCCTTTTTGAGAATCTCTTTCACAAAAAATAACGGCACTAATTCGGATGATAAATTCCTCTTCTTTGAATTCCTCAACAGCAACTTCAACGGAGTAGGGAACCTCTTTATCGTAATTCAAAAGAATTTTTTCACGAATGATTTCGGTTACAAAAAATCGTTCGGGACGATCGGTCAAAGAATCTTTGTCGAAGAAAGGAGGAGAAAAGGGAAGTAATTCTTTTATTCGTTTTAGTAAAGCTTCTATGTTGAATTTTTCAATAGCTGAGATAGGAAGAATCTCTGCTTTTGGCAAACGTTTTTTCCAGAACTCAACTAATTCAATAAGTTTTGCTTCGTCAATTAAGTCTATTTTATTGATTATTAATATGGTTGCCACATCTGTTTGAGAAACCTTATCTAAGAAATCTTTATTCTTTTCGCTTGAGTCGAACACATCTGTTACATAAAGCAGAACATCGGCATCATTAAGTGCAGAATTAGAAAAACCACGCATAGATTCTTGCAATTTGTAGTTTGGTTTTAGAACTCCTGGAGTATCTGAATAGACAATTTGAAAATCAGCTCCATTTACGATTCCCAAAATCCGATGACGAGTTGTTTGTGCTTTGGAGGTGATGATAGAAATTTGTTCCCCGACTAACGCGTTCATCAAAGTTGATTTTCCTACGTTCGGGTTACCTACAATATTTACAAAACCTGCTTTATGCATAAGACCTTTTTCTTAAAATTTAAGCATATCATTCATCCCTAAAAAGCCTTTTTTACCACATGTGAATTCAGCAGCAAGAACCGCTCCAAGAGCAAATCCTTCGCGGTTGTAGGCGTGATGAGTGATTTCTATAAAATCAGCTTCGCTTTGGTATTTTATAGTGTGAATTCCAGCAACTTCGCCTTCTCTAATCGCTTCTATCGAAAGTTGATTTTCTGCGCTGCTTTCTCCCAAAATCCATTCTGATTTGCGTTCGATGTTTTCTAAAATTCCTTCAGCTAAAGTTACTGCAGTTCCACTTGGAGCATCAAGTTTGTGAATGTGATGAGTTTCTGTCATTTTTGCATCATAAGCAGGGAAGTTGTTCATGATTTTTGCCAAATGCTTGTTCAACTCAAAAAAGATATTTACACCAAGACTGAAGTTTGATGCCCAAAAAAGTGTGTAATTGTTTTTTTCAATTTCTGCTTTTATTTCAGGCATTTGAGTGTTCCAACCAGTAGTTCCAGAAACTACTGCAACACCAGCTTTCCATGCTTTACGATAGTTGGCAATAGCTACGCTTGGGGCAGTAAACTCAATAGCTACATCTGCTGCAGCAAATGCTTCGGATTCAAAATCGTGCTGATTGTCAATATCAATTTTACAAACAATTTCGTGTCCGCGTTCAAGGGCAATTCTTTCAATAATTTTGCCCATTTTCCCATATCCTATAAGTGCTATTTTCATACTATTTTTAATATTTTAAGGTGCTACTTCACGATAAAAATCAAGAACTTCAAAAATTTCATCTTTAGTAGCAGTTTGGTCAATTTTTATTTCTCCGATATTTGAAAGTAGTGTAAAATTAATTTTAGATGATTCGTTTTTTTTGTCATGAGTCATTAGTTCAAAAATTTGCTCGTAATCTTTACAATTTATGGTATAAAGTCCATAGAAATCTTTTAGTATTTGTCTATAGGTGAGCAAGTTTTCCTTTGGAAAAGAGAGTTTTGCATGTGAAAGATATAGTTCGCACAACATTCCCCATGCAACAGCAAATCCGTGTAGCGCAGGTTTCTGTTGCTCATACGAAAGACTCTCAAACGCATGCCCAAACGTGTGCCCGAAATTCAATGCTTTACGTAAATTTTCCTCTTTGGGGTCTTTGGCAACAATATCTTCTTTTACTTGCAAAGAATCTTTTAACAGAGGTTTTAATGCATCAAGATTAAAACTTTCCAAATCAAAACGAAGGATGTTTTTCCAATTCTCGTTGTTGGAAATCAAGGCATGTTTAATCATCTCAGCAAAACCTGATAAAAGATTGTTTTCGTCTAAGGTTTTGAAAAAATCAACGTTTATTAGTACAAATTCTGCAGGATTTATAACACCAATCTCGTTTTTTAATCCACAAAAGTTAATGCCCGTTTTACCTCCTGTTGCTGCATCTACTACTGAAAGAAGTGTAGTTGGAATATTGATGTAACGAATGCCACGCTTGAATGTTGATGCCGCAAAACCACCTAAATCGGTAATCATTCCGCCACCAATGTTTATAAGTAAACTTTTGCGTGACGCATTGTTTTTTGTCAAGAATTCCCATACTTGAGCAAGAGAGGTAAGGTTTTTGTTATCGTCGCCAGAAGGGATTGAAATAACGTCGGTATAACAATCTTCAACAATACTTTTTATCTTAGGTAAGCAGTGTTGTTGTGTGTTGTTATCGGTTAGTATGAAAACTTTGTCGGCTGCAATTTTATCAATACAGCTTTTCAAATCAACTTCTATGTCTTTTGAAAAAATAGTTTTCATTTTAAAGTCTATAACCAATCATTAAACCTGCCTTAAAAGGCAACCATTCTGCACTAACGTTGTATTTTCCTGGGTATGTTCCAATGTCGTAACGTTGAAAATTACCAGACCCATCAGGTTCGTAACCTTCGTAAACACTACGAATCCAGCCGCCTCCCGCAAAAAAATCGAACGACCATTTTTTTACTTGCCATTGATAACCAATTACAGCACCAAGAAAAAGTGCAGTTCCATGCTGAAATTTATCCGTTCCCCAATAATTGTATTTTTGCATTTTGAAAATGCCATATCCAATGGTTGGTCCACAATAAAAACCTTTGAAACTCTCCTTTGGAAACCAATGTGCTTCGGCAAATCCTAATCCAAGAAGAAGTGGCATGTCTTTTATTTTTTTACCCAATGAGAGTGATTGGTAAAAAGATGCCACACCTTCTAATTGAATGGTAAAATTCTTGTGAACAGCTATTTCTACTGCAGGATTCAAAACGCCTCCACATGCATAAATAGCGTTTAGTTTTATTGCAGTTTCAGCTTTTGTAGATGTTGCAAATATGCTTAAAACTAATACTATAAAAAATATGTGGAGAGTTTGTTTCATTTAATTTATTCTACAATTGTAACCCAACCGTGAGTGTCTGGTTCGTCGCCATACTGAATAGCACGCAACTTGTTATATAGTTTTTCGCTAATTGGACCTGGTTTGCCATCTTTTGCAATGACATACGATTTGTTGTTTTCCAAATCGTCAATGCGTTCGATAGGACTAATAACAGCCGCGGTTCCGCAAGCTCCAGCTTCTTCAAATGTTGCCAATTCTTCTTCCAAAATAGGACGACGTTCAACTTTTAATCCCATATCCTCAGCCAATTGCATTAAACTACGATTGGTAATAGAAGGAAGTATAGATGAAGATTTTGGAGTGATATAAGTATTGTCTTTTATACCAAAGAAATTGGCAGCTCCACATTCGTCAATATATTTCTTCTCTTTAGCATCGAGATAAAATTCACAACTATAACCTAAATCGTGGGCTAATTTGTTTGCTTTAAGACTTGCAGCGTAATTTCCTCCAACTTTGTAAGTTCCAGTTCCTAATGGTGCTGAACGGTCATATTGACGAATTATTACATAAGGATTTGTTGAGAAACCTCCTTTGAAGTATGGCCCAACAGGTGTTACAAAGATCATAAATAAATATTCGTTTGCAGGACGAACTCCAACTTGGGCTCCAATGCCAATAAGCAAAGGACGAATATAAAGAGAAGCTCCACTTTCGTATGGAGGGATAAAACGTTCGTTGGCTTTAACAACCATTTTAACAGCTTCAATGAATTTTTCTGTTGGCAAAAGTGGCATCAAAATACCATCACAAGTGCTTTGTAAGCGTTCTGCATTTGCTTCTGGACGGAAAACACGAATCTTTCCATCTTTTCCACGGAAAGCTTTCAATCCTTCGAAAGCTTCTTGTCCGTAATGCAAACATGTAGCAGCCATGTGAATGTTTAATGTTTCTTCTGAAGAAAGTTCCAATTTTCCCCATTCTCCATTACGATAGTAACAACGTACGTTATAGTCCGTTTTCATATATCCGAATGATAATTCAGACCAATTTATATTTTCCATATTTGTATATTTTTATAAAAATTATTCGCAAAGATAGTGAAAAAAGTATTTTTGTTTTTATCAATAAAAACTTATAAAACTTCCTTTTTTTCTAAATTTTTCTGATTGATAAAACTTAGTTGTTGCTCTAGTACTTGAGTTTTTTTCATCGTAAATCCATTTTCTTTAGCAGATTCGATTGGATTTGAATAAATGGCTTTGATTTCCAATGGACGCATATAATCAAAATCGAGTTTCATACTCGGATTATATGGTTTCATATTGTCAGTGTACACCATCATTTGATCTGCAAATTCTTTGTCGATATTTGCTCCGCAGAAATTCGCAGCATCAATTACTTCAAGCATCAAATCGTAAATAAGTTGCCTAGATTTAGGGTTTTTCATTAATGCATCGGTTGTTGTGTTTAGAACAACAGTCATTCCGTTATAAGGAATATTCCATACTAGTTTTTTCCAACGAGAATGCAATAAATTGTCCGATTTTTCTATTGGAACGCCAGAGGCCTCAAAATCAGAACATATTTTAGAAAAAGTAGTATAGTCTACATTTTGAAAAACTCCTAATGTCAATTTTCCGTAATCAAGATGGTTGATTGCTCCTTTCCCAACTTTATTGCTACAGATAAAAGCCATTCCACCAATTATGCCGATTGTTGGAAAACTTTTGGATAGTTCCTGTTCCAAGTTTAATCCGTTTTGTATCAAAACTACGGTGGAGTTTTTCTCTATAATGTGAGGCAATATGCTGTTTAATAGATAATTATTTGTTGTTTTTAGACAAACAAGAATAACATCACATTTTGGCATTTGTGTTGGGTCTTTGTATGCGTTTACGTTGGTCAGAACAAAATCTCCATTGATGGATTTTATGTTTAACCCATTTTGCTGAACAAAATCGTAATCGCTATTGAAGAGAAAATGTACTTCATTTCCTGCTTCTGCCAATCTTCCTCCGTAGTAAATTCCTACAGCACCACAACCAACTATAGCGTATCTCATAAATATCTATTCTTAAATTAATTAGTTTTTTCTGTTTTTGGAGGGAAGAAAATAGATGCTACAATGCTTACAATAAGGACACCAAGAATTACCAAAAGCGAAGTATTTGTTCCAATATGAATTCCACATAAATCAGGCAAAAGCATTTTTACTCCAATGAAAGTAAGCAATACAGCCAATCCTATTTTGAGATAATGGAACTTATCCATTACGCTTTCAAGCATAAAGAATAGAGAACGCAATCCTAAAATTGCAAATATGTTGGAGAAAAATACCATATAAGGATCTTGTGTGATTGAGAAAATGGCAGGAATTGAATCGAATGCAAAAATTACATCAGAGAATTCGACTATAAGAAGCACAACGAAGAGTGGTGTAGCTAACCATTTTCCTGTTTCTTTAGATTTTAGGAAAAAATCATGATGGTGAAATTGCGAAGTTGCTAGATTGTACTTCGTTAAAAATTTTACTACAGGATGATGTTCGGCATCGACATTCTCTTTTTTATTGCGTTGCAGAAACATTTTTACTCCTGTAAAAATGAGTACCAAACCAAAAAGAATTAAAATCCAATGGAATTTTTGAATCAAAGCTGCTGCAGCAAATATGAAAATAAAACGTAGTACAATAGCACCAAGAATTCCGTAGAAAAGTACACGGTGATAATATATTTTTTCAACATTAAATGCCATAAAAATCATTATCATTACAAAAATATTGTCGATAGAAAGCGATTTTTCTACTAAATATCCTGTTAGATATTCGAGTGACATGGCATTGCGGTAAAGTTTCACTCCTTCTTCAAAAGACAAGCCATCAAGCTTCAGGTTATGACTATGTTTGGCGTTAATAGCAATGAGCTGCTCCATGTTTTCTATTCCATGAATCCATTCTGCTCTAAAGTAGATAAATAAACAAAAGAGTAGCGCTGTCCCAATCCAAACGCATGTCCAGATTGTAGCTTCTTTGAATGAAATAACGTGATCTTTTTTGTGAAACACTCCCAAGTCAAGTGTTAGAAGCAATGCCACTAATAGCAAAAAACCTCCCATGAATAAAATTTCTGTCATAATCGTGTCTTTTTATTTAAGAATTAATAATTTAGTTTTTCCGTAAACTTTTCTGTTTTCTGTTGTACAAATTATCCAGTAAATACCGGAATTTATTTTTGATTGGTTCAGATAATCCCAAGTGGCTGTCCCTCCCAAGGATGTTGTTTCATAAACCGCATTTCCGGCGAGGTCAAGAATCTTTACGTTTGTATTTTCTTTTAGATTTCGAATTGTAACTATTCCTGTGTAATCTGGTCGAACAGGGTTAGGATATACTCGAATGTTGTCAAAATTTTCAGCTGGTTCTGTGACGTTCGAAACATAAGAAATAATTCCATTTTCGGTTCCAAAGAATACTTCTCCAGTTTGATTATTTATTCCTAATGAAATCACTTTGTTGGAGAGTAGTGGGCTGTTTTCTATATTAAAGTGGTGGATAGCCTCCAATCCATCTTCTGATATCAAGTATACTCCAGAAGATTCAGTTGCAATCCATTTTCTATTTTCAACATCTACAGCAATAGCATTGATTTGTTCGCTATCGAGCAGATAGTCAGCATTATTTGTGCCATCGTTCCTTGGAATTTTTATCCTATCGCATCTAAAATCAGGCGAGAAGATTTTTTTTGGATCTTTTATTACGATTACTCCTTTGGTTGTTCCAATCCAAATTTCACCATTTTTATCTTCGGCAATGCTTCGATAGAATTTGATGTCTGGTGTAATTGTTTTTTCATCAATATCAATAAAGTATGTGAATTTTCGGGTTTGATCATCGCTTCGATCTTCCAATGTTCCATTGTCATCAAATACAAAAACAATAGGTTCTGTTCGGAACGTAATAGCCCAACGTTGCGTATTATTCTTTTGAGGAATAAGCAAACTTTGCATTGTTGCGGTTTGTTCTATTTCCGAGAAATAGAAATTTTTTATTTCTCCATTTGGAGTAAGGTATTTGAGTGTATTTGGTACTTGCATGCTAGTGAACCAAAGATTCCCTCCTGTATCCATCGCCATTGCATCCAAACGTGTATATCGGAAAAATGAGGAACTTGGATATTTGTCTGGAAAAATAGACTCTATATTACTGTTTTCTGCATTAAAAAGTTTGTAGAATTTATCTTGACGAAATTCGTATAATCCTATTCCATAACTAGTTGCATAAAAATGAGTTTTGTCTATTGGATCTATAAAAATATCTACAAAGTCATTAGGAATAAGGGAATCAATTATTGAATTATCGGCAGGAATTGTTACCATTTCTTCTGGTTTAATGTGTGCCCATTCTCCATTTTCATAGTAAAAAACAAAACCTTCTTTATTAAATTGATTGGCATCTCTACCTCCTGCTATTACAAATAAACGATTGTCTTGAACTTTCATTTCCCAATTATCATTTGTAGGAGGTCCATTAAGTTGGAAGCACGATAACTCTAATGAACTTAAATCGATTTTTACCAACGAATCATTATGTGTTGTAATCCAACAATCGTTTGTTGTATTGTCGTAAGCTGCATAGGAAGATTTTAGAGCAAAAGCTTTTTGTTTATTGCCTGCTGACAACATTTTTATCGTGTCGCTTTTTAGTGCAAACAAGTGATTGTTGCTCAAGATACAGTTGTTCCACTTTTCGTTACTGAATTTTTCCCAATTTTCATTGGATTTATAAAAAAGCGTACCATCTTTTTTTAGAAGTAAAAGTTGATTGTTGAAAGTTATAATTTTTGCGTTTTTGCCACTTGGAATTGTTTTGTCAGTTTTCCAATTTTCATAATTGGCGAGCAACGAGTTTTCTGCAGCAACATACAATGAGTCCTCTGTTATTGCATAAAAATTGTTTTTGTAGGTTGTGAGTGCCTTGACAGATACAGCTTCTCCTTGATTTCCAATGTAGTAAGAATCGTAAATTTCTTTTTTAGTTAAATTTACAGCTACAATACCAAACCCACATGATAAATAGGCGTGGTTTTTGAAAAAAATGTGGTTTATGTTTTTGTCAACGGTTAGGTTTTTCCGATAAAGGTCGTTTATATTGTAGACTGTGCCATCATCATACAAAAGGTCGATATTTGCGTTTTTGTAGATAATAACAAGACATTCATGTTCATTGGAGTATGCAATGTGTGAAATTTGATTGTCATTTAGTCCGTTCAATTTAGAATATGTTTCAATACTTTCATATTCTTTGTCTATCGAAAAAATTGAACCATAAGCCAACCCATAAACTTTTGTTCGTCCCACCGCAACTTGTTCCATTTTTGCGTATGAAAGATGAGTTTTCCAATCTCCAATGGTTATTTCTGCAAAGGAGAAAACAAAATTAAAGCAAAATAGTAACGTTAATGTTGCTTTTTTCATTTTTGTTTCTGATAGAAATAGTCTACTAAAAGTTGCATTGCTTTTGCTCTATGACTAATGCTGTTTTTTATCTCTTGCTTGAGTTCTGCAAAAGTTTTGTCGTAACCTTCTGGAATGAAAACAGAGTCATATCCAAAACCTCCATTGCCTTTCTTTTCTTCAATTATTTTGCCTTTGATAATTCCTTCAAAGAAATGTTTCTCTCCGTTTTCTATTAAGGCAATAACGGTACGAAATTGTGCCTTCCGATTTTCTTTTCCGTTGAGTTCTGTGAGTAGTTTTTGTATATTTTTCTCAGAATTTCCATCTTCTCCAGCATAACGAGCCGAGTAGACTCCAGGAGCTCCATTCAACGCTTCAACTTCTAAACCAGTATCGTCTGCGAATGTGTCGAAATTAAACCGAGAGTACACATAATTGGCTTTGATTTCTGCATTTTCATTGAGCGTTGTTCCAGTTTCTTCTATTTCGTCAAAACAACCAATTTCTTTCAATGAACAAATTTCTACCTTATTGTTTAGGATTGCTTTTGCTTCAGAAAGTTTGTGTGCATTATTGGTGACAAATACTAGTTTTTTCATTCTATGAGTTGAAATAAAAAAAGAAACCACAAAATTAGTAAAAAACTAATTATTGTGGTAAATATGAAAGAATTAAGTGAGTTAAAAAATCAAAAATTAGCAGCAATTTTTTTGGCTATATCTTCCATTTCTTCTTTTGGTAATTGTAGTTTTGGATTGGAAATTATCATGTCACTTTCTTTGTTGATAGGAATTAGATGAACGTGTACATGAGGAACCTCCATTCCCATAACAGCAACTCCAATACGTTTGCAAGGAACAGCTTTCTCTATGGCAATTGCCACTTTCCTAGTAAAGGCCATCAACCCGTTGTAAGTTTCTTCGTCGAGTTTGAAGATGTAGTCTTCTTCGGGCTCTGCTAATTTAGGGATAACTAAAGTATGACCTTTAGTCATTGGGTTGATGTCAAGAAAAGCAAAAAACTTATCGTTTTCGGCAATTTTGTAACAAGGAATTTCACCTTTTATTATTTTGGTAAAAATAGTTGCCATAGTTTAAATTGTGATATCGATAATTTCGAATTCCAAAACTCCTGCAGGAACAGAGATGGAAACAGAATCTCCTTTCTTTTTTCCCAATAAACCTTTGCCAATAGGAGTTGTTACTGCAATTTTCCCTTCACGTAAATTGGCTTCACTTTCAGAAACAAGCATATAAGTAATTTCTTGATTGTTTTTTTTGTTGCGAAGTTTTACTTTGTTCAAAATCTGAACTTCATCAGTTGAAATTCGGCTTTCATCTATCAAGCGAGCTTGTGCAATGGTGCTTTTGAGTTGAGAAATTTTTAATTCTAACAAGCCTTGAGCTTCTTTTGCTGCATCGTATTCTGCATTTTCCGACAAATCTCCTTTGTCACGTGCTTCTGCAATTTGTTTAGAAATCATAGGACGCTGAGACTCTAATTCTGCCAAGTCATCCATTAATTTTTTGTAACCTTCTTCGGTTAAATAAACTGCCATATCAAATAAAATTTTTAAATATTTTATAATTAAAAAAGTAGCAAAAAAAATTCCCAACCGTTTTACCAGTTGGAACTTTTCTTTGTTTTTTTCTTGTGCAAACTTACACCCTTTTTTTTAATTGCCCAAATTTTTCTTGTCAAATTTTTCTTGTCGTTAGTAAACCCATTTTACGTTATCAACCCAAAGGGCATTTCCTGGCATTCCATAAAATGCAGGATAACAACCTGCTGTAATCATCAAAATTACGTGTGTTGGGGTATCGTTTTTATCGCCCCATCCAACTTCTTGAATTTCTACCATTTTCCCTTTTTTATTCAAGGCTCTAAATTGACCTCCATCAGGGAATAGACCCATATATGTTTTGAAAAATGGTTGTTTGCTAATATCGCCGTAATGGATGTCTATGCGATAATTGTTTTTCCATTCGGGTATCGATTCTTCGAAACGTTGGCGTGCAGTGCCAATTCGTTTTGCATAAATCTTGCCTTTTTCGTCTTCCCAACGTTTTTGTAAGTAAACATAAACTTCGGGTTCGTCATGTCCTTCAAACCATTTTTTCTTTGTAAAACCTGTAGAGCGTAGTACTTTTCTTTCTGGATTTACTCTTGCTTTCAAGTCGAGCATTATAGCTTTTGGCTTTTGGTTAAAAGGAATTCCCATGCTGATGATGCTATAGGGGTCATTTACATCTTTTGCGGGTTCAAGAACTTTTCCTAAAAACAACGTTCCTGCAATGCAAACTTCAATATCTATACATCCAAAAACTTGTACGGCTTCAATTCGGGTATCAAGCCGAGCACATGTGCCATTGCCTCGTTTTTCAGGTTGTGTAGTGTTTGCTCCTTTGTCAATGCCTGCTGGCGACGCATAAGCATTTGAAATTCCCCAGCAAGTATTGCTGAAATCATATGCCACGGTTTTTCTTATCGTATCGGTAGGAGCAAGAGCATAAAGTGTTTTTGTTTTTCCGCCCAACAATTTTGATTCTTTTATATAACGCACCAACCATTGTTCCATATCGCCAAATTTAATTGGCTCAATTCGCTCTTGTGCAACAATGAGTGTTGGTAAAAATAAGAGTGCTAAAAGTCGTAGTGTTTTCATTGTAAAGTTAATTTTTCTCCCAGCCGTTAAAAATTTCAGAATCATAAACATTGTTTTCGTCAGCATCGTGAAGAGGACTCCAAAGTTGAGCAAAAAATGGATTGCGTTTTGCTTCTGCATCCCATTGCCAAGGACGGTTGTTTGCTTCGCTTGAATAAGGGAATGGGAAACATTTCGAGCACCAATGGCCACCCAAAAGAATCAAACGAGGACTTGCCTTGAAAGTGTGTCCTTCAGCACATTGCCATTCTAGTTGTGTGTCCCAATCGCCTTTGGTCATCGTTTGACTTAAACATTTTCCACCACGAAATTCGGCAGCATGTTGCATATCCTCAATTGTAAAATCTTCCATTGCTTTTGTCTCGTCGTAGCCGTGATTTAGTAATGTAATTTCCTCTGAATTATGACTCAAATCCGTGTGCTTCCAATCAGGAATAGCATTATATTTTTCTAAACTTCCGTAATAGGCATTTATACGTAGAGTTTTGTTGTTTTTAATCCACCATTGAGTGCCATGTTCTTTGCTGTATGCCATAGCACGCATTGCTAATTTTACAATGTGTGGAATGAGTTTTGCCACTTTTGTTACACGAGCAAATTTCATAGCAAAAGGTATTTGGTCGCTTTTGCTCATTCGATCAAAATATTCTTTGATAGGAATGTTGGCACGGAAGTGAAGGTAATTTTCCAAAACATCGCTATCTATGTACCACATTCCATGGAAATTGCGTGTAGTAAACCATTTTGCATCAAAAATCTTTTCTGGACGTGGGCATCCTATTGCATCGAGTAAAAGTACTTCAAATTCGTAATTAGAAATTCGGTATTCGGCTCCACTACCAATATTGTAGTAGCGATTCCAAAACTCTTCGGGTACTTCGTCACGACAAACACGTTCGAGCAGACGTCCGCTATCTTCTACTGTTGCCCATTCGAGTACACCGCGAATTGGAACGTGGAACATAATAGGGTCGTAATTTTTCAAAATAGCAGGGTAGAGTATTCCTGATTGGCGCAATGAAACCCAAGTTTTTATGCCAGAATCGGTAATGGTTCTTTCGGCTAAAGCTTTTGTGATACCATAATGGTCATAGGCCGATACGCAAATAGGATCGCCTGTGCGTCCCCAATGTAGAGGCTCACGTCTATCGCCCATTTGAGCTACCGAACCGATATACACAACTTTTGGTTGTTTTTCGCCTTGAGCTAAAACGGCATTTTTGATATTCTCGGCAGCACCAAGGTTTGTTCTACGAGTCGATTCAGGTTTGTAGTCGGCATTTGGAGAAACCATTCCTCCAACGTGAAGCACGATGTCAGAACCATTTACGCATTTAAGAACGTCTTCGTAAGAACATAAATTGCCCCAAACAATTTCAATTTTGTCTTGTAGCGGTGCTAATTTGTTTCTGTTTTTTTTGCTTGGGCGAGCAAGAATTCTCACCGAATAATTTTCTGGATATTTTATTAATTCTTGCAATCCGGCCCAACCCATAGTGCCAGTTGCTCCTGTTAAAAATACTGTTTTTTTCATAAGTTTATAGCAAAGATTTAATGCTTTCTCCTAGAATTTTTATTCCAGTCTTTATCTCATCAATAGTATTGTTCGAGAAAGAAATTCGAATATAACCGTTTTCTTCTCCAAGTGGATCGAAGGTTGAACCAATGACAAAAACAACCCCTTTTTCGATGGCAATTTTTAGTAAATCTTTTTCATTGATTCCTTTCGGTAACTTAATCCAAATGTAAAATCCACCTTTTGGTTCAACAAAAGATACTTCTTTTGGCATATGTTTTTTTAGTTCCTCTACCATACAATTACGTCTTTGACGATAGATGTTTCGCAAATTGGCAATGTATTTTTTCATTCGTCCAGAAACCAAAAATTCTTCGGCTAATGTTTGAGAAACGGTTGAAGAACATGCATCAATAGCTTGTTTGCATTTTTCAGCTTTTTCGTAAACTTCGGGTGGAACAAGCATCCAACCAAGACGCAAACCAGGACCAAAGATTTTAGAAAAAGAACCAGTGTAAAGAATTTGTTCTTCTCGTTTTGAAATGGTTTTTAGAGGAGATAGTTCTGATTTGATTTCCTCATCGTAGAAAAGTTCTCCATAAGCATCATCCTCAAAAATAGGAATGTTGTTTTCTTGCATCAATTGCAAAAGTTCTTGACGTCGTTGTTGACTATAAATAATGCCTGCAGGATTATGAAAATTAGGCATTATGTAAAGGAACTTTGGATTGAGTTTTAGTTTTTCTTTCAAATCATCGATGCATATACCATTTTCGTCGATATCAACACCTACAATGTTGGCTTCAAATAACTTAAATGCAGATAACGCACCAACAAAAGAGGGATTTTCTACCAAAATAGTATCTCCTGGATTTATGAAAATTTTTCCTAAAATATGTAAGGCTTGCAGAGATCCTGTTGTTAGAATTACCTTATTTGTTTCAACAGGGAAGCCTTTCTGTTTAAGCCAATTTTTTAGCGCAACGATAAGCGTGTTCATTCCTGATGTTTCGCCATATTGCATTGCGATTTCCAATTTTTTTGTTGGCAATGTTGCAAAAATCTCTCGCAAATCATTAATAGGGAAAAGATCATTTCCTGGCATTCCTCCTGCAAAAGAAATTATATCGGGACGTACAGCCAAACTCATTAAATCACGAATGGCTGATGAACGCATCTTTTTTGCAGAATCGGCAAAATTGAAATCCATTTGTTATTCTTTTAAGTTGTTTTCATTAAGCAAGTGCTGATTCTTTTGCTCCAACACGAGTGCTGTTTTTTCTAAATCGGATGTGCGAATTACTGCAGTTGCTTTGTTCTTGAAAGGGAAAGCATACATGTATTCAATTTGAATATCTTCTTCGTTTAGAATGTTAAGAATTTGATGTAGAGAACCATATTCCATTGACATTTCTAATGCTACAACATCGGTCAAAAGTGTTGTAAAATTAGCTTCTTTGAGCACATTATAGGCTTTAGGAGCATCATTAACAATCATCCGTAAAATTCCAAATTCTGACGAATCGGCAACGCTAAAAGCCGAAATGTCAATGCCATTTTCGTTTAGAATTTTAGTAACTTGAGTCAACCGACCTTTTGTGTTTTCTAGAAAAACGCTGATTTGTTTGATAGTTTTCATAGCAAGATTATTTTTGTCGTTTGTCAATTACTCGTTTTGATTTTCCTTCGGAGCGTTCAATAGTTTTAGGTTCCACCAATTTAACAACAACGCTTATTCCTAATGTTTTCTCAATTTGAGCTTTTATTTTTTTATTCAACATTTCCATTTGACGAATTTCGTCAGAGAAAAATTGTTCGTCGACTTCTACTTGTACTTCAAGAATGTCGAGATTGTTTTTATTGTCAACAATCAACTGATAATGAGGAGAAACTTCGCGCATTTCGCAAAGAACGGATTCTATCTGAGTAGGGAATACGTTTACTCCTCTAATGATAAGCATATCGTCGGTTCTTCCTTTGCATTTGAACATGCGAGCTGTAGTACGTCCGCACTCACATTTTTCAATTGTAATGCTTGTTAAGTCTCTTGTTCGGTAGCGTAATAAAGGCAATCCTTCTTTTGTTATTGTGGTGAAAACTAGTTCTCCAACTTCTCCCCATGGCAATGGTTGAAGAGTTACAGGATCAATGATTTCTGCAATAAAGTGGTCTTCTGCAATGTGCATTCCGCATTGATGCTCACACTCGCAAGAAACACCAGGTCCCATAATTTCACTTAATCCGTAAATGTCAAAAGCTTTGATATTTAACTTTTGTTCAATTTGATTTCTCATTTCTTCGGTCCATGGTTCTGCACCAAAAACTCCTCTTTTGAGTTCAAGATCGCTCAACGCATTTTTTTCTCGAAGTGCTTCTGCTAAATATAAAGCATATGAAGGAGTACAAGCAAGAACTGTACTTTTCAAGTCTTGCATCATTTGAACTTGTCTGTGAGTGTTTCCTCCTGAGATAGGGATAACAGATGCTCCAAGTTTTTCTATGCCATAATGTATGCCTAAACCTCCTGTGAAAAGTCCATATCCATATCCTACTTGAACAATATCTTTTTTGCTGACGCCAATAGATGTAAGAGCTCTGGCAACACATTCGGACCACATGTCTAAATCTTTACGAGTATAGCCAACTACTGTTTGTTTTCCTGTAGTTCCGCTAGAAGCGTGTATGCGTACAATTTCTGATTGTGGCACAGCAAATAATCCAAAAGGATAATTGTCGCGCAAATCTTGTTTATAGGTAAAAGGTAACTTTGGGAGATCTTCAATTCCTTTGATGTCACAGGGAGAAATTCCTGCTTCTTGAAATTTTTTGCGATAAAAAGGTACGTTGGTGTACAAACGTTCAACCATTTTGCGCAATCGTTCGCTTTGCAAGTTTGCACGTTCATCGCGGCTCATGCATTCAATGTACTCGTTCCAAATCATTTTTTTATGTCTTTTTATTTGAAGTTTTAATATAAAAATTGGGCAAATTTACAACTTTTGTTGAAAAGTTTGATTGAGTTTTGAAATGAAAAAACAAGAAAAAAGAGTGTGTAAAAAAGAAAAGCGATACATTTTTCAGGAATGTATCGCAATCAACTTTTGTTGCGGGAGAAGGACTCGAACCTCCGACCTCTAGGTTATGAGCCTAGCAAGCTACCAACTGCTCTATCCCGCGATGTTTTTCGTTTGCAAAGATAGTGCTTTTTTTAAGATAGGCAAATTTTTTTAGTAGAAAAATTATTTTTTTCTAAAAAGCTTGTTGTAAGCACTTTGATAACGTTGAGCATTTCTATTGTGTTCCGATAGAGTGGATGCAAAGTTGTGTTCGCCATTCATCGTCTCTTTTGCACACATATATAGGTAATTGCTTTTGGTATAGTTCAATACGGCATCAATTCCTTCGGGTGATGCAATACGAATTGGACCTGGAGGAAGACCTTTGTGGCGGTATGTATTGTATGGCGAATCAAATTGTGTGTGTTCGTATAGAATTCGGGTAAGTGTAAAATCTCCAACAGCAAAACGAGCTGTGGGGCATGCTTGAAGAGGCATTCCTCGCTTGAGGCGATTAAGATAAAGCCCTGCAATTATAGGTTTATCTTTTTTTAGGTTTGTTTCTTCGTCAATTATAGATGCAAGAGTAGCAACTTGAATGGGTTTTAAGTTGATTTTTTCTGCTTTTTCCAAACGTTGTTTTGTCCAAAATTTTTGGTATTCTCTATACATTCTTTCGAGTAAGTCGGTTGCGGAGATATCCCAATAAATTTCATAGGTATTAGGAATAAAGAATGCTATGACTTCTTCTTTTGAAACATTATACTTTAGAAGAATTTCTTTATCGTTTAGAACATTATTCATTGTTGCCGAATCAACCATAAGTTGTTCTGCAATGCGTTTGCAAAGTTGTTCTTTTGTACGTATGTTGTTGAACGTGAATTTTATAGGAGTTTGAATTTTTCGAGAAAGATTAAAAATCAAATCTTTATTTGACATCCCATCAAGTACTTCAAAACGTCCCGTTTTTAGGTACTTATGATAGCTCCTCATTTTTGCCCAACGCTTAAAGGAATTGACGTTTTTAACTATCTTTTGCTGAGTTAATTGAGAAACAATATCGTTGAATGTTGTTTCTTTAGTAATGTATATGTATGCTTTTTCGTTTCTTTTTACACTGAAGTTGGGTAAAAAATAGGTATAGAATTGGTAGGTAAAGAATGCAATAAAAAGAAATACAATTACTGAAAAAGAGATAATCAGTTTGCGTCTTATTGAGGATTTTGTTTTTTGATTTTTTTGTTTTGTTGCTCTTTTTTTCATTTCTTGCCTTTTATTTGACATGCAAAAATAAAATTAATTTCTGCCTTTTTGTTTGAGTTTTGAAAAAACTTGTTTACTTTTGCAACGCTTTTCTTGAAAAGCGGTTAGGAAGTGTGGGTGAGTGGCTGAAACCACCAGTTTGCTAAACTGACGTACGGGTTTCCGTACCGGGGGTTCGAATCCCCCCGCTTCCGCAACACCGATAAACACTGCGTTTTTCGCAAAAATGCAGAAAAAATCGAAACGGAAACGTAACAATTTTTTTTACACGAAGAGGAATGCAACTCTCAGTGTAAAAAAAAAGTAAAAAAAAAATGTCCAAAATTTTTCAGTATTATCCTGCCGTCCTAAAGATAAAGAGATCTCTGCTCTAAAGTATCGAATTATTTAACTTCAAGAGAAGTTGATGGAGAAGTAATTTTTTGCTACTATAAAACAAAAAAAAGGCTATGGAATTAATAAATTCCTTTCTCCCTTCGTCCGAAACCTTTATTTTATGTTTAGAAGTTGATTTGATATTCTTATTCCAAGGATAATATCCCAAAAAAACGAAAAGAATATTTTTTAGTGAAAATATAAAAGGCATTTAAATGCCTTTTATAATAATTATCAGAAATTGATTCTTCACCAATTATGGTGGATAATAAATAATTTATTCAAATATACTTTCAAATGCATTGATAAGAGCCTGATTACAAAAATCAAAGCATAAAGCATCATATTCTTTCATACTTTCACCTTTTTTATCTTGAATATACTCTTCTTTATCTACATATGAAGGATTAATAAGTTTAGCAACTTCTTTTCGAGTTTCTTCAGTATCTTCATTCCAGAAGTTTATAATTGCTTCAGGAATGTTCAAATCGTCTAAACTATAATTCTTACCATCAATACGAACATCCGTAATTTCAATTTCTAAATCATATTGTTGCAGAAATTTTTCCACAGTCATACCATCAAACTTTTCTTTCTCCAAATAGTCAATTTCCCAAAGCCCTTCTTTAGATTTCGCAATAGGAGACCTCCAAATACATTTGTTTATTTTTCTCCACTTTCCACCATCTATTTTATAAGAATAACTATAAGTAAATTTCATTTGTTCTATAGTTCCTTGTAACGGTGTAATCTTAAATATAATATAAGCATCTTCTACACCTCCTATATAACTATAATACGATATATCAAAGCCAGACAACTCAACATTGGCATATTTAGAAAGAGAATTTTGTTTTTTATATTCTAACCAATATTCACTTTTCTCATCAACTTTAGCTAAATCTTTGGCAAGTGTATTATCCCATTCTTTTCCCCATTCATCTTCAATGGAATTCCAATATTCTTCATCATTTCTATGATAATAGTATTTTGCCATACGACGATATGTAATTTCGTTGTATTGTGCTTTTTGAACTTCAGATAAAGCAGACATTTCAACAAGAATACGAATACTCTCATAAACTTCCTTAAATTCAGGATCAGCTTTAACAATTGCAGACAATTCATCTGTTGTCAATTCCGTAAAAATCGACTTATTAGGAATTGGATTACATGCTACCAACAAAGATATGGTAAACAAGGATAAAAGTATTTTTTTCATATATTTAAAAATTTAAGTTAATATTTTCAATTCTATTTCTTCAAAAGAAACAAAATATCATTAATACACTTTAACCAAAAAAAGAATAATGTATTAAGTTACTTTTTAGGCTTCCTTCACATTCACAAAGATAGAGAACGGCAAATAATCTATCTACAAAAAGTACTATCCAAATCAGATACAAATCTGTATCTATTTTGGATAATTTAAGAATAATTTTCTTGAAAGAAATCGGCAAAAAAGTTGTAGTTCATTACGCACGAAATACGCAAAAGTAAAGAAACGTCGATGGTTGATTTTTGAAAGATTTTGTACATGTGATTCCGTGTGCAAGGAATTTGCCGAGCAAGCCACGTCACGCTGCGTCCTTGTTCGTGCAGTTTGCTACGAATAAGCTGACCGATATGTAAATTTTCTTTAGGCGTTAACATAAAAAAAGCGTGAACCAATTTCGTTTGTTTGCTTATCAACTTGGTAGGCTCTGGTAAACCCTTGCACTAATAAGCACGAAACAGTTCTCGCCTAAAAAGACGGAACTCATCGCTAACTTATTCTCGTGCAGTTAAAATTTACCAGATTTCACCAAGAGAGAATAAGAGCATAAAGCTCAAATTATATTATTTAAAGTTATTTCGTTTTTTACTTGTCAATCATTAATTATAGTGTTATCAAATAAAAGCTTTGAATAATTTTATTCACGCAAATATACGAAAAAACTCTATCTGTATGAGAATTCCGATAAAACAAAAAAAAGAGGGAGACTCAGTTCGTTGAGTATCCCTCTTAAAGTCGGCGGCAACCTGCTCTCCCACAAAAACTGCAGTACCATCGGCGCAATCGGGCTTAACTTCCCTGTTCGGAATGGTAAGGGGTGGATCTCCCCGCTTCCGCAACACCGATAAACACTGCGTTTTTCGCAAAAATGCAGAAAAAATCGAAACGGAAACGTAACAATTTTTTTTACACGAGAGGGAAACAAAAACGTAACAGAAATTATTAAAAATTATAAAAATATAGAACTAAGTAGTTGATAATCATATTAATAATTATGAGAGAAGGCAGAAAAACATTTAAAATCCCTGCCTTCTTTCTTTACACAATTTAATAAGGTTTATTTAACAATAACTTTTTTTGTTTTTCCGTCCAATAAGACTGAATATATTCCAGTATTTAGTTTTATTTGAGTATTACTTTCAATAAAGGACTCAAAAACAATTTGTCCTAGCATATTTACTATTTTAACAGTGCCTTTGTGACCATTAATAAAAACTACACCATTTGCTGTATATATATTTCTAACATTATTTACAAGGTCTATTCCAGATAAAATACCGAAACGAGCCTCATAAATACGATTAGTTGTAGCCTCTATTGTGTATTCAGCTTCGGTGCTTACTCGAGTCTCTCCAACATACCAACCATCAAACTCATAACCAATTTCAGGAGTTGCAACCAATGTTACCTCCTCGCCTTCTGCAATATCAACAGCCACTGTCCCTCCGTTAATTGTAGCAGAACCTCCTTTACCTGCAGTAACACCCACAGTGTAAGTTATAGTTCCAGGAATATTCAATGTAAAGTCAACCACACATGGTGCATCACTTTTGCTTGAAACGCTATTTGCATCAACATTGTTCCAGTCTATTTTTAAACGAGCACGGTAAGAACCAGGTTTTTTACTTGTTGGAATAGTAAATGATTTCAAGGAGTGAACATTTCTGTTATCCCCGGTTAAATAAGTTCCTGCATGGTCATAACCTTGTCTGTCGTTTGAACTTCCGTTTACTCCACTCCAGAAAGAGAAAGCAACCAATTCGCTATTCTCAGTTGGTATATAGTTGTTTGCCGCCAAATCTTTGGTAAACTCTCCATTTTTATCCCAGTCAATGAATAGGTAAGTGTGCATCCAGTATCCTGTCCAATTAATTGTAGAACTTACTGCTTTTCCTGGTTCAAGAGTAACAACCTCACTTGTCTTATCATAGTATATTGTGGCACCATTTGATGTACTTTGATTAACCGAAATAGTTTTGCTGTTTGTTCCATCATTGAAAGAGAAACTGCTTAAGTTCCGGTCTCCGTATGTACGAGTAGAGTTTCCAAAGTTACTATAATATTCAGCTCCACCTACTTCAAAAATTGCCCAAAACAAATCTCAAAAATGAGAAATTCCTAATTGAATTTTAATATTGTCAGAATATTTCTGCGATAAAAATTAAGCAAATAAAAAGAGTAGTGTGTTTGAATATTTTTACCTTTGTCAAGATTTGAATTGTGTAAAAAAGGAATTTTTAGTTTTATAGAAATCTTAAAATTGAGAGTTCAGCTAACACAATGGAAGAGTCTTTTTTCGTTTTTTTTAATGACAAACAATTCTAGAAATAAAGTTCTGGTTTACAGTCGTTTTTTGACAAATAGACTGGATTATGTTTTGAAACATGTTTTCAAAACTTTGATGGAGTTGGATTTTGTTGCAACAACTGATAAAGAGTTTTTTCAGAAAGAAGATGGAATAAAAATCAATTATTCTGATGAAGAGATAGAATCTTCTTTTCAGATTGTTCCTGTCAATTTGTTGTTTGAGAAAGAGATAAAGTCGCAAGATATTGTGTTGAATACGTGGGAAGATTTGCCTTGTTTTTTTTCAACAGCAGGAGATATTCCTTTTGATATTTTTGCAGCAATATTTTTTTTGATTTCTCGTTACGAAGAATACTTCTCTGAAGAGATTGATAACCATCAGCGATTCGATTTTTCTCAAAGTGTGGCTTATCAGTATGGTTTTCTTCAACTTCCGTTGGTTGATCTTTGGACAAAAAAACTGAGAGAAAAAATTGTAGGAAGTCAGCAAGTTGACGAAATCAAGAGATCTTTTCAGTTTGTGCCTACAGTTGACGTCGATCATTTTTATAAGTACAAGGATCGTGGTGTAGTAAAGTCATTCGCATTACTTTTGAGAGATTTTTTATTTGATTTTAAGCAATTTAAGCAACGTGTTTTTGTTCTTTTAGGTTTTAAGAACGATCCGTGGTTGAACTTTGATAGAGTGGATAAATTTCACCAAAAGCACAATCAAATGATTTCTTATTTTTTTCATGTAGGTGGCAGAGGCTTGTTTGACAAACGTTGTAAAAATTCAAATGCAGCATGTTATAGAAAAGCTATTGCTGAGCAGTCAAAACGGAGTAGCGTAGGGCTTCACATTTCGTATGAAGCGGCATTTGACGTGGAAAAGATTAGGAGTGAGAAGAAAAGATTGCAGAAGTGGAGTGGAAAAGAAATCTCTAAAAATCGTTTCCATTTTTTAAGATTTTCATTGCCAAATAGTTATCGGATTTTGCAAGAGGAAGGTATTCTTGAAGACTATTCGATGGCTTATGCTCAGCAGATTGGTTTTAGAGCGAGTACCTGTGTGCCATTTTATTTTTATGATTTAGAATCGGATAGAGAAACGTTGTTAAAGGTTGTTCCCACGATATTTATGGATACAACATTAGAAACTCATTTGCAACTTTCTCTTGAGGATGCATATTCGCTCATAACAGAACTGATAGATAAGGTACGGCATGTGCAAGGAAAATGTGTGTTTATTCTCCATAATGAACTTTTTTCGACCGAAAAAGATAAACGTTTAGGAGAATGTTTTTATGATTCTATTTTCAATTATGTTACTAACTTTGCAAATCATATTTCAAAAAAATGAATAATTATAGATTTAACAGAATAGCCGTCAAAATAGGAAGTAATGTGCTGACAAAATCTGATGGAATGTTGGACATTGCTCGGATAGAACAAATTGTGGAACAAGTTGCTACATTGCATCAAAACGGAGTGGAAATTGTACTTGTTTCTTCGGGGGCTGTGGCTTCGGGCAAGGCAGAATTAAAACCTACAAGAAAGATGGATTCGGTGGAACTTCGCCAACTTTTTTCGGCTATTGGTCAGGCAAAACTGATAAACTGTTACTATGAATTGTTTAGACAAAAAAACATTATTTGTGGCCAAGTGCTGACAACAAAGGAGAGTTTTGGATCTCGTAGGCATTATCTCAATCAGCAACAATGTATGAGGGTTATGCTTGAGAATAATGTGGTGCCTATTGTAAATGAAAATGATACCATTTCGGTTACGGAGTTGATGTTTACCGACAATGATGAATTATCGGGACTTATTGCTACAATGATGGACGTTGATGCTCTGATAATTTTGAGTAATATTGACGGAATCTACGATGGTGACCCTAACGATGCGACTTCATCGGTAATTCGTAATATAAAATCTTCTCAAAATTTGAATCAATATATTCAAACTAAGAAGTCGTCACTTGGTAGGGGAGGAATGATGACCAAAACTAGAATTGCGCGTAAGGTAGCTAAGGAGGGAATTCCCGTGTTTATAGCAAATGGTAAAAAAGATGGAATTTTGATTGATTTGCTCATCAATGAATCAACCATTAGCACGTTTTTTGAACCAGAGAAGAAGGAAATCTCAAGTGTAAAAAAATGGATTGCTCATTCAGAAGATTTTGCAAAAGGAAAAGTTGTGGTCAATGATGGTGCAAAAAAAGCCTTGCTCAAAAGCGAAGCACATAGTCTTCTTCCTGTAGGAATTATTGACGTAAAAGGGAACTTTGAACGTCAAGATATTGTGAAGATAGAAGATGAAAGTGGCAATGTGCTAGGTGTAGGAAAGGCGGAATACGATAGCGAAAAAATCCGACAACTAAAAGGCCAAAACAATCAGCGCCCGTTTATTCATTATAATTACTTGTGCGTAGAGGTATAGTACTAACTGAAAATTTACAATTTCTCTGCCGAATACAAAAAACTCCGCTTATCTAGATGATGAGCGGAGTTCTTTTTTTAAGTTTTGTTTATTTGATATACTTCATCAACTCTTCTTTTCGTTTATTGAATTCTTCTTCAGTAATTAAGTCTAAATCGAGTTTGTCTTTTTCTTTCTTTAATTCTTCTAATGCTTTATCGGATGTCATTCCTTGTGAAACAATCTCACCACTTTGTAAGGCGTTCTCAAATTGAATATTTACACCTCCTAATCCTTTAAAAATTGCACGTACACCTACGTGTGTTCCTGTCTTTTTAGAACCTCCAACAAGTATGCTTTTAATTTGCATTTTAACACCAGAACATCTAATTCCTAGATAAGGATTTCCTGCAACTGCTCCTAATTCTGAAGTAAGAAAAGCAAAAGTTTTGTTAGAAGAGGGCGTTCCAATTATAATGTCATCTCCAACTCGATAAGTGTGATTGTCAGAAGCAGTATAAGCTTCATATTTTTTTTCGAGTTCTTTTTTAGGGTCAGTACAATTTTGAACTTGTTCATAAGTTAATGTTTGTGCATTACAAGTAATTCCTAAAAACAATATTATTCCTAATGTTATATTTTTCATTTTCTATAAAATTTTAATTGATTTTTCCCTGACTTAAATAACGGCTTTGGGGGTTACTCCGTAAGTCTCATTTTCTAAAAACATACGCACATAAAAAACGTGAGACTTCAAACTTTTCTCTGGAATCCGAGGTCTTAGACTACCTATCGCCCAAATACAAGAATAAATCCCACGTAGCATCTACGTGAGTTAGGTTTTTTATTCTTTGGGCGAGTCTGAAAGTGTCTAAGTTTCGGATTCCCGAATAAAAAGCTAACGCTTTCCAATTATTTTCAAGATGTGCGTATCAGATATACGCTTTTATATCATAGGCAAAATGTTTTAAATGGTTATTCAATATGTAAAGTTATTTTATGCTTTTTCAATATAAATATTCACTACAAAATCTTCGAAGTCAAGCGGTGTAGGATTTGCTATTTGCTCCACAATGCATAGCGAAGTAGCCAACACTTGAGAAGCGATGTAGTCTTTATGGTTTTCTACGGCTTCGGTTATCTCCTCGCGTGCTTCGATGCTTACCGATATTTTGTCGGTAATTTCGTAACCGCTTGTTTTTCTGATGTTTTGAATTCGGTTGACGAGTTCACGAGCAATACCTTCTTGTCTCAATGCTTCGGACACTTCTATGTCGAGAGCAATGGTCAGGTTGCCTTCGTTGGCTACAAGCCAGCCCGGCATATCTTCGGTAGCAATTTCTACATCGGCAATTTCTATGCAAACCTCTCCACTTGCCAAGGCGAGCACTATGCTTCCTTGTGTTTCTATAGCGGCAATTTCTTCTTGAGCAAGCACGGCAATAGCAGTGGCAATCTCTTTCATTTGTTTGCCGTATTTTTTGCCCAATGTTTTGAAGTTCGGTTTGATGCGTTTCACCAATTTGATGGTAGAATTTTCATCAGTAACCACTTGTAGTTCTTTGATATTTACTTCCGTTTTAATCAAATCAGCAACGTGTTGCAATTGCGTCAACACCTCTTCGCTAGAAACAGGAATAACAGCTTTCTGCAATGGCTGACGTACCTTTTTGTTTGCTTTTTTGCGAAGTGCCAAAATCATCGAAGTAGCTTGCTGTGCAAGTTGCATACACGCTTCGAGGTTTTGCGAAATAAGTGCTTCGTTGCATTTTGGGAAGTCGGTCAAATGTACCGAGCCCTCTCCCGTTAAATCGCAATACAAACGGTCTGCATAGAATGGAGCGATAGGAGCCATCAATTTGCTGATGGTTACTAGGCATTCGTAAAGTGTTTGGTAAGCAGCTAATTTATCGTTGTCCATTGTTCCTCCCCAGAAGCGTTTGCGGTTGAGACGAACGTACCAGTTCGATAGATTTTCTTGAACAAAGTCGCTGATAGCACGGCCAGCACGAGTTGGCTCGTAGTTTTCGTAGTGTTCTGCCACCTCTTTCACTAGCGAGTTGAGCAACGAAAGAATCCATTGGTCAATTTCTGGACGCTCAGCAACGTCTATTTGTGCTTCGTTGCCACAGAATCCGTCAACGTTGGCGTAAAGTGCAAAAAACGAATATGTGTTGTAAAGTGTTCCAAAGAACTTACGACGAACTTCTTCCACGCCTTCTACGTCGAATTTGAGGTTGTCCCAAGGTGAGGCATTTGTCATCATATACCAACGCAATGGGTCGGAACCATATTTTTCTATTGTTTCAAACGGATCGACGGCATTGCCCAAACGTTTTGACATTTTGTTTCCGTTTTTGTCGAGTACCAATCCGTTGGAAATTACGTTTTTGAACGCTACGTTATTTTCTATCATTGTGTGAATGGCGTGCAATGTGAAGAACCAACCACGAGTTTGGTCGACGCCTTCGCTAATGAAGTCCGATGTCCTATCTGCGTCGGTATTTTCAAACGGATAGTGAATCTGAGCATATGGCATTGCGCCTGAATCGAACCAAACGTCGATAAGATCGAGTTCACGTTTCATTGGTTTGCCCGAAGCAGAAACAAGCACAATGTTGTCGACATAAGGGCGGTGCAAATCGATGTTTTTAGGATCGTAGTTTTCAGCGCTGTAGTTGCCTACTTCAAAGTTTTTCCATGGATTTTCACTCATAAATCCTGCGGCAACGGATTTTTCAATTTCGTTAAAAAGTTCTTCGATAGAGCCGATGCAGATTTCTTCTTGTCCGTCGTCGGTACGCCAAATAGGCAATGGAGTTCCCCAGTAGCGACTGCGGCTCAAGTTCCAATCGTTAAGGTTTTCGAGCCATTTCCCAAAACGACCTGTACCCGTCGATTCTGGTTTCCAATTGATCGTTTTGTTGAGTGCAATCATCTCGTCTTTTACGGCAGTTGTTCGTATAAACCAACTGTCAAGCGGATAGTAAAGCACTGGTTTGTCCGTACGCCAGCAGTGTGGATAGTTGTGTACGTGTTTTTCGATGCGGAAAGCCAATCCTTGTTGTTTGAGCATCATACAAATAGCCACATCAAGCGTTTCGTCTTTGTCGGTGAGGTTTTTGTCGTATGCATTTTTTACATAGCGGCCTGCATATTCATTATACAAATCTACATTAACTTGATTTTTTACAAAATCTTCGTCTAAATCTTCTAAAACAAAGAATTTTCCGGTCATATCAACCATTGGGCGAGTTTCACCTTTTTTGGTCAAGAAAGTCAATCCCGGAACGCCTGCTTTTTTCGCAACAAAAGCGTCATCAGCTCCAAATGTTGGAGCGATGTGTACGATACCAGTTCCGTCTTCGGTGGTAACATAGTCTCCTGCAATTACACGAAAAGCTCCTTCGCCCGGATTCACCCAAGGAATGAGTTGCTCGTATTCCGTGTCAACCAAATCGGCTCCAATGTATTCCCCAACGATTTCAAATTCTTCGATTTTTTTCTCGCCGAAATAACTTTTGACCAAATCTTTGGCAAGAATGTAAGTGCAATCTTCAGCCGAATAAGGATTTTTTGCTTTTACTACGTTGTATTCAATTTTTGGTCCAACGCAAAGTGCTGTATTCGAAGGCAATGTCCAAGGAGTAGTTGTCCAGGCCAAGAAGTAGGCATTTTCGCCAAACTGGTTGCCTTTTATTTTGAATTGTGCAGTACAAGTTGTGTCTTTTACATCGCGATAGCAACCAGGTTGATTTAATTCGTGAGAACTTAGTCCTGTTCCAGCTGCCGGTGAATAAGGTTGAATAGTGTATCCCTTGTAGAGCAGACCTTTGTTGTAAAGTTGTTTGAGCAACCACCAAAGTGTTTCGATGAACTTGTTGTCGTAGGTGATGTATGGATTTTCCAAATCGACCCAATAACCCATTTTTTCGGTTAGCGAAGTCCATTCTTTTGTGTACTTCATCACTTCTTGACGGCAAGCGGCATTGTATTCATCAACGCTGATTTTTTTGCCAATATCTTCTTTGGTAATACCAAGCATTTTTTCTACGCCAAGTTCTACGGGAAGTCCGTGAGTGTCCCAACCTGCTTTTCGTTTAACTTGGAAGCCTTGCATGGTTTTGTAACGGCAGAAAGTATCTTTTATAGTACGAGCCATTACGTGGTGAATGCCTGGCATACCATTGGCTGAAGGAGGTCCTTCGAAAAAAATAAATCGTGGCGAACCTTCGCGTGTTTCTATACTTTTGTGAAACAAATCATCGTTTTGCCATTTTTGCAAAACTTCCTTGTTGATGTTCGATAAATTGAAATTGGAATACTCCTTAAACTTTTTCATATAATGTGGTTATATTGTTTTTGTAAAATTATTAATCGGTTTACTTGAACATTCTGATTACATCATTCCCATTTGCCAAAATGAGTAGTGTTAACAATAAAAACATACCAATATTTAACGCAATTTGCATAAATTTTTCGCTTGGTTTTCGGCGGAAAATCATTTCGTAAAGTAGAAATAAAACATATCCACCATCGAGAACCGGAATTGGTAAAATGTTCATAAAAGCAAGTATTACGCTCAAAAATGCGGTCATGTTCCAAAAAATTTGCCAATCCCAAACGCTTGGGAACAAATTTCCAATGGCAGCAAACCCGCCCAAACTTTTTGCTCCTTCTTTGGTAAACACGAGTCGGAATTGTTTGATGTAACTAGATAAAACGTCAACCATCATGTTCCAACCAGCAGGAATAGATTGCAAAATGTTGTACTCTTTTTTGATGGTTTTGAAATAGACAATAGGATTTTTTATCGAAACTCCAATTTTCCCATTTTCATCAAGCATAATAGAATCACTCATCAGTATACCGTTTCTAAAGAAACTGATGTTTATTTTGGTGTTGGAAAGTGAAGAAATCTCTTTTGTAATATCTTGATAAACAGAAGTTTTTTTGTTGTTAATGGCAATTACACTATCTCCTTTTTGAAGCATTTTATTTTGTCCAACAATCTCGTCTATCACAAACGGAATGCGCAATTCCATAAATTGTTTTTCTTCTGCAGCAAGCATTTGTTTCCCAAATCCTTCGGGCAAAAGAATAAGAGTATCGTTACCTTTTCTATTTATCCGGACGTTTCTTTTATTTTCAATTACAATTTTTTCAATGGCATCTTTTTCTGTTTCAACTTCTTCGTTGTCAATAGAGATGATAATGTCTCCGTTTTCGAATCCGTTTTTCAATGCTGTTTGGCAATAATTATATCCCAAATAAGCGTTTTTCATAGGCATTTCTTCTGCTCCCCAATGAAAAAGCATTATGGAATAAACAACAACTGCAGTAATAAAGTTCATTAGAACACCGCCGGTAATGATAAGCAAACGTTGCCAAGCAGGTTTAGAACGATATTCCCAAGGTTCTGCTTTTTCGCTAAGATCGTCGATTGAAGTTGTTTCGTCCACCATTCCGCAAATTGAGCAATAACCTCCGAGTGGCAACCATCCGATTCCCCATTCTGTAGTTTCTGGATAGCGTCTCCAATCATCTTCTGGCAATTGGTCGATAGGGAGAGGTTGGGTCATAGGATTTCCTTTTTTATCCAACTTTTGGTAGCCATTTTCGTCCAAAACTGGTTGAGAAAACTCTTCCCAATTTT
Organism: Paludibacteraceae bacterium; assembly: GCA_045612365.1. GTDB lineage: Bacteria > Bacteroidota > Bacteroidia > Bacteroidales > Paludibacteraceae > RGIG9608. The sequence goes on from JAZKYY010000016.1 coordinate 35,091, forward strand.
TAGAAAACCATTTTATACGCCACTTTCCATTTATTTTTTTCCAACGAACGATTGCAAATTTTGGATTGAAGAAAAGATAAAATTTATCAACACGAGTTTTGAATAATCGCGCAAACATAAAGTGCCCCAATTCGTGGACAAAAACCAACAAAGAAAGGCTCAAAATAAGTTGTAATGCTTTGATTAAAATAGTCATAATTTTTTGTTATAAATAATCTGCAAATATAGTAAATCGTGTCGATTTTACGATATGATGTTGGTGTTAAAATTCGTTGTAATGAGAATCTAAAATTGATGAGTTATTTTTATTTTTGCAGGTATAGTTTTTTATGGAAACAACTTATTTTTCACATACAATTTCCAATGGAATGCGAATCGTGCATAAGTGTGATTCATCGCCTGTTGTTTATTGTGGTTTAGCTATAAAAGTAGGAACTCGAGGCGAACGAGAAGATGAACTTGGAATGGCTCACTTTGTTGAACATTTGCTCTTCAAAGGAACTAAAAAGCGTCGTAGTTTTCATATTATCAATCGTTTAGAAACGATAGGAGGAAGCCTTGATGCTTATACTACAAAGGAGGAAACATTTATTTATGCTGCAATACCAACGGTGTATTTTGAGAGGGCAGTGGAGTTACTGAGTGATGTGTTTTTTAATTCAACATTTCCAGAAAATGAAATTGAAAAGGAAATAGATGTTGTTTTAGATGAAATTCAGTCGTACAATGATAGTCCTTCTGAATTAATTTATGACGAATTTGAAACATTGATTTTTAGAGATTCATCGCTTGGACGAAATATTCTTGGTAATGAAAATATGTTGCAAACTTTTACTCAAAAGAAGGTCAAGGATTTCTATAAGCGTAATTATACTCCAGACAAAGTTGTGTTTTTCTCTTTAGGGAATGTTGATTTTAAGAAAGTAACAAGTTTGGCAGAAAAATATTTTTCGTCAGGCTTTGGTTTGAGAGGAACTTCTATAAATGAACAGAGTTCTTATATCCCTCAAAGACTTGTTAAACAGAAAGATACATTTCAAACTCATTGTGTAATAGGCAATCGTGCTTATGCTTTTGGAGACAAAAAAAGGTTACCTTTATTTCTTTTGAATAATATACTTGGAGGTCCAACTTTGAATAGTCGTTTGAATTTTTTGGTGAGAGAAAAACATGGTTTGGCCTATACTATTGAATCGGAATTTAATTCCTATTCGGATACTGGAGTTTTTAGTATTTATTTTGGATGTGATCATAAGAATAGAGATAAGTGCATTAGTTTGATAGAAAGAGAGTTACAACGTTTGAGAGAAAATAAGTTTACGGAAAAACAGTTGATTACGTATAAAAGACAACTTCTAGGCCAACTGTTGCTGTCTTCTCAAAATAGAGAAAATTTGGCATTGAGCATGGCAAAAAGTTTTTCTTACTTTAATCATTTTGATGAGTTGGAAGAAGTTAGGCGAAAGTTGGATCTTGTTTCAGTAGAACAGTTAAGTGAGGTTGCAAATGAGGTTTTCGCACCTAATCAGTTATCATATTTATTTTACGAATAGAAAATGGATGAAAAAATAGAAGAGTATATACTGCAACATATTGATAAAGAAGATGATGTGTTGAAAAAAATAAATAGAGTAGCTCATGTTCGTTTGCTAAATCCACGTATGATTTCAGGACACTTACAAGGAAATATTTTGAAAATGTTATCTAAGATGATTTCTCCAAAAGTGGTGTTAGAGTTGGGAACTTTTGCGGGTTATTCTGCTCTTTGCTTGGCAGAAGGGTTGAACGATGATGGGGTAGTGCATACAGTAGAAAATGATGACGAATTAGAGGATTTTATTCTGGAAAATCTGCAGCAATCTCCGTTAGGAAATAAAGTTGAGTTGCATATAGGTGATGCACTTCAAGTTATAGAAAGTTTTGAAAATGAAACAATTGATCTATCTTTTATTGATGCAGATAAGCGCCAGTATCTTGACTATTATAACGCAATTTTCCCGAAAATGAAAAAAGGAGGATTTATAATTGCAGACAATACACTATGGAGTGGAAAAGTTTTGGAAATACCACATCATACTGATTTACAGACAAAAGGAATCTTGGTTTTTAACGATTATGTAGCAACAGATGAAAGAGTGGAAAAGGTAATACTTCCTCTCCGAGATGGTTTGACTATAATAAGAAAAAAATAGTAGAATTAGAAAAAGTCTTTTTGCGTTTAAAAAACGGAAAATGTAATTTTCGTTGTAAATGTGTTTGTTTTTGATGTTGTCTTAATTGCTTGAATATGCCAATATTTGGTGGAAAATTTTCGTACTCTCGTTGGGAATCGAACCCAAATCTAAAGTTTAGGAAACTTTTGTTCTATCCGTTGAACTACAAGAGCAAATTTTTCTTATCTGCCCTTAATGATTCCTCTTTCAGAGTTTTTTATAAAGTCTACAACATTGTTACGTTCTACTGACTCAGGGAAAAGTTCCATAACTTGAGCAATCGCTTCTTTGTTATTTATTCCAGATAGGAAGATTTTTCTGTATATTTCTTGAAGATTTTGGATGGTTTCAGAAGAAAAACCTCTGCGACGCAATCCTACTGTGTTTAATCCAAAATATGAGAGAGGTTCGTGAGCTGCAATAACATAAGGAGGAACGTCTTTATTGACTTTTGAACCACCTTGAAGCATTGAGTGGCATCCTATTTTAGTAAACTGATGAACCAATGAACCTCCGCCAATTATAGCAAAATCATCAACTTCTACTTCTCCAGCAAGTTGAGTCGCATTGGACATTATAATATTGTTATGTAATAAACAATCATGCGCAACGTGACAATAAGCCATTATTAGGCAGTTATTCCCAATTTCTGTTTTATTCTTAGATGCTGTTCCTCTGTGTACGGTAACACATTCGCGCAATATATTGTTATCTCCAATAATAGTGAGAGTGTCTTCTCCTATAAATTTCAAATCTTGCGGAACTGCAGAAATCACAGCTCCAGGGAAAATCTGACAATTTGTCCCAATTCTTGCTCCACTGTAAATTGTTACATTTGGACCAATATGCGTACCATCTCCAATAACCACATTCTTATCAATATAAGAGAACGGTTCAATAACTACGTTCTTTCCAATTTGTGCTTCGGGGTGAATGAAAGCGTTTGTCATATTTATATTATTTATTCAATTGATTTTTAATGTCTTCTCTAATTTCTTTAGCCATTGCAGTATTGGCTGAATGACCAGGATACATCGCTATAACTTTCCCTTTTATAGGATGACCAACTAAAGCAAGATCGCCTATTATATCAAGCATTTTATGTCGAGCAGGCTCATTGTTGAATAAGAGCTGTGTATTTATATAGCCAAACTTATCAACGCTAGGACATGGTTGATTAATCATATCAGCCAATCTCTTTAGTTCTTCATGTGATATTTCTTTGTCATAAATAACCAATGCATTATTCAAATCACCTCCCTTTATGAGGTTCATTTTCAAGAGAGGCTCAATTTCACGAACAAAAACAAATGTGCGACAAGGCGCAATTTCTTTCGCGAAATCCTTCATATCGTTCAGCACGGCAAACTGATTGTTCAACACAGGAGAATCAAATCCTACTAAAACAATCAAACTAAATTTATCGTCGGGTAGTATGGTTATTGACGAATCGCTATTTGGTAAATTATATTCAATTTTTTTATCAACAATGAAATATTTTTTTTCGGCATTTTGTTCTTCAATACCAATTTTTTCAATTGCTTCAACATATTGTTTTGCGCTACCATCAAGAATTGGAAATTCAGGCGCATTTACTTCCATCAAGCAGTTATCAATCCCAAAAGCATACAGAGCCGCCATTGCGTGTTCGATAGTGCTAATTTGAACTTCGTCTTTTTTGATTACAGTGCCACGAGTTGTTTGTGAAACATATTCTGCCAAAGCGGGAATCTCTGGCTGACCTTCTATATCAATTCGTTTGAGAACATACCCAGTATTCTCAGCTGCAGGCTTTAATGTTAGTTCAATGTTTAATCCGGTATGTAATCCTTTACCTTTTACTGTAAAGGCATGTTTTAAAGTGCGTTGTTTTTCCATTTTTTTCTACTTTTGGTTTTTCTCCAATTCCGAAACCCGTTTTTTTAAATCCAAAATAGTTTGTTGTAACTCATCAAAGTTTTTGAATAAAACACTTGAGCGGCGAAAAGCACTTGCTGAAATGACAGGAGATCCCATCCACATTTTTCCTTCTGCCTTTATTGCTTTTGCAATGCCAGATTGTGCTCCAATAATTGATTTGTCTGCAACAGAAATGTGTCCTGCAACTCCAACTTGACCTGCAAATACACAATTCTTTCCAATTTTTGTAGATCCAGCAACACCAGTTTGAGATGCCATAACAGTATTTTCTCCTATTTCAGCATTGTGTGCAATTTGAATAAGATTATCCAATTTAACACCTTTTCGTATGATTGTAGCTCCCATTGTAGCTCTATCGATACAGGTGTTTGCTCCTATTTCTACATTGTCTTCAAGAATTGCAATGCCAATTTGTGGTATTTTATCATAACTTCCATCAGGACGAGGCGCAAAACCAAAGCCATCAGCACCAACAACACTTCCAGAGTGAAGAATACAATTATTTCCAACGAGACAATCGTGATAAACATTGGAGTTTGTATACATAATGCAATTATTTCCAACTTTGGATCTTGCTCCTACAGTTGCATGTGGATGAAGTTCAGTATTATCTCCAATTTCGGCATTATCTCCAACGCAAGCAAAAGGGGCAAGGTAAACGTCTTTTCCTATTTTAGCTGTAGGAGCAACATATGCTAGTGGGTCGATTCCTTTGCGTTTAGGTTTCATTGACTCATATAGAGAGAGCAATTTGGCTAAACTTTCATAAGCATTATCTACTTTGATAAGGGTAGCTTTTATAGGTTGTTCTGGTCGAAAATCCTTGTTTACAAGAACAATGCTAGACTGAGTTTTATATAAGTAGTTTGTGTATTTAGGATTGGATAAAAAAGAGAGTGCTCCTTTCGTTCCTTCTTCGATCTTTGCAAAAGTATGAACTGTTTCATTGCAATTTCCTACAACTTCGCCTCCTAAGAAATCGGCAATTTGCTTTGCAGTAAATTCCATAATAAAATATTTTTTTGCGAAAGTAATAAAAAATAATATAACAACAACTAGTTTTGATTGTTGTTTGCGCTTGTTTGTTTCATAAAAAAGAGAAGTTCAATCGAACTTCTCTTTGGAGCGGAAAACGGGGCTCAAACCCGCGACCCCCAGCTTGGAAGGCTAGTGCTCTATCAACTGAGCTATTTCCGCAAATAAACTTAAAAACTTTGTGGGCAGTGATGGATTCGAACCACCGAAGTCGAAAGACAGCTGAGTTACAGTCAGCCCCATTTGGCCACTCTGGTAACTGCCCTAAAGCGAGCGCGAAGGTAAGAAAAATACTTTTAATATCAAATTTTTATATTCGTTTTTTCTTTTAATTCTATCATTTTAATTGCAGTGATAGCACCTTCAGTCCCTTTATTTCCATGGATTCCTCCAGAACGATCTGTGGCTTGTTTCATAGTGTTTGTTGTTAAAACGCTAAATATTACCGGACTTGAACCTTCTAAGTTGAGTTGTGTAATGCCTTGTGTTACACCTTGACATACATAATCAAAGTGAGGAGTTTCTCCTTGAATTACACATCCCATGACAATGATTGCTGAATAGTTTTTGTTTATTAGTTGTTTTGCTGCAAAAGTTAATTCAAATGTTCCAGGGACATGAAAAATGTCAATATTTTGTTCTTTTGCTCCATTTTCTATTAATGTTTCAAAAGCTCCCTTTAGTAATGCATGAGTAACATTAGAATTCCAATCAGAAACAATTAGAGCAAAACGTTGTTTTTCTACAAATGCTTTTTCTGGCATTTGATTAGAATCGTAGTCGGATAAATTATGATATTTTGTTGCCATAAAAAAAATTAGTTAAACAAAAGAAAGTAGTACCACCCTTTTGAGAGTTTAGTTACTACTTTCTTTCAATGTAAATGAGTTTGTTCTCTTTTATTTTTTTATTTTAGCTCTTTCTATATATTTCTCTATATCAGCAGCTTGCATACTTTTAAAGTATTGGTCTTTGATAGTTGTATATACCTCAATTGCTTCATCATATTTGCCAAGTTCTTCATAAACTACTCCTAGTTTTTTTAAGTAGAAAGGTGCAGTAAGTTCGTTTTCGTCTTTACTTGCTTTTTTGAAATACTTTGCTGCTTTTTCGTACTCTTTCATTTCAACATAGCAATCTCCAATCAACCCTATTGTTGCAGGAGAAACATTGACTGAGTTTAAATTGAATTTGTTAAGGAATTTAACAGCATTTTCGTAATCGCTCATTTGAAAATAACATATCCCCGCATAAAGAGATGCTAGTTTTGCTGTTTTGGTAAATTTATAATCTTTAGCAATTGCCTCAAAACCAAGAATGTCTTCGCCATCTCCGTTTAATGCTAATTGAAATGAATCTTTAGCAAATACTTCTTGGCAAATTGCAATTTTTTCTTGTGCTTCAACTTCTTTTGGTGCTATGTACCACGATTTGAAAGCAAGAATAATGATAGCAATCAATATAATTGCACCTAATACATAAGATATTTCTTTTTTGTATTTCTCAATAAATGCTTCCGAAGTAGAAAGGGCATTTTCTACATTCTCCAATTCGTAATCTTGATTTTTATTGTTTTTTGCCATAATAATTAACTTTAAATAAGTTTCTAATATCTTCGCAAAGATACATAAAATTTTTATACGATTTTTATTTTTTCAAGAAGTCGCTTACGTTTTTTTCAATTCTTGCTGCAATGTTTTCTGTTGCAGAGGGAGAGAATTTTTCGCCAGTGATTTGTTCGAAAAGTTCGATGTAACGATTGCTGATGTTGCTAACAACTTCATCTGTCATTTCTGGAACTTGTTGACCTTCTTTTCCTTGAAAACCATTTTCCATTAACCACTCGCGAACAAATTCTTTAGATAACTGTTTTTGAGGTTCTCCTTTTTCGAACAATTCGTTGTAACTTTCTGCATAAAAATATCGACTTGAGTCAGGAGTATGAATTTCGTCCATTAAGTAAATAATATCATTTACTTTTCCAAATTCATATTTCGTGTCCACGAGAATTAATCCTTTTTTTGCTGCAATTTCAGTTCCTCTTTTGAACAAAGCTAATGTGTATTTTTCTAAAAGTTCATAGTCTTCTTTTGAAACTAAGCCTTGACTTAAAATTTCTTCTTTAGAAATGTCTTCGTCGTGTTTGCCTATTTCTGCTTTGGTTGTTGGAGTGATTATTGGTGTTGGAAATTTTTCGTTTTCACGCATTCCGTCAGGAATTTTTACCCCACAAATTTCTCTTACTCCACTTTTATATGCTCTCCAAGCACTTCCGCATAGGTATCCACGAACAATCATTTCTACGGGGAATCCTTCGCAACGAAGACCAACAGTTACCATTGGGTCTGGAGTAGCAATTTTCCAGTTAGGACAAATATCAGATGTTTCATCTAAAAATTTTGCTGCAATTTGGTTGAGCATTTGTCCTTTGAAAGGAATTCCTTTGGGTAAAACAACGTCAAAAGCAGAAATTCTATCAGTGGCAATCATCACAAGTGTTTCATTGTTGATGGAATATACGTCACGAACTTTTCCGTGATAAACAGATGTTTGATTTTCAAAATTAAATTCGGTTGCGGTAAGTGTTTTCATAAAAAATTGATATTATTTTTTTCTTAAATACTCCATTCAAAACCATCTTTTGTGTCCTTTATGGAGAATCCTATTTCAGTGAGTTTATTGCGAATCTCATCACTTGTTGCCCAATCTTTGTTTTGTTTTGCTTTTAGTCGGATGTCTAGCAAAAGGTCGACTGCAGCTTGATATGCTTGGAGATTTGAGTTCTCACTTTCTGCTTCGAGTTTTAGTCCAAGTATATCTTGAGCAAATATTTTCCAAACAGATTTTAATTCTTCCAAATCTTCGGAAGAAATAGTCGCTTTTCCGTCGGCAATAGTATTGACTTGTTTTGCACTATCAAACAGGTGAGAAATCACAATAGGAGAGTTCAAATCGTCAGCCATTGCTTCTTCACAACGTTCTCTAAGACCTTTTATATCAATTGTTGTTGTAGAAGAAGGTGCTATTTTAAGCAAGCGGCTATATGCGTCTTTTAATCTTTCAAAACCTTTTTCGGCAGCTTCTAGAGCATTGTTGCTAAAATCAACAGTGCTACGATAGTGAGCTTGAAGAATGAAAAAGCGAATGGTCATAGGAGAAAACGCTTGTTTCAAGAGTTGATGATTTCCCGTGAAAAATTCTTCTAATGTAATAAAATTGCCGAGAGATTTTCCCATCTTTTGCCCGTTGATAGTAATCATATTGTTGTGCATCCAATATTTCACACTTTCGTGTCCAAGTGCTGCACAACTTTGAGCAATTTCACATTCGTGATGAGGAAACATCAAATCCATTCCTCCTCCATGAATATCAAAAGTTTCTCCAAGATATTTTGTTCCCATTGCAGAACATTCTAAATGCCAACCAGGAAAACCTTCGCTCCAAGGGCTAGGCCAGTGCATAATATGCTCGGGTTGTGCTTTTTTCCAAAGTGCAAAATCAATACTTCTACGTTTCTCGCTCTGACCATCAAGTGCTCGCGTGGTTTCGAGTAATTCATCAATATTTCTTCCTGAGAGTTTTCCGTAGTGATGGTGTTTGTTGTATTTCTCAACGTCGAAATACACTGACCCTTCGCTCTCATAAGCAAAACCAGCATCAAGTATTTTTTGAACAAAATTGATTTGCTCGATAATATGTCCCGAAGCATGTGGCTCTATTGTTGGAGGAAGAACGTTTAATGCTTCCATTGCTTTGTGGTATCTATTTAGATAGAATTGCACCACTTCCATTGGCTCTAGTTGATCAAGGCGTGCTTTTTTTGCCACCTTGTCTTCTCCTTCGTCAGCATCATGTTCAAGATGTCCTACATCTGTAATATTTCGAACATAACGAACTTTGTATCCTATGTGTAATAAATAGCGATATAAAATATCAAAAGTAATAGCAGGACGAGTATGACCGAGGTGAGCATCTCCGTACACTGTTGGTCCACAAACATACATTCCTACACGTCCTTCATAGAGAGGTTTGAATTCTTCTTTCTTTCGTGTAAGCGTATTATAAATATTGAGTTTTTGTTTCATTGTTTTTCTCAAATCTTTTTCAAACTGCAAAGTTAGAAAAAAGCAATTAGTTTGGCATAAATTGATTGCTTAAAAAACTTATGCAAAACAAGTTCTCTTGAATAATTTTATACTTGATGAGTCTTTTAATGTTTTGTGGCACGTAGAATTTCTCTTTTACCAATAGGACCAGCGAGTCGTTCAACAGTAAAACCAACTTCTTGCAATGTGCGTCTCACAACGCCTTTCGCGCAATATGTTGTGAGAATGGCATCTTGATTCATCGCATTGTATAGTTTTTCAAAGATAAGTTTGTCCCACATGTCAGGTTGTTTTTCTGGGGAGAAGGCGTCAAAATACACTATGTCAAACATGTTCTTAAGCTCCAAATCTTTCATATCTCCAAAATGTTTGAATAAAGAAAAATCGGAGTTTATTGAAGTATATTTATTCCATTCTGATTGATGCAGTTTTTCAAAAATAGAACGTTCTTTGTCTGTTTCTGAATAATTCAGGTTGGAATAAAAGTCATGAGTAACAGGAAATAATTCAACCGTTTCATAGTGAACTTTTTGATTGTTTTTTTCTGCCGTTAGATAAGTTAAAAAAGCATTTAAACCTGTTCCAAATCCAACTTCAAAAACAGAAATTTCTTGTTTTCTGCATTGTAAAAATGCCGACTGAATGAAAATATGATTCGATTCATTTTTAGCTCCATGAACGGAATGGTAACATTCGTCAATGGCTTGGTTGTAAAGCGTATGTGATCCGTCTTCGGTTTTTCTTAGGGAGATATTCATGACCTTATCAGTCTTTTTTGTAAAGTTCTTTGGGTTTTTGCTCTAGGAGTGGTATTTGTGTGTAATCCCATTCTTCTTCTACGTCCCAAAAAGCTCTTAAATTAATCTTTGCTGGATAGAAATAAACCTTTTCTGCTTGCCGATTTTCTGCATAGTTTCCCGTATCCCAAATTCCATTATCGTTTTCGTCAACAAAGATTTTTAGATAATAGTCTCCTGGATTCAAATTTTCAAAAGCAGTTTCGACATCGGTTACTTTTGTTTCTCTTTCAATTTTTTCTCTTGAGTTCAGTAGTTGCAAAATTTCTTTTCCAGTATAATTTTTCAAAATTACATATAGATTTGCATATTCCTCCAATGAACGGATTTTGATGTTGAGTTTGGTTTTATTATTACTTTTTCCGTAATATTCGTGAAATGCGGCTGAGTCAATAACTAAACGATATTCCTGTTCAGGAATCCATTCTTGTTCAATAGAAAATTTCATATTTGCGTTGTGAACTTTTAGATCAATGGGTATAGGAATCCAAAGAGTATCCTTTTTCTTCTCTAGATGAATCTTTGCTGTATCGTAATGTTTTATAGGAACGTCAAAGGATAGAACAATGTCATTATAAACATCAAAAGTACCTTTTACATTGTGACTGATTTTTAGATGTTCAACCTTTTTTTTCTCATTTTCATTCTCTTTCTTTTTGTTCTTTTTTCTAGAAGATTCTTGTTGAGAGTTGTTCTTTGGTTTTGGTGTTTTGACAGGCAAAACTATAGTATCCATCTGTACTACTACGTTGTTAAGTGTGTCTGTAAATGGATAATAGAGCTCAAATTTTAGTGAGTCTGTTGAGTAGGTTAGTGAGTCGGTTATCCAATAGACGAGTGTATCTTGAGTTTTATTTTGTTGAATAATATAGTTATTTTCCCATTCAAAATTCAGTGGTACAATTTGAGGGAAAGAATCTTGTTTCTCGTTAAAAAAGAGTGTGAATTTGTGAGGTTCTTTGCGTTCTCCTTTTATAAAATCATGTCGTATGTGTTTTTCTTCAAATGCAGAAAGAATCACGTTTTCTGGTTCGTATTTAGAGATTTGTTTTTCTATAATTGTATCAATCGTTAACGAATCAATCATTATTGTGTCAAATTTAGATTCAATGATGATTTTAGTTTGAAAAATACTATCAGAAAAAGCCAATTTTTCATTGGGAAGATCAAAAAGATAATTTCCGCCAATATCTTGTAAAGCAAAAACTCTATAAGTTCCATCTTTTACGTTGTAAATGGTGAATTTTCCTTCTTCATCTGTTTTTGCTATTCGTTCGAGTGGCAGAGTTGTGAAAGCGGAGTCGTGCAAATTTTGGTGGATACCAACTAAAATTCCTTTTATCGGATTTAGTGTTTCGGCATCAATCACGCTCCCTGCTATTTTTAATGTATCAAGAACTTCTCCTGTAGAAAAAGCAAAAGAAAAGTTTTTCAATGGATTGCCTTCGTTGTTGTCAACTATTGCATCGGAAAAGTTGATTGTATAGGTAGTATTTTCTTGCAAAGTATCCTCATATTCAATGGAGATTTTCTTACCAAGAGCTTTTACAACTGGAGCTTTGGTACAGGTAGGTGAACAAGTTGATTTTTCTAGAAACTGGTTTAATACCACGATTTCATCAAAATCAATTTCAATTTTTTTGTTTTTGAAATTGACTTCGTTGTTCTTTGGTGTACTTTTTACGATAACGGGTGGAGTTACGTCTTTCGGTCCTCCTTGTGGTCCTGCACCACGATTGGCACACGAGAATAGAAATCCAGAAAAGATACTTGCCAAAATGGATATGCAACACCAAATATGTGATTTTGATTTATTCATTAATAATTTTCCTATTTAGTTCAATTACTTCTAAGTTTTGTATATTATCATTGTCTATTTCAAATCGTAGTAGAGTAGGCACCAGTTGCACTCCGTATTGACCAGCTGCTCCAGGATTCAAACACAGCATGTTCAACGTTTTGTCATACATTACTCTTAAAATATGCGAATGCCCACAAACAAAAAGTTGTGGTGGATTTTTATAAATTTCAGGTACAACTTCTTTGGCATATCGTTGTGGATAACCTCCTATGTGAGTTAACCAAACTGATACATTTTCGCATAAAAAATGGTTATGTTGAGGGAAAAGATGTCTAACCTCATAACCATCAATATTCCCATAAACAGCTCTTAGTTGTTTGAATTTTTGCAACTTGTTTGCAACTTCCAAGGAACCAATGTCGCCAGCATGCCAGATTTCATCGCAACCTTCAAAATACTGAAAAATACGTTCATCCAAATAAGCGTGAGTATCCGACAAAAGTCCAATTCGTGTCATCTTTTGAACATTCTATCCATTTGTCGTTGATCCTCTTTCGCTCTAAGAGATTGGCGTTTGTCGTATGTTTTCTTGCCTCGAGCAATTGCAATGTTAAGTTTTGCCAATCCTTTTTCGTTGATAAAAAGCGAGGTAGGGACGATTGTTAGTCCGCTTTCTTTGACGTTTCTCTCAATTTTCTGCAACTCTTTTTTTGTTAGCAAAAGTTTTCTATCGCGTTGGGTATTGTGGTTGTAGAAAGTTCCTAAACGATACTCAGCTATGTGCATTCCTTTTACCCAAAGTTCTCCTTTTTCAACTAAGCAGTAGGTATCAACCAAACTTACTTTTCCTTCTCTAATAGACTTTATCTCAGTACCATAAAGCACAATGCCTGTTGTGAATTTATCCAACAGTTCGTAGTCGAAAGATGCTCTTTTATTCCGAATGTTAATGTTATTCTTAGGATGCATTATTCTTTTAGACGAGCAATAATAGTCTGGTTTCCTTTGGTTCTTTCTCCAATTTCAACAAAGATTTCGGCATCAGCAGGAAGAAATAAATCAACTCGAGAACCAAACTTTATGAATCCTAAATGTTCGTTCAAATGGCATTTATAGTCTGGATGTGCGTAAGTGATAATGCGACGAGCAAGCGCACCTGCAATTTGTCGAACAAGAACTTGCGAACCTTTTGGAGTTTCAATCAACACCGATGAACGCTCGTTTTCGTGACTTGATTTTGGTAAATATGCAGCCATGTGTCTTCCATCGTAATGTTTGCTACATTTTACTGTTCCTGCAATAGGATACCAATTTGCATGCACGTTAAAAACAGTCATAAAAATAGAAACCTGTATGCGTTTTTCGCCATTGAAGAATTCGTGTTCTTCTGTTGGCTCAATCACAACAACATGTCCATCTGCAGGAGCAACAATCAAACTTTCATCCTCAATGTTTCCTTCTCTTTCAGGGTTTCTAAAGAAGTAAATAAAGAACGCTAGGATGACAATGGAAAATGTTAATCCTACAAAAAAGAATATATTTTGAGGATACTTGCAATAAATAATAACATTGTAGGTAATCAATATGGCAAGTAAAACAAGCAATATATTAAAACCTTCTCTGTGTATTCTTAATTTTTTCATGCTTAAATATTTTGGTTAATGATAAATATATTCAACGAATATTCCTACAAGAGACATAACTGGAGCTGCAAATAAAACGCTGTCTAGACGATCAAGAATTCCTCCATGTCCAGGCAATAATTTTCCAGAATCTTTTACTCCAGCGCGACGCTTGAAAACAGATTCCAACAAATCGCCTAAAGTAGCAACAAGCGAAGTGATTACTGCGTAGAAAATGTATTGTACTTCTAAGAAATTAAATTTCCAAAGTAGAGTAGTGATAAATGTTACAAGAAAAATTCCTCCTACAAAACCTTCCCACGATTTCTTTGGTGAAATATTTGGAGCCATTTTGTGTTTGCCGAAAGCTGTTCCAAAAAGGTATGCTCCCGTGTCATTGATCCAAATGCAAGCAAATAACAAAATTGAAGAAGGAACACTATATGTAGAAAATGAACTACTGTTATTATTTACAAGTAAGAGCGAAAGAAAAGAAATGGAAATAAAAATCAATCCCAAAACATAGTATGACATATTGTGCAAAGAATTATTTTCTTTGAAAGTAAACAATTCAGAAACTGCAATGCCAACTATACAAATTATGCTACCTATGATAGTTGATGATACAGATAAAAATTTAAATTCTTCAAAACTATGAGAAAGATAAGGTAGAAACATTGTAGGAGCAAGTATTAATAATACTCCAACACAAGCGAATATCCAGTTCAATCGTACATTGGGCAAATTGTTTGCAATAGAACAATACTCTTTCATTGCCAACAAACTGAAAACCAATAGTAATGAATTAAATGCAAGTCTTCCACATAAAATAGAGCCTATTACCAACGAAACAAAAATGGCTCCTGTTATTGTTCTTATGATGAAATTTTTCATAACAAATTTATGATAAACAATTGCAAATGTACTAAATTGTTAATAGAGGGCGAAATTCAGCGTAGCAAAAAAACAAAAAAGCTTTGTGAAACTTTTTTATTGATGATTTTCATTACTTTTGTTCTGTGTAAGAGTTGGAAGAATGTTACTATCTTTTTATAAACAAAATGTAATAGAGGCAGGTTGCGATGAAGCTGGAAGAGGCTGTTTAGCAGGATCGGTTTTTGCGGCAGCGGTTATTTTTCCGCCCGATTATAAAAATGAGTTGTTGAACGACTCTAAAAAAATAACTGAAAAACAGCGTTATCAGTTACGGCCAATTATTCAGCAGGATGCTTTGGCGTGGTCGGTTGGTATTGCGTCGGCTCAAGAAATTGATGAGATAAATATCTTGAATGCCTCTATTTTGGCCATGCATCGTGCTATTGAAGGTTTGAAAATTATACCTGAACATTTAATTATTGATGGAAATAAATTTAAACCATACAAGGAAATTCCTCATCAAACTATCGTGAAAGGCGATGGAAAGTACCTTTCAATTGCAGCAGCATCTGTATTAGCAAAAACTTATCGCGATGATTATATGATGGAGTTGCATCATGAATTTCCGCAATATGATTGGGCAACTAACAAAGGTTATCCAACAAAAAAACATCGAGACATAATAAGAGAAATTGGTTTTACGCCTTATCATAGAATGAGTTATAAATTTAAATAAGATATGGATATAGTTTTAGTTATTGCTTCGTTCGTTTTTCTCATTATAGGATTGTTAGGTTCAGTTCTTCCTGTATTGCCAGGCATTCCGTTGAGTTATGTAGGATTACTTTTATTGCATTTTTCTAGTTATGCCGATTTTTCTACGACATTTTTACTTTCTTGGTTAGTTGTTGTAGTTGTATTACAAGTTTTAGACTATTTTTTGCCTATTTGGGGAACGAAAAAATGGGGAGGAACCAAGTGGGGAATGTGGGGGAGCACTGTTGGTTTGTTACTTGGTTTTTTTGTTGGACCATTAGGTATTGTTTTAGGTCCATTTGTTGGTGCAGTTGTCGGAGAATTGATTAATGGCGCAGAAACCTCCAAAGCATTAAAATCAGGATTTGGTTCTTTTGTTGGATTTTTAGTGGGAACAACTGCAAAGTTAGCAGTAGGTATTTTTTTTATCTACTATTGTGTAAAAGCTTTGTTAAACTTTTAGATTAGATAATTATCTTATTCAAAAAGATTCATTTTTTATGAAAAGAGTGCTTTTTACAATCATTTTATTTGTTTTAGCAGTGATGAATTTTTCTGCCGAAATGTACATTTATCCTGATGATGTTTATTATGAAAAAGGAGATGAAAATATTGTAAAATTGATTATAGAAGATCCTAAAGTTAGAGATGCAAAAGAAACAGGAATTATTTATGCAGCGGAAGAAGATTCTATGCTTTATTATGATGAGTTGACAGACTCTATTGCTTCAATAAAGGTTTTGCCAGCAAATGATATTGCTTCTGTTTTTTTGATGAAAGATTTTCTAAAAGAAAATTTTATTCCTTTGAAAGAAAAACTCTTGTTCGTAAAACCTAAGTCCTATTGGTTATGAAACGTTGTTGTTTGTTTCTGTTGTTTTGCGTTGCTTTTGGTTTTATACCTAAGGCTCAAACATTGTTCGATGGTATAAATATTTCTGATCAGCCTATCGAAGGAACTGCGCGTGTGATGGCTATGAGTGGAGCTTTTGGTGCGTTGGGAGGAGATCCTTCTGCAATTCAGATAAACCCTGCAGGTTTGGGTATTTACCGTTCGTCGGAGATAAGTTTTACACTTTCTGATACTTATTCTAAAACTAGAAGTAATTGGGGAAGTGTTCAAAAAGATAAAGGAGAAAATTCGTTTGATTTTAGTCGTATTTCGTATGTTCAATCTTTTCTTTCGGGAAGAGAAAATGGTTTGATTGCTTCTAATTTTGCCATTTCGTACATTAGAAGTAAATCTTCTCTTTTACGATTGGGACTTATTGGAAATGAAGGCGCAACGTCTTTTTCTACAATAATGGCAGAAATGGGAAACGGCATTTCGGAACTTGATATGATTGGCTCGACAGAAAAATCTCCTTATGACAACGTAAAAGTTGCATGGCTACCTCTTATGGCCTATCAGACTAATTTAATTGAAGCAAAAACAGGTTCTTCTTATCGTGCTGTGAATGAAAAAACAATGGTAGCTCCAACCTACGATGCTTTGATTCGGTATGCAATAGATGATATTAATATTTCTTATGCAGCAAATATCAATCACTTGTTTTATGTCGGTGTCGACTTTTCTTTAAAACTATATCAACGGTCGGAGTCGTCGGAATATAGTGAAGATTTTTTGATGGAAAATCAAATAGAAACCTCTGGAGTTGGTTTTAATTTTAAGGTAGGACTTATTGCTCGTCCAATCTCTTTTTGGAGAATAGGTTTTGCTTATCATACACCTACTTTTTATCATATATCTCAAACAACAAAACCTGTTTTGAATGACTTAGTTTCTGCAGTAGGAACTGATTCTTATCGTTTTTCAACTCCATCTCGTTATCTTTTTAGTACTGCATTTTTGTTTAAAAAGAAGGCTGCTATTGATGTGGAGTATGAGATTGCAGATTATAAAAGTATGAGATTTAAATCTATTTCACAGACATTAGAAAATAATGGAAATCCGTTTAGAAATGAAAATTTATACATCAAGAATACAGCAAAAGTTGTTCATGTGGTGAAAGTTGGTGCAGAATATCGTCCATTTGAATTTCTTTCGTTTCGCATAGGAGGGGCTTATTCTTCACCTACAGCAAAAAATACAGCAGAAAAAAAATTGCCTTACAATACGATTTATACCAATATGGATTATCTAATTGATAAAGGGTCGTACTATGTAAGTGGAGGTGTGGGATTTAGAGTTAAGTTGTGGTCTTTTGATTTTGCTTATCAATTCCGTCAGCAAATTTCAGATTTTTTGGCTTTTAATGGGGCCGAACGAGCAGATGTTAAATCAAATTATCATAAGTTCTTGCTTACTTGTGCGTATAGGTTTTAGGTTTCATCCATTATCTACAACGAAGAATTTATGCTTTCTATGTAGTCCAATACTTCGGTTTTACCTGCCTTTTTTTCAGACGAAGTGATAAAAATAGGAGGAAGTTCATTCCAAGTTTCGTATAATTTTTCTTTGTATTTATTGATGTTAGCGTGCAATTTTTGACCTGAAAGTTTGTCTGCTTTTGTAAAAATAATAGAAAAAGGAACACCACTTACCCCAAGCCATTCCATAAACTCCAAATCAATTTTTTGAGGTTCAAGTCTGCAATCAACTAAAACAAAAACAGAAATTAATTCTTCTCGCAGTAACATGTATTCATCTATAATTCGACGAAGTTTGTCTCTGCCATCTTTGCTCATTTTTGCGTAACCATAGCCAGGAAGATCCACTAAATACCATTCGTTATTAATAAAGAAATGGTTGATGAGTTGTGTTTTTCCAGGTTTTGACGAAGTTTTTGCAAGAGGCTTATTGCAAAGCATATTTATTAGAGAAGATTTACCAACATTTGACCTTCCTATAAAGGCATACTCAGGTAGATTATGCTTTAAACATTTTCTAACATCGGAGTTGCTAATGACAAATTCGGCACTTTTTATTTCCATCTGCATTCAAACTAAGAATAAATAACCCTACAAAGGTAATTAAACCATTGAAAAGAAGCAATTCATAACCAAACGTGTAATTCCAAATGTTTTTAGACAAGAGGTTGATGAAGAAACAAATAATAGGGGAAAATATGCATAAGATACTTACTTTAACTCCTTTTACTTTTCGTTTTGTAAAGATTCCAAAGCTAAAAAGTCCAAGTAAAGGTCCATATAGATAAGCCACAATGGTGTAAATAAGATCCAAAATGTTTTTACTTTCAATTTTTGAGAATAGAAATATGACTAAAAAGAATATTAAAAATACTCCAAGATGAATAAGTTTTCTGTTTCTTACTTTTGATTTAGAGTCTTTTTCAATGTTTAGAATGTCAACAGAAATGCTTGTTGTAATGGCAGTTAGTGCAGAGTCTGCACTTGAAAATGAAGCTGCAATAATTCCTATGAGAAAACAAAGTGCAATAAATTTTCCAAAATAATTGAATGCAATAAATGGCAATAATTCATCGCCAAAAGGAATAGTTAATTGTTCTTTTTGAGCCAAAATTATCAACAAAAATCCTAGAAGAAGAAACATAAAGTTGATAGGCAAAAACATTATTCCATATGAAACCATGTTCTTTTGCGATTCTTTGAGTGTTCTGCAAGAAAGGTTTTTTTGCATCATATCCTGATCGAGACCTGTCATTACTATTACGATAAAAATACCACTTAAAAATTGCTTAAAGAAGTTTTGTTTGCTATGAAAATCATTAAAAATAAAGACCTCACTAAGAGAACTATTTTTTAAAGACGAGAAAACTTCGTTGCAATCAAAATCTAGTACTCTAATGGTGGCAAGAAGAATGAGGATTGTTGAAAGAATAAGAAAGAATGTTTGTATACAATCCGTCCAAACAATCGACTGAATACCTCCTCGAAAAGTATATAACCAAATAAAAAACAAAACTATAGCTAGAATTGTTATATAAGAAACGTCATAAAACGTATTGATGAATTGATGCAAAACCAAAACCGAAATATGAAGTTTTGTTGCGGCACTTACCAATTTTGCAACAATAAAAAACATCGAACCTGTTTTGTGTGCCCAAAAGTCAAATCGCTGTTCTAAATAGCCATATATGGAAACTCTATTACATTTGTAGAAAAAAGGTAAAAGCAAGAATGCTACAACCAAATAACCAAAGAAGAATCCAATAACAGTCTGTAAGTAAGAGAAATGAAATGTTTGAACCATTCCTGTAACAGATACGAGTGAAACCCCGGAAATCGAAGCACTCAACATTCCAAATGCTACAATGTACCATTTAGACTGTTTGTTGGCATAGAAAAATGCATTGTTGTTATTTTGTTTTCTAGAAACAAAAAATGACGTAGCAACTAGCAATCCGAAATAAAGAAGTATGCAAATGATGGTTATTTGGAAGAACATAACGTTGCAAAAATAACAACTAAATCTCTTACAACTCACAGCAAAAATCACTATTTTTGCACCTTATGGCAAAAGGTTTAACATCACTAGCAAAAGACACGGCTATTTATGGATTAAGTAGCATAATTGGCAAATTTCTTAATTGGCTTTTAGTGCCACTTTACACGTTTGTATTAGCCCAATCTTCCGACTATGGTATTGTAACAAACCTTTATTCGTGGACAGCATTGCTTGTTGTGATACTTACCTACGGAATGGAAACGGGTTTTCTTCGATTTGCCAATAAAAAAGATTATAGCGTAAGTACAACATACACTACGACACTTACTTCGATAGGAACCACGTCGCTGATTTTTGCAGCAATGTGCGTTATATTTTCTGATCCTATTGCATCGCTTCTTGGCTATCCTTCTCATTCGGAATTTATTTCTATGTTGGCAATAGTTATTGCAATGGATACATTTTCGAGCATACCTTTTGCTTATTTGCGTTTCAAAGGTCAGGCTTTCCGATTTGCAATGCTAAAAATGGTATTTGTTGTACTCAACATTATTTTGAACATTTTTTTCTTAATCATTTGTCCTAAAATTATGGAGTGGCAACCCGAATTAATTTCGTGGTTTTATGATTCCAATTATGGAGTAGGATATGTGTTTGTAGCAAATATTATTGCAACAACAATTCAAACCTTATGCTTATTTCCTCAGTTTTTTGCAGAACGATATAAGTTTGATATAAAAACTCTTAAACAACTGCTCGCTTATTCGTTGCCATTACTAGTTTTAGGAATTGCAGGAATAATGAATCAAACGGTGGATAAAATTATTTTTCCATTTCTTTTCGAAGATAAAACGTTGGCAGCTTCCGAATTGGGAATTTATGGAGCTTGTTTCAAAATAGCAATGGTGATGATGATGTTCACACAAGCTTTTCGATATGCCTACGAGCCATTTGTTTTTGCAAAACATAAAGATAGAGAAAGTGTAGGTGCGTATGCCGATGCAATGAAGTTTTTTGTTATTTTCTCTTGGTTAATTTTTTTAGGCATCACGTTCTATCTTGATATTTTCAAACTTTTGATTCGGAGCGATTATTGGGGTGGATTGCGTGTGGTTCCCATAGTGCTTTGTTCTTACATTTTTCAAGGTATATATTTTAACCTATCTATTTGGTACAAACTTACCGACAAAACAAAATACGGAGCTTATTTCTCTATTATTGGACTTGTCATAACGTTGATAATCAATGTGGTTTTTGTTCCAAGAATCAGTTATATGGCATCGGCTTTAGCTTCATTGGTTTGTTATTTTGTGATTATGATAATATCGTATGTTGTAGGACAAAAATATCTGAAAGTACCCTACGATTTGCGTTCGATAGCATTTTATTCAGTTGTTGCAGTGGCAATGTATGTTGGTAGTGTTGTATTAAGAGTTGAATCCGTATGGTTCAGTTATGTTTACAAAACAGTTTTATTAATACTCTTTGTTTTTATCATACTAAAACGCGATTTGCCTATAAGCGGTTTGCCCATTATTGGAAAATATTTTAAGAAATAAAAAATGGAAAATTATCGTCAAATAGTAGGAAAATTTAATTGGTATTTATTCTTGCTAGTTGCTTTTACTTTGTCCTTTTCTCCCGTAATTGTTCGTGTCGTTTGGACTGTTTGGCTGATTTCATGGTTTCTTGAATTAAGATTTTTGGATAGAAAAAACTTTGCAATATCTAAATATCAAATCCCTGCATTTCTACTCTTAATGTTTTTTGTTTGGCAATTAGTCTCCTATTTGTGGACAATAGATAAGGTTACTGCTGGCGTAGTTTTAGAACGCCAAGTTTCATACTTGTTTTTGCCTTTCATAATGATGTTTGGTGTGAACAAAAATTATGATGTAAAAAAAACTATTTTCAGTTTTATCATTGGGTCTGCAGTTATATCGGTTTTTTATATTTACGGTATTCTTGTTTTTTCCAATCATACTAGTATATCAAATTCAGATCACTATAGCATTTTAGAAAATATACGTTTTGATAATTTTATAAAATATTTTCCAGGTTATTTTGGACGTGTAAGACATCATGCTTTATTTTCAAATGTATTAATAATTTCATCAATTTTTTTGATGTTTGCTTATAATGACATAAAAGAAATAATCGGAAAGACTTTAACACTAGTTTTAACGTTTACATACTTAATCACAAATAGTTACTTTTTTATTTATTTGGTAGATTCAAGAGCTTCTATTTTAACAATTACGCTATTAATTTTTATAGGAATCTCCGTTTATTTCTTTCGTAAAAAAAGAAATTGGATTGTAGTGTTGTGTAGTTCGATACTTGTAATTACAACCTTTATTCTAATCTTATCATTTCATCCAAGATTGAATAATATAAGAATTGACCGCTTAATAAATATAGAACAGGTTGAGGATAAGGATGATGCAAGATTAAAAATATGGAGTACAGCATTAAGGCATATTGATGAATATCTTTTTACAGGAAAGGGAGTTGGGAGCAGTAGCCTTTTTTTAGAACAGAAAAATAGAGAAGATAATGTTTTTGACGAAAGTTTTATTGAAAGAAAGTATCATTCTCATAACCAATACATAGAGACTACAATTGAGATGGGAATCTTTGCTTTACTTTTATTCATTTCGGTTTTTGTATTACAAATTTATATTTCAACATCAACAACAAAAAAAATAGGATTTTTTATTGTGATTACATTTGCAGTTAAGTCACTTTTTGATACTATGTTTAGATGGGATGATGTTATAATACTATTATGCTTTATTTTCCTAATTCTTTATTGGTTAAATACGAATAAATGTCAAAAATCAGATAATTTATCTTTGGAGAAATGATATCACAATATATTCACAGTTTTTTAGAGAAAAATAAGTATTCGAAATTTGACCTTAAAGCGGTGTTTTTTGATATGGATGGAGTTCTTTATAACTCAATGCCAAATCATGCTGAAGCTTGGGTAAAAACGATGCAAGAGCTTGATTTGCCTTTTACAGAATATGATGTTTATATGAATGAAGGAAGAACAGGAGAATCCACCATCAATGCCTTTTTTCCTAAAGTTTATAACCGAAATGCCACAAAGGAAGAAATACAAAATATTTATAATACCAAGAGTTCGTATTTTAATCAATTACCAGAAGCAGCACCTATCGAGAATGTTTTTGATTTGTTAAAGTTGATTAAAAACAAAGGATTAGAAGTTTTTTTAGTAACGGGTTCTGGTCAACTTTCATTGCTTGAGAAACTAAATAAAAGTTTTCCAGGAATTTTTCAAAATGACAAAATGGTTACAGCGTTTGATGTAAAATACGGGAAACCTAATCCAGAACCATATTTAATGGCTTTGTCAAAAGGAAATTTGAAACCTTGGCAAGCTATTGTTGTTGAGAATGCTCCGCTTGGTGTTCGTTCCGCTGTTGACGCAGGAATTTTTACAATAGCGGTAAATACAGGTATTTTGCACGATAAGGAATTGTTGAAAGAAGGTGCTAATGTCGTTTTTCCAACAATGAAATCTCTTATTGAAAACTGGGATTTATAAGGCTACTTATTATCTTCTTTTGTAGAAAGAAGTCCACACGCAGCAGCAATGTCTTCTCCTCTAGATCGGCGTATGGTACAAATAATGTTGTTCTCGTTTAGATAATTGCGAAATTGTTCCATTTTTTCTTGCGAAGGGCTTTTGAATTCGCTATTTGGAGTGGAATGAAATTTTATCAAATTCACTCTACAATTGATGCCATTAAGTAGTTTTGTTAATTCTCTAGCATGACGCATTGTGTCGTTCAATCCATCAAAAACAATGTATTCAAATGAGAGTCGGCGTTGACCTTTTATTGGATTCTTTTTTAGTTCGTATAAAACTTTTTCTGTTGAATATGCTTTCTCTATTGGCATTATTTT
Source organism: Paludibacteraceae bacterium (assembly GCA_045612365.1). Taxonomy (GTDB): domain Bacteria; phylum Bacteroidota; class Bacteroidia; order Bacteroidales; family Paludibacteraceae; genus RGIG9608. Next base: position 58,522 of record JAZKYY010000016.1, read on the forward strand.
TTCTCTTTCTTCTGAGAAAGGATGGTGTAAACTAATTGCCAAGTGACACTCGCTTTCTGTTAAGAAGTGCTTTATTCCTGGAACTAAACCAACTGTTGATACAGTTATTCTGCGAGGACTCCAAGCATATCCCCAATCAGAAGTGAGAATAGTTAAAGCTTTTATAACTTCATCAAAGTTGTCGAAAGGTTCTCCCATTCCCATTAAAACCATATTAGTTAGTTTTTGAGAGTCGGGGAGTGAGAAAATTTGGTTTAGAATTTCTCCAGAAGTTAAATTTCCTGCGAAACCTTGTTTGCCTGTCATGCAAAATTTACATTGCATTTTGCAACCAACCTGAGAAGAAACACAAACTGTAGCTCTGTCTTCTTCGGGAATAAAAACCGTTTCTATATTACCGTTCTTTGTCTGAAAAAGGTATTTCTTAGTTCCATCAATAGAAATTGCTTCGTATAATGGTTTTGTTCGTGTAATCGTATGATTTTCTTTTAGTTTTTCTCGAGCTATTTTTGACAGATTTGTCATTCCATCAATGCTTTCAGCTTGTTTTTTGTAAATCCAATCAGCTATTTGTTTTGCAGTAAAAGCTGGTAAATTATATTGTTGAACAATTTGTTTTAGTTCTTCTAATGTTTTTCCAAACAGATTTTCCATTTCTCTCGGTTTTTCATTGCAAAAATAGAAAGAAAACAAAAAAAGCCAAAATCAGAAGATTCTGGCTTTAAGTTTTTATTCTTGAAGTTTACTTTGTAACGATAACCAAATATTTTGATTGACTCCAAAATTCTTTTGTCTTCTTAATTCTTAAGATTTTGATTCCATCTATATCTTCAGAGAACTGATAAGAACCTTCTGGATGGTTAGAAAGTATAGTAACTTTCTTTTTCGTTTCTAGATTTATTTCTTTAACCTCACGAATGTCAATTGTTTTGAACTTTTTATTGTCAAGTTTTGTGTTGATTTTCTTTTTTACAATTACACCAGCTGTGGTTAATTCTTTTTGTTTACCAATAACATAGTAAGCGGTATTTAATTGTTTGTCTTTTTTGCTGATGATGTCTTTTTGAGAATCAACTTGTTTGTTTGCATTTTCCAAGTCTTGAGACAAAGAACTATTTTGTGATTCTAAAACTTTCAATCTATTCAAAATTTCTTGCATTTCTGCATCTTTCTCGCTGACAGAAGTTAATAAAGCCTCCATTTCTATATCTTTCTCAGCTAATTGCGATTTTAAGTTGCGAATAACACTTTGCAAAGTAGATGTTTGTCGAACTTTAGCTTCGAGTTTTTTTATTTTTTCTTCATACTTCTTAATTGCTAACGATACTGCTTGCATATTAATTGCAACACGTTCTTTTGATGCTACATTAAGTTCAACTTCGCCAGATGTCTCAACCATTAAGGCTTCTTTTTCTGTTTGAATGGCTTGAATGCCAAGAATAACATCATCTATAGTTTTGCAGATTTCTTCCAATTCTGCATCTTGATTTTGAGCAACAACGGTAATAGAATCTAACTGAGATTTTGTACTTTTATACAAATCAGATTTTTGAGCAATTTTGTCGCAACTGCTTAGAATTAAAAGCGAAGCGCTCACTAAAAAAAGAATTTTTTTCATATGAATAAATTGTTTAATTCGAATTAATATAACACAAAAAGTATACCAAGATTTAATTTTATTCTTTTATTTGTTTTCGTTGTTCTAAAGAATCTTATTTCTTCAGTAAAAGAACTTCGATCATTTCTTTCAATTGTTCTTTGGAACGAAATCCAACTGCCATCTGGGCTTGCCCTTTCATCGGGCAAAAAAGTAACGATGGCAAACTACTAATGCCAAATGCTGTAGCCATGGATCTTTGTTTGTCGGTGTTTATCTTGTAAATTAAGATTTTTCCGTTGTATTCTTTTGAGAGTTCGTCTAAAATAGGAGATAACATTCTGCAAGGTCCACACCAATCAGCATAAAAATCTATAATGCAAGGTTTTTGACCTAGATAATCAAATGTTTGTGGACTCTTTTCGTAGTTCCATATTTTAGTTTTAAATTCTTCCTCGCTATTAATGGTTGTAACTTGAGCAAAACTAACTATGGTGCAAAAAGAAAATAATAGTATAAATAAACTTTTCATCTTTTTATTCGTCAAAATAAACGAAAACAAAAGTAGATAATTTTTCGAGAAAATAAAATTATAAACAGAGTTTTCGCATTGAAAATAAATAATTTGTATTTTTGAAATGATAAAAAAGGAGAGTGTTATGAAAACAAGAATCTTTATTGCGACGTTAGTTTTTTTGTGTGCAACTGTTTTGAAAGCAGAAGAAACGATAACTATTCAAGCAAACTCGTACGATATAAGTGAAAACTTAGATTTAAGAGCTGTAGCAGACTTGTTTGGTAGATCCGAAAGTGTTGAGGAGTTTGAAGTCAACCTTAATAATTCTGAAAGTCAGTATTCTAATTTGGACCTTAATGAAGATGGTTTTGTTGATTATCTTCGTGTGGTTGAGGAAAGAAAAAATGATACTCATTTTGTGATTTTACAAGCAGTTCTTGCTCGTGATGTTTATCAAGATGTGGCCACAATAGTGGTTGAAAAAAAAGGGAATAAAGTATATACTCAAGTGATAGGGGATCCATACATTTACGGAGTGGATTACATTATTGAACCTGTTTATACGTACATACCTTCATTCTATTCATATTTTTGGGTAAGAAATTATCGTTTGTGGTACTCTCCATATTACTGGGGATATTATTCTCCTTTTTACAGACACCATCATTGTTGGCTTGTGGCTGATTATCATCGTCACATGCATTTGTATCACAAAGAACATCATTTTAGTTACAAATATGGAGTAAAACCAATTTCCTCGTATTCCTCTGGAAAAAGGGAGTCTTCTCGTAGAGATTATGCTGTGGCCAATCCTCAAAAATCTTTTTCTCAACGTCAATCGGCTACTGACGTTTTAAATAAACGCCAATTACAACAAAAGAATACTAGCAGCAGATCTTCGTCAACGCGAGTTCAAAGTTCTCGTTCGGTTGCTCCTGTGCGTTCATCATCATCTCAAGCAGTAACTTCTTCGAGGAGTTCCTCAACTCGCACACAAGCAGTTGCTCCTGCACGTTCTTCATCTTCAAGTGTTGGTGTAACATCATCTTCTCGTAGTTCTTCCACAAGAACACAGGTTTCTGTACCTGCGAGATCATCTTCATCATCTTCTTCTGGTGTCGGCAGAAGTTCGTCATCATCTCGTAGTAGTGGTAGTATTTCTTCTTCATCAAGAAGTTCTTCAAGTTCGAGTAGAAGTAGTGGATTTTCGGGGACAAGTAGAAGTTCTTCGTCTTCCTCTAGCAGGAGTTCTTCTTCAAGAAGTGGTAGATAAGTGTTAGTGAGTCTTTTTAAGAAAATAGTTATCCTACATTTAAGTCTGTATTCTTAAGTAGGATTTCTATTTTTTTTTCATCTTTAATCAATGGAAAAACTTCATTTGTAAACCATTCTACTAGATTCTCATCTCTTTGAACAGAAGTAGAATTATTGCAAAAAACGTTTACACTAAAGTATTCGAAATGTTTTTTTGCTATGGAAATATCATTCAAAATTTGCTCTTTTGTGTGGTCTTTTGTGCAGATGAGTAAGCAAATTCCTTGAAAATATTTTGAGATTACTTCTGCAGAAATATTTTGAGGGATTCCTTTGTTCCATTTGTTGCGTAAATTCCCGTCAAAACTTTCTATTCCACAACGAAATTTTACCTTCGTTGGTGCGAACTGTTTTGCAAAATCAGAAAGTTTATTTCGGTACATATAATGAGACTCAAACCAAATCGTATGAATATGTTTTTCTTTTACCAACTTTTGGATTGCAAAAATTGTTTCTGTGTCAAGTTCCATTGCTGAGCCAGAATTTATTATGTCCAAAATCCCGAATTTTCCTGTTACTTGACTAAGAATTTTTTTGTTTAATTCAGAAGGGACATTGCTTTTGTCGGTATGATAATCACAGAAAGTACACTTTCCCCATCGACAACCAGTTCCTTGCAAAAGAACAAATTCTCTTGGCATTTTTTCTGTAATTTCTGCATAACGATTCATGGTTGCGAAAAATAAAATTTAGTCTTCTTCTGTGATGTATTTTTTTATCCAATTGACTGCAATATATGCCATTGGTGTCCCAAAGAAACTTTCAATAGCTAATTTCAAAACATATTGAAGCACAATCATTAGAAATAAATCTTTTGCTGGAGCAATTCCTGCGAAAGCGATTAAAACAAAAGGGATTGTATCAAGCATATAGCCGACAATGGAACTACTAATTGTTCTTAGCCAAAGAAACCTGCCGTTGGTTTTTTTCTTTATTTTATCCATTAAATAGGCATTGGATAATTCTCCACAAAGAAAACCCGCCAAAGACCCTAAAACAATTCGTGGAACATGTGTGAAAATGTGGTTATAGGCTGTTGCTGTTTGTGCTTGATATTCTGGAGAAGGCAAGCAAACTCCTATCAAAGTGCAAACTAACAAAAGAACGTTGCAAAGAAATGTAAGCAGAATGACTTTTTTTGCTGTTTTATATCCCCAGATTTCTGTTAAAACATCTCCGAGCATATATGCAAAAGGAAAAGTTATAGTTCCTGCGTCAAAATATATTAAGTTGAAAAAATCAACAATTTTCACTGCCATAATGTTTGATGTCAAATACAGCGTAATAAAAAGTGCTGTAACCAACATCAGTGGCGTGTTGATTCGGTTTTTGAAAGGGTTTTCCGATACCTTGCTCATATTAAATGAATTTTTATTGTTATTTCTGTGTCCAAAACAGGGATTGAATCCCTAAAACTTTCGTCATTTGGGCAAAAAAATAAAGGCAGTTTTTCTGCCTTTATTTTTTTTGAGCGGAAAACGGGACTCGAACCCGCGACCCCAACCTTGGCAAGGTTGTGCTCTACCAACTGAGCTATTTCCGCAATACGTATTGCTTTAAAAAGGTTTGCAAAGATAAATATATTTTTTATTAAAGCAATAGGTTGAATCAAAAAAAATGAAAAACATCTTTTTGTAAATCAAAAAATGCTGTTTTTGTAAAAAAATCTTTTTCTTTGTAAGAATTTGCAAAATAGAAGTAAAAGAATGAAAGGCTTTTTGAAAATGACATTGGCTGTCTTTTTGGGGTTAAACTTGTTTTTAACTATACCGTTTTTTTTCTTGTTCTACTTGATTAATTCCTCTTCTGGTGAGTCAGAAACCAAAATAGCATCGAATTCAGTTTTTCATTTGGAACTTTCGGGCGAACTCAAAGAACGATCTGATGAAGATATCTTCAGTTTGACAGAAAGTATGATAGATTCTAAATCCGAATTTTTAGGCTTAGATGACATACTTTCTGCTATTAAAATTGCGAAAGAAAACGAAAATATCAAAGGAATATATTTAGAATGTGGGGCATTTTCAGCTGCACCTGCTTCGACACAAGAAATTCAGGACGCATTGCTTGACTTTAAGCAGAGTGGTAAGTTTATAGTTTCTTATGGTGATTTTTATACTCAAAACACATACACTTTAGCGTCTGTTTCTGATAAGGTTTTTTTGAATCCTCTTGGTGCATTAGAGCTGAAAGGAGTATCATTACAGAATGTTTTTTATAAAAAACTACTCGACAAGATTGGTGTAGAAGTTCAAGTTCTTAAAGTAGGAACCTTTAAGTCTGCTGTTGAACCATATATTCAAACCGAAATGAGTGATGCAAATAGGGTACAATTAACTAAACTTTCATCTTCTATTTGGGAGCAAATAACATCAGCAATTGTTTCTGCTCGCGGTGTTAAAAAAGAGAATCTAAATGAATTTGTAAATTATAGTTTGATGCTTGCAGATGCAGAAGAAACAGTGAATTATGGTTTTGTTGATTCGTTGGTTTATAAAAATGAAGTAGATTCTTATTTGAAAAAATTATTGGATAATGATTATGAATCATATTCGTTGGAAAAGATTCTTAACTTTGGATTGAATAAAGATTTTTTGCAAGATAAAATAGCAGTTGTTTATGCTGTTGGAGCGATTGATAATATTTCTTCGGGAGAGGAAGGAATTAATTCTGAGGAAATTACTAAGAAACTTTTGGAAATTGCAGAAGATGAAAATATTAAGGCTTTGGTACTAAGAGTAAATTCTCCAGGAGGAAGTGCTTTTGGTTCGGAACAAATATGGAAAGCAATGACGGAAGTAAAAAAAAATAAACCCGTTATTGTTTCAATGGGAGATTGTGCTGCCTCTGGAGGTTATTACATATCGTGTATTGCAGACACCATTGTAGCTCAGCCTAGTACGCTAACTGGTTCTATTGGGATTTTTGGTTTGATTCCTAATGTCGAAAAATTGTTGGATAATGTTGGCATAACCACAGATGTGGTGAAGACACATGATTTAAGTGATTTTGGGACAATAAGTAGACCTATGTCATTGGCAGAAAAAAAACTGATGCAAAAAAATGTAGATAGAGGTTACGAACTGTTTGTAAAGCGTTGTGCGGAGGGCAGAAAGATGTCTATTCAGAAATTGAGTGAAATTGCTGAAGGACGTGTTTGGTCTGGAGTTGATGCTCAAAAAAATGGTTTGGTAGATGTTTTAGGAGGATTGGATGATGCTATTGCTTTTGCTGCGCAAAAAGCAAATGTAGAGGATTATCAAATTGTGGAATATCCTAGGAAAAAAGATATTTTTACGTTATTGATTGAGGATTTTTATAATAGTGGAGTACGATTCTCATTAGGAAGAATGAATCGTGAAATGTATTATTTGGAAATGCTCAAGAATTTGAACAAGGCGGATAAAATACAAGCTCTAATGCCATTTGATATTGTAATAAATTAAAAAAAAGATGCGTTTTTTATTTAAGAATTTGATTCTTGCTCCATTGGCTTTCTTGTACGGATTTGTTGTTTTTGTCCGTAACAAGTGTTTTGACTTTGGGATTTTTAAGAGTCAAAAATATAATTTTCCTATTATTTCTGTAGGGAATATTACGATTGGAGGAACGGGAAAAACGCCTCATACTGAATATTTGTTAGAACTATTGCAACAAGAAAATTTCAAGGTAGCAATGGTTAGTCGTGGCTATAGACGTAAATCAAAAGGTTTGGTTGTTGCAACCGAAAACTCTACTGCTAATGATATTGGAGATGAACCATTCCAAATGTTGAGAAAGTTCCCTAATGTTTCTATAGGTGTTGATTCAAAACGAAAACGCGCGATAGATTTTTTGAAAGAGAACAATCCAAGTATACAAGCCGTTGTTTTAGATGATGCTTACCAACATCGTTATGTGGTTGCTGGAATTTCTATTTTGCTCATTAATTATAATCGATTGATTTATAACGATAGAATTTTGCCTTATGGACGTTTGCGAGAATCGGCCGATGAATGTGATAGAGCTGATATTATAATTGTAACTAAGTGTCCTCAAGAAGTTCGTCCAATTGATTTGAGATTGATACATAAAAATCTAAATGTAAAACCTCATCAAAAGCTTTATTTTTCGACGTTTGAATACAAGGAAATATATCCAGTTTTTCCTTCGGTTAAAAATGTGTGGAACATTGCTCATTTACAAGAACAAAAAGCTGGAATACTTATTGTTACCGGAATTGTTTCGGCAAATGATTTGTATCGATATGTTGAGGAAAAAATAGGTTACTTTGAGAAGATAAAATTCAAAGATCATCATCGCTTTTCAAAAAGAGATATTCGTCGTATTGAACAAAGATTCAATAATATGACACAAAGATGTAAAATTATTTTAGTGTCGGAGAAAGATGCTGCGCGTTTGCTTTCCGATGTTGCTTTTCCTGAAAAATTAAAACCTTATGTATACACTATTCCAATAAAAGTGAAGTTTTTGTTGGATCAACAAGAGATGTTTAATAAGCAAATTGTAGAATATGTTAGAGAAAATAAAAGAAACGGCAGATTTTCTTAAGAAAGAAATAAAAACTAATCCTAAAATAGGTATAATTTTGGGAACTGGATTGGGTAATTTGGCTACAAAAATTACTGATTTTATTGAAATCCCTTATGAAAGCATTCCAAATTTCCCCGTTTCTACTGTAGAAGGGCATAGTGGAAAATTGATTATTGGAAAATTAGGAGGAAGAGATGTTTTGGCTATGAAAGGTCGCTTTCATTATTATGAAGGGTATGATATGAAACAAGTAACTTTTCCCGTTCGAGTAATGCGAGCTATTGGAATAGAAACTCTTTTTGTTTCAAATGCGTCTGGAGGTATAAATCCCGATTTTGAAATTGGAGATTTAATGGTTATTGAAGATCATTTGAATCTTTTTCCAGAAAATCCTTTGCGAGGAAAAAACTATGATGAATTAGGGCCTCGCTTTCCAGATATGCACGAACCCTACGATAAAGAACTTATTTCTAAGGTTTTTGATATTGCGCAGGAAAATCAAATAAAACTTCAGAAAGGTGTTTATGCTGGGACTCAAGGACCTACATTTGAAACTCCAGCTGAATATAGATATTTTCGTGCAGTAGGAGCAGATGCTGTGGGAATGAGTACGGTGCCTGAGGTAATTGTTGCTAATCACATGGGAATGAAATGTTTTGGAATGTCGATTATTACAGATTTGGGAGTGCCTGGAAAAATCGTTGAGATTTCGCACGAAGAGGTTCAACAAATTGGCGATGCTGCTCAACCTAAAATGACTTTCTTGATGACAGAGTTGATTAAAACAATTCAATAATAAAAATGAATCATTTGTATATTCCTAAATATTTCAACGAAAAAGGGAATGTAGTAAGGTTGGTTTTAGGAACAGCAATTTTTGCTTTGTTGTTTATAAATATATTTCAGCCTTTTAATTCAAGAGACTGGGTGCCTAATATCACCGAATTCCGATATTTTTTGTTTTCGTGTTTGATTATTTTGACTGCGACGTGTGTAATTGCTATCAGTCGAACAGTCATGTATTTTTATGCCAAAAAGAACGAGATTTCTTATCTTGATTATGCATTTTGGGTTTTGGTAGAACTGATTGCAATGTCATTCTTTTATACTCTATTTCCTTACTATGTATTGCATGCGAATGTGTTGTTTTGGAGTTTATTCAAAACAGCGATAACTTACACAAGTCTCATCGTGTTAGCTCCTTATTCGATTCTATCTCTTTTCTTTTCGCTTAAAGATAAAGAATCAAGATTGGAAAAAATTAATCAACAACAAAAAGAGGAACTCCCAGATAATAATGGAAATCTTTATAGTTTCTACGATGAAAAAGGGACTTTGCGTTTGTCGCTTTTCTCTGAATGTTTGTTTTATATAGAAGCTGCGGATAATTATGTCTGCATTTATTATATGAACAAGGGAAAGTTGACAAATTTTATGTTGAGAAACTCATTGAAAAATATCGAGCATGTTTTCTCGGAAAGAAATCTTATACGTTGCCATCGTTCCTTTGTGGTAAATATTGCAAATGTCAAAATTATTCGAAAAGGAGAAAATGGTTTAAGTATTGATTTTGACTGCGATGGAGTGAGAAGTATTCCTATTTCTAAGACTTTTAGTGCTAATGTGTTAGAACAGTTTTCGGCTATAAATGGTTGATTTGTAAATGGATTTTACATTTAAAAAATATGCTCAACTTATAGATGCTTTTATTGAAGCAGGTTATGTGTTTCTAACTTTTGAGTCTTATTGCTTACGTAAAAAGGAATTTCAGGAGAAAAAAATAGTTATTTTTCGTCACGATGTTGATCTGAAGGCAGAAAATTCTTTACAAGTGGCAAAATTGGAGGCCGAGAAGAATGTTTCTTCTACCTATTATTTTCGTGTTGTTTCGCAATCGAATAAACCTGCAATTATCAAGGAGATTGTTTGTCTTGGACACGAGGTTGGTTATCATTACGAAGATTTTGCTATTAGTCAGGGTGATGTTCAAAAAGCAAAAAGTCTTTTTTTAGAAAATCTAAATTATTTCCGTCAATTTTATCCTATAAAAACAATTTGTATGCATGGTTCGCCTCGTAGCCGATTTGACAATAAAGATTTGTGGAAAATACTTGATTATCACGATTATAAAATTATTGGTGAACCTTATTATGATGTTGATTTTAATGAAGTTTTTTATTTAACAGATACAGGTAGGTGTTGGGATGGTTTTTTGACTAGTGTTCGCGATAAAGTTACGCAACAAGACGATTGGTCAAAAAAAGGTTTGGTTTATCACTCAACAGACGATATTATAAGTGCGTTGAAAACTGGAAACTTTCCTCAAAAATTGCTTATAACTACTCATCCTCAGCGTTGGACAAATAATTTTCTTCTTTGGACAAAAGAGTTGCTGTTTCAAAATCTAAAGAATTTGATAAAACGGCGAATTGTTTCTTGGTAAAGAACTCTTATGAGCTAAATGTTAAAAAATCAAATTTTAACATTTGAATTGCTATGAAAACGGAATAAAGCACTACTTTTGCCAAATAAATTCATATTAAAACAAATTTTTTAACATTATGCTTAGAATTGCAGTTCAGTCAAAAGGACGATTAAATGAGGATACTTTGGGCTTGCTCGAAGATGTTGGTGTGAAAATCTCAGTTGGAAAACGTGTTTTGTTGTGTCATTCAGACAATTTTCCTGCAGAAGTCTTGTTTTTGCGCGATGATGATATTCCTCAATCAGTTGCTGAAGGTGTTGCCGACATTGGTATTGTAGGTGAAAACGAATATCTTGAAAAAGGTTATGAATCTAATATTGTTCGTAGACTTGGATTTAGTCGTTGTCGTTTGTCGTTGGCAATTCCTAAAGAAGTGAATTACAAAGGAGTATCGTGGTTTCAAGGAAAAAAAATTGCGACATCATATCCAAATATTTTGAGTAATTTTTTGAAGAAAAACGGAATTCGTGCAAGTATTCATACTATAACTGGATCTGTTGAAATTTCTCCAGAAATAGGTTTAGCTGATGCAATTTTTGACATTGTGAGTTCAGGAAGTACTCTTATTGCACATCGTCTTAAAGAGGTTGAAGTGGTGATGGAGTCGGAAGCCTTGCTTATTGCAAACAAACAACTTTCGGCACAAAAGCAGATTATTCTTGATGAGTTGTTGTTTAGAATCAATGCGGCAAAAGAATCGCAAAATAAAAAATATATCATGATGAATGTTCCTAACGACCAAATTGAGGCCATTACAGCTATTTTGCCAGGAATAAAAGCTCCTACGGTGATGCCTCTTGTGCGTGAAGGATGGAGTTCGTTGCATACGGTGCTTGACGAGCCTCGTTTTTGGGACATAATCGGAAAACTTAAATCGCTTGGTGCTGAAGGAATTTTGGTGTTACCAATTGAAAAAATGATTTTGTAAATGGTAGAAATTATAAAATATCCGCAGAGAGAACTATGGGCTGATTTGTGTAAACGACCTGTGAAAGAAAATTCGTCGTTGCAGCAAATTGTTGCGGAAATTGTACAAAAAGTAAGAATAGAAGGTGATGAAGCTTTGCGTTTTTATAGCCAAAAGTTTGATGCAAAACCATTGAGTGAGTTTGTTGTCTCTAGTCAGGAGATCGATTCTTCTGAGGTGAAGATAAAGCCACAACTTAAGCAAGCTATTGAACAAGCAAAACGGAATATTACTATCTTTCATCAATCTCAACTTGTTGATTTGCAAAAGATACAAACTTCTCCAGATGTTGTTTGTTGGCAAAAGCAAGTGCCTATTCAAAAAGTAGGATTGTACGTTCCTGGAGGATCTGCTCCATTGTTTTCTACGGTTTTGATGTTGGCAATTCCAGCTCAAATTGCCGAATGTCAGGAAATCGTACTTTGTACGCCACCTGATAAGGAGGGCAATGTTCATCCTGCAATTTTGTATGCGGCAAAGACTGCAGGAGTACATAAAATCTTCAAAATTGGTGGAGCTCAAGCTATTGCAGCTATGGCTTATGGTACAGAATCGGTACCTCGAGTGTCAAAGATATTTGGTCCTGGGAATCAGTTTGTAACGGCAGCAAAACAACTTGTTAGTTTACAAGATACAGCGATAGATATGCCGGCAGGTCCTTCGGAGGTGGAAATTGTGGCGGATGCTTCGGCAAAACCCGAATTTGTCGCTGCAGATATGCTTTCGCAGGCAGAACATGGTTTGGATAGTCAGTCTGTTTTGGTTACTACCAATGAAGATTTGATTGACGGTGTTTTGCTTGAACTTGAGAAACAAACAGAACAACTTCCTCGAAAAGAACAGATTTTGAGTTCTCTGAAAAATAGTAAAATAATTTTGCTAAAGGATTTGGAAGAAGCGGTTGATTTTACAAATGAATATGCTCCAGAACATTTGATTATTTCAACCCTTAATAATGAGGTTTTAGCGGATTGTATCATAAATGCCGGATCTGTATTTTTAGGTAATTTTACTCCGGAAAGTGCTGGTGATTACGCTTCTGGAACCAACCATACATTACCAACTAATGGTTTTGCTAAAATGTATAGCGGAGTGAATATCGATAGTTTTATGCGTAAAATTACTTTCCAAAAAATTACTCAAAATGGGTTGAGAAATATTGGAAATGCTATTGAGATAATGGCAGAGGAAGAAGGTTTGCTTGCTCATAAAAATGCAGTTTCTATTCGTTTGGATTTTGAATAAAGAAAGCAATGGAATTAAAAAATATAGTTCGTAAAAATATTTGGAGTTTGAAACCTTACTCGTGTGCGAGAGATGAGTTTCAGGGCGAAGCTTCTGTCTATTTAGATGCCAATGAAAATCCTAACGATACGGGTTTTAATCGTTATCCCGATCCTTTGCAAAAAGAGTTGAAACTGAAGATTTCTGAGGTTAAAAAAATTGCTCCGCAGAATATCTTTCTAGGTAATGGGAGTGATGAAGCAATAGATTTGGTTTATCGTGCGTTTTGCGAACCTAACATTGACAATGTAGTTGCCATCGAACCGACTTATGGCATGTATAAGGTTTGTGCTGATATTAATGCGGTGGAGTATAGAACGGTGAATTTGGATGACGATTTTCAATTCTCGGCAAAAGAGATGCTGAAACTTGCTGATAAGAATACCAAAGTAATGTGGCTTTGTTCGCCGAATAACCCAACGGGAAATCTATTGAACAAAGAAGAAATAGAATCGCTTCTTACGGAGTTTGACGGCATTGTGGTTGTTGACGAAGCTTATACTGATTTTGCCGATCAAACATCGTGGGCAGAAAGGTTGGCTGAGTTTTCTAATTTGATAGTTTTGCAAACACTCTCAAAAGCTTGGGCGAGTGCAGCTATTCGTCTTGGAATGGCTTTTGCAAGCGAGGAAATTATACAGATTTTTAATAAAATTAAGTATCCTTATAACGTTAATATTTTGACGCAGAAAAAAGCTTTAAAAGTGCTTTCTGATACCAAAAAGGTGGATTCTTGGGTGGAAGAAATTCTTTCTGAAAGAGAACGTTTGATCGAAGGTTTGAGAGCATTGGATTGTGTGCAAAAAATTTATCCTACCGATGCAAATTTTGTTTTGGTGAAGGTGACTGATGCTGATGAAATTTATGCTCATTTGACTCAAAAAGGAATTATTGTTCGCAATAGAAATAGAGTAACGCTTTGTGGAAATTGTCTTCGTATAACAATTGGTCTTAAAGAGGAAAATAACGAACTATTAGAGGCAATGAAGTAGTAAAAAAATCAAAAAAAACAAAGGCAATGTCAATTGGCGATTAGGCGAGTACCGAAAGGCATTCCCCTTGTGGATTGGCAACCCCGCTTCGGAGGGGTTTTTTATTTCGGTTACATCAAACCCTCCGTTCTGTTTATTTGCTACACATACTATTTGAGTAATTGCAATCTCTTTGTTGTGCTTTTGTTTTTTCCACTTTCACGTCAATAGTTTTGATTTCCTTTGCTGTTTGTGGGAAAAATTCCAACACTTCTTCTTCTGTGGGTTGTTCTATTTTTGCCCCTTGTGAGCGATAAAACGCCTCATTTCCTGCTAATAGCACTATGTATTTTGTGCTATCTTTCGGTGTTACTTTGATAAATCTTTTTAAGTTCATAGTTCTTTGAAAATTAAAGTTCCTTATACAAATTTTGCTAAAAGTTTAGTTTCTAACAAAATAAATGCCTAATTATTTATGGGAATTGTTTGGGAATTGGTGTTTTTATTTTATAGTTTTGCTTACATGAATAACGTAATTAAAAGAAGATGGTATTTTTATAAATAATTTTAGTATATTTGCAAAGAGAGGGTTAAACAATAGTCTGTCGTGTCGGAGGCTTTCCGTAAAAGGCAGTATCATTTAACTTTCTCTTTTTTTAGGCAATGCGGGGAAGATTTAGGATTTCATTTTAACAAAAATGGGATTGCCCTCGTTCTTGACAAAAAAGACAAAGCGAAAATGAAACGTGACATTTCCGCTATTGCTCAAGATATGAATAATGTAATTAAAAGAAGATGATATCTTTATAAATAATTTTATTATATTTGCAATGTGGTGAGGATAGGGAACCCGCTTTGCGGGCAATTCGTATTTTAAGCCACAACCCCAAAGATTATTCTTTGGGGTTTTTTATTTCGGTCACATCAAACTCTCCGTTCTGTTTATTTATTACGCATACAATTTGCTTTATACTAACATCTATATCTTTTTTATATGTCTTTTGTAGCCATTCTCTCAATGTGAAGAATTTTTGTTCCACATCGTTACGATTGAACAAGTTTTGATCGTGGAAATACAATATCGCGGTTTCAACCCTTTGCTTATTCGCTCGACTCAAAGAGTACAATGGATTACCTTCAACACCTTTAATATCCATAAGTTTTCCATTTAAGTAACCATCGGGTTGTTTAGTGCCTACTTCTCCATCTTCATTACGCAAATTCACATTATAACCTTTCTTAAATAGCACATCTCTTGTTATTTTTTCATAATCTCCTCGTTGGATTCCGAAACGTCCTACACTATTGTCAAAATTATGCCCCACGTGCGTTGCTTTCATACCGCCTTGTTTGTTTGTCTTTACATCGGTATAATCGGGGTTGTTTCTGTATGGCAATGCTTCTTTCTCGTTTTTCGGTACTGCTTCCTTTGCCACAGGCACGAGTTGGTGTCTGCAGTTCCACCCTCCGCAGTTCACTTGGAAATTCTGCTCGTTTGTTCCCTCTATCATTCCTTTGGGTAGTCCCGTTTTCTCATATATCTCGCATTGGTGTCCGTCTATTTTGCCTTTAAGAATGGTTTTAATCTCACTCTTATGGATGTACCGCTTTTCGGTCAAATGCTCGCAAAACTCACGTGTGGTTTCAATGTTGCTACCCACGTACTCGAACCACTCCAAACCCAAATCATCGGTCATCAATTTGTTGTTTTCTCCCACATATTGCGATATGGTAAATAACATTCTTTTAGCATATTCTCTTTCCTAACTTTTCATTACCTTTGCGTTCTTATTTTTAGAGTGATTTTTTATGTTTGAAAATTTGAGTGAACGCTTAGAAAGGTCGTTCAAAATACTTAAAGGGCAGGGTAGAATTACCGAAATCAACGTGGCTGAAACGTTGAAAGATGTTCGCAAAGCATTACTCGATGCCGACGTAAACTACAAGGTTGCAAAGGTTTTTACTGATGAGGTGAAACAAAAAGCGTTAGGTATGAACGTGCTTACAGCCATTCAACCCGGACAACTCATGATTAAGGTTGTTCATGATGAGTTGGCTGCATTGATGGGAGGAAAAAATGAAGATTTGCAACTAAAATCTTCGCCCTCAGTCATCTTGATGTCAGGTTTGCAAGGTTCGGGAAAAACTACTTTTTCGGGTAAATTGGCAAATATGCTGAAAACTCGCAAAGGAAAGAATCCTTTGTTGGTGGCTTGCGACGTTTATCGTCCAGCAGCTATTGATCAGCTTAAAGTGGTTGGTGAGTCGATAAACGTGTCGGTTTATACTGAAGATGACCAGAAAAATCCAATAAAAATTGCTCAAAATGCAATTGCTTTTGCTAAAAAGAATAAACACGATGTTGTGATTATTGACACTGCGGGACGTTTGGCTGTTGATGAAGAGATGATGAAAGAAATCTCGGCAATCAAAAAAGCTGTTACACCTGATGAAATTCTTTTTGTAGTTGATGCCATGACCGGTCAGGATGCGGTTAATACGGCAAAAGAATTTAACGAAAGACTTGATTTTAATGGTGTTGTTCTTACAAAGTTGGATGGCGATACTCGAGGTGGAGCCGCTCTTTCGATTCGTTCGGTGGTGAATAAACCAATCAAATTTATTGGTACTGGCGAAAAAATGGATGCAATTGATTTATTTCATCCAGAACGTATGGCCGACCGAATTTTGGGCATGGGCGACATTGTGTCGTTGGTGGAACGAGCAGAAAATGAATTCGACGAAGCAGTAGCTCGCAAATTGAGTAAAAAAATTGCAAAAAATCAGTTCGATTTCAACGACTTTTTGGAACAAATAAAACAAGTTCAAAAAATGGGAAATCTGAAAGAACTTGCCCAAATGATTCCAGGAGTGGGTAAAGCGCTTAAAAATGTAGATATTGACGATAATGCCTTCAAACCTATTGAAGCAATTATTTATTCGATGACGCCCAAAGAACGTGCTAATCCGCAATTGTTGAATGGTAGTCGTCGTGCAAGAATTGCAGCAGGAAGTGGAACTTCTATTCAAGAAGTAAATCGCTTATTGAAGCAAATGGACGATATGCGCAAAATGATGAAAAAATTTCAAAACAATCCTTTAAAACGTAGATAAAATGGAACTTATTGACGGAAAAGCTATTTCGGAAGCAATAAAAAAAGAAATTTCTGAAGAGGTTAAGAAACGCATTCAGGAAGGCAAAAAAGTGCCTCATTTGGCTGCAATTTTGGTGGGACACGACGGAGGAAGTGAAACTTATGTGGCCCATAAAGTAAAATCTTGTGAGCAGGTAGGTTTCAAATCTACGCTTATTCGTTTCGAAGATAATGTTTCGGAAGAAGAACTTTTGCAAACTGTAGAAAAGTTGAATAACGATGAAGAAATTGATGGATTTATAGTTCAACTTCCTTTGCCAAAGCATATTTCGGAACAAAAAATTATTGAAGCTATTGATTATCGCAAAGATGTTGATGGTTTTCATCCTATCAATGTTGGACGTTCTTCGATAGGTTTGACTTCATTTGTGTCGGCGACTCCAGCTGGAATTTTAGAATTATTGAAACGTTACAATATCGAAACTTCTGGAAAAAATTGTGTTGTCATTGGTAGAAGCAATATTGTAGGTAAGCCAGTTGCAAACCTTATGATGCAAAAAGGTTATCCGGGAGATGCAACGGTTACTGTTTGTCATAGTCGTACAAAAAACTTGGCAGAAGTAACTCGTCAAGCTGATATCATTATTGCGGCGCTTGGTCAGCCAGAATTTCTTACAGCCGAAATGGTGAAAGAAGGCGCTGTGGTTATTGATGTAGGAACAACTCGTGTTCCTTCAGACAAAACAAAAAGTGGCTGGAAGTTGACTGGAGATGTTAAGTTTGATGAAGTTGCTCCAAAATGTTCATATATAACTCCAGTTCCTGGTGGCGTTGGACCTATGACAATTGTTTCGCTTTTGAAAAATACGTTACTTGCTACTGAGATAGAATTTTAAGAAAATAAAATGTCAGTAAAAGAAAATATTGAGTTTTTGACTGTTGCGGTGGAGACTTGTTCCTACTTGGAACAATCCTCCGACCGACAACCAAAAGATTTTGTAGCAACATTGTTGAAAATTCTGCCATTGCTCTATTTGAAAACTACACTTATTGATTCACCTGAAAGGTATTATGAGGAAGAACCAGAGCGTTTTGTTACGGAGTTGGATTATGAAGCGTTGCGAGTTGGTATTCTTTCTGTTTTAGGAGAGTACGATGGATTTCTGAATACGTTTGATGCTGATATGCAACTTAGTGAAACGGCAGTTGTTGCTAGTATTTCGGAATTGTTGGCCGATGTTTATCAAGAGTTGAAAGATTATGTTCTCTGTTGTCAGTTCGGTAACGAAAATGTGCGAAACGATGCGTTGAATGTTTGCATAAAAGCATTTTCGGAACATTGGGGGCAGAAACTTTTAAATGCTTTGCAAGCATTGCATACGCTTTTTTATAGTGGAAATCTAGATAGTCAGGATTAAGAAAAAATGTTGAGTTCCATTTCGAAAGAAGAGTTGGAGGCATTGCCTATTGCTACGTTCAAAGGGAAAATTATTCTTGTTGATTCTGACGACAAAGTTGCTGTTGCTGTCAATCAGTTGAAAAAATATCGATTTTTGGGCTTTGATACAGAGTCAAAACCTGAATTTAGACGAGGTCAGCAAAATAAACTTGCACTTATACAACTCTCTTCGCCTGATTTTTGTTGTTTGTTTCAACTTAGAGGTATCAAGAACTTACAACCTATTCTGGAATTACTTGCTGATGAAAGTATTTTGAAAATTGGGCTTGCCGTGAAAGACGATTTTCATTCTATGAAACAGTTTTCATTTCAACCACGTGGGTTTGTCGACATTCAAGATGTAGCAAAAAACAGTGGGATAGAAGATATGAGTTTGCAAAAAATATATGCCATAGTTTTTGGAGAAAAAATTCTTAAAAAGCAACGTCTATCTAATTGGTCTTTACCAACACTCTCCACAGCTCAGAAACAATATGCAGCGTTAGATGCATGGAGTTGTTTGAGGATTTATACGAAATTAAATAACCTTACAGAAACATGTTAAAGCGAATCGCATTCTCGCTTTCAGGTTTGCTTATTTGTTTACTTGTTGTAGCAACTTTTTTGGAGCCTTTATTAGGAACGGAAGTTGTGAAAAAGTATTTTTACACATCTCCTATGGTTATTTGTTTGTGGGTTGTTACGGTAACTGTTTCTGTACTATATTTATTCCGACAGGCGGAATATAAAAATCTGATAACTTTTTTGCTCCATTTTTCATTTGTAATTATTCTTGCTGGAGCTTTAGTAACTCATCTTTTTGGGAAATATGGTACTGTTCATTTGAGAAAAGACAACCCTCAGAACGAGTTTATTGATGCTGATGGACGATTAACCTTTTTTGATTTTGACAAAGATACGGAAAATCAATTTGTGAAATTATTGGATTTTCGGGTAGAGTATTATGAGGGAACTCAATTGCCCAAAGATTTTGTAAGTACGATAGAACTAACGAACGACAACGACGTTGTAAAGGGTAGAGTGTCGATGAATAAGATTTTTTTGTACAAAAATTATAGATTTTATCAACAGTCATATGATGAGGATGGGCACGGAGTTTTGTTGTCTGTCTGTTATGATCCTTTTGGAATTGCAATTACATATTGTGGATATGCACTCTTATTTTTTTGTTTGATCTCATTTTTCTTTCAGAAGAAAACTTTTTTCCGACAAACGTTGACACGTTTTACTTCCGATAAATTATGAAATTCTAAGGATTGACAAAGTTTGTTACTCCTTTTTTTATTGCTACATTTGCATCAATTGTTTGTAAAAAAATAATCTATGGTAAAGGAAAAAGATTTAATCGAATTTGATGATCAAGAAGCAATAGATTTTATTATTAATTATTTGTCTTCGACAGATTTTTCGGCATCGGAAGAAGAAGTTCAGTATGTTTTGGATTTGATTTATGAGTATTATGAGCAAAATGATTTGATGGAAGATGAAATTTCGGCTGATAATGCTATGGTTGACGAAGATGAAATGCTGAATTTTGTTTTCAAATTGATGAACAAAGAAAAAGTTTTCAGTTTGGAAAAAGATGTTTTGCAGGTGATTCTCGATGGAGAATATGAGTACGGAAAAAGTATTGGTATATATACTGAAGGATAATCTTTTAAGTTCTATAAATTGTTGTTTGGGATGAAAGTGGCTGTTGTGATACTTAACTTTAATGGTGAAGATTTGTTGCAACAGTTTTTGCCTTCGGTTATTAAGTATACTTCTGCAGAAGATGTTGAGATAGTTGTTGTTGACAATTGTTCAACCGATGGATCATTACAAGTTCTCAAGCAGTTCCCTGAGATAAAACTTATCTCTTTTTCGGAAAATTATGGCTTTGCCAAAGGTTATAACATAGCATTGCAACAGATAGATGCAGAGTATGTTGTGTTACTGAATTCCGATGTAGAGGTTTCTGAAAATTGGTTGACGCCGATGGTTGATATCTTGGAAAGTAACAAAGATATTGCTGCTTGTCAGCCAAAAATTCTTTCGTACAAAAATTTTCGTTATTTTGAGTATGCAGGCGCTTGTGGAGGATTCATTGACCTATATGGCTACCCATTTTGCAGAGGAAGATTGCGCGTAATAACAGAGGAAGATATGGGGCAATATGAAGAATCGATTCCTGTTTTTTGGGCGACTGGCGCTTGTTTGTGTATAAGAAAGAGTGATTTTTTGGAATGTGGAGGTTTCGATGAACGTTTTTTTGCTCACATGGAGGAGATTGATTTGTGTTGGCGCTTACAACTTTTAGGGAAAAGAGTGTTTTGTTGTCCGCAAAGTGTAGTAAAACATGTTGGGGCTGCAACGTTACAAAATAACAGCAGAAAACTATATCTCAACTTTAGAAATAATTTGTTGATGTTGTATAAAAATCTTTCTGATGATCGAATCAAGAAAGTGTTTTTTGTGCGTTGGTTCTTAGATTATTTCGCAATGTTCCAGTTTTTGCTAAAAGGAGAATTTTCAAATGCTAAGGCGATATTAAAAGCTCGGAAAGATTTTTCGGAGATAAAAAAAGAGTACAAGGATATTCGTTTGGCAATTCAAGAAAATTCGGAGAAAAATTTTCTTAAAACCATTTATCCTCATTCTATTTTACTGGACACTTATTTGAAAAATAAGAAAAGTTTTAAGGATTTGAATTTTTAGTATTTTATGTTTCCTAATTGGCAATCTCGAACAAAACTTTTGATAGGAGAAGATGCTCTGAAATGCTTGTCTTCGGCTCATGTGTTGGTTGTTGGTTTAGGAGGTGTAGGGGCTTATGTAGCCGAGATGCTTTGTCGGTCTGGTGTGGGAGAATTGACGTTGGTTGATGGTGATGCATTTAGTGAAACAAATCTTAATCGTCAGTTGCCAGCTTTGATTTCGACGCTTGATTGCCCCAAAACGGATGTACTTGCTAAACGTTTACTCGATATTAACCCGAATGTAAAGTTGCATTTACACAATGTTTTTTTGCGCGATGAACTGACGATTGAGTTATTGCAAAAGAATCGATATAGTTTTGTGGTTGACGCTATTGATACGTTGAGTCCAAAGGTGTTTCTTCTTTATCATGCATTGCAAAATGGACTTAGAGTTGTGTCAAGTATGGGGTCTGGAGGAAAACTTGACCCATCTTTGGTGAGGATTGCAGATATCTCAAGGTCAGAATATTGCAGATTAGCCAAAATGGTTCGCAAACGTTTGCATAAGTTGGGGATAAGACGAGGAATAACAGTTGTTTATTCGACCGAAGAAGTTTCTAACTCGGCCATTGATACAACTGCAAATGATGAACCAAATAAAAATTCTACAATAGGAACGATTTCTTATATGCCAGCAGTTTTTGGCTGTTTTTTGTCGTCGTTTGTCATTCGTGAATTAATAAAAACTGAAGAAAAATGATAGAATTAAAAGGTGTTACAAAAAGTTTTGACTCTTTGCAGGTGCTAAAAGGAGTGGATTTGCAAATTGCACCACGCGAAATTGTTTCCATTATGGGACCAAGTGGAGCAGGAAAAACAACCTTGTTGCAACTTATAGGAACTTTGGATAGACCAAATTCTGGAAGTATAAAAATAAATGGAGTAGATGTGCTCTCTTTGAACGAGAAGAAGTTGGCTGAGTTTAGAAATAGACATATTGGTTTTATCTTTCAGTTTCATCAATTGTTGCCAGAGTTTACTGCTTTGGAGAATGTTCAAATACCTGCACTTATAGCAGGAAAGAGCTTTAAGCAAGCGGCAGAAGAAGCTGAAGAATTACTTCAATTTCTTAAACTTTCTGATAGGATGACTCACAAACCTTCGGAACTTTCTGGTGGTGAAAAGCAGCGAGTTGCTGTTGCTCGTGCTTTGATAAATAGACCTTCTATAATTCTTGCCGATGAGCCATCGGGTAGTTTAGATTCCAAGAATAGAGAAGATTTGCATCGACTTTTTTTTGATTTGCGCGATAAGTTTGGACAGACTATAGTGATAATTACACATGACTTGGAATTGGCCAAACTTTCGGAACGTACGTTGCAAATGAAAGACGGTATTATTCTTTAGAGAATGATTATTTTGATAAATACACTTTTTCAATAAAAAACCTTTTCTTTCTCTTGCAAAAAAAAGGTTTAACAAGTAACTTTGCTAATTCCCTAATGGGAACTGTTTTGTAAGAATAACTATTTAATAACTAATAATTTATTATTTTTTTAACATTTTTATTTTATGTGGTTAATTAATTCCTCTATTGGGCGAAAACTCATTATGAGTATTTCGGGGGCTGCGTTAGTCCTATTTTTGTTGTTTCATGCAACAATGAACCTCGTTGCAATTATCTCAGAAGATGGTTACAACATGATTTGTGAATTTTTGGGAGCAAATTGGTATGCTCTTGTTGCTACTGTTGGTTTAGCAGCTTTGGTGGTAGTGCATATTTTATATGCATTTTTCATTACATGGCAAAACTATCGTGCACGTGGTAACAAACGTTATGCTGTATCTACTCGCCAAGAAGACGTAGAGTGGTCATCAAAAAACATGTTGGCACTTGGTGTTGTCATTGTTTTGGGTATGGGGTTGCACTTGTTTAACTTCTGGTACAAAATGCAGTTTACTGAAATTATGCATGCTGCAGGAGCTCATCTTAATGATATTGAATTGGCAACAAATGGTGTTCATTGGATTAAGGAAACTTTTTCTTGTCCAGTTTATGTAGTGCTTTATCTAGTTTGGTTGGGAGCTATTTGGTTCCACTTGACACACGGTGTGTGGTCAGCATTGCATACATTAGGTTTGAACAACAACACTTGGATGCCACGTGTTAAATGTATTTCAAACATTGTTTCTACTTTGGTAGTTTTGATGTTTGCTGCAGTTGTATTTTATTATGGTTTAGCTTCTCTTGGCTGTTGTGGCAGTTCATGTTGTGCGGCTTAACTTTTGTTTAACGATAAAACTTTAAAAAAAGATGGCAAAAAAATCTGAAGAACTAAAAGATACTGCTAAGGAAGTTGCAAAAAAAGTAGTACGTACAGCTAAAAAAGTTGAAAAAGCAGTTAAGAAAGCTGTTGAAGGCGAACAATTTATCGATAGCAAAGTACCAGAAGGTCCTTTGGCTGAAAAATGGACAAATTATAAAGCTCATCAAAAATTGGTGAACCCTGCCAACAAACGTCGTTTGGACATTATCGTTGTGGGAACAGGTTTGGCTGGTGCTTCTGCAGCTGCTTCGCTTGGCGAAATGGGATTCAACGTATTGAATTTCTGTATTCAAGACTCTCCACGTCGTGCACACTCTATTGCTGCACAAGGTGGTATCAACGCTGCTAAGAACTATCAAAACGATGGAGACTCTGTTTATCGTCTTTTCTACGATACCATCAAAGGTGGAGACTATCGTGCTCGTGAAGCTAACGTTTATCGTTTGGCAGAGGTTTCGAACAACATTATTGACCAATGTGTGGCTCAAGGTGTTCCTTTCGCTCGCGAATATGGTGGTTTGCTCGACAATCGTTCTTTCGGTGGTGCGCAAGTTTCTCGTACTTTCTACGCAAAAGGTCAAACTGGACAACAACTTTTGCTTGGGGCATATTCGGCATTGAGTCGTCAAATTAAGAAAGGTACAGTAAAAATGTATTCTCGCTACGAAATGCTCGACGTAGTAGTTGTAGATGGACGTGCTCGTGGTATTATCGCTCGTAATTTGGTTACAGGACGCATCGAACGATTCTTTGCTCATGCAGTAGTAATTGGTACTGGTGGTTATGGAAACACTTTCTTCCTTTCTACAAATGCTATGGGATCGAACGGATCGGCTGCTGTTCAGATTTATAAGAAAGGTGCATACTTTGCAAACCCTGCATTTGCTCAAATTCACCCAACTTGTATCCCTGTTCATGGCGAATTCCAATCAAAATTGACTTTGATGTCGGAATCGTTGCGTAACGACGGACGTATTTGGGTACCTAAAAAATTGGAAGATGCAAAAGCACTTCAAGCAGGAAAATTGAAAGGACGTGATATCCCAGAAGAAGACCGCGACTACTACTTGGAACGTCGTTATCCAGCATTTGGTAACCTTGTTCCTCGCGACGTGGCTTCGCGTGCTGCAAAAGAACGTTGCGACGCTGGTTATGGTGTAAACTCTACTGGTTTGGCTGTGTTCTTGGATTTCTCTGATGCAATTAATCGTCTAGGAAAAGATGTTGTTGCTGCTCGTTATGGCAACTTGTTCCAGATGTACGAAAAAATCGTTGACGAAAATCCTTACGAAGAGCCAATGATGATTTTCCCTGCTATTCACTATACAATGGGTGGTATTTGGGTTGACTACGAATTGCAAACATCTATTAAAGGTTTGTTCTGTATTGGTGAGGCAAACTTCTCTGACCACGGAGCTAACCGCTTGGGTGCATCGGCATTGATGCAAGGTTTGGCCGACGGATATTTTGTTCTTCCTTATACAATTCAAAACTATCTTGCTGACCAAATTCAAGTTCCACGTATGAGTACCGATTTGCCTGAATTTGTTGAGGCAGAAAATGCTATTCAAGAAAAAATTGATCGCTTGATGGCTATTCAAGGAGAACGTTCGGTTGATAGCATTCACCGTGAGTTAGGTCTTGTGATGTGGGATTTTGTTGGTATGGGACGTACAAAAGAAAGCTTGGAAACTGCGTTGGAAAAAATCAAAGCTATCCGCAAAGAGTTCTGGAGCAACGTATTTATCCCAGGCGATAAAATGGATTTGAACGTTGAACTCGAAAAGGCACTTCGTTTGGCTGACTTTATCGAAATAGGCGAATTGATGGCTCGCGATGCTCTCAACCGTGAAGAATCGTGCGGTGGACACTTCCGCGAAGAATATCAAACTCCAGAAGGCGAAGCTCTACGTCAGGACGATAAGTTCTCTTACGTTTCTTGCTGGAAGTATAATGGCGAAGGCGAGGAACCATCGCTTTTGAAAGAGTCTCTTGATTATGAATTTGTTACCCGTCAAACAAGAAATTATAAATCTTAATACTACAATGGAAAAAACAATAAATATTACGCTTAAAGTATGGCGTCAGGCAGGACCTAAAGCTAAAGGTGCCTTTGAAACCTACAAACTTGAAAACATTTCTACCGACAGTTCTTTCTTGGAAATGTTGGACGTGTTGAACGAACAATTGATTCGTGAACGCAAAGAACCTGTGGCTTTCGACCACGATTGTCGCGAAGGTATTTGCGGTATGTGTTCGCTTTACATCAACGGACACCCTCACGGACCCGACTCGGCTGTAACTACTTGCCAATTGCACATGCGCAAGTTCAAAGATGGCGACACTATTACGGTAGAGCCATGGCGTTCGGCTGCATTTCCTGTGATTAAGGACTTGATGGTAAACCGCAATGCGTTCGACCAAATTATTCAAGCAGGTGGATACGTGTCGGTGAACACCGGTGGTGTGCCCGATGCTAACGCAATACCTATTCCAAAACCTATTGCCGACGAGGCTATGGATGCTGCTTCGTGCATTGGATGTGGTGCGTGTGTGGCTGCTTGTAAAAACGGTTCGGCTATGCTGTTTGTTTCGGCAAAGGTGAGCCAGTTGGCATTGTTGCCTCAAGGAAAAATAGAGGCTGCTCGCCGTGCTAAAGCTATGGTGGCTAAGATGGACGAACTTGGTTTTGGTAACTGTACCAACACGGGTGCTTGTGCTGCCGAATGCCCTAAGAGCGTTTCGCTTAGCAACATTGCACGCCTCAACCGTGAGTTTATCTGTGCTAAACTGAAAGACTAAAACCTATATGCATAACTCGCTGAAATATAGCCAAATACGCAACATTTGCGGGGGGGGGTAAACCTCTATATTTCAAGGAGTTATACGTATAAATATTAATAACTGCGACATTGTTATGGTCTGCTTGGAGGACTATAGCAATGTCGCTTTTTTATTAGAATTTAATAACTAAAATATAAAGAAATGACACCAGAATTATCAAACATTATTGTATCATTTATTATTGGGGTATCGGGTATAATAACAAGTCTTATTTTCAATTATATACCCCGTAAACGCAATGAAAAATTTCAGAAACTTCAAAAAGAACTATTGGAAGTTTATAAAGATGTAGAAAGCCTTATACAAATTGAGAGCGAGTTATTACAAAAGTCAAATGTGAGCAAAATACAAGCTCGCAAGGGTTTTACCATAAGTAAACGATGTGAACCTAAACGACTTGCAAATCGTATAAAAGAACTTGAAAGTAAATAATTATTATTTATAATCTTTAAATAAAAAATAACCATGAAAAAACTACTGATTTTATTTGCATTTGTGCTGTGTGGCGTATGCACGGTCCAAGCCGAAGTGCTGACTATGGTAATAGAAACCACAGAGGGCGAGCGTACGGTGTACGAACTCTCTACACTTCGCTCGCTGACGTTTGGTGGCGAGGTAGCCAATGCACAAACTACGGGAAAAACCGCCCGACGCATCTATTTCCTTGAAATGAACACTACGGAGCTTGACAACGTACAAGTGCAAGTGAGCGTATTCCCCAACCCTGTGTGTGGCGTACTGCGTGTGAAGGGCGTGGATCCGAACGCTGCCTACCGAGTAATAGATCTCTCGGGGCGAGTGGTAATGAGTGGCGTAGGGTGCGACATAGATGTATCTGCACTTACCGAGAGCACCTATGTACTACAAGTAGCCGACGTGCTTGTGAAATTTATTAAGAAATAACAACGATTTATTAACCAATTAATAAAAAATAAAAAAAGAGATGAAAAAAATTACACTTGTTTTTGCTTTTATGCTTGCAGTGGCAGGAGCTGCAGCACAAAGTATGTATGTACACAAAACCGATGGCAACGTGTACGAGTTTAAGGTATCGGACGTAGATAGTATCAATTTTGCGGCTAGCACTACCGACGACTATCTCTACACCGTAACCTATATGCCCAATGGTGGCGAGGGTGAAGTTATGATAGATACCATATTCTATGCTGATTCTTATACTATTAAGAAAGTACATTCAAAAGAAAATTTTTATCTTGTAAAATGGAATACTCAATCTAATGGAGGAGGTTTTGATTTTAATATAGGTAAGGAAATAAAAAGTTTAACCCGAAATATTACCTTATATGCCCAATGGCAAGAGTGTACTAATCCTGAAGAGGAGCCTGAATGGGTAGACCTTGGCTTGCCAAGTGGCTTGAAATGGATGACTTGCAACTTTGGAGCAACAAAACCCGAGGAGTACGGCAGTTACTACGCTTGGGGCGCACTGGAACCAAAAACTACTTACGATTGGGCTACTTATAAATGGTGTAATGGTTCAAGCGCAACTTTAACAAAATATTGTACTGATTCATCAAAAGGCAAGGTTGATAATAAAACTATTCTTGAACCTATGGATGATATAGTTACTGTAACATACGGCGGAAATTGGCGAATGCCAACCTACGATGAAATCGAAGAACTTGAAACCGAATGTACTTGGAAATGGACTACAAAAAATAGTGTAAAAGGTTATCTTGTAACGAGTAAAACCAACGGAAACTCTATCTTCCTCCCTGCTGCTGGCTATCGCCGCAGTAGTGATTTGCTCAACGCAGGGTCGAGCGGCGGCTTTTGGTCGAGTTCGCTCGATACGGACTACTCGGGCTACGCCTACGACCTCGGCTTCGATTCGGGCAGCGTGGGTTGGGACGGCAGCTACCGCTACTATGGGCTATCCGTGCGTGGCGTGTGTCCTTAAGAGAAAATAAATAAAAAATGTGAGGCTAAAAAGTTTTAGCCTCACATTTTTTATGGTTACTTTTGTAGAGAAAAAATAAATGAATAAAAAAATATATCGCTTATGAAAATATGGAGTAAAGTAATCGCCTGCGTGGCAGTGGCACTAGTATTTGGTGCATGTGGTAGTTTGTTGTCGTCGGCATCTTCATCAGCTTCGGCGTCGAGTTCGTACACGGCAGGTCAGTCGTCGGGCACAGCCCTCAAGGCTCTCTACGCTCAGTACCAAGCAGATGGTAAGGTGGATATGGAAAATGTACAGAACTTGGTGAACATCGTATCGCTAGTGAACAATGTAAAAACCGTCAAAGATGCAGAAAAATCGTCGGGTGCATACACAGATTTTGTGCAAGGATTGGTTTCTGGTTCTAGCAATTTGGTGAACGAGGTAAATGCAGAAACTGTGATGAATGGTTTGACCTCGGCCTTGTCGAGTGTGGATACTAGCAAGATAGACAATGCCGTAGAAAAAGGCACATCGGCCGTTCAGAGCGCATCGGCTATCGCCACATCGGTTAGCGAAATTTTGTCGCTATTTAAGTAAGAAAATCTGCTAAGGGGCGAAAACCTTAAAAACAAAGAAAAAAGGGAGAGCGTTTTTTTTAGAAACATCTCCCTTTTTGTTTGCTAAGGAATTTGTATATTTGTTGCTTAAAATAATTTGTTATGAATCAGAAAAATACAATGAAATTGGTAGAGCGAAAAAATTTATTGCCTTTTGTTCTTATCACAAGTTTGTTTGCGCTATGGGGTTTTGCTAACGACATTACAAACCCTATGGTGGCAGCTTTTCAGACGGTTATGGAAATTTCGGCCACAAAGGCGTCGTTCATTCAGTTTGCATTTTATGGTGGCTATGCCACTATGGCCGTTCCTGCAGCGCTATTTATTCGTAGGTTTAGCTACAAAAGTGGTGTGCTACTTGGCTTGGCTCTGTATGCTGTGGGAGCATTTTTGTTTATTCCTGCTGCAGAGTATCAGATGTTTGGATTTTTCTGTGTGTCGCTCTATGTGTTGACTTTTGGTTTGGCATTTTTGGAAACAACGGCAAATCCGTTTATCCTTTCGTTGGGGTCAAAAGAAACGGCTACTCGCCGTTTGAACCTCTCGCAAGCGTTCAACCCAATGGGGTCGTTGCTCGGAATGTTTGTTGCTTCTAACTTTGTGTTGGCATCGCTCAAGTCGGACGAGCGTAATGCAGCAGGTGAAATCATCTTCCCAACGCTCGATGAGGCTGCAAAAGCTACCATCCGCTTGCAAGACTTGATGATTATCAGGAATCCATACGTAATTCTCGGTCTTGTGGTGTTGGTGATGTTCATAGTTATTGCATGCGTAAAGATGCCACAAACGGCGCAAACGGAAAAAATAACAATAGGGGAGACACTTTCACGTTTGTTCAAAAATAAAGTTTACAGAGAAGGAGTAGTGGCTCAGATGTTTTACGTAGCGGCTCAGATTATGGTATGGACGTTTATTATTCAGTATGCCGATAATTTGGGTATCAAAAAGTCAGTGGCTCAGCTTTACAACATTTTTGCAATGGCGATGTTTCTTTGTAGTCGTTTCATCAGTACGTTTTTGATGAAATATGTCAACTCAAGCAAGTTGCTAACGATTTTTGCCATTGGTGCAATACTTTCAACTTTAGGCACAATCTTTATTGTTGGCCAAGTGGGTTTGTATTGCTTGGTTTCTATCTCGGTATTCATGTCGCTGATGTTCCCAACTATTTATGGAATTGCGCTTGAAAAAGTAAGTCCTCAAGATTCTACTCTAGGTGCGGCGTTTTTGGTAATGGCAATTGTGGGCGGTGCGCTTATGCCTCCACTTCAAGGCCTTATCATCGATATGGGCAAGGTGGCTTGGTTGCCAGCGGTGAATGCTTCGTTTGTGTTGCCTTTTGTATGCTTTGTGGTTATTGCTGTCTATGGTTGGCGAGTGAATCGTAACTGGAAGAAATTAATAACTCGGAAAAAGGAATGAAAAAATATCAGTTCAACTTTTACAAAAGACGTTTGGGTGACCGGTACGATGGATGGCGTGTTAGAAAAATTGACCCAACGTTTCGTCTTGTTCCTTATGTTTTACGAACAAGAATGGATAGTCAGGTTTTTTTTGAAGTTCGTTTGCCAATAGATACGATTGAAAATTTTATAAAAGAGCAAAAGGCGAATATTCCAAATTTGTCGTTTATGCACGTTATTATGGCATCACTAGTTCGCGTTTTTTCGCAACGTCCTTTTATGAACAGATTTGTGATTTGGAATAAAATTTTTGCACGAAACACATTTAGTATTTCTCTTGCCATAAAACGATCGTTGACTGATAAGGGCGAAGAGTCGATTGTGAAACCTTACTTCAATCTCAAAGATACGTTGGCCGATGTGGTTCAAAAGGTCAATACTGAATTGGAAAATTCTCAACCTGTTGGTCAGAAAAATTCTCAAGATACGGTTTCGGAGTTGTTGAGTCTTTTACCTGATTTTTTGCTTCGTAGTGTTATTTTTATTCTGTTTTGGCTAGATAAAGTTGGACTTTTGCCTAAAAGCATAAATAAAATAAGTCCTTGGCATTCAAGTCTTTTTCTGACAAATATAGGATCGTTGGGAATAGATTCTATCTATCATCATCTGTACGAGTTTGGAACTTGTAGTGCCTTTGTGGCAATGGGAAAGAAGTGTAGAGAAACTTTTGTTCAGAGAGATGGAAGTTTAACGCAGAAAAAAACAATGTTGCTCAGATTTGTGATGGACGAACGAATTTGTGACGGATTTTATTATGCATCATCTATGCGCCAATTGGAAAAAATATTGGCAAACCCATCGGTGTTGCTCTCGCCTCCCGAAAGAGTTGTAATCGACAGTGGTGTAGGACGTAAGGCAAATGATTTGTGAGAAGATAAAAAATCATAAGAATGAAAAAAGTACTTGACTACATAAAACTAATGCGTTTGCCAAATTTGCTGTTCGTAGTGCTCATTCAGTGGTTGATGGCACGAGCAGTAGCGATGTCCGTGCTGAAAACTTTTTCGTTGGAAGCAGAAGTTGTTCCTATTCATTGGCTTTTGGTTTTTGTGCTTGCAACCGTTCTTATTTCGGCAGGAGGTTACGTTATCAACGATTACTTTGACATAAAAATAGACAGAATAAACAGACCTCAACGTGTTTTGATTACCAACACAATAGAAAAACCTCAAGCTATGATTTTATATCAAATACTGACGGTAGTTGGTGTGTTGTTGGGAGTTTTGGTGGCTTTTGTGGTTAAAAGTTTTACATTGGGTTTTATTTTTGTTGTGGTTCCTGGTTTATTGTGGTTTTATTCGGCAAGCTACAAGCGTCAGTTTCTGGTTGGAAACCTAATGATTGCTTTTTGTGCTGCTTTAGTGCCTATTTCTGTGGCTGTTTTGCAGTCGGCACTTTTGACACTTAAGTATGGCGAATTTATTCACCAAACTATTGTTCTGCCAACGCTTTATGTTTGGATTTGTGGTTTTGCAGTTTTTGCTTTTTTACTCACTTTTATTCGCGAAGTAATCAAAGATATGCAGGATGAATATGGCGATAGAGAAATGGAATGTCGCACGATGGCGATAATGTGGGGAGAGAAGCGCACAAAGATATTTCTTTATGCAATTATAATTCTTACTGCTACGTTTTTGGGATGGATAGTGTTTTCGAAAATTCCTTTCCAAAATACTATTACTGAGCGTTATTTTCTTTTTGGTATACTATTGCCATTGATTATTCTTGTATATTTGTTGATAAAAGCGAAATGTGCTTCCGATTATAAAGTTGCTTCCAATCTGACAAAGTTTGTGATGCTTGTAGGAACTCTTTATAGTTTGGTTTTTGCTTTTTTACAACTTTCGTCTATAGCGGTTAATTGATGAATATGATGGATTCAGTTTCAATACTTCAGTCGTTGATAAAAATTCCTTCGTTTTCGAGAGAAGAGTCGGCAGTTGCAGATTTTCTGGAAGAAAAAATGAAGAGTTTATTCAATGCTGAGATTCACAGATATAAAAATAATCTTTGGGTGGTATCTCCTACTTACGATGCTCAAAAACCTACACTTTTGCTCGCTGCTCATTTGGATACGGTAAAGCCAACTGGCAATTGGACAAAGGATCCTTTCTCGGCTACTGTAGAAGATAACACTCTTTTTGGTTTGGGTAGTAACGACGATGGAATAAACGTTGTGGTTTTTCTCTCTGTTTTTGAAAAATTGATGAAAAGCCCACAAACGTATAATTTTGTTCTTGCGCTCACAGCAGAAGAAGAGGTTTCAGGAAAGGATGGTATAGAAGCGTTGCTTCCAAAACTTCCCAAAATAGATTTTGCTATAGTAGGTGAACCTACCAATTTGAATCTAGCAATGGCCGAAAAGGGACTTATGGTGCTCGATGTAGTTGCAAAAGGAAGATCTGGTCATGCTGCAAGAAATGAGGGAGAAAATGCCATTTATAAAGCTGTTAGAGCAATTGATTGGTTTCAAAATTACAGGTTTGATAAGACATCAGAATTTCTTGGAGATGTAAAAATGACTGTGACACAGATAAATGCAGGAACTCAACATAATGTAGTGCCCGATAAGTGTTCTTTTGTTGTTGATATTAGATCTAATGAACTTTATTCTAATCAAGAAATACTTGATATTGTAAAAACGAATATGGTTGATTGCGAAGTAATGGCTCGTAGTACACGCTTGAATTCAACTTTTACTCCACAAAATGAGTTGGTGAAAAAAGCAATCTGTTTGGGAGCAAATACTTTTGGCTCTCCTACGTTGAGTGATCAGGCATTGTTGCCATTTCCTAGTGTAAAAATTGGGGCAGGAGATTCTGCACGTTCTCATACGGCGGATGAATATATTTTGATTCCGGAAATAGAAAAGGGAATAGACTTTTTTGTTGAGTGGTTGAATGGGGCAGAGGTTGAATTTCTATAGAAAAGGAGAATTAAATTTTAGTACGATATGAAACTTTCAGATGAAATTATTTTAATAACAATATCAGGACGAGATCGCCCTGGTTTGACGGTGGCAATAACAGAAGTTTTGTCGAAGTACGACGCCACAATTTTGGACATCGGACAGGCTTCTATCCACAATCATTTGTCGTTAGATATTTTGTTTCACTCTCCAAACGAATCGGAGTCGGGCAAAGTTCTTCGTGGTCTTTTGCTCAAAGCAGCTGAACTCGATATTAAAATCAATTTTACTCCTATTGAAAAGGATTTATATGCCAATTGGGTCAGTATGCAAGGGAAAAATCGATACATCATCACTATTTTGGGGCAGAAGATAACTGCACGTCACATTGCAAATGTGGCTCAAGTTATCACTTCTCAAGAGATGAATATTGATACAATCAAGCGTTTGACAGGGCGTGTTCCTCTCGAAAATGGTGTGGCACAAGTTTCAAAAGCATGTGTAGAGTTTTCTGTGCGTGGAACACCCAAAAATAAAGCAGAAATGCAACTTAGATTTTTGGAACTATCCAAAGAACTTCAGTTTGATATATCTTTCCAAGAAGATAATTTGTACAGAAGAAGTCGCCGCTTGATTTGTTTTGATATGGATTCTACGTTGATAAAAACTGAGGTGATAGATGAACTTGCTGCTTATGCAGGAGTAGCCGATGAGGTGAAGAAAATTACAGAATCGGCTATGCGTGGTGAGATTGATTTTTCGGAGAGTTTCAAACAACGAGTGGCTTTGCTCAAAGGAATTGATGCGTCTGTGATGGAAGAAATTGCTCGGCGACTACCAATAATGGAAGGTGCAGATCGTTTGATTTCTGTACTTAAGCGTATGGGTTATAAAATTGCAATTCTTTCAGGTGGATTTACATATTTTGGTAACTATTTGAAGCAGAAGTTTGGTATCGACTACGTTTATGCCAACGATTTGGAGATTGTAGATGGAAAACTAACGGGACGTTATTTGGGCGATATCGTTGATGCAAAACGTAAAGCAGAATTGTTACGCTTAATTGCGCAAGTGGAAGATATGGATTTGCAGCAAGTTATAGCCGTTGGTGATGGTGCCAATGATTTACAAATGCTTAACGTTGCTGGTTTAGGAATTGCCTTTCATGCCAAACCAAAGGTTAAAGAAAATGCTCGTCAAGCGATTTCTACTGTTGGTCTTGACGGAATTCTCTATTTTCTTGGGTTCAAAGATTCATATATTGACGAGAAAAAATAATGCTGTCAAAACGGATGAAAAAGGCTTATTAGTTTAGTGCTTTAGGTAAAACTTGATGATAAATTTTTTACTTTTGCTCTGCTTATGAGAGTTGTAAAATTTAGAAATATAATTTTTCTTTTGGGTATTACTTTATCCTTAAGTTCGTGTGTTACGAGCCGAAAGGTAAACTATTTGCAAGAGGGAAAACATATTGCACAATACATTGATAGTGTGGAGTATGTAGATTATAAAGTTAGGTCTGGTGATATGCTTTATATCAATGTTAATTCATTGGATAAGGAATCTCAGAAGTTTTTCAATGGTGGCACCAATCTAAATACTTTGAATTCATCCAATAATAATCCTCTTTATTCGTATACTATTTATGAAGATGGAACGATAGATTTTCCTGCTCTTGGAAAACTATATGTTGCCGAAAAAAGTATTCGTGAAATAAAATTCTTGTTAGAAGAAAAGTTAAAAGATTTTATATCTCATTTTTCAGTTGATGTTCGTCTGCAAAATAGAACCTTTTCAGTAATAGGAGAGGCGGGAACAGGTCGCTATTCTATGCCAAAGGAAAAAATAAATATCTTTCAGGCACTTGCGCTTTGTGGCGATTTGAATAACTTTTCTGATAGAGGAAAAATTCAACTTATTCGTCAGGTGGGAGAAGAAACAAAAGTTTTTGAATTTGATGTTCGTTCGAAGAGTATTATCAATTCTGAGTATTATTACATTCAGCCTAACGACGTGATATACATACCTTTCTTGCGAGAAAAAGCATTGGGAATTACTCACGTTACAGGTGTACTTTCAACTACGTTATCGACGTTTTCATTTGTGATGACTTTAGTCAACATAGGTGTTTTAATTTCAAATAGTGTAAAAAAATAAGCAGAATGAGGATAAAAATATTTAGTTTGGTTCTTGTTGCTGCAATGTTAGTTTCGTGTTATACTAAAAAAGAAACATCGTTGCTTTTGGAAAATGGGATGCCTATTTACCAACAATCTGCTTATGAACCTCATCGTATTGCAGTGAATGATGAGTTGCATTTGCGCGTTATTTCATTAAATGAAGAACTATCTTCAATGTTTAGTTCAAATTCGACTTCGACTCAAAATCTGCAAACGTATCGTGTTTTTCCTGATAGTACAATTGATATTCCGTATGTAAATAAGTTGAAAGTTGTAGGTTTGACCATTCGTGAAGCACAAAATAAAGTAAAAGATGCTTTGGCTGATTTTGATAAGGGAATGGAAGTACGTATGGCTTTCGCAAATAAGTCTTTTACGTTTGTTGGAGAATCGGGACGTGGAGTTTTTGCAATAGACAAAGAGCGTTTTACTATTTATGATGCATTGGCTGTTTCTGGAGGATTGAAACAAACAAGTGATTATAAAAACGTTCATTTGATCCGTGAAACAGCCACTGGCCCGCAGATTTATACGTTTGATATTCGTTCGAAAAGTATCATCGATTCTGAGTATTATTATATTCAGCCTAACGATATTATTTACATCGATAGAAAGAAAAGTAGTTTTTTTAAGGTTAATTCCTATGGTTCAGTTCTAGGGTTAACTTCAACTATTATAACGTTTGCATTGACTATCTGGAACTTAGTGGCTGCGTTCTAAAAAAATAGATATTGATTTATGGAAGAAAATAACATACCTCAAGAATTATTAGAAGAAGAATCTTCGTTTGATTTTAAGGAGTGGGCACTCAAAATAGCGCATTATTGGTACATTATTTTGATAGGCATTCTTATTGCTTTGTCGTTGGCTTATTTAGAAAATCGGAAATGGAAGCCTATGTACAAAGTAAATGGGCAAGTCTTTTTGGGTAATACCAATTCGGTTTCGCAGTATGCTTTTATGAAAGGTTTTAACTCCGATGGCGCAAGTAGTGTAAATAATCAACTTGTTCTTTTTGGACGTTATGAACTGATTCGCAAAACAATAGCAAAATTGCCTTTTACTGTTGAATACTATACTAAAGGGCGATTCAAAACAAACTATTATTATAAAGATTTTTCGCCAATAGAATTAACTTCAACTGCTATTAATACAGGAACTTATGGATTGTCTTTTGCTTTTAATGAAAAAAATGCAAACGAATTTTCGATAGAGTTGTTAAGTGAAAAAGAAGAAAAAGTTTTTCAAATGAGTGGTATGTATGGTGTTTCTTTTGCAAACGAATATTTTTCGGGAACAATATGTAAAAATACGACTCAGTCTCTTTCTAACCCAATTTATATTGCTTTCCGGAGTCTGGAATCTCTTGAAAGCGAATTTTCGTCTCGTCTTTCGTTTTCTATAATGGAAGGAACATCGGTTGCTGTTGTTTCATTGGTGGGAGAACGTCCGGATAGAGATAAGGATTTTATAAATATGCTAAGCAATGAATTTCTTGCTGATAATCTAGAGCGAAAAAATTTAGAAGCCAATAGAACGATTGATTTTATTGATAATCAACTACAAAGTATTTCTGACTCACTTGCTGTTTCTACTGAAAATATTCGAAACTTCCGAAAAGAAAATAACATCATAGACGTGAATAGTTATGTTTCTGGGTTATTGGCACAATCGGCTGAATATGAGAAAAAGGAAATAGAACTAAGTTTGAAAGAAACATATTTTGATTATTTAGATTCTTATTTGCGAAAAAATGTTCAAGAAGAAACCGTTGTAGCTCCAACTTCATTAGGTGTTGCAGATCCTACATTACTTGAATTAGTTGGGCAGTTTAATGACGTGCAACTAAAACGTATGGGAGTTGGAACAAGTAGTCCATTATATCAAAAATATACGCAGCAATTAGAAACTCTAAAAGAAACATTATTTGAGGTTCTTAAGAATGTTAAAACGGTATATGAAATGGATAGGAAAAATCTACAAACTCAGTATCAAAAGGTATTGAAAGAGATAGAAAATCTTCCTCTCAAGGAGTCTAAAATTGTAGAAATAGAACGTTTGCATCGCATTAACGATAATTATTATACCTATTTGCTTCAGAAACGTTCTGAAGCTCAAATTCGCAAAGCATCGAATACTTCAGATAATACTATTTTACAGGAAGCACGAGTAATGGATGTAGTGAATGGAAATGTGAAAAAACAGGTGTATATAAAATATTTCTTTTTGGGTCTTCTTATCCCTGTTTTATTGATTATTCTTAAAGAACTATTAAATAACACAATCAAGACGCAAAATGATTTGGAAAAAGTGACAAAATTCCCAGTTTTGAGCGAAGTCCCTTTCCAAAAAATGGATGGAAGTGTTTTGGTGATAAAAAATCCTCGTTCTTATTTTTCGGAGGCATTTAGGTCTTTACGTGCACGAATAGAATTCCTTGTTAAGCGTAGAAGTCAAATTGTTATAATGAATACTTCAGCAGAGCCTTCTGATGGAAAAACTTACTTTTCTATTAATTTGGCAGGAATTTACGCAATATCTAGGAAAAAAACTTTGCTTATTGATGTGGATTTGCGTAAACCGAGTGTTGGAAATGAGTTGAAACTCCGTTCTGATAAAGGTTTAAGTAATGTTCTAATTAATGATTGTAGTGTTGAAGAAGCTATCATTACTCAAGAAAATAGTTTTGATGTGTTGCTAGCAGGAACAATTCCTCCAAATCCGGGCGAATTGATTGCTTCTGAAAATATGACGAACTTATTGGAGTATCTTAAAACTAAATATGAATATATTGTGTTAGATACAAGTCCAATTGGATTGGTTTCGGATATTTATCCATTGACAAAAGAAGT
Source organism: Paludibacteraceae bacterium (assembly GCA_045612365.1). Taxonomy (GTDB): domain Bacteria; phylum Bacteroidota; class Bacteroidia; order Bacteroidales; family Paludibacteraceae; genus RGIG9608. The sequence continues at coordinate 96,519 of JAZKYY010000016.1, forward strand.
AGATTTGACTTTCTTAGTTGCAATGAGTGGAAAAACCAATAAACCTTTCTTAAAACGTATTGCAGCATCTCTTAAGAAAGATTCTGTAACACAGGTTTATACGGTTCTAAATGGTGTGAAAAAGGAGCGTTGTTTGTTCGGTTTCTCTCGTAACAAGAAAAGCAAATATTATTATCATAAAGACTACTTTAAGGAATCCTAAAGAAAGATTTTATAAAAAGAGGCGATTAGCCTCTTTTTATGTATTTAGAAGGGTAGTAGGCTGTAATAAAGCCAAGTACAACAACGGTAAAAAATGTAAGGAAGATATCTCCTATGTGAATTAATACAGGATATGTTTCAACAATATATCCCGAATCTAGTTTTAACCAACCAAAGTACTGTTGAGAAAGGCAGATAAGTATGCCAAGAGTTATCCCAATAGTAGCACCAATAATGGAGATAAGCCAACCCTCGCATAAAAAGATTTTTTGTATGGTTTTATGATTTGCTCCCATATTTTGTAATGTTTGGATATCCTGCTTTTTTTCTATAATTAGCATAGAGAGCGAACCGATAATATTAAATGTGGCAACTATAAGAATAAGGAATAAAATAAGGTAAGTGACCCATTTTTCTATCTTTACGATGCGATATAGGTCGGCTTGTTGTTCGTAGCGATTCAAAACTGAGAGTTCGTTATTCAAAAGTTTAGATATCTTTTTCTTAGTTTTTTCTATTGAAAAATCTTTATCCACTTTGAGTTCAATGGAAGAAACTTCCGTTGCTTTGCGTTCAAAGAGATTACGTGCATTACGAATATCAACGAACAAATATTTACTATCGTATTGTTCTTGTTTTGATGAAAAAATGCCAGAAATCAATATGTTTTGTTTAGAAAAAGATGCTTCTGGCCTTGCTATATTGATTTTTGCATTACTTTTTGGCGCATAAATTTCTACAGATTTAGAAAGATTTATGCCTATTGGCAATTGGTTTGCTACCCCAATACCAACAATTCCAAACTGAAGAGCGCTATTGTGTATCAAATTCTCTCCTTCTAAAATTGCCTCATCAATGTCGCTTACGTTGCGTGCGTTTGAATCTATACCTTTTATTGTAATGGGTAGTTGATGCCCTTCATAAGAAAGTAGGGCGTTGTCTTCCATTACTTCTGAAAAGAATGCAATTTCTTCTAATGTTTTGATTTTTTGAATGGTAGAATCCTGCGTTGAAAAGAATTTGCCTTCTTTTGGAATAATCTTTAAGTCAGGATCAAATAAACTAAAATTGTCTTTTACAAGTTTGTCAAAACCATTGAATACAGATAGCACACAAACCAATGCCAAACTTCCAACGGCTACTCCACACATTGAAATGTAGGAGATGATGTTGATAACACTTTGCTTCTTTCGAGAAAATAAGTAGCGGAAAGCAATGAAAAAAACAAAAAAATATTTTATCCGTTTTGGATTCATTATTTTTTTAGAAGTTGGTCGATTTTTGCTAGTTCTTCCATTGTATCGTCAATGAAGAATTGTAATTCAGGGACAATACGTAATTTTACTTTTTGACCTAATTCAAAACGAATTGATTTTTGTTTCTCATTAACAAACTGAAGTACCATTTCTGACTTTTCTGTTGGGAAAACGCTTAAAAATATTTTAGCAATAGCCAAATCTGGCGATATGCGAACTTCAGTTACCGTGATAAGAGTTCCTTGCATTTCTTTTGCAAAGGGAAGAAAAATGTTGCCTAGTTCTTTTTGCAACAATCTTGCTATTTTTTGTTGACGTGTAGATTCCATATTTATAATTTATTTTACAATCGCAAAGGTCTAAAAAATCACAATAAAAAACAAAGAGTCGCTAAAAACATTTGCAACTCTCTGTTTTGTAGCGGGATCGAGAATTGAACTCGAGACCTCCGGGTTATGAATCCGACGCTCTAACCAACTGAGCTATCCCGCCATCATTTTTTTTGGGTCTGCAAAATTAGTGTTCTTTTTTGAAAACTACAATTTTTTTGTTGCAAAAGATGAAAAAAATAACAAAAAGCTTTTCATTGACGTATTAATCATTAACTAATCAGTTTTTTGTACTTTTGTGGGAAAGAAAATAATCTATGTCAAAGCTTTTTACTCCATATAAACTTGGTCCTATTACGTTACGAAATCGATTTATTCGTTCCGCTGCATTTGAAAATATGGCACGTAACAATATGCCAACAAAACAGCTGCAAGACTATCATGTGAGTGTTGCTCGTGGTGGTGTAGGAATGACCACAGTTGCCTATTGTGCTGTTGATTTAAGTGGCGTTTCGTTCGATGGGCAACTTTATGTAAATTCAGAGAGTCTTAGCGGTCTAAGACAATTAACCGATGCCATTCATGCTGAAGGAGCAAAAGCAAGTATTCAGCTTGGACATTGTGGAAATATGACTCACTTCTATACCTGTCATTGTATGCCTATAAGTGCATCAAATGGGTTTAATTTGTATTCTCCAACATTTCATCGCAGGTTGACGGTTTCGGAAATAAGGAAACTCGTTAAAAAATTTGGAGAAGCTGTCGATTTCTCTCGTGATGCAGGATTTGATTGTGTTGAAATTCATGCTGGGCATGCCTATCTTATTTCGCAATTCATTAGTCCACGAACCAATCATCGTCGCGATGAATATGGAGGGTCGTTTGAGAATCGTGTGCGGTTTATGAATGAGGTGCTCGAAGAAGTGATGCTCCATGCAAAAGATGATATGGCAGTAGTTGTAAAAACCAATATGTGGGACGATTGTTGGCGTGGAAGTGATATTGAAGAAGGTATAAAAATAGCAAAAGAAATAGCAAAGCATAAAGTTCATGGTATTGTGCTCTCTGGTGGTACGGTTAGCCGTTCGCCTATGACGATTTTAAGCGGTGCAATGCCTTATAAGACTTTGGCGCACTACATGTCGATGAAATCTTTTTGGTGGCTCAAAGCTGCACTTAACATACCTGGAGTTGCTCCTATGATGATGCCAACACAGCCGTTCAAAGAACTCTATTTTATGGAAAAAGCAAAACGTTTCCAACAAGAGATTAAAGACGTTCCGTTGATTTATGTGGGCGGTGTGCAGTCGGGTGCCAATTGCCAACAGATTATGGACGAAGGGTTTGAACTATTTCAAATAGCACATGTGCTTATCAAAGACCCCGATTTTGTGAAACACGTTCAAGAAAATCCTACTTATCATGCAGGATGTGGTCGCTCAAACTATTGTGTAGGACGTATGTACACGCTTGATATGAAATGCCACGAGTGTGTAGAACGCGATGGTGAGTGCATTCCAAAACGTCTTAAAAAAGAAATTGCTCAACTTGAAGCAAAAGCGAAAAAGAGTTTAGAGAGTAAATAAATGTAGTTTTTATTATGGTAGAAAAAGTTGGTTATGTTTATATTTTGACCAATCCTAGTTTTCGTGAGGATTGGGTGAAAATCGGCAAGAGTTCACAACCTGTAAATATCCGTTCTAAAGAATTGGATAACACAGCTGTTCCTCTTCCTTTTGAAATTTATGCAACATTGCAAACATGTAAATATGAGAAAGTTGAGAAATTAATTCATAAAACTATAGATCGTTTGACAGATTTGCGTATTCGACAAAATCGTGAATTTTTCAATGTAAAACCAAGTGAAGCTCTTGCAATTTTAAAAGATATAGCAGAGACAATAGATGATGCTGTGATTGATGAAGTTTATTTATACAATGCTAATACAGAAGAAATTAATGATGATGAAATACAAATGATAGATCATCATTCAAAAAAACGACCATGTTTTAAGTTTAGTATGGTAAATATTCCGATTGGAAGTAAGTTGATTTTCACTCCAACTAATATTGAAGTAAAAGTCGTAAGTGATAATCAAATTGAATATGAAGGACGTTTATATAAACTATCTCCGTTTGTGGGGACATTTATGCCGATTGATAGACGAACGAAATCAGGTGCATATCGGGGTGCTAAATTTTTTACATATAATGGAAAGATTTTAGATGATATACGTACCGAATTAGAATCAGAAAATAAATAAAAATAGTTTTTATAATCTTAGCACTTGTTACAAGAGCCGCGTCGGGAATAGGATTGAAATTTATGAACCATAAATAATTATTCAAAAAATGATTGGAACCATTGTAAATACCATTGCTGTTGTGGCGGGGAGTAGTTTGGGAATGTTGATGAATAAAACGATTTCTGTGCGTATTCAGAATGTTCTTTTTATGACTATTGGCTTGGTGACCATTGCTTTAGGTATAACAATGCTTCAAGGTGTAGAAAACTTTTTGTTGATTATTGTCAGTCTTGTTTTAGGCGTTTTAATCGGTTCTTGGTGTAATATTGAGAAAAATATTGAACGATTTGGCGAATTCTTAAAACTCAAACTAACAATCAAAAGCAATAAATTTTCGGAAGGAATAATCTCTGCGTTTTTGTTATTTTGCATTGGCTCAATGACTATTTTGGGCGCTATTCAAGAAGGCATTGGAGAACAGCCCAATTTGCTTTATACAAAAAGCATTCTCGACTTTTTTTCTTCTATAATTTTGGCATCTACATTTGGGATTGGAATTTTGTTTTCGGCCGTTCCTCTCTTTATTTTTCAGGCATTACTGACGCTGCTAGCAATGCAATTAGAACCGTTTTTTTCGGCTGAAATTATTACTGGGTTGAGTGCAGTTGGTGGGGTTATGCTCATAGGTTTGGGAATAAATATGCTCGATATAAAAAAGATACCAGTTGCCAATATGCTTCCAGCTTTGGTTATTGTTTGTGTTTTGATAAAAATTTTAGAAGTGATTCAATAATTGGGAGATTGAATTTATGCAAAAAAAAACTATAGAAGAACTTCAGCGCATTTCTATTGATCAGTTCAAATCCAAAAATAAATTGCCTTTAGTTGTTGTGCTCGATAATGTTAGGAGTTTGCACAATGTTGGTTCTGTTTTTCGTACTTCGGATGCTTATCTTGTACAATCGATTTTTTTGTGTGGAATAACAGCCACTCCACCTTCGGCGGAGATTCATAAAACTGCGCTTGGGGCAGAAGATTCTGTCGAATGGCATTATTTCCCCAAAACAGAAGATGCTTTGCTATACCTCAAAAAAGAGGGTTTTGTGATTTTTTCTATTGAACAGGCCAAAAATAGTCTTTCGCTCACTTCGTTGCAACTTGACGCCGATAAAAAATACGCTGTTGTGCTTGGTAATGAGGTGAAAGGAGTTCAACAATTGGTTGTTGATATGAGCGATGAATGCATAGAACTACCTCAATTTGGCACAAAGCATTCGCTCAATGTTTCGGTTACAGCTGGTATTGTTATTTGGGATTTTTATAAACAAATGCAAGAATGGGTAGAATTGTAGGGATTGATTTCGGAGAAAAGCGAACGGGAGTGGCAGCTACTGATCCGTTGCAGATTATTGCAAATGGGGTAGATACAGTTCCTACAGAGCAGATTTATACTTTTCTGCAGCAGTACGTCGCTAAGGAAAAGGTTGATTTGTTCGTGGTGGGGATGCCCAAAACGTTGCAAAATGAATTAGCTACTGTAGCTACAAAAGTGAATGTTTTTATCGGAAAGATTCAGCAACTGTTCCCTTCAATTCCGGTGGTAACTATCGACGAACGTTTTACTTCGGTTCTCGCGCAGAAAGCAATGATTGATGGAGGACTGAAGAAGAAAGCTCGGCAGAATAAGGCTTTGGTGGACAAAATAAGTGCAACACTTATATTACAATCTTATTTGGAACAAAATAGATTTTAACAAAAAAACTATCTGCTTTATGTGCCTACCTTGCATTAAAAATATCTTTTTGATTCTTTTTTTGTTGATTTCTTCGGAGAGTTTTGCATCGGTTTCTGCGGAGCAAATCTATTATCGGTGGCATGAGATAAAACCTATGGCTGTGCTTTGCATCGTTGCTGGTTTGTTTTGGTTTGGAGTTTATAGTTATCATTTCAGTAAGAATAAAAATGTAAGCAAAAAACTTCGTTTCTTGTCCGACGGAATGTTACTGATTGTCTTTATTTTTCTTACCTCTTTGCTTGCACTTCGTACGCTGTTGAGTGGACATTTGCCTCTTAGCAATGCTTTTGAAACCATGCACATGCTTGCGTGGTTGGGTCTCTTGCTTACACTTTTGTTTGCACGGAGGTTTCGTTTATTTTTGCCTTTTGGTTTTTTGCTATGCGGTTTTTCATTGCTTGTGGCCGAAATGGGTAATTTTGACCCCACGGTGGCCAAACTCGTTCCGGTGCTTTCATCGCCACTTTTGAGCATTCATGTGACGATTATTATGCTCTCTTATGCTCTTTTAGCATTTGTTATGCTCAACGGACTGACCGCCATTTTTCTGCATTTCTTTCGAAAAAACAGCGATGAACAAATCTTCCGTTTGCAAACCGTGAGCCAACTGATGCTTTATCCTGCCGTGTTTTGTTTGGCAGCGGGCATTTTTATCGGTGCTGTTTGGGCAAATCAGTCGTGGGGACGCTACTGGGGTTGGGACCCCAAAGAGGTTTGGGCACTGATTACGATGATGGTGTATAGCACAGCATTTCACAGTAAGTCATTGCCATTTCTGCAAAAGCCACTTTACTTTCACGTTTTTACCGTAGTGGCTTTCTTGGCCGTGCTGTTTACCTATTTTGGCGTAAACTTCCTGCTTGGTGGATTGCATAGTTATGCGTGATTCTAATGCCATAAATCAATAAAAAAAAGGTACACAATTGTGTACCTTTTTTTATTAAAGAACAAATAATAAATTAATTTTTAGGATATTCTCCATATTTATTAGTACCTAATTCGCTATCTGTACACATTAAAACCAACAACCAAATCGCTCCAACTATAGGAATAAACGCAATTAACATCCAAGCTCCACTTTTTCCTATGTCATGCAATCGACGAACTAGAACTGCAAAAGTAGGAATAATCGTAGCAAGTATATAGACTAAATAACACCATCCATAAGGTACTCCAGCTATATGTGTGCCCAAAGCATTGTCAAGAATCATTGTAATTGCTACTGCGATCCAATTAAACAATACGAACATCCAATACTCTTTTCTTCTTGCTCTTCCTTTAAAGTCAGCATATTGACTTAATACTTTTAAATACCATTTCATAAGTTTATAAATTTTAATAGTTAAAAATAATATGGTCGCAAAGTTATCGTGAAAGGTTGGTGTGGTTTTGTAAATGGTGTCGAATAAGATTCGATATTGTGTCGAAACATTTTCGACAGTAGGACAGATGGTCAAAGTTTTGCTGTATAGTAGCGGAAAAAGTCGTGGTCGAGCACTTGCGATATACGCAGAAGTAGTTCTGTATCAATGCTTTTTCGCTTGAAGATGGTGTAAACATTGGTGCGTTCGCAGCAGATTTGTGCAGCAAACCACGTGGCTCCACGCCCTTGGCGGCGGAGTTCGTCTCGAATGAGTTGCCCTATGTGTATTTCGGTTTCCATAAAAAACGCGAGCGTAAACTTGCTCAACGTTGAGGCCCTAGGATAGCCCAAAAAGAACAACAAGTAAACGCCCGCAGATACCAACGGACGTTTGCTGACTTGTTCGTGTTCTTTTCTAATTGAAATTTCCTAGGTTTCAACGTAATGAACAAATAGCAAACGCTATAATCAAAAAAATATGTCGTGGCTTCGGGTCGGTTTTTTACCCACCAAAACCAAGTGCAAAGATAGAATTTTTTTGCTATGATTTTCTATGAGAAGTTTGTGCTCTTTTTTCTGTTCGGTAAATTATATAGTTCTGAACAAAAAGTTTGTTTTTGCTGATAATTTTCTATTTTTACCATGGTTTTTTCGTAAAAAAAGAGGTGAATATGAAGACAAAGAAACCTGTTCAAAACAAACTTGTTACTATTTTTTGTAAAAATAATAACACTTACAAATCTTACCCGTTAGGAACATCGTTATTTGAGATTTGTGAGGATATGAACATCTGCCTAAAGTCGCAAGTGGTGGCTGCTCGAGTGAATCATAAGGTGGAGAGTCTTAACTTTTTGGTTTTTAAGCCAAAGGATATTGAGTTTATCGATGCTACGGTTTCGGCAGGAATGAGGGTCTATGAGCGCTCCATATCCATGGTAATGGCCAAGGCGGTGAACGATTTGTTTCCGCGTGCCGTTTTGAGAATTGAGCACCCTATATCTAAAGGCGTTTTTTGCAAAATCAGTTCGTTTCGCAACATCAGTGAAGAGCAGGTGCGGCTCGTGAAAGCGCGTATGCAGGAAATTGTCGATGCCAATCTGCCTATTCACGAGGAGGAAAAACAGACGTTGGAGGTTACACGAATTTTTCGCAAACGTCGTAAAATGGACAAAGTGCGACTATTCGAAACCTTAGAAATGCCTTATACTCGCTACTTCCGGATAGAGGATTATTACGACTATTATAGTGGTATTTTGGTGCCTTCTACGGGTTATTTGCAAGTGTTTGATTTGCAAAAGTATCAAGATGGAATCCTTTTGCGCATACCTAATAAGTTGGATCCTAATCGATTGGAAGACGTTGTGCCACAGCCGAAGTTGTTTGAGGTTTTCAAAGAATACATCAAATGGAACAAAATTATTGGGTTGAGCAGTGTGGGTGATTTTAATCAGTTTGCTCGTACAAGCAAAATACAAGGAATCATAAAACTCTCGGAGGCGTTGCATGAGAGAAAAATTGTGCAAATTGTAGAAATGATTCTTCGACGTAAAACAACTAAATTTATACTTATTTCAGGCCCATCGTCGTCGGGGAAAACAACGTTTACCAAGCGTTTGGCGTTGCAGTTGTCGGTTGTGGGACTAAAACCAATAATGCTTTCGCTCGACAATTACTTTGTGAACAGAAAAGATACTCCACTCGATGAAAACGGCGATTGGGATTTTGAGCATATCAATGCGCTCGATTTGTCACTTTTCAACCAACAACTAAAGCAACTCTTGGCAGGTGAGGAAGTTGAAATTCCTTTCTATAACTTTGAACTTGGAATACGTCAGTATAGAGGAGAAAAACTTAAACTCAACAAAAACAATGTGTTGCTGATAGAGGGAATTCATGCTTTGAATCCCGACTTACTAGCGGCAATTCCGGACGAATCGAAGTTTAAGATTTATGTTTCTGCGCTTACTACGATTTCTTTGGACAACCATAACCGCTTGGCTACTACAGATACACGTCTTTTGCGTAGAATAATTCGCGATTATAAGTTTCGAAACTATTCGGCTCAAGAAACTATTGCTCGCTGGCGTAGCGTAAGGACAGGAGAAGATAGATGGGTTTTCCCTTATCAGGAGTATGCCGATGTGATGTTTAATTCGGCATTGCTGTTTGAGTTAGCTGTTCTTCGTAAACATGCAGAACCTGTTCTTTCGGAAGTTTCTCCGTTGAGCGAAGAGTATGCAGAAGCCTCTCGTTTATTGCGTTTCTTGAAATATTTTGCTCCAATTCATGAAAATGAAATTCCACCAACATCGTTGTTGCGTGAGTTTTTGGGCGGAAGTAGTTTTACTTATTGATTGCGCAAAATGAAAATCTGGAAAATAAATCTTTTTATATTGAGTGTGGCTCTCCTTTTGTTGGGATTATATTTCATTTTCCCTAAGGACGGCATACAGTGTGGAGGATATAAGCTTAGATTTGCTTCGTTTGAGGAGCAAAAGAGCGACACTGTTGTAGAATCAGTGGATGTAGATTCTCTGTTGCTGACAAGGGAAAATACCTTTGTAATGAGTGTTTCCGACTCGTTGCTCGACAGCTTGACCTACTACAAAGATTTTATGACCAAAAGCGCACTGAGAATTTATCTTCCAGAAGATGATTATTGCTTTTTTGATACAATTTTCCAAACTTTTGAATCGGCAAAAAAAGATGGGACAACTTATCGAATTGTACATTATGGAGATTCTCAAATAGAAATGGATCGAATCTCAGATGTTCTAAGGCAGCATCTGCAACAGCGTTTTGGAGGAAGTGGAGTTGGAATGGTTCCGGCAATACAGCGGATACCGATAAGTTCATTTTCTCAGAGTTATTCGGGCGATTTTTTGAGATATATTGTTTATGGCGATTCTACAACGCGTCGCGCCTCTCACAAGCGTTATGGACCAATGGCACAGTTTGCTACTATTGATGGTCACGGAGTTTTGTCTTTTACTGCAAAAGATAAATTTCCGAATTCGAAGTTTTCAAAAGTATCGTTACTTATCGGGCAAAACAGCGACAATTTTTCGGCTCAACTTTATTCTGATACTATCATAAATGAAATTAAACGTCGAGAGCAGAGTAGCGAGGTGCAGTCGTTGGTTTGGAATTTGAAATCGCATGCTCAAAGGGCAACTCTAAAGTTAATTGGCAATGCTGAGGTTTATACCTTATTGTTTGATAGTGATGGAGGTGTAGCTGTTGATAATATCCCTTTAAGAGGTTGCTCTGGAACTATTTTTACAAGAATAAATGAAGATGCGCTTCGGCAAACGTTTGATAAACTAAATGTAGAACTTATTATTTTACAATTTGGTGGAAACATGATGCCTATGATAAAAACGCAAAAAACTATTGATGATTATATGTTGCGTTTGGAGAAGCAATTTGAGTTTTTTCGTCGCGTGTCACCAAGTTCCAAGTTGCTTTTCATTGGACCTTCGGATATGAGTAGAAAAGAAAATGGGCAGTACGTAACGTGGCGTTTTTTGCCAGAACTAAATGAAGCAATAAAGCAAACATCTCTTGAGAATGGAGTTGCTTTTTGGAATATGTTTGAAACAATGGGTGGTGAAAATTCTATGAATCAGTGGGTTAATCATACTCCACCTTACGCCGTTGGGGATCATATACATTTTACTGCACAAGGAGCAAAGGAGATAGGATCCTTGCTTTCAAAGTCTATTCTGACGTACTATGATTTTTATTGTTTGCGAAAAAATCTGTCAGCAGATTCTGTTCGTAACTTTATTTTTGAGCGATAAAAGATGGAATTATTAGAGTTATTGAAAAACATATTTTCATTTGATGATGCTCATCCATTGCTTTTCACTCAGTTCTATTTTTGGGTGTTTTTTGCATTTGTATTTGCAATTTTTAGTCTCTTTAAGAAAAAAATATTGCTCCGAAACACATTCTTGTTTTTTGTAAGTGTTTTTTTCTATTACAAAACAAGTGGACTTTTTACGTTGATTTTATTGTTTGTAACGTTTTTTAATTTTCTTATTGGAAAACTTATTTTTAGAATAAAACAGAAACGTATTTTATTGGTGTTGAGTGTTTTACTGAATCTGTCAGTGCTATGCTATTTTAAGTACGCCTATTTTTTTATTGATCTTATCAACGACTTATTCGGATTAAATTTTAAGGTTTTTGATGTTTTTTCCCACATTGGAAATATTGCAACAAATACATCTCAATTTAATGTGGATGCAATTTTACTTCCAGTTGGTATTTCGTTTTATATTTTTCAAGCCATTAGTTATGTAGTGGATATTTTTAGAGAGAGAATCAAGCCGGTGAAGAATTTCTTTGATTTCTCCTTTTATTTGACTTTTTTCCCTCAACTTGTGGCAGGACCAATTGTGAGAGCTAGCGAATTTATTCCACAGCTTCACAGACCTTATTTTTTAGGACGAAAGCAGTTTGGTATAGCTGTATTTTGGATTCTGAATGGTTTGGCAAAAAAGATTATTCTTAGTGATTTCATCGCTGTCAATTTTGTGGATAGGGTTTTTGAAAATCCTTTACTTTTCAGTGGGTTTGAAAATTTGGTAGCACTTTTTGGCTATTCGTTGCAGGTTTATGCTGATTTTTCGGGTTATACCGATATTGCAATTGGAATTGCGATGCTGATGGGTTTTTATCTCCCAAAAAACTTTGATTCTCCATATAAAGCAACAAATCCTGCTAATTTCTGGAAACGTTGGCATATGTCACTTTCAAAATGGTTACAAGACTATCTTTACATCCCATTTGGAGGAAACCGTAATGCAACTTTTGGGACTTATTGTTGCATTTTTACTATTGCATTGATTGCTATAATTCTTTCGGGAAGTATGTGGGTAATGTTGGTGATTGGATTACTATTATTTGTTGTGGTATTGGTAGGGGTTTTTCGTAAAGAAAAGCGGAAATCTCTTCACACTAATATAAATGCGTTGAATACGATGCTTCTTGGTGGACTTTGGCATGGAGCAAGTTGGAACTTTATGATTTGGGGCGGATTGAATGGATTTGGTATTATTGTTTACAAATTTTGGAAAGATTGGAACGTATATGTTCGAACATTGATGTTGCTGTTTCTTTCCTTAATATTGGCTGAATTAGTTTTGATATTCGAAAAACCTGTTTTCAACGTACTTTTTGTATGGAGTGCAGTATTATTTTTTGGAACGTTTCTACGTATGATTTACAATCTTCTTGGATGTAAAAGTACATTGAAATCTTTAGAAACTTGTTGGGCTGTTTTTCAAACATTTGTGTTTATTACGTTTACTCGTTTGTTTTTTCGTTCGGGTTCAAATCTTGATCCTGCAGAAGCTAACGAAAAAGCTTGGAATACAGCAAAGAATATGGTAAATCAAATAGGTTCAACTTGGGATTTTTCTCTTGTTCCTCAAATTGTAGTGGAATATAGAAACGTTTTTCTTTTAATTATTATTGGAATGATTATTCATTGGTTACCCGAAAGATTCAAACGTTATTATCGTATTTGTTTTGCTAAAATGCCGTTGTACGTGATGGTATTTGTTGTGGTATTGGCTGTTTTTGTTATTTATCAGTTTGTAACAGCCGATTTACAAAAGTTTATTTACTTCCAATTTTAGAAATTAAATTTCTTTCTTAATTTGTTTTATATCGGTTTTATTTAGTTTTTTTAGAAGCATCTCAACTGTTTCATTTAGAATGGGATGTATAAGATTTGGAGCAATAGAGAAAAGAGGATGAAGTACAAAATCTCTTTCTTGCAGAAGTGGGTGAGGGATAGTTAATTCGTTAGAGGTAAAAACCAAATTATTGTAAAACAAAATATCGATATCAATAATTCTATCGGAGTATAGTTTATTATGAGTTTTATGTGTTCTGCCGAGTTTTTTTTCAATGTTTTCTATAGCAGAAAGCAGTTCTTTTGGAGGTAAATAGCTATTTAATTCTATTGCAGCATTGTAGAATGTGTTATCAGATGAAAATCCCCAAGGTTGAGTTTCGAAAATGGGAGAAATAGCCCAAATTTTTCCTATTGATTGAAGTTCTTCAATAGCATTTTTTAGGTTCAAAAATTTATCTCCCACATTGCTTCCAAGTGAGAGATAAATGGTGTTGAAGTTGGTTTTCTCCTTCATTCAAAAAAAGAGTTTAGTTGTTTAGCATTTGTATTCGTAAGAAATCTTGCTCAAATCTTCATTTGCTTTAACAATCTTATTTTTTAGATTTTCTTTGTATAGAGAGAACTTTTGAGCTAATTCTTTATCGGAATTAGCAAGTATCTGAATAGCAAGAATTGCTGCATTTTCGGCGGCATTTATACCCACAGTTGCAACGGGAATACCTGGAGGCATTTGCACGATAGCAAGTAGAGCATCAAGTCCGTTGAGTGTACAATTGATAGGCACACCAATAACAGGAATTGTTGTTGATGCAGCAATTACACCAGGCAAATGAGCTGCCATTCCTGCTGCTGCAATGATAACTTTGATTCCATTTTCAGCAGCATTTTCGGCAAAGTTTGCAACTTCTTGTGGAGTACGATGTGCTGATAGTGCATTGATTTCAAATGGGATTTGGAATTCGTTGAGTAGTTTTGCAGCTTTTTCCATAATAGGAAGATCCGATGTGCTGCCCATTATTATACTTACTATTGGTTTCATAAATGTATTTTATTTTTTATTCGTTACAAAAATAATGATTCTAGTAATAACTAAAAAGAATGTTCTTTTCTCAATTTTTCAATTAAAGATTCGCATGCTTCTTCGAGTAGATTTAATACCAATTCAAATCCTTCTGCTCCTTCGTAATATGGATCGGGAATATAGGTAAAATCGGACTTTTTTAGGAAATCAGCCATTTTGCAAACTTTGTTTTTATCTTCAATGGTTGGAGCTAAATAACAGACATCGTCATAATTATAATCGTCCATCACAACTATCAAATCAAAGTTTTCAAAGTCGGAAGTTGTTATTTTTCTTGATCTATGCGTAAGTGATAAACCCCTTTTTGAAGTAGCAGAACGCATCCGATTGTCTGCTAGCTCTCCGGAATGACCGCCATAAGTTCCTGCTGAATCCACAAAAAAGTATTGAGATAACTTCTTTTCTTCAAGTTTATGTTTGAAAACAGCTTCTGCCGCCGGACTACGACATATATTACCGAGGCAAACAAAGAGTAAATTCATATCTTTTATTCTTTTTCAAAAAAATGAGTTTCAAATGTTTCTCCATCAAATGAAGCAAAGGAGAATTCTGTGATAAAATCGCCTAAAATTGCCATTTGAGTATTGCGGTTAAGCATAAGATGAAGCAAAATATGTCGATGCCCGAATAAGTAAAAATCAATATCTGGATTTTCCAAAGTGTGTTTTTTTGCAAATAGAACTAAGGTCTCTTTTTCTTCTCCAAGATAGCCTATGTTTTCTCTTAAATGTCTCTTTCTATTGCTTTCAGACCATGCATAACCAAATTTTAGACCTAAAGTTGAAGGAAAAAGATTTGAAAATAGCCATTGACAAATTTTGTTGTGAAAAATACTTCTAATAAAGCGAAAACCTAAACTATTGTCGTTCAGACCATCGCCATGAGCAAGAAAAAATCGTTTTCCTTTTAGATTCATAACTTCAGGCTTCCGATGAATAGTTAGTCCAATTTCTTTTTCCAAATAACCAAATGTCCACAAGTCATGGTTTCCGGTGAAAAAGTGAATAGGAATTCCAGAGTCGATTAATTCTGCCATTTTTCCTAAAAAACGATTGAAACCTTTAGGAACTGTGCATTTGTATTCGAACCAAAAGTCAAACATATCTCCCAACATGAAAATTGACTCGGCATCGGCTTTGACTTGGTCGAGCCATCGCACAAGTTTTTGCTCATGAGCAATAGGATTTTCAAAAACTTTTGATCCTAAATGTGCATCGGTTATGAAGTAAATTTTCTTTCGCATTTATTTGTATTTTAAGCCTCTCCATGTCCAAAAGGTAATGGTGGAATTGGGTTTTGGTTTTGTTCCAAATCAATTGTTCCAAATTGTGCCTCGTATTTCTTTACGTTGTCTTGTAATGCCAAAAGCAATCGTTTTGCGTGTTCTGCAGTTAAAATAATACGTGATTTTACTGTAGGTTTTGGCATTCCAGGCAGCATTTGAGCAAAATCAACAACAAATTCGGATGATGAGTGTGCGATAAAAGCCAAATTGGAATATATTCCTTTTGCAACTTCTTCCGATAATGCAATTTCTGCTATTTTTTTGTTTTCCGTATTCATAGATAAAGTATATAATTCAAACGTTTTTTTTATTTTTTCCACAAAGCAGGCGAAAAAAGCAATAAAACCGTGAATAACTCTAAACGCCCAACAAGCATTAAAAAAGATAAATACCATTTTGAAAAAGTAGGTAGAGAAGCAAAATCTCCAATGCCAATATTACTTATTGTAGATATAGAAATATTAAATGAATCAGTTAACGAAGTGCCTGAAATAGATAGAATAAATATGCTTAAGAATATAGCGGCTAGATAAATAGTGAAAAAAGCGAACAAACTATTGATGACTTTTTCAGAAACAAATTCATTGTTCATTTTTATCGGAAGAATTGCATTGGGGTGCAATCTTCTTTTGAACTCGTAGAAACTATTCTTAATCAATAATAAAATACGAACAATTTTTATCCCTCCTGTGGTAGACCCAGAGCAACTTCCTGTAATCATTAAAAGAATAAAGATTAGCCATGATATAGAAGGCCAAGTAGTATAATCGGTAGTGCTATAAGCTGTTGATGTAATGAAAGCAGTTACATGAAACAGACTATCTCGAATTGTTTTTTCAGTCGCTCCATATTCTGGTACGATGAAAAACAAAATAAGCATAACAGCAGTTGTGGCAAGCAAAATGAACAGAATGTAGAACTTAAATTCTTCATTTTTAAATAATTTGTAAAATCTCTGCTTTACCAAGGAGTGATATAAAAGAGTAAAGCTTGTTCCTCCAATAATCATAAATAGGATTATGGTGTAGTGAATAAAAGGGGAATCCCAATAGGCAATGCTCATCTGTTTTGTCGACATTCCTCCAGTAGATAGCGTTGCTAGTGAGTGACAAATTGCATCAAAATAATCCATTCCTTCTAACCAAAGAAGTAAAGATTCTGTAAGTGTTAGAAAAAGATACAATCCCCAAAGTCTTTTAGCTGTTTCTCTGATTCGTGGCTGCATTTTATCCTGAATAGGACCTGTAGTTTCTGCTGAAAACATGTTAAAATCACCACCGATAAATGGCATAATAGCTAAACATAAAACCACGAATCCTAAACCACCCAACCATTGCATCAAACTACGCCAAAAAAGTAGACCATGAGGAAAATCTTCTACATTTGTTAAAATACTTGAGCCTGTAGTAGTGAAACTTGACATTGTTTCAAAAAAAGCATCTGTCAGGTTAGAAATACCTCCACTTATGTAAAAAGGCAATAGCCCAAACAAAGAAAACATAACCCATACAAGAGACACAATAATATAACCTTCGCGTTTTCTTATTTTTTTGTCGTGATCTTCTCCTATAATAGAGAACAATGAAGCAAAAATAAGTGTAACTAGAGCCGAAACGAATAATGGAAATTTATCATATTCGTCGTAAATAAAGGCTACTATAGAGGATATACCTATAAAAAAACTTTCAATAAAAAGAAAGTTCCCAAGCATGAAGATTACTGCTTTTATGTTGAATATACCTTTGTTCATTAGTTAAAAAAACTTATCAATTTTACGGACACTACTAGCAATACAAAAGACAATTACGTGATCTCCTGCTTGTATTTGAGTGTCTCCATTTACAGTAAAACCAACTCCATCTCGAACAATTCCACCGATGTTTACGTCTTTAGGAAGAGGTAATTCTTTAATTTTATGATTAATAATTTTAGACTCTTCTGTGGCAATGAATTCAACAACCTCCGCATCCGAATATGATAAACAAGTTAGGTTTAAGATAGTTGCATTCAAAGTGAGTTGATAAATGTAACTTGCTGCAATGAGTTTTTTATTGATAACAGCACCTATATCCAAATTGTCGGCAATGTCGATATAATCAATGTTCTCGATTTCGGCAATGGTTTTCTTTATTCCCATTCTTTTTGCAGTTAGACAAGCTAGCATATTCGATTCCGAGTCATCGGTAATGGCAACAAAGGCGTCCATATTTTCAATATCTTCCTCTTTTAGCAAATCAAGATTTGTTCCGTCTCCATTGATGATTAAGATATCGTTTCTCTTTAATTTTTGCGCAAGAGCAATGCCTTTATTTCTATCTTTTTCAATGATTTTTATGTCTACATTTTCTGGAAGAGCATCAATTGTTTGTTGCGAAATGTGTCCTCCTCCCATGAAAAGTACATTTTTAATTTGGAAATCAGCCTTGCAGGTATCTTCTCTTACCTCTTCCATATTTTCTTTTGTGGTAATAAAGTAAACAACATCTCCTGCTAATACGTAATCTGAACCATTTGGAATAATCGTTTTTGTTTCTCGTTTAATAGCTACAATACGATACTTGTTATGGTTGAAATAACCTGAAGAAAATAATTTGTTCAAGATTTTGGCATTACTTCTGATTTTTATGCCAATCAAAATAAGAGCATCGTCGCAAAAAGAATGAATTTCTCTAATCCAGCTAATTTGTAAGGCATCAACTATCTCTCTTGCAGCCAACTTTTCAGGCAGAATGAGAGAATTTACGCCGAGTTGTTTGAAAAATTCTTTGTTTTCAGGTAAAAGATATTCGGAGTTATCAATACGAGCAACTGTTTTTTTTGCTCCTAAATTTTTAGCTAACATACATGCTGTCATGTTCACACTTTCTTGTGGAGTTACAGCAATAAAAAGGTCTGTATCACTTACACCACATCTATTGAGATCGTACAATGATGTCGGATTTCCCACAACGGTCATCAAATCGTAAGAATCCAATCCGTTTAAACGACTTTCCATTTCGTCTAATAGTACAATATCTTGCTCTTCTCTTGCCAAAAGTTTAGCAAGGTGTGTTCCTACAGCACCTGCACCAGCAATGATGATTCTCATAAAGTATTCTCTTTTAGTGTTTCTATAATTTTTTTATAAATGCCTTTTGTATCAATACCGAGCATTTCATAAAGTTCATCTGGAGTTCCGTGTTCAACAAATCGGTCGGGGATTCCCATACGTTTTATTTGTATTTGATAGTTGTTTTCTGACATAAATTCTAAAATCTCACTACCAGCGCCACCACTGATAACTCCATCTTCAATAGTTATTATTTGAGAAAATTTTCTTCCAACTTCATTAAGTAAATCGGCGTCAAGTGGTTTGACAAAACGTAAGTCGTAATGTGCTACTTTCTCTTTTTGGCTATTATCTAACATTTCAATGGCAGCAGCAACTTTATTCCCTATTGGTCCTATTGAGATAACTGCAATTTGAGATCCATCTTTTAGGCAACGGCCTTTGCCAATAGAAACATTCGTCATTGGTTTTTGCCAATCAACAAGATAACCTTTGCCTCTAGGATATCTGATAACAAAAGGTCCATCATGATGTAATGCGGTGAACATTAAGTTTCTTAACTCAATTTCGTTGTACGGAGAAGCTATTGTTAGGTTGGGGATACATCGAAAGTATGCCATGTCAAATTCGCCTTGATGAGTTGCTCCATCACTTCCTACTATTCCCGCTCTATCCAGGCAAAGAATAACTTTTAGATTTTGTAGAGCTACGTCGTGAATAACATTGTCGTATGCTCGCTGCATGAATGAAGAATAAATGTTGCAAAAAGGAATTAAGCCTTCCTTTGCTAGTCCTGCGGAAAATGTAACGGCATGACCTTCAGCAATTCCTACATCGAAAACTCGATGAGGCATTTCTTTCATCATAAAGCTCATAGAACAGCCAGAAGGCATTGCGGGCGTTATACCAACAATTTTTTTATTTTCTTTAGCTAATTCTAGTAAAGTATGGCCGAAAACATCTTGAAAAAGTGGTGGTTGCTTTTCATTATTTTCTTTGATTCGTTCGCCAGTCTCTTTGTTAAATAGTCCTGGTGCATGCCAAATTGTTGCTGAATCCTCAGCAGACTTGTAGCCTTTTCCTTTGACAGTGATGCAATGTAAAACTTTTGGTCCTTTGAATTGCTTTATCTTATTTAATGTGGCAACAAGGCTTTGAACATCATGACCATCAATCGGCCCAAAGTAACGAATGTTTAATCCTTCAAAAATGTTGTTTTTGTTGATGTTCGAGGATTTAAGAGAGTTGCCTAAACGAATGATTTTGTTCTTTCGTTCATCATTCATCAAACGCAACCATTTCAAAACTTTGTATATAGCGAATCGGAAGGAGTTGTATGTGGCCGAAGTATGAATGCTACTTAAAAATTTTCCAATGCCACTTTTAATGGGGTCTATCGCTATTCCGTTGTCGTTCAGAATGATAAGTAGATTATTTGGATTGATAGAAGCATTGTTCAATCCTTCAAAAGCCAATCCTCCAGTCATTGATCCATCTCCAATTACTGCAACTACCTGACGAGAATTATCTCCATTTAATTGCGCTGCAACTGACATTCCGAGTGCTGCAGAAATCGAAGTAGAGGAGTGCCCAGTACCAAATGAATCGTATTCGCTTTCCTTAGGAGAAGGGAAACCACTAATACCTTTAAATTGTCTATTTGTATGAAATAGTTTTCGTCTTCCTGTCAAAATTTTGTGTGCATAAGCCTGGTGACCAACGTCCCAGACTATTCTATCATGAGGCGTATTCAAAACATAATGCAAAGCGACGGAAAGTTCTACAACACCTAAACTTGATCCTAAATGTCCTGGATTTTGCGATAATTCATCAATAATAAATTGTCGCAACTCATCGCACAACTGAGGTAGTTGAGTTTTGTGCAATTTTTTCAAATCACTTGGAATGTTTATGTTTTCTAATAAACGTTCTTTACTCATTCTATTTCAAAATAAGAAACACAAAGATAGAAAAAAGAATAATTTTACAGCTAAAATTCAAAGGAGTTCGATTTTAATAAATGTTGTGTTGTAAAATAAATTCGTAAACTCCTGTAGGTAAAGCAGATGCAATGTTTTCGTTCGATGCAATTTTTTCTCTTATTTCAGTAGAAGAAATTGGAAAAAAAGGTGCATTAATAAATTGTATGTTATTGTGTTGAATTAGTGAGGTATGTTCTTTTTCGTCCTGTCTTGGATAAACAAAAATCTGATGATTTTGAAGAATCTCCTCATAGTTTTTCCATTGCTGAAAAATAGCAAGATTATCTTCTCCTATGAGTAGAGAAAAACTATGTTGTGGAAAAGTTTCTTTTAGCACCCGAAGGGTTTTGTAAGTGTAATTTGGTTTTGGAAGAGATACTTCAATGTCGCATACTTTTAGTTTTGGAATATTTTTAGTTGCAATATGAATCATTTCAATCCGATGCTCATTACTTGCCATTTGCAGATGTTTGAGCGGATTTTGAGGGGAGAGCAGTAGCCACACTTCATCAACATTATTTTGCTGACTCATATACTTTGCCAACGCTAAATGCCCATTGTGAATCGGGTTGAATGACCCACCAAAAAGAACTATGTTCATTGTTGTAAAAAGTTTCTCACAACTGATTCGACCTCTTCTTTTGCTTTTTCGAGCGAATCGTTTATGATTACAACATCAAACTGTGGAGCGAATTCAATTTCCCACGCAGCTTTTGCTACTCGTTTTTCAATCATTTCAGCAGAATCGGTATTTCTTTCTATTAAACGTTTTTTTAGTTCATCTACCGATGGTGGTTGAATAAAAATGGCTAATGCTTTTTCTTTATACATATTTTTGATGTTGACACCACCTTTTACATCAACGTCAAAAAGCAATATTTTATTGATTTCTAAAGCTTTGTCAACTTCCGATTTGAGTGTGCCATAAAAGCAATTTGGATAAACCTCTTCGTACTCAATGAAATTGTTGTTTTCTATATTTTTTTTGAACTCGTCAACGGATAAAAAATAGTATTCAACTCCATTTTTCTCAGTTCCTCTTGGAGCTCTTGATGTTGCAGAAATAGAAAAAGAAAAATCAAAACCTTTTGACAACAAATGATTGATTAGAGTACTTTTTCCTGATCCTGATGGTGCAGAAAAGATGATTAGTTTTCCCATGACGACTTATTTTTGAAATTGTTTAAGATTTTTTATCACAAGTAGCACAAACCAATCTGGTAAATGCTTGATAATAGGTACAAAAAGGTGATTAATAGCACCAGGAAGTACTTGTTTTTTCTTTTTAAGCATTTTTTTTAGAGCTATTTTAACCAATTTTTGAGGTTTCATAGAGACTCCAATAGCAACTGCTAATTTACGCAAATTAGCACTCAATCCGTACAAGCCGGTGTCGATTGCTCCTGGACAAATAGCCGTTACACCTACGTTATATGGTTTCATTTCGTAATAAAGAGAGCGACTAAAATTCAAAATATATGCTTTAGTTGCATTGTAAGTTTGTATACCTGGCATGGTCATCCATGCACTCATCGATGACATATTTAGGATATAGCCACTTTGTTGTTTTTTCATCTCTTCGCCAAACAATCTGCAGAGTTTTGTTACGGTAACAACGTGCAAAGAAAGCATCAAATCTATTCGTTTAATGTCTGTTTTGACAAATTCGTTAAAAAAGAAAACACCTGCATTATTTATAAGTATATCTACTATGAGATTTTTTTCTTTGCAATACTGAAATAGTTCTTCTGCGGCATCATTTGTCGCTAAATTTTTATACAAAACAATGGTTTCGACATTGTATTGTTGAGTAAGTTTTGTTGCTGTATCTGCAAGTTCTTTCTCTTGATTACTGACCAAAATGAGTTTTTTTCCTTTGCTTGCCAATTCTGTAGCGTACATTAACCCTATTCCTGAACTTGCTCCTGTAACAAGTGCATAATTTTGATTTTTATAGATGGCTTCTAATTTTTTCATACAACGTATTTTTTTAAAGTTTACAAAGATATCAAAAACTGAAAAGTTATGATTTTGGAGTTTTTGTTTTTATTAAGATTTCATCTCTTCTGTTTCTAATTTTCTGATATCCTGCACGTGCTAGAGGAGTGTTTTTGAATAATCGGTTGTAATCTTTTCTTTCAAAATTGTTCCAATCCTCCAATGTCATTTTTAGAAAATCTTCAGAAGGTTGCAATTCTGGGATATTGTTTTGAATAGCTTTTTTATTCCATGGACAAATATTCTGACAAATATCACATCCAAAGAGGTTTTTTTTGCAAAATGATTTGATTCCGGAATCTACATCTCCTTTTTTTTCAATAGTTTGATATGAAATACATCGTGTTGCATTGATTTTATGTGGTGCAAAAAGTGCTTTAGGAGGACAACTTTTTAGACATAAATCACAACTTCCACAACGATTAGGTATAGGATTGTCAGGTTCAAGCTCTATGTTTAATAATAGTTCACCAATGAAGCAAAAAGAGCCTAGTTGAGGATTTATAAGTTGAGTATTTTTTCCGATCCACCCAAGTCCAGCTTCTTCGGCTAAACGTCGTTCAAAAATAGGTGCAGAATCACAAAAAGCAGTTCCGTTGCAGTTCACTATTTCTGTTTTTATTCGTTCAAGGAGTTGGCGAAGCCTATTTTTGACAACGTAATGATAATCGTTTCCAAATGCATATTTTGAAACATAGGGAACTCCCTCAAATTGCTGTTTATTACTGAAGTAGTTTAACAGCACAACAACAACTGATTTTGTATCTTCACGCAATAATTTTATATCGGTACGTTTCTCACGGTGGTTTTCCATATAACGCATTTCTCCGTGGAAATTGTTTTTGATCCAATTGTCTAAAAACTCTTTATCGGATAAAAATGGCTTTGGAGATGTTATTCCACAAGCATCAAAACCAACCTCAATAGCAATTTTTTTTATTAGTTGTGAATTGTTTTTCATTTCAAATGAAAATCAATCAAACCTTCTAGTGGTGAAGATGTGATTTTTCCTAAATTGAGTCCAAAGTCGTATGAGGCAACTTCCAGTACATCTCTAAAATGAAATGCTATAGAACCCACAAAATTCGTTTCATAATTTTTATAATCGTAATGAGTGAGATTTCGCTCGAAAAATGACAAAAAGTTATCGAAAACTAAATTGTAGGCATACGGTCCTGCAATATGTTCGAGAAGGAAGGGAGCGAATGACGCTAAATAACGATTTGGAAATGGTTGTTTGTAAACTTTATTTAGCACCTCAGCAGTTGAGAGTTGATACTTTTCTTTAAATGATGAATAAATTTCTTTGGGCATCTGTTTTTTTAGAAAATCACTAATAAGATGTTTGCCTAAAACAGCTCCACTACCTTCATCTCCAAGTATATATCCAAGAGGAGAAACGTTGTTTACGTTCTGTTTTCCATCGTAAAAACACGAATTAGAGCCAGTTCCAATTATACAAGCAATACCAACTTCATTTTGCAACAAACTCCTTGCAGCTGCCAATAAATCTGATTCAATTTCTATGTTTTTTGACCCCAAAATATCAGAGAATATTTCTTGAAGATTTACTTTTACTTCATCAAAATTACAACCAGCTCCGTAGAAAAACAATTGTTCGATATTTTCATTGCTGAGAAAAGGTAAAAGTTCTTTTTGTAACAACGATTCTATATCTTCATTTGTTTGAAGATATGGGTTGATGCCTTTTGTTTGAAGAATGGTTTTCTCCGAATTTTTGTTTATCGCACACCAACTCGTTTTAGTTGATCCTGCATCGGCTATTAAAATCATTTTTTACACGAAATTACGACCTTTTCTTTTTCTTTGAATTGTAGAGGAATAAATGCTACGTCTTTTCCTATTGGTAGAGAAATTCCCTCTTTGTGTATCGAAACAGATGAGTATCCTTTTGGTTTTTTTATGACAAAATTATTTTTTGAATTTGCTGTGATATGGAAAGTTAATGAATTTTTATCCCAAACAGCATCAACAGTTGCTCCTCCACGCACTCTTAAACCTTTAAATGAACCTTGTCCATTCCACATTTGTGGAATAGATGGAAGAATATCTATATATCCGTTTTGGCTTTGAATGAGCATTTCTGCAATACCAGCGCAACCGCCAAAGTTTCCATCTATTTGAAAAGGAGGATGGGAACAAAATAGATTAGGATACGTTCCTCCATTGTGATATTTTACTTCATCGGAGATAGCAGGATTTAGCAAACTTTTCAACAATGAGTACGAGCGTTCTCCATCTTGCAAACGAGCCCAAAAGTTTATTTTCCAAGCGCGAGACCATCCCGTTCCTTCGTCGCCCCTTCTATTGAGTGTTTCTTTTGCAGCTTCAGCTAGCTCGGGAGTTTTTTCAACAGAAATTTGATTGCTAGGATATAACCCATAAAGATGAGAAACATGTCGATGTGTGAGTTCTACTTCTTCATAATCTTTTAGCCACTCTTGCAAATAACCATTCTTACTTATTTGCATTGGTGGAAATTGTTGTAAAGCAGAGTCTAGTCTTTCAGCAAATTCAGAATCAATATTCAAAATTTTTGTTGCTGCAATTAAGTTGTTGTATAATTCGCTAATAATTTGCACGTCCATTGTTGGACCCATACAAACTTGAACTGCTGTTTTTGTATTTGGTAGATAGAAGCTATTTTCGGGAGAGGTAGAAGGTGCTGTTACTAACCATCCACTATCTTTTTCTTGAATCATGCTAGAATAGAAAAATTCAGCAGCTCCTTTCATAACAGGATAAACTTCTTTCAAGTATTCCTTGTCTTGTGTAAAAGCATAATGTTCCCAAAGGTGTGCACAAAGCCAAGCTCCACCAGTGTTGGTCGATCCCCAAAGAGCATCTTCGCCTGGAGCTGAGAATAGCCAAGGGTTTGAAATTACATGAGCAACCCAACCATTTGCATCGTAAAAGTTCTTTGCCGTAGTTTCGCCTTCTTTTGAAAGACGTTTGACAAAGTCAATAAGAGGCATGTGTAATTCAGAAAGATTGGCTACTTCTACTGGCCAGTAATTCATTTGAACGTTGATGTTTAAGTGATAGTCGCCATTCCAGGGTGTATTTATTGTATTTGCCCACAAACCTTGTAAGTTCAAAGGGAGCGTATTTTCTCTTGTTCCAGATATCATTAAGTAACGTCCGTACTGAAAATAAAGAGCAACAAGCGCAGGGTCATCATTTTGTTGGAAATCAGACAAACGTTGTTTTGTTGGCAAAGAATTGTCGTTGTCTGCTAGGTTAAGTTCTACACGATTAAATTTTTCTTGATATGCTTCAATGTGTTTGTTCTTAAGTTTTTCGTAAGGGATTTTTTCTGCATTTGCTAGCAAATCGTCAACAGTTTTTTCATAAGCACTATCCAACATGTTGGTTGACGATGAAATTATGATGTAAGCGTTTGTTGCTTTTTGAAGTTTAAGATTTTTTCCTACTTGTTCTAAAAAGCCGTCTTCGTGGAGAACTTTTATACGAGTTTTATAGCGAACTCCTTCTACGTTTTTTTGTCCGCTATTTAGTTCTCCTTCCATATATAAATCATTATCACTAACATATGTAAAATAGCGTTGTGGACGATTGAGAGATAGTGTGAAACCTATTTTATTACTTTTGTTTGAAGATAGTTTTATGATAATAACATCGTCGCTGTGAGAGACAAAATATTCACGACGATATTCTGTGTTTTTTATTGAAAAAGATGTGTATGCAACAGCATCTTTTAGAGATAAACCTCTTCGGTAGTTTTTTATAGAATCTGTAGCAATATCGTACTCAATTTTCAAATTTCCCAAAATTTGATATGTACCAAAAGGAATATCTGCACCTTTGGCATGACCAGAACCTTTGCCTCCGCATAAAAAATGCTTATAAACTATATCTTGTGCTTCTTTGTTTTTTCCACGTTGTAGCAAGGTGCGTATTTTGGGAAGATATTTTTTTGCTTCCAAATTTTGCTGAGTACTATCATAGCTGCCAGACCACATGGTGATGTCATTGAGAACAATAGTTTCTTTGTAAACATCTCCACTTGGCATTGCTCCTAAACGACCATTTCCAATAGGGTAGTAGTCCTCCCAAATTTTAGAAGATTCATTGTCCCAAATTTCCAACTCATTTGTTTGTAGATTGTTTTGATTATTGATGTTACATGAACAAACTAACAAACAAAGAAAAACGCTACAGATGAAAAATTTAAGTTTCATATCCTTTTATTTTAATAGTGCAATTTTAATAACTTCTTCAATATCAGAAACAAAATGGAAAGTCAACCCATTTATATATATTTCTTTTATTTCCTCTATGTCTTTTTTGTTTTCATTAGAAAGAATAATCTCTGTAATTCCTGCTCGTTTTGCAGCTAATATTTTTTCTCTTATTCCTCCAACAGGAAGAACTTTTCCTCTTAAGGTAATTTCTCCTGTCATAGCAATTCCTTTCTTTACTTTACGTTTGGTAAGTGCTGATACGAGTGCGGTAGCTATGGTAATTCCCGCCGATGGTCCATCTTTTGGAATTGCGCCTTCAGGTACGTGAATATGAATATTTTGCTCTTCAAAAATATCTGAGTCAATGCCAAATTTCTTTGCGTTTGATTTGATGTATTCAAGAGCTAAAACAGCCGATTCTTTCATTACATTGCCCAAATTACCTGTAAGAGAAAGTTTTTTCTCTTTTCCATTGCTTAAACTCGACTCTATGAATAAAATTTCTCCACCAACTTGAGTCCATGCAAGACCTGTAACAACTCCAGTATATTTATTTCCTTGATATTTTTCAAGACTAAATCGAGGACTTCCAAGTAACTCATGAATATCTTCTACTTTGAGAACTTTGTTGAAAGATTCTTCTAATGCAATTTTTTTAGCAATTTTTCTTACAACTTTCGCAATAGTTTTATCAAGAGTTCTCACTCCTGATTCGCGTGTGTAGGACTCAATAATTTCTTTTATTGCCGCACGAGAAAAGGAAACCAAACCTTTCTCAATTCCGTGCTCTTCTATTTGTTTTGGAATGAGGTGTTTAGAAGCGATTTCTATTTTTTCATCAAGAATATAACCATTTACTTCGATGAGTTCCATTCTGTCGAGCAGAGGTCTGCTTATTGTAGATAAACTGTTGGCCGTAGCAATAAAGAGAACTTTTGAAAGGTCAAAGTCAATTGATAAATAGTTGTCGTGAAACGCATTGTTTTGTTCAGGATCGAGCACTTCGAGCAGCGCAGATGCTGGATCTCCTTTGAAATCCTCACCAACTTTATCAATTTCGTCAAGTACAAATACTGGATTTGACGATCCCGCTTTCTGGATGTTTTGAATTATTCGTCCAGGCAATGCTCCGATATAAGTTCTCCGGTGTCCTCTTATTTCGGCCTCGTCATGAAGTCCTCCAAGTGACATTCTTACATATTTTCTGTTCAAAGCTTCTGCAATAGACTTTCCAAGAGACGTTTTTCCTACTCCTGGAGGGCCATAAAGACAAATAATGGGCGCTTTAAAATCTTTTTTTAACTTAAGAACAGCTAGATGTTCTAAAATTCGTTCTTTTACCATGTCTAAACCAGCATGGTCTTTGTCCAAGATTTTTTTTGCACGTTTTAAGTCAAAATTGTCTTTAGTATATTCGTTCCAAGGCAATGATAAAATATTTTCCACATAATTCATCTGTATCTGAAAATCAGGAGAATGAGGATGTGTGCGTTCTAGTTTTTTAATTTCTTTTTCGAAAAAACTTTTTGTTTTATCGTTCCATTTTTTTGTTTTTGCTTTCTCTTTTAGTTCAGCAATTTCTTGCTCATTAATGTCGCCACCTAGTTCGTCTTGAATTGTTTTTATTTGTTGTTGCAAATAAAATTCTCGTTGTTGCTTGTCAATATCAACTCGTGCTTTCTTCTGAATAGATGCTTTTATTTCTAGTAATTGCGATTCTTTTGTCAGTAAATCAAGAAGTTGGTAACCACGTTCTTGCATGTCATCAATTTCCAAAAGATGAACTTTGTCAATAAGTTTCAAACCGAAATTGGAACAAACAAAGTTGATTAAAAAGTCTGGATGTTCAATATTTTTGATAGAAAACGATGCTTCTGACGGCATTGTTCCAGAGTTTTTAACAATTTTGAGAGCCAATTCTTTTATAGCCTCAACTAATGCGGCAAATATGTGATCATCGTCACTATCAGAATTTGGCAAAATTTCGTTTTTTAAGTTAATTTTAGCATGAAGATAAGGTTCTTTTTGTGTAACTGTTTGTATTTCTGCACGTTTTTTCCCTTGTAGAATTACTGTAGTTGAATTGTCGGGCATCTCAAGAATGCGAACAATTTTTGCAACAGTTCCCATTTGGAATAAATCATCTTTGTCAGGGTCTTCTGTTTTTCGGTCTTTTTGTGTAGCAACAACAATTTCACAATTCTTTTTATATGATTCTCGAATCAAACGTAACGATTTTTTTCTTCCAACAGTAATAGGCATTATAACGCTTGGAAAAAGAACCATATCTCTAAGAGCCAAAAGAGGAAGTTCGTCTCCACTTTGGCTTTCTAGTTGTTCCATGTCATTTTCTTCGCTGATAATCGGAATGAATTCTGTGTTTTCGTTTTCGTCGGTCAAAAAATGTTCAATAGATATATTCATATAAGAGTTTTATTTATTCGATAATGAAAGTATAATTTTTAGAAATTTACTGATACCGAACTTGTTATTTTTATTTCGGTAGAGTAGAGCGTTATTTCTAGTTTTTTTGTTTTAGTATAAATTATTTTCCCGGACTCTATGGGAAAAGCTTCGTTTTCGCAACAAAGCCATGAACCTTTTTGAACTCCATTGTCCAAACTTCCCTTTTCTATGCTGAAAATAGTATTTTCAGCAGAAACCTCGTATGTCTTGTTTGGTAGTAATTCGTTGCTAGCAGGTGGCAAATTGACGTTTAACTTTAAAGTGTCATTCCCATTTCTTAGTTGTAAATTTATTTGATTATTTTGAGAATCAATCTTTTTTTCTACATCGGAAAAGACATAATTTTTTTTGACTAAATTTTCTTCAGATTTATCAAAATATGCTATTTCTCCATTGAAATTCCCTGTTAAAATTTCTCCTCTTTCGCCTGTTAGTGAAAATGTTATTTTGTAGTTATTCTCCTCTTTTTCAATCTCCAATTTACCATCTTTAATGGGAAGAATGCTGAGAGTGTTGTCTTTGAGTTGCCCTAGATAACTTCCATATTCATTGGATGATGTAGAAAAAGACCCAGGAAAGAAACTGAGTGATTCTCCTGTTTCGGATAATTTGTAGGTTCCATTGCTGATTTTTTGTTCATCAGTGTCCAAATTTAGACTGAAATTTATAATAAAACCTTCGCCTGATAGATTACCATTTTCGTCGGAAGTAATCGTCGATTCGAACAATCGTAGAGCAAAGTTTTTTGTGCCCAAATCATAAATATTACTATAGTAATAAGCCGTAGCAGATGGAAAATTGAAATTCGCCTTTCCTGCATCAACCACAATTTCGCAGTCAGCATAAGCATCTCCAGCAACTGCTCTAATTAGAACTTTTCCTGCAGATAGAGCTACAATCAATCCATTATCATCGACAGATGCAATAGTGCCATCGCTTGAAGTCCATTTTACACTTGCTGATTGTGCTTGTTCCATTGGGTAGATCAAAACTTCCATTTGGAACGTATCACCAACCATCATTATATTATCTGCTGGTTTATTAACAAAAACTAATGAAGTAATGCCTGTTTTTTTACAAGCAAACAACGAAATTATCAGCAGAAACAAAAACAAAAAACGTTTCATAACTTTTGAATAGATTCAACTGACAAAGGTAATAAGAAAAAGCGAGTTGTAAAGATTCTTTTCTTTCTTATTTGCTGTGATTAGGTACTAAAATTCCATATCAAGTTCAAGTCCTTGATTCTCCATTTCGTTGTATTGATTTGGCTTGTTCGGTTTTTTATTTAAAGAACCAAAATTGTAAGAAAGTGTAAATCCAATGGTTCTTCCTCCCCAAAAACTATCAGAAATTTGATAAAAACCATTTCCAAAAGTATGGCGTTTGTGAGAATGAGAATCGAGGAGGTCTCTAACAAAAACATTTAGACTCAACTTTCTGTTGAGGAAAGTTTGACGAAGACCTAGATCGATAGCATAATCATGATTTTCTTTTCCTTGTGCAATCACTCTCGGCGAACGATAACGAGCTGTAAGTTGTGCGGATGTGGTTTTAGTAATCATCACATTTGCCATGATTCTTGCACTCCAAGTGAAAGTCTGTTGCTCAGGGATAAATAGATTTTCCTTTGTATAAGGATTTTGAAAAACTGCAGAATCTAGCTTGTCATAATAGAGATTGATAGACGTAGTTAAATCTAGAACTTTCCATAATTTATTTTTGCCAACGATTTCCAATCCAGCCGATTGATGACGACTGATGTTGATAAAAGTATTCTCCAAAACATTTCCATTCTTATAGCTTACGTTTTGAATGACATCGTCGGTAAAACGATAGTATGCTGATGCAGAAAGCGAATGATTGTCCCACATTTTTAAGTAATTCAGTTCAACTGCACTCGAATATTGAGGTGTTAGTGTTGGATTTCCGTATGAAATGTTAGTAGAGTCTGAATAGTTTTTAAATGGGTTAACTTGTCTTCCTCTTGGTCGGTTTACTCTTCGAGTATAATTTAACTGTAAATCGTGGTTGTTCTTAAAATTATAGGCAAGGTGAACAGTTGGATAGTATTGAAAATAACAATCTTTATAACTTGATTTTTCGTTTGCAGAGATACTTTCAAACTTGCGTTGAGTATATTCTCCTCTCAATCCAAGTTGCATTGAAAAGTTTCCCCACATATTGCCATAAGTAGCATAAAGAGCATGAACACAGTCTGTGTAATAAAAGTCGTTTTTGTAAGAATCAATGGATTTGTTTGTGAGATTATCTACTGCAGAATTGATACCACTTTGTTGATTGCTATTGCTTCTCCAACCTACCTCTAGCTTGCTTTTTGGTGTAAACTTGTAAGTAAAGTCAATATTACCTTCAAAATAGAGACTTTTGTTTTTTGAGTTTTCTGTTTCGTTACTAGAGATTAGTGTGTCTGTCTCTGAAAAAATGGTCTGTATGTGAGAACTTTCGTTTTTTCTGTTGCTATTCCATATTGAAAAATCTGCCGTTAGAAAACTTCCTTCCTTTGCAAAATCGTGTCGATAGTTAATTTCTGCATTAATCATGGGAGCATTGTGATGAGAAGGATTATTTCTTGAATAATTCCGATCTAGAATGTAAGTTTCGTCTAAATAAGAAAATGATTGATAATCAATAAGGTTACTTGTTTTTCCTTGTCCGTACATCCCAAAAAAAGCAACACCAATAGTATTTCTTTTATTGATGTGGTAATCCAGACCTGTGCGTAAGTATCCGTTTACCATGTTGTTTTTAGAATTGTTGTCGGAATAGAGTTTGGATATGGTATCGGTGTCGTTCAGTAAAAAACGATTAACATCGCTACCTCTAACCATGTTCCGGCAATGTGTACCAATGTTTGCGTAAAAGTCAATATGTTCGCTTCCATAATTGATACTTGCTCCGACATTCCCTCCCGGAAGACCTTTGATTGGATACATTATGCCTGTATTTACGCTACCATAGTAGGTTTTTTGTTTTGTTTTTTTCATCACAATGTTGATGACTCCTGCTGTTCCTTCCGGATTGTATTTAGCAGAAGGGTTTGTCATCAATTCAATGTTTTCTATCGTTTCGGCAGGTATTTGTTCCAAAATGTCTCCCCGATTATCGGCTGTTAGTCCGGATGGTTTTCCATTAATCCATACTTCTACATTGGAGTTGTTGCGAAGAGAAAGATTTCCGTCGCCATCAACTTCTACCGAAGGGATGTTTTTAAGTATCTCAGTAGCAGATGCTCCTGCAGCAGCCAAATTTTGATCAACAGAGAAGACCTTCTTGTCAATCTCCAACCTCATTTGAGTCCCTTGACTTACAATTTCTACAGCATCAAGTACTTTGCTATCCTCGGTTAATGAAATTGTGCCAAGATTTATCTCTTCTGATGAATCATTTATTTTTATTTTCTTTGAGAAAGGTTTATATCCAATAAAAGTGGCGTTGATGGTGAAATCTCCGATTAAAACTTTACATTCAAAAAAGCCTTTATCGTTACTGGTTACACCAGTTTCTATCTTATTGTTTTCATTGTTATTAGTGATAGAAATGTTTACGTATTCTATTGGAAGTTTTGTGTTGCTATCTATTATTTTGCCTTTTATTGTGGCTGCTTTTGCTGATAAACTGAAGAAAAATAGAGCAAAAATGATGGTATATTTATTCATCATATAAATCGTGTTTAATAAAAATACAGATTTAT
Source organism: Paludibacteraceae bacterium (assembly GCA_045612365.1). Classification (GTDB taxonomy): domain Bacteria; phylum Bacteroidota; class Bacteroidia; order Bacteroidales; family Paludibacteraceae; genus RGIG9608. Next base: position 129,160 of record JAZKYY010000016.1, read on the forward strand.
GACGATGAATTAGTGTAAAGGTTTAATCTTTGGAAAAACTTTTTTTACGAGTTTTTTCAAAAAAAGAGGCTTCTGCAATTTATTCTTTATTTTTGCATAGGTTAAAATTTAGAATAATTTGGATTCGACAACTCATATTAAGCAACTTATATCGACTCTTCCAGAGTTGCCTGGAGTGTATCAGTTTTTTAATTCAGAGGATAAAATAATTTATGTGGGAAAGGCGAAAAACTTAAAAAAAAGAGTTTCGTCTTATTTTAATAAAACATCGGATTCGCTCAAAACCAATGCGCTTGTTAAGCAGATTTGTGATTTGAAATACATCGTGGTTAGCTCTGAAAATGAGGCACTTTTGCTGGAAAATAATTTAATTAAACAATATCAACCTCGTTACAATGTTTTGCTGAAAGATGGAAAGTCTTATCCGAGTATTTGCATAACCAAAGAGATGTTCCCTCGAGTTTTCAAAACTCGTAACATTGTCCGAGATGGGTCGGAATATTTTGGGCCATATAGCTCTAATTACGCGTTAAATTTGCTTTTGGAAATTATTCATGAACTTTATCCGCTCCGAACTTGCAAATTGAGTTTGACTAAAGATTCTATTAAAAAAAAGAAATTTCAGGTTTGTTTGCAATATCATATTCACAAATGTAATGGAGTTTGTGAAGCAAAAGAATCAGTTCAAAGATATCAAAAATACATTGATGATATTCGACAAATTCTACGAGGAAATGCGCATGAAATAAGTAAAATTCTACTAGAAGAAATGCAACTTCTTGCTTCAGAATTGCGATTTGAGGAAGCTCAAAAGGTAAAAGAAAAACTTAACTTAATAGAAGATTTTAGAAGCAAAACAGTTGTTGTGAATGTTGCTGTACGTCAGACAGATGTGTATGGCTATATCGATGACGATACCAATGCATATATCAGTGTTTTGAGAGTGAATAATGGTTCTATAGTTCAGGGGCAAACCATTGAGTATAAAAAGAGGTTAAATGAGTCAAAAGAGGAACTTTTGGCTTTTGGAATACTGGAGTTGAGCGAAAGGTTGAATAGTACATCTAAAAACATAATAGTTCCTTTTTTGCCAGAAAAATTTGATGAGAATTTGCAATTCCATATTCCTCAACGTGGAGATCAAAAAAAATTGCTCGATTTGGCAATGCAGAATGTTAAACAATACAAATTGGATCGACTGAAGCAGGCAGAAAAATTGAATCCTGACCAACGTATGGTGCGGATTCTTGGTGCTTTACAAAAGCTTCTTCAACTCAAAGAAATGCCGTTGCATATTGAATGTTTTGATAATTCAAACCTCTCGGGAAGTGATGCTGTGGCTGCATGTGTAGTTTTTCGTAAGGCAAAACCAAGTAAGAAAGAATATCGAAAATTTACAATTAAGACTGTAGAAGGAGCTGATGATTACGCGTCGATGAGGGAAGTGGTTGGTCGTCGTTATTCGAGGATGTTAGAGGAAAATCAATCGCTTCCGAATTTGATTATTGCTGATGGGGGGGTAGGGCAAATGGAAGCAATAAGACAAGTTGTGGAAGACGAACTTAATTTGAGTATTCCAATTGCAGGCCTAGTAAAAAACGATAAACATCGTACAAACGAACTTCTTTTTGGTTTTCCTCCAAAGTCGGTAGGACTTAAAATAACAGATGAAACTTTTAAGTTTCTAACTCAAATTCAAGAGGAAGTACATCGTTTTGCACTCTCTTTTCATCGTCAAAAAAGAAGTAAATCTCAAATAAAGTCGGAACTTGACGATGTAAAAGGCATTGGTGAGTCTTCAAAAAAAGAACTGATAAAACACTTTAAAAGCTTGAAGAGGGCAAAAGATGCAGATTTTTCTGCCTTAGAGATGGTGCTAGGAAGACACAAAGCAACAATTCTTTACGAATATTTTCATTCTAAGAACAAATAAAAAAAGTGAGATAATTTTTATCTCACTTGTACCGCGAGCGGGACTTGAACCCGCACAGCTGCAATAGCCAAAGGATTTTAAGTCCTTCGTGTCTACCGATTCCACCATCGCGGCATCTTTTTGTAAAAAAAGAGAGCGGAAAACGGGACTCGAACCCGCGACCCCAACCTTGGCAAGGTTGTGCTCTACCAACTGAGCTATTTCCGCAGTTGAATTTTGCGTTGCAAAGATATTATTTTTTTTTTGAAAAAAATAATTTTTTTACAATCTCTTTTTTGAGGTTATTTTTTTAGTTCAAAACAACCATTTCTGTGCATTTTTTCTGCAGTGGAATACCCTAATTCATAAATGGCTTTTAGTTTTGATATATTGGTTTCTATTCTGCCAACTTTTAAGTCTATTTCAGGAGCAATGACTATGATTTTTTTTTCTTCTTCCATTCTTTGAACAAAATCCAATTGCTCATTATACAATTCGCTGCGTTTATTTAGCGCTTTTTTGAGATTTGGATATTGCTTGTAAATAAAAGATGGTAATTGAACGTTCTTTGTAGACTTTCTATATCCTTTTGGTCGAGTAAGAACAACAATGCTTTTCTCAAACCCTTTTTCAATAGCACGCTTAAGAGGAATTGAATCAACGATTCCGCCATCCAACATTGGTTTGTTATTGATAATAACAGGTTTGCAAATATATGGCAAACTGCTTGATGCTCTGCAGATTTTAGTTAAAAGTTTTTCGTCGTGAAGTTCGTTTAGGTATTCGGCTTTTCCTGTTTCGCAGTTTGTTACTACCATTTCAAAAAAGGTAGAACTGTTTTTGTACCCATCAAAATCAAAAGGCACCAAGCGTTCTGGAAAATCGATGAATAATAGGTCCATATCAATCAAATTCCCACTGCGTAAGAATTGTCTCCAACCTACATACTTGAACTTTTCCATCATATCTATGTTGGTGGTTTTTGACCTTCCTCGTTGTCTACTTGTGTAAGATATGCCATTACATGCTCCTGCAGAAACTCCAACGGCGTATGGAAAGTAAATTTTGTTGTCAAGAAAAAAATCCATAACGCCACTTGTAAAAGTGCCTCTTAAACCACCTCCTTCAAGGACTAAAGCAGTGTTTTTCATAGTTCTTTTCTTATAGTAAAAATGGATTGTTTATTTTTTCGTATCCAATAGACGTATCTAATCCATGACCTGCGAAAACTCTTGTTTCGTCAGGAAGAATAAATAATTTTTGGCGTATTCCTTCGGTGAGTTGAGAAAAATTCCCTCCAGGAAGATCAGTCCTTCCGATACATCGTAGAAACAAAACATCACCAGAGAAGAGCCAATTTTCTTTTTTGAAATAAATACACAAACTGCCTTGAGAATGACCTGGAACGTGAATAAACTGAATGGAACTTTCTCCTAAAGTTAAAATATCGTTTTCGTCAATATAATTGCCCAAGGGTTGTTCTTCTTCGTTGATTGGAACCCCAAAAGCTAAAGATTGTTCCTGCATGCGCTCGAGTAAACAGATGTCGCTTTTGTGAGCTTGTGGTTTTACTCCGAATTGTTTGAAGAGAAACCTATTCCCAAAAACGTGATCCATGTGTAAGTGCGTATTTAGTACATATTTTAACATTAAATTGTTTTGTTGAATGAAGTCCAAAAGTTCTTTTTTTTCTTCCTGTGAGTAACATCCACAATCTATGATGAGAGCATCTTTAGTTTGTTCGTCGTAAACCAAGTAGGTGTTTTCTTGAAAAGGATTAAAAATAAATTTCTTTACTTTCATAACGGAACGTAAACGGCTTTTTTTGTTTTGAAAAACTCTTCGGAGAAGAAGTCAGAAACATTATAAAGTGTAGCAATTTTTTTGAAAGGTAAAACTTCCTGCTCAAGTTCGCCTCCTTTTAGGCAGATTAGACCATTGGGGAGTGCGTTGATTTGTTCTTTTTTTATGTTTTTTTTGCATAAGCGAACCAAATCAGAAAGTGGCATCACAGCACGACTTACCACAAAGTGAAAGGTTTCTTTTACCTCCTCAATTCGACTGTGAGAAAAAGTACAATTTTTTAGCCCAATGGCATTGGCTACCTCTGTTGCAACGCGTATTTTTTTTCCTATCGAATCAACCAAGTGGAATTTAACATTCGGGAACAGAATAGCTAAAGGAATAGCCGGAAATCCTCCTCCTGTTCCAACGTCAACAATAGACGTATTATCGTTGAAATTTAGCACTTTAGCTATTGCAAGAGAGTGAAGAACATGATGTTCGTAAAGGTTTTCAATGTCTTTTCGAGAAATGACATTTATCTTTCCGTTCCAATCCAAATACAGATCATAAAGAGCCGAGAATTGTCTTATTTGTTCTTCGGAAATGTTAGGAAAATAACTTACTATTTCATCCATTTTTGCAATGATTTTTTTGTGCGACAAAGGTACAAAAAGAAATGTTGAAGACTCTATTTTTTTGAAATCATTATATTATTTAGTGATAATCTAAAATAAAGAGAAAAAGTTTTTCTAATAAGAGTTTTTTTTATCTTTGTAAAAACATAGAGAAATACTAGGATGCGACGAATTCTAAAATATGGTTTGATATGTCTGTTGTTTCTTTCACTTGGAGGGAATGTTAAGGCGCAAGTTAATCCAGATTTTTCTGTTTTTTGGGAAGATTTGTATTATGTCAATCCGGCAAGTATAAATTTTAATTATGACGCATATTTTTCTTTAGCAACTAAAGCGCAATGGGTTGATTTTCCCGGTTCTCCAGTTACTGCTGCTTTTACGGTAGAGGTACCAGTGGAAAAGTTGCGTTCTCGTTTTGCAGGGAAATTATTGGTGGATAGAATTGGTTTTACTAGTTTGGTAGATGTTTCCTTGTCGTATGCTTATTCGGTAAAGTTGAATAAAAAAAATCTGTTTAATGCTGGTTTGTCAGCTTCATTACAAACAGCTGCATATGATGTTTCTAAAATTACGGCAGACGATGTGCTAGACCCAACCCTATATAGCGAAAAAATAAACGGAATATTAGAGGGAAATCTTAGTCTAGGATTAGAATATGTTTACAATAATCAGCTGTTTGTAGGACTTTCGAGTCAGAACTTTTTGTCCTATATCCCTTCTTTGAGAAAAGAGCGTACAAGTCCGTTGCAAACACCAACAAATTACATTTACGCAAAGTATATTACCGATTATTTATCTCCAAATTTCTATATGGATTGTGGACTTCGTTTTTGTCAGTACGACAGATTGGGAGTTAGTGATTTTATGACATCTTTCTATTACGATTTGAATGAGTCTTATACTTTGCAATGTCAGCTTTATGGAAACTTTGCTTTAGGAAAGTATGATACGAATTTGAACGGAAAAATAGGTGTTACTGCTGGAGATGTGGGTTTTATGTTTGGAATTAATTTGATAGAAGATTTGAAGTTGCTTTGCGGATATAATTACAACTATGCGGTAGTTGGTTATCAGTCGTATGGTACGTTTGAGATAATGTTGTCTTACGGAATAAAGCATTGTCCAAAGTGTATAAATAATTGGTAAAAACTAAAAGATATGATTGTGAAAAAAATAATTGGATTGTTTATTGTCTTGATTTTAATGTCGTGTTCGGTAATGAAAAGTAACCAAGAGTTAAAAGAAACATCTTGGAAAATGACACAATTAGTGGTGAATGGACAAGCGAAAGAAATTACATCGGAGAAACCTATTTTGTTGTTTTCGGAGGATAATGTTTTGAATGGAACAACAGGATGTAATTCGTTTTTTGGAAAATATGATATTTCTGAGAATAAAGTAACTTTCCAAATAGAGGGAATTACAAAAGCCTTTTGTTTTGATAGCCAAGAAGTTGAAGATGTTCTTTTGAATCAAGATATGATGAATGGAATGCAATTTTCTATTCAAAAAGATAAACTTGTTATTGAAAATGAGGTACAAAAACTTCGTATAGAATTCGCTCGTAAATAATTTTTACAATGAAAAAAATTCAAATGGTGGATTTACATTCTCAATACGAGAATGTTCGTGATGAAATCAACATGGAAATCCAAAAGGTTTTGGATTCTTGCGCTTTTATCAAAGGTGGAAAAGTAAATGAATTTCAGAAGAATTTAGAGCAATATTTGCGAGTGAAGCATGTTATTCCTGTTGGGAATGGAACTGATGCTTTGCAAATTGCGCTCATGGCATTAGGTCTGAAACCTGGCGATGAAGTAATAACTCCGACATTTACTTTCATTGCAACAGCAGAGGTGGTTGCTTTGCTTGGTCTTACTCCTGTTTTGGTTGATGTGGATTATGACACTTTTAATATCAGTATTGATGCAATCGAAAGGGCAATAACTCCCAAAACAAAGGCTATAGTCCCAGTTCATTTATTTGGTCAGAATGCCGATATGGAAGCTATTGTTCATATCGCAAAAAAACATAATTTGTACGTAATAGAGGATGCTTGCCAGAGTATAGGTTCTGAATATACGTTTTCTGATGGTAATTGTGTGAAATCAGGTTGTATTGGTGATGTCGGATGTACTTCGTTTTTTCCTTCAAAAAATTTAGGATGTTATGGCGATGGAGGAGCGTTATTTACTAATGATGATGTTTTGGCCGAAAAGATTCGCATTATTGCTAATCATGGTATGAAAGTACGTTATCATCATGACTTAGTTGGGGTTAATTCTCGTCTTGATAGTATTCAGGCAGCAGTGTTGGACGTGAAACTAAAGTATTTGAATAATTATATTCAATCTCGTCAGCGAGCAGCATATTTTTATGACTTTGCTTTTGAAAAGAATCCTTATTTGGAAATTCCTAAAAGAGATTCAAAATCTACACATGTTTTTCATCAATATACCTTGAAGGTCAATGCTTTTGATCGAAATCTGTTGAAAACTCATCTTGAAAGTAATGGAATTCCGGCTATGGTTTATTATCCTATCCCTCTTCATCTACAAGAAGCGTATAAAAATAATCGATATAGAGAAGGTTATTTTCCTGTAGCAGAGGAACTTTGCAGAAAGGTTATTAGCCTTCCAATGCATACGGAATTAACTGAAGAACAACTTGATTTTATTACTGAAACTGTTAATATTTTTTTTGATTAATGAATAATTTCTTCAAACATGAATCTGCATATATTGATGAAAATTGCTCCATAGGAAATGGAACAAAAATATGGCATTTTTCACATATTATGACTGGTTGTAAAATTGGTGAGAACTGCAATATAGGGCAGAATGTTGTTATTTCACCGAATGTTGTTCTTGGTAACAATGTTAAGGTTCAAAACAATGTTTCTGTGTATACAGGAGTAGAGTGCGAAGACGGTGTTTTTCTTGGTCCTAGCATGGTATTCACAAATGTGATAAATCCTCGTAGTTTTGTAGAACGTAAAACAGAGTTCAAAAGTACAGTGATTAGAAAAGGTGCTACAATAGGAGCTAATGCAACGATAGTTTGTGGAAATGAAATAGGACAGTACGCACTTGTAGGAGCAGGTAGTGTAGTTACCAAAAACGTAAAACCTTACGCATTGGTAGTGGGTAACCCTGCTGTTCAGAAAGGATGGGTTAGTGAGTGGGGGCTTCGCCTTGAGTTTGATAAAGATGGTATTGCTTTTTGTCCAGAAACCAATCAAAAATATATGCTTAAGAATGGTGAAGTAGAAAAAGTTTTAGAGACTGAAATTATATAAAATCATAGATTAATTTTATTGTTCCTTATTTGACATTTCATTATTTTTGCTAGAAAATAAGTTCGTATGTACCAACAGCAAACAACAGAAGAGGAAGAAAAATTTATTCAACAACAGTTTGAAGAATTATTAGAAGATTATAAAAATTCTCCTCATCGGAAAAAGGTAGAAATTATTACAAAAGCGTTTAAGTTTGCACACAAAGCGCATATGGGAACTCGTCGTCGTTCTGGCGAACCTTATATTTTGCATCCATTAGCTGTGGCTCGTATAGTCATAAAGGAGATGGGATTAGGTTCAACTTCTATTTGTTCTGCTTTGTTGCACGATGTTGTAGAAGATACGGATTATACTGTCGAAGATATTTCTAATCTTTTTGGGCCTAAAATTGCCTCTATTGTTGATGGATTGACTAAAATATCAGGAGGTGTTTTCGGAGATAAAGCTTCTTTGCAAGCAGAGAATTTTAGAAAATTAATACTCACGATGTCGGAAGATATTCGTGTGATTTTGATAAAAATTGCCGACCGTTTGCATAATATGCGTACTTTAAGTTCGATGCCTCCTGCGAAACAACATAAGATTACAGGAGAAACGCAATATATATATGCACCATTGGCGCAAAGATTGGGATTGTTTTCAATAAAAACAGAATTGGAGGATTTAAGCTTTAGGTATGAAAATCCTGTTGCTTATGCAGATATTGAAAGACAAATAAAAGAAACAACTCCTTTGTTGCAAAAAACTTTTGATGAATTTTCAGCTCCAATTCATAGTGAACTTAAGAATATAGGATATGATTATACACTATCAATGAGGTTAAAATCACCATATTCTATTTGGAAAAAAATGCAGAAAAAACACATTCCTTTCTCGGAAGTATACGATTTGCTTGCCGTAAGAATTGTTTTTACGCCCAAGCCAAATATGAGTGAGAAAGAGCAATGTTGGATTTTGTATTCTATTCTTACTAATCTTTATAAACCACATCCAGATCGTATTAGAGATTGGGTTAATACGCCTAAAGCCAATGGTTATGAAGCGTTGCATGTTACGGTAATGGGTAATGGAAATTGGATTGAGGTTCAAATTAGGACTGACAGAATGGATGACATTGCCGAAAAAGGTTTAGCTTCCCATTGGAAATATAAAACAGGAGAGACAGAAGATTCTGAATTAGATAAGTGGCTAAAAACTATAAAAGAATTGCTTGAACATCCAGAACCCAATGCCATTGATTTTATGGATACGTTTAAGCTTAATCTTTTTGCTTCGGAAATATTTGTATTTACGCCTAAAGGAGATATAAAAACTATTCCTCAAGGAGCAACTGCTCTTGATTTTGCTTTTTATTTGCATTCCGATATTGGGTTGAAGTGCATTGGCGCAAAGGTAAACCATAAATTAGTGCCTTTGAGTTATGTGTTACAAAGTGGCGATCAGGTTGAATTGTTGACCGCAAGAAGCCAACAACCACAAAGTGAATGGTTGAATATTGTAACAACAGCTAAAGCTAGAACAAGTCTGAAATCTATTTTTAAGAAGGAAATAAAGAGCATTACAAAGCAAGGAGAAACTGCTTTAGAAGAAGAATTGAAAAAGATAGATCTTTCCATTTCTTCTGCAACGATGCCCGAAATAATGAATCACTACAAATTTGCTCATAGTGAAGACCTTTTTTATGCCATAGGTCGAGGAACCATTGATTTGAAAGAGATTTCTACAATTTTATCGAAAAAAAGAAATGATAGTCGATGGATGAAAATTTGGAAATTGCAGTTTGGTTTGGGGCAGAAAAACGAGAAAGAAACAACTTTACAAAAGGTTGATAAGAATAAAACTATACAACTTTCGGATAAGTCGAATGATTTATCGTATCGCATTTCCGATTGTTGCCAACCAATCCCTGGAGACGAAGTGATTGGTATTACAGAAGAAGACGAGTCGATTACCATTCACAAAAGTCAATGTGAAGTTGCCATGAAATTTAAGAGCAGTTTTGGTAATCGTGTGAGAGCAGTGGAATGGATTTCTCATAAGGTACTTTCTTTTGAAGCAATTATCGAAATAAAGGGAATTGATGAAGTTGGAGTGCTCAAAGAGATTGCAAAAATTATTTCCGAAGAATATTCTATCAATATTAGCAGAATAAATATCGAAACTAAAGATGGAATTTTCGAAGGACGTTTTCACGTATATGTATATAGTACAGAAGATCTCAATAATCTTTGTATGAATCTGCTTAAAATAAAATCCGTAAAGAGTGTTTCTCGTATTGATAGTAAGCAATGATTAATCTCCTTCCTTAAACAATAATTTTAACATCTTTAAGTTTTATAACTTGGGTGAACTTTTTTTGTGTTGAGAAATAAAAAAACATACATAGTTTTTTTTGTGGTAATATTGATTTTTACCTCATGCGCTACTCGTAAAAATAATTGGTTTACGAGGCATTATCATGCAATGGTAACAAAGTATAATATATATTTCAACGGACACGAAAGTTACAAAGAAGGTATTCGTTCACTTTACGAAACCGACAAAGATGATTTTTCCAAAATAATTCCACTCTATCCTATCAGCATAAAGGACAATAGAGCCTCTGGGATGGAAACTACAATGGAAAAATGCAGAAAGGCCATAAAACTACATTCTATTCAGAAGAAACCAACTCCAAATCCAAAGAAGGCAAAAGATGAGAAATATCAGTTGTTTCTTCAAAAAGAGGAATATAACCCAATGTTAAAAGATGCATGGCTTTTGCTTGGAAAATCGGAGTTCTACAAAGGTGATTTTATGGGTGCCTTGGGTACTTTTACTTACATAGCTAATCACTTTTCTACTGAAAAGGAAGTGAAACTTACTGCTCAAATTTGGATGGTGCGCAGTTATGCCGAAATGGGTTGGATTTATGAGGCTGAAGAGTTAATGAGTAAAATCAGTTTGGCAGAAATTGATTACAAACTAGAGTCGCTCTATGCGGGTACAAATGCTGATTTATTGATGAAGAAAAAGCAATATAATGAAGCTATACCTTTTATAAAAACAGCCATATTGCGAGAAAAAGACAAACGTCAAAAGGTTCGCTATCACTATGTTTTAGCTCAGATTTATCAAAAAAATGGACAAAATACTGAAGCAATTGAAGAATATAAATCGGTACAAAAACTTAGTCCTCCACAGAAAATGAATTTTAATGCACAACTCAATAGTGCTCAACTTTTGGCAGGGACTAATTCAAAATCAGTGCTGAAATTGCTTGATAAAATGGCTAAAAGTTCAACAAATAAAGACTTTCTTGACCAAATTTATTACACTATTGGGAATGTTTATTTGACTGAAGGAAATGAAGAAAAAGCCATTGAAAATTATGAGTTAGCTATTGAGAAAAGTACTCGTAATGGAATAGAGAAAGCAATTGTTCAGATTACTTTGGCTGATATGTATTATCATAAAAGACAATACATATTGTCGCAACCATATTATTCTGATGCTGCACAAATTTTGACAGTAGATAACGAAGATTATAAAAGAGTTTCTTCACGAGGAGAGATTCTAATGAATTTGGTTGCAAATAACAATACTGTCATAATGCAAGATAGTTTGCAGATGATAGCTTCATTGCCAAAGGAAGAGCAGTTGAGTGTCATTCAAAAAGTAATCGAAGATTTGATTCAAGAAGAAGAACGTCAAAAACAACTTGCAGAAGAAGAAGCGTATAAAGCGCAGCGAGAAGCGCAATCAACATCGTCGTTGCCTGTTTTTGGAGGAGTGTCTTCGGATTGGTATTTTTACAATACAAACCTGATTTCTAAAGGGAAAGGCGAGTTCCAACGTCGTTGGGGAAATAGAACGCTCGAAGATGGTTGGCGTTTGAAAAATAAAATTGCCGTAACCGATATGCAAGAGGTTAATTATGACGATGATGTAGAATCGGATTCAGCCTCTTTACAACGTAGAAATGTGCTAGATAATAAATCTCCAGACTATTATTTCGCTCTTTTGCCCGATTCTCCTGCTAAAATAGAGCAATCAAATAAACTTATCGAAGATGCATTGTTTGAGATGGCGAATATCTATTATTTGAAATTGGAGGATATGGATATGTCTATTCAGACGTTTAATGAGTTTCAACGACGTTTTCCTAATTCAGACAAAAATGCAGAGGGTTATTATTATTGTTACAAGATAGCGCAAAAAAATCAGCAACAACTTGAAGTGAATAAGTATAGGAACATTTTAACTGAAAACTATCCAGAAAGTAAGTTTGCTAAAATTCTTTCTTCTCCCAATTTTACAGAGAGCGAAAATAAAATGTATGCACAGCAAGATTCTGTTTATGAAGTAACTTATTTGGCCTATTCGCAAAGTGATTTTGAACAAGTTTTTGCAAACTATGAATACGCAAAGAATAATTTTCCAATGTCCAAATTGTTGCCAAAATTTGCTTTTCTAAATGCGTTAAGTATAGGTAAAACCAAAGATTCTGAACTTTTCAAAGAAACTCTTGCCCAGCTTGTAGAACAATATCCTCAAAGCGATGTAACGTCTATTTCTAAAGATATTTTGGCTCTAATGTCTCAGGGTAAAGAGGCGCAAAAAGGAACAACTCATGGTTCGCTACTGACTCGCAGAGAAGAACTTGTGCGCGAGGATATGGAAAAAGAAAAACAAGAAAAATCCTTTTCTCTAGAAACAAAAGTTCCGTATATGCTAGTCTATAAATTACCTTTTGGAGAAACGGAAGCCAACGTGCTAGTTTACGATATAGCAGCTTTCAACTTTACAAAATTTATGATAAAGGATTATGATTTGAAACTGCAAAAAGTATCCGATGATCAATACTTCTTGTTGGTTGCAAAATTTGAAAATCAAAAAGAAGCTATTTGGTACAATGACATTTTGCAGAAAGAATCATTTGTTGGTGGCAGATTGAACTTTTCGTCGGAAGGGTTTTATCTAATTTCTAAAGATAATTATAATCTAATAGGAAATCCTTTCAGTTGGGAGGATTATGACCTGTTCATAAAAGAAAATCAGTAACATTTATTTGCCACTGATTCTCTCTTTTCTCTATTGAAATATCTTTTTAATCTTTCTTTACCAATTTTTCTATTGCTGAGTTTATTTTTTCGAATTTGAATTCGGATAGAACTTTGTTGTATAGGCACTCTATTTTGTCATTGCAAAGATTTCCGATACTGCCTTCGTGTGTGTGGTTCAGTTCTTTGTTTGGTTTGAAGTTTCCTGCTTCAATTTCCAAACCAACTTGCTTATAAGCATCGCGAAACGGAACACCTTGTAGAACAAGTTCATTCACTTTTTCTACGCTAAAAATAGCATCGTAACGAGAATCGTCCAAAATGTGCTCATTGATTTCAACTTCGCTCAACATACGAGTAACCATTGTAATACAATCATTCAACTCAGCAAAAGTAGGAATAAATACCTCTTTTATGATTTGTAAATCGCGATAATAACCAGATGGCAAATTGTTGGTTATAAGAATTATTTGTTGCTGAATGGCTTGTATTTTATTACATTTTGCTCGAGTAAGTTCAAATACATCAGGATTTTTCTTGTGTGGCATAATGCTTGATCCTGTAGTGTATTGAGCAGGCAGTTTGATAAAACCAAAATTCTGACTAGTGTACATACAAGCATCAAAAGCTAGTTTTGAAAGCGTAGCAGCTACTGAAGCCATTGCCGAAGCTACTGTTCGTTCCATTTTTCCACGACCCATTTGTGCATAGACCACATTAAAGTTCATCGATTCAAATCCCAACAAATCTGTTGTCATTTGTCTGTTGAGAGGAAACGATGCTCCGTATCCTGCTGCTGAGCCAAGTGGGTTACGATTGGTTACCTTGAATGCCGCAAGCAACATTTGTAAGTCATCTACCAAACTTTCTGCATACGCCCCAAACCATAACCCAAAAGAGGAGGGCATAGCCACTTGCAAATGTGTATAACCTGGCATCAGAACTTCTTTGTATCGGTTACTTTGAGAAATCAGTACCTCAAAAAGTTTACTGATATTCTCTACCAATTTTTGCAATTCGGCACGAGTAAAGAGTTTAAGGTCAACCAAAACCTGATCATTACGAGAACGTCCGCTATGGATTTTTTTTCCTACGTCGCCCAATCGTCTTGTGAGCATCAACTCTACTTGTGAGTGGATGTCTTCTACGCCTTCCTCTATCTGTATCCAGCCCGATTTTGCCAATACATAAATTGACTTTAATTCATCGCTGAGTGCATCCAATTCTTCTTCTGTGAGCAAACCAATGCTTTGGAGCATAGCGATGTGCGCCAAAGACCCCATAACATCGTATGGTGCTAAAAAGATGTCCATTTCTTGATCTCTTCCAATAGTGAATTTTTCCACTTCTTGGTTTACATCAATGCCTTTATCCCATAGTTTTTGTGCCATAGTTTTATTTTGAATTTATAGCCAATGCCAATGCTTTAGAAAGTTGGTTGATAAATTCTTTTAATTTTCCATCAACCATTGTTTTTATCAAAAAAGGTATTTCGGCTTTTATTGTCAATTTCATTTTAGTGACATTTTCTCCAACTTCTTTAAGTTGAATCCACATGTTTGCCTCTACAGGGGAGTTCTCTGCTCCAAATTTTATAGTTTTTCCTTCTTCTTTGTCAACAATAACAAAACCAACTTTTCCTATCGGGTCAACTGAAAAACGACAACTATCTGTGTCAAACTCAATGTCTTTGATTTTGTCAGTAGGCAAGCGATCTTTGAATTTTTCCAAATTCTTAAGATTTGAAAAAAGTTCGTAGGCAGACATTGCGCTACTGTTCAATGTTTCTATATTGCTTTCGTAAGTTGTCATATATAAATGAGGATTATTTTTCTGATGGTTTCCAGTTTGCAGGGTCTTTGCGCCAAGCGGCAAGAGCTTGCAAGTTCTCTTCTGAAATGTAGTTTACCTTCAATGCTGCTTGAAGTACTGCATCGTAATTGCTCAACGTGGTTAATTCAACATCTTTTTCGGCAAAACTTTCTGTTGCTTTTTCAAATAGGTATGAGAAGTTTGCAACCATACCCAATACTTCAGCACCACAATTTCTGAGCGCATCTACTGCTTTAAGACTGCTTTTTCCTGTAGAAATTAGGTCTTCGATAACCACAACTTTTTGCCCTTTGCTCAAATCTCCTTCTACCAAATTTTCCAACCCGTGATCTTTAGGCGATGAGCGCACGTAAACAAATGGTAAGTTCAATTCGTCGGCAACCATTGCACCTTGAGCAATTGCTCCTGTTGCAACGCCTGCAATTACTTCCACTTCAGGATATTTTTCTTTTACCAATTTTGCCAATTCTTTTTTTATGGTTTTGCGAAGTTCAGGGTGCGAAAGTGTTTTTCTGTTGTCGCAATAAATGGGCGAAAGCCAACCAGAAGCCCAAGTAAATGGTTGGTTTGGCTGAAGTTTCACTGCTTTGATTGCCAACAGTTTTTCGGCAATTTGAGTTTCTACTGTATTCATAATTTATAGTAAATAAAGGTTTTAATTTTTAATCAAAATAACTACTTCCGTCGAAGCAATGCGTACAAATCTGCTCTTTAGGCAAGCCAATGGCTTTCACCATGTTTTCGATACTATTGAACTTCAGCGAAGTAAGGCGGAAACGTTTGCGCATACATTCCACCATGTTGCAATATTCGGGTGTGGTGTGATTGGCATAACGCTCTAGATTTTTTGTGTGGTCGCCTTCTAAGTCCTGAATTATTCGTCGAGTGATAAGTTCGAGCTCCGAGTTTGTACGAGTGAACCCAATAAAGCAACAAGGGTAGAGCATAGGTGGAGCCGAAATTCTCATGTGCACCTCTTTGGCTCCATAACCATAGAGGAAGTCAACGTTGTCGCGGAGCTGAGTACCTCTTACAATGGAGTCATCTGAGAAAATTACACGCTTGTCTTTGAGCAATGTTTTGTTGGGAATAAGTTTCATCTTTGCCACCAATTCGCGCATGGTTTGGTTGGCAGGAGTAAAACTTCGAGGCCAAGTAGGCGTATATTTTATCATTGCTCTTTTGTATGGAATGCCCATTCCTGCAGCATAACCTAGCGCATAACCAATGCCCGAGTCTGGTATTGCTGCCACAAAATCAGCCTCTGTTTTGTCGTTTCGTCCTGATTCGAATCCACCTTTGTAGCGTACTTCGTCCACGTTGATGTTTTCATAATCGGAAACGGGATATCCGTAATAAACCCAAAGAAATGAGCAAATTTGCATTTTTTTGCGAGGTGGGCGAAGTTGCTCAAACGAGTCGGCTTGCACCTTAAGTATTTCGCCTGGACCTAAATAGTAATCTATTTCGAATCCTAGGTTGGAAAAACCGCATGGCTCACTTGTAATGGCATAGGCACCCTCTTTTTTGCCCAAAATCACCGGAGTACGACCGAGTTTGTCGCGAGCTGCGATTATCGAATCGCTAGTGAGAATCAGTAGCGAGCACGAACCTTTTATGCGCGAAAACATGTGGTCGATACCTTCTTCGATGGTTGGTTTTTGGTTGATGAGTAATGCAATGAGTTCTGTTTGGTTGATGTTTCCTCGGCTAAACTCAGCAAAGTGAGCTCCTGAGTCGATAATCTCTTGTTCCAGTTCGTCGATGTTCTGAATATAAGCTACCGTAACAATAGCAAAACGCCCTAGGTGCGACTTTAGTACAATGGGTTGTGCATCGGTGTCGGAGATGATACCTATGCCGGCATTTCCCGAAAATTTCGACAAATCTGGTTCAAATTTATTGCGGAAATACGCGTTTTCCAAATTGTGAATGGCACGCTGAAACGAACCCTCGTTTACTGTAACCAAACCTCCACGACTTGTGCCAAGATGCGAATTGTAGTCGGTGCCGTAATACAAATCTCTTAAACAACTACTCTTTGATATAGTTCCAAAAAATCCACCCATAAAATCTCTCTTTTTTCTATTCTTTTTTTGAGAGGGCAAAAGTAACGAAAAGTAGCCAAGCGATAAACCTATTCTGCTAAAAAACTTAGCACATTTTTTTCTTTGTTCTAAAAGTATTACTTTTGTGACCGAATCTACACCGAAGGGAGGTGTGTCTCTCAATTTTTAGGGTAGGTTTCGGGACATATTGAATAGCGTTTATTGACGCTTTGCACGAACAGTCTGAAACTTCGCAACTTTCAAATTTATAGTTCAAATGCAAAGTAAATCAATAGATGCCTATGGGTATGATAGTATACTGCCGACATGTATGGCAGATCTTCATATCGGCGTAGGTTTCTTGTTGTTTTATTTGAACTATAAGGTAATGCGAAGACCTCAGATTGTGAATAAGCAACTTGAGGTCTCCGCTTTTTTTGTGTCCGTAGGTGAACTGAAAATTTATCTTATGTTTAATTTTTTAATATTTAATGTATCATGAAAAAAGTAAATTTAATTTTCGCCATATTTGTTTTTATGGCAGTGTGTGTGGGGTTCTCGTCTTGTGATGATGACAATTACGATGCTCCTGATGTTAAAGCTCGTGCAAGGTATAAAGAGTCTGGTCTTTACCTTGGGATTACAGGATTTAATGATTATTTGAATCCTTATGTGTATGATAAACGTTATTTTCGTCTCCTTACATCTTCATCGGCTCCAGATTTCAAAAATTTTGTTGACAATTTTAGCACTGATATTTCTACTGTGTTATATTATGCTGTGGATGACGCAATTACTAATTTAGAAAAGGCAAAATTTCCAGATGATTTGACTAAAGTGGCTTTAATTACTTTTACTGATGGTTTGGACGAAGGAAGTTTTGGCTACGGTACTAAATATTCCGATGTAACTTCAGTTAATGAACATTTGAAATCTGCTCGTGTGAATAAAATAGAAATAGAATCTTATTCCATTGGAATAAAGGGTAATGATGTTGAAGATGATGCTAAATTTAAATCAGATTTAAAAGCTTTGGCATCGTCTTCTAGTAATGCAATGGAGGTGTCAAACATGAGTGAAGTAGATGCTAAATTTTTGGAATTAGCAGCGTCTCTTTACAGTGAATCTCAATCTCAATCTTTTTCTTTGTCAGTGCCTGTAAAACCTAGTGGAGTAAAAACTAGATTTACTTTTGATGGAGGTTTGGAGAGCGTAAGTCAATCTTCTTGTTATATTGAGGGAACATGGAGTAAAGATGGTAGTTTGGTAGATATCACTTACAGAGGTTTGAAGTGTACTAGCGGTGAAGAGGTTTCGTCAGCTTCTGTATCAGGTAGTAAAACGTTGCGTGCTTTTACTTTTACAGATGTTGAAGGAACTGATGGTAGTGATGTAAGCATAACAAAAGCGCAAGTATGGAATAAAAATGTAGGTAGTTCTATATGGAATCCAAACTCTGAGTTTGATCCTACTAAGAATACAGAAACAATTGTAGAACAAAAAAGTGCAGTCATTATGTTGGTGATTGACTGTAGTTCTTCATTAGGAAATGAAGGATTAAATAAGATCAAACAGACGGTTAAAAAGTTTATCGATGCATTATGGATAAGTTCATCTCCTAATTTTTGTCGTGTTACTTTTGAACCTAATGGAGGAACAGGCACCATGAGTCAGCAAGCTATCGCAAAAGGGAAATCGGCAAATCTTAAAGCAAATACGTTTACTCGTAGTGGTTATGCTTTTTTTGGTTGGAATACTCGAGCAAATGGTACTGGTACATCTTACACTAATCGACAAGCAATTTCACTCTCTTCAAATATAACACTTTATGCTCAATGGGGGGTAGCCCAATTTTCTGTTATTTATAACCCTAATGGAGGAACAGGCACAATGAGTCAGCAAGGAATAATAGAAGAAAATTCAAGTAAGGTTGTTTTTAGTGAAAATACGTTTACTCGTAGTGGTTATTTCTTTACAGGTTGGAATTCTAGAGCGGATGGGACAGGAGAATTTTTTATACCAAATATTGAATATGATCTCAGTGATGTTTCTTCAAATATAACACTTTATGCTCAATGGAGAAGTGGAGAAGTAATGTTTATTTCTTCTGGAACTAATTCAGTCTACATTGGTGTAGGAAAAATAGTCTATCTTTCATTTACGCCAACGCAGGCAAAAACTTATACTTTTTATTCTACAGGAAGTAATGATACTTATGCAACTCTTTATAATGCTTCATGGAGTCCATTGGATTCAGATGATGATGATGGAGTAGATCGTAATTTTTTAATTACTAGAGAAATAACTTCTTCTCAAGTAGGATATCCTGTTTTTCTTGCAGTTAACTTTTACTCATCATCAGCATCAGGAACTGTTTCTGTATATGTGCAGTAATAATATCTCGGCATTTCCTGTGTAAGAAAAAATGCTCGTCAAAAACATCTGGCGAGCATTTTCCTTTTTTATTGTTTAACTAATAATTTATTTTTTGAAGTAACGGTTGTAAAGTCCTTCGAAACCTTTACCGTGGCGTGCTTCGTCTTTTGCCATTTCGTGCACGGTGTCGTGTATTGCATCGAGGTTAAGCTGTTTAGCACGTGTAGCAATGCGTTTTTTGTCTTCGCAAGCACCACATTCGGCGTTCATACGTTTTTCGAGATTGGTTTTAGTGTCCCATACCACTTCACCTAGCAATTCGGCAAATTTTGCTGCATGTTCTGCTTCTTCCCAAGCGTAGCGTTTGTAAGCTTCAGCAATTTCTGGGTAGCCTTCGCGGTCGGCTTGGCGGCTCATAGCAAGGTACATACCTACTTCGGTACATTCGCCAAGGAAGTGGTTATTAAGGTCTTTTATCATCTCATCGTCGCATCCTTTTGCCACACCAATCACGTGTTCGTCAGCAAAAACTAGATTTCCTGCGTTTTCTTCCATTTCTTTGAATTTAGAAGCTGGTACTTTACACATTGGACATTTTTCTGGAGCAGCATCTCCTTCGTGGATATATCCACACACACTGCAAATAAACTTTTTCATATTCTTCTTTTTTTTAAATTGGGTTAGTAAATCAAAATTTTATAATAATCGTTTTTATTTTAGTTTTTCTTGTTACACTTGCCGCAAATGCCTTTGGCGTATATCTGCACCTCGTTGGATGTAAATCCGTTTGGCACGTTCAGCGTTGCATTCTCAGTAACGTCTATGTCAAAAATCGCGCCACAATGCTGACATATAAAGTGAGCGTGATGGTGAACATATCCATCGAATCGAGCATTTTTTTCGTCAATTTCAATCATCAAAGCCACACCTTTTGCTACAAATAACTTCATAGTGTTGTAAACCGTAGTTTTCGATAGCGTTGGGATGCTAGGATATAGGTCGTTGTAAATTTCATCTACGCTTGGGTGTGTTCTGTGCGAAAGCAAGTAGTCCATCAAGGCGATGCGTTGCAAAGATGGTTTTATACCATTTTCTAGCAAATATGTCTTTGTGTTTGTTTTCATTTTTGTAATGATTACAATTTTGTATTCGTTGCAAAAGTAAATGTTTTTTTTAATTCACCAAAAAAAATGACAAAAAAAATGTGTTTTTTTTCAAAATATCTTTTCAAGCAAAAAAAATAGAGAGTTTTCATTATTTTTGCGTTGCTTAAAAACGAAAGAAGAAAAATAAATACGTTGTAATATGAATAAAACAAAAAATCCTATTAGTTGGGTGCCTAGTGTATATTTTGCAATGGGTTTGCCGTTTATCGCACTCAATTTGGTGTCGGTTATTATGTTTAAGGATTTGGGCGTGAGCGAAGCAAAAATCACGTTTTGGACTTCGTTGCTTACTCTTCCTTATACACTAAAGTTTCTTTGGAGTCCGTTGCTCGAAATCTACGGAACTAAAAAATCGTTTGTTGTAGTAACACAGTTGCTCTCGGGTATTTGCTTCGGTTTGGTGGCGTTTTCGTTGCCTTTGCCAAGTTATTTTTCGTTTGCCATAGCCATAATGGCGGTGATTGGCTTCAGCGGAGCAACTCACGACATTGCAACCGATGGCATTTACCTCGAAGCGCTTGATAAGGACACGCAAGCTCGTTACATTGGTTGGCAAGGAGCGTTTTATAATTTGGCTAAAGTGCTTGCCAATGGTGGTTTGGTGTGGTTGGCAGGCGTGTTGATGTCCAACATGAAAGCCACTTATGGCCAAGCAGATGCAGCAATGTATGCTTGGATGATAATTATGGGAATTCTTGGCGTATTGCTTATCGCATTGTCGGTTTATCACTTTTTTGCACTTCCTGCAACAAAGAAAAATACTTCGGCTGGTTCGTTTTCCGACAGTATGGTGGATTTGTGGAACGTGATTAAGGCGTTTTTTACAAAGAAGTATATCGTATTTTACCTGTTCTTTATTGTTTGCTATCGTTTGACCGAAGGTTTTGCCATTAAAATGGTGCCACTTTTCCTAAAAGCATCGTTGGCTGATGGCGGTTTGGCTCTATCGAATGAAACCATTGGTCTTATCTACGGAACACTTGGCACAATTGCCTTTATCGTTGGATCGATTTTGGGAGGGTACTATATCGCTCATTTCGGTTTGAAAAAAGTGTTGTTCTCGTTGATATGCATATTCAATATTCCGTTCATTATTTATTATTTGTTTGCTCTCTATCAACCAGAAAATATCTATATGATAGGTAGCGGACTTGTGCTTGAGTATTTCTGCTACGGATTTGGATTTGTAGGACTTACGCTATTTATGATGCAACAGATAGCTCCGGGCAAACATTCTATGGCACACTATGCCATTGCTTCGGCATTGATGAACTTGGGCGTAATGCTTCCGGGAATGATTTGTGGTTGGGTATTCGAAGACGTGTTGATGGGCAATTACGAATTGTTTTTCTTGATTGCATTGATTGTATCAATCCCATCGTTCATCCTTACATGGAAAGTGCCTTTTACACATGCAGATAAAGAGTAAAAATCATAAAAAAATAATTAATTACATAAAAACATATTAAAGTTATGAGTATTGATCTAAAAAAACAAATGCCTTGGGAAGATCGCCCAGTAGGCTGTAGCGACCCAATGTGGCGTTATTCTAAAAATCCAGTTATTGGACGTTATCAAATTCCTTCGTCGAATAGTATTTTCAATAGTGCAGTAGTGCCTTTCGAAGATGGTTACGCTGGAGTTTTCCGTTGCGACAACAAATCGGTGCAAATGAATATTTTTGCAGGTTTCAGTAAAGATGGTATCAATTGGGACATTAATCACGACCCAATCGTGTTCAAAGCCGGAAATACTGAAATGATTGAGTCTGATTACAAATACGACCCTCGTGTAACTTGGATCGAAGACCGCTACTGGATTACTTGGTGCAATGGCTATCACGGACCTACTATTGGTATTGCTTATACGTTCGATTTTAAAGAGTTTTTTCAATGCGAAAATGCATTTCTTCCATTCAATAGAAATGGTGTGCTTTTCCCAGAAAAAATCAATGGAAAATATGCAATGTTGAGCCGTCCGAGCGACAATGGTCATACTCCATTTGGTGATATTTATTTGAGTTATTCACCAGATATGAAATATTGGGGAGAGCATCGTTGCTTGATGAAAGTTACTCCATTTGAGCAAAGTGCTTGGCAATGTACAAAAATTGGTGCGGGTAGTGTGCCTATCAAAACCGACGAAGGTTGGTTGATGTTCTATCATGGCGTTATCAACACTTGCAACGGATTCCGCTATTCGATGGGCGCAGTGGTGTTGGATAAAGATAATCCAGAAAAAGTACTCTACCGTACGCAAGATTATTTGTTGGCTCCAGCAGCTCCATACGAATTGGCTGGCGATGTACCTAACGTGGTGTTCCCATGTGCTGCTCTTTGCGATGGTGAGCGTGTAGCAGTTTATTATGGTGCAGCTGACACTGTAGTTGGCATGGCTTTTGGTTATGTAAAAGATATTATCGAGTTTGCAAAAAAACGTAACGTAGTGAAATAAAACAAACTATAAAAAATATTTTTCTGATGAAAAGAAGACCAGAAACACTTTGTGTTCAGGCAGGTTACGAACCTAAAAAAGGAGAACCACGCGTTGTTCCTATTTACCAGAGCACAACCTTTAAATACGAAACGAGTGAGCAAATGGCAGATTTGTTCGATTTGAAGGCAGAGGGGTATTTTTATACTCGTTTGCAAAATCCAACAAACGATGTAGTTGCTAAAAAAATTGCAGAACTAGAAGGTGGTGTGGCAGCAATGCTTACTTCTTCTGGTCAGGCGGGTTCTTTCTACTCAATATTCAATATTTGTGAAGCAGGCGACCATTTTGTTTCTTCATCAACCATTTATGGAGGAACGTTCAACTTGTTTGCTGTAACAATGAAGAAACTTGGCATAGAGTGTACGTTTGTTGATCCTGATGCAAGCGAAGAGGAAATACAAAAAGCATTTCGCCCGAACACAAAAGCTTTGTTTGGAGAAACTATTGCAAATCCGGTGCTAAATGTGCTTGATATTGAGAAATTTGCTCGCATTGCGCATAAAAATGGAGTTCCTCTTGTTATTGACAATACGTTTGCAACTCCTATCAATTGTCGTCCATTTGAGTTTGGAGCTGATATAGTGATTCATTCCACTACGAAGTATATGGACGGACATGCAACGTCGGTAGGGGGATGTATAGTGGATTCAGGAAACTTTGATTGGGAAGCACACCATGATAAGTTCAAAGGATTGACTGAACCAGACGAATCTTATCACGGATTGGCTTATAGTAGCGCATTTGGCAAAGGAGCATACATCACTAAAGCTACAGCTCAGTTGATGCGTGATTTGGGCTCTATTCCATCGCCTCACAATGCATTTTTACTTAATATTGGTTTGGAAACTTTGCATTTGCGTATGCCTCGCCATTGCGAAAATGCACAAAAAGTTGCTGAATATTTAGAGAAAAATGAAAAAGTAGCTTGGGTAAATTATAGCGGTCTTCCTTCGAATAAATACTATGAGTTGGCTCAAAAACAATTTACTAACGGACAATCGTGTGGTGTGGTAACTTTTGGATTGAAAGGAGGAAGAGAAGTTGCAACAAGATTTATGGATAACCTAAAACTTTGTTGTATAGCTACTCACGTAGCCGATGCACGTACTTGTGTGCTTCATCCTGCTTCGCATACGCATCGTCAGTTGAGTGACGAGCAGTTGGTTTCGGCAGGCGTGAAACCTGATTTGATTCGTTTCTCTGTTGGCATAGAAAATGCTGAAGACATCATTGCCGACATAGAACAAGCACTAAACGCTTAAAATAGAAGCAAAATGAGCGAATCAAATATTTTGAGCAATATCAAAAACTTTTTTCATCTACCATTTGAAGATCCGATAATGGTTTTTCTTTTGGTGTTGCTCATTATATTGTTTTCGCCATTACTTTTTCGCAAAATTAAACTTCATTACATTATAGGACTGATATTAGCAGGAGTGCTAGTTGGTCCTCATGGATTTAATTTGCTTGCTTATGATAGGAGTTTTGAACTCTTAGGTAAAGTGGGAGTGCTTTACATAATGTTTCTAGCAGGTTTGGAGCTAGACATAAAAGAGTTCAATGCCAACAAAGAGAAAAGTTTGTTGTTTGGTGTGTTTACTTTCTTGTTGCCATTTGTTTTTGGCTTCCCTATATGTCATTATTTGTTGGGTTATAGTGTTCCAACAAGTCTTTTGGTAGCAGGAATGTTTTCTACGCATACACTTATTTCTTATCCTATTGTTAGCAATTTGAATTTGTCAAAAAATAAGGCAGTAACGGCGAGTGTGGGTGGAACAATTTTCACTGATACAGCCGTTTTGCTTATTTTGGCAGTTGTAATGAATCAAGCTAAAAATGCCACAGAGAGCATGTTTTGGCTTTGGATGGGAATATCCATTTTGCTTTTTTTGATATTTATTTTCTTCTTCATACCAATTCTTTCAAAATGGTTTTTTGAACGATTTGAAAATGAAAAAAGACTGCATTATATCTATGTTTTAAGCATAATGCTTCTTTCTGCATTTGTCTCTGAATTATGTGGATTGGAGGGAATTATTGGCTCTTTCTTTGCAGGTTTGATCTTAAATAGGTTTATTCCACATTCTTCGGCCTTAATGAACAGAATAGAGTTTATTGGCAATTCTCTTTTTATTCCTATCTTCTTGATATCGGTGGGGATGCTAGTGAACATAAAAGTTATTTTCAGCGGTTACCAGTCCATTATTATTGCATTAGTTTTGTCGGTAGTTGCTATAGGAAGCAAGTGGTTGGCTGCTTGGATTACTCAAGTTTGTTTGCGTTTTACTAAAAATCAGCGTAATTTGATTTTTGGACTTACTTCGTCGCATGCTGCAGCGACTTTGGCAGTTATTATGTCGGGCTATTCTATAGGTATTATTGATGAGAATATACTGAATGCAACCATTGTAATTATTTTACTAAGTTGTATTGTGTCATCTGTTGTAACTCAAAAAGCAGGAGAGAGGGTACAAAAAGATGAATTGGAAAATAAGCCCAAAGAAGATCTTCAACAGAAACGTATTCTGATAGCTCTCGCAAATCCTAAAAGTGTTCAAAATTTGATTGAAACAGCTCTTTTGATGACGAGATCGTCAAAAAAAGAACCACTTTATGCGCTTAATATTATCGATGACCAAGATGCTTCGGTTTCACAAGTACGTAAAGGGCAACAATTGCTCGAAGAAGCAGAAAAAATTGCAGCAGCAAGCGATAATCGTTTGAGAACAATTACTCGTTATGATACGGATGTTGCTTCTGGAATTTTGCACACGGCCAAAGAAAACCAAGTAACCGATGTTATTTTAGGAATTTCTAATCAAGCGGCAGGAAGTATTTTCTTGGAAAAGATAAATGAAAAAATTCAAAAAGATTCTGAATTGAATATTTTTGTTTTGAAAAATAATAAGCCCATAAACACACAGAAACGTGTGCTTGTGGCAATTCCTGAAAATGCAGAAAAAGAGATTGGCTTTTTACCTACGTTATACCGTATTTGTAAATTGGTGAATCAATTGGAGGCTAAAATTATTTTCCACGCAAGTAGTAGTACAATAGATTTTTTGAAAACAACTATCAAGAAAAATAAAATGTCTGTTTCGGCTGAGTTTCGAGAACTTGCTCAGTGGGAAGATTTCTTGATGTTGCGAAAGTATTTAAAAGAAAAAGACTTACTTGTTATTTATCAAACAAGAAAAGGAGCAATTTCTTATCATCAATTGTTTGAGAAAATTCCTTACTACTTGAAAAAATTCTTTGAAAACTCGGGGGTTATTTTGGTTTATCCTCAACAAAAAGAGATAGATTCATCGTCTCAAAATTTATTGCACTTATAAAGAAAAAGATTTATGACAATAGACGAAAAACAACAAGAAATAATAGAAGATTTTTCTTCTTTGGAAGATTGGATGGATAGATATGCGATGCTCATTGAACTTGGCAATTCGCTTTTGCCATTGGCAGAAGAACATAAAACCCCTCAAAACATTATTGAAGGTTGTCAGAGTAGAGTGTGGTTGCATGCAACTTACAATGATGGTAAAGTGATTTTTGAAGGAGAAAGTGATGCTGTTCTTGTCAAAGGTTTGGTTTCGTTGCTTATTTCAGTTTATTCTAATCATACTCCGAGTGAAATTTTAGATTCTGACCTTTATTTTATAGAAAAGATTGGTTTGAAAGAACATCTTTCTCCTACTCGGTCGAATGGTTTGGTGGCTATGGTAAAGCAAATGCGCCTATATGCCTTAGCATTCAAAACAAAAGAACAAAACGCTTAGTAAGACAATTTTTTTTGAAAAAACGGGTGAAATATTGTTTTCTTTTTCTTGTTTTAATTCTTTTCTATTCCTGTGTAGATGAGAGTTTTACAACGGATGCTGACAAGCAACTGAGTTTTTCTGCGACAACGCTCAGTTTTGATACTATTTTCAGTTCAGTACCATCTCCTACAAAAACATTCAAAGTCTATAACCGAAATAAAAAGGCACTAAAAATCTCATCGCTTGAATTGGAAAAAGGTCAGGATTCGTATTTCCGAATAAATGTAGATGGCACTATTCCTCCTCCAGAAAATTACATTCAAGACGTTGTGCTGAAGTCAAATGATAGTCTTTATGTATTTGTGGAAGTAACTGTTGATGAGCAAAATAGCAATATGTTGACATTTATTGAAGATGCTATAATTTTTACAGTAAACAATCAGCAACAAAAGGTTTCTCTTACTGCTCATAGTCAGGATGTGGTAGTTTTTAATAAGAAAATAATCGACAACGATACTGTTTTTGCTGCAGATAAACCCTATTTAATATACAATTATCTAAGAATTGCAGAAGGAAAAACTCTTACTTTGGAGCCCGGAGTAAAACTTTACTTTCATCAAGGGGCAGATTTGCAGGTTGGGGGGAATTTAGTTGCCGTAGGGACTTATGAAAATCCTATTTCTTTGCGTGGTGATCGACTTGATAAAATAAATGATTCGGCAGAAACTCCTTATGCTTATTTGCCAGGTCAGTGGGGAAGTGTTTATTTGGAATGGGAAAATGGATATCATGAAATAAGAAATGTTTCTATTTCGGGAGCAACAAATGGAGTTTTAATTTCTGGTTCTACTATAAATCGCCCGAAACTAGAGATGGAGAATACTTCCATCCATTCTTGCCAACTCAATGGCATATATGCAAAAAATGCAGATATAAGCGTTGTAAATACAGAAATCTCTAATTGTGGAAAAATCTGTTTTAATATCAATGGAGGAAATACATCAGCTACGCATTGTACGTTTGCTAATTATTACGAATGGGGTGGAATGGATGAAAAGTTAGCCGTTTCAATATCTAATTACAAAACTGATGCAAGTTGGAATAATTTTTTGCCTGTTTATTCTGCTGTTTTTCAGAATTGTATTATAGCAGGAAATCAGAAAAATGAATTAGAATTGAAACAAGATACAACGTTAAAAACTAGTAATGTTTTTAATATTTATTTTGACCATTGCTACATAAAATCAGAAGAAATGAAAGGCTCTGATTTTAAAGATAATATATTTTCAAGTACTTTGTCTTCGGATGAAAAGCTGTTCAAGAATACGTCTATTTCTGATATTAAAACTACTGGTTATTACGATTTTACTTTGCACAATAATTCAGTTGTTCGGAATAAAGCTAATAGCAAAGTTTCTGAATTATATGATTCCGATAAGAATAATTACAATCGCTTTGCCGATGGGAAACCTGATATTGGTGCGTATGAATATCATTAAAAATCTCCATTCATGAAAAAACTCTCTATATTATTGATTTTAACGTTGTTTTTTGCATCATATTCGTTTTCACAAACTCAGTTCTCAATTGTAAGTTACAATGTTGAGAATTTATTTGATTGCGAAAATGATTCAATAACCAATGATGACGAATATACTCCGACAGGAAAACGAGGTTGGGGATATGGGAAATACAAAAACAAATTGGCTCGTATTGCTAAAACCATAACTGCTATTGGGCAAGGGAAACCACCGATTATCATAGGACTTTGTGAAATAGAAAATGCTAAGGTCTTAAATGATTTGGTGAAATATTCTCCGCTCAAAAATTTTAATTATTCTTTTGTGCATTATGATTCTCCGGACAGAAGAGGCATTGATGTTGGCTTCTTGTATCAAAAAAATATTTTTAAACCACATTTTTCTCAGCCAATAAAAGTTGTATTTGAGCAAGA
Source organism: Paludibacteraceae bacterium (assembly GCA_045612365.1). Lineage (GTDB taxonomy): Bacteria > Bacteroidota > Bacteroidia > Bacteroidales > Paludibacteraceae > RGIG9608. Next base: position 157,463 of record JAZKYY010000016.1, read on the forward strand.
TCCGAAAGGGAAAACTAGAGATATTCTTCATGTTGCAGGAACTCTTTTGGGTAAAGATACATTGCATGTATTTGTTTGCCATTTTCCATCGCGTTTGGGAGGCGAATTAGAGTCGGAACACAAAAGGTTAAATGCAGCATCTACATTAAAAAATAAAGTTGATAGTATTTTATCTATTAATGAGAAAGCAAATATTGTAATAATGGGTGATTTTAATGACTATCCAGATAACAATAGTTTAAGAATGGTTCTTGGTGCTACAGACCCCATCTCTGATATTGATTCCAAAAAACTTTATAACTTGTTTTATCAATACCTAGACAATCCAAATATAGGAACGCATAAATATGCGGGAGAATGGGGAGTTTTGGATCATATTTTAGTGTCTGGCAATTTATTGAATAGTGAGAATCGGTGGTCTTTAACACGAGAAGATGCTAAAATATTTGCACCAGATTTTTTATTAGAAGATGATTCTAAAAATTTTGGAAAAAAACCTTTTAGAACGTATATTGGTTATCGTTACAATGATGGTTTTAGCGATCACCTACCCATATTTATTAAAATAACATATCAAAAAGATGAATTTTAACTTTATTGATTTAGTTGAATATATTGGAACTTTTGCTTTTGCAATAAGCGGTATTCGGATGGCTGCACATCAACGTTTTGACTGGTTTGGAGCCTATGTAGTTGGGTTTGTAACGGCTGTAGGAGGAGGAACGTTGAGAGATCTTCTGTTGGGAGTTCCACCGTTTTGGATGCATAGTGCTAGTTACTTAATTTGTACTGCAGTAGCTTTTTTGTTGGTTGTTATTTTTAAAAGGCAAATCGAACGAATTAGCCGAGCGATTTTCATTTTTGATACTATTGGGCTTTGTCTTTTTGTAGTTGTAGGGATTGAAAAAACACTTCTAATGGGAGAATTTCCTTTTTGGGTTGCAATAATAATGGGTTGTATAACTGGGGCAGCAGGTGGAATTTTTAGAGATATATTCCTCAATATAGAACCACTTATTTTTCGTAAAGAGATCTATGCATCGGCTTGTGTATTAGGAGGTGTGGTGTATTGGATATGTTCAAGAGTAGGTTTAAATATTATTGTAACACAGGCTTTTACTGCTTTAAGTATATTTCTAATTCGTTTTATAGCAGTAAAATACAAAATAGGCTTGCCTACAATGAAAGAATAAATCTGTTCGACTAAAAAGGTTGCATTCTTCGCCTCAAAACGTTATCTTTGTGAGTTGTTTTGATGAGATATAAGAATGTTTTTTCGTGATGTCATAGGTAACAATGAGTTGAAAAAGCAGTTGGCGAATTCTGTTGATAATGGCAGGATTCCTCATGCTCAACTTTTTTATGGGAAGCAAGGTGTTGGTCAATTGGCGCTTTCGCTTGCTTATGCACGTTATTTGTGTTGTCAAAATAGAATAGATGGGGATTCTTGTGGCACATGCCCATCTTGTGTCAAGTTTTCTAAAATGACACATCCCGATCTTCATTTTGTATTTCCAATAGTGAAACCCGATAGTAAAAGTTATACGAGCGATGACTTTCTTACTCAATTTCGCGAAGGTGTACAAGAAGATGCATATTTGACTTTTGATGATTGGATGAATCAGATTTCCGCTGGAAAACAAGGATTTATTTATACTAGCGAGAGTGAAAATATCGTAAAAAAGTTAAATTTCAAAGCTTATGAGGCACCTTATAAAGTAATGATTATTTGGTTGCCCGAAAAGATGCAAGAGAGTTGTGCAAATAAACTTTTGAAGATTTTGGAAGAACCTCATTCGGGGACAATTTTTTTACTAGCAACAGAAAATGCTGAACAAATCATAACTACAATTCGTTCTCGAACACAACAACATTATTTACCACCTATTTCTCATCAAGAGATAAGCGATGCATTGCAACAGAAATACCAAATTTCGTCTCATGATGCTGATTTTTGTGCTTGTAATGCGATGGGAAGTTTTTCTGTGGCTCAGAAGTTGATTAATGATACAAAACGAAAGGAGATTTTTTTGGAAAAGTTTGTTTCCTTGATGCGATTTGCTTGGACAAAAGATTTCTTGAATTTACGTACGTTTACAGAATCTCTTGAGAAACTAGGGAAAATGGAAGTTAAAGAATTCTTGATTTATGCTCAAAACATGTTGAGGGAGAATTTTATTTTGAACTTAAAGAATCAGCAACTGAATTATTTGACAAAAGAGGAATTGACTTTTTCGTCAAAATTTTCACAGTTTATCAATGAAAGAAACATTCTTCAGCTTATGGATGAATTTCAGCAAGCTGAGATTGAAATATATCAAAACGTGAATGTCAAAATTGTTTTATTTGATCTTTCACTCAAAATATGTTCACTATTAAAGAAATAAAGAAATGGATTATACCTTGAATGACGGAAAATGCAAATTGAATAAATCTGGTTGCAAAAATTTTTCGAATAAAAAAATGGCAACAGTGGATTGGCTTTGTGATTTGCCCGAAACAAAACAAGATACAGACTTTGTAGAAGTCCAATTCAAAAATACTCGTAAAGGATACTATTTGAATAGCACTAAGATTCCTTTGGAAAAAGGTGATATGGTAGCTGTTGAGGTAAATCCTGGTCATGATATTGGAGAAGTAACATTGGTTGGACGATTGGTGCTTGCTCAAATGAAAAAGAATGGAGTTGACCCAGAAACAATTGAGGTCAAACGAATTTATAGAAAAGCTCGTCCTGCTGATATGGAACGCTACGAAGAGGCAAAAGCAAAAGAACATAGCACAATGATAACTGCTCGTCAAATTGCTGAGAGAATGAATCTCAATATGAAAATTGGCGATGTGGAATATTTAGGAGATGGAACAAAAGCTATATTCTACTACATTGCCGACGAACGAGTAGATTTCCGACAGTTAATCAAAGTTTTTGTTGAAACGTTTGGTATTCGTGTTGAGATGAAGCAAATTGGTGCGCGTCAAGAAGCAGGAAGAATCGGATCTATTGGTCCCTGTGGACGTGAACTTTGTTGTGCAAGTTGGATGAATAACTTTGTGTCTGTTTCTACAAGTGCTGCACGTTGTCAAGATGTTTCACTCACTCCTCAACGTTTAGCCGGGCAGTGTACGAAACTGAAATGTTGTATGAACTTTGAATTGCCCGTTTATCGTGATGCTTTGAAAGACTTTCCTTCTAAAGACATTGTTCTTCAGTCCAAAGAAGCTGATTATTTTCACTTCAAAACAGATGTGTTCAAACGTAAAATAACGTATTCAACTTCTAAGCATTTAGCTGCAAATTTGGTGGTTTTAAGTGTTGAGAGAGCAAATGAAATTATTGCACTAAACAAAAAAGGAGAAAAAGTAGATGTGATGGAAGTTGAAGAAAAAGATACATCAAAAGAAGAATTGGTTGTGCCTGATTATCAAAATGTTGTTGGACAAGACAGTTTAACTCGCTTTGATAAGAGCAAACGCAAGAAAAAAAGAAATAAAAATAGAAATAAGAACAAAAGCAACAATGATAAAGCAACAAATTAAAATAGTAGTACTATTATTGGCAGTCATCTTTTTGGTTTCTTGTCAAGAAAGAAGTGTTTTTTCTGAATATCAAGACTTGAACCCTAATGGATGGAAATCAACAGAAAATGTTGAATTTAAGTACAATCCTGATGATATTACATCAAAAATGGAACTTCAGATTTTTGTGAGAAACGATGACTCGTTTGCTTATCAAAATTTGTGGTTCTTTGTGGATGAAATTGCTCCAAATGGTTCTGTAAAAACAGATACAGTTCAATGTTTTTTAGTGGATAATCATGGACGTTGGATTGGTTCTGGATTAGGCTCGTTGTACTATGTTGCTGTGAAGTATCGCGAAAATTATAGTTTCTCTCAGCCGGGAGAGTATGTATATAAAATCAGACACGGAATGCGTTGCGATGTATTGAAAGGAATAAAACAAGTGGGATTAAAAGTAAAAAAAAGTGAGTAAAAATAAATTGTTTAAATTTGGAGAGATGGCGACATTCTCTCATGTTTTTCAACTCTCGTTCAACGAAATTCGTGAAGGAAAAACATTTGATTTGAAGGGGAATTGGGCTCAAAGTTTTTTCAAGAACAATAATCCAATAATTTTGGAACTTGGATGTGGCAAGGGAGAATATACCATTGGATTGGCAACTAGATTTCCTGACAAGAATTACATAGGTGTAGACATAAAAGGAGCAAGAATTTGGAGTGGGGCAAAGCTTGCTCTAGAAAAACGACTCTCCAATGTGGCTTTTTTACGGACAACAATTGACATGTTGCCTAATTTTTTTGCAGAAAATGAAGTTGATGAAATTTGGCTTACTTTTCCTGATCCACAAATGAAAAAAGTGAGAAAACGTTTGCTTGCCTCTAATTTCTTGAAACTTTACTCAAAAGTGTTGAAGCAAGATGGCACAATACATTTGAAAACGGATAGTAATTTTATGTTCACTTACGCTTGTGCTATTGTAGACTGCAATGGATTTGAAGTTGTGAAAAATATTTCGGATCTATATGCAAATGCAGATATTGACGAAGTTTTAAGCATAAAAACGTTTTACGAGCAGCAATGGTTATCTCGTGGAATATCTATAAAATATATTCAGTTCAAATTGACTAAAAGAGATAGTTACTCCGAACCCGACATAGAAATAGAGCCAGACTCTTATCGTAGTTTTGGTAGAAATAGACGTATTCAATCTGCAAAAAATGAAGAATAACGACTGGAAAAGCCGCTTAAATGTGGTGTATTCCACAAATCCAGATTTTAACTATGAAGTTGATTCTCAAGAAGAAGAGCAAGATACTCTTTTGCCAGAGAAGCAAAACCTAAAAGTGCAATTAGACAAACGCAACAGAGGAGGGAAGTCGGTAACCTTGATTACTGGCTTTGTAGGGAAAGAAGACGATTTGAAGGATTTAGGAAAATTTCTAAAACTAAAATGTGGAGTAGGTGGAAATACAAAAGATGGTGAGATACTTATTCAAGGTGATTTTAGAGATAAAGTTGTTGCTTTACTGTCTTCAAAAGGATATAAGGTGAAACGTATAAATTAAATGGTTGATAGATGGAACAGAAGAAACTTTTGAAAATAAGAAAAGCATCTGCAGGTTCTGGCAAGACGTTTCTTTTGGTAGAGAATTATCTAACACTTTTGCTGAAAAAGAAACAAGAAAGATCTTTTCCTCATCGAGCAATTTTGGCAGTGACGTTTACCAATAAAGCAACTGAAGAAATGAAAACTCGTATTTTAAAAGAGTTATTTCTTCTTTCGGACACTCAAAAAGTTTCAAATCTTCGAGAATCATTGTGTAAAAAATTAAACTACGATAAGGAAGAATTAGCTTCTCAGTCAAAAGAGGTTCTTCTTGAGATTTTGTACGACTATTCCTCTTTTCATATTTCTACTATTGATAAATTTTTCCTAAAAATAATCCGTTCTTTTTCTCGAGAAATTAATCTCCAAAGTGATTATTCGATAGAACTTGATGTAAAAAAAGTATTGACAGAATCTGTTAAAAATATGCTTTTTAACTTAGATGAAAAGGGTAAGTTATTCGAATGGTTGCTTTCTTTTTCTAAAGATAAAATTGATAATAACAAAACGTGGAATATAGAAAAAGACGTACTTAATTTATCGAATGATTTATTCAAGGAAGATGTAAAAGTATTGGATGTTTCGCAAATTCAGAATTTAACCCAATTAGAAGAATACAAAAATAGTCTTAAAAAAGTTATTGACGATTTTGATAACGAAGCTAAAAATATTGCAACTGAAGCTGATAAGATTCTTGCTAAGTATCAATTAGAACCGCAAGATTTTAAGTATTCAAGCACCTCCTTTTATAATCAATTTACTAAAGCGAAAAAAAGAATATATGACTATAAAGAAAGGTTTGAAACGGCTGTAAATAATGGAGTAGAAGGGTGGTATACGGAAATAAATCCAAAGAAGAAAAATATTATAAATGCTTATAATGATGGCTTGAAGAAATGTGCTGATGATTTATATGAGTTGATAAAGAAAGATTCTGTAAAACATATAAAGTACAATTCTGCTAAAAAGATTTTATCCAAAATATACGAACTGGGTATTCTTTCTGATGTAACAAAAGAGATTAAAAATTATTTAGATAAAGAAGGTGTCATGCTATTAGCAGACATGAATGAATTTTTGTCCGAAATAACTAAAAATAGCGATACTCCTTTTATTTACGAAAAAACAGGAATTTCTATTGATCATTTTATGCTTGATGAATTTCAAGACACATCTTCGTTGCAATGGAAAAACTTTCGTCCGCTGATAAAAGAAAGTTTGGCCTCAGGCAATGAAAATCTAATTGTTGGTGATGTTAAGCAAAGTATTTATCGCTGGAGAAACTCCGATTGGGATTTGTTGAATTCTAAAATTGAATTGGATAATGATTTTAAGCCTTACATTGATGATGATTCTTCAGATCTAATGACTAACAGACGAAGTCTGAGAAATATTGTAGAGTTTAATAATACTTTCTTCGAATATGCGTCAAAAGAAGCAAAAACTTCGTTTGAAAGCATTAATGAGATCTGTAAAAAATATTCAGACAAGATAACTACTGCTTACAATGTTTTAGAACAAAAAGTGTGGGAAAAGAAAATAGGAGATGGAAACGTAGAGTTGTCATTTATTAAGAATACTAAAGAAGAAAAGTTTTTTGACTCTGCTTTGAACTTACTTGTGAAACGAATAGAAGAATTGCAAGATAGAGGATTCTCTTTAAGTGATATAGCTATTTTGGTTAGAGAAAATAAGCACACACGTTTAATTGCAGAATATTTATCAAAGTACGAAAAGAAAGAAGGCTATTGCTACAATATTATTTCAAACGAAGCTTTGCTTGTTGATAGATCAAACTCAGTTCAACTCCTGGTTTCTGCAATGAGTTACTTCGCTTTCCCCGACGAAAAAAAACATAAACATTTTTTCCTTTATAATTATTTTACTGTTGTAAAGAAAAAATCTCCAAACGAAGCATTAGAAGAAACTTTAGAATGTCTAGACAATAACAATTTGCAGAACGAAATTTTTGGAGAAAATTTATCTTCTCTTAAGAAAGGTTCTCTTTATGAACAAGTTGAATCTTTGATAAGATTTTTTGGATTGTCGAAAGACTCTGATGAAATTATATTTATACAAACTTTTCAAGATATTGTTTTTGATTATACCAAAAAGTATAATGCCGACGTGATTCGTTTCTTGAATTATTGGGAAGAAAAGAAGAAATCTTGTTATTTGCCAGCTTCGGAGGAGTCACAAAATGCAATAAATATTACTACTGTTCATAAGTCAAAAGGTCTTGCGTTCAAAATTGTTATAATCCCTTTCTGTGATTGGAGTTTAAATCAGAAAGATCATCTTCTATGGTTAAAGACAGAAAATAAAGAAGCACCTTTTAATGGATTCCCTATTGTTTCTATTGGCTATTCCAATCTTGAAAAAACCATTTTTTCTGAGCAATATTATGAAGAAAAAATGCAAGGTTATGTAGATGTCCTTAACCTTATTTATGTGGCATTTACTCGTGCGGAAGATGAACTTTATGTTTTTATAGAAGAGAAAGATGAAAAAGAAGCCACAATACCTTCGTTCTTGAGAAAGTATGTTAAAAACAGTTCGAATGAATGGCAACTATCAGAAGGTTATAATTATTCTAAATATCGGAAAGGGAAATTTGAAAAAAAAGAAACATCCATAATTAAAGACAAAAGTCAAGAGAATGATGACCTAAAATTAGCATATCCAGTAGAAGATATTGATTGGCATAAGGCCTTATTGTCAAAAAAAATGTGGGAATCATCGGATTCTTCATCAGTGAAAATGAATATTGACAAAGGTGTTTTTATGCACGAGGTAATGTCTAAAATTGAAACTTTAGATAATTTGCCTGTTGCTATTGAAAGTTATGTTCGCTCCGGAAAAATAACCTCAGCACAGAGTGAAGAATGTTTGAATAAAATCAAAAGTTTTATCGAAAAATATAAATTAGAAAGTTGGTTTTCGGGGGAATATAAAGTGCTGAACGAAATAGATATTTTATCAAATAAGGGGATTTCTCGTCGTCCGGATAGAGTTATGTTGTCCGGAGATAAAGCTATTATTGTTGACTATAAATTTGGCCAAAAAGAAATTCCTAGTTACAAAGAACAAATAAAACGATACTGTACACAGATAAAGAATATGGGTTACAAACAAGTGAAAGGTTTTCTTTGTTATGTGGAATTAGATAAAATTATTCAAATCGTTTAGTCTGAATTATAAAACCTTTCCAGACGTTTGTTGAACGTAAGCTTATCTTCTTCAGCCCAAAGTTTAAGTTCTTCGGTCATAGGTTGAATGGTAATTTCAACAACGCGTTTTTTCTCAAATAATTTTCCACGAAAAATAAGTCCAATGCTTTTTAGTAATGTTTTGGGGATTGATGGTGTGCGTTTCTTTTTGTAGCGACTCCAAATACTTCCCCATAAACCATTTGTTTTGATGCAAACAATGGTTACGTTTTTGGGTAAGTTTTTGCACACGTTGTATGCAAGTTGCCGGTTGCCAATAGTCTCTTGTCCGTCTAACGTGATGTGACCAGAGGGATAAAAAAGTACATTTTTCCCATCTTTTAACGATTTTAAGGTTAATTCTTGTAGTTGTCTAGCTTGCTCCAAACCTTTACGACTTTTGCCTAAGTCGGGAACACATATAGCATCAAAAAGCGACAAAATATTTCTAAAAATTGGATTTTTGAAGTAAACTTCATCTACCAAAGGTTGTATTTTTTGTTTGTGTAATTCGGAAAATAAAATTATTGGGTCAATTACGGCTAGATGGTTTGGAAAAATAAGAAAGGTGGTTTTGCTGTCAAATGTTTCCATTCCCGAGATTTTAATATCGTATCTCCAATGCAAAATTGTCCTAAAAAAAACACAAATGATATGTCGCAAACTTACGTCTATGTGAGTAAAACGTTTCATTTCTTTAAATAAAGTATTCTGCACAAAAATACAAAAATGACATAAAAAAGTAGTAGAAAATATCAGTTGGCAGAATTTGTTTTTCTGTAAAAAAAATCGTTACTTTGCAACGTCAAAAATGATGATGGTCGAGTAGCTCAGCTGGATAGAGCAACAGCCTTCTAAGCTGTGGGTCTTGGGTTCGAATCCCAACTTGATCACAAAACAAAAAACACACTAATTGGTGTGTTTTTTTTGTTAAAATAGTCTATTTTAATCGAAATAACATTCTGATCAAGAACTTTTGGATTGCACCAAATCGTTTTTTTTGTACTCATTTCTTAAAATGAATCAACGTTTTCTTTTATGGATTCATATTTTGCAACCCTTTTAGGAGAATCCTCATTGTATTCTTTTGTTATACTTTTTATTTTGTTGTAATAATTAGACGATATGTATTAAAGTTATTTTGTTACTCGGACAAAATCGCCAGAAAAGTAGGTTCTGTATTTTCTTAAATAGTGAGTCGAAACTCCTTTTCGCGGTGCTCCTGTGCCATAAGCAACGTCGTAAATTGAATGGCATTTTCTGCAAACTGCTTCGCCTATTATTGTAATAGAATCAACTCTAACCTCAGGATTGGCCTCATAAGGGCATGCTAAATCAAAAACAACGATTTCATCATCGAACGTATGATAGAACAACAGTCCGCCATATCCAATATATTGATACAGGTGTAATGGTTTGTCTATAACCTTATAATTCCCAACAATGTTTAGTTCTGGTGCATCTCGCAAGATGTGAAGTTCAAAATCTAATCGAGAATCGGGAATTGGAGATTTTTTATTGATTTTTTCACAAGAAGAAAATACCAATAGAAGAAACAACAAAATTGTTTTTCCCTGCTTTGTCATAGTTTATCAACTGATTTTTCCAAATGTATGCTGTGAGATCCTTTTATCAAAATACATTGTCCTTTTAGTGGATTTTTGTCAATAAAATCACAGAATTCATCGATATTTTTAAATGTCAAATACTTGTCATTTGCAAGTGAAGAAAATATTTTTCCTACTAAAAAAATGTTTTGAAAGTTGGATTTTTCTATAGTTTCTATAATTTTCAAATGTTCTTCGTTACTTGCATCCCCAAGTTCTAGCATATCACCGAGAAGTAATGTTTTTTGTTCAAAATCCATTCTCGAAAAATTGTTAAGTGCTGCTAGCATACTTGTTGGATTGGCGTTATAAGTGTCGATGATAAGTTTGTTTTCGACGGTTTCTGTAAGTTGAGAACGATTATTTCTTGGAATATAATTTTCTATAGCATCGCAAATTTCTTTTTCTTCAATTCCAAAATAACAACCAACACAAATGGCTGCTAACATGTTTTCTGCATTATAATCGCCAATAAACTTAGTGTTTATGGTGTGAGAAATCGATTGATTTTTCTTTTTCCATTTCAAAGAAACAAAAGGGGTGCAAGAAATTATTTCTCCATTTATGCTTGCTTCTAGATTATTTACGGCATAATCAGAATGAGGGATGTCTTGTAAAATGGTTTGTAAATAATTATTGTTCTTATTAATAAAAACATGACCATTGTTTGCTCTAAGATAGTCGTAAAGTTCTCCTTTTGTTGCTATTACACCTTCAAAAGAACCGAATCCTTCGAGATGAGCCTTTCCTACATTAGTGATTATTCCAAAATTAGGGCAAACAATTTCTACCGAATCACGAATTTCTCCTGGATGATTCGCACCCATTTCAATAACTGCCATTTTGTGCTCTTCGGTTATTTGCAACAACGTGAGCGGAACTCCAATATGGTTATTTAAATTACCTTGAGTAAAAAGTGTTTTGTATTTTTTGTTAAGAACTGTAGCAATAAGTTCTTTAGTTGTTGTTTTTCCGTTTGTTCCAGTAATTCCAATAATAGAAATCGATAGCTGCTGACGATGATAAGCAGCTAAACTTCTTAATGTATTCAATACATCGTCAACAAGAATAAATCGTTCATTTTTCTGTTTTTCTGGATTGTCAATTATGGCGTAACGACAACCTTGATCAATGGCCTTTTCGGCAAAATTATTTCCATCAAAATTTTCCCCTTTTAAGGCAAAAAATAATGAATCTTTTGGACAATTTCTGCTATCTGTAGTTATGGAAGGGTAGTCCTTGTAGATTTTATAAAGTTCTTCTATTTTCATTTTTCTTTCTATTTTTTTGTGGCTGTAAAAATACAATTTTCATTGAAAAAGAGATAAAATAAAAGTATTTAACTTTTCAACATTTTTTTATAAAATAGAATTGGCTATAAAAGACATTCTTGACAAAAAGAACATTATACTTTTTGGCATAAAAAAACTTTTTGGATAACTTTTTGTGATTTTAAAAAATGCAAATTATTGACATTTAGTAAAATATATTTTTTTTTGGAAAATTTTTACAAAAACAGATTAAAATATAATTCCAAAAGAGAATAATTATTTTACCTTTGCGAGGTTTTTGATTGAACATATAAGAAATAAAATAATATCAATAATTGTAAAATATTTTATCAAATTATTTATGGGAGCCGCAGAGGTTTTAATTGTAAAAAGAGATGGTAAGACTGAATATTTCTCCATCGAAAAAATTAAAAATGCTATAGCAAAAGCATTTTTATCAGTTGGTAGTTTCGCAACACAAGACATGATGACAACTATTTTGAGTCATCTAAACATTTCTTCGGGAATGAGTGTTGAAGATGTTCAAAACCAAGTAGAGTTTGCTCTTATGGCAGAGCGCTATTATCAAGTTGCAAAATCGTTTATGCTTTATCGCAAATTACATTCAGAAGATCGAGAAACTCGCGATAAACTCAACTTTTTGATTGATTATTGTGATGCACAAAATGCGGCTACAGGAAGCAAATATGATGCTAATGCCAACGTTGATAAAAAAAATATTGCTACGCTCATTGGTGAGTTGCCAAAATCAAATTTTATCCGTCTTAATCGTCGTTTACTTACCGACAGACTTAAAGAAATGTTTGGCAAAGAATTTTCTGACCGATATATTTACTTGCTAAACAATCACTTCATTTATAAAAACGATGAAACTAGTTTGGCAAACTATTGTGCAAGTATAACGATGTATCCTTGGTTGATTGGAGGCACTCTTGCCATTGGTGGAAATTCAACTCCTCCAACTAATCTAAAATCGTTTTGCGGTGGATTTGTCAACATGGTGTTCATTGTATCAAGTATGTTGAGCGGAGCTTGTGCAACTCCCGAATTTTTGATGTACATGAACTATTTTATCGGTTTGGAATATGGAAATGACTATTATTTGAATGCTGATAAAGTTGTGGATTTATCGAAAAAACAACGCACAATTGATAAAATTATAACCGATTATTTTGAACAAATAGTTTATTCACTAAACCAACCTACTGGAGCTCGAAACTTTCAAGCAGTATTTTGGAATATTTCTTATTACGACAAATACTACTTCCAAAGCCTTTTTGAACATTTCATCTTCCCTGACGGAAGCAAACCTCATTGGGATTCACTTAATTGGTTGCAAAAACGTTTTATGAAGTGGTTCAACAAAGAAAGAACCCGTACAGTTTTGACTTTCCCTGTAGAAACAATGGCTCTTTTGACTGAAGATGGAGAGCCAAAAGATAAAGAATATGGCGATTTTACCGCTGAAATGTATGCAGAAGGTCATTCTTTCTTTACATACATGAGCGACAATGCCGATTCGTTAAGTAGTTGCTGCCGTTTGCGTAACGAAATTCAAGATAATGGATTTTCTTATACTCTTGGAGCTGGTGGTGTGTCAACGGGTTCAAAAAGTGTATTAACTATTAATCTTAATCGTTGTATCCAACATGCAGTACAAACAGGTATTCCATATCAAAACTTCCTTTCTGAGGTTATTGAATTGACCCACAAGGTTCAACTTGGATATAATGAAAATCTTAAGGAGTTGCAGAACAAAGGAATGCTTCCTCTTTTTGATGCAGGATATATCGACATCAAACGTCAGTATTTAACTATTGGTGTAAATGGATTGGTAGAAGCAGCAGAATTCTTGGGATTGAAAATAAATGACAATCCAGAATATGTTCGCTTTGTTCAAGAAGTTCTTGGTATAGTTGAAAACTTTAATAAAAAATATCGCACAAAAGATGTGATGTTCAACTGCGAAATGATTCCTGCAGAAAACGTGGGAGTAAAACATGCAAAATGGGACAAGGAAGCTGGATATAAAGTAAGTCGCGATTGTTACAATAGCTATTTTTATGCTGTAGAAGACACATCCTTGAACGTGATAGACAGATTTAAATTGCACGGGAAAAAATATATAGAACATTTGACAGGTGGTTCTGCTTTGCATTGTAATTTGGAAGAACATTTGAGCAAGGAGCAATACAAACAATTGATGAAAGTGGCTGCGCTTGAAGGATGTAATTATTTTACTTTCAACATTCCTAATACAATTTGCAATGATTGTGGACATATTGACAAACGTTATTTACAAGAGTGTCCTCACTGCAAAAGCAAGAATATCGATTATCTAACTCGTATTATTGGATACATGAAGCGTATTAGCAGTTTTTCTGCTCCTCGTCAAAAAGAAGCTGCAAGACGTTACTATGCTAAACTTGCTTAAACAAAATGGACAATTATCAACTGAAATATACTGATTACGACGTTGTTTTTCAGGAAATTCCAAATGAGGTAACTTTGGCTATTAATCTTTCACGATGTCCAAATCATTGCGAAGGATGTCACAGTGCTTATTTGATGGATGATGTAGGGGAATATCTTACAATAGATATGATAGACTCTCTATGTGAAAAATATGGATCTGCAGTTACCTGTATTTGTTTTATGGGAGGTGATATTGCACCTTTTCAAGTTGCAAATTTGGCTCAGTATATTTTAGAGAAAAAACAATTGAAGACTGCATGGTATTCAGGAAAAAAAGAATTGCCTAAAGACTTTCCTTTGGATTATTTTAATTTTGTAAAAATTGGTCCTTATATACCAAAATATGGGCCTCTTAATTCTCCAACTACAAACCAGCGATTGTATAAAATAGAGCAAGGAGAAATGATAGATATCACCTCTTTGTTCTGGAAAAAATCAATAGCTGTTTGATTAAAAAACAAAAAGTTTCCTGAGTTCAATAAAAAAATATAACTTTGCGACAGATTTTTTAATATTTATAAGATAAACAATATGGTAAATTACAAAGAATTAGGTTTGGTAAACACTAAAGAAATGTTTGCCGGTGCTATCAAAGGTGGTTATGCAATCCCTGCATTCAACTTCAACAACATGGAACAAATGCAAGCTATCATCACTGCTTGTGCTGAACAAAAATCTCCTGTTATCCTTCAAGTATCTTCTGGTGCGCGTAAATACGCTAACCAAACTTTACTTCGCTACATGGCTCAAGGTGCAGTAGAATTTGCTAAAGAACTAGGTTGGGAAAAACCACAAATCGCTCTTCACTTAGACCACGGTAACTCATTCGAGTTATGCAAAAGTTGTGTAGACATGGGCTTCTCTTCTGTTATGATCGATGGTTCTCACCTTCCATACGAAGAAAACGTAGCTCTTACAAAACAAGTTGTAGAATATGCTCACCAATTTGGTGTAACTGTAGAAGGTGAACTTGGTGTATTAGCTGGTGTAGAAGACGACGTAGTAGCTGAACACAGCAACTATACTCAACCAGAAGAAGTTATCGACTTCGTAACACGCACAGGTTGTGACTCTCTAGCTATCTCTATAGGTACTTCTCACGGTGCTAACAAATTTACTCCAGACCAATGTACTCGTGACGAAAACGGTATCTTAATCCCACCTCCATTACGTTTCGACATCCTTAAAGAAATTGAAGAAAAACTTCCTGGATTCCCAATCGTACTTCACGGTTCTTCTTCAGTTCCACAAGAATACGTTAAAATCATCAACGAAAACGGTGGTAAATTAAAAGACGCAGTAGGTATTCCAGAAGAACAACTTCGTAAAGCTGCTGCTTCTGCAGTTTGCAAAATCAACATCGACTCTGACGGTCGTTTAGCTATGACTGCTGCTGTACGTCAATTCTTCAACACAGACCCAGACAAATTCGACCCACGTCAATATCTAGGACCTGCTCGTGAAGAACTTAAAAAACTTTATACTCATAAAGTTGTTAATGTATTAGGTTCTGCTGGTAAAGCATAATTGATTTGCTTATCATAAAAATAAAAAGGTTCTCCGTAGAGAACCTTTTTGTTTTTTTATTGCCTTCTAATTTTTATTTGAAAAGCATATTCAATAGGTGTTTCGCTAATAAGGATTAAATAACCTCCTCCTCCTGCTCCAGTTATTTTCCATCCTTTTGCTTCGGATTTATATTTCTCTATTGTTTCAAGAACATCTTTAGGAGCCATATTAGGAAAGAGTCGTAGTTGTGCTTCAAAACTTTCGGTCGTAAATCTACCCCAATCATCTATATTTTTTTCCAAAATAGCATTCCAACATTTTTTTGAAGCATTGCTCAGTAATTTTACATTTTCCTTATTTATTTGTGTATTTTCTTCAACATTGTAACTATCCTTTCTTGGATAAAGAGGAATAATCCAAATGCGCTTTTCTATCCAATCCATTAAGTCGTTATCGGTTTCACTTTTAATTTCTTTTGGCCAAAAATCATTATCATATTCCAAATAATTCATTCCCGGAAGCACGATCCCAATTGAATCTTGAGAACCGCTAACATACTTTGTTCCAGGAGGATTTTCAAAACAGAAAAGCATTTTTGCCAATTTCTCTTTATCACCACTAGGAATGTCTGTTTGCCATAATTCAACAGCTTTTTTTCTTGAACTAGAAGCCATTCCACTTCGATCATTAAATTCGATTGTTGGTTCTATGCACAATGTAATCACTGGTCCACTTTCAAGTTTGTTGATATAAACTTGATCCAACCAACCTCCAGCTAAATCAATGCGATAAGGTATTTGACATTCTTTTCGTAGGGCTGTAGTGGAACGAGTTGGCAAATTTCCATGAGGAACTCTTTTGCTTACCACATATTTAATACCATGATTTCGACAAAACTCTTCTTTTGCCGGTGTATGTCCATCAGTATTAACAAAAAATATATCTGGTTTTAATTTTTTTACTTCTTCAACAAAATCAAGTAATCCACTACCTTTGTTTATCCATGCATCTTTTACTGCTTTCAAAGACTTTACCATATAAAGACGCTCTTCTTCTGTATTAATCGTTTTCCGAGATTTTAGTTGATAAATCGTTGAATCCGAGCCAATTCCAACATATAAATCACCCAATTGGGCCGCTTCTTCAAAAAAAGCAACGTGACCACTATGTAGCATATCGTAGCAACCACTTACAAACACTTTTTTTCTCATAAATCTAAATTATTTTGAAAAATAAACTCCATAATCTTAACATCACAAAAGTACAATATTTAGTCTAAAGAATCAAAAAGAGTTTATTATTAAAAAAACGTACTTAGAAGAGATTCTTTTGATTTTCTGTTGTAACTTTTCATTATTTTTGCAATTAATAAACTTAAATTTTTCTAAAAAGAAAATCAATGTCAACATTAAGATTTAGAGCTGTCGAAGAAGCATTCAAGAAAAAAGCAATAAAAGTTACTCCTCCAGCTGAGTGTACATCGACATATTACGGAAAGTATGTATTCAATGAGGCAGCAATGAAAAAATATTTGTCTACTGAGATTCTAGAAATATTACAGAATTCAGTAGAACAAGGCGAAACACTTGATCGTTCTATTGCTGATGAAGTGGCTTCTGCTATGAAGAAATGGGCTATGGAATTGGGTGCGACACATTATTCTCATTGGTTTCAACCATTAACAGGCGGCACAGCGGAAAAACATGATTCTTTTATTGAATACAAAGATGAAATAGGAGGAGATGTTATAGAAAAGTTTACAGGAAAACTCCTTGTTCAAGCAGAACCTGATGCTTCTTCTTTTCCGAATGGAGGAATCAGAAGTACTTTTGAAGCACGTGGTTATACGGCTTGGGATCCATCTTCTCCTGCTTTTGTAATTGATGATACACTTTGCATCCCTACAATTTTTATATCATACACTGGAGATGCTTTAGATTACAAAGCTCCTTTACTTAAATCTATTGCTGCAATAAATAAAGCAGCTACCGATGTTTGCGCTGCTTATTTTGACTCAAATGTAAAAAACGTAAAGACTTATTTGGGGTGGGAACAAGAGTATTTTCTTGTTGATGAGGGTTTGTTTGCTACTCGTCCAGACTTGCTGATGACAGGCAGAACTCTTCTTGGACACGAATCACCTAAAAATCAGCAGTTAGAAGACCATTATTTTGGTTCTATTCCCCAAAGAGTTGTTGCTTTTATGCGAGAATTGGAATTTGAGGTTTATAAATATGGAATTCCTTTGAAGACTAGACATAACGAAGTTGCTCCAAACCAATTTGAGTTGGCTCCGATATTCAACGAAGCAAATCTTTCTGTGGATCAGAATTTATTAGTTATGTCATTGATGAAGCGTATTGCTCGTCGTCATGGATTTCGTGTTCTGCTTCACGAAAAACCTTTTGATGGCGTAAATGGTTCAGGAAAACACTGTAATTGGTCGTTAGGAACAAACACCGGTGTGGGACTTTTTACTCCAGGGAAAACACCAGCAGAGAATCTTCAGTTTATTACATTTATTGTCAATGCGTTAATGGCTGTAGCAAACAATGATTCGTTGCTTAAAGCAAGTATTTCTTCTGCTACAAATGCACATCGATTGGGTGCAAATGAAGCTCCTCCTGCTATTATTTCTGCTTTTCTTGGCACTCAAATATCGTACATCCTTAACAAACTCGAAAAAAGTACTAGTGAGGAAGCAATTGTATTAGATAATAGTAAAACTCCTAGTCTTCGAATAGCTCATATTCCTGAAGTTCTGATTGACAATACGGATAGAAATAGAACTTCTCCTTTTGCTTTTACGGGAAATCGATTTGAGTTTCGTGCTCTTGGTTCTTCAGCAAACTGCTCCTCGGCAATGATTGTGTTGAACAGCATTATGGCAATGCAACTTATTGAGTTTAAAAAAGAAGTGGATACTAAAATCGAGAACGGTGAAACTAAAGAGAAGGCAATTTTTGAAGTATTGAAAAAATACATCAAAAAATCTAAGAAAATTTGTTTTGATGGAAATGGTTACAGTAAAGAGTGGGAAAATGAAGCCCAATCAAGAGGCTTAAACTGTGAAAAAAGTGTTCCTAAAATATTTCAAGCGTATAAAGATAAAAAAACGATAGAAATGTTTGAACAACTGGGAGTTATGACAGCTCGAGAACTTCATGCTCGCACTGAAGTTGAGTGGAATACTTATACCAAAAAAGTACAAATAGAATCTCGCGTTTTAGGAGATTTGGTAATGAACCATATTATTCCAGTTGCAATGAGATATCAAGCGCTTTTGGTTGATAATGTTTATAAGTTAACACAAACTTTTACAAAAGAAAAGGCAGAAGAATTGGGTAAGGATAGCATTAATTTAATTGAAAAAATAGCTTTGCATATTGCTACTATAAAAAATGAGGTTGATGCGATGACTAAAGCTCGTAAAGAAGCTAATGTTTTGATAAATGAAGCTGATAAAGCAATAGCTTATCACGATACTGTATTGCCTTATTTTGATAAAATACGTCGTGCAACGGATTCGCTAGAACTTATTGTTGATAACGAAATGTGGACTTTGCCAAAATATAGAGAATTATTATTTATCCGATAAAACTTAAAATATGAATATAAAAAAACACATTCCTAACAGTATAACTTGTTGCAACTTGTTTGTTGGAGTTTTAGCGGTATTATCTGCATACAATGGTGCTTTTTATCATGCGTTAGCATTTGTACTGCTCTCTGCGGTGTTTGATTTTTTGGACGGAATGATGGCTCGTTTGCTCAATGCATATTCCGATTTAGGGAAAGAGTTGGATTCTTTGGCTGATATGATTAGTTTTGGTTTACTTCCAGGAATGATTGCATTCAAAATGCTACAATCAACCTTATTGCCAGGATGGGTTGCATATTTTGGTTTTTTATTGACTATTTTTTCAGCAATAAGATTAGCTAAATTTAATATAGACGATCGTCAAACTTCGTCTTTTATTGGTTTGGCTACTCCTGCAAATGCGCTTTTTTGGTCAGGAATAGCAATTCAATTTGAGGGACAGCAAGATTGGAATACTTATTTGTTGTTACCGCTAGTTTTTCTTTTTAGTTACTTGCTAGTGTGTGAAATTCCAATGTTCTCGTTGAAGTTGAAATCATTAGAATGGAAGAAAAATAAAATTCGTTATATCTTCTTATTAGGATCTATATTGCTTTTGATTGTTTTTAGGTTATCCGCGATATCTATTATTATCTTGTGGTATTTATTATTATCTTTTGTAGAGGCAATCTCTTGCAAAAAAGCTAAAAAATAATGGTAACATTCTTAGTTTCTATACTTGTTTTGGTGCTTGGCTATGTGGTATATGGGCGTTTTGTGGAGCGAGTGTTTGGAGCAGACGCCAATAAAAAAACACCTGCTATAGCCAATGCAGATGGTGTAGACTATGTAGAATTGCCTTGGTGGCGTATTTTTCTTATTCAATTTTTGAATATCGCTGGGTTAGGTCCCATTTTTGGAGCAATAATGGGAATAATGTACGGCACTTCGGCTTTTTTGTGGATAGTATTTGGTACGTTGCTCGGAGGTGCAGTGCACGATTATCTTTCGGGCATGATGTCCGTACGTAATAATGGTGCGAGTTTGCCTGAGTTGGTAGGAGCAGAGTTGGGTAGTGGAGTGAAACTCTTTATGCGTATCTTCTCGGTAGTGCTAATGGTGTTGGTTGGAGCAGTTTTTGTATCGGGTCCTGCGGGATTGTTGGCAAATATGACTCCACGCATCAGCGTGATGGTTTGGATGGTGGTGATATTCATTTATTACGTATTAGCCACGTTGCTCCCAATCGACAAATTGATTGGAAAAATTTATCCGGTTTTCGGATTTGCATTGTTATTTATGGCTGTTGGCATTTTTGTAATGTTACTTGTAAATCATTCGCAAATACCTGAAATTACCGAAGGTTTGCAAAATCAGCATCCTGCCAAGTTGCCCATTTTTCCTATGATGTTTGTGTCGATTGCTTGCGGTGCAATATCTGGATTTCATGCTACGCAATCGCCATTGATGGCACGTTGCTTGCGTAACGAAATACACGGCCGTCGGTGTTTTTACGGTGCCATGGTGGCCGAAGGATTGGTTGCACTTGTTTGGGCGGCAGCGGCAGCATCGTTTTTCGGCTCTATTGGTAGTTTGCAAACATTTGTAGCCACGTTGCCTGCTACAGCGAATAAGGCATCGGAAGTTGTCAATTTAATATCTAATACCTGGTTGGGAACTTTTGGCGGATTTTTGGCTTTGTTAGGTGTTATTGCAGCACCTATTACATCGGGCGACACGGCATTGCGTTCGGCACGTTTGATTGTAGCCGATTTCTTAAAAATAGACCAAAAACCTATAAAAAAACGTTTGTTGATATCGATTCCAATATTTGCCTTGACTTTTATTATTCTAACCATAGATTTTGATATATTGTGGCGTTATTTTGCGTGGTGCAATCAAACACTTTCGGTGTTTACACTTTGGGCAATAACCGTTTATTTAGCAAAACGAAACCGATTATATATCATAACACTTTTGCCTGCAATGTTTATGACTTGCGTAAGTGTGAGTTATATTCTTATTGCAAGCGAAGGATTTGGATTGCCTTATGGGTATGGGTTGGTTGCAAGTTTTGTGGTAACAATAGGTTTTCTTTTGATGTTTTGCATTTGGCAAATAAAACGTGTAAAAGTTTGATATATGATTGATTACAATAAAATACCTTCACCTTGCTACGTTGTCGATGAGGAATCCTTACGTAACAATCTTGCATTAATACGTTCGGTAAAAGAGCGTGCCGGAGTCGAAATAATTCTAGCATTCAAAGCATTTGCCTTGTGGAAATTATTCCCAATAGTGAGAGAATATATTCCGTATTCTACTGCAAGTTCGCTCTCCGAAGCTAGTTTGGCATACGAAGAAATGGGCAACAAGGCACATACTTATTCGCCTGCATATACAGATGTAGAATTTGATGCAATAGCCGATTGTAGTTCGCATATTACGTTTAATTCTTTGACGCAATATGCTCGATTTGCTGAGCGTGCCAAAGAACGTGGTATTTCATGTGGATTGCGAATCAATCCCGAATTTTCGGATGTAGAAACGGATCTTTATAATCCATGTGCACCGGGTTCGCGTCTTGGTGTTGTTTTAGATAATTTTGGCGAAAATCTTCCTTTTGGAATTGAAGGACTGCATTTTCATACGCTTTGCGAATCGTCGTCGTATGACTTGGAGCGTACTTTAAATGTGGTTGAAGAGCGATTTGGAAAATTTTTCACGCAAATAAAATGGCTCAATATGGGTGGCGGACATCTAATGACTCGTGAAGGTTACGATGTGGAGCATTTGATAAGTGTTTTGAAAAATTTCAAAGCAAAATATCCAAACTTGCAACTTATTTTGGAGCCGGGTAGTGCATTTGCTTGGAGAACAGGTGTTTTAGTTTCGGATGTTGTAGATATTGTTGAAAATAAAGGTATTAAAACAGCAATTCTAAATGTATCGTTTGCTTGCCACATGCCCGATTGTTTGGAGATGCCTTACAAACCTGCAATCGTTGGAGCAACGGAAGAAACCGAAGGTTTGCCTACTTATCGAATGGGAGGAAATAGCTGTCTTTCGGGCGATTTTTATGGCAATTGGTCTTTTGAAAAACCGCTGAAGGTAGGCGATAAAATTGTGTTTGAAGATATGATTCATTACACAACCGTAAAAACAACAATGTTCAATGGTGTAACTCACCCTTCTATTGGACTTTGGACTTGTAAAAATGAGTTTCAATTGTTACGAAAATATGATTATTTAGATTACAAAAACCGAATGGATTGATATGGAGAAGATGAAACAACTGTTTGAAAATGCACAACTTGCAGCACGTGATTTGAATTTGTTGAAAACAAATAAAATCGACGAAATCCTTTGTGCAGTAGCCGATGCAACGGAAGAAAATATGCAACTTATTTTGTCCGAAAATCAAAAAGATTTGGACAGAATGGAGCCTACAAATCCAAAATACGACCGTTTGCAATTGACCGAAAGTCGTGTGAAAGAAATTGCTCAAGGAATACGAGATGTAGTAAAATTACCTTCACCTTTAAACTTAATTTTAGACGAAAATGTACGCCCTAATGGTTTGAATTTAAAGAAAATATCAGTTCCTTTTGGAGTTGTTGGAATTATCTACGAAGCTCGTCCAAATGTGAGTTTAGATGTGTTTTCATTGTGCTTTAAATCGGGAAATGTTTGTTTGCTCAAGGGAGGAAGCGATGCCGCATTTTCTAATCGCGTGATTGTGGATATCATTCAAAATGTATTAGAAAATTGTGGCGTAAATAAGAATTTTGTTACTCTTTTGCCCAACGAACGAGAAGCCACAACTGAACTTTTGAATGCAGTTGGATATGTTGATTTAATCATTCCGCGAGGAAGTTCCAATCTTATCAATTTTGTTCGTGAAAATGCAAAAATTCCTGTAATAGAAACAGGAGCTGGAATTTGTCACACATATTTCGATGAGTTTGGAGATAAAGAAATGGCTGAAAAAATAGTGTTTAATGCAAAAACTCGTCGTGTAAGTGTTTGTAATGCACTCGATTGTCTTATAGTGAATGAAAAACGATTGTCAGATTTGCCTTTTGTTTGCAGTCGACTTGCCGAAAAAGATGTGGTAATTTATGCTGATGCAAAATCGTATTCGTTTTTGTTAGGAAAATATCCAGATCAGCTACTGCAGAAAGCAACAGAAGAAAGTTTTGGAACAGAATTTTTGGATTATAAGATGTCTATAAAAACGGTGGAAACTTTGGAGCAAGCTACGGAACATATTGCACGTTTCTCATCGAAACATAGTGAAGCTATTGTGAGCGAAAGTGAAGAAAATATTATTTTTTTCCAAAAAGTTGTGGATGCAGCATGTGTTTATGCAAATGCTTCTACAGCATTTACAGATGGTGGCCAGTTTGGTTTAGGAGCAGAAATCGGTATTTCAACGCAAAAAATGCATGCTCGTGGTCCAATGGCTCTACGCGAACTTACTTCTTATAAATGGCTCATTAGTGGTAATGGACAGGTAAGAGGGTAGGGAAAAAATAAAAAAGATTATCTTTGTAAATTGTGAATAGTGAAAAATAGTATGGAAGAAATAGATTTATTAGAATTGCTAAAAAAGTTGGGTAAAGTATTGTATAAAAATAAATGGTGGATACTGGGTATTACTATGCTAGTAGCTGTATTAAGTTTTGTATTTACATTACCTAGTATAAATAAACCATTGAAGGAAGTAAACTCTACGGTTTTAATAGTCAATTTTCCCAAGAATATAGGAATTACGCAACGAGATTTTGTTAGTAAATATTTTTCTTCTTCAGAATTTAAAAGTGATCTTTTGAAATTTTATGGAGAAAATGTAGATTGTGAAACAAAATTTAGTGCAAAAAATTTTAATAAACGAGTGCAAATATCTGTTTCAAAAATAGATATTTCATTTATTGTAAGACATGAGTCTGCAGAAAAAGCTGTACAAATAATAAATACAGCAACAAACTTGCTCAATACGAAAATAAATGATTTTATTTCAGTATATTCAAAATCAGAACTCACAAAAAATGATTCGTTGATAAGATTACAACAACAACAAATAGATTCAATAAAAAATAAGATAATTCAATTCTCTATTGAAAATAAAATCTTATTTAATACTGATGTAAATCAAGCAATCACCGAGTCTTATATTTCCTCTTTTAATAAAAAGGAAACTGAAAGATTATTTGAAATAGCACAAGAAGAAAGTGCAACATTATTTGTATTTCAAAAAGATTTGGAACAAAGAATTATTCTTCAAAATCAGCTCATTAAAGATAGGAATAAAGTCTTAGGAGAAATGACCGTTGAGAAAGAATTTATAATGATTTTATCTACTCCAAATATTAAAATGGCAAAAGATTTTCCAAATCGAGCAAGAATCATATCTATAAGTATAATTCTTGCTTTGTTTATATCTTGTGGTTTCTTTATCTATATTTCCAAATTTAATAATTAAAAACAAAATAATAAATAATGAAAGCATGTTTTATGGGATTGGGCTATATAGGTTTGCCCACAGCAATTATTGCCGCTAAGCACGGTGTACAAGTTCATGGAGTTGATATAAATCCAAAAGTAGTAGAAAAAACTAATCAAGGTGTTTTACATATCATAGAACCAGGAATGGAAGAGTTGTTGCAAGAAGTTATAGCAAATGGAAAATTTCATGCTGCAACCACTCCTGTTGAAAGTGAAGCTTATTTTATGGTTGTTCCTACTCCGTTTAAAGGGAATCACGAGCCAGATATTTCATACGTTGAAGCAGCAACGAGAGCTGTTTTACCATTATTAAAAGAAGGAGACCTTTATGTTATAGAATCAACTTCTCCTGTTGGTACGACTGATAAAATGAAAGAATTAATATTTTCTGAACGTCCAGAACTTCAAGGTAAAATATACATAGCATATTGTCCAGAACGTGTGTTGCCTGGTAATGTAATTTATGAATTAGTTCATAACGATAGAGTTATCGGAGGTATTGATGATGCTTCGACTGAAAAAGCAATAGAATTTTACTCACAATTTGTTACAGGTCAATTGCATAAAACAAATAGCAAAACAGCCGAGATGTGTAAATTGACGGAAAATTCTTCTCGTGATGTTCAAATAGCTTTTGCCAATGAGTTGTCATTGATTTGTGATAAAGCAGGAATAAATGTTTGGGAACTTATCAATCTTGCAAACAAACACCCAAGAGTAAATATTCTTCAACCAGGTTGTGGAGTTGGAGGTCATTGCATAGCAGTTGATCCGTATTTTATTACAGCTGCATTCCCAATGGAATCAAAGATTATTGCGTCTGCTCGTGAGATAAATAATTACAAATCATTTTGGTGTGCAGAAAAAATTCAAAATGAGATGTTGAAATTTGAACTTGAAAATGGACGTAAACCATGGGTTGCAATGATGGGACTTGCCTTCAAACCAAATATAGATGACCTTAGAGAATCTCCTGCAAAAAGTATCACTACAAAAGTTATGCAAAGTTGCAATAATGCACAAATTATGATAGTTGAACCAAATGTTGCAGAGCATAATGTATTCAAACTTACTAATTATAAAGAAGCATACGAAAAAGCCGATATAGTTGTATTTTTGGTAAACCATAATGAATTTGCAGAACTTAATTATCGTCAAGATGTGAAAGTTCTTGATTTTTGTGGAACATTCAAAAAATAATTTACCATGAAGAAAGTAATGTTAGTATTCGGCACACGTCCCGAAGCTATTAAAATGGCTCCACTTGTAAAGGAGTTTGAAAAATGTCCAGAAGAATTTAAAACAATAGTGTGTGTTACAGGACAACATCGTGAAATGTTGGATCAAGTATTGAATCTATTTGAGATACGTCCCGATTATGACTTGAATATAATGAAACAAGGACAAGATTTATATGATGTAACAGCACGAGTGCTGGTTGGAATGAGAGATGTTTTGAAAGAAGCACAACCAGATGTGGTTTTAGTTCATGGCGATACAACAACAAGTACCGCGTCTGCGCTTGCTGCATTTTATCAACAAATACCAGTTGGACACGTAGAAGCAGGTCTTCGTACACACAATATATATAGCCCTTGGCCAGAGGAAATGAATCGATTATTAACAGGTCGTATAGCTACACATCATTTTTCTCCAACACAATTAAGTCGTCAAAATCTTTTAACAGAAAACGTTGCCGAAAATAGTATTACTGTAACAGGTAATACTGTAATAGATGCACTATATTGGGTTGTGAATAAAATAAAAAATGATACAGCCTTAGATAATGAGTTGAATGCATTATTAAAAACAGCAGGATATGATGTAAATCGCTTGAAAGATGGTAAGAAATTAGTATTGATAACAGGACATAGAAGAGAAAACTTTGGTGATGGATTTATCAATATGTGTACGGCGATAAAAGATTTGACACTAAAATATCCAGATGTAGATTTTGTATATCCAATGCACTTAAATCCAAATGTTCGTAAGCCAATACATGAAGTATTTGGAGAGGATTTATCTAATTTAGGAAATATGTTTTTTATAGAGCCATTGGAATATTTATCATTCGTATATTTGATGGAAAAATCTACAATAGTATTGACGGATAGTGGTGGAATACAAGAAGAAGCACCTGGATTAGGTAAACCAGTATTAGTAATGAGAGATACTACCGAACGTCCAGAGGCATTGGAAGCAGGCACTGTTAAACTTGTTGGTACTAACTATAACAAAATAGTTTCAGAAGTATCAATGCTATTAGAAAATAAAGAATATTATGATACTATGAGCAAAGCTGTTAACCCATACGGTGATGGTTTGGCTTGTGGTAGGATAGTAGAAACATTGAAGTAAGATTCTATGTTGCTAGAAGAAAAGAAAAAAAAAGAAAAGAGTGCTTCTATCAGCCTTATTAGAATGGTGGCGATGTCATTCATTATTATTTGTCACATATTCCAAACATACGGAAATGAATTAGCTTGGTGGTTTAATGTAGGTGTTCAAATCTTTTTAATCATTAGTGGATATCTCTATTGTAGCAAAGATTATAGTGCAGAATCTCCACTGAAAATATTAAAAAAACAATTCAAAAAGATATTGATACCTTACTATTATTGGATAAAAATAAAGCTTAAAGATAAGAATTTATTGCAATCTATTTTAATTTGGTTAGTAATATTTGTGGTATTATTGATTATTTCAACTCTATATAAATCATATTTTAGACCAGAAATAATTACTTGCTACATATTGGGATATGCGATTGCAGATTTGTATAATAAATTCAGTATTAAAAAGTTTACAACAATATCAGTATTTCTTACTGCTTTAATCTTTAATACTATAAAGATTTGTATACAATATATTTATAATATAGAATTTACTGGTATCTATGCAGTTCTATTTTCATATTTTAAAAGTTATACACATGTAATTTTAGGGTTGTCGATCTTTTTAATGTTATTATATTTCTGCAAAAACATTAAGTATTACAAAATACTATGTTTTTCAGATATGTATTCGTATGAAATATATTTAGTTCATGCATTATTCATTCTTTCTCCTTTAAATTTACTGTTTCTGACGGATATTGTATGGATAAACATTTTAGTAAGTGTCTGCTCTACGATAATATGTGGTGTATTTTTAAGCAATATAACTATTAAGTTTAGTTCTATTAATTTTAAACGACTATATTCTAATTTATGAAAGAAAATACAAATAGGGCTATTATTTATAATTCTATAATATTGTATTTAAGGCTAGCACTTATAACTATTTGTAGTTTGCTTACTACACGATTTGCCTTTAAGGCACTTGGTGTTGTGGACTATGGTTTGTTTTCAATTCTTGGCGGTATTATTTCTTTTATAGCTGTCGTAAATACAATTATGGCAGGAACGACTAGAAGATTTATTGCCGTTGCTATTGGCAAAAATAACTTAGAAGAAGCCAATGAACAATTCAATGTAAATTTAATAATTCAAGTACTTGCTGCCTTTATTGTCCTTATAATAGCATTACCTGTTGGTAAATGGTATATTTATAATCATATCAATTATGATGGATCTGCAGATGTTGCCTATTATGTATTTTGTGCTAGTGTTTTAGGTTCTGTTTTGTCTTTTGCGGGTGTAGCATATAATGGACTATTGACAGCAAAGGAAAATTTCTTTATTTTTAGTTTAGTAGATGTTGTGTCACATATTCTAAAACTGATAGTCGCTATACTATTAGTTAATTATTTTGAAAACAAATTAGTGATATATGCAACAACAATGGCAATATTAACAGGAGGATGTGCTATAGTGTATGCTTTCTATTGTCGAAAAAGATATTATGATATTACAAAACTAAAACTTGTCAAAAAATGGGATAAGTATAAAGAAGTGCTACAATTTGCGAAATGGAATTCGTTTGGTGTTATTGCTTGTGTGGTAAAAGACCAGGGAGCTGGAATAATTGTCAATATGTTTTTTAATACTATTATGAATGCTGCTTTGGGGATTGCAAACACAATAAATGCTTTTATATTAATGTTTTCTCATAATGCCACTAATCCAATATCACCGCAATTGACCAAATCATATAGTGCTAAAGATATTGCAAGAACAACTAATCTATTAGTTGTTTCAAATAAAGTAGCATATTTGGTAATGTATGTAATATCGTTACCATTTTTAATAGAAACCGAATATATATTAAATCTTTGGTTAGGAGAGGTTCCTCCATATGCTGTATTATTTATTAGATTGCTAATTATTGAAAGATTGATAGATTCGTTAAATAATGGTATTGCTGAAATTGTTTTTGCAAATGGTAATATTTCATTCTATCAAATCACAACAAATACTACTAGATTATTGTCAGTTATTGTCGGTTATTTTGTGCTAAAGGCTGGTTATCCTGCTTATTATTTGATCATATGTTATATTTTTTCTTCTATTTTTATTGTTCTTTTTAAGCAAATATCATTAAGAAAAATAGAGGATATTGATAGTAATTTGGTTCTAAAAAGTTCTTTTTTCCCTTCAGTAGCAATAACAATTATTACATTACCTATTTATTTTGTTGATTTAGGTTTACACCCATTATTAAGTATCTTTATTAAAGAGATATATGCGCTTATTATTATCCTAATCATAGGATTGTCTAAATCAGAGAAAAAATATTTATATGCAAAATTCAAATCATATGGAAATATTTAAAAACATATTAAAAGCTATATTCTTATTTGTATTAAAATTACGACTTCCTAAACATGTGACTATTCGTAGGAATGTTACTTTTAATCAAAATACAAAATTTGGTGGGTATAATAGTGTCTCTTCTGGAACATGGATAAGTAATTCAACTATAGGAAAAAATACTTACATTGGTTACAATTGTTCGTTACCCAATGCGGAAATAGGGAAGTTTTGTAGTTTAGGGAGTAGAATAAAAGTAGTACAAAAGACACATCCATCTAATACTTTTGTATCTACCTCTCCTGTGTTTTTCAGTACACTAAAACAAGCTAATAGAACTTTTGTTGATGCAAATTACTTTCAAGAGAATTTAGAGATTCAAAATAAGTCAGTTATTATTGGAAATGATGTTTGGATTGGCAATGACGTAATAATCAAGGGCGGTATTACAATTGGAAATGGAGCAATAATCGCTATGGGAAGTGTAGTAACCAAAGATGTACTACCATATAGTATAGTTGGAGGAGTACCAGCCAAATTAATAAAATATAGATTTAATGAGAAACAAATTTCAAAATTATTAGAATTCAAGTGGTGGGATAAAAATGACTCTTGGTTAGAAGGTAATTGTATGAAATTTCATAAAATAGAAGACTTTATAAATTTTATAGAAAATGAGGAAAATTAGAATATGTGACATCGTTCGTAATTCTGTATGGCACGATCCTAGAGTTATAAAACAAATTGATGAGTATTATAACAACGGATTTGATTTATACGTAGTGGGAGAGTATGACAACAGATATAACGAGGATGAAATCTATAAAATTAAAGGTAATGTTAGAATTGTAAAAAAGAAGACATATAAAAGACCTAATAAATTTAATTTTTTACTAAAGGAAATATACACTTACAGATCATTAACCAAAGAAATCATTAAATGCAGTCCTGATATCATACATGCAAATGATTTAAACGCTTTATTTCCTGCCTATTTTGCTGCAAAAAAGCTTAAATGCAAACTTATATATGATACTCATGAAATATTTACTGAGAATATAGGAATTGCATCATCTTTTATTTGGAGAACCTTTTGGAAGATTATTGAGAATATTATTATAAGAAAGGTTGATTTAGTGGTTAGCGTGAGTAACGCAGCTGCAGAATACTTGGCAGAAATTTATAATATTTCTAAACCATTGGTTGTCACGAATTGCTCAAAAAAACAGGGAATTGATGAAGATGTTATTAAATCTGATAAATTTGAATTGCTCAATCATGGACAATTCTATTCTGGAAGAGGTTACGAATTAATGGTAGAAGCCGCAAAAATAACTGACAATAGTAATGTCTGCTATACACTAAGAGGTTTTGGAAGACTAGAGGAGGAATTAAGAAAAACAGTAATAAATTATAATTTGAATAATGTTGAATTTGCTCCTCCTGTAAAAACAGTAGAATTAATATCGTATGCCAGAAAGTCAAGTGTTGGTTTAGCCATTACTCTTCCTATAAATGTCAATTTTAAGCTTTCGGTATCAAATAAAATATTTGAATACATCGCTGCTGGTTTGCCGGTAATTATGTCGGATATTCCAGAACATAGATATCTCAACAATAAATATAATTTTGGCATAATATTGAAAGAAAATACTCCTAAAGAGCTTAGAGATGCAGTAATGTTGTTGTACAGCGATAAGGAACTTTACCAGACATGTTCTAATAATGCAAAGATTGCTGCAAATGAAATAAATTGGGAAACCGAATTCAAGAAACTAATAGATGCCGAAATAGAACTTATGAAAGAGTGATATGTTAAACCTAAAGAAATATACTATAAATTCATTAGATGTTTTATTTCTTATCTTTCTAGTTAAGGAAACACTATGGAGTTACTTTAGAATCATTTTATCTAAAATTCCTATTATCGGTGTTATATCAAAAGAATTAACTATACTTATTATAGTTGGTTTGATTATACTATCTATTCCACACATTGTTAAACAACTAAAACCAGTAGATTATATAATATATGCTGTTTTTTGTGTGATTTACTTAATCCAGTATATTATATTTCCAGAGAACTCCAATTATTTAGATGAAAAATTTACAACGTTTTTTTGTAATTCTCTTCCTATATATTTTATAGGAAGAACAATTGATTACAACAAACTATCTAAAATCATTACATTATTGTCTATTCTATCGATTTTAGCTATAACATACACATCTTTTTATTACAAAGGAGGAGATGATTTTGATGCAAATTATGGTGGCTATCATATGGCTATTTCCTTTAGATTATTACCATTTTTATTGTTAGTTCTATTAGATGCATTCAAAAATAAAAGCATTATCTCTGCACTTATATGTATTTATGGTTTTGTTTTACTGTTGTCATTAGGAAATAGAGGTTGCATAATATATTCTTCTCTTTGTTTATTCTACTTTATCATATATTCTCTAAGAGATAAATTTAATTTTAAAAGAGTTATAACATTAACATTCTGTTTTTGTTTATTTGTGTATTTATCATACAATTTTCTATTAGATAAATTATACGATTTAATAGTTAGCAAAGGATTGACAACTAGAATATTCATTATAATAGAAGAAAATAGATTTTTTGAAGATAGTGGAAGATTTGGCATCTTCAATTCAATATTTTCTTCTTTATCCACAAACTTTTTGGGGTTAGGTTTATTCGGTGATAGAGTGCTTACAAGTATGTATTCTCATAATATATTCATAGAAATTCTATCGTCTTTTGGATATTTAATTGGGACATTATTTATCATTATACTATTGATTTTATTTTTCAAAGCCTATAAATATTCTATGCCGAATAATCATTTGCTTTTTATATCGGTGATAGGTTTTGGCATTCTTCCGCTAATGACGTCTCATTCTTTTATTGAGTATCCATATTTTTATTTTCTATTAGGTTATGTCATAAAAGTAATATTTGATAAAAGAGAAAAAAATATTAGTAAAATTTAGAATTATTTGGGAATATGTTTATTTCAATTGTAACAGTTGTATATAACGGAGAAAAGACCATTCGAAAAACTATTGAATCTATTCTTAATCAAGATTTTAATGATTATGAGTATATTATAGTTGATGGGCTTTCTAAAGATAACACAATTAATATCGCCAAGGAATATGAGAGTCGTTTTGAAGGACGCCTGAATATTTATAGTGAAAAAGATAATGGCATCTATGATGCAATGAACAAGGGTATTCGTTTAGCCAAAGGCGATTATATTTGGCTTGTCAATGCAGATGACTTTATTTCTCCTAATTCATTACAAAGTTTTTTTGACTATTGTAAAAGCAATGCTTATCCTCAAGCAG
This sequence comes from Paludibacteraceae bacterium, assembly GCA_045612365.1. GTDB lineage: Bacteria > Bacteroidota > Bacteroidia > Bacteroidales > Paludibacteraceae > RGIG9608. The sequence continues at coordinate 189,817 of JAZKYY010000016.1, forward strand.
TTTTATCTGGCAGAATGAATGTTGTTGACTCTAATACCAATAAGATTTATGCAACAACTTCTATCTCTAATGTGACAAATTTTGAACGAAATTGTTCAAAATTAAAAATGGGAATTTGTCATCCAGCAACCATAGTTCATAGAGAAATATACAAAACTGTGGGCTTGTACGATACTCGTTATTATATATCGGCTGATTTAGATTTTGCTGTTAGATGTTATAAAGAATCAGTAAACGTTATATTCCTAGATTTAGTACTGACAAATATGACAGATGGAGGCATCTCAAATAAATTGCCAATAAAGAAATGTTTACATGACTGTAATATTAGAGCGGAGAAATTTTGTAATAATATTTTAGAACGTACAATCTTTAAAATCTGGTATTTTTTACGTTTACTAGTTATAAAAATCAGAGGATATAAATACAATTAAAGAACTAGAAAATGAAATCAATAGGTATCATCACTATACATAAAATAAATAATTATGGTTCTGTTCTCCAAGCATATGCATTACAATGTGTATGTGAGGGTTATGGTTATAAAGTAGAAATTATAGATTATAAATTCCCGAATAAACAGCAACAAAACAATAAATATTCTGTCGGTTTAGACACTCAACCACAAGAACCAAAATGGATAAAACTTTTATTCTCTAAAGCATTATTGAAGCAGCATAAAAGCATTGCTGATTTTGTACGTATTCACCAAAATTTATCTCCATCTATGTATAATAATCCTAATGATTTGTTGCTAAATCCTCCTCATTATGATGTATATATTACTGGTAGTGATCAACTTTGGAATCCTCGTTATTGTAATGGAGATCCTGCATTTATGCTCCATTTTGCGCCATATAATGCTTTGAAAATTTCGTTTGCTGCAAGTATAGGAACAAATAAAATTCCAGAAGAATTAGTCCCTTTATACAAAAATCTTTTGAGTAGATATAAGCATATTAGTGTTAGAGAAAATTCGGGTGTAAAAGTTATAAATAGTATAATTGATAAAAATGCAACCACCGTTCTTGATCCTACATTATTACTTAGTAAAGAAGAATGGAATAAAATAGCTTCTCCAAAACGCTTAATTAAAAGAAAATACATATTGTGTTACTTTTTGAACTATACGTTTAATGCTTTTCCTTATGTGGATGAGTTAGCAGAATATTTGTACCAACAAACAGGTTATGAGATTGTACGTTTAGCCCGTCCTCCGCATAAATTGAGTTTCTCTCATACAACATATAAGGTAGGTGCTTCTCCTGAAGAGTTTTTGGCTTTAGTAAGAGATGCAGAAATGGTTTTAACGACATCTTTTCATGGGACAGCTTTTGCTGTAAATTATGGTAAACCTCTATTTACTATAGTGCAAGATAGAAATGCTAGCGACAGCCGTCAGGTGAGTCTAATGCATAATTTAGGTTTGGATGACCAGATACTTTCAGTCAAAGATTCAATGCCTGATAAGAGTAGGTTCTCATACGATATGAAAGTAGAACAAGAACGTTTAGAAATATTGAGACTGCAGTCAATGGATTATCTAAAAATAGCGTTGAAGAATGAGTAAGATTCAGTTATGCGACAAGTATAAATGTACCCAATGTATGGCATGTGTAAATACTTGTCCTAAGAATTGTATAAATATGGTGGATGCTGGAGAAGGATTCAGTATTCCACAAATAGATAGAGATGCTTGTGTGGAATGTGGCGCTTGTATGAATGTTTGCCATATAATATCACCTGCAGTTGAACGAAGTACCCCTCTAAAGACACTCGCATGCTGGACAAAGAATGATGAAGATCGCAAGAAGAGTTCTTCCGGAGGTGCTTTTAGTGTACTTGCTCGTGAAGTGCTATCTAAGAGAGGAGTGGTGTTTGGAGCCGCAATGGATACTAATCTTCAAATAAAACATATTGGTATTGAAAAATATGAAGAAATAGTAAAGCTTCAGGGTAGTAAATATGTGCAGTCTTATTTAGGTGATACTTATAATCGAGTGAAATCAGCCCTTAAGCAAAATAGGTTGGTGCTGTTTTCAGGTACTCCGTGCCAAGTCGGAGGACTACTTACTTTCTTACGTAAAAAATACGATAATCTCATAACCTGTGACATGGTTTGTCATGGTGTTCCCTCACAGAGGGCTTTTGATGTCTTCTGTGAGAGAACACACCTCAAAGGAACATGTCAAGGGGTTAGCTTTCGATTTACGGCAGGTTGGGGCTTCCAACTCGCACGCGAGTTGGAAGCTGGGGATTCAAACCCGACTCACATTGTTCGTAAGGCAATTAATCCGAAAAAAGCATGGTATATGCGAGCGTTCAATAAAGGTTTGATGTTTAATGAAGCTTGCTTTTCTTGTGCATACACAACACCACAAAGAGTAAGTGATTTTACAATGGCAGATTATTGGGGATTAGGAGTAAAGTCTCCATTTAATCATCCGACATTTAGAGGGGTGTCAATGTTGCTGGTCAATAATCAAAAAGCGTGGAATTTGATTAAAGATAATCCTAACCTATTTTATGAAGAGCGAACATTAGACGAAGCAATAGAAGGGAACTACAATCTTTCTCATAATTCTGGGCGTCCAGCTGGAAGAGATTCCTTTATTCACGATATGCAGGTGATGGAATCTAAGCAGTTGGTAGAAAAATATGGCATTAAGGAATCTTATAGAGATTATCTTAGATTACTGAAACAGTGGATTAATAGCAAAAGAATATGAAAATAAGTTTTATTATTCCCATATACAAAGTAGAACAATATTTAGAACAGTGTGTAAACTCTGTTCTAAATCAAACGTATAAAGACATCGAGGTCATCTTGGTCGATGATGGATCACCCGATAATTGTCCTAAAATGTGTGACGAATTTGCTACAATAGATAATCGTATAAAGGTTGTACATAAACCCAACGGGGGTTTATCGGATGCCAGAAACGCAGGTTTAAAAGTTGCCATTGGAGATTATGTGATTTTTATGGATAGTGATGACTTTTGGACAGATAATAAGCATTTAGAGCAATTAATAAGTATCGTAAATAAAAATCAGGATTGCGATTTTGTTGGATTCAATTGCTCGTATTATTATCCCGATACAAATAGTTATGCTCAATGGGTTCCATATTTTAGCAATATTCAAATCCCGACAAATGGCAATGATGCAATGGTGGCTTTGGTTGGCTCGGGTACATTTCCAATGAGTGCTTGTATGAAGGTAATTAGAAGACAATTTCTTATCGATAATGAATTGTTTTTCGAGAAAGGCATATTAGCTGAAGATATACCATGGTTTATCAATGTGTTGGAAAATTGCAAAAAATGTATGTTTACTAATCAGTACATATATGCTTACAGACAAAATGTAAGTGGCAGTATAACAAATAGTGGCGGAGAACGTAGTTTTAATAATTTATTTGCCATTCTTAAGAAAGAAGTTGACAAGATAGAAGGTAGACAGTTTAACTCCACCGCCAAAGAAGCTTTATATTCGTTTTTGGCATACGAATATTGCATACTGTTAGCTATACTTAACAAAGTGCAAGATGCCAAACTCAGACGTAAAGAATTGTATTCTTACAAATGGTTGCTATGTCATACGGATAATCCTAAGGTACGTATGGTAAGTATGGTATATCGTTTTTTCGGGATTAGGATAACCGAATTTGTACTACGTATATATAATAAAAAAAGAAAATCTCAGCGTTAAAACCAAGAATGAAAAAAATAATTCGTGCAGTAACAGTACCGCAATCTCTCAGCTTTATAGAACCTTTATTGCCTTCTCTGAAAGAAAAATACGAGGTTCAACTACTTGTTTCTTCTGGTGAGAATTTAGATCGTATCTGCAAGGAACATAATGTTTTTGGGCATAGAGTAGAGATGTGCCGAAGAATGTCTCCATTCAAAGACATTAAATCTCTTTTTCAATTAATAAAAGTTTTTCGCAAAGAAAAACCATATATGGTACATTCTATGACGCCAAAAGCAGGGTTGCTCTGTATGTTGGCTGCATGGATAACAAGAGTGCCAAGGCGTGTACATACTTTTACAGGTTTGGTTTGGCCTACTTCAAAAGGGTTTTCTCGTAAACTTCTTATGCTTACTGACTGGCTTACATGTGCTTGTGCTACTCATATCATTCCAGAAGGCAAAGGCGTTATGAATGATTTGCAGCAATATATTACAAATAAACCTATGCGCGTTTTGGGATATGGCAATGTGCGTGGAGTAGATATGAATCGCTTCAGCAGGCGCCAAGAAATTATTGAAAAAGCACAAAGACTAAGAAAAGAAAGTATTTTTACTTTTATTTTTGTTGGTCGTATTGTGAAAGACAAAGGAATCAATGAGTTAGTGGAAGCATTTAGTCAATTGCATGAAAAGTATACAAATGTGCGTTTATTGTTGGTAGGTAAATACGAAACAGAACTTGACCCTTTAAAGCAAGAAACTTTGGATAAAATAAAAGCTCTACCTGAGATAGAAGCGGTTGGCCCTCAATATGGAGATGATTTGTTGGCTTATTATGTAGCCAGTGATTGTTTTGTGTTCCCAAGCTATAGAGAGGGTTTCCCAAATACCGTTTTAGAGGCTGGCGCAATGGAGTTGCCTAGTATCGTGACGGATATAAATGGTTCGCGAGAAATTATTGAACATGGAAAGAATGGGCTTATTATACCATCCAAAGATGTGAATGCACTTTATCAGGCTATGGAGCAAATGCTGATAGAAAAGCAAGATACGTTGGCCATGGCAGAAAATGCCCGTCAGATGATTTCGGAACGTTTTGAAGAAAATTTTGTTCAAAGATGCTTGTATGATTTTTACAATGAAATAATCTAAACTATTTTTTTATGCTTTACAAAATTGCTCATTTTATTAAAGATCGCTGTAGTTTTCTTTGGGATATAGTGGAATGGGGAAATGCTGAATTATTCTCGTTGTTTTACAAATCAAAGTTAAAGGAAATTCCAACCTTATTAAAAAAACATTCAACGCATTTTGTTATTCGAGAAACTTCTATATTGGATCTCAAAGAATTAGTAACATTTTTCAAGGAACAACCCTCAGAAGCTTTTACATTTTTCAATCCGCATAATTTTGATGAAAAATCATTAGAAAAGGTGATTAAAAACAAGGCTTTCTTGACCTATATTGTTATGGATGGAAATAAGATTGTTTCTTATTTCTTTTTGCGTAGTTTTGTGAATGGAAAATGCTTTAGAGGAAGAATGGTTTGTCAATCTATGCAAGGGAAAGGGTTAGGTAAATTAACGAGTAGAGTTATGGGAGAAATTGCAATTCATTTAGGATTACGAATGTTTTGCTCCATTTCTCCTGATAATTATGCTTCTATGAATTCAGCAAAAGCAACTAACGAAATAAAGATTATTAAAATATTGGAAAACGGTTATTATTACATTGAATGTACTCCAAAAACCACTAATTAAATTGAATAACTATGTACTTAAAATTCATTTTCGACAGAGTAGTTGCTTTTATGGGTCTCTTGTTCTTGTGGCCAGTTATATTAATAACAGCCATCTTAGTCAAAATAAAAATGCCTGGAGGCCCCGCGTTCTTTGTCCAGAAGCGCGTCGGCAAAGATGGTAAGTTGTTTAATTGTCATAAGTTCAGATCTATGACAGTTAAGCATAGTGGTTCTACAGTGTCAGTAGCTGGAGATTCTCGTATTACTCCGTTCGGTGCTACACTTCGTCATTATAAAATAGATGAGTTGCCTGGACTTTGGGACGTGTTGATTGGCAATATGTCGTTCGTGGGTCCTCGACCAGATGTGCCAGGGTATGCAGATAAGCTTGAAGGTACAGATCGTGATGTTCTGAAGTTGCGCCCGGGAATCACAGGACCAGCAACGCTAAAGTATCGTATTGAGGATGAGATGATTGCTGAATTCGTAGCAGAAGTCAAAGAGGAGAAAAATGAAAATGTGAAATCCATTGCAAATGCTCCCGATTTTTCCCAAATGAATGATCAGGAAATAGCAGTGTGGTATAACGACAATATCATCTATCCTGATAAGGTACGCTTGAACTGCTATTATTATCGTAACTATAGTTTTGTTAAGGATATTCAAATGATTTTTGCAACTGTATTAGGGAAAAAAATGGACTATGCAGGAGAGGTTATATAGGTTAAATTTTAATAAATTATTTACATGTCAGAAAGAAAAACAATTTATCTCTGTTTGGCGCACATGTCGGAAGAGGGAATCGAACAGAAATATGTAAAAGAGGCGTTTGATACCAATTGGGTAGTACCTCTTGGTCCTAATGTAAACGGATTTGAGGCAGATTTAGAGGCTTTTGTTGGAGAAGATAAGAAAGTGGTAGCATTATCAGCAGGAACTGCTGCTGTGCATTTGGCTTTATTGGCTTGTGGAGTAGGTCCTGGTGATGAGGTGTTGGTGCAGAGTTTTACTTTCTGTGCGTCGTCGCATCCGATTACTTATTTAGGAGCGACTCCTGTTTTTGTAGATTCTGAACCCGAAACGTGGAATATGGATCCGGAATTATTGGAAACAGCTATCAAAGACCGTATCGAGAAGACAGGTAAGAAACCTAAAGCAATTGTTCCTGTGGCTCTTTATGGAATGCCGTATGACTGCAAACGTATTATGGATATTTCTCGCAAATATGATATTCCAGTGGTGGAGGATGCTGCAGAAGGTTTCGGTTCAAAGTTCAATGGTCAGATGTTAGGTACTTTCGGTAAATTTGGAGTGCTTTCATTCAACGGAAACAAAATGATTACAACATCTGGAGGTGGAGCATTGATTTGTGAAAATACTGAGAGTAAAAATAAAATTATGTGGTATGCTACACAAGCGAGAGATGCCTATCCTTACTATGAGCATACTGCCATTGGCTACAACTACCGTATGAGCAACGTGTGTGCAGGCATTGGTCGTGGTCAAATGACTGTAGCTCAGTCGCATATTGATCACCACAAACATATTCAGTCGCTTTACGAAAAGTTGCTTTCAAAAGTGCAAGGCATACAAATCCACAAACAACCTATGAGTGGAGAATATGATTCTAACTTTTGGTTATGTTGTATCACATTAGATAAGGATTTGAGAATAAAAGGGCAAGAAAATGCTTACAAAGAAGTCATTAAAACTGCTGTAGGTGGTGCAGCTGGTGTAATACAAGCCGTTGAAAGTGCCACAACAGACTGTCAGCCTAACGACAACGTAGAAGCTTTACGTATATTCTTACAAGAAAAGAAAGTTGAGGCTCGTCCTGTGTGGAAGCCTATGCATAAACAGCCAATATATGCCAATAATCCTGCTTATGTAAATGGTGTTTCGGAAGCAATTTTCAAAGTAGGAATGTGTCTGCCTGCTGGTCCTTGTGTAACAGATGATGATGTGTATTACATTGTGGAATGTATCAAAGAAGCTATATTGTAAAATAAACCCCGACCATTTTTGTAAAGTATGAAAAAAAATAAAAGTCTTTTTCTCGTTCTCTTTCTTGTAATCGTTATAGTTGTTCTTTGTTTTGAATTGTTTCCGACTGGAGTTGCTCAAAACAATTCGGCTCAAATTGAAAGTAATGAAGCAAAAGCAGAACTTGTTTCTTTTGAAAATTTGGAATTACCTGCAAAACTTAAGAACGAACAAATTATTAGGCATACAGGTTTTACATTAAGTTACAATGCGGAATGGTTGTGTCCAAATTGGGTTGCTTGGGAACTTACCTCTTCGGAAACAGAAGGGGTAGAGGAGAGAGCAAAACATTTCAAACCTGACCCCAACGTGTATGGAACAAAGGTTGTAACAAAAGATTATAGCAATTCGGGCTACGACCGTGGACACATGGCTCCAGCTGCTGATATGAAATGGAGCGAGCAAGCCATGCGCGAGAGTTTTTATATGACCAACATTTGTCCTCAAATACATAATCTTAATGCTGGAGATTGGAAGGAGCTGGAAGAACTTTGTCGTACTTGGGCAAATCATTTTGGACAAATCTACATCTGCTGTGGACCAATAGTTAGCAACAATCCAAAACGCATTGGAGAAAATGGGGTAGCAGTGCCCGATGCTTTTTTCAAAGTAATTCTAGCTTTCAAAAATAAGCAACCTCAATCGATTGCATTCCTCATGGCAAACAAACCAGGGAACAAACCTTTGCAAACTTATGCAATGAGTATAGAAGATATGGAAACGGTGACAGGTCTTGACTTTTTCACTCAATTACCCGATAGCTTAGAGCAAATTACGGAAACAGATTTGACGTTGAAAAGTTGGATTTGGCAATAAAATAAAAAAGTTATAAAACAACGATAAATACAAAGCGAATACATTAGAATTGTATTGATTATAAATATATTCGCAAATATAAATCTATTGGTTATTCTTATTTAATAATTAGTCTTTTGATTGTGGGAGTAATTACCACCGTTTTTCGACTTTTGCACCACGAAAGTAGTGTTGAAAAATACTTTTATAGTCGTAACCTTGGTGAGCCATCACAGCTGCTCCTATTTGGCAAAGTCCAACACCATGTCCCCAACCAGCACCTATTAGCGTGAAGTTATTGTTTGTATCTTTTTCCACCACAAAGGCAGAACTATAGAGATGAGATTCGCTCAACCATTTGCGAATTTCAAGTTCTTTTCCCACCTCAAGCGTTCGTTTCGTTCCTACGATTTTTAATCGAACAATTCGTGCCGAAGTCCCACGTTTTAGTGGAATAAGGTCGATGATTTTGCCAAAATCAATACCCGATTTTTTTTGAATCAAAGCAGAAAGTTCGTTATTGGTGTAATGCACCCTCCAACGATAAAAATCCGCGGTTTCCTGATCATAATTGTTCAAAACTTGCGAAAGTATTGCTTTATCATTTGTATTGCAAAACGCTATAGGAGAAGATTTTATGAACTTTTTGGCATTTTCTTCAATGGTTAAATCGAGGAAAGAAGCATTAGTGGAATCGTTGATTGCAGAAAGGTAATCGTAATGCTCATCGGCCCAACAATTTTCGAACAACTCGGTAACTCCTCCACACGATTTTGAAAAGCGAGCATCGCATATTTCACCATTATAAGTTAACACCTCGCCACGAGTTTCTTCTATGGCTTGTTTTACCAAAGTATTTGCTCCAATGCGACTTATACCCTGATAGCGCTGACAATGATCGTCGGCACAAACATCGAAGTTGACGTGCGCATCGCGTTCGTACCACTTGATGTGGCTACAAGCAGAAGTATGCCCTTTTAACGATGAACAACGAATTGGCTTCATAGCCCAACTACGCGAAATTACTGCGTGTGCCTTAAGTAACTCAAGAGAACTTGTGGCACTCATTTCCGATGAAATTACGCTCTCCAAATAGCTTTCTACCGACAAACTATTAATGGCACAAAGCTGATCATCTTCAACTATAAACCGCAAATTGCCACAAAACCGCTGATTCTCTTTTCGCTCCCAATGAAAACCAATACCAATAGTAACATCTTGCAGTTCAAAAGTGGAACTTGACGACGTGGCTTCAAACGTAAGCGTAGAAAAAAGACGTTGACCAAAAAGAATTTTATCTTTTACCAAACCACAAACTTGCTGACCCGACAGAACAGCACCAATCTCCTTGCAAAGAAAACTTCCATTCAGTACAAAACTAATCTCTTTTTGGTGCATTATACCAACCGATATATAAGGCGTTGCTATCATTTGCAAAAAACAATTTTACGGACAAAAATAAACAAAAACTTTTCAGCATAAAAAGTAGAAATTAAAATGTGTTTATAGACTTGATATGGAAAGTGTTCTACTCACGCTATATGTTCCCAATAATTTGTTACCTTTGAAACAAAATTTAATTGTGAGAATTTATGGACTTACTTAAAGGAAAAGTGGCTTTAATAACAGGTGCTTCGCGTGGAATTGGCAAAGCTGTTGCCTTAATGTTTGCTTCCGAAGGTGCCGACATTGCCTTTACCTATTTTCGTTCGGGAAATGTGGTGGAAGAGATTGAAAAGAGCATTACAAGTTTTGGTGTAAAATGCAAATCGTATGCTTCCAATGCATCTGATTTTGATGACTCACATAAAGTAGTTTCTCAAGTGATGAATGATTTTGGCAAAATTGATATTCTTGTCAATAACGCAGGTATTACGCAAGACGGACTGATGATGCGAATGAGTGAAAATCAATGGGACAACGTGATAAACATAAACCTAAAATCGGCGTTCAATTTTATTCACGCCGTTACCCCTATAATGATGCGCCAAAAGGGTGGTTCGATAATAAATATGTCGTCGGTAGTAGGGTTACACGGAAACGCAGGGCAGTGCAACTATTCGGCATCAAAAGCCGGACTAATTGCATTATCAAAATCTATCGCCAAAGAATTGGGCTCAAGAGGAGTTCGCTCTAACTGCATTGCTCCCGGATTTATCGCCACAGAAATGACCGATTCATTGAACGACGATACCAAAGAACAAATCTTAAAATCCATACCTCTACGTCGTGGAGGTTCGCCCGAAGATGTCGCAAAAACAGCATTGTTTTTAGCATCAGATATGTCGAGCTATGTTACAGGACAAGTAATATCATGTTGTGGAGGAATGAACATATAAAAAGACTCGTATCAATTCCTGTTTTTTAACTACCTTTGTAGTTCATTTTTCTGACTTTATGTTCAAAGGACAACCTAAAGGTTTTTACACTCTTGCCTTAGCCAATACTGGCGAACGTTTTGGTTTTTACACAATGTTAGCCATTTTTGCTTTGTTCTTACAAGCAAAGTTCGGATTTTCAGCAATTGCAACATCAAACATCTTTGCAGGTTTTTTGGCATTAGTCTATTTCTTACCTCTTTTTGGAGGTATTCTTGCCGATAAATTTGGCTACAGCCGAATGGTGTCAATAGGCATTGTTGTAATGGCCATCGGATATATTCTTCTGATGTTACCGTTTTATGGTCATACGGGCATTGTAACAATGTTTGCTTCATTACTTCTGATAGCAATAGGAACTGGACTTTTTAAAGGAAATCTGCAAGTTATAGTAGGCAATTTGTACGATGCTCCAGAGTATCAAACAAAGCGAGATTCTGCATTTTCCATTTTTTATATGGCTATTAATTTAGGGGCAATGTTTGCACCTGTGGCAGCAACAAAGGTAACAGAATATTTTTTGGAAAAGTCCAATTTGGTTTACAACGGAGCCATTCCTCAACTCTGTCATAAGTTTTTAGCAGGAGATACATCGGTTGCTAGCCAACTCACCGAACTTGCTCAGCAACAATTGGCTTTTACGGGCGATTTGACATTGTTTGCCAATCTTTACATTAGAAAACTATCTGAGTCGTACCATTGGGGATTTGCTGTGGCTTGTTTTAGCATGGTTATTTCTATACTGATTTATGGCGCCTCGTTTTTTATTGTAAAACAAACGAATGATACTACAAAGCAAGTAGAAGAACAAAATACAGTTCAGCAAGAACTTACGCCTGAGCAAACTAAAAAAAGAATATCTGCCTTGCTACTTGTATTTGCTGTGGTAATTTTCTTTTGGATGGCGTTTATGCAAAGTGGACTTTCACTCACATTTTTTGCTCGCGACTATACCACACCTTATGCTCAAGGACTCACTCGTATTGGGTTTGATATTTGGAACCTTGTATTTTTAACAATTGCAGTTTACAGCACATTTGCCATTTTTCAGTCTAAAAAAAAACTCAGCAAACTCTTTGCAGCTTTCGTAACTATTGCTTCAATTTTAGGTGTTTGTATAAGGTATTTTTCTCTTGGAGATTCTGTTATAGATGTTCTACCACAGACGTTTCAACAATTCAATCCTTTCTTTGTGGTAGCTCTTACTCCTGTTTTTATAAATCTATTTGCAGCAATGGCAAAACGAGGAAAAGAACCTTCTGCTCCTAAGAAAATAGGAATAGGAATGTTTATTGGTGCTTGTGGATTCTTGATAATGGCTATTGGCTCTATCGGATTGCCTACACCAAATGCTCTTACATCAGGAGCAACATTTATCAAGGTGTCGCCCAACTTGCTAATTTCTACTTATTTAGTGATTACTTTTGCCGAGCTATTTTTAAGCCCAATGGGGACATCGTTTGTGAGTAGAGTAGCACCGCCAAAACTTAAAGGCGCAATGATGGGTTGTTGGTTTGCATCATCAGCGGTAGGGAATTATCTTGTGTCCGTTATTGGAATGCTTTGGGGCGATATTCCTTTGTGGATACTTTGGGGAATTTTAATTGTGCTATGTTTAATTTCTGCCTTATTTATTTTTTCAATAATGAAACGATTAGAAAGTGTAACCGAATAATAAAAATATATAATTAACAAACAGAAAAAATATGATTTCAAAAGAACAAATTCAAGAGTTTATCAGTCAGGCACATCGTGTGGGTAATGCAGGTTTGACATTATGTAGTAGTGGAAATATTTCTTGGCGCATAGGCGACAAAGCTTTGATTTCTGGTACAGGATCATGGGTACCTAACTTAGTAGAAGAAAAAGTTTCTATTTGCGACATCGCAAATGGAACTCCACTAAACGGAGTAAAACCTTCGATGGAAAGCACCTTTCATTTGGGCGTATTGCGTTCAAGAGAAGATGTAAACGTTGTATTGCATTTTCAGTCGAAATATGCTACAGCAGTTGCGTGTATGAAAAATAAACCTACCAACTTCAATGTTACAGCAGAAGTGCCTTGCCATGTAGGAAAAGAAATTCCCGTCATTCCGTATTATCGTCCGGGATCGCCAGAATTGGCAAAAGCTGTAGTAGAAGCAATGCAAGAACATAATTCAGTTTTACTCACAAACCATGGTCAAGTTGTTTGTGGCAAAGACTTTAATCAAGCTTTTGAACGTGCAACCTTCTTCGAAATGGCTTGCCAAATAATTGTTTTAAGCGGAGGCGATTATTCTGTTCTTACTCCAGAAGAAATCGATGATTTGGAAATATACGTTTTGGGTAAAAAAACTTCTCTAAAATAAAAAGAAAATATGCGTTACGTTGCAGCAGATTTTGGTGCCGGTAGTGGTAGAGTTATAGTAGGAAGTTACGAAAACGAAGAACTTATTTTAGATGAAATTCATCGTTTTCCCAACCGACAAATTACGCTTAATGGAAGAGTTTATTGGGATTTTCTATCACTTTTCGAAGAATTGAAAAATGGTTTACGAAAAGCATTTGCAAAGTATGGCGAAGAAATTTACAGCATTGGTGTTGATACTTGGGGTGTAGATTTTGGCTTGATTGACGAAAATGGTCATTTACTTGCAAATCCTGTTTGTTATCGAGATTCTCGTACAAAAGGAATGTTGGAAGAAGCGTTTGAACGTCTACCGAAAGAAGATTATTTTGCTTTGGCAAGCAATCAGTTTATGGAAATAAACACAGCGTTTCAACTTTTGAGTGCTACGTTAGAAAAAGATGTCGCTCATAAAAACGCAAAGAAGTTATTATTTATGCCAGATTTGTTTAATTATTTCTTGACAGGAAAAACATTCAACGAGTACACAATTTCTTCTACATCTCAACTTCTTAATTCTCAAACAAGAAAATGGGATAAAACCATTTTCAACGAATTGGACTTGAACCGAGATTTGATGCAAAAAATAATTTTCCCACAAACTATAATTGGTGATCTTACTGCCGAAATATGTGCGGAAGTTGGTGGAAATGCGAAAGTGGTTGCTGTCGGTTCCCACGATACAGCAAGTGCATTGGCTTCTATTCGCACAAACGAAAACGATTGGGCATTTATCAGTTCAGGCACATGGTCACTAATGGGCGTAAAAGTTGACGAACCGATACAAACTCAAGAAGCGATGAACAGCGATTTTACCAACGAAGGAACTGTCGATGGAAAGATTCGTTTTTTGAAAAACATTACAGGACTTTGGTTGATTCAATCATTAGTTAAAGAGTGGGAAAAACAAGGACAAAAGTGTGATTATTCAGCTTTAGTATCTGAGGCAGAAGTATCTACCTGCAATAGCGTTGTTGATGTAGACGATGTGCATTTTGCCAACCCAATTAGTATGTCAAAGGCCATTTGCGACTTCTGCGAAAAAACTAATCAACCCAAACCTCAAACAAACGGAGATTTTATGCGCTGTGTTTGCCTTTCATTAGCAACAAAATACGCAGAAGTAAAACTTCAATTGGAAAATTGTTCAGGTAAAAAAATAAATAAAATTTACATTGTTGGCGGTGGTTCTCGCAACAGATTGTTAAACAAATTTACCGAAGAAAAAACTGGTTGTAAGGTCATTCTTGGCGATGTGGAAGCAACCGCTATAGGAAACATTACGGTACAAGCTTTGTCTTCTGGTGAATTGAAATAAAATAGAAAAAATGAGAAAATTTATCTTTTCTTTCATTGCGTTTTCGACAATGATGTTGTCGTGTCAAGAAAAAGAATTCGATTTAACTGATTTTGGTGTTTCGGAAACTTCGAAAAACAATTCAGAACAACTTATTTTGGCTCTACAATCAATAAAAGAGAATTGCAAGGAAGGAAAAGAAATATTTATCTCATTGCCAAAGGGGACCTATCATTTTTACGAAAATGGTGCACTTCAAAAAGAATACTACATCTCAAATCATGATCAGGACAATCCTAAAAATGTAACATTCAATTTTGATGGATGGGAAAATATGACATTTGATGGTAATGGTTCTAAATTTATTTTCCACGGAAGAATGCTTCCTTTGACACTTAAAAATTCAAGAAATTGTAAATTGACGAATTTCTCTATCGATTTTGAACATCCTCATATTGCTCAGGTAGAAATAATTGAAAATCAAGGAGAAAAAGGAATTATTTTTCGTACAGAAAATTGGGTCAACGCACGTCTAAGTACAGATAATTGGCTTGAAATTTATGATGAAAACTGGACTATTAAGCCTATTACCGGAATTGCTTTTGAGCCAAAAACAAATCACATTGTTTATCGCACAAGCGATTTGATTTGCGATTTCTCCCAGACTGTTCAGCTTGATACCAATCTATTTTTTTCTCCCAACTGGAAAGATGATCGTCTAAAGCCACAAACCAAAATTGCGTTAAGATGTTATTATCGTCCTGCTCCTGCTATATTTTTAGCTGAAAATGTTGATACAGAGCTTGAAAATGTAAAAGTGCATTATGCAGAAGGAATGGGGCTTTTAGCTCAACTCTGCGAAAACATAACTTTGAATGGTTTTTCGGTTTGTTTGGAGCAGGGAAGTGACAGAGTTTTTACTACCCAAGCAGATGCTACACATTTTTCGAGTTGTAAAGGAAAGATTATTTCAAAAAATGGTCTTTACGAAAATATGATGGACGATGCGATAAATGTTCACGGAACATATCTCAAGGTTGTCAAAAAGATAGATTCTTATTCGTTGATTGCTAAGTATATGCACAATCAATCGTGGGGATTTTCTTGGGGAAATCAGGACGATGAAGTACAATTTTTAAGTTCATCTACAATGGAAATTGTTGGAGAGAAAAATACAATCTCGTCCATTGAACCATACAATTCAAATTCTATTTCGGGAGTGAAAGAATTTTTAATCACATTTGATAAAAATATCGATGCAATAGAGTTTGAAAATCAGTCTATCGGAATAGAAAATTTAACTTGGTGTCCTGAAGTTGATTTTTCTAAAAATACTGTTCGTAACAACCGAGCAAGAGGAGCACTTTTCAGTACCCCAAAAAACGTAGTTGTTGAGCAAAACTTTTTTGACCACACTTCTGGCTGTGCTATTTTGCTTTGTGGAGATTGTAATGGATGGTTCGAAACTGGTGCTTGTCGTAATGTTTTAATCAAAAATAATCGCTTTGTAAATGCACTAACCAACATGTTTCAGTTTACCAATGCCATTATTTCTATCTATCCGGAAATTCCAAATATTGCTGAACAAAAACAATATTTTCATGGAGGTGAAAATCAAGGTGTTGTAATTGAGAACAATTTATTTGAGACATTTGATCAACCTATTGTTTTTGCAAAATCACTTGATGGACTGATTTTTAGAAATAATAAAATTGTTCAAAACACTGATTATAAATCATTCCACTGGAACAACAAACGTTTTCTGTTTTTACGAACAACGAATGTAAAATTTGAAAATAACGATTTTGAAGGTGGATTTGACGAAGCAGAAGATGTAGTTTTCTTAGAAAAATGAAAACTACCATTTGTCATCCAGAAGTAGGAGAAATAAATCTCTACATTCGTAAAGGAATGTCAAGAACAATTTTTTCTGTTTCTGAAAATGGAGTTAAAATAACTACCTCTCAAAATGAAATTTCAACCATTTTCCCTCTTACCAAAGAACGTATCCAGTGGATTTTATCTGCAAAACAAAAAATAGAAAATAAACCTAAAAAACATATTGTTTTTAACCAAAATACCATTCTTAAAACAAACAAGTTTACTGTTATTTTCAAAGAGAATAATCTTATAAAATCCTCTTTTACTGCAAAATATAAATATGGTATTTTAGAAATTAATTATTTGCCCGAGATTGATTTCTCGACCAAACAAGATGTCATTAGAAACATAGTTTCTCACTTTTTGAAACAGGAAGCCAAAAACTTTCTACCCAAAAGACTACATGAATTGGCAGAAAAATATGATTTTTCTTACCAATCAGTGAAAATAAACTCAGCAAGAAAAAGATGGGGAAGTTGTTCGGCTCGACAAAACATAAATTTGAGTTTGTTTTTGATGCTTTTACCTACAGAACTGATTGATTTTGTACTTGTGCATGAACTTTGTCATACTCGCGAAATGAACCATGGAAAAAACTTCAAAGCACTAATGAAAAACATTTTTTCCGACTATGATTTGCTTGAAAAAAGATTAAAGGAAGAACAAATACTATGATTCCTTTTGAATATCCTTTGTGAGTTTTTTATAAATATCTTGCCAACCTAAATTAAAAGAAAGAGATTCTAAATGTTTATTAATCACATTATTATCTCTCCTTATTGCAGGGCCAGTTTGAGCTTTTCGAGGAGGAATTGTTTTTACTTTTTCTACTGTTTCTTCAATCAATGGAAGTAAAACATCGAAAGGAACCTCGCCCAATAACTCTTGAGCAATTGCAAACAAATGATTTGTAAAGTTGCAAGCAAAAACAGCTGAAAGATGAATTTTTTGACGATTTTCAGACGAAACAGAAAAAACCTTTTGAGACAAACTCATTGCCAAATCTTTGATAACCTGCTCTGAAAATTCGTTATTTGCTTCTACAAAAAGTGGAATTTGCGAAAAGTCTATTTCTTTGTTCTTCGAAAAAGTTTGCAAAGGGTAGAGCACTCCATAATTTACTCTATTTCTATCAAAAACATCTATTTTAACGCTCCCTGCCGTATGAATATGTATGCCATTAGGAAATACTTTTTGAGAAATTAATTGTGGCAAAACATCATCCGCTAAGCAGTAAAAATAGATATCTGCATTCTCAACAATTCTATTATAATCGGTTGTATAATTAGCATCTACTTTATCAGCTAAAGTCTTAGCCGACAATTCTGTTCTACTAAAAACTTGAACAATAGAAAAGCCATTTTGGTAAAAAGCTTTTGCCAAATGAGTAGCAACATTTCCAGCACCAATAAAAACCAGATTCTTCTTCATTAGAACTTTTCCCAATGGATTTTATCGTACTGTAATTTCTCTTCGTCATAAGGTTTGCGGTCTTCGTTTTTGTAACCAATCGCAACCATATTCAGTACGCGCAAATTTTGAGGAATATCAAGAAGATTTTTCACATAATCTTCCGCAGTTTGTTGGTCATCTTTTTCTCTGTTGTGAACTTGCACCCAACAACTTCCTAGTCCTAAATCCTCGGCTTGAAGTTGAATGAATGTAGAAGCGATTGAAGCATCTTCATACCAAACATCGCTTTTTGAAGGGTCTGCAACAATCAGAATTGCAAGCGGAGCATCAGCCACCAACTTGCTCCCAAATTCACGACACTCCGATAGTTTTTTTAGCATCTCTTTATTCTCCACAACAATAAATTCCCATCCATTAGTTCTTTTTGATGCAGGAGACATCAATGCAGTTTGTAATATCTGATCTATTTTTTCTTTTTCAATATTCTTTTCCAAATACTTTCTAATACTTCGGCGGTTTTTTGCCAAATCGTGAAATGTTTTCATATCTACTAAAAACTAATTAGTTATAAATCTTTCAACCACAAATCAAAATAAGCATCGCTAGGCAAATCAAGATCTCCCCTTGGTGAAAGCGATAAATTAAAAACTTTTGGCCCATCAGGCATACAAGAACGTTTGTATTGTTGAGAGAAAAAGCGGTAAATAAATGTTCTCAACCATTTTTTTATTTCTAACGTATCATATTTACCCTCAAAGGCTTTCTGAGCAAACTTCAGTATTGTTTTTGGGTTCAACTGATAGAACAAGAAGTAATACAAAAAGAAGTCGTGTAACTCATAAGGGCCAACTAAATCCTCTGTTTTTTGCTTTATATTCCCTTTATCATCGGCAGGAGTAAGCTCTGGACTAATAGGTGTATCAACAATATCAAATAAAATTCTCTTTAGTTCCTCATTACTTTGCTCTGCAACGTACCTTACAAGAGGTTGTATAAATGTTTTAGGAACACCCGCATTAACACCATACATTGACATTTGATCTCCATTGTAGGTTGCCCAACCTAAAGCCAATTCAGACATATCTCCAGTTCCAACAACCAATCCATTCTCTTTATTTGCTATGTCCATCAAAATTTGTGTTCGCTCGCGTGCTTGAGAATTTTCGTATGTTACATCGTGAATATTTTTATCATGTTCGATATCATTAAAATGCTGCAAACAGGCTTGTTTTATGTCTATTTCTTTTAATGTCACACCCAAACTTTCGATTAAAGCCAACGCATTCTTATAAGTACGTCCTGTAGTTCCAAAACCAGGCATCGTAATAGCAATAATTCCTTTTCGGTCAATATTCAAAAAATCAAATGATCGCACACAAACTAACAATGCTAAAGTAGAATCCAACCCTCCGGAAATACCAATAACCACTTTCTTACAACCAATTCTATTTAATCGAGTTGCCAATCCAAAATGCTGTATATTAAGTGATTTTTCGCACTGAGATTGTAAATTTTGTTCATCAACGAAAGGGAATTTCTTTATTTTTTTCTCTAAAATTTCCTCTAGTTTTTCATCAGTATCGCATTGAGGTTTTTCATTGATAGAAATTGATTTATCAATTTCAATATCAATATCAATTTCTGTAACCAGAATTTCATTTTTAGTTGAAGCTAACATTTTGTTTAACAAAACTTTTCCTTCTCTTGCGATAGTTATTTCTCCACAAAAAGCACCATCTGTTGATGATTCGCCAAAACCGCTTGAAAGCTCAACCAAAAGAGCTGAAGTTTGTTCTAAAACAGAACATTGATCAATATCAATCGTTGTAGGTAAGGCAGTTATCTTGAAAAGAACATCTGTATTCTTTAATAAAAGTTTACCTATTCCAAGTGAAAAACTGAAATCAGATAAATTAAAAACACCATCAGAAAATACAAAATTCTGCTGCAAATAACTTATTGTTTCATAAGATGTTAAAGAAACTTTGCTAAACCATCTGTTTTCTTTATTTAACAAAACTGTTTTAGGAACAATTCCAAGAATCTTTCCTCTCTTAAAAACTACAACTACGTTGTATAACTTGCCGTTATCGGCTTTTAATGGCAAACCTACAAGAGAAACTATGTCAAATGTTTTGGTATTCTCTAACAAAGTTTTCAACCCTTGTTCTGCCTTTTCTATAAGTAAGGAATGTAAAAAAATATCTCCACAAGTTGAGCCTGTTATAGAAAGTTCGGGAAAAGCAATCACTTTGGCGTCTTCTTCAGTTGCTTTTTTTATAAGACTTTCTATTTGCAAGACATTAAAATCAACATCTGCAACCCGAACAAGAGGAACAGCAAGTGCTATTTTAACCTTTTTAGACATATAGATGGAAGAGATAAATTATATTTCAGAAAGTCCTAACAAATACTGCCCGTAATTTGTTTTTTCAATTGATTTGCCTATTTCTCGCAATTCTTCAGTTGAAATCCATCCATTTCTCCAAGCAATTTCTTCAATACAACTAACGTAAAATCCTTGTCGGTTTTGAATTGTTTCAACAAAATTAGCTGCTTCAAGCAAGCTGTCGCAATTGCCCGTATCAAGCCACGCAAACCCACGACCAAAAAGTTCAACTTTCAAAGTTCCTTCTTCAAGATAGAGTTTGTTAAGGTCTGTAATTTCGTATTCTCCACGAGCAGAGGGTTTTAAGTTTGCGGCTTTATCAGTAACAGTTTCGTCATAAAAATAAAGTCCAGGAACCGCATAATTGCTTTTAGGTTTTTCTGGTTTTTCTTCAAGAGAAACAACTTTTCCACAATTGTCAAATTCTACAACACCATAAGCACGAGGATCTTTCACATAGTAACCAAATACACATGCACCTTTTTCTATGGCAACAGCTCGTTTCAGCATTGCTGAAAAACCTTGCCCATAAAACAAATTGTCGCCAAGAATTAGACAACCTTTTTCTCCTGCAAGAAAATCAGCACCAAGCACAAATGCTTGAGCTAAACCATTAGGTGTTTCTTGTACTTTGTATTCAAAATGCATTCCAAGTTGTTCGCCAGAGCCAAGCAATTCTTGAAACATAGGTAAATCACGAGGAGTAGAAATAATCAAAATTTCTCTTATTCCTGCCAACATCAAGGTTGAAAGAGGGTAGTAAATCATTGGTTTATCGTAAACCGGCATGATTTGCTTTGAAATGGCTTTCGATAAAGGGTAAAGTCTTGTCGCACTTCCTCCTGCGAGAATTATACCTTTCATAAACGGTTTATTTTAGTTTGTTTGTTTCGGTATCGGGGAAAATAATTTTTGGTTCAAAAGTTTTTGCTTCTTCCGAATCCATCCATGCGTATGCCAAAATAATAATGATATCGCCTGGTTGTACTAAACGTGCTGCAGCGCCATTAAGACAGATTTCTCCAGAACCTTTTTTGCCTTTAATCACGTAAGTTTCAAAGCGAGCACCATTGTTGTTGTTTACGATGAAAACCTTTTCGTTAGGCAAAATGTTTGCTGCATTTATCAAGTCCTCGTCAATAGTAATGCTACCAATGTAATTCAAATTTGCATCAGTAACAGTAACTCTATGAATTTTCGATTTTAAGATTTCTACGTACATTTTATTTGTATTGAATGTTATCAATTAAACGAACTGCACCACAAAAAACTGTAACACAGCCAACTATATAATTTGCATCGTTCCAATCCTTTACAGATTGAAGCGTGTTTCCATTTACAATTTCAAAATATTCTACACGAAGTCCTTCTGTCTTATTAATTTTCGACACAACCCAATCTATTGTTTCTGCAACATTTTTTGTTTGTTGAAAATCAACGCTTTCTTTCAAAGTTTTGTAGATATATGTTGCAATATCTTTTTCGTTGGCACTTAAAAGCATATTGCGACTGCTAAGAGCCAATCCAGTTTCTTCACGCACAATTGGACAACCAATAATCTCAATAGGATATTTTTTTGTTGCAACCATGTGACGGATAATGGCCAATTGTTGAAAATCTTTTTCTCCAAAATAAGCTTTGTCTGGTGTTGAAAGTTCAAATAGTTTGCCAACAATCTGAACAACTCCATTAAAATGTCCTGGACGAAATTTACCTTCCATCACTTCGTCTAAACCATTAAAATCAAATTCAAACGTGGAATTCAATTCGCTATTATCATAAATATCATCAACCTCTGGAGCAAAAATAGCATAGCAATTATTTTCTTCTAGCATTTTTGCATCAGCTTCGAGTGTACGCGGATATTTTGCTAAATCGTTTTTGTCATTGAACTGTGTTGGGTTTACAAAAATACTCACAAGACAAATATCATTTTCTTCTACACAACGTCTAACAAGCTGCAAATGACCATTATGCAAAGCACCCATTGTAGGAACAAGTCCTATAGTTTTTCCCTCATTTTTTAATCCTTCAACAAGGTTTCGTAGAGCAACTTGAGTTTTGATTATTTCCATTTCTTTTTTATTTTCTGCTATTTCGTTATAATCACTAGAGAAAAAATAACATTTGCAAAATTAATATAAGTATGATTTACAACAAAAAACCATCACACATTTACTTGCAAAAATAAACTCTTCTGACACGAGGAGCAATTGATGTAAGAACTTCGTAAGGAATAGTTCCCAATACGGCCGACATATCAGCTATAGTTTGTTTGTCACCAAAAATAGTAACCTCGTCACCTTCTTTCACATCAGAACCTGTAACATCCACCATCATCAAATCCATACAAACGTTCCCAATAGTAGGAAAAGATTGGTTACCAATAAGAACCTTCCAAACTCCATTTCCAAGTCTGCGATCAATACCATCAGCATAACCAAGTGGCAAAAGGGCAATTTTTGAATTTTGTGTCAAAACCCCTTTTCTACTATAACCTACTGTTTCTGATTTGTCTACATACTTGATTTGAGAAACCTTTGTTTTCAAAGTACAAACATTTTGAAAAACATCATTCTCAGAAAAACTTATTCCCCAAAGTCCAATTCCCAAACGTATCATATCAAAATGATTCTTCGTAAAACGCTGAGAGCCTGAAGAGTTAAGAATATGACATAAAACTTTATGAGGAAATGTAGATACAACTTTTTTTGCACAGGCAGAAAAATAATCTATTTGCTGTTGAGTAAATGAATCGAACTGAGAATCGTCTGCTCCAACCAAATGAGAAAAAACCGAAACCACCTTTAAATACGATTGCTGCTGAAGCATTTCTAATACTTCATCTAAATCATCTAACTCAAAACCAGCACGATGCATTCCACTATCGATTTTCAAATGAATAGGGTAGTCCTTCAAATTTCTTTGCTCAGCTTCTTGTAGCATTGTTTGTAACATACTGAACGAAAAGATTTCAGGTTCAAGTTTATTTTCTATCATTCGACCCAAAACATCGACACATGGATCCAAAACCATGATAGGAATATCAATTCCTGCTTGTCGGAGTTCAACCCCTTCGTGAGCAAAAGCCACAGCTAAATAATCGCAACCCCAATATTGCAAAGCTCTAGATACCTCAATAGAGCCACTTCCGTAAGCAGAAGCTTTAACCATGCACATTAGTTTTGTTTCTGGTTGCAATTTTTTCCTAAAATGATTAATGTTGTATTTGAGTGCATCAAAATTTGTTTCCAATACAGTATCGTGAACAAGAAGTCGCAATCTTTGTAAAACCAATTTTTCCTCTTTTTCAGAAGCTATTTTTAGCAAAATAGCCTCATTTTGAATCTTTTCAAAGAAATTAGAAGTCAAAAAAAGATTTATATCAGAAAAAACAAGTCGATCTCTTTCAGGAAATTGATATGAATATTGAGCTAAACATTCTCCAATTAGAACAATACGATGAAGTTGTTTTCTTTCAAAAGCACTCTGTACTTCAGATACCAATGTTGGAATTTCTGCGTTGCAATTCTGGTTATCTGCATAAAGAATCAATGTTCGTGGCATTTTTTCATCAATTTGTTGTTCTAAAAACGCCAAAGAATGGTTTGTCAATGACTTCAAATCCTGATTGTATGAATCTTTTACAATTAGGCAACCATTTATTCCACTCTCAACTTCAATTCTCATTTGTTCACCTCTTTTTCTTGACATAAAAAAAATGCGGGCAAAAACACTTTTCCCGCATTTTCATTTTCATATTATTAAATCAAACTATTTGGATCCAAATTATCTTTTTCAATATCCAAGAAATAACGATAAGTTCCAACTTTAAGTTCGAAGCATGCTTCATAGTCGCAAACAATAATTCCTTTTGGATGCATTTGCAAAGCACTGATTGTCCACATTTGAGAAATTCCTTCTTCTACAGCATGACGCAAAGCACGAGCTTTGTTATGGCCATTAACAATAATCAAAACCTCTTTTGCATCAAGTACAGTGCCAACACCTACAGTAAGAGATGTTTTAGGAACCTTGTTCACGTCATTATCAAAGAAACGAGAATTTGCAATAATTGTATCGGTTGTTAATGTTTTGATACGAGTACGCGATTGCAAAGAAGAGCCTGGCTCATTGAACGCAATATGACCATCAGGACCAATTCCTCCTAAGAACAAATCAATTCCCCCTACGGCTTTTATTTTTTGTTCATAGTTTTCACATTCAGCCGCTAAATCTTCAGCATTACCATTCAAGATATTAACATTTTTTTCTTGAATATCAATGTGTTTGAAAAAGTTGTTCCACATAAACGAATGATAACTTTCAGGATGATCTTTTGGTAAACCAATGTATTCATCCATATTGAATGTTATCACATTCTTGAACGATACTTTTCCTGCTTGATTCAAACGAATCAACTCACGATACATTCCCAATGGAGAAGATCCAGTTGGCAATCCCAACACAAAAGGTTTTTCTGCAGAAGGATTTGCAGCATTGATTTTACTTACCACATAATTTGCCGCCCATTGCGAAACTGTGGCATAATCTGGTTCAATTATTAGTCTCATTTTTCTTTAGTTTTTTAACAACTCTGCAAAGCTACAAAAAAGAGAACAATTAATACTATTTTATAACACAATTTGGTAGAAAAATAACTAAAAAACAAAAAGATAGACATTCAGCAACCAAACACAAAAAAGTAATTCTTGATCTGTATTTTTCAACAATGTTTTCGTTATAGGGTTTTTCATTATCTTTGCCGAAAATCTTTTTTTGGATTATGAAACTAGAACGACTTTCTAAATCATTACAATTGTACTACTACATCGTATTTCTACTATTTTTTGTAGTTGTACTATTTTCTTCTAATCTTTTAAAAAATCCTTTGTTCGAACTTGGAACATCTGTTGCCATAACATTACAATCAGTGGGAGTGATGTATATTCTAATCTCTATTCCTCTAGGCATGTGGTTTTTCCATCAAAAGCAACAAAAAACTTTGCAAACATTGCCATCAGAACAACAGCAAAGTTACTATAAGAAAATATGGCTTTTACGCCTAGTTTTAATCTCTTTTGGTGTGATTTTGAATGTATTAATATTTTACATTCTAAAAGATTTATCAATGCTTTATGCTGCCGCTATAGCCGCAGTCGCTTTCATTTTTTGCAAACCTACAATGCAGAAAATCGAGAATGATTTTTCTTTTCTCAACAATCAAAACGAAAAGCAAACAGAAGAATGAGAATAGCAGTAGATTTTGACGGAACAATTGTTCAACATTCTTATCCTCTAATTGGAAAAGAAATTCCTTTTGCAATAGAGACACTTAAACGTCTGCAAACAGAAGAACATTATTTGCTTATTCTTTGGACCGTAAGGACGGGAAAAGCCTTGGATGAAGCTGTTGAATTTTGCAGAAAAAAGGGATTGGAATTTTATGCTGTTAATCAAAACGACCCTGATGAGCAAATATCAGAAACAAAAAAAGTAATAGCTGATGTTTATATTGATGATAGAAATTTGGGCGGATTACCAGATTGGGGAGTTATCTATAAAATTTTAAAAGAAAAATTAACATGGAAAGATTATTATCTTTCAACAACTAAAAAAACATTTTTTGACAAATTTAAAATTAAAAAATAAGATGATACAAAGAATTCAAACTGTTTATTTACTGATAGTTACTATACTAACGGGAATTGTTATTTTTTTTCCAACCGCAGATTTTTACTCTTTACAAGAAGGCGTTTTTGAACTAAACTATAAGGGATTGATTGGAGAAAATGGAGCGTTGATAACTTCAACTTGGAACATCACTTTGCTGATGGCAGTAGTTTTTTTGCTTTCATTTGTAAGCATATTTTTCTACAAAAAAAGAATTTTACAAATCCGCATAATTGTTTTCAATATTGTTTTAATGTTAGGGTATTATGCTTTGTTGGTTTACTGGATTTTCAAAATAAAAGCTTCACTAACAGATAGTGAAGTATCTTTGAGTTTGATTGCCTCATTCCCATTGATAAACATCATTCTATCTTATTTGGCCATTCGCGCTATAGGAAAAGATGAAGCTCTTGTTCGTTCATTAGACAGACTTAGATGAGAAAATTCTCTTCCATATCGACAATTGTCATATTCTCTCTCTTATCTGTTGCTTGCAAGAAAGAGAAAGATGAGGTTTATTACCTAAAATTTAGAGAAAAATCTTATGCTATAGAGAGTGCTCGTGCTCTACGAAAATCATATAATTCCTCAGAAAAACTTTATAGTTTCGATTTCTTTTTAAACGGAAAACAGATTTCATTCAATATGGATGATGTAAGTGGAATGGGCGCTTATTTGAAATTAGATGTAAATGTAGATTCTGCTGCATTAAAAAAAGGCGTTTATTCTACTGACGAACAAAAGAAAACATTCTCAATAATTCCTGGAAAAACAGATGAAGATGGAAAAATCTCAGGTTCTTACTTTAAGTTTATTCCCATTTCTAAAACAGATTTAGACACTATTTTCACCTACGTAAAATCAGGTTATTTGAATGTTTACCAAGATGGAGAAGATTGGCGATACGATGTTAAACTCTTTGATGGAAAAGACTCAATAACAGGAACTTATAAAGGGAACTATTTTCTGCAAAACAACATTGATGGAGCAAAAGTTGGGGAAGTCTTCATTGGAGATTCGACCTATAATTTACAACGAGGCGATATTATGCTTTGGGGTAATTTGTTTTCTGATAACTTAAACTATTACGAACTATTTTTCTACTCCACAGATATGCGTTATTCAGAAAAAGGAAAATTTCAGAAAGGTCTTGTATTTGTTGTAGGTTTGCATTCAATAGGAAGCGAATTTCCCAATGATGGAACATACACTTTGTCAAGAGACTATCAAAACTTCACGGCTTTATCTGGAAGAAAAGATGGAACTATTGACTGGGGAACTTATTGGTACGACTATACATCGTCTTCCTCATTCAAAAAGTCTTTTGTTTTTAAGAATAGCATTACAATACAACGACAAGAAGGTGAGAAATTGTTAGTAACTTTTAACTGTTCTGACCAACTTGGTAACAATATCACAGGAGAATACAATGCCGATTTTAGAAAAATAGATTTGCGCAAAGCCGAATAACAATGTATCATAACGTAGAACTGCTTTCTCCTGCCAAAAATTTAGAATGCGGCATTGCTGCCATAAATTGTGGGGCAGACGCAGTTTATATTGGTTCTCCAAAGTTTGGAGCAAGAGCAGCTGCAGGAAACTCCATTCAAGATATTGAAAAACTCGTCAACTACGCTCATTTGTTCGGTGTAAAGATTTTTGTTGCACTCAATACTATTCTTTACGATAATGAATTGGAAGAAGCCGAAAAACTTATTCACCAACTTTATAACATCGGCTGCGACTCACTTATTATTCAAGATCTGGGAATTCTAAAACTAAACATTCCACCTATTGCTCTCCACGCAAGTACACAAACCGACAACAGAACTGTTGAAAAAGTACAATTTTTGCAAAATTGTGGTTTCGAACGCATTGTTTTAGCTAGAGAAACTCCTCTTCATTTGATTGAAGAAATTCATAAAAAAACGGGCGCAGAGTTAGAAGTGTTTGTTCACGGAGCTTTATGTGTAAGTTATAGCGGGCAGTGCTACATGAGCCATGCCAACTGTGGAAGAAGTGCAAACAGAGGCGAATGCGCACAATATTGTCGTTTGCCATATTCGTTACAAGACTCCAACGGAAATATTCTAGTCAAGAACAAACATTTGCTTTCGCTCAAAGACCTTAATCGCTCCGATTTTTTAGAAGAACTGATTGCTGCAGGAGTAACTTCATTCAAGATTGAGGGCAGAATGAAAGAGAGTAATTATGTAAAAAATATCACAGCTTTTTACCGAAAGAAAATAGATGCCATTTTGGAAAATCATCCCGAAAAAAAACGAAGTTCTTTTGGTCAAAGTACGTTCTTTTTCGCTCCCGTTGCCGAAAAATCTTTTCATCGAGGCAATACTGATTATTTTCTTTTCGAAAGAACGGAAAACATGGTACAGCTTTCAACTCCAAAGTCACTTGGAGAATATATTGGAACTGTTATTCAAACACAGCGAAAATCAGTAGAAATAGACACAAAAATTCCTCTTCATAATGGAGATGGACTATGTTTTATCAACAATAAAAATGAGTTTTCTGGTTTTAGGATAAACCAACTCAAGGACAAGATTGTTTTGTTCAACGAGGTTCATAACTTACAAAAAGGCGATAAGGTTTATCGCAACCACGACCACGAATTTGAAAAACAACTACAAACCAAATCGGCCGAAAGAAAAATTGCTATTAATTTTCTTCTAAGCGAAAATGACGAAGGTGTATGCCTAGCAGCAACAGCGGAAAGTGGAATTTCCGTTTCGCAATCTTTCAAATGCGAAAAGCAGTTGGCAGAAAAACCTCAACAAGCAGAAAATACAATAAAAACTCAACTTTCTAAATTAGGAGATACTATTTTTAGTGCGAATAGGGTAGATATAAATTTTACACACACCTACTTCTTTCCTTCTTCTCAAATTTCTTTCTGGAGAAAAGAACTGATTAACAAACTATTAGACAAACTACTTGATACAAACAAGCCACAACCTATAGAAAGACATATCTCCGCTCCAAAAACGGCAGAAAACACCTCTTTTATGGACAATATATCCAATAAAAACGCTGCAAACTTCTACCTTGAAAACGGAACTAAAAACATAGCTTGGGCTTTTGAGTTAGAGAAATATCCAAAGGCGGTTTTGATGCAATGTAAGTATTGTATCAAGTACGAATTAGGGTGGTGTTCAAAACAAAAAAACAATAATGTTCCTAAACATAAAGAGCCGCTATTTTTAAGTTACAATAAAAAACTTTTCAAGCTAAAATTCGATTGTAAGAAATGTGAAATGTGGATTGAAAGTTGTGAATAAAAAAAGAGAGAGAAGAAAAAAACTTCTCTCTCTTTTTGTCCTGTAAAGAATCTATTTTTTACAAAATTCCTGTTTCGTACAAAATGTTGTTTGTTTTACGAACAGCATCTTCGCTTGCAGCCAATTTTGCTTTTTCATCTTCGTTCAAATCTAATTCAACAATTCGTTCAATACCATTTTTACCGATAATTACAGGAACACCTATTGTAATATCTTTCATTCCGTATTCGCCATCAAGATAAGTAGCACAAACAATCATTTTCTTTTGATCTTTAATGATAGATTCTACCAAGAACGAAGCTGCAGCTCCAGGAGCCATCCAAGCAGAAGTTCCCAACAAACCAGTTAGGGTAGCACCACCAACCATTGTGTTTTTCACTACTTCATCCAATTTTTCTGCCGAAAGCAATTTTGTTACAGGCACACCTTTGTATGTTGCCAAACTTGCAAGAGGAATCATTGTTGTATCACCATGTCCACCAATTACAAGACCTTCCACTTCGTTTGCATTGCAATCCAAAGCTTGGCTCAAGAAATATTTGAAACGAGAGCTATCCAAAGCACCACCCATACCAATTACTCGGTTACGAGGCAAACCTAAAGTTTTCAATGACAAATAAGCCATTGGGTCCATTGGGTTAGAAACAATCACCAAAATAGTGTTTGGAGAGTATTTCAAAATGTTTTGAGCAACAGATTTTACAATACCTGCGTTTACACCGATAAGTTCTTCGCGAGTCATTCCTGGTTTACGAGGAAGACCTGAAGTGATAACAACAACGTCAGAATCTGCTGTTTGCGAATAATCGTTAGTTACGCCTTTTACTACTGTATCAAAACCCATCAATTGAGCAGTTTGCATGATATCCATCGCCTTACCTTCAGCAAGTCCTTCTTTGATGTCAATCAAAACTACTTCATTTGCTACTTCATTTACAGCTAAAACATTGGCACAAGTTGCTCCCACATTTCCTGCACCTACAACGGTTACTTTTGACATAATTTTCTTTTTTATTAGTTAAAATGATAAATAATTCAATACATACTTTGCAAAAATACGATTAAAATCGAATTAAAGAAAAAAACGAATAAATAAAATTGGTAAGGAGAAAATAAAATTGATAAAACATTGATCAAAAATCTGTTTTCATTTATCTGCAAAAAAAGTAGAGTAGTGCAATAACGAAAAAATTTACTTTACAAAAAACAAATTACTTTTGTTAATTATTAAATGCTTTACAAAAGTAAAAACAAAAATATTAGAATATTTTAACCAAATTGGAAACAAAAACAAATTGTAAATAACAAAAGTAAAAACAAGTAATTACAGTATTTAGTTTTCCAACAAAAACACACTATAATTAAATAAATATGAGTTGCTTACAACTATAATATAAAGTAAATGTGCCAACAAATATCAACTAAAGCTAATATCATAACATAAATACTTTACAAAACAAAGTCAATACTCTAATTATCAATATATTTTTATATTTTATTAAAGTATTTGTATATATTCTATAGCGCTGATTTACAACTACTGTTAACATTTTGTCGAAACTTACTGATATTTACTTTTGTTAATTCGCAAATTCTTAAATTTAATTTTTACATCTATTTACTTTTGGAAATAATTGTTTATCTTTGTGAGAACAAAAAATTTACTTTTTTTTATGAAAGAAACCGAACGATTATTAAAGATAATTGAGAAAGAAAATCTTACTCCAACTCAATTTGCTGACAAAACAAATATTCAACGACCAAAAATCTCTCATATCTTAAATGGGAGAAATGCACCAAGTCTTGATGTAATGAAAAAAACAGCAGAAGCTTTTCCTGAAATCAGTGCCGACTGGCTATTTATGGGAAATGGCAATATGTACCGACAAAGCAATGTCGATCCTCGTCAGCCAACTCTGTTCGACGAAAAACCTGAATTGCCCGTTCAGTCCACTACACCTGCCAACAATGTTGCACAGCATAGTATTGCGCAACAGCCTATTGTCATGGAAAAACGTATCGAAAAAACGGTTTCTAAAATTGTGGTTTTCTACTCCGACAATACCTTCGAAGAGTTTCTGAAGTAGCAACTTATTTTGCTGCTTTTTTTGTACCTTTGCGCCTAGGTATAGAAAAAATTTGAGTAAAAAATTATGGCACTTCAATGCGGAATAGTAGGTTTACCCAATGTTGGTAAATCAACACTTTTTAATTGTTTGTCCAATGCAAAAGCACAGTCGGCAAACTTTCCTTTTTGTACAATAGAACCAAACGTAGGAATCATCACCGTTCCTGACGAACGTCTGAATCGTTTGGCAGAAATAGATAAACCAGAACGTATAATACCTACCACTGTAAAAATTGTTGACATTGCAGGTTTGGTTAAGGGAGCTAGCAAGGGCGAAGGCTTGGGCAACAAATTTCTCGCAAACATCCGTGAAACCGACGCTATTCTTCACATCTTGCGTTGCTTTGACGATGGCAATATTGTTCACGTAGATGGTTCGGTCAATCCCGTTAGAGACAAAGAGATTATCGATGCAGAGTTGCAACTAAAAGACCTAGAAACTATTGAAAACCAAATCAATAAAGTACAAAAACAAGCACAAACAGGAGGCGACAAAAACGCCAAAATCCTTTACGATATTCTTTTGCAATACAAGTCGGCATTGGAGCAAGGCAAGCCAGCACGCTCTGTAAAGGTCGATAAAGAAAACGAAAAATTGGCTCGCGATCTTTTTCTGCTCACCAATAAACCTGTGCTTTACGTCTGCAACGTTGACGAGCAGTCGGTAATTTCGGGAAACAACTACGTTGAACAAGTGCGTCAGGCCATAAAAGACGAAGATGCCGAATTGCTCATTATTTCGGCCAAAGTTGAATCGGAAATTGCAGAACTTGAGTCATACGAAGACCGTCAACTCTTTCTCGACGAGTTGGGACTAACGGAATCGGGTTCTTCGCGTTTGATAAAGGCGGCTTACAACTTGCTCGACTTGCAAACATTCTTCACCACAGGAAGCGACGAATCGCGTGCTTGGACCTTTATGCGTGGTTACAAAGCACCTCAATGCGCAGGAACCATTCACACCGATTTTGAACGTGGATTCATTCGTGCTGAAGTTATCAAGTACGACGACTATGTGGCACTCGGTAGCGAATCTGCGTGCCGCGAAGCCGGAAAACTAAACATCGAAGGAAAAGACTATGTAGTGCAAGATGGTGACATTATGCACTTCCGTTTCAACGTATAAATGCCCACAGTAAAGAAGCATAGAAACAACCATTTTTAAGAGCAATGAAGAAGCCGTTTTTGCTCATATCGATACTCTTTGTAACATTGGCAAACGCCTATGCCTATGCTCCTTATTTTGACATCAAAGCCAAAATGCTCAGTGGAGGCATTATTAAGCATTCCAAACATTTGGAAAATACGGTAAAAAATCCCGTATTCGGAGCCGAACTCAACATTGAGTTTCTGCCACAAGGCAAGTACGACTGGGAGAGTTACTACAAATTCCCCATCATCGGACTTGGACTTATGGGTATGGATTTGGGCAATCCAAAGATTTTTGGGCAGGCCTTTGTGGCATATCCCTATGCGCTGATTCCTATTGTGCGCAAGGAGCATTTCTACTTTCACTTCAAAGTAGGTATGGGTCTTGCCGTTCTTACCAAAACGTGGGAACACTGCGCCACCGATGAGGGTGTAAATTCGCCCAACGCCAACGCAGCCATTGGGTCGCACGTCAATGCATTTATTCCCATTGGGTTGAACTTCGATTTTCCCATTGCCAAAGGATGGGCAGTAACTTCCGATCTGATGTTCAACCACATTTCCAACGGAAGCGTCATTCAGCCCAACGCAGGACTGAACATGATAAACGGCTTTTTGGGCGTAAGTTACCGTCCAAATTGGCGCGAATATATGATGCCATGGCGCGACTATGTGAGACCTCTGCCAAGAGCATGGAGCATCGATCTTTGTGCTTCTGGTGGCTACAGAGAACTTTATTATAAAGACAATCGTGGCTACGGCATTTTCTCGTTTAGAGCAACGGCCTACAAGCAAATGACCAATTTCTATCGAGTGGGATTTGGTGCCGACATTTTCTACGATGGTGTGTTTGTGAAACAAGGCGACTTGCTCGGACATTTGGAAACGCAATACAAACGCTACGAAATTGTCAACGACAACTTCTCCTACAAATGGAGAGTGGGTATTTCAGTTGCCAACGAGTTTGTGATGGGACGCGTTACTGCGGGTATTCATTGGGGAATTTACCTCTTCGATCCCATCAAAGATGCTTACCCCAACGGCACAAATCCAAGATATGCCAACAAGGTTACGGGCAAAGAAAAACGCCCATATCCGTTTTACCTCTACGACCCCGACAAAGAGGACGGATGGAACTATTTCCGCTTGATGCTTAAGTGTCGCATTGTGGACAACCTATTTGCAAGCATTGCCATAAAAACTCACCTACAAAAGGCCGAATTTATTGAATGGGGATTGGGTTACTCGTTCAACTTCAAACCCAAAAGGAGCAGAACAGATATGTTGTATCCGCTTTTTTAACTACGCAAAAAACATCTAACTTCTAAACATTTTTTTCCTATCTTTGTCCATCGGTTTTTGTCGAAGGAGAGGGCGTTTCTCTACGGGAAAAACTTTACATATTTATTAACTAAGCATTAGCTATTATTTCGCGTTTACCGAAAGCCCAGCAAACTTTTACGGAAATAAACTCAAGAAATAATAAGTGAAAGAATGCCTTGCATATAAAGGTTTCTTTTGTTTGACAATAACAGCAATGCTCACACTTTTAGTGTGAGAGTCTTATGTCAAACAAAGGTTTCCGTGCTGGGCTACCTTGGTAAACGCAATAAGAAACTCGCACTTTCTTTTTTGCGTTGCGTGGATTGATAGTGATGCACAAAAACTATCAATCCGTATGGCACGAAACGATTTAGCAAAGGCAAAAGACGCCAAAAAAGATGAATTCTACACGCAACTTGCCGACATCGAAAAAGAGTTGCGACACTATACCGAACACTTTCGCGGAAAAGTGGTTTTTTGCAACTGCGACGACCCCTACGAAAGCAATTTTTTCAAATACTTTGCAATGAATTTCAACCATTTAGGGCTGAAACGCCTCGTTGCTACGTGCTACAACGGCTCGCCCGTGCAGGGCAACGAATTGCTTTTGCATTTTGATATAGACGAACCAAACGAGCCGAAAAAAATCGCTTACAAAATAGAAATCAGTGAGGTACACGATGCCAACGGCGACGGGGCAATAGACCTTGCCGATGTGCGTTACCTCTTGCAGAACGACAAAAACGCCATCTCCATTCTCAAAGGCAATGGCGATTTCCGTAGCGAAGAGTGCGTTGGATTACTAAAAGAAGCCGATATTGTGGTTACAAATCCGCCTTTTTCGTTGTTCAGGGAATATGTAGCACAATTGGTTAAACATGATAAGAAATTCCTAATTATTGGAAACGTAAATGCAATCACTTACAAAGAAGTTTTTCCATTAATAAAAGACAATCATTTATGGTTTGGTGCAAGTATTCACAGCGGCGATAGAGAATTTCAAGTTCCAGAAAGTTATCCATTAAATGCAGCAGGTTCTCGTATGGATGAACAGGGCAGAAAATTTATTCGTGTAAAAGGTGTTCGTTGGTTTACAAATTTGGATTATAGAGAACGACACGAAGATTTGATTTTATACAAATCCTATAATCCCGAAGAATATCCAAAATACGACAATTACGATGCGATAAACGTAAATAAAACTTCAGATATTCCTTGCGATTACGACGGAGCAATGGGCGTTCCTATCACATTTTTAGATAAATACAATCCAGAACAATTTGAAATAATTAAATTTAGAAAAGGAGATGATGATAAAGATTTGTCTATAAATGGCAAATGCCCATATTTCCGAATCCTTATTAAGAAAAAACAATAAAAAAGAGTTATGAAAATAGAACTAAAAGAAATCGCAATCAGAGAGTTGGTAGCAGAATACGCTGACAATCAGGAGAATGGAGTAGTGGCTTATGGCGGTAAATTGGACGTTCGTCCGCCGTATCAGCGTGAGTTTGTCTATGGCGATAAGGAGCGTATGGCGGTGATTGACACCGTAATGCAGGGATTTCCGCTCAATGTGATGTATTGGGCAGTGCGCGAAGACGGCACGTACGAAATCATCGACGGTCAGCAGCGTACCATCAGCATTTGTCAATACGTGAATGGTGATTTTGCCTATATGTTTCGCTATTTTCACAACCTCACAAAAGATGAGCAAGAGCAAATTCTCAACTACAAACTGATGGTTTACCTCTGCGAAGGCACTGATAGCGAAAAACTTAAGTGGTTCGAAACCATCAACATAGCAGGCAAAGAACTCACCAAACAGGAGCTTCGCAATGCGGTTTATTCGGGTTCGTGGGTGAGCGACGCCAAGCGTTATTTCAGCAAAAATGGCTGCGTGGCGTACCAAATCGGAGGCAAGTATTTAAGCGGATCAGCCATCAGGCAAGAGTACCTCGAAACGGCCATTTCGTGGCTCTCCAAAGGCAACATCGAGGTGTATATGAGCGAGCATCAGCACGATAAAAATGCGTTACAATTGTGGCAATATTTCCAAAGCGTAATCACTTGGATTGAAGGCACTTTTGTGCATACGGCCGAGCGTCAGCGCATAATGAAAGGCATCAACTGGGGCGAATTGTACGATGCGTTTCACGCACAAGTGCTCGACACACAAGCCATCGAGGAAGAAATCCGCCGCCTGATTCTCGACGACGACGTAACGAACAAAAAAGGAATCTATGCTTACGTGCTTACTCGCAAAGAAAAACATTTGAACATCCGGGCATTTACCGAAGCACAAAAATTGTCGGCCTACGAACGTCAGCAAGGCATCTGTGCGGAATGTGGCGAACGTTTTGAACTCTCGCAAATGGAAGCCGACCACATAACGCCATGGCACGCCGGTGGCCGAACTTCATCGGAAAACTGCCAAATGCTTTGCCGAGAATGCAACCGACACAAATCGGGCAAATAATTCGTAGAAATATCGCAAGGAGAAAATACAATGAAAATCCCGAAAAACATTCAAACAAAACTGAAATACAAAAATCACATAATTTATATTATGTCAAATAGAATATAACAGAATATACACTACCGCCAAAACAAAGAGTTTTAGGCCGTCTAAAAAAAGTCTCTAACAACTTTTTATTATTTTTGCCAAAAAAAGAAAGAAATGGCATTAATTAAATCAGTAAGAGGTTTCACTCCACAAATTGGAGAAAATTGTTTTCTGGCCGAAAACGCAACCATCATTGGCGACACCAGCATTGGCAATAATTGTAGCATTTGGTTCAACGCAGTTTTGCGTGGCGATGTGAACACCATTCGCATTGGCAACGATGTAAACATTCAGGACGGAGCTGTCTTGCACACGCTTTATCAGAAATCTACCATCGAAATTGGAAATTTCGTGTCGGTAGGTCATAACGTAACCATTCACGGAGCCACCGTAAAGGACTATGCTCTAATAGGTATGGGCGCTACTCTGCTTGATGGCGCAGTGATAGGCGAAGGAGCTATAATTGCTGCTAACGCGCTGGTACTGAGCGGAACAATAGTTCCTCCTAATACCATTTGGGCTGGTGTTCCGGCAAAGCAAGTAAAAGAAGTTTCGGCCGAACAAGCCAAAGAAATCAATCAGAAAATAGCTCACAACTATTCGATGTACGCAAGTTGGTACAAAGAGTAAAAAAACATGAGAGAAAAAGATATGAAAAAACAGATTTTAGATCTTGAACTGCTCAGCATCGAACAACTCAACGCCAAAAACGTATTGCTGAAGCTACATTGCCCCTACAATGGCGAAATTTTGGCAGGTCAGTTTGTAGAAGTTCGCATTGATAATCAGAAAGATGTATTTCTTCGTCGCCCTATTTCCGTGCATTATTACTCAAAGAAAGCACAAGAACTATGGCTACTTGTTCAGCTTGTAGGCAAAGGCACCAAAGCCATAGCAACGCTTGAGAAAGGCGCAAAAATAAACATTGTATTGCCACTTGGCAATGGATTCAACCTCCCTGAAAAACCTCAAAAAACACTACTTGTAGGAGGGGGAGTAGGAGTAGCTCCACTGCTCTACTTAGGCAAAAAACTGAAAGAAAATGGCTCCGAAGTTGTTTTTCTGCTCGGTGCCCGATCTGCCTCTGACCTTATGCAAATAGCTTGTTTTGAGGAGTTTGGAAAAGTGTACATCACCACAGAAGATGGTTCCGTAGGCGAACAAGGATTTGTTACGCAACACTCTGTTTGGCAAAACAGTTTTGACAAAATATTTTCTTGTGGTCCTACCCCAATGATGAAGGCGGTGGCAAAACTTGCGCAAGAGAAGGAGATCGACTGCGAAGTATCGCTCGAAAACACAATGGCTTGCGGACTTGGAGCATGTCTTTGCTGCGTTACTGACACAAAAGAGGGTCATAAATGCGTATGTACCGATGGTCCGGTATTTAACATAAAAGAGTTGAAATGGTAAAAAAAGAGAAAATTATGAATACCAACGTAAAAATAGGACAATTGGAACTAAAAAATCCTGTGCTCACTGCTTCGGGAACTTTTGGATATGGTTTTGAGTTTGCTGATTTTATAGATTTGAATCGCTTGGGAGGGTTTATTGTAAAAGGCACTACCCTACATCACCGCGAAGGTAATCCCTATCCACGCATGGCCGAAACGCCATCGGGAATGCTCAACGCTGTTGGGTTACAAAATAAAGGTGTAGATTACCTCATTGAAAATATCTACCCAAAACTTAAAACATTGGATACAAACGTCATAGTGAACGTTTCGGGCTCGTGCATTGAAGACTACGTTGCCACAGCCGAAAAAATAAATGCTTTGGACCGTATTCCAGCCATTGAGCTCAATATTTCATGTCCTAACGTTAAACAAGGAGGAATGGCATTTGGCACATCTGCACAAGCCGCAGAAGAAGTTGTTGCTGCAGTGAGAAAAGCTTACCATAAAACACTTATTGTAAAACTTTCTCCCAACGTAACCGACATCACCGAAATTGCACGAGCAGCAGAATCGGCTGGCGCCGATAGCGTTTCGCTAATAAACACTATGCTTGGCATGGCCATCGATGCCGAAAAACGCAAACCGATACTTTCAACCATCACTGGCGGGCTTTCTGGCGCTTGTGTGAAACCTATTGCACTGAGAATGGTTTGGCAAGTGAGCAAGGCTGTGAACATTCCTATCATTGGCTTGGGAGGCATTATGAATGCCACTGATGCTATCGAATTTTTGTTGGCTGGTGCAAGCGCAGTGCAAATAGGAACAGCAAACTTTATCAATCCCGCTATTACGGTAAAGGTGGTAGAAGGAATTGAAGAATATATGCAACGTCACGGACTGAGCGACGTAAAAGAGATTAAAATGCTAGTGTAAAAAAGGAAAAATCTTGCTATCCAAACAGAGAGAACGTGCTTAAAAAAGTTTCGAAATACATTTCCGAAAAAAAACTATTTGAACCAACGGATCGGATTTTGGTTGCCGTGAGCGGCGGAATAGATTCGGTGGTTCTTTTGCATATACTGCTAGAGCTGCATTATGAATGTGTTGTTGCACATTGTAATTTTCACTTGAGAGGAGAGGAATCAGAAAGAGACGAAAATTTTGTACAACAACTAACAGAGAAATACAACTGCCAATTCATAAAAACGGATTTTGACACCATAAAATATGCAAAGGAAAAACAAATTTCCATAGAGATGGCAGCTCGTGAGTTGCGCTACGAGTGGTTCGAGGATGTGAGAAAAAAAGAGTTGTGTCAATGCACTGCCGTAGCTCACCATATGAACGATTCGGTTGAAACTTTTTTCTTGAATCTCACCCGAGGAACAGGAATAAATGGTTTGAGTGGAATAAAACCTAAAAACAATTTTGTGGTAAGACCGTTGCTCTGTTGCCTTAGAAGTGAGATTGAAAATTATGCCAAAAAACACCACCTTTTGAGTTGCTTCGACTCCACAAATAACGAAGTAAAATTCAAACGAAACGCTATCAGACATCAAATTATTCCACAGTTTGAAAAACTGAATCCATCTTTCCAAGAAACAATGTCTGATAACTTCGAAAGAATTGCGAATATACAAGAAATAAGTTTATTCTTTATTAATTCGCTATACAAATCACTGATTACAAATAGTTTAGAAAATACAATAATTAACACAAAAAAACTAAAAGAATTGCCTATTTGTTATCCTATTCTATCAGAAATACTGCATAAATACGGATTTAACAGCGATAATATCAAAAAAATTTATCAACAACTCGAGAGTAATTCTGGCAAAAAATTCTCTTCTTCCGAATTTGAATTGTTGATAAATCGGGATGAAATAATCATCAGAAAAAAGTCAGCGAAAAAAGAAAAAGAGTGTTTCACACTTTCAAAAATTGAAGAACTGCACTACCCCATTCATCTAAATTTTGAGAGAACGAATATTGAAAATTTTAAATTGAAGAGATCTAAAAAAATCGCAAATATTGATATAGAAAAAATCACTTTCCCTCTTACGCTAAGAAAATGGAAACAAGGAGATGCGTTCTTCCCTTTTGGTATGAATCAGAAAAAAAAATTAAGCAACTTCTTTATTGACCAAAAATTTTCTCTTTTTGAAAAAGAAAACGCCTGGATTTTAACTTCTGCAAACGATGAGATTATTTGGATAGTTGGCCAACAAATCGATAACAGATTTGCCGTAACCGAAACAACAAAAGAAGTTCTTATTATACAGTACTGCTAAACCATAATAAAAATGAAAAAGTTATTTACTCTCATCCTAGGTTTGACATTAGTATCGAATGTTTTTGCTCAAGAGAATACTTACTCCCCCACTCCAGAGAACTTAAATAGAAGAAAAGAATTTGCCGATTCCAAATTTGGGATTTTCATACATTGGGGCATTTATAGTATGATGGGCGATGGAGAATGGGTTATGACCAACAAAGGCATAAAACATAAGAACTATTCACAACTTGCATCGGGTTTCTATCCATCAAAATTCAACGCTAAAGAATGGGTTGAGATAATCAAAAGTTCTGGAGCAAAATACCTATGTTTTACCTCACGCCATCACGATGGGTTCTCAATGTTCAAATCAAACTTTTCCAACTACAACATTGTTGATGCTACGCCATACAAACGCGATGTTCTTAAAGAACTTGCAGAAGAATGCCAAAAACAGGGAATAAAACTTCACCTTTATTATTCACACATTGATTGGGGAAGAGATGATTTTCCTATTGGAGGCACTGGACAAAAAAGCGGCAGAGACAAAAGCAAGGAGAATTGGGCGACATACTACTCTTTTATGAATAACCAACTTACTGAACTACTCACTAATTATGGTGAAATTGGTGCTATTTGGTTCGATGGAGTTTGGGATAAACCTAATTTTGAATGGCAACTTGAAGAGCAATACAAGCATATACACTCCATTCAACCACAATGTCTAATTGCAAATAATCACCATAAAGAAATTAGAGCTGGTGAAGATTTTCAGATTTTTGAGAGAGATCTCCCCGGGCAAAATACTGCTGGATATTCTGAAGGTCAAGAGGTTAGCAAACTACCGTTGGAGTCGTGCCAAACAATGAACAAAACTTGGGGATATAACATTACTGATGACGACTTTAAATCAACAAAAGAGATTATACATTTCTTAATGAGGAACGTTGGGATGGGAGCAAATCTATTACTCAACGTAGGACCAGGACCCGACGGAAAATTTCCAGAAGAAGCTGCTACTAGACTAAAAGAGATAGGTGAATGGCTAAATAAATATGGAGAAGCTGTATATGAAACAACTTCAGGTATCATTCCTCCTCAAGATTGGGGAGTTACCACAATGAAAGGAAAGCAAATGTATGTTCACATTTTAAACCTAAATGATAACCATTTATATTTGCCAATAAAAAAGGTCAAAGCCTCAAAAGCAATATCTTTAGTGGATGGGGGGAACATTAATTTTAAACAAGACAAGAAAGGTATTCTCATTGAACTCCAAAACAAACCAACTGAAATCGATTATGTTATTAGGATCGATTTAAAATAATTTTTATACATAGAAAAAAAAGAGCCATCTAAAAAAGATGGCTCTTTTTTTATTAACGAAAACTTCCTATTATAATTTTGGACCAGCTGCAACTAGAGCTTTACCTGCTTCGTTACCAGTAAACTTGTTGAAGTTTTTGATGAAACGTTCTGATAAGTCTTTAGCTTTTTCTTCCCATTGGCAAGCACATTCGTATGTGTCGCGTGGGTCAAGAATGTTAGGATCTACACCTGGAAGTTCGGTTGGTACTTCGAAGTCGAAAAATGGGATTTTCTTAGTTGGAGCGTTGTTGATAGAACCATCTAAGATAGCGTCGATAATACCACGAGTATCTTTAATAGAGATACGTTTACCTGTACCGTTCCAGCCAGTGTTTACTAAGTAAGCTTTAGCACCTACTTTTTCCATTCTCTTAACTAGTTCTTCACCGTATTTTGTTGGGTGTAAGCTTAAGAATGCTGCACCGAAGCAAGCAGAGAATGTAGGAGTTGGCTCAGTAATACCACGTTCTGTACCAGCTAATTTAGCGGTGAAACCAGATAGGAAGTAGTATTGAGTTTGTTCTGGTGTTAAGATTGATACTGGAGGTAACACACCAAATGCGTCAGCTGACAAGAAGATTACTTGTTGAGCGTGAGGACCTTTTGAAGGTACTGCGATGTTGTTGATGTGATCGATAGGATAAGAAACACGAGTATTTTCTGTTACGCTCTTATCTGTGAAGTCGATTTTACCGTTAGCGTCAACAGTAACGTTTTCTAGAAGTGCGTTACGTTTGATAGCGTTGTAAATGTCTGGTTCGCTTTCTTTGTCTAGGTTGATAACTTTAGCGTAGCAACCACCTTCATAGTTGAATACACCTTCGTCGTCCCAACCGTGTTCGTCGTCACCGATTAGAAGACGTTTTGGGTCTGTAGAAAGGGTAGTTTTACCTGTACCTGAAAGACCGAAGAAGATAGCTGAACTAGTACCTTCCATATTGGTGTTTGCAGAACAGTGCATAGAAGCGATACCTTTAAGTGGGTTGAAGTAGTTCATTAAAGAGAAGATACCTTTCTTCATTTCACCACCATACCATGTGTTAAGGATAACTTGTTCGTTTGTTTTTAGGTTGAATACAGTAGCAGTTTCTGAATTTAAACCTAGTTCTTTATAGTTGTCAACTTTAGCTTTAGCAGCGTTGTAACATACGAAGTCTGGTTCGCCGTAAGCAGCTAGTTCTTCAGCTGTAGGACGGATGAACATGTTTGTTACGAAGTGAGCTTGCCAAGCAACTTCTACGATGAAACGTACTTTTAAGCGAGTGCTTTCGTTAGTACCGCAGAATGTATCAACAACGAATAGACGTTTTCCAGAAAGTTGTTTAACAGCTTTAGCTTTAAGGTCAGCCCAAGCTTCTTCTGAACAAGGTTTGTTGTCGTTTTTGTATTCTTCAGAAGTCCACCATACGCTGTCTTCGCTAGCTTCATTTTTAACGAAGAATTTGTCTTTAGGAGAACGACCTGTATAGATACCAGTCATTACGTTAACAGTGTCAAGCTCTGTTAATTGTCCTTTCTCATAGCCTTCTAAGCTTTCTTTAGTTTCTTCTTCAAAAAGAACTTCGTAAGAAGGGTTGTGAAGAATTTCTTTCACGTCGGTAATACCGTACTTGCTTAAATCTAAATTTGCCATTTTAATTTAATTAATTTAGTGAATTTATAATAAGTTTTTAACTCTCGTTTAATGAAATCAAAAGTACTTCCCCTTTTAATCCACAATGCAAATATAAATAATTAAATCCAAACCACCAAACTAGACTGCCAAAAAACACGGCTGTTGTGCTTTAAATGTTATTTTTTTTGTACTTTTGTAGGTGTAAATGAAATAGGAATGAAACAATATAAATTGACATATTTAAAAGAGGGCAGTGATTGTATGGAGGCGGGGTTGCCAGCGTCAAAAAGTATTGCAAATAGAGCACTTGTGATAGCAGCACTTTGTGGAGCGGAGGGAAAACTGAATAATCTTTCAGATTGTGATGATACTCAAGCTGTTATACGTGCACTTTCGTCTAACGACGAGGTAAAAAATATTGGTGCTGCAGGCACTGCAATGAGATTCCTTACTGCATATTATGCCATATCTTCTGAGTCTGTAGTAATGACTGGCACAGAAAGAATGAAAAACAGACCTATATCTATATTAGTGGAGGCATTAAGAAGTTTGGGAGCAGATATAGAATATGTGGAGAAAGAAGGTTTTCCACCTCTTAAAATAAATGGCAATAAACTACGTGGCGGTGAGCTTCATGTAAAAGGTGATGTTAGTAGTCAATACCTTTCTGCTATTTTAATGATTGCACCTTATACTCAAGATGGTATTACACTTGTAATAGAAGGAGATTTGGTGTCTCGTCCATATTTGCAAATGACACTGTCTTTAATGAGTGAGTTTGGAGTGTCTTATACATGGAAAGATAATGTAATTGAAATCCTACCTGCAAAATACAATCCAATAGAATTTACTGTGGAAAACGACTGGTCTGCAGCGTCTTATTGGTATTCTGTGGTGGCACTTTCAGAAAATAAATCTGTTAAACTTAAATATTTGCTAGCAGATAGCCTGCAAGGCGACTCTCATCTTGTAGAACTTTACAAGCCACTTGGTGTGAAAACACAGTTTGTGGATGGT
The DNA here is from genome assembly GCA_045612365.1 of Paludibacteraceae bacterium. Lineage (GTDB taxonomy): Bacteria > Bacteroidota > Bacteroidia > Bacteroidales > Paludibacteraceae > RGIG9608. The sequence goes on from JAZKYY010000016.1 coordinate 233,646, forward strand.
GGGGTGGTGTTAAGCAAAAATGCTGAGGTGGAACTTCCAAAAATCTATGATATTTCATTGAAAGAACAGCCAGACCTTGCTCAAACACTAGTGGTAAGTTGTCTTTTAATGAATGTGCCATTTAAATTTTCTGGACTTGAAAACCTAAAAATAAAAGAAACAGATAGAATTGCAGCCTTAATAAACGAGTGCAAAACTTTAGGTTTTGTTTTGAAGGAAGTAGTCTCTGGTACTTTGGCATGGGATGGTGAAAAATGTGCTCCAGCAGGTGATATTAAGATAAATACATACGAAGATCACCGTATGGCTATGGCGTTTGCTCCAGCTGTGATGCACTTTGGTTCTACTATTATAAATGAGCCAGATGTGGTAACAAAATCTTATCCTTCTTTTTGGCAAGAATTTCAGAAAGTTTTGCCTTGCCAGATAAGCATAATCGATTAAAAATCATTAACTTTGTACCATAATTTAATTAAATATGAAACCATTAGATACATTACGCGTAGGTATAGCATGTGACCATGCTGGTTATACACTAAAAGAAGAATTAAAATCAATTTTCGGTAAACAATTGTTTGAACTAGTAGATTTTGGAACACATTCAGAAGAAAGTGTGGATTATCCAGATATGATTCACCCTCTTGCAAAAGAAGTAAATGAATGCAAATTTGATTTCGGTATCATCATTTGCGGCTCAGGCAACGGTGTGAGCATGGTGGCGAACAAATATAAAAACGTGCGCGCTGCTCTTTGCTGGCAAGTAGAACTTGCAAAACTTGCTCGTCAACACAACGATGCAAATATCGTTTCTATCCCAGCTCGCTTTATCTCTCAAGCTACAGCAGAACTTATCGTAGAAGAGTTCTTGAGCACAGATTTTGAGGGTGGAAGACACTTGGCACGTGTTAGTAAAATCTCAGCAGGATTATAATTATTTTAAATGGCGACTTTCTCGTTGCACTCGTCCTATAAAAATAGAGGAGTTACGGTAGTAACTCCTCTATTTTTTTGCC
>JAZKYY010000017.1:0-405801 GCA_045612365.1 Paludibacteraceae bacterium
AGTTTATATGATTATTCGGAGCATAAAACTTGTACATAACGCGAATTATTTGCAATATAAAATATTATATCTACCCGACTTTGGAGGGTACGATACCGACAGGTAGTTTTGGGACGCCGAAAACATTTCGGGTGCCCCAAAACACAACTTGCTATGTTTGCTTGAACATAAATTTCCAGGCACTGGAAATTACGGCATAGTATTTACTTTTTAGCTCAATAATTAGCTTGTTTGAATGATGTTGGTCATATGGTCGTTTATGACCAACACATAATGGTTGGTTGGTCTGTTGATTTGTTGGTTTGTTGCAACCATTAAACTAACCGACCAACGGTTAATGTGACCATATGACCAACCGACCATCTTGCAACTTGCTTATTGTCTCCAGAAATGCAATCTGATGACAGGTGATGACACGTGATGTCGGGTTTGAAGAGCGTATTGTTTTTTGTTTTTACTTAGCACTCGAAAAGCAAATGTTTAATGTAAAAATGAAATAGTTATGGAGATTATCAGCATTGAGAAAAAGACCTTTGAGGAGCTTGTGTCGCGCCTTGGGCAGTTCGTTAAGCGAATGGATAGTATTAACCGCCAGCGTAGTAGCAGGCGTATGAACGATTGGATGGACAATCAAGACGTTTGTCAAGTCTTGAAGATTAGTCCTCGTACTTTGCAAACACTTAGGGATAGTGGGCGATTGCCACACTCAAAGATTAACAATCGCATCTACTATCGCCCCGAAGATGTGGAGCAACTTATTGAAAATGATGTTTAACCTATAAATTCTATGCCTATGAGTAATGAAGTTATCACGCACAAGCACGAGTGGGTACGCGGTCTATTCTCAGAACTTGACCGCATTGCCAAAGATGCAGCAATGATGGCTGATGAGAATCAACCGCTATTAGGTGGCGAACACTATTTCACCGATAGGGAGTTATCTCAACGACTGAAAATCAGTCGTCGCACCTTGCAAGACTATCGCAACAACGGCATTTTGCCGTACCGCCAACTGGGTGGGAAAATCCTCTATCGTGAAAGCGATATTGAGCGAGTATTGCAAAGTTGCTATCGAGGCAAGTTTTAGATTATACCCTATAAGGTATAATATGGGTTAAGCACTTGCAAATTACACCCGATAGGGTATATTATAAGTGTAAAGGAAACACTGACTGAACTGATTATGCAGAGTTGGGAGCGAGCTGCCTTTGTCCCCAACTCTGTTTTTTATAATAATAGCGGCTTGATTGTTATTTGAAGATTGATACTCTTAATAGATTTGACCTTAATTTATGCGTCGTAGGTCGCTTCGCTTGCTTCGTCCCAATCCCATCCTCAACTCGGACGGTGATACCGAAGAGTTTTTTCGGGTGAAAAATTATCGTAGAGAATTTTTTACTCGAAAACCCTTAGGCTTGAACTCGCAGGTATTGCCCCCCGAGTTAAATTTATAATGGGACGAAAGCTGGCGAAGCGTACCGCAGGCTTCTATCCTAAATTCACTATTGCACTCTTTACATTCATCATATCCTTCAATATCGAACTGTCAAGCACTTTGGCATAGTGTTGCGTCATCTTGATATTAGAGTGTCCGAGCATCTTTGCTACATTCTCTATACTTACACCGTTAGCCAAGCACACAGATGTAGCGTAGCTATGTCTCGCCACATGAGTGCTAAGGTGCTTCTGAATTCCGCAGACATCGGCTATCTCTTTTAGGTAGCTGTTCATATTCTGATTGCAAGGAACGGGCAGTAATACGCCACGTTTGATGCAAGTCGGGTGGTTCTCGTATTTCTTGAGAATCGCCAACGGAATATCCAACAGCGGGATATTACACATATTATTTGTCTTTTGGCGTGTCTTGCGGATCCAATAGTGTCCATTGTTGTCTTGCACGATATGCTCGGCGGCGAGTTGCTGAACATCTATAAATGCCAATCCCGTAAAGGCAGCGAAGATAAATACATCACGCACCAATGCAAGACGGGGCAGCGCAAACTCTTTTTGGTAGATGGTCATAAGCTCGTCCATCGTCAGGAACTCGCGGACAACCTCCTTTTCGTGAAATTTGATGCCTGCAAAAGGATTCTTCTCTATCCACTCGTTGGCAAGTGCGAGGTTGATAATCTTCTTCAAGCACTTCATATAACGGATAACGGTATTTTGCTGACAATTCTTCTCGGTCTTCAAATAGAACTCAAAGGCTCGCACAAGTTCGCCGTTTACCTCCGTAATAGGCAAATCCTCTTTGTCGTATTTCAGCTTGATAAGTTCGGCAAGATAGCGAGTACAACTTTCGTAGCGCCGTACGGTGATTAGGGCAAAATCTTTACCCACCAACGCTCGGCATTGCTCGTTGTGTTCGCACATAGTATCGATGATGGTGCGTACTTGCTCCACCTTTTTGTCCACTCCGAAGAACTTTTCTTGCAATATTCGGACAGTGATAAGTTCCCCATTCTCTTCGAGTTGCATATAAATTCGGTGGAGTTTGATACGGCTCTCCTCGATGTAGTCGTTTAGCTCAGTTGATTTGCGGCTTTTGCCTCTTGCACACTCCTTTGCCTGGTTCCACGACACAGGCTCAATACTTTTGCGGATGTTGGTTTCTACTCTTGCGCCATTGACTGTGATGCGCATACATACTGAAGCCTCTCCGTTCTTCAGCAGCTTGGTTTTCTTGATAAAGAAAAGCACATTAAATGAATCTCGTCTCATTTTCTCCTACTTTTAAGTTAAACATTTATTTGACAAATGTAGGAATCCGAGTCCGTTTTGACGCTATGCAAAATGTTGTGAATCAGCGAAAAAGGCTCTTTCAAGGTGGAGATGTTTGGAACACCCGTTTGCTCCACCTCTTGCTCCACCAAAGGCGGTCGTGAACCGCACTTTTTTGCGTTTTTAGGGGAAATAAAAAAATCCCGATTTTCGTTGAAAATCAGGATTTTACGTTGTTTTGCTTTTCTTTGCTGTGGTGCCACCAGGAATCGAACCGGGGACACAAGGATTTTCAGTCCTTTGCTCTACCAACTGAGCTATGGCACCAACGCCACTCATTGCTGAATGCGGGTGCAAAGATAGAAACATTTTTTCATTACACAACAAAAAACATCGCTTTTTTATTTTTATTATGAAACAATGCATTACTTTTGCGCTTATTATTTGGTTTTTCGATGAAAAAAATTGCCATTTTCCCAGGGAGTTTTGATCCTTTCTCAAAAGGGCATCAACACATCGTAGAGAAAGCTCTTCCACTATTTGATAAAATAATTATTGGGATAGGAATAAATACTCAAAAAAAATACACTTACCCCACAGAAGATAAAGCAAGACTCATTAGCGAAGTTTATAAAAACAATCCTAAGGTTGAGGTGAAAATTTTTGAAGGGCTTACGGTGGATTTTGCTCGCGAAGTAGAAGCCTCCTACATTGTTCGAGGATTGCGCTCTACAGAAGACTTTATCTACGAACAACAAGTGGCTGAAGCCAACAAAACCCTCATAGGCATAGAAACTATCTTCTTTTGCTCCGACTCGGACAAAAAAGAAATTTCCTCTACGCTTCTACGCGAATTAAAATCGTTTGGGAAAGATATTTCGGACTACCTACCTCAAAACCATAAAATCTAAGGTAACATATCTAGATTTTCGTCGTTGAAAAGGTCGTAATCCTCAGGCACTTCAAAATGACTCAAATCAGGAATTTGATTTGAGTCATTTTTCTTTTTTTCATCTGTAGTTTCCTCTTTTTTCATCGTATGTTTACTTTTTTACAGGAATAAATACAACCTGCTTTATAGCAACAAATTTGTCTTCCTCGGCAGAAATTTTAAAAACAAGTTTTCCATCCAAACAATCTTCGCGATCGATATTGAACGTTTGAGTTTTTTCTCCCTCAACCTTTTCTAAAGAGAATGCTCTTCCCTCTACACTTCCTGCTATTTTTCCATTATTTTCAGCAAAGACAACATGCAACAATCCCAACTCTCCTGCAGGAGTTTTTATCTGAAGTTCACCTTCTTTGTCAATTTCCCAATACGAAAAACCCTTTTTGTTTACAGCTAGAATATTTGAAGCCGAATAAGAAACACGTACGTCAGAATCTTGCAAATCATAGTCTTTTTTCCAAATGCGTTTTGTTTCGTTAGTCAACTTTTTAGCACACTCAATGTAAAGTAACGCATTAGCAAATTTTTCAGGTTTCGCTATCGTTTCTTTCTTTATCGGGTTGAAAAGTTCGTCCAAAATTGCAGGTGAAATTTGTGTTTTCGGATTAAAATTTTCACTCGAAACATATTTTATCAAAGCTTCTCTATAAACTTGTTGTTCAATAGTTTCTCCTTGCAATTTGTAACCAGAAACAAGCAATTTTCCACGACGCACAGCAACTTCAAAAATAGTTCCAAGACGTTGATTGTTATGAAAATCAGGAACTGGCATTGCCATTGGAATATAATCGTCTGGAAACAGTTCAAGATTAAAAATTCGTCCGTTTTTACAAATGTTCCACCAGATCCAATCGCCATAACCCTCGCAACTGAACTTTTCAAAGATAGGTTGTGTTTTATCCAACCATAGTCCAAGTGTCTGCATCGACTGCCCCGGGAACCAAGTTGTTGACCAATAGACAGATCCCCAATCGCCTTTCAATACCTTGTCGTCCTTGCCAAGTTCAGAAGCGTCAAGAATTACATTTTGACCTAAATTCAATGCAGCAAGAGCTTCATCAAAATCAGCAGTAATCTTTACATTGTTTGGCAATTTTTGTTGACAAACTTCGTCGAAAACCCAAAAACTCCAACTATTTGGTTTTGAGAGTTCTTCTCCATTTTTATCCACAACTATGGCAAATAAAGTTATTTTTTCATTGTGCAATTCTGTTAAAGCAAATTTTATTTTTTCCACCTTGTTCAAATCGCCAACATTTGAAGAGAAAGGTTTAGTTTCTTCTTTTAACAACGTTTTACCTGAACTATTTTTCCATTCGTAAACAATTCTCAAATCCTCATAAGTAGCTCTGGAATTTCTTAGCAACAAATCCACCTCCAATGTTTCCGAACTTCTCCAACCATATTTTTCAAACTCTGCCAAAGCGACCATCGAAGAGAAACAACCTTGTACCTCTTCTGCCGACCAAAAACCTTTTTCATCGTAGAAACTATCCAAAAATCCAATCAAGGCTTCACCTTGACCAGAATAATCCTGAATACCCAACAAATGAATTCCACGACAAGAAGGAGTTCTCATGAAACTTTCAATTTCGTCCTTGTACATCATTTTATTTTGCATTCCCGAAGCAAAATGGAATTCCTTATTAAACTGTAACACTCCATTTTCTTGAGCATGTTTTTTTAGTTCCAATAAGTTTGATGGAGAAAGAACTCCTGTGTATTTCTTCACTTCGTTCCAATCAGGATAAACAGGCCATTGACCTATTTCATGTGCAACGGTTGGGAACTTTGTACGAGCATAATTTTCTTCGTAATTCCACTTGGTATGAGGGAACATCCACTGACGAGTTTCTCCAACGTTTGGATAATGGTGAGTTACGTAATAATCGTCAGTATCAGCAACAGAACGAGCAGTTGAAATAGCCAAAAGTCTATTTTTATAATTACCTATTTCCGAAAATCCCGCCATACTCAAATCATTGATATCGATCATCCATTGGCGCATAACTTCAAAATTGCTATTCCCCAATTCATTTCCGATTGCCATCATACAACAACTTGCATGAGATCCATAATTCAACAGAATGTTTTTCAACTCTGCTTTGACAAAATTATCTAGGTCTACATTGCCTCGACCAAGAGCCATGATTTGTCCTGGCATCCACCCATCGATCCATACACCTGCCTCTGGTGCAAGCAACAAACCAAGTTCGTCGGCTGCTTCAAAAGCCGATTCAGGTGGACAGTAAGAGTGAAAACGTATGTGATTACAACCATTATCCTTGGAAATTTGGAAAATACGCAACCAATCAGATTTCTTCATACTTGGATAACCCGTAAGAGGGAAATGGCAATTATCCAAATTTCCTCTTAAAAATAGAGGTTTACCATTCATAAATAACTGATTTCCTTCTTTTTTGAAAGAGCGAAATCCTATGTTCTTTTTATAAAGCGTTTTCCCGTTTGCAAGCAAAGACAACTCATAAAGATTTGGAGAAAATTCATCCCACGTTTCAATAGCAACCGAATCTAAAGAGATTGAAGCAATTGTAAAATCTCCTTCCGAGCGTAAAGACGCATCTGCATCAACAACGGTTTCCCCTTTATTATCTTTCAGAACAATAGCATATTCCTTTTGCAACGACTCTGTCTTGAAGGCAACTTCTACTTTTTCTGCCGTAAACGGAGCATGCACTCGCACTTCCGATACTTGATCTGGAGTAATTTTGGTCAACAAAATATCTCCCAAAATACCATTCCAAATGGTTTGCATATGCTCGCCATAGGCATGTCCTTTTTCTCCCAAACGATGAATCATTGTATTATCTACCGTAATCTCTATCGTATGCTTGCCACTCTCAAGATTTCTGATTACAAAACGATGCGGCGTTGCCAAAGATTCTTGCGAACCAATTTCCTTGCCATCGATTTTCACAGTGCTTTTCCACAACACACGTTCCAATATCAGTTCCCAATCGCAAGACTCATTTGTACGAAACGTTCTCGTGTATGTTGCTTCTCCAATGAATTGAAACTTTCTTGACAAACAACCCAAGAAAGGTTCTGTTACTTTGTTACCCAAACCCGCTTCGTCTAGTGTTGCAGGAAGATTGATTTCTCCTTCACGCTTGGCATCATCAGTCAAAACTGTAGGAGCATACATCACATTCTGGGTAGGGCCAAGACCTCTATTTGGCACCAAAAGAGTGTCTTTCTTTGTACTTTCCTTTAGAGACACAAACCACTTTCCTTCTAAAGAAATTTCATTTTGAGGTTGACAAGCAATCAATGCAAAAGTGAGGCAAAACAAACCAAATTTCAATATTCTTTTTTTCATCGTTTATTTTATTTTGCAACAAAAGTAAGCAAAAGAGTTGATTTTGTAAACATCTATTTTTGCACGCATTTTGTAGCAAAGAAAAATATAAAAAGGAATTTTATTACCTTTGCCATTAAACTTCTAAAATCTATCAGAAGAGCATCAAAAATAGCGTTGATAAGCATTGCTGTCATGGTTACGATAGCAACTGTCTGCACTTTTGTTTGGAAAGAAAAAGTGCAACAATTTTTGATGCAAAATCTAGAAATCTCCTTAGGAAAAGTCTTAGGCACATCCGTTTCAATTGAAGACATTGATTACAAGTTGTTTGATGAGGTTGTTATTCATAAATTAACGTTAAAAGATAAAGAAAACGAAGAATTATTGTCGGTCGATGAGGTAGAATGCAATTTTGGAGTTATTCCTCTGTTTTCGGGAGAAGTAGTTTTAGATTTTCTTAAAATCTCCAACGCAACATTCAACTTGAGAAAGAACGAAAACGGCACTAACCTCGATTTTATTCTTTCTCGTTTCAAGAAAGAGGGTAAAATGACGACCCGTTTCCGACGAATAATTCTAGAAAATTGCTTTGTTCATTTCATTAACGAGAACAACAAACAAAAACTTAACAACGGAGTTTTCGACCCAAATGACATTCTCGTCGGTGAAATCAATTCAGAGATTATTATTGACCTGCTTAAAAAAAATACTTTTGAAGGAAAAATCAACTACCTAAATTTCAAGGAATTTAACTCCAACTTCACTTTCAAAGATCTTCAAACTGATATTCACTTGAATGATAGTTCGCTACTTGTTTCGAAACTTCTTTTGCAAACCCAACATTCAAAAATAGAATTTGATACGCTCACTACCTTTTTCTATTCGTTTGATGAACTAAAGGATTTTTCTGACAAAGTTACTTTTGACATAAACCTCCAACCCTCCTATATTACGTTAAGCGACTTTGAAGGATTCCTTCCTACACTAAGAAAATTCTCCGAGAAGCTTTCAATTGACGGAGAAATAAAAGGAATGCCAAATCAGATAGTCTGTCCGAACTTACTAGTCGATTACGGCAATTCGATTCATTTTGATGGAGATTTTGCAATATCGGATTTGCTGAACGAAGAAAAACCATACGTATCAGCCGATATCAATAAACTAGATTTCAATGTCGCATCGCTCCAAGACATATTAGCTATTGTTAGAAATAAACCTACGATATTTCCACAACGTTTGAACCGCTTAGGAAAATGTACCTACAAAGGAAAAATTGATGGTTTTTTTGAAAAGATAGAACTTTTAGGCACACTCTACTCTGGAATTGGGAATGTACATACTGATATATTTTTGGAATCAAACAATAACTTTTCTGACATAAAAATTGATGGGAACATACAAACCCGGAATTTACGTTTAGGAGAAGTTCTTAATCCAAAATTGCAAATAGGCACGCTTACGTTCAACACTTACGTTTGTACAATGTTCGGCGACAACACTCCTATTCAGGGGAATATAAATCTACTTGTAGACAAATTTAATTTTCGAGGATATGATTACGAAAACTTGAAAGCAAAAGGACATTTTATAAAGAAAGCTTTTGATGGAGAAATACACTTTGACGATAAAAACGGAGAATTTCATCTTCTTGGCGCATATGATTTAGACAAATCATCACCAAAATTCAACTTCGATGCAAAACTCTCACATTTTTGTCCAAATGCAATGAACCTTATAGACACGTTCCCCAACTTAAGTCTATCGCTTGCAGTTCGTTCTAATTTCGAAGGAGGTACATTGGACAATATGAATGGGACATTGTCTTTTGATAGTCTTGACATAAAAAATGGCGGGAAAGAATTCTTCTTGCCAAAACTTCTAATATCTTCATCGGAGAAAAACAACGAACGAAACCTTTCTTTACAATCCGAACTAGTTTCAGGCTTTGTTGCTGGAGAGTTCATTTTTGCCTCGCTCAAACAAAGTGTGATGCATTTTGCAAATAAATATATTCCTTCCTTATCCAACGAAAAATATTTATCTCCGCATAAAAATGATTTCACCTACAAGATTGACTTCTCTCAGCTCGACCAACTATGCGATGTATTTGATTTTCCATGGAGGACAAACGATAATATCGGACTTTTTGGGTTCTATGACGACATTAATGAAAAAATTTCTTTTAATCTTAAGGTCCCAAATTTGAGCAAACTAGATGGTAAATTTAGTTTTGAAAACATCAACTTGATTGTTAATAATTTTGATAAAAAGTTAAATGTTGAAGGAAAAATATCCCTATTAGCACCTAAATTCTCTACAAACTTTCATTCTCAAATGGTAGCGAAGAACGATTCTCTCGACTGGTTAGTTTCTTGGTATAGCAACAAAGAAAACTCATTTGAAGGCGAGTTTTTATCGCAAACCGTTTTTGCGAAAGAAAATGAAATTCCAACATTGAAAACACAGATTTTTCCTACACAATTTGTCCTAAGCGACTCCATCTGGGACATAAAGAATTCTATTATTTCCACAGATTTTGCAAAAATTGCAATAGATAGTTTTTCTATTTATCGTCAGAATCAGTTTATTTTGGTTGATGGAAACGCCTCTGCAGAAATGACCGACACCCTTCATCTTGATTTACAAAACATCGATCTAAGATACATTAGCGGATTTATTCCTCGTCAGTCAATAGTTATGACAGGAGATGCAACAGGAAGTGGTTTTGTTACAAATACATTCAAAAAACCTATTTTTGAGGCAAATGTATCCGTTCCGGAATTTTCATTCAACCACGCTCATTGGGGTAAAGTCAATGCTTCTTCCGATTGGAATAACGAGAAAAAAGCATTAGAGTTCTTTGGAGAAGTAACCAACGAAAAACTTCACGTTGCAGATATAAAAGGACACTATTTCTTTGCTAATGATTCTCTTGATTTACTAGGAAATGCCAACACTTTACCTATTAGCTTTTTGGATTATTATCTACAAAAAATAACTCTAGGAGCAAAAGGTTTTGTAAGCGGAGACGTTCACGTTTTTGGGAAAAAGAAAAAAATAACTGTTGCAGCAGATGCTTTTGTACATCCTGCCGAACTTTCTGTTGATTTCTTGAACACCTCTTACATGTTTACTGATAGCATCATTCTCAAACCCGATAGTATTCTTTTCCGAAACATTGCTATAACAGACGAATTTGGGAATAAAGGAAAAATAAATGGATTTGTTTCTCACAAATTCTTTGAAGACATAAAATACTTTGTCAATATAGATTGTAACGAAATGCAAGTGATGCAATCAACACCAAAAGAGAGTCCTTATTTCTATGGCGACATTTTTGCTTCTGGTAACGTAAAAATCTTTGGAGACGAAAAGAACACTACGATAACAGCGAATGCTGAAACAGAACCTAAAACTCGCGTTGTAATTCCTATGGGAGACGAAACTGCCTCTGCGATGGACAATTCTTTTGTATCTTTTGTTCAACCTATTGATAGTTCTACAATAGAGAGTCCCAAACCTATTATACCAACCTCATCAAGCAACGGAAGTAACATTCAACTTTCTTTAATGGTAAATGTTAATCAAGATGCAGAAGTATGCCTAATTATAGATCCTTCTGCTGGAGATATGCTCAAAGCTGTTGGAGAAGGGAACTTAAAAGTTGATTTCGACGTCAATACAAGCGATCTAAAAATCTATGGAAACTACGTTCTAGATAGAGGAGACTATACTTTCACATTTCAAAATGCATTACGCAAACAATTTTCTATTCAGCAAGGAAGTTCTTTGTACTGGTCAGGAGTTCCGTATGATGCAGAAGTAAACATAAATGCTGGATATCAACTTTCGGCCTCCTTGGTTGATTTATTTGGAGAATCAATTCTTTCCACATCAAACCGTAATAGCGTTCCAGTACTTTGTCTAGTAAATCTTACCGGAAACTTGATGCATCCAAACATAAAGTTTGACATCACGCTTCCTAACTCGGATGATGAACTTAATAGATCGCTAAAAGCAACTATTAATACTGAAGAAATGATGAACAGACAGATTGTTTATCTGCTTGCTTTCAATAAATTTTATACACCAGAATACTTAAAAACAAATTCACAAAACGAGTTATTGGCATTGGCCTCGTCAACATTATCTTCTCAACTCAATAGCTGGGCTTCTCAGTTGCTCGACAAGTGGGATTTTGGAGTGAACTTTAGGACATCCGGAGAAGGAGAAACACGTAGCAATGAATACGAATTTGCCTTCTTATATTCTCCAAATAATAAATTATTCATAAATGGTAATTTGGGATATAGAGATGATAACTTTTCTGCATCAAAATTCATTGGAGATGTTGATGTGGAATATAAACTTACGAGAAGAGGGAAACTAAGAGCAAAAGCATACAACCATACCAATGACTACAAAGAATTCAAAACTGCACTTACAACGCAAGGCGTTGGTTTGATTTATCGAGAAAACTTTAGCTCTCTGAAAGATTTAGTCGCAGAATGGAAAGAAGATATTAGAAAAAGTAAAGAAGAAAGAGCTATCCGCAGAGAAAAACGTGCCGCACGAAAGAAGGAACAACAAGAAAAGAAAAATCAAGAGCAACAAGAAGAAGTAAAATGAAAAAACTATACCTATTAATTGCAATATCGTTATTAAGTTTTAATGCTTTTGCAGTAAACATTATTGACGCATTTCACTCAATGCCAGACAGCTTGTTAGTTCAGTTTAGAGCAGAACAAAAATCCGAATTAATCGAAGGTTTTCTTTCTAATTATACTATTGAGAATAACTACAAAGGAAAATCCTGCATAGACTCAATAAGTATCGAATCAAACTTTTTGCAAATCAAAACTACTGACATTAGTACTTTGCAAATAAAAGTTCTTAAAAAAGAAAACGATACTATTATTGGAGTAATTTCAACTATCTGCGACGAATTTTGTGACTCAAAATTACAATTCTATTCCCAAACATGGCAACCTCTTTCTCAGCAAATTGAAATCCCGTCAGTAGATAATTTCTTTTATCTTGAAAAAATGAATGACGATGAAAAAGTAATGCTTCTAAATTCAAAATTTCTCCCATTTTACCGAATTTCATTTATAGAAAACGGTATAGAAATCAACTTTAGCGGCTTTGATTCTTTTGACTTTCTTGATAAAGAAAAATTAAAAGATTTTTTACATCCCGTAGTTATTAACAAATAGGTTTTACTTCCTCTCTAACGAAAGTATTCTCCCTACGCACGCATTTGGCAACGGAATAGAAAGCAAACCACACAAAGTGGGAGCAATATCTATAAATTGTATTGGCTGAGAAATTTTTTGTGGCTTTATATCAAACCCATAGAATATTGTAAACGTTTGATGATGTATTCGTTCTGAAAGGCTAATTATGTTATCGTTTCCATCTACTTCAATCCAACCAGGAAGCAAAGTAAACACAATTGTTCCTGAACGTTTGTAATTCACCGAATTCTTGATTTTTTGAGTAAGGTCATAATCAGTTCCATTGGTATAAGTCAGGTTTTCCGCCGTATAAACTGATTGTATTCCTTGAAATTCCATCATAAATTGCTCCGCCTGGTACTGTATTTTCTTAAAATCAAGACCTTTCTTTTCTGCCAGTCTTCTGTTCAAATAAATATTTTTAGAAAAATATCCTTCAACCCAGTTTCCTTGTCCATTGAGCAACATCAAATAGTTATTAAGCAAAGCCATTGCACGTGAAGCGTTGAATTTGCCACTATTAATTCGATGTTTTTTCATTGTTTCTAACGAAAAATCTCCCGACTGATTTGCAGTAAGAACTACTAATGAATTCTCCTTCCCAACCAACAAATCAATAGAATCCAACAGCAGTTTTATCTCTTTGTCTAATCTTAAATACATATCCTCTTTTTCTGACGAAAGAAGTTCTTGATTGGCCTCAATAAGAGGATTTACAGTAAACTGTAAAGAGAGAACATCTGTTATAATGGTTTTCCCCAATTTCTCTTTTGAGATAGTTTCTATTGCCAACTTTCGAATTAGTTTATTGGCAAAAGGAGTAGATTTGAATGCTGTTATTTTCTCCTCAACCGTTTTATATTTCTCTGCTTTGTACAAGAAATCTTTTGTTGATGCACTTTTAGCTGAAAAGTAATTATAAGTAAAAGGAGCATAAAGTGGTTGCCATATAAAATCGATCATATTGTCCAATGAAAAATCGGTGTTCATTTTGTCGCACCAAGAAGGCAAACCTTTTTCGTAATAACTCGATGTAGCCAATTTTCCCGTTTCTGTATCCAACCAAATAGCACAATTAGCCGTATGCCCTCCGAGTAATACTGCGTTTGATGCATTTAATGCCACAGCAAAAATTTTTGATTGTGAGTTTGTAGAAATTCTTAATACATCGGTATAGGTAGAGGCAAATAAATTTGCAGGAGAATGATTCTCTTGAGAGCCAATACCTACGCTTTTTCCATCAAATGTAATAGAAGTTAGCTCTCTTGTTTTTTGTTCAAAAAACTGATCTCCAAGTATTCCGTGATGAGCTGGAAAGGTTCCTGTCATCAGAGAAGCGCAATCAGAAGTAGAACCGCCTGCAACATAATTAAATTGTGTATTCTGAAAAAAAGCACCTTCGCTTATTAAACGTTTAAAACCTCCTTCTCCAAAATAATTCCATAAACGAGAAACGTGTTCTGGCTGCAGACCTTCAACCAAAACATTTACAATCAATTGTGGTTTTTCATCCGTTCTATGGTACTGAGCAAGAACAGTAAAAGAAGAAAAAACAACACCTATTATTATAACAAACCAACGTTTCATTCTGACTAAAAAATTTCCAACAAAGATAAGAATTCAATCAAAAACTATCACCTGATTTTATCGACCTTTCATAAAGCCGAACTAAACTCAAAAACCATATCAATTGGAGAAAGATAACAACCGCACTCCCCGTACAAAATCCTATTATAGCAATCTGAAATTTTTGATAGAAAATACCAATCCCCAAACCAATTAACCTCATTGCAACTATAAAAATTTCAAAAAAGAGGCCTTTCTTTTGTTGCGAAAAAACATCGGACAAATAACTTATAGGAGCAACTAGAGCAGACATTGCCAACCAAGGAAGCATCAAACAAATATAACTGCCCGTTTGACACCAACCCTCTCCCAAAAGCCATTCTGTCAAACATGGCAAAAAGAAGAATGAAACTATAAACAAAGGAAACACTAAGAAAATTGATTTTAACAAGAACTTCTTAAAAAACGGCATTATACTTTTTCTCTGGTTGACATGCTCGGATGTACGTTGAAAGAAAACTTGATAAAGCGACGATGAAATCATGTTTATCGGGCGAAAAGCCAGTGTAAGCGCCATTCCAAAATATCCAATCTCTGCAAGTCCAAAGAAAGGTGTAAGAAGAAGAATAGGTAAATTTCCACTCACATTATTCACAACTGCTCGAGGCAAAGAAAATTTTGGAAAATTGGAATAACTTTTTGCTACAGACAGACACCTTTGTTTGGAGAAAAGGAATAGTGGATTTATTCTTTTGTAGGCAAAAATAATGCTCGTTAATAATGATAAGAATGGTGATAAAATCGTGGAAATAAGCAATCCTCCATTTGTCAAACCCACATATCCGAAACTCGTTTTAGTTCCTGCATTTAGAATGCTCTGTGAAAGTTGATAACCACCTATACTCCCAAACATTTTTTGACGAGTAAACCAGTAATTTAGCAGATTCCATATCGCTGATAAAAAAACAAATATGGGCAAAAGAAAATACCAGTATCTCAAATCAGGAGTCTTGAATAAAGAAGCAATCTGCTCAGCAAATGGAACAGTCAGCAAACAAACTAACGTTACCATACAACTCAAACAAAAACCAACGTGAAAGACAGCCGTCGCTTTTTCTTCTTCTTTTGGTAAAACTATTGCATAGTGATATTCGGCTGTGGCAAAAAGCACTACAATACCCGCAATACTCATAAAAAGATTCAGTAACCCAAAATCATCTGGCATATAAAGCCTGGTAAGAATTGGGTATATAATCAACCCTATCGCTTGAGAAGTGATGTTGGAGAACAACAACTTTGCCGAATTCTTTGTTATTTCGGCGTTGAGAAATTTAAAAGATATTTTCTGTTTTATTTTCAAGAGCAATTTACTTTGTCAATTCAATAAAAACATCTTCTATATCAGTCTGAAGTTGCTTAATGGTTAAAATAACGTAGCCCTTTGAAGTCAAAAATTTGAACAAATCGGAACGAATATCTCTCTCAGCTTCTATTCGATAACTATTTGTTCCTATTGATATCACACTACTAATCTCTAGAAATTCATTTTGCCAATTCTCCGCAAAAGTCTTGTCCAGTTCTACCTCAAAAAGAAGTCTATTTTCAGCAATCTGAGTCGAAAGTTGCATTGGGTCTTTATCTGCTATTATTTGACCTTTATTAATAATTAGTACTCTATCGCAAATCGCTTTAACTTCTTGCATAATATGAGTAGAAAGCAATACGGTTTTTTCCTTTCCTAGATTACAAATCAAATTCCTAATTTCTACTAACTGAGAAGGATCTAAACCTGTTGTAGGTTCATCAAGGATAAGAACTTTAGGGTCATGAATTAACGCCTGTGCCAATCCCACACGCTGACGATATCCTTTCGAAAGTTGACCTATTTTTTTGTGGAATTCATTCGTCAAACCTGTTTGTTCAATAATTTCATCAATGCGACTTTTTGCTGATTTTATGTCATAAAAACCAGCGACAAACATTAGATATTCTCTTACATACATATCCAAATAAAGAGGATTATGTTCGGGCAAATAACCAATGTTTTTCTTTGCTTCTATCGGATTTTGGAGCATATTAATCCCACAAATTGCAACCTCTCCAAAATCTGGCCTTTGGAAACCTGTAATAATCTTCATTGTAGTAGATTTCCCTGCCCCATTAGGACCTAAAAAACCTACAATTTCTCCTTTATTTAACTCAAAAGAGATGCCTTTCAGCACCTCAATATTATTATATCTTTTAGAGATATTTTTTATTACAACAGACATGGTTTCCTATATTCTTTTCAAATCGGCAATTGTTGACAATGGATCTTTCGAATTGAAAACATAATTTCCTGCCACCAAAGAATCTGCTCCCGATTCAAAAAGTTTTCTTGCATTTTTATCATTTACTCCACCGTCAATTTGAATAAGTGCATTGCTTCCTTTTTTTGCAATAAGCTCCTTCAAATCAGCAATTTTAGAATAAGTATTTTCAATAAAAGCTTGGCCTCCAAAACCTGGATTAACCGACATAAGCAATACCATATCAACATCTTGAACAATATCAGTAAGCACCGAAACTGGTGTGTGAGGATTGAGAGTCACTGCAGCCCTCATACCTTGTTTCTTTATGCTTTGAATCGTACGATGTAAATGCAAGCAAGCTTCATAATGTACATTGAGACTATAAACCCCAATTTCTGCAAAACGTTCAATGTACTTATCTGGCTCCACAATCATTAAATGAGTATCAAGTTTTTTTGTGCAGATTTCTTTTACCGCCTTAATTACAGGAAAACCAAAAGAAATATTTGGGACAAAAACGCCATCCATAACATCAAGATGCAACCAATCTGCCTCACTTTGATTTATCATCTCTATGTCTTTTTGCAAATTTCCAAAATTTGCAGAAAGCAACGAAGGAGCAATAATTCTATTCATCGTTTTTTCTCTTTATTAATTCAACAAATAACCCACTTTCCCAAAAGTGCAAGAATCACTCACCGAATAGGTTGAAGCGAAAGCCATAATATTATCTATGACAGATTGCTTAGGAGTAAGTCGAAGTTTTTTTTGTTTGGTTTTTGAAGAGGTAAAAGTAGTAGTGTTTTTTATCATAAGCAAAAAGTTTTTAGTTCAACATAATAACGTTTAAGAATAAGTTTTATTTTCTCTATACCTAATTTTTTAGAACAAAAACATGCTTTTTTTATCTACAATACTATCAAATAACTCTTGTTTTACAAAAGTATACATTTTTAGTAATACAATAAGAATAAATTATAGCCTATCAGAGCCAGCAAGTTTATTTTGTTTACAAATGGCCTTTTTATTAATTTTGTATGTTAATTTTTAGCGGTATGGATATTTTGTTGGCAGTAGTTATTGGTATTTTAATTGGAGTATTAATCGGTTTTGTTATTTCAAAACTTAAGAACCAAGAAAAGCAAGTTATTCTAGAAAAACTTCAATGGCAATTGGAGAATGAAAAAGCAAGTGCTGAGGAAAATGTTATTGCATATCAGAAACAAATTGAAACTATTAAAGCAGAAGCAAAAGAACAAATAGAAAGTA
Organism: Paludibacteraceae bacterium; assembly: GCA_045612365.1. Taxonomy (GTDB): domain Bacteria; phylum Bacteroidota; class Bacteroidia; order Bacteroidales; family Paludibacteraceae; genus RGIG9608. The sequence continues at coordinate 17,356 of JAZKYY010000017.1, forward strand.
TCAAGTTAGAACACGACAAACGTATTGCTGAAATTAGAGCAGATGAAGAAAAACAAACAAAAGAGATGCTTTCTGCTCAAGAAAAACATTACCAACAAGTAATACGGACCCACCAAGACTTAGTCAAGGAAACAGTAGAAAAATTTGATGCACAAATTAAAAATTCTACTGATGAGATGCTTAAGCAACGTCAGAAAGAATTCGCAGAATCGAGTACCTCTAACATTGAGAAGCTTTTAAGCCCTCTACGTGAAAACATGGAGAAAATGAAGCAAACAATGAACGAGAATGCGCTGAAGCACACGGCTATAAATAGCGAAATGAAGGTAAAACTTGAAGATATGATGAAGCATAGCGAATCTGCCAAACAAAGTGCCGATGAACTTGCTCGAGTGCTGAAACATAAAAGTAAGGTACAAGGTGATTGGGGAGAACGCATTCTCAGTGAGATTCTAGAATCACAAGGACTTAAAGAAGGCATACATTATGAAACTCAAAGTACGATTCGAGACGCAGCTGGCAATGTAGTTAAAACCGATACAGGAGGAAACCTTCGTCCTGACGTAATAATGCACATAGACTACAATCGTGATATCATTATTGATTCAAAAGTATCGCTTACTGCATTCATGGACTTTGTAAACGCAGAGGCGGAAGAAGAACGTCAGATTCATCTAAAAGCACACATAGACAGCATACAAAAACACGTCAAAGAATTATCAAAAAAAGACTACTCTTCATACATCCAACCACCAAAGGTGAAAATGGATTATGTCATCATGTTCGTTCCTCATAGTGGTGCTCTTTGGACAGCTATAAATTCTCAACCTGATCTTTGGCGCAAAGCTATGGAAATGAATGTTTTTATTGCTGATGAGCAAACTCTATTTGCAGCACTTAGAATAATAAACCTCACTTGGACACACATTGCGCAAGCTGAAAATCACGAAAAAGTTTATGCTCTCGCAAATGAAATGATTGACCGTGTTGGAAAATTCATAAAGAGTTACGAAACAATAGGAAAAGCTCTAGAAACAGCCCACAAAGCATACAAAGAAGGAGAAAACAAACTCACTCCAGGCGGTCAAAGCATTATCCAAACTTGCGTAAAACTTGAAAAATTAGGGGCCAAACAAAATAATAAGAAACAAATAGCCCAAATTGATTCTTCACTTAACCTTGAATAATACAAAAATCCAATGAAACGTATTTTCTTTTTTACTATACTCCTTATTTTTTCTCTATTGGAAATACAAGCCAAAGAGACTGATACGATTCCTGAGAAAAAACGTCACCCAATGGCATTTAGCGGCTATCAAGGAGGAATGATGTTTCATTTAGGATATGTACAGAGCAAAAATTTTCAGTTCAATGATTTATTGGGGAATCCACTTGAAAACCCTTATCAACTTAAAGGAATGGCTTATGGCATTGGTGGGGCCATACGAGTAGGATTTGGGAAACATCTTCGAGTAGGTATGGAAGGTTATGTTTCTACTCATAAATACGGTCCAAACGCATCATCTGCAAAAATCGGTTGGGGAGGTCTTCTCCTTGATTCGCATTGGAAAATAGATAAAGTAACGATCTTTGCAGGAGGCGTAATAGGAGGTGGTTCCTATACACACTCAACTTTGACAAATAAAGAAAATGAATCTAGCCATGATTATAAGGACGATTTTACCATTGAAAACCAAGATATTTCATTTCGAAAGTATCCGTTTCTAGTTATTGATCCATTTTTTGGAGTAGAATATGCGCTTACAAAACGCATAAGCGCTGTTGCAAAAATTGATTATATGCTCAACGCAACCAACTGGAGTGATGATTACATCAATGGTCCTCGCTTTTTTATAGGAATTATGTTTGGCAGGTGATATCTAACCTTCTTTCATCTTTTGCAAAACATCGTAGGCCTGTTGTATAGTTGCAATTTTTTGAATCACAAAAGAACGTTTCCCGTCATTTTCTCGTAAGCGACAACCTTTTGGATTTTGCGCAATATAACTCAAGATATTCCCAAAAACTTCCGACTGATAGTAGGCTTTATTTTTCTCGGGTAAAAGGTAAGCAAGAAGCATTTCGTTTTTCATTATTAAACGTTCAAATCCAAGTTTCTGCGCCACCCATCTCAAACGCACCATCTGAATTAAGTCTTTTGATTCTGGAGGTATCTTTCCAAAACGATCTTCAAGATTTTTCTCAAAAACAGCGAGTTCATCATCATTTTTTATACCATCAAGCGTTCTATAAAGAGACATTCTTTCTTCCACATTTTCGATATAATAAATGGGAAACATAAGTTCTAAATCTGACTCTATTACACAATCAGAAACAAAATCTTTGTCAGATTCTTGATATAAGTCGGAAAATTCTTCTGATTTGAGTTCTTCTACAGCTTCTTCCAAAATTTTTTGGTACGTTTCATAACCAATATCGGCGATGAATCCACTTTGTTCGGCGCCCAACATATTTCCCGCCCCTCTAATATCCAAATCTTGCATCGCAATATTAAAACCACTACCCAAATCAGAAAAACTTTCCAATGCTTTCAGTCTTCTCTGTGCATCGGTAGTTAATTCCTTCATCGGTGGGGCTATGAGGTAACAATATGCTTTTTTGTTACTTCGCCCTACACGTCCTCTCAACTGATGCAAATCCGTCAAACCAAATGATTGTGCTTTATTTACAATAATAGTGTTAACGTTAGGAATATCAATGCCAGATTCAATCACGGTTGTTGCTATAAGTACGTCGTATTCATAGTCGATAAAATCAAGAAGAACTTGTTCCAATTGCTCGGGAGGAAGTTGTCCATGTGCAACTCCTATTCGTACATTTGGCAATAACTTCTTCAAAATAGAAGCATATTTTTCAATACTTTGAACTCTATTGTGAATAAAAAATACTTGTCCATTGCGATTCATTTCTCTTTCAATCGCTTCTTTTATGAGTTCTTCGTTGAAATCAATAATTTCTGTATTAATCGGATATCTATTTGGAGGAGGTGTTGTAATAACCGATAAATCTCTTGCTCCCATCAACGAAAACTGCAATGTACGCGGAATTGGAGTGGCTGTTAGAGTCAACGTATCTACATTTGATTTGAATTGTTTAAGTTTTTCTTTTACAGAAACACCAAATTTTTGCTCCTCATCTATAATAAGCAAACCTAGATTACTGAACTTTACATCTTTACCTATAATACGGTGTGTTCCGATAAGTATTTCAACCTTCCCTTCTGAAGTATCTTTTATGACTTGCTTTACGTCAGAAGGTTTTCTCATTCGACTGATATATTCTATTCTGCAAGGGAAATTCTTCAACCGCTCCGTAAATGTTTTATAATGCTGAAATGCCAATACAGTTGTAGGAACAAGAACAGCAACTTGTTTGCCATCTGTTGCTGCTTTGAACGCTGCACGAATAGCAATCTCTGTTTTACCAAAACCTACATCTCCACAAATCAGACGATCCATAGGAATAGGTTTTTCCATATCTTGTTTCACCTCTGTTGTTACCTTTAACTGGTCAGGAGTGTCTTCATATATAAAAGAAGCCTCCAACTCATTTTGCAAATAACTATCTGGAGAAAAAGCAAAACCTTTTTCAGAAAGTCGTTTCGCATAAAGGGCAATCAAATCGCGAGCAATGTCTTTTACTTTACTCTTGGTTCTCTCCTTCATTCGCTTCCAAGCCCCTGTTCCAAGCTTGTTTATTTGAGGAGTTTCACCATCTTTTCCTCTATATTTTGAAATTCTGTGCAAACTATGAATACTTACAAGAACAATATCATTGTTCTTGTAAACCAACTTTATCACTTCTTGCTGTTTCCCGTTTATATCAGTTTTTAGCAAACCACCAAATTGCCCAATTCCATGATCGGTATGCACGATGTAATCGCCCACTTTTATCTGGTTCAATTCCTTTAGCATTATTGCCGCTTTGGCATTTCTTGTGTGGTCGGTTTTCAACGAAAATTTATGGAAACGTTCAAAAATCTGATGATCTGTAAAGCAACAAATACGATTTTCGTTATCTATGAAACCTTGATGAATAGTGTTTTTTATCGGAGTAAATTGAATGTTATCTCCTCGCTCAGCAAAAATAGTTGCTATTCTATCTGTTTGCTTTTCACTATCACTCGCAATGAAAATCTTAAAACCGTCTTCTTGTAATTGCTTAAGTTTTTCGGCAACCAAATCAAAATTTTTATGAAATAATGGTTGTGGAGAAATAGAAAAGTTATAATCTGAATTATCTTCTTTAGAAAAATCAACTATCTGAAAAAGAGAAACCTGCTTTAAGAATTCCAATTCTTCTGCAAATAGAGTTTCTGCACGTTCTACATCTTCAATTAATTGTTCCACACGTTGCAAGGTTCTTGCTCTGTTTTGGAAAATGAGAATATTATCGCCAGGAAGTAACGAAAAAAATGGAACTTTTTGAATGTCCTTTTCGTTCTGAATATCGGAAAGGATAGAGATTCGTTCAAGTTTGTTGAGAGAAAGTTGTTTTTCAATATCAAACACACGAATACTATCGATTTTATCGTCATAGAAATCAATCCGATAAGGATAGTCATTAGTAAAGGAAAAAACATCTACAATACTTCCTCTAAGAGAGAATTGCCCCGGCTGATAAACAAAATCCACTTGTTGAAATCCGTATTCGAAAAGCGAATCAATAACAAATTCAACATCGATTTGTTCTCCTACTGAGAGCGTCAATGTCTTAGAATTGATTTCTGCCATTGTAGGAACAAGTTCCATAAAACTCTCTATCGTACCAACAATCAAAGCATTTTCCTTTTTTGTTAGTCTATTTAGAACTTCGGTTCGAAGAATAATGTTTTCTTGGAGAACTTTAGAAAACTGATTATCGTTTTTATAAGAAGATGGAAAAAACAATGCTTTTTCTCCAATCAATTTTGCGATATCGTTGTAATTGTATAAGGCCGAATCCTCATCCTCACAAATAAAAACAACGCTCCTTTTTGTTTGCTCAAAGAGTTTTGAAAGAAAGAATCCACATGCCGAAGTATGATGTAATCCTGAGAATGTAACCGATTTTTTGTTCTTAAAAACGTCTGAAAATTCAGTTTTTCTTAGATAACTCTTATAAAAATCAATTAGTTCCATTTTTGGAATAAATCAGACTTATTGTTGTAATTTTTCAATCCTTCTTCTAGAAATTCAATAAAGTTCTGAGGATTTTCATCAAAAGCAAAAGCTTTTCCAAGAGGTTTTCCTTCATTGTCAAGCAAAACGTAGAATGGCTGAGCATTTGCACCAAACTTCATTCTTTGAAGATAACTATTTCTATCACCAATGGTTTTTAAAACGCGTTTTTTACCGTTTTCTTCAATAGTTATAGGAGAATCAAGATTTTTTTTATCATCAACAAAAAGCGTAATAAACACTACCTTTTCTGTTAAAATCTCGTTTACTTTCTCGTTGGTCAAAACAGTTGCTTCCATTTTTCTACAATTCACGCATCCATGTCCCGAAAAATTTACCAAGACAGGCAACATCTGCCTCTTAGCATAACTCATTCCTGCGTCAAAGTCGTTGAATAAAGCGTGTGATTTTGCATTATACAACGAGAAATCCTGAGTATAAAGAGGTGGAGCAAAAGCACTTATACTTTTCAATGGAGCGCCCCAAAGTCCAGGAACCAGATATATGGCAAAAGCAAAAGAGGGAATTGCTAAGAATAACCTAAAAACAGAAACATATCGTTGCTCGCCCTCATGTGAAAAATGAATTTTTCCTAGTAAATAGAGCCCCAAAATGCTAAAAATTGCGATCCAAAGTGTTAGAAAAACTTCTCTATCCAAAATATGCCATCCATAAGCCAAATCGGCAACAGAAAGGAACTTTAATGCCAACGCCAATTCGAGAAATCCCAAAACTACTTTAACTGATTTTAACCATTCGCCCGATTTTGGTAGAGAATTTAGAAAAGAAGGAAAGAAGGCAAATAAACTAAAAGGAAGAGCTAGAGATATGGAGAAACCTAACATCCCAACTATAGGTGCAATTAGAGAGCCATTGACAGATACATCAACCAGCAGTGTTCCAATAATTGGTCCAGTACAAGAAAAAGATACTAAAACCAAGGTAAAAGCCATCAATAATATACTCACAAATCCTGTTGTCTTTTCTGCCTTTAGGTCAATCTTAGTGCTCCACGATGAAGGAAGAGTTATCTCAAAAACACCTAAAAAAGATATGGCAAAAACAACTAAAAGCACAAAGAAAAAGAGGTTGAAAAATGCATTGGTCGAAAGACTATTCAATGCGCTTGCACCAAAAAGTAGCGTAATAACAATGCCCAATAACAAGTAAATAAAAACAATGGAAAATCCGTAGAAAACAGCATCCAAACGTCCTTTGTTGTTGTCTTTTGAGCGTTTAAGAAAAAAACTTATTGTCATCGGAATAATAGGCCAAATACAAGGAGTGAGAATAGCTAATAATCCACCAATAAACCCTTTTAAGAAAATAATCCACCAAGCTTCATTGGACGAATGTGATATTGCGTTACCAAATGCATTCAATTCAGAAATCACAGGTTCCCAATAGTCAGGAAAATACGCTTTTTCTTCGCGTTCCAAAAAAAACTTCTCTTCTTCTCCAAACGAGAACGAAACTTTGGTAGGAGGCAAGCAACTTTGATTATTACACGCCATAAATTCTATATAGCCATCAATAGTGGAGAAAGTTCGATTATTAGTTATTTTTTGTATAAAAATTGCTTCATTGTCAAACCAATTTAGCTCCATTTGAAATGTTTCATCAAACCTCACAACTTCATTTGATGAAGATATTAAATCACCGATAAAATCAATATTTTCTGGGTTATTAAAATGGATTGTTGTAGAAACTGGACCATCCTCAGGAAGGTCGGTACCATAAAGATGCCATCCGTCATCTATTGTTGCCTTGAAAACCAATTCTAGAATAGAATCTCCTTTTTCTTGTTGAAGGAATGACCATTTTATCGGTTCTATTATTTGAGAAAAAGCATTAGTAAAACCAATAAAAACAAAGATGAAAAAGAGAATTATTTTTTTCATAAACAAAAAATTATTCCAAAACCGCAAATCTAAATCCTTTTTCTTTAAGATACTTCAGAGAAGATGGTAATGCTGAAAGCACATTTTTCTGCGCCTTTTTAGAATCGTGAAACACAATAATCGAACCATTGCGAGTATATTTTTTCACAATTTTAAAAATCTTCTCAGGGGTTAGTTTCTGATTATAATCTCGAGTGATAACATCCCACATTACAATGGTGTATTTCTTAGAGATTTCTCTATATTGCCCCTTCTTAAGTTGCCCATGTGGAGGTCTAAAAAGCGGCGAACTTATCAACTCGCTCGCTCGTTCTACTTGCGAAATATAATCCGCAGTAGAAAGTTCAAATCCTTTTGAGTGACTTAGAGTATGATTCCCCACACGATGACCTCTTTTCTTTATTTCCTCGAAAAGATTAGACTCTCTTATTACATTTTCTCCCACGCAAAAGAAAGTTGCTTTTACATCAAAATCATCAAGAATATCTAAAATCTTCAACGTAGTTTCCTGGCAAGGTCCATCGTCGAAAGTAAGATAAACGACCTTTTCCTCCTCGTTTTTTCGCCAAAGAGCTTTTGGATAAAATTTCTTAAGTAGAAAAGGAGGTTGTTCTATAAGCATAACTTAATTAACTGCTTTTAGATAAACTTGTTCAAAATCTTTGTAAATCTTTTCGGCCAACCGTTTATTGTAGGTATCACATTCCGAATAAACTGCCTGAAGAATAGCTAAATTTTGATTGATACCATTTTCTCTCGAGATACTTGCACGCCAATCTCTAGGAAGAGTAAGTGCCCAATCTATCTTATCCAAGCTATTTTGAACTAAAATGTTCATTATCTTGTCACCTTCTTCAATTTCTCCCAATTTGTAATAAGCTGTTGCAAGCATTACGGAAGAGTAATCAGCTGGAACGTTATAGAAAGGAATTGCTTCCAAACAACGGTCAAGTGCTTTGCGAGCCTTATCCTTTTTTCCTTCTTTCAAAAGGGCATCAATCAAATAACAGAACATCAATCGTTGCGTACGACATAAGCGTAAAACAGTTTCATCAAGATAAATTCCCTCTTTTTCTATACCTCCCCAACGGAACTTATTCATCATATTGTTGTACATGACTTCGGTATTTACTCGTTCAGTGTTTTCATCCGTTTTCATAGGTACTAAACGATATGCCAAACCTTCCAATTGGAAATATTCGTTTACAGCAGGATAATAGCTTTCACCAACAGTTACTGCAAAATAAATAGGACGTTCCCATTTGTTGGTATTTATCATTTCAAGTATCATCAAATCTGCTTTACTCATTCCACGACGTAGTTTTATGGTCATTGCAGAGTCAATGCGATGCGCATTTGCCGAATCAACGGTTTGAGTCTTCAACACTTGTTGTTTATCAATAGGCACAATCAACTGTTTTGTTGGAATAGATCCAATGCCGTTTTCATCAATAGTTTTTGGATGACGTAAGTATCTCAATGCTTGATCAAGAGTCAAACTTTCGTATCTATCATTAACTCGCGCCATATCAAGAATACCTGTTCTATATTCAGAATGTTCCCACGAAATTGGCAAAGGAGCCGATTCATAAGCTTCTCTCTTCATTTGGTCGATATACCAACTTGCCTGTAGGTAACTCAAGTTACAAACACGAATATCAGTACGATTTCCTTCTACCTCTTGATTGTACCAAAGAGGGAATGTATCATTATCTCCATTAGTAAAAATAATCGCATTCTTAGGACATGACATTAAATAGTTAGAACCAAAGTCACGACAAACGGTTCTTTGAGATCTATCATGATCGTCCCAATTCTCATTTGCCATAAGAGAAGGAACTCCCAAACAAAGCAACGTTGCTACAACTGCAGAAACAGGCTTATTTTTTACTATTTTCTCAAACAATTTACATACAGCCAACACTCCCAATCCTATCCAAATAGAGAACGCATAGAAAGATCCTGCATAAGCATAATCTCGTTCTCGTGGTTGATAAGGTGTTTGATTGAGGTAAATAACAATAGCAATTCCTGTAAGGAAAAAGAACATAAATGTTACCCAAAAACTTTTTTGTCCTTCCTTTCCTCTCCCAACTTGATAAAGCAATCCTATTATTCCTAACAATAAGGGAAGCATATAATAGCGATTATGACCTTTATTGTTTGCCAATTCATCAGGAAGGTTGTCTTGATTGCCAACCAAATATGTATCAATCCAGCTAATGCCTGTTATCCAATTTCCTTTATCAATTTCTCCATATCCCTGTAAATCATTTTGGCGTCCACTGAAATTCCACATAAAGTAACGCCAATACATAAAGTTAAGTTGATAACGGAAAAAGAAACGCATATTTTCCACAAAAGTAGGTTTATTGATAGTTTCCATTTTTCCACAACGATCTACCTTTATGTCATTACCTTTTACTTTTCCCCATTCTTTATAGGCTTTTATATGTTCCTCACTTACAGAAGCGGCTTTGTACATACGAGGAAAAAGAATATTAAAACGAGAATCCATTTCATATCCTTTGTGCTTAATTCCCGTAACAATGTATTTGTCTTTTTCTTCTGGAGATTCTTTCTCGATCTTTTCCCAGATTTTTCCTCCTTTCTTTTCAATAGGAATACAATAATTGTCTTCAACAACTAGTTTCTCTGGCGCACTATAAACCGGTCCATAAATCAAAGGTCTATCTCCGTATTGTTCTCTATTTAGATAATATTGTAAAGAAAATATATCATCAGGAGAGTTTTGGTCCATTGGAGTATTTGCCAAAGATCTAATCACAATCAAAGCATAAGAGGAATAACCTATGAGGATAACTGCAATACACATCACAACGGTATTCAACCAACGTGCAGATATCTTTTCTTTGAAATAGAAAAACAGGAAAGCCAATACTGCAATGAGCAAGATGCCAAGAACAACACCTTCACCAAAAAACACAATACCAGAAAGAAGAAAAGCGCAAAGAACCGAAATTAACATTCGCATGCGATTTTTGACGGTAATAGTTTCATAAATAGCCCAACCTAATACACCAGCTACTAGCAATAGGTAAACTATAAGTCCACTATTGTAAGGCATTCCAAGTGAATTTACACAAAGCAATTCTACCCAACTTGCTACTTTGATGCATCCAGGTATTAAACCATAAAGCACACAAGCCAATATAATTCCAGAGGAAAGCAGAGCAAGAAGAATTCCTTTGAAAGAGTAATTGTCAAATTTCTTGAAATAGAAAACCAATACAATTGCAGGAATTACTAGCAAATTAAGCAAGTGAACACCAATACTCAGTCCCATAAGATAGGCAATTAAGATAATCCAACGATCAGACTCTCCTTCTTCGGCATCTTCCCATTTCAAAATTAACCAGAAAGTTACAGCTGTAAGTAACGAAGAAAATGCATAAACTTCACCTTCTACGGCCGAGAACCAAAAAGTATCAGAAAACGTATATGCCAAAGCACCAACAAGACCTGCGCCAAGAACAGCAATTCCTTGTCCCAAAGACATCTTGCCGTTTTTCACTAAAAGCTTTCTTCCAAGATGCGTAATTGTCCAAAACAGAAATAGAATTGAGAAAGCGCTGCACATTGCCGAAAGTGCATTAATGCACATAGCCACAGAACTTGTCTCCGCTGCAAATAATGAGAAGAAACGTCCCATCAACATAAAAAATGGTGCTCCAGGAGGATGCCCAACTTCAAGTCGATAAGCCGATGACAAAAACTCACCACAATCCCAAAAACTTGCAGTAGGCTCCATTGTTAGCAAATATGTTGTTGCTGCTACGGCAAAACTAACCCACCCAACAATGTTATTGTATAATTTAAACTGTTTCATTTTTTTGATAAAATTTGTTATTGACTTGCAAAGATAGGGAAAATGTTGTAACATTTTTTAGTTATCTTTGCATTGATTTTAATAGGACAGAAAAATGGGATTTTTTGGTTTTGGGAGTAAAAAAAGTAGTGAAGATGTTGCTACATCATCGTTGGAAAAGGGATTACAAAAAACGAAAGAAAATTTCTTTTCGAAACTGACAAGAGCTATTGCAGGAAAGTCAACCATCGATGATGAGGTTTTAGATAATTTGGAAGAATTACTCATCACTTCCGATGTTGGGGTAGAAACAACCTTGAAAATTATTGAACGTATTCAAAATAGAGTTGCTAAAGAAAAATACCTTGGAACTTCTGAGTTAAACGCTATTTTGAAAGATGAAATAGTTTCTTTATTACAAGAAAATGCTACAGAAGACACAGATTTGATTTCTACAATGGCAGACGCAAAACCTTACGTCATAATGGTTGTTGGCGTAAATGGTGTAGGAAAAACCACTACTATTGCAAAGTTAGCAAATCAATTCAAACAAGCTGGGAAAAAGGTTTTTCTTGGAGCAGCTGATACTTTCCGTGCGGCAGCAATAGAGCAACTTTGTACTTGGGCAGAGCGTATTGATGTTCCTATTGTAAAACAACAAATGGGAGCAGATCCTGCATCTGTTGCTTTTGATACATTAAAATCTGCCGTAGCAAATGATGCCGATGTGGTTATTATAGACACTGCTGGTCGTCTTCACAACAAAGTAAACTTGATGAACGAGTTGACAAAAATCAAAAATGTGATGAAAAAAATCGTTTCGAATGCACCACAAGAAGTACTTTTGGTTCTAGATGGATCGACGGGACAAAATGCTTTTCAGCAAGCAGTTCAATTTACTAAAGCAACGGAAGTTACTGGACTTATCATCACAAAACTTGATGGAACAGCAAAAGGTGGTGTTGTAATTGGGATATCAGATCAGTTCAAAATACCTGTTAGATATATTGGAATTGGCGAAGGAATGAATGATTTAAAATGTTTTAATCGTAAAGAATTCATCGACTCGTTATTTCTCAAATAAAAAATTGAAAAATGAAGCAACGTATTGATATTATTTCATTGGGTTGTTCGAAAAACTTAGTTGATTCCGAATTTTTAATCAAACAATTAGAAAATGCCGGTTTCAAGGTTTTTCATGATGCCGAAGATCCAAAAGGGAAAATTATAATTGTCAATACGTGTGGTTTTATTGGTGATGCCAAAGAAGAATCTATCAATTTGATTCTATCATTTGCTCAAAAAAAACAGCAAAAAAAGATAGATAAACTTTTGGTTATGGGTTGTCTTTCTCAGAGGTACAAAGACGAGTTACAAACCGAAATTCCTGAAGTTGATGCTTTTTATGGCAAATTCGATTTTGAAAAAATAGTTAAAGATTTAGGGAGACATTATGACGAAAATATTCGACTTCATCGAACTTTGACCACCAATCATTTTGCTTATGTAAAAATTGCTGAAGGATGTAACCAAGCTTGCTCTTACTGTGCAATACCTATAATTACAGGCAGACACAAATCTCGTCCCATCGAAGATATAGAACAAGAAATAAAAATCTTGGCACAAAACGGAGTTAAAGAATTCCAACTCATTGCTCAAGATTTAACTTTTTATGGTAAAGATTTATATGGAAAGAAAAGACTTGCTGATTTGGTTGCTCGACTCTCGGACATAAAAGGAGTAGAATGGCTTAGACTGCATTATGCTTATCCCACTGAATTCCCGTATGAAATTCTTCCTCTTATTAAAGAAAGAGAAAATATTTGCAATTACCTAGACATTGCTTTGCAGCACATCAGTAACAATATGCTTCAGTTGATGCGTAGAAAAATCTCCTCCGAACAAACATACGAACTGATAGAAAGAATTAGAGCGGAGGTTCCGAATATTGCTTTACGAACTACCTTACTTGTTGGGCATCCCAACGAAACAGAAGAAGATTTTTCCGAATTGATGGATTTTGTAAACAAAGTTCAGTTTGATCGCTTGGGCGTATTCGCATATTCTCATGAAGATGGGACATTTGCTTACAGACACTACGAAGACAATGTGCCTTTTGAAGTTAAGCAGCAACGCGTAGAAGCAATAATGGAGGCTCAAAGAGAAATATCTGCCCAAAAAAATGCGCAAAAAATAGGTCAAACGCTCAAAACAATGATTGACTGTGAACTAACAGACTATTTTATTGGTCGTACCGAGTTTGACTCTCCTGAAGTAGATGAAGAAGTTTATATCAAGAAAAACTCCAAAAATAGTACTCTACGAGTAGGAAGTTTCTGTAATGTCAAAATCCTAAAGTCCGACGACTACGATCTTTTTGGGGATATTGAGGAATAAATTTTACTCAACACTACAATCATTTACACCTCTAAATCCCATCAAAAAATCTGAGATATTCATTCGTTTTTTTCCTTGTAACTGAATACTCTTCAAATTCAAGAAACCATCTTGAACCGCTACTTTTAAGTAAGATTTTCCATCTGTAACAATACTTTTAATAGGCATTTGATGAGTAGCGTTTTCTGCTTCTGTTTCGAAAATTTTCAGTGTCAAAGGTTCAGCGTTTTCTTGCAGAAGTTCACACCACGCAGCGGGATATGGAGAAAGCCCTCTTACAAAATTGTGAATAGTCACACCTTTGGCTTCCCAATTGATTCGACAAGTTTCTTTGAAAATCTTTGGAGCAGGTTTCAGATTCGTATCTTCTTCTTGAGGAATAGAAGTTACGTCTCCAGAGATAATCAACTCAACAGTTCTAACCACGTTTTTTGCACCCAAAAACATTAGTTTGTCATGAAGACTTCCAACGTTTTCATCGGGAGAAATAGAAACTCTTTCTTGAAGAATAATATTGCCCGTATCAATCTCATGTTGTAAAAAGAAGGTTGTTACTCCCGTTTCCGTCTCTCCATTAATAATAGCCCAATTGATAGGAGCAGCTCCTCTGTATTGAGGCAGAAGTGAAGCATGTAAATTGAAAGTTCCCAAACGAGGCATCGACCAAACCACCTCAGGCAACATTCTGAAAGCCACAACTATCTGCAAATCGGCATTAAAGGTCCTTAACTCACTCAAAAAAGATTCGCCTTTCAATCGTTCGGGTTGCAGAACCGGTATGTTTTGTGAAACGGCATATTCCTTTACTGGGGAGCACTGAACCTTGTGTCCTCTTCCTATCGGTTTATCGGGCATGGTAACTACAGCCACAATGTTAAACTCATTTTCTACTAAAGATTTCAACGATTCCACCGCAAAATCTGATGTTCCCATATATACTATGCGCAAATCTTTTTTCTCCATTTTCTTTGGTATAAAATTCTCTTTTGCAAAGGTACAAAATTCACTACTAATTGTTTCCTTTGTTTAAAATGTTATTATTTCGAAACGTTTTTTCTACCTTTGTAAAAATCTCAGAGAAAAAAAGAGATGTCAAAATTTCGTTTAAATAAACTGTTAAAAAAAACACAACGCCCAAACAAAGCTTTTGTAAATTGGGACAGTGCAACTTCATTTTTGGTTTTGATTGAGGGTAATAGTATTGAGGCGATGAACAAGCGCACTCAAGAGTTACGAACAATCTTTGCCGGGAAACATGTCATTGTTTTTGGGTTTTTAGCAACTAAGGACAAGAAAAGAGAAAGCACTCAAGCTATTTTTGATAAAGTTCTAACAAAAAAAGACTTAACATTATTCCGAAATCCTCCAAAAATAACGATGGAATGGGTAAAAAACACTTCTTGTGATGTACTCATAAATCTAGTTCGACCAGAAAATACCGTTACGAATATTATCGTTGCCGCAGCAAATGCAAAAATGAAATGTGGAGAACAAAACAACGTCCCGCAACTTCTTGATTTAATGATCCAGTTCGACAAAACCCCAACCGAAAACGAACTACTTGAACAGATTCTTTTTTATCTCAAGAGTATTGGCGAAAAGAAAGATTAAATTCATTAAAATATATAAAAAGGGCAGACATATATGTCCGCCCTAAATGTTTGATTTATTGTTGTTATTTTTTTCTTACTAATCTTACTCGACCAGATTTGACTCCGCTCCATCTACAATAATCGCATCCGTTCCCTCCGCAGTTTGTGCATATTTCTGCATATTTTTCACCTTTTTTTAAAGATAAATCATTTGCAAACGACTCCATTAAAGTACGTTCAGCGGGAGTTGGAATTTTCCAATCATTATAACCACAATAATTAGCATTATTTAAATTGTAACATATTGTTTCTGCTGTTTCGCCATATGCATATTCAAAATCATCAGGAGAAACGTATAAATATCCTGCAATCAAAATAGGATCTTTAGAATCACCTTTAATTTTTCTTGCAATTTCTTCTGCCAATTCGGGCATCAAACTGCGGTAAGTTTGTGATCCAGACTTGGTAACTCCAGCAGTTGCAATGATTTCTCCGCTTTCTACATCTGTAATACGTATATCTATATTATAATCAACCGTTCTCATATCCGTTTGTACTTGCTCCAAAGAACGATCAATGGTAATAGCATTAACAGTTCCGATACAAACATACTTTATGCCCAAAATTTCCCCAACTTTGATAATTTGTTCTGATGTTAATTTCCCTTTTTGAAATCCTTGTTCTGCTATAATTTTATCAAGTTGTGTACGCTCTATAATTTTAAATTTTCGGGTATCAAATAGTGAATTAATCAACATATCCGACAATCCATTCACAGAAGAAGCTGATATCTCAACACCAGGTCTAAATTCTAACACAGCAATTGTTGGTTTTTCTTGTGCTGATAAACATAATCCCATTGTTACAAAACAAGCTACTAAAAATAATTTTTTCATCTTTTTATCCCTAATACGTGTCGGGCGCAACCTTTAAAAAGTTATTAATAAATAAAAAAAGCGGATTCCATCATCCGCTCTCAAGGTTTACCACAACCTATGCCCCAAACAACAAAATCCGCATAACGCATCTTTTGCTATTCTTGAGGCTATTCTTTTGTGGTAATTTAGAGAGCCAGAAATTAGCAATTAATTGTACTAATAATTATCTTTAAATAAGTAAAATACTTTTACATTTTTTCTATTTTTAATTTTTTATATGTGTTTTTGATAAGAATTTTAATCGCACAAATATAATAAATCATTACTGGAAAATAATTAAAATTTCAATTTCTCCCTCAAAAATTGTGCTGTGTAACTCTCTTTACACTCCAAAAGGGCTTCTGGAGTTCCTGCAAACACAAGATTTCCGCCTTCTGCTCCACCCTCTTTTCCCATATCGATTATATAGTCGGCACACTTTATCACGTCCATATTATGCTCCACAATAAGCAATGTATGTCCACGCTCAACAAGTGCATTAAGCGAGGAAAGAAGCACGCTTATATCATGAAAGTGTAGCCCTACAGTTGGCTCGTCGAAGATAAAAAGAGTGGAATCTTGACGTTCGTTCGCCAAAAATGCAGCCAATTTTACTCGCTGATTTTCGCCGCCTGATAGCGAAGAGGAAGATTGACCCAACTTGATATATCCCAAACCGACATCTTGAAGAGGTTTTAGTCTTTTTATAATACTCTTCTCCTCTGCAAAAAACTCTATTGCCTGATTAACGGTCATTTCCAAAACATCATAAATGTTTTTCTCCTTATACAAAACTTCTAAAACATCTGACTTGAAACGCTTTCCTTGGCAAACTTCACATTCCATTTTCACATCCGCCATAAACTGCATTTCCACTGATATTGTGCCCTCGCCCTGACAAGCCTCACACCTTCCGCCATCAATGTTAAACGAAAAATAAGCTGCAGTAAAACGCATTTGTTTGGCCAATGGTTGCTCAGCAAAAAGGCGACGAATCTCATCATACGCTTTCAGATAAGTAGCAGGATTTGAACGAGAAGTTTTTCCTATCGGATTCTGATCAACTAATTCAACATTTTTTAGAAGATGCAGACTTCCTTTCAATTCGTTAAAAGAAACGTTCTCCGACGAAGAAAAGTAGCGTTGTAAAGATTCATACAACACGTTCTTTACCAACGATGATTTTCCACTCCCCGAAACTCCAGTTACAACAGTCATCGTATTCAATGGAAATTTCACATCAATGTGTTTGAGGTTATGCAAATGCGCATCTACAACTTCGATAAAATTGGAAGTTTTTCTTCGTAAACGAGGTGTCTGGATTTTTTCTTTTCCCGACAAATAGTTGTAAGTATGTGAATTTTTTAAGTTTTGCTGTTTGAGCAGCTCTTCAAAAGTTCCCTGAAAAACAACCTCTCCTCCGAGCCGTCCTGCATTAGGACCAATGTCAATAACATAATCTGCCGAGCGAATAATATCTTCGTCATGTTCCACAACAACCACCGTATTGCCTGCATCACGAAGCTCTTTGAGTACCTTAATCAACAAACCTGTATCTCTAGAATGAAGACCTATGCTCGGCTCATCAAGCACATAAAGCGAACCAACCAAACTTCCGCCAAGAGAGGTTGCCAAGTTTATTCGCTGACTTTCTCCGCCCGAAAGAGTATTCGAAGGTCTATCCAAACGCAAATATCCCAAACCTACTTCTGTGATGAAACGAATTCTATTTTTAATCTCTAACAATAAACGTCTTGCTATTAGTTCGTCGTTTGCAGAAAGTTCCAGATTGTCAAAAAAAACTTTTAAATCCGAAATCGGCATCGTCAGCAAATCAGTAATTGACTTTCCACCAACCTTTATCCACTGTGCCTCTTTTCTTAATCGTGCTCCTTTACACTCCGGACAAATTGTTCGACCCCTATAACGAGCCAACATTACACGATACTGGACTTTATATTGTTGCGATTCTATAAACTTAAAAAAGGAATTGATTCCTTCAAAATATGCTGTTCCATCCCAAAGCATTTTCTTTTGTTCTTCCGACAGCTCCTCATAAGGTTTATGAATCGGGAATTTACATTCTGCAGCGTTGAAAACAACCATTTTTTTCCATTCGCCCATAACCTCGCCTCGCCAACAAGCCACAGCATTCTCGTAGACTGAAAGCGATTTATTTGGAATAACCAAATCCTCATCAATGCCAATTACTTTGCCAAAACCATTACAATGTGGACAAGCTCCAAGTGGACTATTGAAGTTGAAAAACTGCTCCGTTGGAGTTTCAAATCTTATTCCATCAATTTCAAACTCTTTTGAGAAACTATATCGTTTTGCACCACTTGCCGCATCAATGACATCGATAAAACAACTTCCATCACCTTCGTAAAAAGCAGTTCCAAGAGAGTCGGCCAAGCGATTTCTGAACTCTTGTGTTCCAGACTTCGACAAACGATCAATAACCAAAAGAATCTCGTTGAAATCACACTTTTCTCTCTGCAAAAAATCTTGAATAAGAATATATTCTCCATCACAAGATACGCGAGAAAAACCTTGCTGAACAAGCAACGTTAACTGTTCCTTGATTGGTTTACTTTTATCGGTTTTAATCTTACTAAGCAAAACAAACTTACATCCATCAGGCAGTTTTTCTACAAAATCACATACTGAATCAATAGTATCACATTTTACCTCCTGACCAGATATAGGAGAATATGTTTTCCCAATTCGAGTAAAAAGCAAACGGAGATAATCGTAAATTTCTGTAGAACTACCTACCGTTGAATGCGAATTTCTGACACTGACCTTCTGCTCAATTGCAATTGCTGGAGCAATTCCCTTTATCGAATCAACCTCAGGTTTCTGAATCTTTCCCATAAACTGACGCACATACGCCGACAAACTTTCTACATAGCGACGCTGTCCTTCGGCATACAACGTATCAAAAGCTAGAGATGATTTACCAGAACCTGAAAGACCAGTAATAACCACAAGTTTGTTGTGAGGAATTTTTACATCAACCCCTTTCAAATTATGAGTTCGAGCATTCTTAATCTCAATATATTGTGCCATTTTTTTAGAATTTATCGGAATTCAACAACGAATTTTATTCATTTTCTGAAATAGAAATATCTTACCGATAAATAAATGGTTCCAAAAATCAGAAGAATAAATATGGGAAGTAAAAGATTTGTCCATTTAATCAGCGGTTTCTGCTCCAAGACTGCTTTTTTATTCAACATTCGAAGTTTGAATGTACGATTACGAAGATTTATCCAACCTTCATCATCGGTCAAATAAAGCAATGCATTCAGAATAAAATCACGATTTCCAAACTGCATTCCAGAATATCTATCAAACCCAACTGGAAGAACCTGATATCCATTAGCCGTAGGCACAATTTCGTTTTTAATAATATCACCATCGGCCACAACCACCATCTTTGTTTCTACACTCCTATTTCGTAACGGTTGAGCATTTTCTATACCTTGAGGCAACATTCTATTTTGAAATCCAGAGGAAAAACTTCCCTCCAAAGCCACCGCTACAGGAACAAAAGAAACATTAAAATACTGCTCATCAAACCCAGTTAGCATTTCATCAAGATCAATCATTGTAGGAGTCTGCACAACGTGAGAAGCCGACGAAGTAGCCAACAAAATTGTTGCTTTTTGAGATTCATTTTCTCCCGTAAAATCTATATATGAGCAGAAATCAGCTTTTATTTGAGAAAGATTACGAGTAATAGGATGCTGAGGAGACGTGAGCAAAATAGGAGAAAACGTCCAAGGAACAGATTCATATTGCGGCACCGACGATGCTGAGACATTAAAAGGCATTTGTACACATTGAACATCTTGAACCAATGCCCCGTTTATTCTCACCCCGTAACGGAAAAGCAAATCATTCAAATTAACATCCAATGCAATAGCAGGAGAAGAACCTTGCTCAACAAGTTGTTGCATCGACATTTTTACGCCATCAATCAACCAAAGAACTCTCCCTCCATTCATGATATACTGGTCAATTATGTATTTCTCTTTTTCCGTGAAAGAAGAATCTGGCTTTGCAATAATGATTGCTTTATAGTCATTCAAGATAGAAGCATCATTTCCAAGAATTCCTCTATCTACCTGAAAATACCGGCTAAACGCTGAAGATATATCATAAACCAACTCTTCGGCCAATTCTCCATGACCTTCCAAAAAAGCAATCTTTTGCACCTGTGTTGAATTCAAAATTCTTATAGCATCAGTAAGCTCAAATTCTAGATTTTCAATAGAAATATTCAAATTTTCAGCACCAGAATTTCCAGCTATATTTTTTAGCAAATTAACAGGAAAAGTATCTTTTTGAGTAACTATTTCTGCCCATGGGAACACCATTTTCTGAATCATCTTTCCCTCGTTGTCACGCTCATAAATAGTGGTGTGAGACAATCCTCGTTGTTCCAATCTCTCATAGTTTTTCATCCTTTCTTCCTCGGAAGTTGCTTGCGATGGATTTATAAAAGCATAAGTTATGTCGCCTTTGGCATAAACAGAAAATTCATCGAGCAACTCTCGCAACGAATTTTTCAAGCGCAAAAAACCAGAATTCAAATCTCCATCAAGATAAATGTTAACCAAAATTGGAGATTGAAGATTTCTCATCAAATCCTTTGTGTTTTTGGAAATGCTAAACCTCTTTTCCGAAGTTAAATCTATTCGGAAAAAGCTACGTTGCAAACAGAAGTTCAAAACAACAATCAACGCAACCGCACTCAGCGCAAAAATATACTTGTTCTTCATCCTTATTAAAGCACAAAAATACAAATAATTTCAATTTTGCTTATTACTAAAAAGCGTGCTAATCAAAATAAAAAACGCTTCAAGAAAGTTTCTCAAAGCGTCTTTTCTATCAAAAGAAAAATTTATGTTATTTTTTTGATTTATGATTTTCCTTAATGTATTGGAAAAGTGCCATTGCCATGGATGGACAAGTTGGAGTAGGTACTGCCAAATCCAAACGCAAGTTTGCATCATTAACTGCTTTTGCTGTAGTTGCTCCAAAACAAGCAATCTTAATTTCTCCTTGCTCAAAGTTTGGAAAGTTTTTCAACAAGGAAGATATTCCCTGTGGAGAGAAGAATACTAACATATCGTAGTCAAAACTTTCTCCTTCCTTAAAATCGTTGCTCACTGTTCTGTACATACATGCCACACGATACTTCGATTGCTTCGCATCAAGTTGTTTTACAATTTCTTCGTTGTATTGTTCTGGAAGAACCACCAAGAAATTTTCGTCTGGATTTTTTCCAATCATATTGAGCAAATCGGGCAATTTTCCTGTTTCTGGGAAAAATACCTTGCGCTTACGATAATGAATGAACTTCTGCAAATAAAGTGCTATTTGCTCCGACTGACAGAAATATTTTGTTTTTTCTGAAACAGTCACTCTCAAGTCTCCACAAATTCTAAAGAAATGATCGATACCATTACGAGAGGTAAAAACAATGGCCGTATGATTCAAAATAGAGACTTTTTGCTCCTTAAACTCCTTCGTTGGAATAGGATCAACCTTAATAAAAGGGCGAAAATCTATTTTTACCCCGAATTTTTCGATAATATCAAAGTACGGAGAATTTTCGGAAAGTGGCTTTGGTTGAGAAACCAGTATCTTCTTTACTTTCAATTGATTAAATATTAAAATTTGACAATCAAAAATTCATTGGAAATTACCTTTATAACTAATAAAACAGGTAAAATTTCCGAGGTGCAAAGATACAAAAATAAATAAAATAAAGAAGGGATTCCTTGAAAGAATAATCGGAACTGCTTTATAAACAGCAAAATCGCTGAAATTATAGCCACGGCAACCGATATATTCGACCACAAAAAAGAGGTAAAGTTTACAACAAAAAGAGATATCACAAGCAAAGGAAAAACTATCAGAAAGTTCAAAGAAACAAGATTAATAACATCCTTTGTATACAAAGCCGCTAAAGCAGATTTATTAAAAACAAATCCAAGAAAATGGATAAGCGCAATTTTCAACCAAAAAGCAACTAAAAAGAATAATGAAAAACCAAGAATAAACACCCATTCTTGTACATCGTAGATAAACTGATGACCGAACAATCTAGCAGCAAAAAAACCATAACAAACACACGTTCCTAACAAAAGGACAAACTTGAACAAATGGTTGTTTTGTGTAGAATCAAAATTCACACGAGAATCCGTATTCCAATAATTGGCAAAAAAGTAAGAAAACAGTTTTACACTATTTGGCAATAAAAAACAATACAACGCAAAAGCAAGAACCAAACCAAGCGTAACCCACGAAGAAGGAAAAACATCTACTCTATCTATCATCGGCAGAAACTTGAAGGTATGTTGCATTACGTTTTCCACTACTTGATTGCTGCTATTTTTCTAAAACTATTATCCCAAACTTCAAAACTGCGAATTGCAGGAAGAATATCCTCAGCTTTTTCAACCACTTTCCACATTTTTTTATGTTCTTCTCTCATAAAATTCTGTTCTATAAGTTGGTCAAGAAAACTCAAGACTTTATCAAAAAATCCATTTTTGTTCAAAATAACTATTGGTTTGGGATATAAGCCTAATTGTTTCCAAGTAATTATCTCAAAAAGTTCTTCAAGAGTTCCTATTCCTCCTGCCAAAGCAACAGAAGCATCGCCTAAGTTTGCCATAGTTTGTTTGCGTTGGTGCATAGAATCCACCACCTTAAGTTCGGTCAGGTTGTTATGTTGCCATCCCATCTCGCACATAAATTGTGGAATTACTCCAATTACTTTTCCTCCATTTTTCAAAACTGCTTCCGAAACCTCATTCATTAGACCAATAGATCCCGCTCCATTGCAACAGGCAATGTTTTCTTTGGCTAAAATTTCGCCAAACTTTTTTGCTTCTTCAAAATAGCAGTCATCAATTTTTGAACTTGAAGCACAAAAGACAGTTATTGTTTCTATTGTTTTCAATTTATTGTTTTATTTTTCGTAATAGAACGTTCCGTAAGGCGACTCAATTAACAATTCAGGTTTTTCCGAAGATTCGCAATAACCTACAATTTGAGCATCAATATTAAATTCTTTTGCAATAGAAATAATTTGCTGAGCATACTGTTCGGGCAAATAGATTTCCAAACGATGTCCCATGTTGAACACCTTGTACATTTCGCGCCAATCAGTACCCGATTCTTTCTGAATAAGTTCAAAAAGTGGAGGAATTGGGAAAAGATTATTTTTTACCACCTTAAGAGCATCTATAAAATGAAGAATTTTTGTTTGCGCTCCACCTGTGCAATGTATCATTCCATGTATTTCCGAACGAAGTTCGGTCAATATTCTTTTCACAACCGGTGCGTAAGTTCTTGTTGGAGAAAGAACCAACTTTCCTGCATCAAGACCTGTATCAGCAATTTTATCAGTTAGTTTTTTTGTTCCAGAATAAACCAAATCAGTAGGAATATCAGTATTATAACTTTCTGGATATTTTTCTGCGATATACTTTGCAAACACGTCGTGACGAGCAGAAGTCAATCCATTGCTACCCATTCCTCCATTGTATTCTTTTTCGTAGGTTGCCTTTCCAAATGACGAAAGTCCAACAATAACATCGCCTGACACGATGTTAGCATTGTTTACCACATCGCTACGTTTCATACGGCAAGTTACTGTACTGTCCACAATAATAGTACGAACCAAATCGCCAACATCAGCAGTTTCTCCACCCGTTTGGTAAATGTTCACTCCCATTTCGCGAAGCTCAGAAACTAACTCGTCTGTTCCATTGATTATGGTAGAAATTACTTCCTGGGGAATAAGGTTTTTATTTCTTCCAATTGTTGATGAAAGCAAAATATTATCAGTTGCCCCAACACAAAGCAAATCGTCAATATTCATAATCAACGCATCTTGAGCAATGCCCTTCCACACAGAAAGATCGCCAGTTTCCTTCCAATAGCAATATGCCAAACTCGACTTTGTTCCGGCACCATCAGCATGCATCAGATTGCAATATTCATCGTCTGCTCCCAAGTAATCTGGAATTATTTTGCAAAATGCTTTTGGAAAAAGTCCTTTGTCTATGTTTTTGATGGCCTTGTGCACATCTTCTTTCGTAGCGGAAACACCGCGCAAGTTGTAACGTTCGTTATTCATGATACTTCTTTTATTTCTCCGTTTTTAACGGCAAATAGTTTATATTCTTTATTTATTGATTTTAATATTTCATCTACATTTTCACGATTGGTATCTGTGATAAAAATCTGCCCAAAAGCATCGCTCGAAACCAATTTAATTATTTGTTGCACTCTACTTTTATCAAGTTTTGCAAAAATATCGTCCAACAACAAAAGAGGTGTTTTCTGACTCACGTTTTTCAACAACTCAAATTGTGCCAACTTTAGAGCAATCAAATAGGTTTTAATTTGTCCTTGAGAACCCGTTCTTTTCAACGGATAAGAATTGAGTTGCATTTCTATATCGTCACGATGAATTCCTCTTGTTGTAAAACCTATTATTTTGTCTCTCTCACGAGTTTCTTGCAAAAGTTTCTTCAATGAATCGCCCGACTGCAAGTGCGATGTATATTCCATCTGAACTTGCTCTTTTTCTTCCGAAATAAAAGAATAATACTTCTGAAAAATCGGCAATAATTCTTGAATAAACTCACTTCTTTTGTTGTAAATATATACACCGTATTCAGCCAATTCCTCCTCGTAAATGTCAAACATTAATTCATCCGTCGCTTCTGACTTAAGAAGTTTATTCCTATTCTGCAATGCATTATTGTAACGGATCAGCATTTGCAAATACGTTTTGTCATACTGAGAAATTACAGTATCAAGGAAACAACGTCTAACTTCTCCTCCCGACAGAATCAAATCAATGTCTCCCGGAGAAATCATTACCAAAGGCAATAACCCAATATGTTCAGAGTAGCGGGAGTAACTATTTTTGTTGCGTTTGAATTGTTTTTTTTGTTTGCGTTTCATTCCACAATAAATGTTTTCCTCCTTACCCACACAGTCATAAAGACCTTGCAAAACAAAAAAATCTTCATCGTAATTTATCACTTGCGCATCCACCGGATTATTTGGACTTTTGCAAAAAGAGAGGTAATAAATAGCATCCAAAACATTTGTTTTTCCCATTCCATTATCACCAACAAAGCAATTTATTTTTTGAGAAAAATCAAGCTCTCCACTATGGATATTTTTGTAATTGACTATGGAAAGATGCTGCAACTTCATTGTGCAAAAATAATGATAAGTTGTGAGTTATGAGCAATATAAAAAGATGTTTCGATATTTTTCTATATCTTAATTCTTTCCTCATTATTTCAGTTTTTTCACTACTTTTGCACTGAAAATTTGATTCAATCATTATGGCCGAAAAAGAAAACCTACTTTCAAATAAGAATTCAGCATATACGGAAGAAAACATAAAAACCCTCGAGGGGTTAGAGCATGTGCGCTTGCGTCCTGGTATGTACATTGGAAAACTGGGAGATGGTGCTTATGCCGACGATGGTATTTATGTTCTTTTGAAAGAAGTTATTGACAACTCGATTGACGAATTTAGAATGCGTTGCGGTAATGTAATTGACATTAAACTTGATGAAAAAACCATTTCTGTTCGTGACTTTGGTCGAGGCATTCCGCAAGGAAAACTTGTTGATGCTGTTTCTAAAATGAATACTGGAGCAAAATACGATACAAAATCGTTCCAAAAATCAGTAGGTTTGAATGGTGTGGGGACTAAAGCCGTAAATGCACTCTCTTCACATTTTATTGTAAAATCTTTCCGCGACGGAAAAGTAAAACAAGCAGATTTTCAGTTTGGCAAATTGGTAAAAGAATACGAGTTAGAACCAACAAAAGAAAAAAACGGAACATTTATTGAGTTCACTCCCGATGAAAGTATTTTTGGAGTATACAACTTCAAAAACGAATATATCGAAACTTTACTCAGAAACTATAGTTATCTGAATACGGGTCTATCGTTGATATTCAACGGACAAAAATTCTTGTCGCGAAACGGTTTGTTAGACCTTCTTAATGAACGTAACACTTCTGAGCCACTCTACTCTACTGTGCATCTCAAGGATGAAGATATTGAAATTGCATTCACTCATACTAATCAGTACGGAGAAGAGTACTACTCTTTTGTCAACGGACAAAACACCACACAAGGAGGTACTCATCAGAGTGCACTGAAAGAACACATTGCTCGTACCATAAAGGATTTTTACGGAAAAAACTTTGAATTGCAAGATATCCGAAATGGTTTAGTTGGTGCAATTGCAATAAACGTCATAGAACCAACTTTTGAAAGTCAAACAAAAATCAAATTAGGATCTCCAAATATGGCACCAGACAAAGATAACGAAGGCGAACCTTATCCTTTGTCGGGCGTAAGCGTAAATAAATTTGTTGGAGATTTTGTTAAAAAAGAAGTGGATAATTTTCTACATCGGAATCCTGATGTAGCTGAAACTCTTTTACAAAAAATCATTGCCTCGAGCAAAGAACGCAAAGCTATTGCTGGCATCACTAAATTATCAAGAGAGAGTGCAAAAAAAGTAAGTCTGCACAACAAAAAATTGCGCGATTGTCGCATTCACTACAACGATAGCAAAGGCGATAGACAAGAAGAAAGTTGTATCTTCATCACCGAAGGAAACTCTGCATCTGGTTCAATTACAAAATGTAGGGATGTAGCTACTCAAGCCGTTTTTAGTTTGAGAGGGAAACCTTACAACTGCTATGGACAAACAAAAGAGATTGTTTACAAAAACGAAGAATTCAACTACTTGCAAGCTGCTCTTAACATCGAAGATGGCCTTGAAGGTTTGCGTTACAACAAAGTTATTATTGCTACTGATGCCGATGATGACGGAATGCACATTCGACTTTTGATGATGACGTTTTTCCTTCAGTTCTTCCCCGATTTGGTAAAAAAAGGACACGTGTATATTCTGCAAACACCGCTTTTCCGTGTACGCAACAAGAAAGAAACTCGCTACTGCTACACCGAAAAGGAACGAATTGATGCCATTAATGCACTGGGTCCAAAGCCAGAAATTACTCGATTTAAAGGGTTAGGAGAAATTTCGCCAGAAGAATTCAAAAATTTTATTGGAGAAAATATACGACTCGAGCAACTCTCATTAAGGAAAGAGGATGTGGTTTCCGAATTACTCTCCTTTTACATGGGAAAAAACACTACTCAACGTCAAGAATTTATTTTGGAAAATCTAATTGTAGAAGAAGATATTGTATAAAATATCTTCTTTTTTAATTCAACGTTTCGTTTGACATCATACAATAATACCACCAAGTACGACGATATTTTCTAAGCTGAAGTTCCATTCTTCTATAATCCGTAGGATTGTTGAAAATAGAAGCAAACTCCTGCCAGTTGCGTCTTACCTCATCAGAAATAAAAAATCGTCGATCGGAAAGCGAATTTATACCCATTTCTTGCGCCATCAACAACGCCTCTTGATAAAGTATAGGTAAACGCTCGTCTTCTTTTATAAATTCTGCACAGAAAGCGCAAAACATGTTGTATTCGCGACGTTGAAGCAAAGAACAAAAAAACACATCGCGCGCAAAAACATTCTCCGGATTACTCAAATACGCTATTCTTAAATTATTTTCTTGCTGCGAATTGATGTGTAATAAGGAATCGTGACAAATTATCTCTGTTTTAGAATGTTCTTTTAATTGGTTTCTTAAAGACTCTACCTCATTTTTATTCACTATGGTTTTATCCAATTTTTCAAGGTACTTTTCGGCTAACAACGAATCATTTTTCTCCATCTGAAACTGAGACAAATAACGCATTGCAAAGAGTGTTTCGCCATTGGAGTGACTTGTTGACATCAAAAAAGCTTGATGGATAGCTTCATTCAAAAAACCTAAATCTCGATTGAAGAAAATCCCTAATGTCGAAGTTTGAACAGAAGATGCGGGCAAAGCCTTTGGCAAAAAAATCGTTTTTGAATCAATAGGATAATCAAATAAATGCTCAGGCAAATCACCCTTTTTAGCATGAGCATAAACCACAAATGGGAATAATTCTGTTGTTCTTTTCTTTTCAGACTCACCAAGTTTGAGCATTTCATCATAATCTTCACACAACAACAACTTGTTGTAGCAAAAAAGATCTTCATAAAGTTGCGCATCATTTTCCTTGTCAAAAAAAGAAAAATAGAATAATCCGGAGAACAACAAAGATGCAATAATCCATAAGAAATCACGTTTCGCTGTTTGTACAAACGAGAATTTTGAAAAAATAATCAATAGTACAACAAACAACGGGAAGAACAATAATTGGAACGTAAAAGGATCCTTAAACTCGGGAGTTAAATCCTTTACCTCCCAAAAATCTACAAAGAAATAAATCGCCAACAAAAGAGCAATTGCCAAAAAAATATACTTCGTTTTACTTTTGTTAAGTAACAATTCTACTATGCAACATAAAGTGTAGAAATAAACCAATTCCACACTATTGAAGAACCAGACGGAAATAAAGAAAAGCAAAACTGCAACTACGGAGTGAATTGCCTTTTCCTCTATTTTACAAAGATATAACCATACAAAAAGCAGAAGAAAAATAACGAAAACCGTTCTACGGAAAATAAACAAACGATTTGCTTGAAACACAAAAAGTAGCACTGCAGGCATCAATGCCAAAGCATAAGTCGACGAAGAATAGCTTAACTTTTTCAACAACTGTCTACATAACAAATAGACCGCTAAAAGCGAAACCGCCATTAACAAAGCTCCCGAATAAGTCCATTTGAAAAACAGTACCAAAAAGTTGCTCACATACATCAGCAAATCCTTTTCTTCTAGATATTCTAAAAAGAAAGAAGCCTCGGTAGAAAAAAAGTTACTCCAATACCATGTGGATAAATGTCCTGGAAAAACCATGCTCCAAAAGAAAAAAACACCACAAAGAAGCAAGGCTAACAAGCCATATTCCAAAATTACCTTTCTCATTTTCTAAGTTTTGACGGTTTTGTTCCTCCTTTCAATAATTTTTCTATCTCACGAGAAGACATCTTGGTTGCACCCTTGGTGAATTCAGGAATGTTATAAGATTGCATTCTCAAAAGGTCAAAATCGGCACTGCTTTGTGGCAACAAAAATGGCTTATGAAAATTTCCTTTCCCATCAAAATATGCCAAATAAAGTCGAGTATAAAGGCCATCTATTCGACGAGAACTAAAGACAACCCAATGTCCATTACTCGACCACGAATGATAACTTTCTACCGAAGAACTATTAAGAATATCAACATCAACATTCTCTTTTGTTTGTAAGTCAAGCATTTTAAGCTCTGCCTCATGATGCCATATTGGGAATGTTCCATAATCTGCTTCGGTATAAAGCAAATATTTTCCATTAGGAGAAATACGAGCAAAAAGTTGTGTTTTGTTTGTCAGTTCCGCATCAATCACACATTCTACCGAATCGCCAAGCATTGCTGTAGTTTCATCAAAAGGAACCCTAAGAATACTATACTTCATTTTATCATTGTTAAAAGGAAGTTCCCCTGCAGGTTTAGCCGATGAAAAATATAGCCACTTGCCATCGGGTGACCATGAAGGAAATGTTTCAAACTCTGAAGAATTCAAGAAACGTTTATCAACGATTACTTCTCTTTTTTCCACATCATAAATCATAAAATCCGATTTTGTGTCGTAAACCGAAATTCTATTCTTATCAAAAGCATGAAAAACCTGAAGTGTGTTACACAAAGCATAAGCAATATAACGCGAAGATGGATGCCACTTAGGATAAGTTCCATTTTGAGTAAGTTCCGTTTTTAGGTTCAAGTGAACCGCATCATCGCCTTTAACCACAGCCGTTCCTGCATTTATCATACGAACATGAAACATAAACGTATCAGGATTATATTCGCAAAAAGAGTGACAGTTTACACAACCTCTTCCTTCCTTTGCCTCTTGCTGACTATTTCTAAAAATCGCCCTTTCATCGTATGAAGACACATCTCGCTGATAGATTCCCATTCTATCCCAAAGTTCATAACCTGGCTTTATCAAACGATATGTAATATGACTATCAATAGACTCTTCCGCAACAAAAACTGAAAACGATTTATACTTTGACCAAATTTCTTCTTCCTCTTTTTTAGCAAAAACCACAACTTCAACAGAAGAACCTTTTGCTTGAGAAAGCAAAGCATTCCATTTCTTTTCCGAAATTCTTAAGCCATTTTTTCCATTTCCTTTTGCCGAAAATTGCTTTTCCCCACGAATATAAAATTCTGCATAAACACTCTCTGCTCCTTGCACAGTAAATGTTAGTGGTGCAATATTTGTTGGCACTGTTACTCCGATATAATCAGGAAAAATTGGAGGAAGTTGATCAACCTCTTTATTGTTTTCTACACCACTACAAGCAGCGAGGAATAGAGAAAAAACAAGAATTAAAATTCTGAAAGGAATAATTATTTTTTTCATAAAAACAAATTTTAAGCAAGTTCGACAAAATCGTCATCGATTTGAGGTAAATTATTGTATGCTAAATACAAACGAGCTGTTGCTAGTACATCTTTTTCGCAATAATGGGCGATACGTTTCAAATCTTTTTCTTCGTAATATACCGATGCCACTTGAGACCCATCAATATCGTCTTTTGGGGTAGGAATACCAAAAACAGCAGTAAGAAGTTTTAAGGAAGTATAATTCTTATAATCGCCAAAACGCCACATTTCCATCGTATCAATAAAAGGAATCTCCCAAGGTTTCTTCCCTGAAATCTGCAAACAGTTTGGCAAAGAGATTCCATTTATCAACATCCGTCGACAAATAAAAGGAACATCAAATTCCTTTATATTATGACCACAAATAACATATTCTGGCGATTTCATAAATTTTTGCAACACTAAAGCAAAATCTTGCAACAATTTCTTTTCGTTATCGTCAGTAAATGTTTTTTCTCTGAAATACTGTTTCCCATCTTTTGTGTAAAAATAACCCACAGAAATGCAAACAATCTTTCCAAACTCGGAATAAATTCCTGCATTTTTAAAATAAAATTCTTCCGAAGAATAATCGTGATACTTTTCTGAGTTCCGTTCTCGAATAGATGTTGCTTTGTCGCTCCAAAGTTGTTGCATTTCTTCACTAAACTCACCCAAAGACGCCACCTGAGGAACAGTTTCAATATCCAAAAAAAGAATCTTTTCTATATTCTGACTCATCAGTTCTAAATTTTTCTCAAAAGTAAGAAACTTTTCTTACATCTTTCCTAAAACTTCGATTATGCGTTAAGTAGCAAATCTATTTTGTTTCTAAAAACTCTCTTATCTTTTTATCCAATGTATCAAAAATTTCTTGTTGGACAACTTTGCAGCGATCCAACCCAGATATACCTCCACTACGTTGAGAAAAAAAGAAATCACTAGAATTGTTTATATATTGTATTATTTCATTCACATCGCGCGAATAGAACATCTTGCCTGCATCCACCATAGATTGGTCTACTGCCAGAAGGTGTGCTCCAGCAAAAAAGGATACAGACGGCACTCCTAGACAAGCAGCTTCTCGAGCCATGGTTCCTGCACCTGTGAGGATAGCATCTGCGTAGTAACAAGCATCTAAACCGTTTATAGTTTCAGTAGGAATATAGATATTCTTAATGCCTTCTGCATAATTGCGATCCGATTCGTAGCGAGGAAGAAATAGGATATTATAGCCTTGTGCATCTAATTGCTTTAGCAGTTCTGGTACTATCGATTGATGACCTTCCACATAACTAGCTTTGATATTTTCAGGACGCACTACTACGTAGTGCTCAAATGGCAATTGCTCAAGAAATGCAGGGTTTGGTTGATAGTCTGCTAGGTAGAAATCCTCCTTATATCCATTGTATTGATAAAGATTCTTCTTGAAGAACTGCTTGCGCAAGATAGTAGGATTGATCACCTTAGGCCAGAACGCAAGATGGGTGAATAGAGCATACATCCAGTTTGGCGATGTCTCGTTGTCGTCGAAGGTCACAGATAGTTTTCTTTTGCTCCAGGCCACAGGCGATGAAGAATCACCTCCTACGGAGATCTTGATATCAAAGTTAGGCACTTGTTTGTAGAACAATGCAATGCGCTTGAAGAGGCCAAGAAGTTTCTTTATTTTGTTTCCACCTTGATGTTGTCCTGCTAGAATATATGGTTTACCTATTCGTTTTTCGAATAGTCCTTTTGTTTCCGCAAAGTCGCGTACGGTGAATATCATATCAAACTCACCATCATATTTGCGTATGATTGGCAAGAGGAAATTCACATGAGGTACATTGGTTATATCAAACCATATTGTCTTTTTTTGATTCATTATATTTAACTCTTTTTCAGTATTTTCACTCCAAGTTTTCCTATCGCATAGAGCAATGGTTTGCGAACGTAGAGGAATCGTCCGTACTCCACTTGTTCGCCACCAAAACGCGCTTTAAAGTCGCGCACACCATATGCTTCGGCTGGCTTGCCAGCGCCCATCATATCGAATCGTGAGCAGCCGTGCTCCGCTGCATAGCGAATGCCCGCATAAGTGGCCAACGATGATGGGAAAATGCTCTTCCATTCGCCATCACGTCCACAGACGAACCATTCGTAGAGGCATTTGCCAGGTAGCTCCACGCATACGGTTCCGCCAATAATCTCACCATTCAGCTCCACCAAGATAAATCGTCCACCTGTCTGTGCATATAGTTGCTCAAAGAAGTTGAGCGAGAATAGTGGCGTTTTTATTTTGGTAGTATATAGTTGCTTGAGCAATTGGTAGTAGCTACGCACTTGCTCTATAGTAGGATTCTCTATGATGGTTGCGCCATCGCGAATCGATGTTTTGATATCGCGCTTGCGGTTCTTGCCCAATCGGCTTTCCACTAGTTCTACGGATGTTGTATCAATGTGGAAATTCAAATGAGATTGATAGCAAAAGCCGCATTTCTCGAATATGTGTTTCCATTTCGAGTAGTCATGGAAGTTCCTACTCTCAATGTAGATCGGCTTTTGCAGGCGAGAGGCGAAAGAGCACCCCACAAAGTCACGTACTTTGCCGGGGACCCCGCTCGGCGAGAGGCGAGAGGTATTGGTTACTGCTAGCAGCAATGCAGTCAACGCTTCGTCGCTGATATCATCTGCAAGAAGTGGTCCTCCGATAATAATTGCGCGACGTGTATAAAATTGCTTGATAGGATGCTTCTCTTTGGTTATATAACCTACAACAACACCTTTTAAGTTATCATTTTCTGATACTGCTACCACAAAAGGTTTTATTTCATAGGGAAGAGAGGCATAGAACGTGTACGCCTCCGACGTTTGAAACCAAGATGCAGTTGGCGAACTCTCGATAAGCGATTGCCATTGTTGTTGGTTTATTTGGTCGTATGTTAGTATATTTATCATTGTTTTAGTGTATGGTGTATAGTGTATAGCACTTCGTGCTGTGTATAAGCAAATGTTACTGCTCTGCTGGTTTCGCTTCCTCTAAACTCTAAACAGTAGCGTCAGCACTTGCCCGTATATTTCAATCAACTGCTCCGCCACTTGCTCGTTGGAAAGGCGTAGTTCTGTTATGCGATCGCGACCATTGGTACGGGCGTTAAACTGCAATGCTTCTTGCACCAATGCCACCAACTCATCCACGCTCTTCTCGTCTGCATCCCAACGCTCTTTGGTAGGACGTGGGTTACGTAAAATATAATGTCCTGGCATGTCACTCAATAGATGACGCACATCTGCCATGTCGGTTGCAACGATAGGACAGTTGCATGCCATAGCTTCTTTGAGAGCTTGTGGTGAGCCTTCGGAATGCGATGGCAAGGCAAAGAGGTCGCAAGCATTCATGCGCAATACGCAGTCTGCACGACTCAATCCCTTCATCTCGAGACATACGATATTACCACAGCGCTCTCCACCTTCAACGGGCATCCATGGTGCTTGTTCTATACGTTCTACCGCATCACGGAAAATAGCGTAGTTCTTGCGCAGGTTGTCAAATCCACCGCCAAAGAGGATGTACTTGACTCCATCTTCAAAGCCCAATTGTTGACGAGCGATAGCTTGATCGATAATGTGACAATCATCCATGTTCACACCACAAGGGATGATGGAGTGTTTCTTGGCTTTGAAATATACTAGGTCATGGATATGTTGTGCCACATATACCACATGCTTGGCACGTAGCGAGAATAGTGATGTCAGGAAGTTGACATGCCAGTTGAGTGTCTCGCCATTATGGAAGGTAGTTACTACAGGAACCAATGATTGCAATTCTGCTGTGATAGCCGATAACCCATAGTGTGCGTGGACGATATCGGGTTGGAAGGCACGAATCTTGCGTTTAAGTTCACGTACGGCTAGTATGTAGTTTCCGCGTACAGGCATATAGTCGATGGTCATGCCTAGTTGGCGCAACGATTCTCCTTGCTCCGAAACGAATGGGAGAAGGTTTTGTGGGAACTGCTTTTTATAACGTCCTATTATTAAAATTTTCATCTCGTTGGTATATCTTAACGACTATTATCTTCAATTATTTTCAAATGTTATTTATATCTCCTGTTCGCTTTCGCTCACGAAATCTTATTAATCTTATTTTAATCTTTTTTTTGTAACAAAAATACGCTGCTATGTGCGCCAATGCGTTTGCAACCTGGTAAGATGATCGCACTTGCGCCAATCCACACATCGTCGCAGATTTCTAGTGGTGTAGATGATAGGTTTCCACTCTGTCCCATAGGGATATCTAGATTGCTATAGTCGTGTCCTCCACCTTGGAAGAGTATATCTTCTCCCATGATGATGTGGTTGTGCATGGTAACAATGCGATTGTGACAGCAGAAGTTCTTGCCGATACCTACTAGGTCACCTACAAAGAAACTCTTGCCATTTCCAATGTATGCTCCTTGCTCTAGATTGATTTGTTTACCACATTGGGTAAATAAATGCTTAGCACAGGATGCTCGAAGTGCTTTAGCTACTTTACCAAAGACAGGAACATTGGATTTAGGCAAATGTTTTGCAAAACCGTAGTATAGTATTAACCAAAAGTATCTCATTTTTCTCCCAAAATTATCAAAATTAATCAAAATTATTGTCTGAAAAGTTATCCCTGAATACGCAAAGATTATTAAATCATTCCACGTCCTGCGAGTTTAAACCAGTTCCAAACAAGACAGACAAACACCTCGAAATATAGCGCATACATAAACCATTTACGCATTTTTTTATCAGTCTTGGCTAGTTGGACTCCATATGCAGCGAATATCATCAACATCGGCCAAATAGGCATATGGAAGCGTCCAGATTGAGCGAATCCACTAAACACTAGTACCACCAAATAAGCACAAGTATATCCTAGAATGAATACGTGTTTCCGCCATTCTCCGCTAATAATGAATTGTATTAACACAATTATCACAAAGAATGATAGGATGTTTTTAATATAACTACCTCCAGACAATTGAATCTGCAATAATTGATCTTCATATGCCTGATTAAAGGTTGGAAATGGAATGGTAAAAATCAATGGAGCAAACACACCAGCTGTAGCATATTTAGCAAAACTATTACCACCTTCGCGCGTACTGCGCCATTCCATATTCTCTTTTTGATAATCGGAATTAGCCTTTTCTATATAACCTCTAGATTGTTCCATGAGGTGGTCACCTACAACTACAGACAGAACAATCACCATCAATGCACCCATAAAAATCTTTTTACCCACAGAAATAATTCTTCTATCTGCCAGTAGAATATGCACCATCACAGCAGCAAATATAGCTAGTCCCAATGTGGTTCGCATAAATAACACAACAAAGCCGCATAAGATACCTGGCAATAGCGATTTTATGGTTAATGTACTATTTGAAGATAGCGCCTCATCAAACTTATCTACCGCCAAACAACAGAAGAATACCATCTCAGCCTCCTTCATCATGGTTCCGCACCAATAGATGATATTTGGATTTAAGCATACAAATATTGCTGCCATGCGTGCTGCTCCTTCACCAAAATGTCGTTTGGTAATACGATATACACATATAGCACAACATGCTCCTAAAATAGATTTCACGATGTAGGGTACCAGCACATCACTCACCCCTCCCGTCAGTAGATATTCAACACCAAGTAACATAGGGTACGCCACATCGTCAATTGCAGAACCATTAAGTTCAATAATTTCAGAAAGTGTATATTGTGAGTTTCCACTTAACCATTCAGATAGATACACTCCAAATCCCATAAACCATTCTACATCAGCTGTAGATCCAAATCTGGAACCATAGTATCTAGGGTTAAAGACGAAGAACATATATAAAATCCACAGCAATCTGATAACTAATCCGGCAGTAAAGACTGAGCGTAAAAATTTCTTTTCGCCTAAAAGACTAAACTTATTAGACATATGCCTTCCTACGAAAAAGAAAAGAACAATGGATATAATTGTTGTGAAAATCAAATCGTATTTAGGTACATATCCCCAGACTAACCAACAAGCAAATAGGGATATGAAAAAGAATCCCATTGACCTTTCTATCAGCCAATTCGGGAGCGAGTTCTCTCGCTTCAGCATATAGCGTTTCCAAGCAATCGCCTGTTCAGCAGTTTGCGTATTAGCGGATGTATTTGTATTTTGGGTTTGTGACATATTTATATGGATAACAAACTTATAGTTCTTATTTACGTACTAATTTTCTTTTAATCTGTACCAATTTATCCGTCAACTTCGTTCCCAACACTTTGTGTAGTACGAATTGCTTACACTTCTGCCACTTAGTGCGCTCTACCCAACTACCTGCAAAATGATGGATGCAATAGGTATTCTTGGTCAATTTCAATACGCGTGTACTAGTCAGTGGGCAGAAATAATCCACTGGGAACACATGCAAATCATCCTTATACACCCCATACTCGCCATTGATTACAAAGCCACCTTTCACCATTATATTAGCAATCGTAATCGTATTAGGCGTCATGTCCAAGGTGCCATCCTCGAGGCGGAAATGACGATTCTCGTCATAGTACGCCAATTGCTCGGTCACCCATATACCATGTGGCGCACTAGCCATCAATCCTGTGACAGGCGCATTACTCATACTAGCTTCATAGCCCGTAAAGGCAGGCAAATGCATCAAGTCATCCAAAGGACGAAGAATCTCCACATCGGTATCCATATATACGCCACCTTCGCGCTCCAGTGCCCAAAGGCGGACATAGTCCGTTACGAAGGAAAACTTACGTGTATCGTATGCTTCCTTAACATATGGAACAGAGTTAATATCAAAGGTGTCTTCGTTCCATAGACGAAGTTCGTAGTCGGGGAGGTATTTCTTCCAGCTTTCAATGCATTTGAGGGCCAAATCTGGCATTTTCCCTCGGCCGAACCAGCAGTAGTGGATTATTTTGGGAATCATGTACTAAATTATTATCAAAGATTCATTCAAATTATTTCTTTCGGAACGTACGTATTTAAAGGTATCTAGTGGATAACCGCAAGAATATACTATTACAATCTCTTCATTGTCAGGAATATTCACTAACTCACGAAGCTTTTTATCTTTTTCAATATTCTCTCCCCATAGTAATGGACAAACGCCTATTTTATAATAATGGAGCGCATACAACAAATTCATAGCATACATTCCACCTGCTTTCATAGCCTCTTGCACCTCATTTGTACTAAAGACTGTTACATTGCTTGTGACTATCAATAATTTATTTGCGTTTTCTGCAAATCCGCGTCCTCCTCCTTGTATAGCTACAATTTGCTTAATCAATTCAGGTTGAGTAATCACATAGGTTTTATTAGGTTGTCTGTTACATGCCGTAGGAGTGGTTCGAGCTAGATCAACAGATGCTGATATTTCTTCTAATGGTATATCCTTGTCCGAATATGCTCTACATGAATGACGCGATCTTGCAAACTGCTCAAAGCCTGCATTACTATAAGCAAAAAACTCGTCCCTTTTTACTTCTACTTGATCAAATGGTTCAACAAAAGCATCTGCTAGTACCTTATCTATTAATTGTTGTAAAGTAGAGGGCAAAGTATAATTTGCTTGTTTATGAATTATATTATATTCATGAACTGATTGTACAGCACATTTATATTGTATATGATCACAATCAAAGCCTAATTGTTTATACGTTAATAAATCTGCACATACCAATTGAACCCGTTCTTTAGCATGTCCTAATTCAAAATTAGGCATAGCTAAACATTTTTCTATCACATGATAGTTCGCTATTAGTATAGGCATAAAATTATCTTGTGAAGCAAAATAATTCGCATTTACATTACGCACAAATCGCATAGTATGACGCAACATATATCGCAAACCATAGTATAGAGCTTTTATTCTGCGCCTTATTTGAATTCCTCTGTCGTTTTTTGAACCTAATTTCATGATAATGCATTTTTTAGATATTTTATAGATCTATCTCTATATGTTTCAATGGCTTTTGCACAGATATTATAGTCTGTTTCTTCCCATGTTTCAATTTGACCTAAATCAGTTATGTAATTTGCCATCAATTGGGTTTGTGTCAACAAATTTTCTGCTCTACTATTTGTCTTTGCCCTTCCAGAAGACTTGGCCTGACAACAAATAAATGGACGTTCATAAATAATAGAAAATGCTGTTCCATGAAAACTATTCGTACATACCACATCAGCATTACGCATTATATATAACCACTCTTGAGGCCTTAATCCAAAATAATTAACATCTGCCCACTTTAGATATTTTCCTGTAGCATTCAATATCTGATATCCATATCTTTTCTTTAATATAAGAGCTGCCTCCTTTATAAAAGGATCACCAGCGAGATCAAATACAAGAATATAATGCTTTGGGACTTTTTTCCTTATTTCAACCTTTTCATAATCAGTGGCTTTTAACAGTAGTGTAGGATCACATACATCCACTACCTCTTTACCTGCCCATTCGGATAGTTCTTTCAAATAGATAGGTTCACGGACCGCAATTGCGTAAAATGTAGGTAGATGTTTTCTAAACATAGTCTCATTGGAAGCAACTTCACCACCTACTGATGCAGCATAGGCTATCTTTCGAACATTTTCAGGAGCAAAATCCAATAAATATGAATTTATTAAATTTCCCACTACACCATTACACCACACAGTATCGCTTCCAACAATATAAGCATCGTCTTTAGGAGGATTTTCCACAATCCAATCATGTGATTCAGTATGTTCTGTAGGATTGAGCTTCTTATCTACAAATTGATTGAAGAACCTAAAATTTCTTACGTATGATATAGCCTTATCAGGTCTATGATGAAGAAAGTCCCTATAAGAATAATGTCCAAACGGATTATAATCAATTACTTCCGTTTGATGACCTAACTTCTCACACATTTGTTTCAAAGCCCAACATTGCCATACAGCACCATAGTTAATAGCTCTATGTAATGTCAAAATTCCTACCTTCATAGCATATTATTTTTGAAGTTTCTCCAGAATTCTTTCGCAAGCATACAACAGTCTGAAAGTCCTCAGGATTTGCCTGCAGTTTCTTTACCAATGGTGCCATCTTAATGGCCTCTGGTCGTGTTCCGAATACTAATAATATTTTTTTCATAAATTACTTGCCTTATAGCCTTACAGGCTTATTTTATTATCTTATAAGAAGTATGGCTAAAGCAGGACTTATGTTTATTAATTTTAATTTCTTAACTGCACGTGGAGGAATATTGATGTTTTTAATAGGTAATACCCCAAGTGCTTTTATTTGCTTGATATACAGCTTACGTTCACTATAAAACATTGATGCTATGATACCTACCACATTTATTACCAATCCACTAATCATACCATCAAACCATCGTCTGTCAGACACCGTATTACCTAGTTTATTTAGTTTTGCTAGTATATTTAGTTTATCATTCAATTGTTTGCGCATTTTGGCAATATCTTTTTGGCTCAGAGTAATACTTCCCTCTCGCCAAAGATAGTTGTAAACTATCGAGTTGACCGATGCCACACGTTTAGCACGAAGAAGCATACGAGGGGTCCAATCGGTATCTTCGAAATAGATGCCTGGTGTGAATAATTCCTGACGAACGATTTCGGCTTTTACCAGGAATTGTACTACATAGCATTGATTACCCATGCGCTCATTAAGGAATGTTAAACCGTCTGTAGGAACCGCAGAGTAATCATTATAATTGGTCATGTCCTTGTAAGGAGCAAACACTTCCCCACTCTCTTTTACGTTTTGGTAGCGGAAGCGGAGTACATCTAGGTTATCTCGCTCTGCTTGCCCTAATAATGCTCCCAAAGTATTTGGTTGCAAATAATCGTCGCTATCCACAAAGAGAATGTAGCTGCCATTTGCTTGTTTAATACCCGCATTTCGAGCTTCACTGAGTCCTCGGTTTTCTTGAGAAATAAAATTTATATTCGTGTATTTATCGGCATATTGTTGTGCTATTTCTCCACAATTATCAGTAGAACCATCGTTTACAAGAATAATTTCATAATCGCTCCATGATAAATCTTGCTCCAACAAACTATCTAAACATTTTACTAAATAGTTTGCAACGTTATACATAGGTACTATTATGGATAATTTCATTTTATGATTCTCCATTTCTCCAATTTAAACAATATTCTCTCTACAAAACGAACCAAACCCCACAAATGATATTTCTTTAGTCGTTGATATTGCAACAACACAAATGCGTAATTTTTATAATCGTTTATAATAGTTTTAGGAAATGCCGACGACAAATATTCACTTCTCTCCTGCTGAATAATATGCTTGTTTCTTCCAGCATTTTCGCTTATTCCATTCATATCAAAAATGGTAACATCGATGTTTACATATATAGGACTTATATTCCCTAAAACAATGGTTCGTACATACCACTCCCAATCTGAACAGATTTTCATCTTTTCGTTGTAAAACCCAAATTGCTCGAATAATGTTCTTTTTATGTATGCTGAATTGTGATTTAGTGTCCCATTGTAGAAATACAAAAAAGAATCGGGAGTATAATCGAGGTTTTTACAAGACATATCGCGTTTATAGGTTTTCCAATCGAATGTTTTAAGCATATTTCCGTATAAAATTTTAGGATAAGCATTTTGCTCTAATGCTATTAGCATATCTTTTACTACACTATTTGAGGCCAAACAGTCACCAGAATTTAGAATCTCAATATATTCTCCTGATGACATCCGAATACCTTTGTTCATAGCATTGTAAATGCCATTATCTTTTTCAGAAATCCATGTTACTTTAATGCCTTTTGACAAGGCTTCTTTTTCGTACTGCTTAATGATTTCTACCGAGTTATCAGCAGATGCTCCATCTACAATAACGTGCTCAAAATCAGTATAAGTTTGCATAACTACAGAGGCCAACGTCTTGCGCAAGCCTTCGGCATTATTGTAGTTGATGGTTATGATGGAGAGTTTAATCATGTTGACTATTATTCTTTGTAAAACTTGTTCACTTATCCCACTTCTCAATAAACCCGTCTATATCCTCAAACATTTTCTCTATTTCTTGTAGGCGGTCATCTTCCCAGTTCCACCATTGGATGCGTTGCATAGCTGCTATCTGCTCTTCTGTCATGCGGTATTTGATAATACGTATAGGACTTCCTACTGCTATAGCATATGGCGGTATATCCTTGGATACTACCGCACCTGCACCTATCACGGCACCATCGCCTATCGTCACACCATCCAAGACAGTTACATTAGCTCCAATAAATACATCATTGCCGATAGTGGTATATTTGCTTTCCTCTACTTTAGGAGCACTTACCAGCGATATGCCATTAACCATAGATGGCGAATAGAACATTGGAGATGTGCTAATACCATTAGTAGGATGGATACCCAAACCACAGCAGAAATTAGGTCCTATAGAGCAGAATTTGCCAATCGTGCAATTGGTAATATTGCTATTCTTTGCCACATAGGAATAGGCACCAACCTCAACGCTATGTAGAAAAAATGGCGTATATACACGTGCATTATCTGCTACCGTACTATTCGCTTTCTCGGATTTAGTTAGAGAATAACCACAAGTCTTACCTTCTGGTATAATAGGCGTATTGAGGATATTGCCTAATAGTTTTTGGATATAGTATTTGAGTTTCATATTACAACTTGATTTTAGGCAAATGAAAGAATGACAATATTTTGTTAATCAACTGAGTACGTCTTCTGCGATTATACCAACGACCTTGGTAAAAGGCATAGATCTCACGAGCAGCACGTTTGTTCTCTTTGATGGGTATTCGTTTTATTTCTACATAGTCAACTGGTACCACATCAAACTTATCTGTTGTATAACAATTGGTTCCCAACTCATCAAAACCAATATTGTTCGTCAAAGATTGTCCAGGATACAAGGTGAGTGCTCCGCGTTGCAGCATAACAGCATGCCATTTGATGAACCATGTTTTCATTACGCCACGATAGTTCTTCTCTAATTGGCTTTGCAGGTAATCTCCACCGAACTTATTAAACTCATCCCAACGAGTGCACCAATAATCGTATAATGGTTTGGCATCATCTGTATAGTGTTTCCAAGCACGTTGCCAAGTTGCCCAACCACCTCCAGGATATGGTACTTCATAGAAGAATGTATCGAGCAATGTTCCTTTGTGAGGCCACATATAACCAGAGACATGCATCACTTGCTCTTCATCTTTGTAGATTTCGAGCGCATCGTTCATATAACGCAAGTATCCTACAGATGTGATAATATCATCTTCCAGAGTAATCACTCGTCCATATTGGTTAACTATTTCTGTTACTGCATCTACAATATTTGCTGCTAAACCTTTGTTCTTCTCTGCTTCTACTATATTCACATCTTTGCACCATTGGCGTTTGCGTACCACTTGGCGCACTTCAGCTATTTTTTGACGCATCTCATCAGAGGCATCATCTTTTGGGCCATCGCAATAGATATATAGCACACTCTGATCAGCCAACTCATTGCGAGATAACGCTTCTAGAGTCTGCTCTACATGCCATGGGCGATTATAGCAAAACACTAATATGGGAGCGAGGTTAGTCATTATTTATAAGATTTGTATATAGAACACCACTTAGCTTTAATTTTTCTTGGTAATATCAATTCTCTTCCCCATTCCACAATTGTTTTATCAGTATATTTCCATAGGACATTACCCGATGATGAAAATGTCATCTCACCGAATACTATTTGTTCATCAATATAATACAAATCCACCCTCACATGAGGGAATGGAGCCGCTAACTTATTCGCGATTTCAATCATCTCTTTTAATTTTGTAGGACGTAGAATATCTATTGTCATGTCTTCATGAATACGATTATGTACCCGATTCCAATTCATATCATAACTAATAGCAAATGGTTTTGCATTAGCTTTACCTAAATCATTTCGAACTAAGATATGCTTTGCTTTACCATTAAAACAAAAAAACTGGATTTCTAAACGTTCCCCATTTGTATCCTCTATAAATTTTTCCGCAAATGCGCGTGGTTTTATATATTGATATTGATATTCGCAGGTTTCAAGACCTATTGTATGCAATAAACCTTGCCTTATGACCTCTTTTGCTTTATTTTGATCCATTTGAGATTTATCATCACAGATTACCATATAACTACCTCCTCCGCAATGATTGGTCTTTATCACAAATTTTTCAGGTAACAAATCAAAATTGATATCATC
This sequence comes from Paludibacteraceae bacterium, assembly GCA_045612365.1. Lineage (GTDB taxonomy): Bacteria > Bacteroidota > Bacteroidia > Bacteroidales > Paludibacteraceae > RGIG9608. Next base: position 60,922 of record JAZKYY010000017.1, read on the forward strand.
AGCGCTGTTGTATATATGATATACCTCGTTGAGGATATAATCTAAACCTAACGAGGATATATAATCTCGTACAGCTAATTTATCAGCACACTTAACAATACAGGGGACTTGCCAGTAACGTGCAAGCCAAAACAATTTTTCATTAATATCTTTTGGATTGCGATAATTCAACTCTTTACGTAAATGATTCCAATAATAATAGCGTGCATAGGCATATGGGAACCTACCAAATAGGATATTTCTTCCTACCCAGTGACGTATTCTACGAATGATTTTATAAAAAAATGTAATGCTCATTTATTCAATAATGCCATTATACGGTATTTTCTTGTCAGCTTCAAAAATACGTTTTTTATTTTTCTGTAATAATTTGCTTATATTTAGTAAAATAATCGTTATGTACCAAACTACACGATTAGAATGTAATGTATCGTACATTGCTATTTTATTTTCATCTTTTATACATAAATTTTGTAGTCTTTTGGATAAATTTTCATCAAACATTCTTTTTCTTTCATTTTCTCTTTCTTTTGCATGTTGCACTGATGCTCCACCAGGAGCGAAAAAAGCTATAGTTTTATCTACATACTTAAAACTTGCATTCCCTAAACCTAGCGTTTTCAAGAAAAATAGTGTATCTGCTATAAATCGGTAAGATTCATCGTAATATCCATATGTATCATGCAATGATTTTTTGATAAACATGGATTGATGAGGAAAATCCCCATGATGAATTTCAATAAAGGATAAATCGGAATGAGCGTATCCTTTATGTATAAAATACTTATCTTGAACATGCAAGACTAGATTTCCCTGCACGATATCTTCCCCTGTAAGTAATGGAAATATTTCTGATTCTAAATTATCTATTATCAAATAATCTCCACTATTGAGCATTAATAAGTATTCACCTTTTGCTATCTTTATGCCCTTATTCATTGCATTGTAAATACCTGTATCTGGTTCTGATAGCCATTTTAGGTTAGAAGCTAGAGGTTTCTGATTAGAGATTAGATTATTCTCATATTCGCGAATTACATCTACACTACCGTCGGTACTAGCACCATCTACTATAATATGCTCAAAATTCGTACATGTCTGCATAACTACAGAGTCTATTGTCTTCTTTAATCCTGCAGCATTATTGTAATTTATAGTGATAATCGAAAGTTTCATATTCCAGTTAATTTAGCTAATGTATTAACAACTGATTTATTATACAAGATTTTAGTAATCCATCTTTTTTTGATGATTGGACAAGCATCCAATAAACGATGTATCCTCCCTCTCATCCGCTCGTTTCCCCACTTATTTTCCATTCTACGGTATGCATTATAAAAGCGTACATCATCCCATAGCCAAGATAGTCCTCTAGCGATTTCCTTCTTTGAAAGTGGATATTCCTCTTTATCTGTGATTCGATATTTATTAATTCCTTCTTTTATTGTTACCACCTGCGATAAGTGTTTTACCTCAGAATTGGTCACTAGCACGTTTGGAATAGCATATTTGCGCAATGTCATTAGTTCATCATCATCTGCACCATAAAAATCAAATACTTCATCAAATGGACCTATCACATCAAACACCTTTCTCTCCCACACAAAGCACCAAGCTGCAAAGTGACGTTTATTTTCCCAACCAATAAAGTAATCTTTCGTTGATAGCATTTTTTCTTCCATCATCATTGGATAACTTCGATCAAGCGGAGAAAAACACATAAATCTAGGATTTGCCTGTTTTACTTTTTTGATCGCTGTCCACCAACTAGCTTGAAATACAATATCATTATTGCAAAAAGCCAGATACTCTCCTTTCGATTCATCAAGTCCAATATTCAAGAATCGATGAAAATTGAATGTCTCATCTGGTATTAGCACACGTACTCGCTCGTCATATTGATATGCCGATTGTTTGTTGCTTTCTATCAACAACACTTCTAATTCCTCTTTTTGCCATTGCTCAGACTCAAACAATGAACTGAGACATCGACAATTCATCTCGTATATATCATTGTCAATAGCATAGGATAATATAATGATAGATAGTTTTGGCATTTATTTATTCAATGAGCGAAATAAAAATCGTAAAGGTAATTTATAGTTTACTATACTATACTTAAAATGCTCCTTCATACACTCCAATATAGATACAGATGGGTATTTTTTTCTTAGCCATATCGCTTTAGATAGAGTAATTCTATTTACTCTAAAAAATTTAGAAAAACTATAAAATACAGCCGCACAGTCTGCACATTGCCTTGATACCTTCAGAGCATATTCTTCAATAGATTTCGTAGTGTAATGACATATATATGCAACCTCGTGGCATATAGGAGCAAATGGAGAATTATCAACATTTTCTCCATTTGCATTACAAATTGCATTTAATCCATAAGGTGTATGTGGATTACTGTTCCACTCTGCACCATCGTATTCCCAATCTATTTTGAGTCCTTTTTTAATGATAGATTTAATATGATTATTTTCTAGTTTATTTGTATAACCATAATATACATCCTTTTTCCATGACTTATTAAAACGTTTCCTCACCATTTCTGGTTTATATTGCACATGACCAGCATCACCATAACATTTCCAATTAAGGTGAATTGCTTCACATGAGGTAAAAAGAGTTAAGAAGTCAGTAATATTCTTATGTTGATCTAATACAATAAACTCATCTATATCAATAAAAGCACACCAATCAAAATCTTTTTGAAAATAACACTCATTGTACACACGCTTTTGAATGTACTTTTGTCCTCGAACATCTATGATTGTAATATTTTCTTTGATTGTTGTTGATTGAAACACATCAGTAATGCGTTCGCCATCTATGTCATTGTTATCGTAAAGATAGATATGCGAAAAACCAAGAGCAAGATGATGCTCCGCCCATTCCAGCAAATAGGCATTCTCGTTTTTGGCTATAGCACAAATGATAGAAATCATTGGTAGATAAATTATTCTAGTTTTCTTAATATTTTGATAATTAAACGTACCAACCTTCTCTTTAATTTGTTTTTACACAATATAAGATGCTTATTTAGAAAGAACTCCGCCAACTTTACATTTGAGAATTTCTTCTTATATAAATCTTTGCATTCCTTATATTCTTCGCTACAATAAAAGTAAAAATCTTCGTCATAAATAATGCAATGTGATTCAGGAATAGATGATTTTGCATTTAGGAGTACTTCTGATACTTTTTTGTCAATACCATTTATTTTAACATAATGCAGAAAGTCTTTCGTGGATATTAACGAATGTGATTGTGCTCCTAAAAAATGGAGAATGTAAGCTCCTGTTAAATAATTTACTCCACATCTCAATTGACAATTCCATAAACCAGATATTGATTGAATTAAATCAGGGAATTGCATTTGCGTTTTTACAAGAAAAGGTTGATCTATAACAATATCATTATCTCTATTGGATAACCATTCGGCATGCCAAACATTAAAAAACTTATGTGTATCTTCTGTATCTTTTACATACATTACTCCTGAATTAAAATAACCATTTTTGGTTTCATTATTAATTCTTGCACCAATGCGAGTTAATTTACTGTTAATATCATCTCTATAAGGATGTTTTGTAAATACACAATGTGAATCCCATACCATTCCCAATTCACAAGATAAATCCTCTATTGGTAACCTTTGAGTTATAATAGTATCGATATCAATAAACAAAAAGTCACCAGAAATATAACTTCGCAAATTTGTTTTAATGTATCGAGATTTACTGACTGCATCAAATTGACATGGAACTTCTACTGGCAATATTTCCGTAAAATAGTCAATTAATTTAGTTTTGCTAATCACAGAATTTGTTTCTAAGTCTGTCAATAACAATGCTTCATAATCATTATATGTTTTTAAAGAGTGAACAGATAAAAGCAATTGCTCTATTAAATCTCTATTTTCTTTGCAAACTAAAACATATACTATTTTCATAAAACTATTTTACATTTTTCACCTCTACTTTAGAACCTCTATATGAGCATCCTCCAAGTCCAGGCCAAATTACAAATGGGCAATTATGTCTAGCGTCTACAAAATTTACCTCAAAAGAAATAACTTTATGTACTACATCATAATCACGAATTACTGAAGAATAATCAAAATTAGATATATTGAAGTTTAAATAATATTGTCCTTTAGTTAATTGATGATGAGGAAACGAAAGGTGAACTTTCATTGTTTCTGCATCGTCAGGTAAAATTACAGGATCAGAATAAGATGCGCCAATAGGGGTATCTGAATTATCACGTATCACAATACCAAATTGACATTGCTTAATAGACATATTATTTCGTTTGATAATCATTTCGAATTCCATAGGTTCTTCTGTGGACATATTTTTTACATCGTTCAGCATTTGTACACTTACATACTCCAACTCACGTAAAGTTCCCCCTCCACGATATGTATTATCAATTTTGGTATAATTTACATATTCTGAGATATTATTACTCAAATAAAAATCTACACATTCTTCTGCGGTTCCTAATTTCTGAATAAATCCATTTTGCAGAACTATCCCACTCTTACACAAACTTTTCACACTCGCCATATTATGGCTGACGAACAGCACAGTTCTACCTTCTCCTTTGGATACGTCTTGCATCTTGCCGATGGCTTTCTTTTGGAACTCGGCATCGCCGACGGCCAAGACCTCGTCGACGACAAGGATCTCGGGATCCAAATGCGCCGCTACGGCGAAGCCCAGACGGACCATCATACCGCTACTATAGCGCTTGACAGGCGTGTCCAAGTAACGCTCACAACCAGAAAAATCAACAATTTCATCGAGCTTAGAAGCAATTTCACGTTTGGACATACCAAGAATGGCCCCATTCATAAAAATATTTTCTCTACCCGTCATTTCAGGGTGGAAACCTGTACCCACTTCTAAAAGAGATGCAATACGCCCACGAGCACGAATAGTTCCAGTTGTTGGTGCTGTTACTTTGCTTAATAGTTTTAGAAGTGTACTTTTCCCTGCACCATTTTTGCCGATAATACCAACAACATCTCCTTGCTCTACCTTGAAATCGATATTTTTTAAAGCCCAGACATAATCGCTATTACCTTTTGATGAGCGATCGTTGGTTTCTCCAATCTTTAGATATGGATCTTCCTTGCGTAGAACATTCATCTGCCACCAACGATTCAAGTCATGGCTCAATGTTTTTGTACTAACAAGTCCTAAACGATATTGCTTCGATATGTTGTTAAATTCAATAGCTATACTCACTGCAGTCTCTTTTTTAACAAATTAACTGCAATTTTACGATTTTTTTTACAGAAAAACAAAAGAAAAATTAACGATATAGTTCTGCAATTACATTGCAAATCCTTTCTATATCAGAGTTTTGCAACTCGTAGTACATAGGAAGCCGAACAAGACAATCAGTATACCTATCACTATTAAGTAATATTCGCCCATCATGGGAAGCTGAATAGTAGTCACTTTTGTGTAGACTTTGGTAATGAAAAACTGCTAAAATATCGTGCTTTTTAAGCTTGTTAATCAACGTTGTTCGCTCTTGTAGAGAGTTACAAATAAGATAAAACAGATGTCCGTTATTTGTAGCAAAATCAGGCATTTGCGGAAGTTTTATTTTTTGTTTTTCGGCTAACGGAGATAATAGTTCGTAATATTTTTCCCACAAAGATTTACGCTTTTGTTGTATTTTCTCCATGCTTTCGATTTGCGCCCAAAGAAATGCGGCAATAATCTCGGAAGGAAGAAAAGAACTTCCTGTATCTACCCAATTGTATTTATCAATTTCTCCACGGAAAAATTTCGCACGATTTGTGCCTTTTTCCCAAATAATTTCTGCTCTAGCAGTGAAACGTTCATCGTTAATGCAAAGCATTCCTCCCTCGCCAGAAATGATATTTTTTGTTTCGTGAAAAGAGAATGTTGATAGATGCCCTATTGTTCCAAGCAAGCGACCTTTGTAATAAGAATCAATGGCCTGCGCTGCATCTTCCACAACGATAAGGTTATGCTTTTCGGCAATGTTCATAATTGCATCCATATCGCAAGCAACACCAGCATAATGAACAGGAACAATTACCTTTGTACGAGGTGTTATCAACGCTTCAATTTGGTTGGCGTCAATGTTAGGATTTTCACTCATCGAATCGGCAAAAACAATTTTAGCACCTTCGCGAACAAAAGCCAATGCCGAAGACACAAACGTATAACTTGGCACAATTACTTCGTCACCCTTTTGTAAATTGCAAAGCATAGCAGCCATCTCCAATGCATCGGTACACGATGTTGTAAGCAAACATTTCTTAAAACCATATTTCTTTTCGAAAAAACTCTGACAACGCTTCGTAAACTCCCCATTTCCTGAAAGTTGCATCATCCTTACAGCTTCGCAAATGTAAGCTGTTTCTTTCCCTGTTAGATATGGTTTATTAAATGTTATTTCGTTCATTTTTTCCTTGGTAAAACTATTTCAACTCTTTAGGTAAACGATAACACCAAAAATGATGTGGATTTGCTGGATTGTTAATTCTCTCCTCTGCAGGTTGAGTTTTAGGATATTTTTTGTCGGTTGCCAAAAAATCCTGCACAGGTAGAATCGAAAACAAACTTTTTGAATTAATGTGTTGCTCCACAACAATCTCTGCCATTTCAGGAGTACATCTTTCAGGAACATCTCCCTCAAGATGCAACATCTGATGGTAATAACGCATGGTTGAGTCCTTATTCTCTTCCCACCAAGCACGAAGCGTAGAGGTGTCATGCGTACCTGTTGTACAAACAGAAAGATATGGTGTTTGTTGAGGATTCACAAATTCTTCTCCACACTTCTTTGGCATTCTCTGCACCTCAAGAGTCAATATGTTTAACAGACTCATTACATCTGGCACACATTGAGGAATCATTCCCAAATCTTCACCACAGACAAGCATACCAACATTTTGTAGCAAAAGAGGTAGCTTTTCTAAAGCCTTTCTTCTCCAAAAATCGTTATGACGTTCGTAATAGAAATAATAATGAAGATTCAAGAAAGCATCTTTTTCTTCTGATAAAAGCTGGTTAAAAGATTCTGTTTCAAAAGCATTGATTCGAGGATGAAAAAATCCTTTTTTATAATGATCTTCTACAAAAAGTACTTCGGTATATAACTGCATTACTTTTTGCTGGAAATCTGACGATTTTATCGGATTATTTTCAAAATACAGGGCCATTTTTTGTTGTGAACAAAAATCAGGTTTGAACGAATAATCGGAGAAAGTTTGCTGACATAGAAAATTATCTTTTACATAATCTTTCTCATCGGCCGAGAATATTTTATCTAGCAAAACTTCCGAAATAAATGGTTGTGTAAATCGATTTCTATCAAATCCAATTCCAAAGTTTTCTATCTCAGAAACCGACATCGGCAAAGCAGCATTGAACGTTCCTAAAACACCCCAAAGTGCAGATCTATCAATCTCCCAAATACGGAAAAATCCCAAAATATGATCAATCCGAAAAGCATCAAAATAGGTTTGCATATTTTGAAAACGATTTTTCCACCAAAGGAAACCATCCTTCTTCATTTCTTCCCAAGAATAAGTTGGGAAACCCCAATTTTGCCCTTCTTTAGAAAAATCATCAGGTGGCGCACCTGCTTGCTGCTTCAGATTAAACAAATGAGGAGAAATCCACGCATCCACACTATCTGCACTGATTCCAATTGGCAAATCGCCTTTTATCATTATTCCTTTTTGATGGGCGTAGTCACAGGCTTCACGAAGCTGTTTAGACAAATGAAATTGCAGAAAATAGTAGAACTCTACATCAAACCTATTTTCCTCTGCAAATTTCTCGATTTGATCGATATTGTAATTGGAATAATCTCCCCAATTGGAAAAGTCTGAGGTAGAAAACCTATCTCGCAAACAAGAGAAAACTGCATAAGAGAGAAGCCAATTCCTATTTTGCGAACAAAATAGTTGGAACTCTATGTCAGCTAAAATTTGTTCGTACTCTTGTGCATACAACCGCCGCAAATAATCAAGCTTAAGATTCAAAACATTTCCGTAATCCACAAATTCTTTTTTATTCAAAGCTTTTGCTTTTTCTAAAAATTGTTTTTGAGCGATTTTATCGTTCAATGTTCCTACTTTTAAACAATTTAGATAAAGCGGATTAAGTGCATAAATTGAGTTAGCACTGTAAGGATAAGAGTCTGAATCAGTTTTTGTTCGAGTAGTATCGTTTATTGGCAAAAGCTGAATAGCCCGCATGCCACGTTTTGATGCCCAATCCGACAAATTTTTTATATCAAGAAATTCTCCTACACCCCAACCATTTTTACCACGTAAGGAAAAAACCGGAACTGCTGTTCCATATGCGTGAAAATCATAGTCTTGACGAAAACGCAAATTTAAGATATGGGTTTTATTATCGGCTACAAAAGTATTTATACGATTCTCGCCATTCTCCCATTTCTCAATTTTTTTTGTCCTCTTATTTATAAAAACAAATTTGTACTCAATTGCACTATTTTGCAGATCATTATTCAATATCACCGACCACCAACCTTTACCGATGTACTTGCAAATTAGATCATTTTTTACTTTCCAATCTCCCAAAGAAACGCCTCTACCAACTATTGCTAGTTGTTGATTTTTATCAACATTAGGAGCAAAAATCTGTAAAACCCATCCTTGTTTCTGAACGGACAATTTTTGTTTCTTGTGAGGAAAATATATGTCCGTAAACGGAATAGTTTGAAAAACTGAATCAGGTCCTATCAAAAAATCATCGTAAATCTCAATGTTTTTTGCTGATTTAATCGATGGAACTTGACGTTTTAATAAACTTATTTCTATCAGTTCACCGTCTGAGTTCTTAACCGAATAGTAATAATCATCTATTTTATCATCTGTCGAAAAAGACCACTCCGTTTCCGACTCCTTTTTCATACAAAAAGATTGTTCGCCATAGTTTAGGCAAACAATCCTTCCGTTTTCAACGTATTTATTCAAATAAAACTTCATCTCAATCAGTTTCTGAAGATTCTTTTACAGTTGCTTTCAATGCATCAGAAATCAACTTTTTCAGTGCAAGAGTTCTTTCTTGCAATGCATTGCGTTTCTCTGGCTTATACATATCGCCATATTTGGTTTTTACCAAATCAAAGTTCATATCATCAAGATTTGCCGCATTTCCTGAAACCCTCAATGCCAAACGAATTGGAGAAAGCGTTTCGATATGAGCGTTATAGTTTTGATTCAAATCATAGCGACCACCTACTACTGCTGAGTATTTATCCATCGACATCACAAACGGATAAAGATCAACCTCATTACGGAAAAGTGTAGCTTCTACACTGACACTATCCACCAAGTTTCTAGTCTTTCGATTAAACATTAGTGGTTTTGCTATCTTAGCAAAAGTTTCACTATCAAGCAACACAAGATCTTTTCCTTCTATGGCAGCTGCTCCGCGAAGTGTTGACATTTTCAAATCGTAATTCGACTTCATATAAGTTTCTGCAGCAAGGTGAAACTCTGCTCTACCCTCAAATGATTTCAGCATCGGAACAATCGTATCAATGTCTGGAATCATATCAATAAGTTGCTTAATATCAATGTTTAGCAAATGAAAATCAAGCCCTGCAAAAAGATGATTTTTTCGATCAGAACGATACATTGCCGTAAGTTGCATATTGGCAGCATCACACGTAAAGCCCATCTGCTCGAGTATGGCAACACCATTTTTTACCATCAATTTTCCACCAAGGTTTTCCGCTAAGATGTCTCCAAAAATTGCTTTTTTAATTTTTGTGTTTAGCGTTAAATCAACTCCTTTTGGCACCATAAATGGATTATCTTCTTTTGACACCTCTTCTTCTTCTGCAACTTCAGCAGTTGTTTCGCTCACGGCTTCTTCTTCAACTCCGAATCCGCTTACCAAGTCGAGTAATTGGTTAACGTTAGTTTTATCCGAAACAAAATCAAACGTTCCAATTAAATCGCCTTTTTTATTTATAAACTTACGAATATTTGTAGCATGCCCACTAAGTTTGAAATCGGAATCAGCAATAATGATTCTACTATCACCTATGTACAAATCGCGTGGCGTAAGATTGAATTTTATTGATGGTATTTGCACTTTGTGAGGCAAACTAGCCATTTGAACAACTCCATCGTTAAAGTCAATGCCAAACGTTGGATTCCATTTCAAATAAGCATTTTCTTGTTTTTCGTTGTATGTTGTAGAAGCAACCATCTTAATGTACTTTGTTCTTACACCGAGGAATTTTCCCATTGCAGCTGCCAACGATTCACTACTATATTCCAGTTCTAAATGAGGATTTTTCTTATTGCGAAGCGATGGTGAGAATGCAACTTTTCCACTTGGTTTTTCCACATCAGCCATTATTGTATCCATCTCTGCTGAAAGATGTTGCATATCAAAGTTACATGCCAGAGTTGGGATAACAGTGGTATCTAAAATATTAGAGATACCAAGATCTAAGTTGGCAGCAGCGATTTTTGCAGAAAGAGTTTCCGTCATCACAAAATCTATAGCCGACGACGATATTTTTGCTTCAATAAGTTCCTCTGCCAATTTATTCTCTCGTTTACTTGGTAGACTAAACGCCAACGATAAATCCGGTGACTTCAAAAACATGCTGTCTTCATACACCACATCAAGGTTGCTAAGAGCAATATTACCCGAAGCGCAAATCTTTTGCAGATTAAGATTTATCACATCATCAAGAGCAAAACGTGCATTCAAATCTGCCGTGGTACGACCCTGAAGCAGAACATTCATATCGCCCAACAGAGGTTTCAATTCTGGCAAGTTTACATCACCATTAAGTTGCAAATCGCAACGCAAAGCTCCCATTAAATCATTCACTATACCCGATGCTTGCAACTTGGATGTTCCGGTCTTTGCCGATAGTTTTTTTATTGTTGCTGATGAAAGTGCACCCTCATTCAAATCAATATCTGCCGATAAATCCGCAAAAATATCTCTCAAACGATAAGGGATACCTTCGTAGCAACCCTTTCCATTTTCAAGAAGTAATTGGGCTGCAATTTTTGGGTAAGTAGAATCGTTGTAAACTCCATCTACATTGCCTTGCAAAAGCAAATTACCATCCACTTCTACACCGTCCAAGAGTGAAGCATACTCCGCAGGAACAAGTGATAAAACTTCCGAAATCACCCATTTGTTTGTTGCAAAATCAACATTCATTGCAATGTCAGTATTTTCGCAATATTTAGCATTACCACTTAAAATAATTTCGTGATTTTCGAGTGCTAGTTTTGCTTTCTGTAGCGATACCTTCAACGAATCGAGTGAAGCAGAAAGAGGAATTTCTAAACATATGTTTCTCTTATCCAAAAATACTGATTCGCCCATTTTGAAAGATACGTCAGGAAGAGAAAGAATTACCTTTCCATCGACAATATCAACCGTTTTTTCGGCATCGACATCCAATTTCAAATTAGAGATATCGGCTAAAATAGGATTTTCTCCTACTAGTTTTGCAGAAATGGTTTGAATGCTAGTTTGCAAATTTGCTTTCCCGTCAAACTGAGCTGAAAGCTGTGCATCAAGCGAGCAACTGAACTGTCCAACCGAAGCCATCACTCCATTTTGCAAATCATTGTATGTGGCGTAAAGATTTTCAATTTCTACGGCATCAAAGGCAATTAGGTCAAACGGATTGACAAACGCTGAAGTATCCTCTACACTTTCAGAAGGAGGAAAAATATCATAGTTTGCTTTTCCACAACTGTCAACAAAAACATTAGCGGTTACATTTTTCAAATAAAACGAGTTGAGTTGCACTTTGTTTTCAGTCAGAAATGCCCAAACATCAACAGTTGCAACAAGTTCATCAACAAATGCCAACGTATCATTTGCTCCTTGCATTGGGTTGATTAGACAAACATCGTCCAACTCCAAACCAAACTGCGGAAAGGTGCTGAAAAACGTTAATTCTACTTTGCGGAGATCCGATTCGCAAGTAACAATTTCGGGCAAAACTTTTTTCACAATCGGTGTAAGTCGCTCTGGAGTAAACACAACGTAAACGGATACCGATGCTACAATAAGCACAATTCCAAACACGGATGCAAGCGAAATGCCCACTATTTTCAATGCCTTTTTCATAAAAATCCTATTCCTCTACTTTTGTAAATTCATAAGTAATTCCAAAATCATCTTTATAAACCAACTCCGTTGTGGTCAGTTTAATAACGGTATAAACTTTTGGAATGCCATACTGATCAGTTGTTTCTATTTTATGAGTAAGAGTCAAATCGCTTTTGATTAAAGTCCACTTAAATTCTTGCGCTTCTTCTTCTGTAACATCATCAGCCTCGTCCCAAGAAGCACCTATTCCTCCTATGTCGTAACGATAATATTCATAGCCTTGAGCTTCTTCATCATTCAAAGGAGATGGTCTTTCCCATTTTCCAATCAAAAGATACTCATCAAACTCCGAACTTTTGTCGGAACACGAAACTACAGCTATCGCTACCAAAGCCAAGAAAGCTATTTGTAAAAATCTTTTCTTCAACATAAACACTAAAATTTTATCAAAAAAAAACAATAAGCAAAGATAATGAAAAAGTTGTCCTACAAGCTACTTCTCCATAGCTTGTTTGCATCGAACAAAAGAGAGTAAATCTTGTGGATTACTTTCAAAATGATTTCCCACAACCACCAAATCCGCTCCCGAAGTGTAAGCTTTCAGGAGTTGTTCCTTAGTACAAATCCCGCCCCCCACAATAATAGGAACCCGACATAGTGACTTTACTCTACTTATGGTAGATGGGGCAATAGGCGTTTTTGCACCGCTTCCTGCTTCCAAATAAATCAGTTTGTGACCAAGTAGTTCACCAGCAAGAGCCGTATTTACAATCAGATCCACATTTTCTGCATTTATAGGCTCTGTTTTACTCATTTTAGCTACTGATGATGTTGTAGTTCCATCTACAAGAATATAACCCGTAGAAATGGCCTCTATTTTCGCCTCCTTGAGTTTTGGTGCTGCTAGTACTTGCTGACCAATCAAAAAATCAGGATTTCGTCCAGAAATAAGCGAAAGAAACAAAATAGCATCTGCCTTGGGTGTAAACTGCTGCACATTTCCAGGAAATAGCACTACTGGAACTTTAGAGTGCTCCTTAATAAACACTACTGTGTTTTCTACATTCTCGGTCAATTGGCTCCCGCCAACGAATACAAAATCGGGCAATGCACTATTAATATGCTCTACAAAAGAACTCAATTTTTTTCCATTGCACTTTTCGGGATCGATGAGTACGGCAAAAAGTTTTCTACCCTTCTCACAACTTGCTATAATATCACTATACACACTAGCCATTAGTTTCTACCCAAACCAAATAATATTCATCCGTACAAATGTAACTCAATTTGTGTATCCGCTGACATTGCACCTCCGATTTTACCAAAAATTCTCCTTCTTGTGCTAGTTCAAACTTCTGTACTTGCAACTGACGAGCAAAATCAATCGACTCAGTGTTGAGCACTTTGTAAAGTGCCTCTTTGGCACACCAAGCAAGTAAAGTCGCTTTTGTATTTCCATCAAAAATTTCCCGCTCGTGCATGCCCAAAAACCGTTCTTTCACTCTGTTTACTCTCTCCGAAGGATATTCAATATCAATTCCAACCTCGCACACTTTGCTCACAATGAGTGCCACAAAGTTCTTTGAGTGCGAAAAACTGATATGCACATCGCTATTTTCCAAAATAGGTTTGCCTGACTCAAGATGCAGAAATTCACTCTTTCCACAGAGTTCATTGAGCAAAAGCCGCTCTGCCAAAACCTCAAGCCGACGAGTTGTGTTTTTATAACACAACTGCCCTATAGGTTCACCCAACAACTGCTGAAGTGTGGCCTGAGTTTCGGTAATGTGCCACACAGCTATTTCGCTATTTGGAGTGTTTTTCCTAAAAACAATCATTTTTTATAGGTTTTTCCACTCGGTAGTTTCAATAAGTTGAACTACATCGCGACGGATAAACTCCAAAACCGGAGCAATGGAATCAGGATTAGGAAGCGAATTGAAATAGAGCGAGCCACGCAAAAACTGCGAAACGCTATCGGTAAGAAAAAACTGCACTTGCGATGCCGAATTGCCTTTCATCTCGTACAAAATACCGTACACGTTTTTTTCCTCATTGATAAAAACTTGTTCAGTAATGGCATCGGCTCTGATAACGTGCTTATAAGCTAACGTATGCGACTCCTCTGCGTGCGACTGAAACATACTCTCCTCAAAACGCTCATAACTGCAATGTATTCGGGCATCAAACTGCGGATAAAATACATCTACCCAACCCTTCTCATTTTGGTTGGGCTGCTCCACACGAGCCGAAAGCGAATAGTGGAACTTAAACGGAAAAACGGAGTCCAACTGCTGATATTCGTTACTAGGCAAATCAATTCGGAAGTAGCCATACGGACGGGGTGAAAGCTCGCGCTGACAAGCCACCATCACACAACACATCACTATGAAGAAAACATATTTTTTCATTGCACAACAAAAGTAAGCAAAAAAACAGAAACCGCTCTCTTCTTGAGAGAGCGGTTCCCCATTTTTTACTATTCTAAAGTGCTAGAAAATTATTTCTTTTCTACTTTGAATGTTTTAACGATTTCGCCGTTTGCATTTATTACGCGTAATAGATACATTCCAGCTTCAGCATTGATACCTACTCTGAAGAGGTTGTTAGCTTCTACTTCTTGTGAAGCAGTGCTTACTAGGCGTCCTTGCATGTCGATTACTTCTACAGTGTATTTGCCAGCTTCAGCAAATTTCATGTTCACAGCATCAACAAATGGGTTTGGATAAACCGCCATGTCAGCAATTGGAGTAGCAGATTGCAAACCATCGTGGTTACCTTCGATTACTACGTATTCGATAGTTTTCGAGTCAGAACCCCAGTCGTTAGCAAGAGTTACTTTTGCAATGTAGCTTCCTTCAGTATCGTAAGTAGCAGTTGCAGTACCACTAGTACCACCAGCAACATCATTTTGAGTTTGAGCAATTGCTCCTTGGAATTGCCATGTTGGTTCAGTTGTTACTTTGAACTTACCAGGCAAAGCAGGGTTACCTGCTACAAGTGGAGCAGCCAATACAATATCATTTGGATAGGTACCATTAGTTGTAGTTTCGCTAGCATTTTTGCTCCAAGCATTGTCAGTGTTATCTCCGTAGTTTACAAACGAAATACCTTGTTGCAACGCACGTGAACCGTAAGCTGAAGAAGAAGAACCTACATAATCATTGATATCAGACCAAGTACCTTTACCTTGGTTAGGGAATGTCATAGTTTCTTCATCGTATTCGTCCAAACTCCAATAACCAACCAACTCATTAGGAATTTGATCCAAACGGTGAGAGTAACCTTGCATAGCGTCCAAAACTTCGGCAGCCGAAAGTTTTTTGTGCCAGATTTGGATATCATCAACAGTAGCGATAAGACCTGCACGACCGTCATTAGCGTTACCACCAATGTACAAACGGTGTGATTTGAATCCGTCTTGACCTTTATCAACGATTGCTCCAGTGCCTCCATTGGCTGTGTTAGTTGTAGAACCAGAAGCGTTACCGTTGAAGTAGAACTCACCAGCACGAGCATTTGAGCTTGCGTATCCACCAGGTTCGAATGTAAGTGCCAAGTGTACCCAAGAACCTACTTTTGCACCCTTACCAGATACTGTTGATACAGCACCAGCGTTGTAAGTAGTACCGCTTTCAGTAGATTTACGCCAAGAAACACTCATGATACCAGTTTCGTTGTTCATAGTTGACCACATCGCACCGTAGTTACCAAATGCCCAACATCCTGTACAACTTGCAGAGTTGTTACGAGTTGTAAGCGCAAAGAACTGAGTATTGTCACCTTGAGTTTCACGAATCTTCATCCAGAACGCAATAGTGATAGGTTTGTTGTAAGGAATGAACTTACCATCGATAGCGATAGGAGAAGTTTCTTCAAGGTTCACACCTTGAGATACAGAACCGTCAGCCGAAGTACCTGCTACAGCGTCAGCAGCACGTCCACCTGTATAGCTGTACTCTGCTGTTACGTCAGTAGAAAGAAGATCGAAGTAAACGCTGTTGCCTTCTTCGCGGTCTTCGTTAGTAGTTTCGATAGAGAACACTTTAGGTACAGCACCAACTTCAGGAATAGAGATTTGGATAAATCCAGGCAAGTTGATTTCTGTTCTATCTTGAAGTGTTACAATCAAGTCGTAACTACCAGTAGTTCCTAACGAGTGAGTGAAAGATGTTCCACCATTGAATGTAGCAACAGTAGCATCAGTTGCAGCACTCTTCAACACCCAAGAAGCAGCAGCACCGTGAGTAGGATCTTTGAACGATACAGTAAAGTCTTCATTCACTTTTATCACTGGTTTGTCGCAAATGATGTCGTGCAACTCAGTGATTTCGTTAGCTGGGATAGATTCCCATTCAGTCCAAGCAATATCAGATTTTGTTACACCGTCAGGAGCTACAGAGCGAACACCATAACGGAACTCGTTTCCTGACACAGTTACATCGTATGGAGCATTGATAGCATAGCCAGCCCAAGATGTAGTAGCTGTGATAAGCACAGGAAGAGAATCTTTTTGTTGTGACCAAATTTCGAAGTACCAAGTGTCAACCTCGTCGTTGTAAATTGCGTGGTTGCCTTCAGGAGATATGTTAGCAGCAGCTGAGCTAGAACTACCACCACTAGCAGCAGTTACGTGCAATTCCATATCAACCATACAACCACCATTAGCTGCTGTATAATTTTGTCCTCCATCAGTAACTGTTGTTGCGGTACGACCACAAGAATGAGTTGCACCATAATCAACATCATTAGTCAAGTTCCAATCAGCTGTATAACGCATAGTGTAAGTACCAAGTGCTACGTTATCAGGAATTGAGAACAAAGGAGCATTCCAGCAAGTTGCACCACCTGGGTAAGATGTGTGTCCTGCCATGTATTCGCCGCTGTCAGCAAAGTCACCGTCGTTGTTCCAGTCTACATAGATGTAACCAAGCATCCATTCGCCATATCCAGCAGACCGAGTAGTTGTAATAGTTTCACCACGTTGTACGTTCAAAGTACTAGTTCTCTTATCATAATAGAGACTCTGTCCAGTACCACTTTGAAGACCAGTAACAGAGAGAGAAGCTCCTTTAGAACCAGTAAATGACAAACCAGAAGTATAACGTTCACCGTGAGAAGAATTTCCACTCAAAGTACAAGCCAAAGTAGCAGCACGTACAGCAGTTTCTTGTTCTTCTGGTTCTGGTTCGACGCTTCCGCTTCCACCACCTAGTTCACAGTCCCATACAAGTTTGAAGTCGATACCCAAGTAAGATGTACGTTTGATGCTAGAGTAAGTAGAGTTGATAGTTGGTTTCACTGGAGAGAAAACTTCGCCAGCTTTTTTCACTGACATTTCACCAATCAACATTTTGAAGTCAGCAGTTGGGTTTTGGAATCTCAAACCAAGAACAGCCAAAGTACCGCCGTTGAATGCAGTCCATGCACTTGTTGTAACTGATTTATATTGCCACTCGTCAGATGCAGAAACTTTACCCAATGTACGTTGAGCAAGAGTTCCTTCAGATCCTTCTTTTGAACCAGCCAACCAAAGAGTCGCACTTCCGCTCAACACTTTGTAACGAATAGTGAATTCGTAACCAGTAGCAAGAGGGAATTGAGTTTTGAATAGGTGCAAGTAAACGTTAGTGTTAGCTGCATCAGTGTTTTCAACTTTCAAACAAGAACCACCAAACCAAGCATCTTCGTAAGTAAGAGAAGCTTTGAAGTTTTCAGGAACTTGAGCAGCCTGACGACCCATCCAAGTATTGGTAATCCACCAACGCCATGTTGGCAAGTGGTCTTGCAAACCGATGTTGTACCATTCAGAATCGAAAGTTACTACACCTTCATTTTTGAAGCTTTCACCATTACCCAAGTTGAAGTAAGTCATGAATGGGAAATAGTCGTTAGTTACCCATGACAAAGCACTACGAGCAACAACCAATTTAGAGATACCAGCCCAAGGATCTTTAGGCACAGCACGGTTGTTAGCCAAAGCACAAGTGTTTACAGGGTTTTTAGTAGTACCAGTGAACACGCGTTCGCAAGAGTTCAAATAAGCAGTTTGCACAACAGGACCAGACGAACCAGCACTAAATGCACCTTCGTAGATCATGTTTTTGTTGTGTGCTCCCCATACACCAATAGAGATATTGTATTCAGCAAGATAAGTCCATTGTGCATCGTGAGTAGCACCTTGCCAGTCTTGACCTGCATATACGTGCCATGAAGCACCAGTTGCATATTGGTTAGCAGTAGATTGAGAAGTTGCAAGACCACGTTGAGTATCCCAGTTGTAGTTGATAAAGTGAGCTTTGCTAGCATAGTTGTTAGCAGCAGTGTTCCAGAACCAACCGTCGTTGCCTGAGTTCAACTGTTCAGAGAAAGAAGGACCAGTACCGCTTTCAAGTACACCATCGTACCAAGGGAAGCACAAAAGGTCTTTGCCATATTGAGCTTTCTTGTTGTGCATCTGACCCCACAAACCTTGCAAACCAGTGTAACCAACGAAGCTACATTCTGAGTTGAAACCGATACCATCGTAACCATAGTAAGCTAAGTGTTTCAAGAACTTGTCAGCTCCACCATTGATCCATTGAGTGTAGACAGCACCATTACCATCAGAACTAAGGTTAGCCGCAAAAGCTGGCTGGCTAGTTATTACCACAGCACAACCATTTTTGTGTGCTACGTCAGTCATTGCACCAGGGCAACCATGGATACCTTGAGTCCAGTTACCGTGGATATCGGTGTATTGCCACATGTTGTAAGCTTCAGAGTTGAACATGTAACGAGGCAATGAAGTCCAACCGTCACCACTGATAGGACAGAACCAACACAAACCACGACCTGGGTTAAGCGCAGTGTTAACCTGAGAGTTTGCATTAGTAAAACGCACAAGTGGTCTCTGGCGAGAAATGTAGAAGTACTCGTCTTCTTCACAATCAGCTGTAGGAGCTGTTCCCGGAGTCCAACCTGCATACACATTAGCGTAGCTGAAGTTACGGCTAATGTAATTTTCGTGCGTCAAAGTTTGCGCACGAAGTCCTACTGCAACAAATAAAAGTGCAATAAGACTGAGGAAAAAAATCTTTTTTCTCATACAAATTGACATTAAATTAAACAATAAATAAATAAAAATCGGGGTAAAAGTACGAAAAATTCTTCTTAATCACACTATTAATAGTGAACTCCGTTTAACACTTTAGTGTTATTTTTAACATTTTTTAACATTTATTCTACTAAAGTTTTCCGTTTGAGCGACCCCATAGGAGAATCAATTTTCACTAAATAAATTCCCCTCTGGAGAGAAATAGAGATTTCGGAACTATTATTTTTCTCGGAATGGACTAGTTGTCCAAACAAGTTGTAAACAAAAATAGATGACTCCTTAGGCATGTTCTTGATTTGCAACGCACCTTTTCCTCCTAGAACAAGAATGCTGTCGTCGTCGCTACTCTCTTCTAAAATACTTTCATCGCCTAAACAAGCATCAAAACGTATCTGTCCGTCTTCTTCAACTATTGAAGAAAAATAACGAGAGCCAATGTAGAACTGCCGACAAAAGGTAGAACCGGGATACGTGTCACCAGCATCGCCCATTCTCGAAGCCTTTCCATCGGCTTCGATGATGTCTATACCCATATTTGCAGAATTGTTGTTTACCGTGTTATAGGTCCATGAAGAAGAGTTGTAATTGATTTTTGTGAGCAAAAGTCCGTGCCCAGGCAAGTAGGCATCCCAACCTACTTTTTGACGATTTTCGAACATATAAAACAACTCAGGGTTTGGAACCTCGCCATTGAGATTATGAGTACCCTCCTCGCAAAACAGATAGGCCTCATTGGTAGATTGCAACTCACCTATGGTAACATTTTGCGTACGAGAAAGGTATGTTGGTGTGAGCCAACCCACAAAAAACCGCTCATAAGCCGAATAAGATGGCGGTGTTTTTCCATTATTGTTGTACGGACCTTGATCCATAATATTCCAAGCACCTAAAGTATAATGACTTGCTCCATTGGTGGCGTAGGTATCGGGCAAACCAAGCACGTGACTGAACTCGTGACAAAAAGCACCAATTCCATCTCGCTTATTTGACCCAACAGAACCCGATAATTCGCAACTACAAGCATACGTATTCAGCCATTTTCCATCAATAATGCGTCTCTTGCCTGCTCCTTGGTAAATGTACCAAGCATGTTGCCAAATGAGATTGGGAGAATCGGAGTAATTACTTGACTCTCCATAACCAGCATAAAGCACAAACACAAAATCAATTACTCCGTCAGAATCAGCATCGTATTGCGAAAAATCAACACCTAACTGCTGGTCGGCCAAATAACACGCTTCGATAACCATACTATCGGGTCTAACATCGTTGCCGGTAGCATCGTTAGCACCATAAAACGCAACATTGTTTGATAACGTTACAGGACCTACAACATCGAATGTCGGGTTGTAAGTTCCTGAAGACTGATCGAAAAAATACTTTCGTGCCGATGCTGTGGCACCATCGTAAGTATAATTCACGCCGTTGAGCATACTGTCCATTTCGACCACGGTGTTTTGAGGAGAAAAAGCAACATCTTGGAAATTTACCAAAATTACTAGTCCCCGCTGAGGATAATTGCGCTTACCTATCACTTTCTGCGACTCAGCAATTACAAGATCTTCAGCCGCTAGCTTGCGCATTGAAGTTTCCTGATCTAGAGAAATGGTTATGGTGCTTTTGGGAGTTCTCTTCAAAAACTTTTTTTCGGCATCGACACGTTCTCCCATCGAACGCGCTTTTATGCCAAGTGGTTTTATTTGTTGCTCTGCAAATTCGGCATACTCATAAATGCCATCGTTGTTTTTCTTCACCAAAAATCCATCTTCAGTAGTGATGTAGTGAAAATTTTCGTCTCCATGACCTTCGATTCTCAACTGCGAACCATCAGGCTGATTTACAGTAATCACACCTTTTTTTGCAGGTAAAGCAAATGCTACTAATTCCAAAAACAAAACAAGTAGAAATAGAAAATATTTTTTTCGCATCATATCCAATCTTTTTTATAAAGTGAGGTGTTTTTTTTCATTTTTCGTAGATATAGTTTATCGCACCACGATCTTTTATCGGCATTTTTGGCTTTTCTAGCCGAAGGTTTAAGTTCGCCTCGGCACTCTTTGGCATAGCAATAAAATCCATTTTCAGCTTTTAGAATAAGAAAACCATCTTCGGTCATTCGGAAGTGATTTTTTTCATCACCTCGCAAAAAGATATTCAACGTATCACCATCTGGTTGAACGGCAATCATCAAATCTAGCTTTGCAGGAAGCTTAGATGGTTGCTGAGCAAATAGGGTAGTGTGCATTACACATAAGAAGGCAATCATCACCAAATTCCTACACAAAAAAGCCGTATTCATTTTTTTATTCAACTTATTTTTTCACAAAATTTAATTTACCAACTCCAAATCAAGCTGCTTTTTGGCCAAATTGGTACGAGCAATTCTCACTGTTACATCGTCTCCAAGTTGATACTTTTTACCTGATCGTTTACCAACAATACAGTAATTTTTGTCATCGTATTCAAAATAATCTGTTCCCAAATCGCGTACAGACACCATTCCTTCACATTTGTTTTCGTTCAACTCCACATAAACACCCCACTCGGTGATACCAACAATTATTCCGTCAAAGATTTGTCCGATTTTATCACTCATAAATTCCACTTGCTTATACTTTATACTAGCACGTTCGGCCGACGATGCTAATTGCTCCATTTCGGAAGAGTGAGCGCAAAAATCTTCATAATCATCTTTATTCACACTTCTTTGTCCATCTGCATATTTGGTTAGTAGGCGATGAACCATCATATCGGGATAACGACGAATAGGCGAAGTAAAATGTGTATAATAATCGAAAGCTAAACCATAATGCCCGATATTATCGGTAGTATAAGTGGCTTTGGCCATAGAGCGAACAGCCAAAACTTCAATCAAATTTTGTTCCTTTTTACCTTGCACATCGTTGAGCAAAGAATTGATAGAAGTAGATATGTCGCTATTTTTTCCGGAAGTTTTTAGTTTATAACCAAAACGTTTGATAAACTGAGCAAAATTGCTCAACTTTTCAGGATTTGGAACATCGTGAACACGATATACAAAAGTAGAAGGTTTCGTTCCTCTTGTTTTTGGTTTTCCTATGTGAATTGCCACAGTTTTATTGGCTAAAAGCATAAATTCTTCGATCAATTTATTTGCATCTTTTGCTTCCTTGAAAAACACCGAAAGAGGTTTTCCTTTTTTATCAATTTCGAAACGAACTTCTACTCTATCAAAAGCAATAGCGCCTTTCTGGAAACGTTGCTCACGAAGTTTTTTTGCTAAAGCATTCATTTGAAGCAATTCATCAGAAAAATCTCCTTCTGATTTTTCTAAAATTTCTTGCGCTTCTTCATAAGTAAATCGGCGATTTGAATGAATTACTGTACGAGCAATTTCATAATCGAGCACCTCGGCTTCAGCATTCATTTTGAAAATGACCGAATAAGCCAATTTATCTTCATTTGGTCGTAAAGAACAAATGTTGTTGCAAAGTTTTTCGGGCAACATTGGAATTGTTCTATCTACCAAATAAACAGATGTTGCTCGCTTGTAAGCTTCTTTATTTATGATGTCATTTTCTTTTACATAATGCGTTACATCGGCAATATGTACACCTATTTCAAAGGAATTATCATCAATTTTTTGAAAAGATAGGGCATCGTCAAAATCTTTTGCATCGCGTGGGTCGATGGTAAACGTAACCACATCACGCATATCTTTTCGGCGAGCAATTTCTGTTGCTGAAATTTTTTCATCAATCTTTTCAGCTGCATCTTCTACCTCTTTTGGATAGCGATAAGGCAACCCAAATTCAGCTAAAATAGCATGCATTTCGGCATTATTGTCGCCAGCATAACCAAGCACATCAACTACTTCTCCAATAGGATTTTTGTCTTTTTCTTCCCAATTTATGATTTTGACTAAAACCTTTTGTTGATTTCTGGCATTTTTTGTTTTCTCTATCGGCACAAAAATATCAAAAGGAAGAATCTTTTTGTCAATGTTTACAAACGCATACGAATTGTCGACCACCGAAATTTGACCTACAAAAGTATCCTGATGACGTCTAATAATTTCAACAACTTCTCCTTCAGGTGCTTGACCCTTTTTACAAGCAAAAAGATGCACTTTGACATAATCGTGATTCATTGCTCTATTCAAACTTCTCTCAGCAATGAAAACTGGTATTCCTCCATCGTCAGGGATAAGGAATGTTTTTTTTGCAACACTCTGTTTATCAATATATCCAGTTAAAAAACTTGTACGAACATCTAGTCGGAATTGACCTACAGAAGGTTGCATCAAAAAACCTGTATCGGATAATTCTAACAATATGGAATTTACATTTCTTTTCTCTTCGGGTGAAGAAATATTCAACGCATGAGAAAGTTGTTTGTAATTAAGTACAACATTAGGATTTGCCGAAAAAATCTCGACGATAGCTTTTTTCAGCAAGTTTTTCTGACCTCCTTTTATCTTTTGTTTTTTCATAAATAAGTGCGTTTATGACACTACAAAAGTAAAAAATCCGTTTGTAATTAAAAATTTGAATATCAAAATTCTGCGTTAAGTAAATTCTTATTTTGCTATCTTTGCATTGTTCTTTAAACAGGTATAAAAAATGGAAAAAGCACAACTTATTGAAGAAATTCTTCGTCTGAAAAAGGAAAAAAATGCCGTTATAATGGCACATTATTATCAGAATCGCGATATTCAAGATATAGCAGATGTTATAGGCGATAGTTTGGCTTTGGCACAAAAAGCAGCGAAAATAGAATCCGATATTATTGTTTTGTGCGGTGTTCATTTTATGGGAGAAACAGCAAAAATTATTTGCCCTGACAAGAAAGTACTTGTTCCTGACATGGAAGCAGGTTGCTCTTTGGCAGACAGTTGTTCGGCAGAGGAGTTTGAAAAATTTGTTAAAGAACATCCTGATCATACAGTTATATCGTACGTAAATACAACAGCAGCAGTAAAAGCAGTAACCGATGTAGTGGTAACATCTACTAATGCAAAGCAAATAGTAGAAAGTTTTCCAAAAGATGAGAAAATAATTTTCGGTCCGGATAGAAATCTTGGAAATTATATTAACAGTGTAACTGGTAGAAATATGTTGCTTTGGAATGGAGCTTGCCATGTTCATGAGCAGTTTTCTGTTGAAAAACTTGTTGAATTAAAAAAGCAATACCCATCAGCTAAAGTATTGGCACATCCAGAATGTAAAAATATTTTGTTGCAATTAGCCGATGTAGTTGGAAGTACACAAGCACTGTTAGATTATGCTACAAAAAGTAACGAGCAACAATTTTTGGTAGCAACAGAAAGTGGAATCTTGCACGAAATGCAAAAACAAAATCCTGAAAAGGAATTTATACCAGTTCCTCCAGCTGATAACACTTGTGCTTACAACGAGTGTAATTTTATGCGACTCAACACTCTCGAAAAACTTTACGTTTGTTTGCGCGATGAAATAAATGAAATAATCGTTGATAAAAAAATATCAGAAAAAGCATTAAAGCCAATTGTTCGAATGCTCGAAATGAGTAAATAAATCTATTTTATATATTTTTTTAACTTATTTTATAAACATATAATTTATTTATTTTCAATTATTTAATTAATTTTTTTAGGTATTTTTGTCTTGTGAGATTTTATTATTTATCAAAATACTGATAAATGATACTAATTTTACAATTCTCACTTAAGTGAAGAAATTCATTTAAGTGATTTTTTTATCTTTGTAAACTTTTTTATAAAAAGTTTATGACTTTCACTTATGATGTTATTGTAATTGGTGCAGGGCATGCAGGATGCGAAGCAGCTTGTGCAGCAGCAAATATGGGTTCAAAAACATTGCTCATAACAATGGACATGAACAAAATTGCACAAATGAGTTGCAACCCTGCAATTGGAGGTATTGCAAAAGGACAAATAGTTCGAGAAATTGATGCCTTAGGAGGATATATGGGAATTGTTACCGATATGACTGCAATACAATTCCGAATGCTAAACAGATCGAAAGGCCCGGCAATGTGGAGTCCACGTTCGCAAAGCGACAGAATGCAATACATTATAAAATGGAGAGAAGTTCTTGATAAAACTCCAAATTTACATATTTGGCAAGATACTGTTAATCAACTGATTATAAGAAATAATACTGTTGTTGGTTGTAAAACAATGACAGATGTTGAATTCACTGCAAAAAGCGTTATTCTTACTGTAGGAACATTCCTTAACGGACTAATGCACATAGGAAAAACAAAAATTGTAGGAGGAAGAATTTCTGAACCCGCATCCTTTGGAGTTACGGAGCAATTAAAAACATTAGGTTTTACTACTGACAGAATGAAAACAGGAACGCCAGTTCGGCTTAATGGAAATTCTATTGATTTTTCTAAAATGACCGAACAAATCGGCGAAAATGATTTTCATAAGTTTTCCTACCTAGACTTCAAACCACGTCCATTAGAACAACAAAGTTGCTGGATAACTTACACAAATACATCAACACACGATATTCTTAGAAGAGGACTAAAAGATTCTCCACTTTATAATGGACAAATACAAAGCATTGGACCACGTTATTGCCCAAGTATAGAAACAAAAATTGTAACTTTTTCTGATAAAGAACAACATCAACTCTTTTTAGAACCAGAAGGAGAAAATACACAAGAATTTTACTTAAATGGATTTTCTTCATCATTACCTATAGAAGTACAATTTGCGGCTCTTAAAACAATTCCTGGACTTGAAAACGTAAAAATTTATCGTCCAGGTTATGCTATTGAATACGACTTTTTTGATCCTACTCAATTAAAACATACGTTAGAAACAAAGAAAATTAAAAATTTGTTTTTTGCTGGACAGATAAACGGAACTACAGGTTATGAAGAAGCAGCAGGGCAGGGACTGATAGCAGGTATAAATGCACACCTAAGTTGCAATGGAGATTCGGAATTTATTCTCCAACGCGACGAAGCATATATAGGTGTTTTAATTGACGATTTGGTAACAAAAGGAGTAGATGAACCATACCGAATGTTTACCTCTCGTGCTGAATATAGAATTCTACTTCGTCAGGATGATGCCGATATGCGATTGACCGAAAAATCTTATAAGATTGGTTTAGCTTCAAAAGAACGTTTTTCACTACTTCAAACAAAAAAATCAGCAATAGAATCTCTTATAAGTTTTACTAAAGAAACTTCGGTAAAACCGCAAGAAATAAATTCTGTTTTAGAAGCAAATAATTCTACACCTCTAAAACAATCAAATAAATTATATGATTTAATCCTTCGTCCACAATTAAATATTTCTATTTTAGAAAATATTCTTCCTAATCTAAAAGAAAAAATAGAAGATATAAAAGAACCAAGAAAAGAGGAAATTTTAGAAGCTACTGAAATAAAAATTAAATATTCCGGTTACATTGATCGTGAAAAATTGATAGCAGATAAATTACAACGCTTAGAAAATATCTCTATCGAAAATAAATTTGATTACGAGAATATTCAATCGCTTTCTACAGAAGCAAGACAAAAGTTAACAAAAATAAACCCTAAAAATATAGGACAAGCAAGTAGAATTCCAGGAGTTTCACCAAACGACATAAATGTATTATTAGTTTTATTAGGTAGATAAAAAATTGTTCCACGTGGAACAATAAAAAACATAAATAAAATGACGATAGAAGAAGTTAAAAAAGAAATTAGAGATGTAATTGATTTTCCTATAAAAGGGATTGTTTTTAAAGATTTGACTACAGCATTCAAAAATGCCGATTGTATGAAATTTTTCGAAAACGAAATGTACAATCTCTACAAAGAAAAAGGTATTACTAAAGTAGTAGGAATAGAATCACGCGGATTTATTATGGCTCCTATTTTAGGAAATAAACTAGGCGTGGGATTTGTACCAGTACGAAAAAAAGGAAAGCTTCCTGCTGAAACTATAGAGGTAAGTTACGCTAAAGAGTATGGCGTAGACACTATACAACTCCATAAAGACGCACTTAATGAAAATGACGTAGTGTTACTGCACGACGACTTACTAGCTACTGGTGGAACTATGAAAGCCGCTTGTGAACTTGTACGTAAGTTTGGTGTGAAGAAAATCTACGTAAACTTCTTAGTAGAACTTGATTTTTTGAAAGGAAGAGAAGTTTTCGATAGCGACATACAGATTGATTCGCTTATACATTATTAAAAAATAGCGAAAGCAAAAATGGAATCGGCAAAGATGAAAAAATAAAAGAGTGCTTTTTGGCACTCTTTTTTTAGTGATATAATGGATGCTCATTAATTTATAGGATTATCTTCTGAAGAAGGAGTATTTCCTTTAATTTCAATGTAATTATATTCATCAAGATAAAATACATTCGCAACAAATTTACTATGACGATATAATTCTTCATTGTTATTTCCATAAATAGTTACATTCGATTGGATAGTTAATTTTATAGCCCTTTCACATGCAGTAAACTCCCTTGAATCTCCTTTTCTTACATTCTCCCACTTATGAATAGCAACACGTTCATTATCGCTATTATATTCAGCAATATACAAATCAGCGTTATGATAAGAGTAATAACGACCCAACTGATTTTTTAAAGCAGTATCCCAATCTACATTAAAACATATAGTATAACTATTTTTCGATGAATCTCCAAAAATATCCGAATCATCTTTTTCACACGATTGCAAAAGCAAAAATAAAGGCAATAAAAAAATCAATTTTTTCATAATAATAAAATTTAAAATTAAACAAAATATAACTAATAAAAATCTTACTCACATATAAACATAAAAAAAGCGGAGCTGCATTGTTGCTGTTCCGCTATCTAAGGCTCTGGTATTGCCACTGTATCCGAACAAGCAACACCGAAGCCCACGCCGATATGAAAAAAGTTACGCTCGAAAAGCACAACTTTACAGAATCATACCACGCAGACATCTTCGTTGCAATGCGTTGGATACTTCTTTGAATTTACCAGATTCTAGATAGCCAAGCACAAAGCGACAAAAAGACGCCTTTTATTTATGTCTGCCTCTTGCCCACCCACATAAAAGGCAAAACCTCCCCAGCGTGAGCAAAATGCATGGCAAATATACGATTTTTTTTATTTCAAAAATTTACGGATAAAAAATTGTTTTCTAAAAGTTGTTCCATCTTATCAAAATAAACAACAATTAATAATATATATTCTTTTTTATATAAAATTAAATGATGATTATAATAGGTTGTTGAAATTATTGATAACTTTTAGGTAAAAATATTGCATATTTATTTTTATTGTACCAAAAGGTACTTTATTAACCTTTTTTATATTATTAAATAATTGAAATTTAATAAATTATATAGTTTATCAACATACTGTTGAAACTAATTTATGTTTGATAATATTTATATATATTTTACTATTTTTTTGAGTAAAAATTGTTGATTTTATCGAATTAAAAATAAAATAAAAAATAATGATTTATATAAAAAATAGTTTAATGAATTTTGAGTTGAATAATGCAACAGAAAAATATTATTATTTGTTTTTTAATTTTAACAAGTTATCAACAGTTTTGTGAATAACTAACCTTCACAAGAGAAAAAAATGTAATTTTGTAAAAAATGTAATATTATGCGTGTTGTTATTCAACGAGTTAAAAATGCTGCTGTTTCAGTCGAAGGTAAGCAAATTTCTTCTATTGAAAGAGGTTTTTTAGTTCTTCTTGGGATAGAAGATTTGGATACAGATGAAGATATAAATTGGTTGACTCAAAAAATTGTAAATCTCCGTGTTTTCAACGACGAAAATGGCGTGATGAATAAGTCAATAATTGAATCGGATGGAGAAATTTTACTTGTGAGTCAGTTTACACTGTTTGCTTCTACGAAAAAAGGAAACCGCCCTTCTTACATTAGAGCTTCTAAACCAGATTTTGCTATTCCTATGTACGAGAATTTTTGTGTTAAACTCTTTTCCTTATTTGGAAAAGAAATAAAAACTGGTATTTTTGGTGCAGATATGCAGATTTCTTTAGTAAATGATGGTCCAGTTACAATAATGATCGATACAAAAAATAAGGAATAAGCAATAATGCATAAAAAATTGACTATAGAGGAAGCACAAAAGAAAGTTGATAATTGCATTAAAACTTACGGAGTACGTTATTTCAATGAACTTACCAATATGACTATTCTAACTGAAGAAGTTGGTGAGTTGGCAAGAATAATGGCGAGAACTTACGGAGAGCAATCGTTCAAAGAAACAGACAAGAATAAAAACATTGCGGATGAAATGGCGGATATATTATGGGTTTTGATTTGTATGGCAAACCAAATGAATATTAATCTTTCTGACGCTTTTATAAAAAATTTGCAGAAAAAAACAGAACGTGACAATACTAGACATCAAGAAAATAAAAAATTAAAATAGTAATAGAATGAAAGAATTTGAATCACTTTTCGAGCAATATAATTGCGATATAGACGATAAAATCGTAAAAAAAGAGGTAGAAAAAATTATAAGTGAACATTATGAGGAAAACAATAATGTAGAAGTTTATAAAAAGTGCTTAAATTTAATTGATTTAACTACTTTGAGTGTAGATGACACTACTGAAAAGGTTAAAAATATGGTAGAAAAAGTGAATAATTTCACAAAAATCTATTCGGATATTCCTAATGTGGCAGCCATTTGTGTTTATCCAGCTATGGTAAAAGTAGTTAAGGATAATTTAAAAGAAGAAATTGGAATTGCGGCTGTTTCGGCAGGTTTTCCTGCATCTCAAACTTTTGTGGAGGTTAAAATAGCTGAAACTGCTTTATCAGTCCATGCAGGAGCATCTGAGATTGATGTAGTTGTTTCGGTAGGAAAATTTTTAGAAAAAAATTACAACGAAGTTTTTGATGAACTCGAAGAAATAAAATCAGCTTGTGGAGATGCTCATCTAAAAGTCATACTTGAAACAGGCGCATTGAAAACGGCTGAAAACATTAAAAAAGCATCGGTTTTAGCGATGGAATCAGGCGCTGATTTCATTAAAACCTCAACTGGAAAAATAAACGTTTCGGCAACTCTTGAAGCAACCTATGTAATGTGTCAGACTATTAAAGAATGGTATGAAAAAACTGGAGTAATGGTGGGATATAAGCCTGCAGGAGGTATTTCTACTACTGAAGAAGCAGTAAAACATTATACGTTAGTAAAGCATATATTAGGAGATAAATGGTTGAATAACAAAATGTTCCGTTTTGGTGCTAGTCGTTTAGCAAACAATCTTTTAAGTAGAATTTTAGGAAAGGAAGAAATCTATTTTTAGTACTATCTAAAAATTTCTTGCATTATTTGGAGAGATTTTGGAGTTGGAAAATGTTCCAAATGTAGCTTGTAATAAGTTAAGATATGGTTCAAAATTTCCACACGTTCTTTTCCAGAAAATTGAAAAATAGACATATTTTCATAGTTCATACGTAGCATTTTGAATAATATTTTGGAATCATTCTTACTTAAAAAATAATTGTGAGTAGGAATCTCTGTACTAAAAACGCCTTCTTGTAAATCAAAAATGGCGTTTTCTTCATATTTCAAATTAGGTTCAAAACCTAAGAATGTGGTTAAGTGTATCAAAAAGGTCAAATGAAAATTAGCGCAGCTATTTTCAGTAGCATCTAAGAATAAAAATGATTTTTCTAAAAAATCGTACAAACGGACATCTTCTTCTGATGGTTTAAGAATATGTCCTAAAACCTCCGCTAAAAATAGAGAAATAAAGTTTTTTTTGTAGTTATAAGGCAAATCTTTATACAGAAAACTTGGAATACCTTCTTTAATGTAAGGCAAGGTATTATTTGATTTTTTTTCAATAATTATTTCAACAAACGATAGTGGTTGCAGTAGAGATTTTCTGAATGTTGATTTTTTACTTTTAGTATCATTTACAACGCAAGTTATTCGTCCGTTTTCGCGCGAATAGAGATGCACCATATATCCTTTTGGATATTTATTGGTGTATAAAACAATTGCTTGCATTTAAAAATTGTTTTTTTGAGGATAGTCGATAGTGTAGTGTAAACCCCGACTTTCTTTTCGCATTGATGCCTGTTTTATGATAAGATAAGCAACGCTAATTATGTTTCTCAATTCGCATATTTCACGTGAAACCACAGATCGGTTAAACAGATTTTCGGTTTCTCGGAAAAGAATTTCTAAGCGAGACATAGCTCTTTTTAGTCGTAAATTTGAGCGAACAATGCCAACATACGAACTCATAATTTGCTGTACTTCTTTGAAGCTTTGCGTAATGAGAATCATTTCTTCAGGTAAGCGAGTTCCTTCATCGTTCCAATCAGGAATAGACTGATTAAATTTTATGTTATCAATTCTTTTTACTGCATTTTTTGCTGCTGCATCTGCATAAACAATGGCTTCGATAAGTGAATTTGAGGCCAATCTGTTGGCTCCGTGCAATCCAGTACAAGAACATTCTCCAGCTGCATAGAGGCGCGTAATAGAACTTTCGGCATTTTCATTGACAATGATTCCTCCACATAAATAATGTGCCGCAGGAGCAACAGGAATGTAGTCTTTAGTAATGTCTATACCTAAAGAAAGACATTTTTTGTAAATAGTAGGAAAATGTTCTTTTGTTTCTTCTGCATTTTTGTGTGTTACATCTAAATAAACGTGTTCTGATCCTGATTTTTTCATTTCAGTATCAATGGCTCTTGCCACAATATCGCGTGGTGCCAGTGAACCTCGCTTATCATATTTGTGCATGAATTCTTTTCCAGAAATAGTTCTTAGTTCGGCACCATAGCCACGAATAGCTTCAGTGATAAGAAAAGAAGGACGTTCACCCTGATAATAAAGAGCGGTGGGGTGGAATTGAACAAACTCCATATCACGAATAACACCTCTTGCACGATGAACCATTGCAATCCCATCTCCCGTTGCTACTAACGGGTTTGTAGTCGTTTTATAAACATTTCCAATACCTCCTGTAGCCAAAAGTGTTATTTTGCCTAGAAACGTATCTATTTGCCTATTTTTTTGGTTCAAAGCATATACTCCATAACATTCAATATTTGGAGTATGTCTAGTAACAATTTCACCTAAATGGTGTTGAGTAATAATAGCTATGGCAAAATGATGTTCAAAAACATGAATATTTGGGTTGTTTTTGATGCATTTAATCAAGCTTTGCTGAATTTCTGCTCCTGTACGATCTTTATGATGTAGAATTATAAATTCAGAATGTCCTCCCTCACGATGTAAGTCAAAAGTTCCATCTTGACTTTTATCAAAATCTACTCCCCATTCAAGTAGTTGTTGGATTTGTGCAGGAGCATTTTTAACAACTTTTTCAACTGCACTTAGTTCACAAATACCGTCTCCTGCGATTAAAGTGTCCTGAATATGTTTTTCGTAGTTATCTAAAACAGTATTGGTAACAGACGAAATACCACCTTGTGCAAGTGTTGTATTGGTATCGTCGAGTGAGGTTTTACAAAGAATAGCAACACTGCCTTTTTTGGCAACTTTCAAAGCAAAACTCAATCCTGCAATACCACTTCCTATTACCAAAAAATCGAATTGCTTTGCCATAATTTATTAAGTTTAGTTAGTAGATAAAAGGAAAAATCCGTTTTAATTTTTTATCATCGAATTCTTCAGAAAATTCTTTTTTGTAACGTTTATAAATTGAATTAGATCTTGGTACTAAGTTAGCGCATGTCCAAATAACGAAAATAATCCCAGCCCATGACCAAGAGGCAATTGCAAATCCTGTCCATTCTACTATTTC
The DNA here is from genome assembly GCA_045612365.1 of Paludibacteraceae bacterium. Taxonomy (GTDB): domain Bacteria; phylum Bacteroidota; class Bacteroidia; order Bacteroidales; family Paludibacteraceae; genus RGIG9608. The sequence goes on from JAZKYY010000017.1 coordinate 93,940, forward strand.
ACCAAAATAATTTGCAGAAGTTACATATTTGTAAACTCCTTTTTTAGGTAAATAATGTTTTGTATCACCAGGTTTTCTTAAGTGACGAATAACGTGGTCGGAGTGTAAATTAATGAACATTCCTATGAAGAAAAGAGCAACCCCGATTATAAATTGTGGAGTTGATAGCCATTCGATAGTATACATTTCTTTTGGAGCTAAGAAAAATATCCATTCTCCTTGTATAAAACCGTTTATGGCGCAAAATGTTGCTCCCATGAGCATGATTATAATAGGCATTTTGCTTTTTCCTTTCAAAATGAATGGAAAGATAAAAGAACGCTGAAAATAATGTAATTCAAACAAAAGGAAGAGTAAGAAAGGAACAAGAGCGAATTTTTTATCATCACTTTGCAACCAAATATACAACAGAACTAAGAAAGCTGGACATTCCATCAGTATCCAAGCAACCTTATTGTTAATGGCAGGTCCCCATTTATCTGAGATAGATTTTCCATACCCTGCTTCTATAAAATAAAGAACCACAAAGACAATAGCAGCCGTGATTGCCATAATGTATAGCAAGAAATTAAATTGATCAATGTTCAAAATGAAACCTTGACTCATGACTTTTTAGGAAAATTTTACACTAATTTTTTAATCAATTGTTTTCTGTCACCAAATAAAAAGTCAATAGGTGGAATTTCTATCATTGTGTAACATCCTGCTTTTTGTTTCATACTTGCACGAGCACAAGCGACCAAAATTTGTGCTGTAAGAGCAGGATTATTTATTTGCATATTAAATTCAAAACGTTGGTTTTGTGTTGTTCCAGAAACTCCTTTTCTCAAAAGATTAACACCATGACCCATATCTTTCAAATTATCAACGCAGTCAACTAGAGTTACATGTGTTTCATCGTGAACAAAATAAGGATCGGCTTTTATTTTTTTAGCAATTTCGTTGAAATCGTATCCGTTTTCAATTTCAATATAAACCATTCGACGATGTATGCCTGTACCTAAAGGAATTGTCATAGAGAGAGCCTCTTTCACTCCTTCAATGGCTTTTACTGCTACGGTGTGTCCCATACTCATTCCAGGACCAAAGTTAGTGTAAGTAATGCCTTTTGGAGCAATTGCCTCAAAAAGAGCTCTTATAACAGAATCACTTCCGGGATCCCAACCTGCAGATACAATGGAAACGGCGTTGTTGTTTTGAGCAATTGGTTCTAAATCTGCTGTCAATTCATAAATAGAAGAGTGTATATCATAACTATCAACAGTGTTTATTCCTAAACTTAGCACATCCTTTGCCATTTGTGGTACACTGCGCGAAGGAGTGCAAAGGATAGCAACTTGTACGTTGTCTAGTTTTTTGATATCATCAACAATTGTTATTCCTTCTAACTCTTTTGGTTGGTTTGTTGTTGAACGACGAACGATGCCTGCTAACTCAAAGTCAGGAGCAGACAAAAGAGCTTCCATAACAGATTTTCCTATATTGCCATAACCTACAATGGCCGCACGAATTTTATTACTCATTGTATCTTAGTTTTTTCAATAAATAAAGAATTATTTTACTTCCCAAACATCTCCTTGCATAAGCAAATCTTCCAACGATTTAGTTTGCTTTTTGCTTTTAACGTCAGCAATTTGTTCGTAAATGCTATCGTTGTATGTTGGTGCTTCTACGTCACGAATAACTCCTAATGCAATTGGGAAATCAGGGCCTTCCATTAAGGCAAGTTTCAAATGCAAAGTATTGTCTTTTGTGTGTGCGTCATGAACAAGAATATCTTTTTCTGTAATGCCGTTTTCTCCTAAACGTACAACTTTCAAACCAAAACCATCTTGCATCAAACCTTTTTCATTGTTTTCACCAAAAATCATTGGTTGTCCATGACGAAGATAGATTGCATTTTTTGCTCTTCCTTCTTTTGTTGCAACAGCGTTGTGAGCTCCATCGTTGAAAATAACGCAGTTTTGCAATACTTCCACAACAGAAGCTCCTTTGTGTTTTGCAGCTGCAACCAATGTTTCAACACTGTTTTGCAAATCTACATCCACACAGCGTGCAAAGAAGTTTCCTCTTGCGCCGAAAGCTAATTCTGCAGGACGGAAAGGATCTTCAACAGTTCCGTAAGGAGATGATTTTGATACAAATCCTCGCTCAGATGTTGGAGAGTATTGACCTTTTGTTAGACCATAAATACGATTGTTGAGTAAAATCATATTAATGTCGATATTACGACGAAGAGCGTGAATAAAATGATTACCACCAATTGCTAGACCATCTCCGTCGCCGGAAATTTGCCAAACAGAAAGTTTTGGATTTGCCACTTTTACTCCAGTTGCAATAGCTGCAGCACGACCATGAATGGTATGAAAACCGTATGTATTCATATAGTAAGGCAAACGAGAAGAACATCCAATTCCTGATATTACGGCAGTATCGTGTGGTGCAATTCCAAGTTCAGCCATTGCTTTTTGCAATGAAGCCAAAAAAGCATGATCGCCACAACCAGGACACCAACGAACATATTGATCGCTTTTGAAATCTTTTGCTGTATATTTTTTTTCCATAAATTATTCCTCCAATAGTTTAGTAAAAACTTCTGCCAACGCTTTAGCATTGAAAGGTTGACTTTCTACACGGTTGTATTGCTCGATGTTTATGTTATCAATTTTCATTCTCAAATAACCAGCAAATTGTCCCATATTTTGTTCAACAACCACTATTTTCTTGTATTGTTGAAGTATTTCTGCTGTGTTTTTTGGCAAAGGATTGATAAATTGGAAATGAGCCAAAGCAACTTTTTTGCCTTCTTCTCTGCAAAGTTCCATTGCTGAATGAAGATGTCCATAAGTTCCTCCCCATCCAACAACCAACAAATCTGCATCAGCATCTCCTTCTACCTGTAATTCTGGGATAGAATCAGCAATTTTTTCTATTTTTTGTTGACGAGTTTCAGTCATTAAGTGGTGATTTTTTGCATCGGTTGAAATTGCACTTGTGGTGTAATCTTTTTCCAATCCACCTAAGCGATGCTGAAAACCTTCCATTCCTGGAATAGCCCAATAACGAACGTTGTTTTCCTTATTTCTTAGATAAGGTTTCCATGTAGAAGAATCAATAGATTCATTTACATAAGGAGGATTAATTGCAGGATAATCTTTCAATGAAGGAATTTTCCATGCCGAAGACCCATTTGCAACAAAACCATCAGTTAATAATATAACAGGAGTCATACACTCCAATGCAATTTTTGAAGCATAGAAAGCGGCGTCAAAACAGTTTGCAGGAGATGTTGCTGCAATAACTGGCAATGGACTTTCACCATTACGTCCGTAAAGAGCTTGCAATAGGTCCGTTTGTTCCGATTTTGTTGGCAAACCTGTTGAAGGGCCACCGCGCATTACATCTACAATTACCAAAGGAAGTTCTGCCATAACAGCTAAATTTATAGCTTCACTTTTGAGACAGATACCTGGTCCGGAAGTTGTTGTAACAGCCAAAGCTCCAGCAAAGCTTGCTCCAATAGAACTTGCTGCTCCAGAGATTTCGTCTTCACATTGAACTGTAATTACTCCTAAATCCTTACGTTTAGAGAGTTCGTGAAGAATGTCTGTTGCAGGAGTAATAGGATATGAACCTAAATAAAGTTTCAAACCTGCTTTTTCAGCAGCAGCAATCAATCCATAAGCAGTTGCTGTATTACCATTTACGTCAGTATAAAATCCTTTTGCTTTAGCAGATTTTGATTCCACTCTATAAGTTGAGACAGAAGCATGTATGTTATGTCCGTAATTGAAGCCATCTGTTAGCACTTTTACGTTTGCCTCAGCAATAGCGGGTTTCTTTTGGAATTTATTTTGGAGCATATGTATTGCATGTTCCAATGGTCGGTTGAATAACCAACAAACCAAACCTAATGCAAACATATTTTTGCATCGAAGGATTGCTTTATTGTCCAATCCGCTATCTTTCAAGCTTTCTTTACACATTGAAGAAATAGGAGCCTCGATAACAGTATTTTTTATGCCCAATTCTTCAAAAGGATTATTTGTTGCAAAAAGTGCCTTTTCCAAATCTTTTTGCGCAAAAGAGTCACTATCGGTGATAATTATTGTTTGTGGAGTAGTGAATTTGATTTGGGTTTTCAAAGCAGCAGGGTTCATTGCAACTAAAACGTCGCACGAATCGCCAGGAGTCAACACTTTGTCACCAATGTGTACTTGAAAACCAGAAACTCCACTCAATGTTCCTTGAGGAGCTCGAATTTCGGCAGGGTAGTCAGGAAAAGTACAAATATCATTTCCTAACACGGCAGAAACAGCTGAAAATATATTTCCAGCCAATTGCATTCCATCTCCAGAGTCTCCCGAAAAACGAATAACAACTTGTTTTTTTTCTTCTATTTTCATTTCAAAATTTCTTTTTACTACAAAATCATTGCAAAATTAAGAATTTTTCTTCAAAATTTGTTTGTTGAATAACAATAATTTATAAAAGACTATAAAAATTTTACAAAATGTCATTTTGTTTGTCTAAAAGTAGATTTTTGTAAACAGAAACACTCTTAAAACTATCTCATTGAAAAAATATAAGTAGAACTTTGAACAATTAATTATTTTTAGAAATAAAAAAAGCCTGCCGAAGGCAAGCTTTTTTCTTGAATATTATTGTTTATTACCAAGCAAAAAGAGGATATTTCTCCATCATAGCATTTACTTCAGAACGGACTTTTAGAATATTTTGTTCGTTTTCGCTATCGCTCAAAACTCTATCGATTAAATCAACGATAGTTGCCATTTCTTCTTCTTTAAGTCCACGAGTAGTAATCGCAGGAGTTCCAAAGCGTAATCCGGAAGTTTGGAATGGACTACGAGTATCAAATGGCACCATGTTTTTGTTTGTAGTGATATCTGCAGCAACTAAAGCTTTTTCTGCTTGTTTTCCTGTTAGTTCTGGAAATTTTGTTCTCAAGTCAACAAGCATACAATGATTGTCAGTTCCTCCAGAAATAATTTTATATCCTTTTTCAACAAAAGCTTTTGCCATAGCAGCCGCATTTTTTTGAACTTGTTGTTGGTAGAGTTTGTATTCTGGTTGAAGCGCTTCACCAAAAGCAACCGCTTTTGCTGCGATAACATGTTCCAACGGACCACCTTGAACTCCTGGGAAAACAGCAGAGTCAAGCAATGCCGACATCATTTTTATTTCACCTTTTGGAGTTGTTTTTCCCCAAGGATTTGGAAAATCTTCTCCCATAAGGATGATACCCCCACGTGGTCCACGCAAAGTTTTGTGTGTTGTAGAGGTAACAATATGTGCGTATTTTACAGGATTTTCAAGCAATCCTGCAGCAATAAGTCCTGCTGGATGTGCCATATCTACCATAAAAATAGCACCAATTTCATCAGCCACTTTACGTATACGAGCATAATCCCATTCTCGGCTATAAGCAGAAGCGCCAGCAATAATCAATTTAGGTTTTTCTGTACGAGCAACATTTTCAAGTTGTTCGTAGTCTACTCTTCCATCACTTTCTTTTACGTTGTATTCCAAAGCTTTGAAATGTAATCCTGAGAAATTGACTGGAGATCCGTGAGAGAGGTGACCTCCGTGACTTAGGTTTAACCCTAAAAATTTGTCACCAGCATTCATACAAGCCATAAACACGGCCATGTTAGCTTGCGCTCCAGAGTGAGGTTGTACATTTGCCCAAGCAGCACCAAAAAGTTCTTTTACACGGTCAATAGCAATTTGTTCACATTCATCAACCACTTCACAACCACCATAATAACGACGGCCAGGATAACCTTCGGCATATTTGTTTGTTAGCACCGATCCCATTGCTTCGAGTACTTGTTCACTTACAAAATTTTCAGAAGCAATAAGCTCAATTCCTTTCATTTGACGTTCTTTTTCACGTCCAATAATTTCAAAAATTTGACTATCTCTTTTCATTTTAGATAAAAATTTACGATGTGCAAAGGTAATGATTAGTTATGAGTAATGGAAAAAATAGAGAATTAATGTACATGGTTTACAATAAAAAAAGAAATCACCAATTGGTGATTTCTTCATTCTTTTTTACTCGAAAATTTAAGCATTTGCTAATTTTTCAATAGCCAACTTTCCTCTGTAGTAGCCACATTCTCCACATACAGTGTGGTAGATATGCACAGCTCCACAATTTGGACAAACTGCAAGCGTAGGAGCTACAGCTTTGTCATGAGTTCTTCTTTTGGCTGTTCTCTGTTTCGAGTGTTTTCTCTTAGGATGTGCCATTTTTAGTTAAACTTTTAATTGTTATTTAATATATCTTTTAACTTTTCCCAACGGGGATCAGTTGTTTTGTTTTCTTCTTCAGCCAACTTTTCTGTAGAACAAGCATTCAGTTTTTTTATCATTTCTTTGTTGCATTTACCATCTTCGTGAAAATGTTGAATAGGAATTTGCAATGCAACAGTTTCATATAACACCCACTCTAAATCAAAAACTTCTTCGCTTTCAGGAATAAAAATGAAGTCTTCGTCAGTTTGTTCTCCTTGTTTTACAATGACAAAATCAGATGCGACTACGGATAAATCCATAATGTCCAAGCATCGATCGCAAACTACTTGTACGACACCTTCTATTTCAAAACCGAACTCAAAAGCCTCTGCTTTTTTTTGAGCTACAACCTGAATTTTTACATTTCCTCCTTGAATTTCAGATTTTTCCTTTTCAGAAAAAAAATTATCGTTCAAGTTAAAGATGTACCTTTTCGGTTCGGTTGTTATATCTTTCAGAAAAACCTCAAATGCACTTTTCATACTTTATAAGTATTCTGAATAAAAATCGCGCAAAAGTATAAAAAACTTTCAATAGAAAAAAATTTAGTTGAAATATTCTTCTATTACAGCATAAAGTATAAAAAAAATTACAAGCAAAGGTTTTTGAAATTTTTTTATTTTCTTACCACATAGGATAGCGACCTCAGAAGGAGCATTGCTATAAGAGGCAAAAAGGCTACGTGAAAAGCTTGTATCCTTATGGCACAGAGCAAAAATACTACAGCAATAAACAACATATTGATGATGTGTATTGCATTCAACCATTTACGAGGTTTTCCCCATACAGCAATTCCAACAATAATCATCAACGGATTGAGCCAAAGAATGTTATAGTTGTAATCTACGAGTGGATGTTGTGAGAAAGCCATCAAATAAAAAATAATTGTACCGCAAATACCTGCCAAAACAAATAGTAACGAGTCGAGCCATCTTAAATAAATTCCTTTACGACGTTCGTAGAAAGTAGTCAACGCAACAATCAGCAATGCCAAGCAACAAACTGCAATAGGAGAAAAAATAAAAGGTAAACAAGTTTGTTTCTCGTCAAGACCAGGATAGCTTTTATTGGCCTTTACAAGTGGGCGTTGTTCCAACTTCCCAATATAGGCTTTTTGAGCAAACTGTTGCAAATAACTCGGCAGGAAGAATTTCTCTTTCTCAAAACCAATAGGTTTGTCGGCTTCACTTCCAATCAGAATATCCACTCCGAAACAGCCCCAAGTGTTATATCCAAGTTTTTCGGCAAACAACGTTCTGTAGGTGGTTTGTATGCTATCAATATCCCAAGATAGTGTTGAATTGCAACAGTTTTCTATCATTTGATAAGGACGAGTGGCGCAATTATCGAAAACAAAATTGTAACGATAATAGCGATTTTCAGGTTCGTAGTTTTTCATCAACGCTTGCCAAAGTTTTTCTCGCTCCGCGGCATTAAGATTAAGTATTTGTTCTTTCACCAAAGAACCTCTCAAACGATAAATTTCTAAGAAGAAATCAGTATCATCAATTCCTAATTCATAATCAGTTTCTCCCTTGATGAAGCGAGGTATAAATCTTGGTTGCGAAAAACTAAAAACCCCGTAATTGAAAACAATATCAAAATTATTTTCCGGATCTTTTATTCTAATAGAGGAATGTCCAAATTTGGTATAAATAGCTTCGTTACAAGGACTACAAGTAAGCAAACTGACTTGTGCCTGACTGGAAAGAGGTTTTACTGCAAAAGCGATGTTACAGAAAACGCCTAAAACCAAAACAACGAAAAGGCGTTTCATTTATCTCAGTTTTAGTTTTTCACCAACTTTTACTTTCGACCACTTTTCTTTGCCGTTGAGTTTGTAAATACTCAACATTTTTACGCCATATTTTTGTGCAATATCGTGCATAGACTCGTTATAATCAACCATATGAACAAAAGGTTTGCTACTCACTTTATTCTTTTTGGCTTGCACATAAATCTTCATACCCTCTTTTATTTCTACATCATTAGGGTATTCGTTGAATTTACGCAATTCTCGTTCTTTAAGCCCAAACTCTTTGGCAATAGAAGTCCATGTATCAGTCGATGTAGTTATGATGTATGCAACGTTGTTGGTTTTCTTTACATCGTGAATAATATACATATTTAATGCACCAAACTCAACATCCGAAACTACTTCATCGCTTTCATCAGGAGAAACTTGCTCTTTTTCTTTCGCCGATGTTGTACCTTTTGATGAATTGTCTTTATAATTATCAGCAGCTTCTCTTACTCGTTTAGGGTCAGAGTATGCAGCTAGGTCGTAGTCCTCAATAATTTTTATCAATTTGTCTGGATACTGAGGATCAGTAGCATAACCAGCTGCTTTTAGCCCATAAGCCCATGCTTTATAATCGGTTATTTTGTAAGTAAAAAGCAATTTATAGCGATCCCGTTTGAGAAACAAAGAGTGATCTTCATAGGAGTCTATCACCTTTTCGTACTTTCTGAAACATTCACCTTTTTTGTCGTCGTCATGATAAACACGTTCTCCTTCCCAATTTGAATGACATTTTATTCCGAAATGATTGTTACTAGAAACAGAAAGTTCACTCTGCCCAGCCGACGATTCGAGCAACGCTTGCGCCAAAGTGATGCAAGCAGGAATTTTATGTCTGCTTTGCTCAACCATTGCTATTTCAGCATATTTTTCGATGTATGCTACGTAGGTAGCATTTTTTTTAGTTTGCGAAAACAATGTATTTGTAACACAAGCAAATAAAATAAGAAGAACGACTTTTTTCATAAAAATTTATTTTTCTTTCCTGATTTCGTTACGTTTAATTTTACCACTAATAGTTTTTGGTAATTCATCAACAAACTCCACAACTCTTGGATATTTGTACGGAGCTGTGGTTTGTTTTACATGGTTTTGTAACTCTTTGGTCAAAGCTTCTTTATCGGCGTCTTTATAATCTTTTGCCAATACGATAGTTGCTTTAACTGCTTGTCCTCTAATAGGATCGGGGACTCCCGTGATGGCGCATTCTACTACCGCAGCGTGTGTCATCAGTGCACTTTCTACTTCAAATGGCCCAATGCGATAGCCCGAACTTTTTATCACATCGTCGGTTCTTCCAACAAACCAATAGTAGCCATCTTCGTCGCGCCAAGCCACATCACCTGTGTGATAAACATCATCATAATAAACTTCGTTTGTTTTCTCCTCGTCTCGATAGTAACCTTTGAATAACCCAACAGGACGGCATTTTTTTGTATAAAAAACAATTTCGCCTTGTTCTCCTGCTTCAGCTTTTCGACCATCGGAGGTAATTAAATCCATATCGTATGCTGGATTTGGCACTCCCATTGAACCAGGTTTTGACTTCATCCATGGAAACGTTCCAATGGTCATTGTAGTTTCTGTTTGTCCAAAACCTTCCATAATACGAATGCCTGTAGCTTGATAGAAGGTTTCGAAAACGGCGGGATTCAATGCTTCGCCTGCAGTGGTACAATATTCCAACGAAGAAAGATCGTATTTTGTCAAATCTTCTTTTATCATGAAGCGATAAATTGTAGGAGGAGCACAAAAAGAGGTAATTTTATAATCTTGAATTTTTTGCAAAATATCTGCAGCTGCAAACTTTTCATGATCGAACACAAAAACGCATGCACCTACAAACCACTGCCCATAGAGTTTTCCCCAAACAGCCTTACCCCAACCTGTGTCGGCCACTGTGAGATGAAGACTTTCTTCGTGCAAATTATGCCAATATTTTGCTGTTACAATATGTCCGATAGGATAAGTAAAATCGTGCATTACCATTTTAGGTTCACCCGTTGTTCCTGAGGTGAAATAGAGAATGGAAATGTCGTCGTTGGTGTTGCAGTTCTCTGGACGTTCAAAAACTTTTGCACGGCGAATTCCGCTGTGGAAATCGTGCCAGCCTTCTGGGGTATCGCCCCCAACGGATACTAATTTTTCTACAGAAGGAGAAGAACTCATTGCTGCGTTGATGTGTTCCACGATAACTGGTTCGTTGGCTGCAACAATCATTTTTATATCTGCAGCATTACAGCGGTAAACAATATCTTTTTTTGTGAGAAGGTGAGTTGCAGGAATACAAACTGCCCCCAATTTGTGCAATGCCAAAATTGAGAACCAAAACTCAAAACGACGTTTAAGAATAAGCATCACTTTGTCGCCTTTTTTTATTCCTAATTTTTGAAAAAAATAAGCAGTAATATCGCTAAAATGACGCAACTCATCAAACGTGAAGTTTGTCTGTTCTCCTTTGTCGTTGCACCAACAAAGAGCCTTTTTTTGTGGAGCAATTTTTGCCCATTCGTCCACTACGTCATAAGCAAAGTTGAAGTTCTCCGGAACATTTATCTTAAGATTTTCTTGAAAATCCTTTAAATCAGAAAATTCAGTTTTTGACAAAAAACGTTCTAACATTTTTATTTGTTTTTTTATTCTACGATTATTGCTAAAAAACGCACTTTTTGGTTGTTAAGTGCTTTCATCCCGTGTGGCTGTGTTGCGTCAAAATAGATGCTGTCGCCTTCGTTCAAAACTAAATCACTGTTTCCAATACGAAGTTGCATCTGACCTTCAAGAATCATATTAAATTCTTGACCAGCGTGACGATTAAGGTGAATTTCGTCATTATTTGGTTCAACTGTTACTTCAAAAGGGTCAGCTTTAGCATTACGGAAACCATTTGCAAGTGCCTGATATTTATATGCTTTTGTGCGTTCTACAGAAGCTCCTTTTCCTTTTCGTGTCAAAAAATACGAATTCATATAAGCCTCAGTTCCTGAAATCAATTCCGATGGATTGATGTTGAATTTCGAAGCTAAATGGCAAATAAAACTCATCGGTATATCCGACTTCCCAGATTCGTACTTTTCATAATCAGCAACACTTGTTTCGCAAATAGTTGCCATCTCTTCTACCGAATAATCCATAGAATCACGTAATCCGTGAATTCGCTCGGCTATTTGTTCTATTTGTTTGTTCATTTTTATGAAGTTTTGTAACTTTTACTAAAAGTCCGCAAAGGTACAAAAAAAAGAGATTTATTTTGATTTTACAGAGAATTCCCTTGGTATGAAAAATAAAAAACTCTTTTTCTCATAAATCCACTACATATTTGTAACTTTGTCGCTCAAAAATTTTTAGTCAATAAATGGGTAAAAATCGTGTAGTGATAGCAGTAGGAGTTTTGTTGATTTTGCTTTTAGGTTGTGGCAAAACCGAAAAACGTGAGGTCGACACATCCAATATTGCTATTGATGAAGTAAAGATCCAACGTTTCGATGTTGACTTTTGGAACATTGATAGAAAAAACGTGGGCAAGTCATTGAAAAATTTAAATGAACAATATCCTGATTTTTTACCAATTTACATTCAGCAAGCATTGCAATTGGGCAATTGGGAAGATGACGAGACGTCAGATATTTTAGAGCAATATTTTTTCCCAGACACCACCATTCAATCTCTTTATAATGAATGTTTAACGCAATATGCTGTTATTAGCAAAATAGAAAAAGATTTAACAGAAGCTTTTAAGCGAGCAAAAGTTTTTTTTCCAAAAAACGATGCACCTCAGATTTACTTTCATGTATCGGCAGGAGCCAATCCGGACGCTATTTTATTTGATAATAACATTGCTATAAGCATTGATAATTATCTTGGTGCTGATTTCTATTTGTATAAAAACACCGTTTACGACTATTTGAGGTACAATATGCGCCGAGAAAAAATAACGTCGGATATTATAACTATATGGTTAGCAAGCAATTTTCCTTTTATTCGACAAAACAACCTGTTGATAGAGGAAATGCTTTACAGAGGAAAAATTTTATACTTATTGTCAGTGTTGCTCCCAGAAGAAAAAGAAGAAATTCTAATGGGTTACTCGCTAGAACAATGGGAATGGTGCAAGCAAAGAGAAGCTGATTTTTGGCTTTATATGATAGAGAACAAACATTTGTTTTCAACCGAAGGACGCCTTGTTGTAAAATACCTAAACGATGCTCCTTTTACTTCATTCTTTTCCGACGAATCACCAGGAAGAGTTGGGGTTTTTGTTGGTTGGCAAATTGTGGAAAGTTATATGAGAAACAATCCTCAGATCACACCTTTACAACTGGTTGAAAACTTAAATTATCGTGAAATTTTAGAACAATCAAAATATAATCCTAAAAATTAAAATTGAGATGAAAACAGAAAAAAAAGTAGGCAGCAAAATCAAATCTTTACGCGAATCACGAGGGGTTTCTCTTGAAGAATTATCGGAAAAATCAGGAATTTCTATCGCTCAAATAGAATTGATAGAAAGCGATGCAAATTTTCCATCACTTGCGCCACTTATCAAAATAGCTCGCGCATTGGGCACTCGCTTAGGAACTTTTCTTGACGGTGAATCTGAAATAGGTCCATCTATTTGTCGTAAAGAAGATCGCAAAGAAGGTATCCGCTTTTCGCAATCGACAAATGTTGAAAACGGACATCTTGATTTTTTCCCTCTTGCAGAACAAAAAACTGGAAGAAACATGGAACCATTTTTCATTGAGATTTATCCTGACAAAGAATTATCGAAGCTTTCATCGCATGAAGGAGAAGAGTTCTTGTATGTACTTCAGGGAACACTCAACGTTAAATATGGGAAGGAAGAATACACTCTCAATACTGGCGATTCCATCTATTATGATTCAATAGTGGAACACCTTGTTTATAACTCGAGCAAGGAGGTTTGTAAAATTCTTGCAGTGGTGTATGCTCCTTTTTAAAAAGGTATGACCACATCTTTGCAGTATAATATAGCTCTTACTCAACTTAGAGGTATTGGGCCAATATTAGCGAAAAACCTGTTGGCTCATTTTGGCACTGCGGAGGCAGTTTTCTTTGAAAATGTTGCAGCTTTGTCGAAAACAATGGGTATTGGTACCATGCTAGCAAAGGAGATTATTGCTTCGCGTCAACAAGCTTTGGACATTGCACAGAAAGAGTTGGAATTTATCCAAAAGCACAATATCACACCACTGTTTTTTACCGATAAAAATTATCCTTTTCGATTGAAAGAGTGCATTGATGCTCCGATGGTGCTTTTTTCAAAAGGAAATGCAGATTTCAATTCTGGAAAATTTGTTGCTGTGGTAGGTACTAGAAAAATAACTCACTATGGACAAAAACTTTGTGAAGAATTTGTAGAACAACTTTCAACGAACCATCCCGATATAACTTTTGTAAGTGGATTGGCGTACGGAGTAGATATTTGTGCTCATAAAAAATCAGTTGAGAAGAATGTGTCAAACATAGGAGTTGTTGCACATAGTTTAGATAGAATTTATCCATCTGTTCATTGTAATGTTGCAAAAAAAATAGTTGAAAATGGTGCAATTGTGAGTGAATATCTCAGTGGAACAAAACCTGATGCTACAAATTTTGTTCAGCGCAACAGAATCATTGCAGGAATGTGTGATGCAGTTCTTATTGTAGAATCTCCCCAAAAAGGAGGAGCTCTTATTACTGCCGAATTTGCCAACAATTATAATCGTGATGTATTTGCTTTCCCTGGTAGAGTAGGAGATGTTTACTCCGAAGGGTGTAACCAACTTATCATAAAAAACAAAGCGGTACTCATTCAATCGGCTGCCGATGTAGAGAATTTTATGGGATGGGAAAAGGACTGTGAAAAAACAATTCACCAACCAAAAATCTGTTTCGACGAGCTTTCCATTGACGAACAAAAAGTAGTAACTCTTTTAACCAAGGAAAAAGAGTTGCATATAAATACCATTGCAGTTAGAACTTCTATGCCAATTTCTAGTTTATCATCTCTGCTAATCGAAATGGAGTTTAGAGGTTTGATAAGATGCTTTCCTGGTAATAAATACCAATTAACTTAATTTTATAGTTTAGAGCAAAAAATTTTTTTTACCAAAAAGCATGTTTTTCAAGAAAATATGTTGTATCTTTGCGCTCCCTTTTTGGGAAATCATAATTTTTATTTTTTAATTTTAAGTTTTTATGTATTTAACACCAGAAAAAAAAGCAGAAATCTTTGAAAAGTACGGAAAGTCGAATACTGATACTGGGTCAGCTGAATCTCAGATAGCATTATTTTCATACCGTATTTCTCACTTGACTCAGCACTTGAAGTCAAACAAAAAAGATTATAGCACAGCTCGTGCGTTGAAAGCATTGGTAGGTAAACGTCGTAAATTGCTTGATTATTTGAAAGCAAAAGACCTTGAAGGTTATCGTGCACTTATCAAAGAATTAGGAATTAGAAAATAATTGCTTTTTCCTTACATCAAAAGCAAAAGACATTCCTTATTTTTTCAAGGAGTGTCTTTTGTTGTTTTTAGTAAAAATCTACACTCTTCCTATCAAAAAAATGTACAACACGATTTACAATTTTGCAATGTGCTTGATGGTGCTGACAATAAAGTTTTGCGCACTATTCAAGAAAAAAATGTATTATCGTGAGAAAGGGAGTAAACAGATTTGGGATAAACTTTCTTTTGCTGATAAAACAGCAAAACACATTTGGATACATACAGCTTCTCTTGGTGAATTTGAGCAAGGACGACCTATTATAGAGGCGATCAAAGAAAAAAATCCTGAGGCAAAAATTTTACTTACATTTTTTTCTTCGTCGGGTTACGAGATTTGCAAAAACTATCCTCTTGCTGACGTAGTATGTTATCTCCCAATTGATACTTCTCGCAATGCAAGGCGATTTATCAATGCTATTCAGATTGAAAAAGCCATCTTTATAAAATATGAATTTTGGAGAAATATTCTTTTGGAACTCAAGAAACGAGAAATTCCAACCTATTTGGTTTCGAGTACCTTCCGAAAAAATCAGTTATTTTTCAAACCTTGCGGCATTTCGCACCGAAAAGTTTTGAACTATTTTACCCATATTTTTGTGCAAAACGAATTATCAAAAAATCTTTTGCAGGAAATAAACATTCATAACGTAACTATTTCGGGCGATACCCGATTCGATAGAGTTGTAAAAATTGCTCAAAATGCGAAACAGTTCCCATTGATAAGAATTTTTGCAGAAAATCAGAACGTTTTGGTAGCAGGCAGTACTTGGGAAAAAGACGAGAAAATTATTATCAAACATTTCAACAAAAATCATTCGCAGAAACTTATTATTGCTCCACATGAAATCTCAAAACACCGTCTTGAAGTTCTTTGTAGTAAAATAAAACGTCCGTATGTTAAATATTCGGAAGCAACGGAAGAAAACGTTACTCAAGCAGATTGTTTAGTAATCGATGGATTCGGACTTCTTTCGTCTATTTATCAGTATGGCAATTTGGCTTATATTGGTGGCGGATTCGGAGTTGGAATTCATAACACTTTGGAAGCGGCAGTTTGGAAAATTCCTATTATCTTTGGACCTAATTATCAAAAGGCCGAAGAGGCGAAAGATTTGATTGCTTGCGGTGGGGCAATTTCTATTTGCAATGCAGAAGAATACAAGAAAGAATTTATTCGACTTTTGAATAATGAAAATGCTGGAGAGCGAGCGGGACTTTATGTGCAACAACACGCTGGTTCTACCGATTTAATAATGAATTTGATTTTTAGAAATTAAAAACATGGCACAACAAACTTCGATACCAAAAGGAACACGCGACTTCACTCCCGAAGAAATGGTGAAAAGAAACTATATTTTCGATACCATTCGTTCGGTGTTTCGCTTATACGGATTCCAACAAATAGAAACTCCAGCGATGGAAAACTTGTCTACTTTGATGGGAAAGTACGGCGAAGAAGGTGACAAACTTTTATTCAAGATTCTTAATTCTGGAGATTTTCTCGGGAAAATAGAATCGGAGGAGTTATTGCAAAAAAACAGCATTAAACTTACCAACAAAATTTCGGAGAAAGGGTTACGTTATGACCTTACAGTGCCATTTGCTCGATTTGTAGTACAAAATCGAGACAAAATCACATTCCCCTTCAAACGTTTCCAAATCCAACCCGTTTGGCGTGCCGATCGTCCTCAAAAAGGTCGTTATCGTGAGTTTTTTCAGTGCGATGCCGATGTTGTAGGAAGCAACTCGCTTCTTAATGAAGTGGAATTAATCCAAATCATCAACGAGGTTTTTCGCCGTTTGCAAATTAATGTTTTAATCAAACTCAACAATCGCAAAATTTTGAGCGGAATTGCAGAATATATAGGAGAGCCCGACCACATTGTTGATATTACAGTGGCAATTGACAAGTTGGATAAAATAGGGTTAGAAAATGTAAATGCTGAACTTTTGGCTAAAGGTATTTCTGAAGTTGCGGTCGAAAAGTTGCAACCAATTTTGTTGTTAAAAGGAACTAATGCCGAAAAACTTGCTCAACTAAAACAAGTGCTTTCCACATCTGAAGTTGGACAAAAAGGTATTGAAGAAACAGAAACAATCCTTAACGCCATTAGCGAACTTGCATTGCCATACGAAGTTGAGCTTGACCTTACGCTTGCTCGTGGCTTGAATTACTACACAGGAGCAATTCTCGAAGTAAAAGCTTTGGATGTTGCTATTGGAAGTATCAGCGGTGGCGGACGCTACGACAATTTAACTGGCGTTTTCGGGATGAATGGAGTTTCTGGCGTGGGAATTTCGTTTGGTGCTGACCGCGTCTACGACGTGCTAAACCAACTTGATTTGTATCCTAAAAATGCTGTTGAACGTACTAAACTTTTGTTTATTGCATTTGGCAATAATGAGTTGAATGCTTGTGTAAAAATGGCTGCTCAAGCTCGTGCCAATGGAATAAATACTGAAATTTATCCCGAACTAACAAAAATAAAGAAACAAATGACCTATGCCGACAACAACAAGATTCCTTTTGTTGCTATTGTGGGCGAAAACGAACTCAATGAGGGCAAAGTAATGCTCAAAAACATGCAAACTGGAGAGCAAAAATTGCTTTCAATGGAACAAGTAATAGAAACAATCAAACATTAAAAATAAATAGTAAAATGGCTTTAATCAATTACAAAACAGTTACTCCCGACGAAGCTGTAAAAGTTATCAAATCGGGCGATCATGTACACTTGAGTAGCGTAGCAAGTGCTCCTCAATGTTTAATCGAAGCAATGTGCCGTCGTGGCGATGCTGGAGAGTTGAAAGATGTTCACATCCATCACCTTCATACCGAAGGTCCTGCTCCTTACACCGAACCTCGTTACGAAGGCGTGTTCCAACACGATGCATTTTTCGTTGGTGGCAATGTGCGTAAAAATGTTCAAGCAGGATATGCTGACTATATTCCTATCTTTTTGAGCGAAACTCAACGCCTTTACCGCGAGGGTTACATCAAATGTAACGTAGCAATGATTCAAGTTTGTCCTCCTGACCAACACGGATTTGTTTCGCTTGGTACTTCGGTAGATGCTACTTTAGCGGCTATAGAAACTGCCGACTATGTGATTGCCGTTATAAACAAAAATGTTCCTCGTTCGTTGGGCGACGCTTTGATTCCAATGTCGATGATTGATATTTTTGTGGAAGACGAAACTCCACTTGAGCCAGCTCATTTTAGCGAACCAAACGAAATCGAAACAGCTATTGGTAAAAACTGTGCTGCTTTGATCGAAGATGGTGCTTGTTTGCAAATGGGTATTGGAGCAATTCCTAATGCTGTGCTTGCACAACTTGGCAACCACAAAAACCTTGGTATCCACACCGAAATGTTTGCCGATGGTGTTCTTCAGTTGGTAGAAAAAGGTGTTATCAACGGTGCAAACAAAAAGATTGATAAAGGACAAATGGTTTCTACTTTCTTGATGGGATCGCAAAAAGTTTACGACTTTATCGACAACAATCCTATGGTGAAAATGATGGACGTAGGTTACACCAACGACCCATTCATTATTTGCCAAAACGACAAAGTAACTGCCATCAACTCTGCTCTACAAGTGGATCTTACAGGACAAGTTTGTGCCGACTCACTTGGTACTAAATTCTACTCTGGCGTAGGTGGACAAGTCGACTTTGTATATGGTGCTTCTCGCTCAAAAGGCGGAAAATCTATCATAGCAATGCCTTCGGTAACCAACAAAGGCGTAAGCAAAATTTCTAACGTTTTGACCTCGGGTGCTGGTGTAGTTACTACACGTAACCACATGCATTGGTTTGTAACCGAATATGGTGCAGTGAACTTGTATGGAAAAACCTTACAAGAACGTGCAAAACTTATCATTAGCGTAGCACACCCTGACCACCGTGAGGAGCTCGAACGCCAAGCTTTCGAACGTTACGGTTCACACTTCCGTTTTGTTACAAAGTAATTTCACATTATAGATGAACACGAAAAAAAGCAGAACTAGTTCTGCTTTTTTTTTCTCCATAGCCATGAGGAACAAGGATAAGACTCTTAAGGACACACGCTACCAGGTTCACTATTTCTACGATATCCACTGTAGACGCTCTGTTCGTGGCCTTATTAAAGTAGTCAACGGAGACGTAATCCGAGCGCACTAGAGAACTCGACTAATAGTCACTGTTTTTCATAGTTCTTTGTTATTTATTTCATTAAACGATGAGCAAATATAGAAAAAACATTACCTTTACACTTTAATTTGTTCAATCAATAAAATATATGACGACAAAAAATTATTGCATCATAATGGCGGGAGGTATTGGTAGTCGCTTTTGGCCATTCAGTCGCGAAGAAAAACCTAAACAATTTCTTGATTTTTTTGGAACAGGACGTTCTTTGTTGCAAATGACTTTTGATCGTTTGTTGAAGATTGTTGTGGCAGAAAATATTATAATTGTAACAAGTGTAAATTATAAAAAGTTGATATTAAAACAACTTCCACTTATCAAGCCAGACCAAATATTGACAGAACCAATGCGTAGAAATACAGCTCCTTGTATTGCTTATGCTTCCAATAAAATCAAGTCGATTTGCGAGGATGCCAACATTTTGGTTGTACCTGCCGATCAGTTGGTTTTGAAGGAGGATGAGTTTGTAAAAACAATAAAAATGGGTTTTGATTTTGTTAGCAAAAACGATTGTTTGCTAACACTCGGAATGTCGCCTACACGTCCTGAAACGGGCTATGGTTATATTCAAGTAGAAGACGAAGGAAAAAATCCAGGGAAGGTAAAAACCTTTACAGAAAAACCTAATGCAGAGCTTGCAAAAATATTTTTTGAAAGTGGTGAGTTTTATTGGAATTCTGGTATGTTCTTGTGGAACGTAAATAGCATTCTTAAGGCATTTGATAGTTTCTTGCCTGAAATGGCCTACAAGTTTAGAAATGCTAAAGAGTTCTATAACACAGCCAAAGAACAAGAATACATCAACGAGATTTATCCTACTTGCCAAAACATTTCTATCGACTACGGAATTATGGAAAAAGCTTCTAACGTTTACGTCATTACAGCCAATTTCGGTTGGTCGGACTGTGGAACTTGGGCAGCTTTGCACGAATATTCTTCAAAAGATGAAGATGGGAATGCTTTGTTGAGTGGTAAGGCTCAATTTTACGATTGCAAAAACAATATTGTGGCGCTCAACGACGCTAAAATGGCAGTTATACAGGGTTTGGAAGACTATGTTATTGCCGAGTCTAACGGTGTAATTATGATATGTCCGAAAGATGACGAACAAAAAATGCGTCAGTACGTAAACGACATAAACGTACGCTTCAATGGAGAATTTAATTAAAAAGGGAAAAGAAGATGGCTTTCAAATTTGTTTTTTTACGTACTCCAAAACCTCGTCAGTTTTACCATAAGCCCATTTATTGGGACCCCGAAAAAGAGGAAAGAGAAGAGGCAATTGCTGCAGCAAAGAAGAATGCAGGCATCAGAGATGAGAACGAACCTTTCAAAACAAGTATCAAACGTGGTACTTTCCGGAAGAATCGCTTTGAGCAACCTGACGATATCGACAATAAAGATGAAATCCGCAAAATTCGTCGTGCTTCGAACATTCGTGCAGCTGTTATTGCTATTATTCTTTTTATAGTTGCTATTATTTTTTATTGTACGAGTAGCGATTTTCTGAATTTGTAAAAAATGAGTGACGTTATACACTTACTTCCAGATTCTATAGCCAATCAGATAGCGGCAGGAGAGGTTATTCAACGTCCTGCGTCGGTGGTTAAAGAGTTGATAGAAAATGCTATTGATGCGGAAGCTACGAAAATCCAAATCATAATAAAGGAGGCTGGTCGTACTTCTATTCAGGTCATCGACAATGGAAAAGGAATGTCCGAAACCGATGCTCGGATGGCTTTTGAGCGACATGCAACTTCTAAAATAAAAACAGCGGCAGATTTGTTCAATTTGCGAACAATGGGTTTTAGAGGGGAGGCTTTGCCTTCTATTGCTTCCATTTCACATGTTGAACTTAAAACTCGTCAAGCAGAAAAAGAGCTTGGAGTGTCGCTTGAACTAGAAGGAGATTCGGTTCGTCAGGAGGTAGTGTCTTGTCCTAAAGGAACATCATTTGTAGTAAAAAATTTGTTTTACAATGTTCCTGCTCGTCGCAAATTTTTGAAATCAAATAATACAGAGTTTCGCCATATTCTTAATGAGGTAAACCGAGTAGCTCTAGCTTATCCGCAAATAGCTTTTACCCTTATTCATGGCGAAAATGAGATTTATAATCTCCCAGAAAGTAATTTGAAACAACGCATAATCAATATTTTTGGGAAGAAAATGAATCAACAGTTGCTTCCTATTGAGGTTCACACGAGTTTGGCAAATATCTACGGATTTGTTGGTAAAGCCGAATTTGCTTCAAAAATGAATCCTCAGTATTTTTTTGTAAATAATCGATACATGCGCCATCCGTATTTTCATAAAGCTGTATCGATGGCTTACGATAGGATGTTGAAAAACGAAGAAATGCCGAGTTATTTCATCTATTTTGATGTTAACCCGGCAAGCATTGATATTAATGTACATCCTACAAAAACAGAAATCAAATTTGAAAATGAGAAAGACATTTGGCAAGTTTTGATGGTAGCTGTCAAGGAGTCGTTGGGAAAATTCAATGTTGTACCTTCAATTGATTTTGATACTGAGGGAGCAATCGAAATTCCTATTGCTAACAACAAAACAATTCCTTCTTATCCAAAAGTAACGTATGATGATACATATTCTCCTTTCCCAAAAACTCCAAAAACGACCAATAACTGGGAGGTTTTGTATCAGTTGTCTAAAAAAGAAGAACCTTGTTTTCTTTCCGATGAAAAGAAGAGTGACCCTATAGAAGAAATCAATACGCAAGAAAACAAACTGTTTGAAACCAATCAGAGCGAGTCTAAAATTTTGATTTACCGAAATAAGTATATTTTGCAAAATGTAAAATCGGGGTTGATGATGATACATTTTGAGCGAGCTCATCAACAAATTTTGTACGAAAAATTTTTGGAGCAGTTTTCTACGCAAAAACTAGCTTCTCAGCAATTACTTTTCCCCGAAATAATAGAATTTACGGCAGAAGAAAACATCGTTTTCAATGAAGTAAAGGTGCATTTGCAGAATTTAGGATTTTGCTTTTCTGATTTCGGGAAACAAATGTATTCAATCAATGGTATTCCTGCTGAAATTTCTACCCAAGGTAGCATTGTAAATGTCATAAAGGATCTAATTTTTTATGCAAAAGAAACCAATGTGAATTTGTCAGAGAAACTAAATGAACGTTTGGCTCTTACGTTGTCAAAAACGTCCTCTTCTGTGTCAAATCAAACCTTGTCGGAAGCGATTTGTTCGGATCTAATCGACAAAATTTTTGCCTGCAAACAACACAAGCAAACTTCCGATGGAAAAACCATCATTACTATTCTTGAAAATAGCGATATCGAACAGAGATTTTAATCTCTGTTTTTTCTTTTAGAAAGATATTTTCTCACGGGTTCATCGTAGAATTTCAAAAAAACAAAAGCTAGTAGAATACTTGATACTACAACAATGCTTGATACATGCCATGTTTCGGGGAAGGTATATAATTTTTTCTCGATAAGCCATTTGTAAAAAATGTACATAATAGGATAGTGTACAATGTATAGTGGGTAAGAAATGTCTCCAAGTAGTTTGTTCAGTTTTTTTGTGTAATGATATTCGTCTTGACCACAAGCACCTAGCCAAACAATGAAAGGAAAAACTATGGCAATGCAGAAAAACTCGTACAAACTGTTTAAACTAATATTGTTGGTTTTGCTAATGTATGGAATAGAGAAAATAGCAATCAATATCAAACTACAAATCCAAAAACTTCCTCTAATTTTTCGTGGTTTGAAAGTGCGAGAAATCAATATCCCAATGCTAAAAGGGAAAAGCATACGTACTAAACCTCCCCAAAAGTTTACATTGTCTATTGTCCAACCTACACCAATGCTATCGTAGCCCGAAATATCACCTATAAAAAACCATGCATGAGCGATGCCTAAAAGAGCAGTTAAAACAACTAAAATTCTAGTAGAAAGTCGACGGATAAGAAGAGCGTAAACAATATTGCCGATGTATTCAAAGAAAAGTGACCACATTGGGCCATTCAAAGGAAACATTTCCCCGTTGCCACGAACTTCGTAAGGTGCGCCTGGAATAGCTGGTATCATAAACATTGTTAGTAACATAGCTATCATTACCAAGCTAGTAGGAGTTACGTTGCCATTCCAGGTTCTGCATCCTACAGCAAAAAACGCAATTACTCCTATTATAGCTCCTGCTATTAGCATTGGATGCAGTCGTATGAGTCGCCGTTTGAAAAATTCTCTAATATTCATTTTTGTCCAACGGTCATCGTAAGCATAACTTATCACAAACCCCGAAAGAATAAAGAAAAAATCTACAGCAATATGCCCATGGTTGAGAGTAGTTATAATTCCACTTCCATCTCCATTTACACTTTCCGCAAAAGCAAATCCTTCAAAAATATGATAAATGAGAACTAAAATAGCAGCTACGCCACGAAGTCCATCAAGAAACTCGTAATGTGGTTTTTGATTAATGTAATTCATTTTTATAATTTTTTTATTGTCTGCTAAATTAATTTTTTTTTTTCATTCTCAAAAATAAACCTCATAGGTTATTCTTTATCAAAAGATTGAATAATTTTTTGTACTTTCGCCGCCAATGAAGAAAATTGCTATCGTTTTATTATTGTTTTGTTCTCCTCTTTCTTGTTTATTGAGTCAAACTCCTGAGGAAAAGCCACAAACTTTACAGTTTGAGGTGAACGGAATTACTTTTGAAATGGTGCTTGTGAAAGGCGGAAAGTTTGTTATGGGGCGTACTCTAGATGAGGATTATGATGTTTTTCGTGATGAAAGTCCTAAGCATACTGTAACTCTTTTTGACTTTTATATTGGAAAAACTGAAGTTACACAAGAACTTTACAAAGCTGTAATGGGCGAGAATCCGAGCAATTTTAGGGCTTATAAAAATCCAGTAGATAATGTAAGTTGGGAGGATGCTCAAGAGTTTATCAAACGATTGAATTCTTTATTGGGAAAGAATTTCCGTCTTCCAACAGAAGCGGAGTGGGAATATGCTGCTCGAGGAGGACAAAAAAGCAAAAATTATAAATATAGTGGAAGCAATAAAATAGAACAAGTGGCATGGTACGAAAACAATACCAAAGATGCCAAGCATCATAGAAGAGCAGGGGTATTATTGCCCAACGAACTTGGTATTCATGATATGAGTGGTAACGTATGGGAGTGGTGTAACGATTGGTATGATGATTATTCCAAAGATCCACAAAAAAATCCTATGGGTCCATTTTTTGGCGACTTTCGTGTATTGCGCGGAGGGGCTTACATTGGCGTTCCTCAAAGCTGTAGGGCAACAAATAGAAGTTCTGACCTTCCTACCAAAAAGAGTATTTACAACGGATTCCGTTTAGCAATTCATTTATAATAATATAATAAGAAATAGTTTTTTGAATAATGAAGAAAGTATTTAGTTTGGTCTTTTTAGCCTCTTGTTTTACAGTGGTTTTTTCTCAAGGATTTATTGAAAATGCCTTTGATTTGGATTTGGAAATGGTTTTTGTAGAAGGAGGCTCTTTTGAGATGGGCGATAACTCTAGTAAAATGCATGAAGCGGATGAAGCAGTTGTTCGCAATGTAACATTAGACGATTATTATATTGGGAAATTTCCTATTACAGTAAATCAATTTGCTATTTACATAAATGATATTAATCGTGGAGTTGAAAATTCATTTTATCGTTATCGAACAAATGCGGAACAGAAGGGAGGAGCATATATTTGGAATATAGAAAAGGCATCGCCAGAATGGAGAGATAGTGTAAATTGGAGATATAACGAATATGGACAGTTGATGAGTGAGGAGGAATATTACGAACATCCTGTTATTTATATTAGTTGGGAAGATGCCAAAAAGTTTTGTGAGTGGTTATCTCTAAAAACCGGGAAACAATATAGTTTGCCAACAGAAGCGGAGTGGGAATATGCTGCTAAAGGAGGACAAAAAAGCAGAGGTTACACTTATAGTGGATCAAATAATCCAGAAAAAGTAGGTTGGTTTTTGACACCAAAAATGAAGGATGCGTCAATGCATCCAGTTGGTCAAAAGGTCCCTAATGAACTTGGTATTTATGATATGAGTGGAAATGTTTACGAATGGTGTTGGGATTGGTATACAAGTTCCTATAATGTTAATGACGTAGTTAATCCTAGGGGAAAGGAAAAGATAGATTATACTAATAGAGAAACTTTCCGTCGCGTACTGCGTGGAGGTAGTTTTATGAATCTATCTAGTTCTGGTCGTGTCACAGACCGTAATCATGGCGATCCAAATTTGGGAACTTGTGTAAGCGGTTTCCGTATTGTTTGTCACAAATAATCTAAGAAAGTAAATAAATCTTACATAAAAAAGCATTCTAAAAAAGGAATGCTTTTTTTATACTTTATACACATCTTTAAGAAGCAGGATATATCGATTATTGACTCCTGTTTTTTTACTAATTTTGCACTCTTACTATGAGAAAGATTTTTTTCTTCATATTATTAGTGTTTCTTCAAGTGCAGGTTTCTGCGCAAGAATCTTTGTCGTCCGTATCTGAAGAGTATGAGGAGGACTTCACAGGGAAACGCAAAACAGAAAAGTCGAACAAGAAAAAACATATTCCATCGGATGTTCGTGCTTGGCAACTTACCAATGCTTACCTGATGCAAACAGATTCGGTGGTAGTTGACACGCTCATTACCAATTATCAGGACAATAATCCTATGGACAAATACAGTTTTTGTAATGCATATAGTGGAAGTATGACTTCGGTTTTGCAATCAAAAATCTATTTTGAAAGAAAAACCGTTTCAACCGATTATCTTTTCTCGCAAGGATACGATGCCTTTGTGATATCTCCTGAAAAATTAAGTTTTTACAATACAAAAACACCTTATGCTCATCTTGCTTATCGAACAGGCGGAGAGAATTATCACGAGGAGGATTATCTGCGTGCATTATTCACGTTAAATGCAAACAAACGTCTTAATCTTGGAGCATTCACTGACTTTGTTTATTCACGAGGTACTTATTCCAACCAATCAGGAAGGTCGCTGAATTTAGGTTTTTGGGGAAGTTATCTTGGTCGTAATTATGTTGCACACGGAGCATTGCTTTTCAATCGTTTTGATAATGCAGAGAACGGAGGAATAGTTGATGAAAGATTTATTTCTAACCCACAATCGATGAGTGCTGTTGGCATAACGCCAAGTGACATTCCTGTGCAATTGCAAAATGCTTTTTCGCGCTATCGCAACGATATTTATTACTATTCGCATAAATACCGCATTGGCAAAGATGTAGAGTATGAGGTATCGGAAGACTCCGTAAGGTATGACTTTGTGCCTATAATGAGTTTCTTACATACCATAAAAATGGAACATGCTCGTAGAAGATATTTGGAAAAAGAGACAACCAATTCTACTTTTTATGACAACAATTATATCAGCAACGCATTTACCAATGATACTTCGGCTTATTTCTCGATGAAAAATCTTATTGGGGTAACACTTGAAGAAGCTTTCAATAAAAAAATGCGTTTTGGAGTCACGGCTTATGTTCAGCATGAATTGCAAAAACATGAATACTATGTAGATTCGTTGCGAAACAGAGTTTTTGATAATAACCTAAAAGTTGGTGGATCGATTTTCAAGAACGAAGGTTCTGTTTTCAAATATAATGTAACAGGAGATGTAACCATTGTTGGTGATCGTATTGGTGACTTTGACGTAGAGGGAAAGTTTGGGACAACCTTCAATATTGTAGAAGATTTGCCTATGAGTGTTTCGGCTTTTGCATGGATAAATAATGCAAAACCTACCTATTTTTTACGTGACTTTATTTCCAATCATTACCATTGGAGGAACGATTTTAAAAGTAGTTTTAGAGTACGTGCAGGAGGAGAAATTTCCATTCCTTACAAGTATGTGAATTTTAGCGCACGTGTTCAGTTCGAAAATATCACGAATCTAATATACTTTGATTCATTGGCTATGCCTGTACAGAATAGTGGAAAAAATGTTCAGGTATTGAGTGTGGATGCTGGGTTGAATTTTCACGCCTGGAAGTTCCATTTAGAAAACAGAGTTGTATATCAAATGACAAGCGACAGAAAGGTTCTCCCTCTCCCCGATGTTGCTCTAATAAGTAATTTCTACTTCAAGGCGTTAGCGCTTAAAATTCTTACTATTCAAGTTGGAGCGAAGTTACAATATCATACGTCATATTATGCGCCTTCGTATATGCCAGCTACTGGACAATTCTACAATCAGTCTCATACGCTTATTGGCAATTATCCTTATTTGAATGCATACGTCAATTTCCATCTAAAAAAAGTACGTTTCTATGTTCAGGCGTACAATCTTTTGTCTGGATTGGCTAGTCAAAAAGAAAATTTTGCTTACTTTTCGATGCCAAATTATCCAACAGATCCGCTTTCGTTCCGATTTGGGATTTCTTGGGCCTTTTATGATTAAAAAATTAAATAAATATGCCTCTAAATTTACCTGAAAATATCCCTGCAATTGATTTGCTGAAAGAAGAAAACATTTTTGTGATGAACTCCAATAGAGCTTCTTCTCAAGATATTCGTCCTTTGAAAGTGGTCATTTTGAATTTAATGCCAATAAAAATAACAACCGAAACTGATTTAATTCGATTGCTTTCAAATACTCCATTGCAGATTGAAATAGATTTTATGAAGTTGCAAAGCCATACTTCTAAAAATACACCAATCGAGCACTTAAAGGCATTTTACAAGCCTTTCGATGAAATTGCAAAAAGCAATTACGACGGAATGATTATCACAGGAGCACCAGTAGAGCAAATGGAGTTTGAGGATGTTAATTATTGGGAAGAACTAACCTCAATTTTTGATTGGGCGAGAAAACACGTTACCTCTACGTTATTCATTTGTTGGGCAGCGCAAGCAGGATTGTATCACCACTATAACATTCCAAAATATCCGCTCAAAGAAAAACTTTCTGGAGTATTTGCTCACCGATCGCTGCAACCTAAGAATCCTATTTTTAGAGGTTTCGATGATGTATTTTATGTACCACACAGCCGGTACACAGAGGTGAAAAAAGAAGATATTTGTAAAAATGATGACTTAAAAATACTATCAGAATCAGATGAAGCTGGTGTGCATATGGTTATGGCGCGCAATGGTCGTGAGTTTTTCATCACAGGTCATTCGGAATATTCACCTAATACACTTGGAGATGAATACCGTAGAGATTTGAAAAAAGGTCTTTCTATTTCGATGCCTAAAAATTACTTTATCAACGATAATCCAAACGAAAAACCACTTGTTATTTGGAGAGGACATGCAAACCTATTGTTCTCCAATTGGTTAAACTATTTTGTTTATCAAGAAACTCCATACAATATAGAGGATATTCATTAATAAAAAATATAGGAGAGACGTTTTATGATAATTGTTGTTGCAGGAACTGGATATGTTGGTTTGTCAATAGCTACACTTTTGGCACAACACAATCGTGTTATTGCTGTAGATGTACTTGAAGAAAAAGTTGAAAAAATAAACAAGCGCATATCTCCTATACAAGATGAATACATTGAAAAGTTCTTTGCAGAAAAAGAACTTAATCTTACAGCTACTTTAGATGCTGAGGCAGCATACAAAATAGCTGACTTTGTAATAGTTTCTACGCCAACAAATTACGATTCAACAAAAAATTTCTTTGATACCTCTTCTGTTGAGGAGGTGGTAAAACAGGTCATAGCGTGCAATAAAGATGCAACTATAGTTATAAAATCAACTATTCCTGTTGGATTTACAGAAGGAATTTCCAAGAAACTAAACACCACTAAAATTCTTTTCTCGCCCGAATTTTTAAGGGAAAGTAAAGCCTTGTATGACAATCTGTATCCTTCTCGTATCATTGTAGGTTTTGATAGCAAGGAGTCGGAGGTTGCAGCAAAACAATTTGCAGAACTTTTGAAACAAGGAGCAGAAAAGGAACAAATAGAAACTCTTTTCATGGGGAACACTGAAGCAGAGGCGGTAAAACTTTTTGCAAATACTTATTTGGCTTTACGTGTCAGTTATTTCAACGAACTTGATACTTATGCCGAGATAAAAGGGTTGGATACTCAGAAAATTATAGAAGGCGTTTGTCTTGACCCTCGCATTGGAACACATTACAACAATCCTTCTTTTGGTTATGGTGGTTATTGCTTACCAAAAGATACCAAACAATTGCTCGCTAATTATGAGGATGTTCCAGAAAATTTGATTCAAGCTATTGTTGATAGCAATCGGACAAGAAAAGATTTTATTGCAGATCGTGTGTTAGCAATGGCTGGTTATTATGATTATTACCATCGGGGAGAATTTTGCGCACAAAAAGAAAAACAATGTACTATTGGGGTGTATCGTTTGACAATGAAATCTAATAGCGATAATTTCCGTCAGAGCTCCATTCAAGGGGTTATGAAACGCATAAAAGCAAAAGGAGCAAAAGTAATTATCTATGAACCAACACTTGAAAACGGAAGCACCTTTTTTGGAAGCTTAGTAGTTAATGATTTGAAGAAGTTTAAAAAACAAAGTCAGGCTATTGTTGCAAATCGTTATGACGAAAGCTTGAGCGATGTTTCCGAAAAGGTTTACACAAGAGATATTTTCAGGAGAGATTAGGAATTATGGAAAGAGTTGATTGAGTGATGAATTCCGCAAGTCATTTTCATCTTATAAGGAAAAAATAAAAAAGGCTGGAACTCCAGCCTTTTTTCTGTTAGAAAATTAATCACACCACATTTGTAGGGCTTCGTTTTCTTTCTTTGTCATTTCTGCACGGAGAAGCGGGGTCTTGTCATCTTGCCCACAGAGGTGTAAAATGCCGTGAATAATAATTCTCCTCAGCTCTTCATCGAATGAGGAACCAAACTGCTCGGCATTACTAGTGACGGTTTCTACTCCTACAAAAATGTCACCATTTAGCATGTTCTTTTCGCAATAGTCGAAAGTAATAATGTCGGTGTAATAGTCGTGCTGTAGGTATTGATTGTTCACCTCTAAAATTTTTTTATCTGAACAAAAAATGTAGGCTACCTCGCCTACATTTTTCTCGTATTTTTTCGCCACAGCTTTAATCCAAGCATTCATTTTCCGTTTGGAAAATTTGGGCATTTTTACATCTTCAGTATAGTATGAAATCATTGTGAAACAAAGGATTTAATCGTCTACCGAATACAAGAATCGTTTGATACTTTTCTTAGCTGTTTTTTCGAACTCAGCAGCGTGAATACGAATCTCTGTTATTTGTTCGTAAGTAGCAATTTGCTTGTTCAAATGGCGTTTGTTTTTGTCCATTATTTTTGCCAATGCTTTTTCGGAAACTTTATCTGCTTTCATTGCATCTTTGTCAGGATAAACTAGCGCAATAAGTTTCGCAGCTTTGTTTTGAACAACCACGCTTTCTGCTACGTAAGGCATATTATTAAGTTTTGCTTCTATTTCTTCTGGATAAATATTTTGTCCGTTTGCACTAAGAAGCATACTCTTGTTTCGTCCACGAATGTAGATGTTATTGTCTGTGTCAATGTATCCCATGTCGCCAGTATGTAACCATCCATCAGCATCGAGGGCAGCATTTGTTGCTTCTTCGTTTTTATAATAGCCAGCCATTACGTTTTCTCCACGAACAAGAATTTCTCCAATTTCTTTGTATGGGTCATTTGACAAAATCTTTACTTCCATTTTTGGAAGAATCTTTCCTACAGAAGTTTCTTTGTATTCTTTCCAGTGAGAATAAGAAATAAGAGGAGCACATTCGGTCATACCATAACCAACTGTGTATGGAATTCTAATTTTTTTCAAAAATGCTTCTACCTCATGGTTCAAAGGAGCTCCACCGATAACCATTTGATCAAATTTTCCACCAAAAGCATTTTTCAATTGGTAATGTATTTTAACGCCGATTACTTTTTTAATGAAAGGAAGCGACATCAAAACCTTCATGTATGGTTTATTGATGATAGGTTGAAGTTTTTTCTTATAAACCTTTTCGATAATCAATGGAACTGTGAAGATAATATCTGGTTTAATGTCAGAAAGTGCTTTCATCAAAAGTGGAGCAGCTGGCATTTTGCCCAAATATGTAGTATGAGTTCCGTCGCAGAAAGATGTTAAAAAGTCAAATGCACAACAGTAAGCGTGTGCTAGTGGCAAGAAAGAAAGTACTTTCTTTTTATGTACCATCTTGGTGGTGATACCGAAAGTGATGTTGCCAGCAAAATTGTTTGCAGTAAGCATTACGCCTTTGCTAAATCCTGTTGTTCCAGAAGTATAACTCAAGCAAACAAGGTTAGAGTTTGGTACTTCGGCATATTTAATATCATCTTTTGTAAATCCGTTTGGATACTTCTCATTGAATGCATTTTGCGCATTAGCAATGTATTCTTCGCTAGTTTTATCTTTTGCAAAAATACATTCAAAGTTTTCCAACGAGATTGCTGATTCTATATTAGGAAGATCTTCTGCGTTAAGTTTTGTCCAGATATAATCACTTGTGAAAAGTAATTTTGAATCCGAATGGTTGATGATGTTTGTAAGGTTTTCTGGTGGGAAATCTTGCAACATCGGAACAACTACAGCTCCGTAAGTAACAGTTGCAATGTAAGTAATACACCATGAAGAACCATTTTTCCCTACTAATGCAATTTTGTCGTTTTTCTGAACATTTAGTTTGTCGAACAAAAGGTGTAGTTCGGCTACGCGTTCAGCAACTTGTTGATAAGTAAATGTTTTTTTATCGAAATAATCAGTAAATGCGGGATTTTCCCAATTCTCTTTAATGCTGTTCACAAACAGCTCTACAAGATTTTCTTTTATCATTACTTTCTTAAATTAAAATTAGCGTGGCAAAAGTAGTTAATTTTTTGTAATAACAATAATAACCATTCATAAAGATTGCACAAAAATTGATTTTTTGTGCAAAATAGGTTTCAATAAAGAAAGTGTAGCTTCTATTTTTTTACAACTTATAACTAATGTTTACCTTTGCCAAAAAAAAAGAAGGTATGACTCTTTATCCACAATTAATTATAGATGCGCTCAAAAAGGTACGTTATCCTGCATCGGGCAAAGACATCGTTTCGGAAGAAATGTTGGAAGATGATATTCGAATCGAAGGAAATAAGGTCTCTTTTTCCTTGTTGCTGAAACCCAATGATCCTTTTGCAAAGTCTCTTGTCAAGGCTTGCGAACAAGCTATTCTGACATACGTTGGAGCCGAAGTGGATATTCGTGGTAATATTGCTATAAAAAGTGTTGTTCCTCAAAACGTAGAAAAGCAAAAACCACTATCGCAGGTCAAACATATAGTGGCTATCGCGTCTGGCAAAGGCGGTGTGGGAAAATCAACAATTTCTGCTAATTTGGCTATTGCTCTTGCTCAAAAAGGTTACAAGGTAGGTTTGCTTGATGCTGATATTTTTGGACCATCTATCCCTAAAATGTTCAACATCGAAGATGCTCGACCTTATGCAGTAGAGGTAGAAGGAAAACAACTTATGAAGCCAATAGAACAGTATGGAGTAAAGATTCTATCAATAGGTTTTTTTGTTGATCCTAGTAGTGCTCTTATTTGGCGTGGAGGTATGGCGAGTAATGCGTTGAAGCAACTGATTACCGAAGCAGATTGGGGAGAGTTGGACTATTTTCTTATTGATCTTCCTCCAGGAACAAGCGATATTCATCTTACTTTGGTACAACTTCTGCAACTTACGGGAAGTGTGATTGTATCTACTCCACAGGAAGTGGCTCTTGCAGATGCGCGGAAAGGAATACAAATGTTCAAAACGGACAAAATAAATGTTCCTATTTTGGGTCTGGTGGAAAATATGGCATGGTTTGTCCCTGCAGAACTTCCAGAAAACAAATATTATATTTTTGGGAAAGAAGGTTGTAAAAAGTTGGCAGAAGAGATGGGATCTCCTTTGCTTGCTCAGATACCAATTGTTCAAAGTATCCGCGAAAGTGGAGATGCTGGAGCTCCTGCTGCGTTGAACGTAGTATCTATTTCTGGAATGGCATTTGCTTCTTTGGCTGAAAATATGATTGCCGAAATTGAAAAATTAGAAAAATAGAACATCTTTTTTTATTTTTACAAATGGTTCTCAATTATATCTGGATTTCTCTTTTGTCGATTTCTATTTTAGTGGGAATGGTGCATACAATCGTTGTGGGCGATTCCACTCTTCTTTCCGAAATAATGAACTCAACGTTTTCATCCGCAAAAAATGGTTTTGAAATCTCTTTGGGGTTGACCGGTGTGTTATCGCTTTGGTTGGGAATAATGAAGATTGGAGAAAATGCTGGAGTCATTAGCGCAATGTCGAAGTTAGTATCTCCATTTTTCTGCAAAATATTTCCAGATTTGCCCAGAAATCATCCAGCGATGGGGTCTATTTTTATGAACATCTCTGCCAATATGCTTGGGCTTGATAATGCTGCTACCCCTCTCGGACTTAAAGCAATGAGAGAAATGCAAGAGGTTAATCCTAAGAAAGATACAGCATCAAATCCAATGATAATGTTTTTGGTGCTTAACACCTCCGGACTGACACTTATTCCGGTTTCGGTACTTGTTTATCGTGCTCAGTTGGGAGCAGCTCATCCTAGCGATGTTTTTTTGCCGATACTTTTGGCGACCTATTTTTCGTCATTGGCTGGATTGATAGCAGTTGCTATTGCTCAAAAAATAAATCTTTTTCAGAAAAATATTCTTTTGACCTTAGGGGTTCTTACCGCAGTTGTTGTAGGAATAATATTTTTGTTTGCTCAAATGAGTCAAGAAGAAATTCAACGATATTCATCATTTATTGCTAATTTTCTTCTCCTTGGAATTATTTTAGCTTTCATTATTTCAGGCGCAATCAAAAAGGTAAATGTTTACGAATCGTTCATTGAAGGAGCCAAAGAAGGTTTTAAGGTAGCAATAGGAATTGTTCCTTATTTGATTGCGATACTTGTAGCTGTGGGGATGTTTCGTGCTTCTGGCGCAATGGATTGGATTATCCTTGGCGTAGAAAAGTTTGTTTCTTTTTTAGGATTGAACACAGATTTTGTTGGTGCGCTCCCAACTGCCATAATGAAACCACTCAGTGGAAGTGGCGCTCGTGGAATGATGATTGATGCAATGACTACCTATGGAGCAGATTCATTTGTTGGAAGGTTGGTTTGTATTCTTCAGGGGTCTACCGATACTACTTTTTATATTCTTGCTGTTTATTTTGGTTCTGTGGGAATTGTAAAAACTCGTTATGCTCTTTCTTGCGGTCTTATTGCCGATGCAGTTGGAATAATTTCCGCTATTGTTATAGGATATTTCTTTTTTGGATAAAGAAAAAATAAATATTATATTTGCATGAATTTTCATTCTAAAAATGGATAGTCGGCGTCAAGAATTTTTCGAAGCATTTGAAGGTGATTTTCGTTTGTTACTGGTAAAATACAATGAGTTAAAAGAGAAACTTGCAGAAACAGAACGAAAACTGAATGAAAAAAACGAAGATTTGATGGCTGCCCACAAAGAAATTTTAGAGTGGCGCAATAATTACAACCGATTGCAAGTGGCTAAATCCTTGTCAGTTACTAGAGAAGAAAGGGATGTTGCTTATCGGAAAATAAGTAATTTGATGCGAAAAATAGATAATTGTTTAGTTTTACTTAACGAATAATATGCCAAGTGAGAGATTGACGATTTCGGTAGTTCTCGGAGGTCGAAAAGTTCAGTTGGATATAGACAGGGCTGATGAAGAAGTTTATCGTAGCGCAGCACAACGATTGAATGAGATTGTTTCGTTTTATCGGAAGAATTATTCGGAAGTTGATGGAGAAATGATTCTTTTAATGTCGGCATACAACGCGGTGGTAAACCATTTGACAGAAAAAAAACTAGCTAAAGAAGATATAGACAAGTTAGAAGCAAGTTTTTCTCAATTAAGTAATGAACTAAAAGATTGTTTGAGTGAATAAGAGATAGAAATAGTTATTTATTTTCTCAAAAAAGTTTTTCGCATTAACTTTCCAAAAATAAAAGGGGAGATGATGCGTTTTTTGTTTAATTAAGAAAGGTTTATTAATAAATTAAAATACTAAAATATGAGTACAATAATATTTACAACAGTTTCCATTCTTGCTGGATTTGCAGGAGGATGGGCTATTTGCGTGTTTTCGTCAAGAGCGAAAATGCGTCGCTTGATGGCAGATGCAGAATCTGAAGCAGAGAATTTGAAAAAGAAAAAATTACTTGAAGTAAAAGAAAAGTTTTTCAATCTTAAATCGGAACACGACAAACAAGTTGTTGCCAACAATGCAAAAATACAACAAAGAGAATTGTCTCTTAATCAACGTCAAGGCGAACTCCAACGTCGAAGCAATGAGCTTGATGCAACTCGTAAGAATTTGGATAATCAATTGCAAATGTTGGACGAAAAACGCAAAGAACTTGAACGTAGTCAGAAGCAAGTGACCGACCAATTGGCAGCAATTTCAGGATTGTCGCCTGAAGACGCTAAAGCTCAGCTTATAGAATCGCTAAAAGAAGAAGCAAAAACTGATGCTATGGCGTATGTAAACGAAATGATGGAGGAGGCTAAAATGACAGCAAACAAAGAAGCAAAACGTGTCATTATCCAAACTATTCAACGTGTTGCAACGGAAACTGCTATTGAAAATTCTGTAACTGTGTTCAATATTGAGAGTGATGAGGTAAAAGGTCGTATTATTGGTCGCGAAGGAAGAAATATTCGTGCTTTGGAAGCGGCTACAGGTGTTGAAATTATTGTGGATGACACGCCTGAAGCTATCGTGCTTTCTGGTTTCGATCCAGTTCGTCGCGAAATTGCTCGTTTGGCATTGCATCAGTTGGTTGTTGACGGACGTATTCACCCTGCTCGTATCGAAGAGGTTGTAGCAAAAACTCGTAAGCAAGTAGAAGAAGAAATTGTGGAAGTAGGAAAACGTACTACAATTGATTTGGGAATTCATGGTTTGCATCCAGAACTTATTCGTTTGGTTGGTAAAATGAAATATCGTTCGTCATACGGACAAAACTTGCTTCAACATGCTCGCGAAACAGCAAATCTTTGTGCTATTATGGCATCGGAACTAGGTTTGAATCCTCAAAAGGCAAAACGCGCAGGTTTGCTTCACGATATTGGTAAAGTACCTGATGATCAACCAGAACTTCCACATGCTATTTTGGGTATGAATTTGGCAGAAAAATATAAGGAAAAACCTGATGTTTGCAATGCTATTGGAGCTCACCACGACGAGGTAGAAATGACTTCGCTTTTGGCTCCAATTGTACAAGTTTGTGATGCAATTTCTGGTGCTCGCCCAGGCGCTCGTCGCGAGATTGTGGAAGCATATATCAAACGTTTGAACGATTTGGAAAACTTAGCACTTTCTTACCCTGGTGTTTTGAAAACCTATGCAATACAAGCAGGGCGTGAGTTGCGTGTGATTGTAGGCGCAGACAAAGTTGATGACAAAACGGTAGAAACATTATCTTACGATATTGCTAAAAAAATTCAAGACGAAATGACTTACCCAGGACAAGTAAAAATTACAGTAATTCGTGAAACTCGTGCGGTAAGTTATGCTAAATAAGAAATAGAATTTAAGAAATGGAAAAATATAAATTTACGTTTCAGAACATCGGCGGATCTACTCGAGTGAAACTTCAATCAGGGGAAGATTTGTGCCATCTTGCCGAATTGGACGAAAAGATGTGGACTGTGCTTTCTTGTCCAACAAAAGGTTTGCATATTGACGAGAAAACTCTGGAATACATTGATACGAATGGCGACGAAAGAATCCATGTAAATGATGTAATTGCTGCTGCTCAATGGTTGACGTCGGTGGTAAAAAATCCTGATGAAATTTTGGAAGGAAAAAGTAGCATTGCTCTCAATCAAATAAATATTGAAACGGAGATTGGAAAAAAACTTTACAAGTCGGCTACAGAAATTTTGAAAAATTTAGGAAAAGCTACTGAAGAAATTTCAATCGCAGATACGGCTGATAGTTTGGCAATTTTCTCAAAAACACGTTTCAATGGCGATGGTGTAATTACAAATTCTTCAGCGGATAGCGAAGAACAGAAAAAGCTAATAGATGCCATTATTGCTACTGTAGGAGGTTGTACTGATCGCAGTGGAGAAATGGGTGTAAATGCGGAACAAATTGAAGCTTTTTATAAAGCTCTTGCTGATTATTCTGCTTGGCAAAAAAATGTTGTAGAGGCTCCCTTTGGCGATGATACAGATAAAGCAATTACTCTTTATAATGCACTAGATGCAAAAATCAAGGATTTCTTTTTGCGTAGCAAATTAGCAGCTTTTGATGCTAATGCTGCAGCGGCTCTTGATGTACAAGTTTCTCGTATTGAAGCAATAAGTGCTGAGAATTTGACGGAAAAATTAGAAGAAATTGCCTCGTATCCAATTGCTCGTATCAATGCCGATTCGGTAATTGATTTGTCAGTAACAATCAACCCAGTTTGGGCGGATAAATTTTTGCAATTAAAATCAATTGCTTTTGCAAAGAAGAAAACGCTTTCGGAAGCCGATTGGGTGACTTTAGGTAAAAGTTTCGAGCCTTATATTGCTTGGAAATCGGCAAAAGTTGGTACAGTGGTTGAGTCTTTGGGAATTGAAACTATTCAACAATTGTGCGAAGAAAATAAAAAAGATGAGTTGCTTAAAATTGTAGAACACGATAAAGCTTTGGCAGAGGAAGCAAACGAAATTGGTTCTGTGGATAAGTTGTTGCACTTGTATCGCGATTTCTTTACGTTGTTGAAAAACTTTGTTACGTTCCAAGATTTTTATTCTACGGATAAAGGAGTAAAAGCTATTTTTCAAGCTGGTAAACTT
This sequence comes from Paludibacteraceae bacterium, assembly GCA_045612365.1. Classification (GTDB taxonomy): domain Bacteria; phylum Bacteroidota; class Bacteroidia; order Bacteroidales; family Paludibacteraceae; genus RGIG9608. The sequence continues at coordinate 131,664 of JAZKYY010000017.1, forward strand.
GTTATCGACCAACGTGCTTGCCATTTGTGTATAAAAGTCACCGATATGGCAAAGCAAAATACGATGGCTGCTGCAAGCGGAATGTACTTGATTTTCTGCGATTGTGTTTGCAAACAAAAAGCTGAAAAATTACAAATAGTTGCTGCTATGACGCAAGGCGATACTGGCGATTTAATGGTAGGTAAAAACGCTATTTTCTACGATCGCGACGAATTGGATTGGGATGCTGTGGTTACAAAGATTATTGATAACCCGATTAGTATTTCGCAAGCTTTTTGGTCACCTTATAGAAGAATTTCTACTTGGGTGGAAAACTTGATTAACAAGCGAGCAGCCGAAAAAGACTCCAAAATGATGGAGGAAGCTACTGCAAAACTATCTGCAACTCCTGAGTTGAAACCTGCTGATGGAAGCAAAGCAGCTACTCCTGTTCCACCATTTGATATTGCTAAATTTGCAGGGATATTTGCTGCTATAGGGATGGCGTTAGGAATGATAGGAACAGCCTTGGTGAGTGTAGCGGAAGGTTTCGCAGCTCTAACTTGGTGGCAATGTATTTTAGTGTTTGTTGGTATTATTTTATTTGTCTCAGGTCCATCTATGGTGATGGCTTGGCTCAAACTTCGTCGTCGTAATATCGCTCCGATTCTTAATGCAAATGGTTGGGCGATGAATGCTTCGTCAATTGTAAATATCACGTTTGGTGGAACTTTGACAGAAATTGCTCATTTTCCCAAAATAAAAATGCAAGACCCATTTGCCAAGAAAAAAATGCCTGCTTGGAAAAAATGGTTGATAATAATTTCTACAGCGCTTGTTTTGGCTGGAGCGGCTGTTTCTGTTTGGTATTATTTTGAGAATAACAAGGAAGTAGTAGCAACTGAAGAACCTTGCGTAGAACAAGTTGCTGATGGAGAAACTCCCACAGAGGTGGCAGAGTAATAAATACCTTAGGGGCTGTTTGGTTTTGACAGCGGGTAGAAGAGGTATGTAAGCATGCAGTGCGTTGTCGGATAGCACTTTAATCATAGACGGCAAAATATAACTGGCGAAACAAATTACGCTCTTGCTGCTTAATCGAAGTATAGTAGATTAGCTTTATTCCATCGCAGATGATGGAACGAGACATCTCCCGAATGCCAAGTCCCGAAGCGGTTCGACAAGGAGGTGTAGGAAAATCGGGAATAGTTTTGGTAGGCCGTGCTGCCAAAATGAAATTTTAGCGGATAAGGTGTCAATTGGTGGCTTCGGTCTTGTTGGCACACGAAAACTGAAGGCGAAGATAAGCATGTAGAAAGCATATTGCTTCCTCGTTTGGACACGGGTTCGACTCCCGTCAGCTCCACAAATTTGCGCTTTTTGTCAGTTCTGTTTTTGACAAAAGGGCAGTTTTGTTTTGAAACATATGTAAAAATATGTTTTGGCAAAATTATTGTAAGCAAATAACGAAGAAATAAAATTTTTAAGATGAAGAAAAAAAAGGAAATAATAGATTCTGAGAAAGAACAAAAGGTTGAAATGGAATCACAAGAATCAGTAGAGCAGGAACTTGTTGCAGAAGCAACTGAACTCGAAATTTTAAAAGCAGAGAATCAAGAACTCAACGATAAATATATTCGTAAAGTGGCCGAGTTTGAGAACTACAGAAAAAACATGCTCAAGCAGCAATCGGAATTAATTAAGAATGGAGGCGAGAGAGTTTTTGTTGATATGCTACCATTGATTGACGATTTTGAGCGAGCTCTAAAAGCAATTGAAAAAACGGAAGAAACTACAGCTTTGTACGAAGGAGTAGAACTTATTTATAACAAATTTATTTCTTTTTTGAATAAAAACGGTGTTAAGGAAATTCCGACAGACGGCGTTGAGTTCGATACTGATTTTCATGAAGCAGTAACAACTTTTCCTGCACCATCAGAAGATATGAAGAATAAAATCATTGATTGTGTTTCAAAAGGTTACACGATGAATGAAAAAGTTATTCGTTATGCCAAAGTTGTTGTAGGACAATAAGATTTTTAAGAAAATGGAAAAGAGAGATTATTACGAAGTGCTTGGAGTTGCAAAAAACGCAACAGCCGATGAGATAAAAAAAGCATATCGGAAAAAAGCAATAGAGTTTCATCCCGATAAAAATCCTGGAGATAAGGTTGCAGAAGAAAAATTCAAAGAAGCAGCCGAGGCTTACGACGTGTTGAGCGACCAACAAAAACGCCAACGTTATGATCAATTTGGTCACGCTGGAGTAGGTGGTAATGGCGGTTTCGGCGGCGGTGGGATGAATATGGAAGATATTTTCTCTCATTTTGGAGATATTTTTGGTGGGTTCGGTGGATTTGGCGGGTTTGGTCGTCAGCAACAACAACGCGTTAGGAAAGGTTCTGATTTACGTGTAAAAGTTCGCCTTAATTTAAAAGAAATTGCTACTGGAGTTGAGAAAAAAATTAAGGTAAAAAAATATGTAGCATGTTCTCATTGCTCTGGAACTGGAGCCAAAGATTCTGCTACAGAAACGTGTTCTACTTGTCACGGAACGGGACGTGTGACTCGCGTGCAACAAACCATTTTGGGACAAATGCAAACACAGTCGACTTGTCCAACTTGTGGCGGCGACGGTAAAATAATTAAGAACAAATGTCCACATTGCTCTGGAGAGGGAATTGTGAATGGTGAAGAGGTTATTTCAATAAAGATTCCTGCAGGAGTTGCAGAAGGAATGCAACTTTCTGTTCAAGGAAAAGGAAATGCAGCACGTAGAGGAGGAGTGAATGGAGATCTTCTAATAGTGTTTGAAGAAGAACCTCACAGCGAACTTATTCGTGACGAGAATGATTTGATTTACAATCTTTTATTAGACTTCCCAACTGCTGTTTTGGGAGGAACAATTGAAGTCCCAACAATCGACGGAAAAGTAAAAGTAAAAGTAGAAAAGGGAACTCAGCCAGGAAAGGTTCTACGTTTAAGAGGAAAAGGTTTGCCTGATGCCAATCGTTATGGAATAGGTGATTTGCTTATCAATATTGGTGTGTATGTTCCTGAAAACATATCATCTGATGAGAAAAAACTGTTTGAGAAGTTGGCAGAATCTCCTAATATCAAACCTAATGCGAGCGCTTCTCGTAGCTTTTTTAGACGTTTCAGAAACATGTTTGAATAAATAGAGATGAATGCCAAAAAATTTGCACTCTATGACCAAGAAGTAGCAAGTAAGATTTCGGAAATCAAGCGGCTAATTTTTTTGTCGATGAACGGTGTTGTTTCTGAGAGTATTGAGCAAAAAGGAGTTTTTTATAAAAAGAATTTTGGTGTTTCGCTTTATAGACTCAAACAAATAGCTGAGCAGTTTGACAAGAATTCCATCTTGGCTTCACAACTTTGGAATTTGCAGTACAGAGAGACAATGATTCTGGCTATTTTTCTTCAACCTAACGAGGAGTTTTCTTTCATGAAAGCGACAGAGTGGCGGAATGAGATTCAAACTCTAGAGTTGGCAGAAATTGCTTCAAAGAATCTTTTTTCAAAGTTGAGTTTTTCGGAGGAATTTGGCGAAAAGTGTATAGAGGAAAACAAAATCTTGCAAATAGCAATAGGATTTTTAATTCTTGCAGAAATTGTAGAAAAAATTTCCGAAGAAAAGTTACTTTTGCTCGTATCGAACGCGTTTGAGAAGGCAATAAAAAGTGCTGAAATTTGTAGGGCGATTATTGTATTTCTACAAAAAGTTATTGCCAAAAGTGAAACGTTAAAGCAAAACATATTGGAAAAAATAGAAAAAATGAAAACTTCGGAGTTATATGCCGAACGTTTGATTTGCGAAGAGTTAATGACACAAATTTTATATTCATAAATTTTCAAAATGTATAAAAAGATGAAAAAGAACTTTTGGATATTACCGTTAATCCTTTTTGTTTCGGTTTTTCTCTGTTCGTGTAACAAGAAAAAGTCTCAAACAAGCGAAGTTGCTTCTACGACTGACTCTATTCGTGTCTATGGCATCAAATCGGGTTATTTTCGCACGATTTATCCTCTTAGTAAGACTAACATTGAAACATGGTTTGATAAGTATGGAGCTCTACAATATGTAGAAATTCGTGAGGCAAATGATAAATATGTTAGTATGAAACTTGTGAGAGGAAACGATGAATATTATTTTTCTACCTACAATAATGAGGGTATAAAAAAAACAGTGGAATATGTAGATTATCGCGTTTGGGAAAATCCTTCGCAAGAGGAAATTGCTCAACTAGGCATTATTAAGCAACCAGTAGAAATTATTGATGGAAAGGCTTGTAAAGTTTATTTCATAAATGCTGGTTTGCCTGCAAAGATGTATATTTGGAACGGATTTATCATGAAAAATGTAACTCAAGATGGTGATGTACTAACTGAGATTATTGATTTCAGAGAGGTGTCTGTTCCGCTTAACCGTTTTGATATTCCTTCTCATATTAATTTCGCCGAAGAGACTTTGGAAGAACCTCAACAGTAGGTTGCTTTTTTGGGAGAAATAGATTTGTTTTCTGATGCTCAAAACATGCTTCAGAAAACATTTTTTTATTTCGCTGAAAAAATGTAACTTTGCAATCTCATTTCGTGGGAATTAAAACATTATTAATAATATATTTATGGACAACAAAAAACGAGTTTACACGTTCGGTAATGGACAAGCCGAAGGTAAAGCAGATATGAGAAATCTGCTTGGTGGTAAAGGAGCTAACTTGGCCGAAATGAATCTTATCGGGGTACCAGTTCCTCCAGGTTTTACAATTACAACAGACGTTTGTAGCGAATACTACGAAGTTGGAAAAGACAAAGTTGTAGAATTGTTGAAAGACGATGTAATGGCAGCAGTTGCTAACATCGAAAACTTGATGAATTCTAAATTTGGCGATGTAGAAAATCCTTTGTTGGTTTCGGTTCGTTCTGGTGCACGTGCTTCGATGCCAGGTATGATGGACACAATTTTGAACCTTGGTCTCAACGACGAAGTAGTAGAAGGTTTGGTTCGTAAAACTGGTCGTCCACGTTTTGCTTGGGACTCTTATCGTCGTTTCGTTCAAATGTATGGCGACGTTGTGCTCGGTATGAAACCTGTTAACAAAGAAGATATCGACCCATTCGAAGCTATTATCGAAGAAGTAAAAGAAGCTAAAGGCGTAAAACTTGATAACGAGTTGGAAGTTGAAGATTTGAAAGAGTTGGTTGTTAAGTTCAAAGCTGCAGTAAAAGCTCAAACAGGAAAAGATTTCCCAACAAGTGCTTATGAACAACTTTGGGGTGCTATCTGTGCAGTATTCGATAGCTGGATGAATGAGCGTGCTATTCTTTACAGAAAAATGGAAGGAATTCCTGCTGAATGGGGAACTGCTGTTAACGTTCAAGCAATGGTGTTCGGTAACATGGGCGACACTTCGGCTACTGGTGTTTGCTTCAGCCGCGATGCTGGTAATGGCGAAGATTTGTTCAATGGTGAATATTTGATTAATGCTCAAGGAGAAGACGTTGTGGCTGGTATTCGTACTCCTCAACAAATCACTAAAATCGGTTCTCAACGTTGGGCAGAACGTGCTGGTATCTCTGAAGAGGAACGTATTGAAAAATATCCTTCAATGGAAGAAGCAATGCCAGAAATCTACGCTGAACTTGATGCACTTCAAACAAAACTTGAAAATCACTATCGTGATATGCAAGATATGGAATTTACTGTACAAGAAGGTAAACTTTGGTTCTTGCAAACTCGTAACGGAAAACGTACTGGTGCTGCTATGGTGAAAATCGCTATGGACTTGCTTCGTCAAGGTATGATTGATGAAAAAACAGCGTTGAAACGTTGCGAACCAAATAAATTGGACGAATTGCTTCACCCAATTTTCGACAAAGCTGCATTAAAAAATGCAAAAGTTTTAACTCGTGGTCTTCCTGCTTCTCCAGGTGCTGCTACAGGTCAAATCGTGTTCTTTGCTGACGACGCTGCTAAATGGGCCGAAGATGGCAAAAAAGTAATCATGGTTCGTATCGAAACATCTCCTGAAGACTTGGCAGGTATGGCAGTTGCTCAAGGTATCTTGACTGCTCGTGGTGGTATGACTTCTCACGCTGCTGTAGTTGCTCGTGGTATGGGTAAATGTTGTGTATCTGGTGCAGGTGCTTTGAATATTGACTACAAAGCTCGTACAGTTGAAGTTGATGGTGTTCTTTTGAAAGAAGGTGACTTCATTTCATTGAATGGTACAACTGGTGAAATCTACAATGGTAAAGTAGAAACAAAAGCTGCTGAGGTGTCTGGCGATTTCGCTGATTTGATGGCGCTTTGCGAAAAATATACAAAATTAGTTGTTCGTACTAATGCTGATACTCCTCACGATGCACAAGTTGCTCGCGACTTTGGTGCTGTAGGTATCGGTCTTTGTCGTACAGAGCATATGTTCTTCGAAGCAGAAAAAATCGTTGCAATGCGCGAAATGATTCTTTCTCAAGATGCGGAAGGACGTAAAAAAGCATTGGCAAAATTGTTGCCATACCAAAAAGCTGACTTCTATGGCATTTTCAAAGCTATGGACGGATGCCCAGTGAACGTTCGTTTGCTCGACCCTCCTTTGCATGAATTTGTACCACATGATTTGAAAGGTCAAGAAGAAATGGCAAAAGCAATGGGTGTAACAGTTGAATACATTCGTCAACGTGTTGATAGCCTTTGTGAAGCAAACCCAATGCTTGGTCATCGTGGTTGTCGTTTGGGTAATACTTATCCAGAAATCACTGAAATGCAAACTCGCGCTATTCTTGGTGCTGCAGTTCAATTGAAGAAAGAAGGTGGCGATCCACATCCTGAAATCATGGTTCCATTGACTGGTATTTTGTACGAATTTGAAGCTCAAGAAAAAGTTATCCGTGAAACTGCTGCTGCTCTTTTTGCTGAAGAAGGTGTTGAAGTAGAATTCAAAGTAGGTACAATGATTGAAATTCCACGTGCTGCTCTTACTGCAGATCGTATTGCAAGCCGTGCAGAATACTTCTCATTCGGAACAAACGACTTGACTCAGATGACATTCGGATATTCTCGTGACGATATTGCAAGCTTCTTGCCAGTATATCTTGAAAAGAAAATCTTGAAAGTTGACCCATTCCAAGTGTTAGACCAAAATGGTGTAGGTCAGTTGGTAGAGATGGCAGTAGACAAAGGTCGTTCAGTACGTCCAGAGTTGAAATGCGGTATTTGTGGCGAACATGGTGGTGAACCTTCATCAGTGAAATTCTGTCACAAGGTAGGTTTGAACTATGTTTCTTGTTCTCCATTCCGTGTGCCTATCGCACGTTTGGCTGCTGCTCAAGCTGCTGTTGAATAATTAAAAAGTAAACAATAAAAAGGGAAAAACTCCATGACATTTTGGTTATGGAGTTTTTTCTTTTAGCAAAAGGGTCGAAAGTAAGAGAAGTCTCTCTTGTAAAGGAATTTGCAAGTGTTTTTTTGAATAAAGCATATAAAAAAGGGAGAAAAAATTTCGCAGTTAAAATATAATCTCTATATTTGCACCCACAAAAAATAAGACAAATATTAACTTAATCTTTTAAAAATTAGAAAGATGACAAAAGCAGAAATTGTAAATCAGATTTCAGAAAGCACTAATATTGATAAACTTTCAGTGCTTCAAACTGTAGAAGCATTCATGGAAGTAGTTAAAGATTCTTTGGCAAAGGGAGAAGATGTTTATCTTCGTGGTTTTGGTAGCTTTATTGTAAAACAAAGAGCAGAAAAAACAGCACGTAACATCTCTAAACAAACTTCAATTATTATCCCTGCTCATAAAATCCCAGCATTCAAACCTGCTAAAGTGTTTGTAGAATCAGTAAAAGAAAACGTAAAATAACTTATTAAATTAGTAAAACTATGCCAAGCGGTAAAAAAAGAAAAAGACATAAAATGTCGACGCACAAGCGTAAAAAAAGATTGAGAAAGGATAGACATAAAAAGAAAAAATAGTCATTCTCTGATCTAGATAAAAAACAAACTTTAAAGGCATAATTTTCTTGGACTTTGGGTTTGTTTTTTTTGTAAACAAGAAATAGGTAATAGTTGAAAAAAGAGATTGTTATAGATGTTCAGTCGTCGGAAATAGCAATTGCTTTGCTGCAAGACGAAAGGGTGGTGGAATTTACTCGCGAAGAGAGTAAAAATTCATGCCTAGTGGGAAATGTCTATGTGGGAACGGTTAGAAAAATTATGCCTGGCCTGAATGCTGCTTTTATTGATATAGGTAGTGATAAAGAGGCATTTTTACATATCTTAGATTTAGGACCAAATTTCCACATCATTAATGCATTCTTGAATCAGGTTCTCAATAATCGTAAAAAGGTTCCTTCTCTGTCTGCTTTGAAGGCATTAGATTTGACACCGGTTGATAAAAATGCCAACATAGCTGATGTTCTTAAAAATGGTCAAAAGGTTTTGGTGCAAGTAATAAAAGAACCTATTTCGACCAAAGGAGCTAGAGTTACTTGTGAGATCTCTTTGGCGGGGCGCAATCTGGTAATGATGCCTTATCTCAACAAAATTACCGTATCACAAAAAATAGAATCAAAAGAAGAACGTACGCGCCTTCGTCGTTTGATACAAAGTCTTAAGGTTGATGACAGTGGAATTATTATTCGTACTGTGGCGGAAGGGAAGAAAGTGGCGGCCTTAGATAAGGAACTAAAGGTGCTTACAAAGCGTTGGGAAGCTGCTGTTCAAAACATACAAAAGCAGCAAGGGAATGGATTGGTTCTAGAAGAAATGAATCGTGTAGAAACGATTCTTCGTGATGTGCTTTCGCCCGATTTTGAAAATATTTTTGTTAATAATGAGAATGTTTACAACGAGATTTGCGACTATGTGACATTAATAGCTCCTGATTGCAGAGGAGCGGTAAAACTTTACGATGGAGAATTGCCTATTTTTGATCATTTTGCCATCACAAAACAAATAAAATCACTTTTCGGGCGAACTGTTTCGTTCAAACGTGGGGCTTACCTCATAATAGAAAAAACTGAGGCAATGACGGTGATTGACGTGAACAGTGGCAATCGTACTCGATCATCGGAAGGACAGGAGGAGAATGCTTTAGCGGTGAATTTAGCAGCAGCCGAAGAGATTGCGCACCAAATTCGTTTGCGAGATATTGGTGGAATAATTGTTGTTGATTTCATCGATTTGATGCTTGCTGAAAATCGTCAGTTATTGCTTGATCGAATGGTAGAATTGATGAAAGAAGATAGGGCAAGACATAACATTCTGCCTTTGAGTAAGTTCTGCTTGATGCAAATTACGCGTCATAGAGTTCGTCCTGCAATAGCTATTGATGTAGAGGAGACATGCCCTACTTGTTTCGGTAAGGGAAAAGCTATGCCATCAATACTTTTTACTGATCAGTTAGAAGAAAAAATAGAATATTGGTCGCAAGAGAAGAAGGAGAGAAAACTCATTATTCAAGTTCATCCTTACATTGCTGCATATATTAATCAAGGATTTTTCTCTTTGCGCAGAAAATGGAGTTTTCGTTACGGAGTTAAACTCAAAGTTCAACCTATACAGTCATTGGGATTTCTTCAATATCAAATTCTAAATAAAAAGAAAGAGGTGCTTAAAATCAACGAATGAATAAAAAGAAAGAGGTGAAGCACACGCCTTTGATGCAGCAGTTTTATGACATCAAAGCAAAACATCCCGAAGCAGTTCTTTTATTTCGGGTAGGCGACTTCTACGAAATGTATGGAGATGATGCTCCAAAAGGTGCTGAGATTTTAGGGATTACTCTTACTTGCCGTGGTCGAGGTTCTGAAAATGAGGTAGAAATGGCTGGTTTTCCTCATCACGCTCTTGACACTTATCTGCCGAAATTGGTAAGAGCAGGTTTGCGAGTGGCGATTTGCGACCAATTAGAAGACCCAAAAACAACCAAAACACTTGTAAAAAGAGGAATAACAGAACTTGTAACACCTGGTGTTTCTATCAACGATAATATTCTTAAAAACAAAGAGAATAACTTTTTAGCGGCAGTTCATTTCAATAAAAATATTGTAGGAGTAGCTTTTTTGGATATTTCCACAGGAGAATTTTTAGTGGGAGAAGGAACTTCTAGTTATGTTGAAAAATTATTGCAAAACTTTATGCCCAAGGAAGTGCTTTACGAACGTCAGAATCGTAGAAAGTTTGTAGAGTGTTTTGGTGATAAGTTTTTTACTTTTGAGCAAGACGATTGGGTTTATACATCCGATGCGGCACAAGATCGTTTGCTTAAACAATTCGAAACTAATAACCTAAAAGGATTTGGAATATCGAATTTTACTACGGCAATAGTTGCTGCTGGTGCGATTCTTTATTACATGGATTCTACCCATCACGAAAATTTGGGACATATTACCCAAATTGCGCGTATCGAAGAAGATAATTATGTGTGGTTGGATAGATTTACTATTAGAAATTTGGAGTTGTATGCGGGTTCCGAAGAGTCTTCGCATACGTTGGTTGGTGTTTTGGACAAAACCATTACTCCAATGGGCGGACGACTTTTGCGACGATGATTGGCATTGCCACTGTAAAATGTTAGACAAATAGAAGAACGTCATCATATTGTGGAGTATTTTTTCCGTAATCCACAAGAAAAGAACTTTTTTATTCAGCAGTTTTCTATGGTGGGTGATATGGAGCGTTTTCTTTCAAAAGTTGCAGTGGGGCGCATTTCTCCACGAGAGGTTTGGCTACTTCGCACAGCAATGAAAGCCATAGAACCTGTTAAGCAACTTTGTTTGAGTTCTACCGATGAAGTCGTACGTTCTTTTGGAGAACGTTTGCATGATTGTGTTTCAATTCGTGAAAAAATAGAAAAGCTTCTTAATGAAAATCCTCCGTTGATGCTCAATAAAGGAAATATTATTTGTTCTGGAGTGAACGAAGAATTAGATGAATTGCGTAAGATAGCTTTTTCTGGGAAGGATTATTTGTTGCAAATACAACAAAGGGAGTCGGAAGCAACCGAAATTCCTAGTTTGAAAATTAGTTACAACAACGTATTTGGTTATTATATTGAGGTTCGTAACATTCATAAAGATAAGGTTCCTTCTTCGTGGATTCGCAAGCAAACACTTACTCAAGCCGAACGTTACATAACTCAGGAGTTGAAGGATTATGAGGAGAAAATTCTTGGTGCAGAGGAAAAGATTTTTATGATTGAAAATCGTATTTTCAACGATTTAATCGCCGATATTTCAAATTATATTTCTTCCATTCAGTTGAATTGTAATATTGTGGCGCAAATTGATGTGTTGCTATCATTTGCAAAAATCTCGGAAGAGAATTGTTATGTTCGACCTGTAGTTAATCAGGGAGATTCTATTTCTATTACAAAAGGACGTCATCCAGTTATAGAGAAGCAGCTTCCTTTGGGAGAGGAGTATATTCCTAACGATGTTTATTTGGATAGAGAAAAACAGCAAATAATTATTATAACTGGACCTAATATGGCGGGTAAATCGGCGCTTTTGCGTCAAACAGCATTGATTGTTTTGATGGCGCAAATAGGGAGTTTTGTTCCTGCCGAAGCGGCCCAAATTGGTGTAGTAGATAAAATTTTTACTCGCGTTGGAGCTTCTGATAATATTTCGATGGGCGAATCTACTTTTATGGTGGAAATGAACGAGGCAGCAAGTATTTTGAATAACATTTCGGAGCGTAGTTTGATTCTTTTTGATGAACTTGGACGTGGAACAAGTACTTATGATGGAATCTCGATTGCTTGGGCTATAGTTGAATATATTCACGAACATAACAATATAAAAGCGAAAACACTTTTTGCAACTCATTATCACGAACTCAATGAGATGGAAAAATCTTTTGCTCGGATAAAAAATTATCATATAGCAGTAAAAGAGGTTGATAAGCAAGTTGTTTTTCTAAGAAAGTTGGAACGGGGTGGTAGCGAACATAGTTTTGGTATCCACGTGGCAAAAATGGCAGGAATGCCCAGAAGTGTGGTCAAGCGAGCAGATGAGATTTTGCAACAATTGGAAGAGACTAATCGTAATTCAGGGAGTGAGGTTTCTTCAAAGCCAACAAAAAAAATGGCAACAGAAAGAGAAGGTTTTCAACTAAGTTTTTTCCAACTCGATGACCCTGTTCTTGAAGCTATTCGTGATGAAATAAAGAATACGGATATCAATAATTTGACGCCTATTGAGGCGCTTAATAAACTAAACGAGATAAAAAGAATAATCACAGGAAAGCAAAGAAGATGAGCAAAAAATTTTACATAGAAACTTACGGATGCCAAATGAATGTTGCCGATAGCGAAGTGGTGGCATCAGTGCTAAATATGGATGGTTTTGATGTAACTGATCAGATTGATGAAGCAGATTTGGTTCTTGTAAATACTTGTTCAATACGTGATAATGCCGAGCAAAAAATCATTTCTCGGTTACAGTTTTTTAATTCTTTGCGGAAAAAAAACAAATCACTTGTTGTGGGGGTGATTGGATGTATGGCGGAGCGCGTCAAAGACGATTTGGTGCAAAACTATGGAGTTGATTTGGTTGTAGGACCTGATGCTTATCTTGATTTGCCTAATTTGATTGGAGCGATAGAAAGGGGAGAAAAGGCCGTAAATGTAGAACTTTCAACCATAGAAACGTACAAAGACGTTATTCCTCTTCGTATAGGAAATTCTATTTCTGGCTTTGTTTCAATTATGCGTGGTTGCAACAATTTCTGTTCCTATTGTATTGTACCTTACACAAGAGGAAGAGAGCGTAGTCGTCAAGTGCAAAGTATTTTGAGTGAGGTTGCTGATTTGCAAAGCAAAGGTTATAAGGAAGTAACTCTTTTGGGTCAGAATGTAAATTCGTATTGCTATAAAGAGGAGGGAAAGGAACTAGTTAATTTTTCCCAATTACTTGAGAAGGTGGCAAAATCTTTCCCTGAAATGAGAATACGTTTTACCACATCGCATCCCAAGGATATGTCGGACGAAACGCTTGAAGTTATTGCCAAGTACGACAATCTTTGCAAATTTATTCATCTTCCTGTGCAGTCTGGCAGTAGCCGAATTTTGAAATTGATGAACCGAAAATACACTCGTGAGTGGTATTTAGAACGAATAGCCGCTATTCGTCGAATTCTCCCCGATGCTGCAATCAGTACTGACGTTTTTTGTGGTTTTCATAGCGAAACAGAAGAAGATCATCAAGAAACATTGAGTTTGATGAGCGAAGTTTGTTTCGATTCTGCTTTTATGTTCAAATATTCGGAACGTCCGGGAACTTTTGCTTCTAAGAATCTTCCTGACAATATTTCTGAAGAGATAAAACTTCGCCGTTTGAATGAAATCATGCAACTTCAAGGTGCTTGTTCGTTGAAAAGAAACCAAATGGACATTGGAAAAACTTTTGAAGTGTTGATAGAAGGGACTTCTAAACGATCAAAGGAACAATTCTGTGGTAGAACTTCTCAAAACAAAATGGTGGTTTTTCCTCGTACTAAAAATAAGGTTGGTGATCGCGTTTTAGTAAAAATTATTGATGCCTCTTCTGCAACCTTGTTCGGCGAAGAAAGCAAGTAAAGTTCAGTTATTATTTCTGCCCAAGACTAGTAAGGATATCTTGCAACTCCTTACTATTTTTTTATCTTTGCAAGAAAAAAAGGAGTTTTCATGCTATCAAAAATCATTGAAGAAAAGTACGTTCGTGAGTCGAAAGATGCGATTTCAAAGGCAGAAAAAATAGTTATTATTTCGCATATGGGTCCTGATGGCGATGCTGTAGGTTCTACGCTTGCTATGCATCATTTTCTCAAAACGCAAGGAAAGGAGTCGACGGTCGTTTTGCCTAACGATTTTCCTCATTTCTTTAGTTGGATGCCTGCGGCTAACGAGATAGTTATTGCGCTCCATAATCAAGAGTTGGTAGTAAAGTTGCTCAAAGAAGCTGAGTTGATTATTATGATCGACTTCAATGCACTAAACAGAGTGAATGGATTGAAACCTCTTATTGAAGTTTCAAAAGCCAAAAAGATATTGATTGATCACCATCTCTATCCAACCGAGATTGCAGACATCATTATTTCTCATCCGCAAATATCTTCGGCCTCTGAACTTGTTTTACGCCTAATCTGCCGAATGGGTTTCTCTCAAGAAATAACGCTTGCATGTGCAGAATGTATCTATGTAGGAATGATGACCGATACGGGTTGTTTTTCTTACAACTCCAATCAGAACGAAATCTATCTGATAGTCTCTTTTTTGCTCCAAAAAGGAATTGATAAAGACGAGATCTATAAAAAAGTGTACTACAATTATTCCGAAAGTCGCATGAGATTAGTGGGCTATTGTTTATCGGAGAAAATGAAAATCTATCCCGAATACAAAACAGCACTTATTTGGCTTTCTAAGGAAGAAATGGAAAATTTTGAGTGTAAAACGGGCGATACCGAAGGAATTGTAAACATGCCTTTCTCTATCAAGGGCATTGTCTTTTCGGCATTCATTCGCGATGATAAGGAACTCAAAAAAGTGAAATTGTCGTTCCGTTCTATTGGTAAATTTCCGGCGAATAAGGTCGCATCCGACTTTTTCGGGGGAGGAGGACACCTCAATGCAGCAGGAGGAGAAACACAACAAACGCTCGAAGAAACCATTGCATTGTTTGAAAAAATATTGCCCGAGTACAAATCTTTTTTGTAAAAATACGTTAACTTTACACATTATATATGAATCTTAATTGAAAAATAAAAATATTTATGGCAGGAGAAATTAAAAAACCTTCGGCAGAGAAGCTTAAGGCATTGCAACTTGCAATGGATAAAATAGAGAAAGATCACGGACGCGGTACCATAATGAAAATGGGCGATAGTGTAATTGAAGATGTAGCAGTAATTCCAACAGGGTCTGTTTCTCTCAATTTGGCATTGGGTGTGGGAGGTTATCCTCGTGGACGTGTTATTGAAATTTATGGTCCGGAATCATCAGGAAAAACCACATTGGCTATTCATGCCATAGCCGAAACTCAAAAAGCGGGAGGCATTGCTGCTATTATTGATGCGGAACATGCTTTCGATAGATTCTATGCCGAAAAACTTGGTGTAGACATCGACGAATTGTTGATTTCGCAACCAGATAGCGGAGAGCAAGCATTAGAAATTGCAGACCAACTTATTCGTTCTTCGGCTGTGGATTTGGTGGTGATTGACTCGGTGGCAGCACTTACTCCAAAGGCAGAATTGGAAGGTGATATGGGCGACTCTAAAATGGGACTTCAAGCACGTTTGATGTCTCAAGCATTGAGAAAACTAACTGCAAATATCAATAAAACCAACACTACTTGTATCTTTATCAATCAGTTGAGAGAAAAAATTGGTGTGATGTTTGGCAATCCTGAAACCACAACGGGAGGTAATGCATTGAAGTTTTACGCTTCTGTTCGTTTGGATATTCGACGTGTTAGTCAGTTGAAGGATGGTGACGAAATAATTGGTAACCAAACTCGTGTTAAGGTGGTGAAAAACAAGGTTGCTCCTCCTTTCCGCAAAGCGGAGTTCGACATCATGTTTGGCGAAGGAGTGTCGCGCGTTGGCGAAATCTTGGATATTGCAGTGGACAGAGGAATTGTCAAAAAAAGTGGTTCGTGGTTTAGCTATGGAGAGTCGAAATTAGCTCAAGGACGCGATGCGGCTAAGAAAGTTTTGGCTGACAATCCTGAACTCGCAGCAGAAATTGAAGAACAAATTATGAATAGCAAATAAGAAGTCTATTCTTTTCTGTAATTATAAAAAAGCAGAATTCTTTAAAGAATTCTGCTTTTTTATTTTTTCTTAGCCCGTGATAGGACAAGGGTAAGATTCTTAGGGGTCCTTCTTTATATGTCTTGTTCTTTAAATGGAAGGTATGTTTTTCTATTATTCCGCCAAGTTAACGGCATAATAAGCTACTTTTCCATCGGGATAAACTCCTACAATAAAAAGAACCTTTTCGCCTCTTTCGGCACTGTTTTTAGCAGCTGTGTAAATACTTTCAAGTTCCTCTTGAGTTCTAATAGGTTGGTTGTTTATTTTCAGAATAACAAATGAAGAACTCACACCCGCTTCTTGAAGTTTCCCTTTTTTGATGGATTTTATTTGCAATCCATATGAAAGTCCAAGCGATTTTTTAACCTTTTCTGGTACTTCCACAAACTCAGCACCAAGTTCACTTATATCCAAAACATTTGAAACGACATCTGTGGTTCCTTGTCTATTTTTCAGTGTTACATCCAAGGTTTGCACTTCATTGTTGCGCAAAACTTTAAGCATAACTTTATCGCCAGGGCGGTAGCGTCCAATCTGCTCTTGCAACTCCGACGAAGATTTTACTTGTACGGTATTTACTTGCTGAATAATATCTCCCTCTTTGATTCCTGCCAAAGCCGCAGCACTCATATCTACCACGCCTGCAACGTATGCTCCCTCTAGAGTTTTCAGTTTTTTCTCTTCGGCTAGTTCCGATGAAATATCTCTAATCTGCACGCCAAGCACCGCTCGCTGAACTGTTCCGTATTGTTTCAAATCTGCAACCACTTTTTGCACTATGCTTGTTGGAACGGCAAAAGCATAACCAGCATAAGAACCCGTTTGCGAAGCAATGGCGGTGTTGATTCCAACTAACTCTCCATGAGTATTTACCAATGCGCCGCCACTGTTTCCTGGATTTACAGCCGCATCAGTTTGAATAAACGACTCTATCTTCATTTCGGCATTGATGATATTGATGTTTCTAGCTTTGGCGCTCACAATTCCTGCAGTAACAGTCGAAGTTAAGTTGAAAGGATTACCAACTGCCAAAACCCATTCGCCAACTTTCAGTTCATCTGAATTTCCAAAAAGAATTACAGGTAAGTCCGTAGCATCTATTTTTAATAATGCAATATCGGTATTTGGGTCTGCTCCTACAAGAGTTGCCTTGAACGTGCGTTTGTCGTTGAGTACGACCTCTATTTCGCTTGAATTCTCAATGACGTGATTGTTGGTTACAATGTATCCATCTTGCGAAATAATTACACCAGAACCAGTTGCCATTTGTTGCGGTTCGTCACGTTCCTGAAATTGTGGTCGGCCAAAAAACCATTCGAAAAAAGGGTCTGAAGAGAAACTTTGTCTCTGCAACTTAAACTTTGTTTTGACGTGAACTACTGCATTGACTGACAATTCGGCAGCTACAGTAAAATCCGTTTCTCCTGCTTGCGCTACTGAAGCAAATTTGGCATATGACGATGGAAATAAACTCCTCGACGAATCTCTTTCCAACGACGTTGAGTTTTGAACATATTGCTGGGTTAGCAAAGTTGTTCCAGCACTTACTACTGCCACAGCTACTATCAAAAAGGCTGTTCTCAAAATTTTTGATTTCATAATGTATCTTTTTTAATTATTATTTTTCACCAAGCAAAGTTATTCAAACTCTGTGCCGAAGAAAAACGAGATTCCCTTCTGAAAACATTTTTTAACACTTCTCTTCGCTTTTCAACAAAATTTAAAACAACTACATTTTCTAGTAAAGTTTTTTCACAAAAAAATCAAATCCTTTACTATTTTGTATCTTTGCTCAAAATACAAAAAAAGATAAACAAATGAGGTCGGACAAGCAGCATATAGAAAATAGTGATGAATACTTAGGTTTACACGTAAACAACGGAGTGGTACAACCTCCATCGGTAAACCCTTATCTCAAAAAGAAAAAACATCGCATATTATCTGTCGATGACTATGTGCAAGGAATTTTGCAAGGGAATATTTCAATTCTTAGCCAAGCTGTTACTTTGGTAGAAAGTACTAGACCAGAAGATCACAATAAAGCTCAAGAAGTGATTGAGAAATGTTTGCCTCATGCAACAAACTCCATTAGAATAGGGATTACTGGCGTGCCCGGAGCTGGAAAAAGTACCTTTATTGATGCGTTTGGAATGCATCTAGTAGAAAATGGACACAAATTGGCGGTACTTGCCATTGACCCAAGTAGTGAGCGTTCCAAAGGAAGTATTTTGGGCGACAAAACAAGAATGGAGGGTCTTTCTGTTGCAGAGAATGCTTTTATTCGTCCTTCTCCATCGGCAGGATCGCTAGGTGGAGTCGCACGTAAAACACGAGAAACTATTGTTCTCTGCGAAGCTGCTGGGTTTGACACAATCATTGTTGAAACCGTTGGTGTAGGGCAGTCGGAAACAGCTGTTCACTCAATGGTAGATTTCTTTTTGCTAATTCAGCTTGCAGGGACAGGCGATGAATTGCAGGGGATAAAACGAGGAATAATGGAAATGGCCGATGGTATTGCAATAAACAAAGCAGATGGAAACAACATAGAAAAAGCAAATGTTGCCAAAGTTCAGTTTCAAAATGCGCTTCATCTTTTCCCGACTCCCGAATCGCAATTCCTGCCAAAGGTTTTAACTTGTTCGGCATATGAGAAAACGGGAATCGCTGATGTTTGGAATATGATAGAAGAGTACATTTCATTTACAAAAGCAAATGAATATTTTGATTACAAGCGTCAGTGCCAATCGAAATATTGGATGTACGAAAGCATCAACGAGCAACTCCAAAATCATTTCTACCAAAACGAAAAAATAGAGCGAATGCTCAAAGAGTACGAAACTATGCTCTTAAATGACAAAATAAGTTCTTTTGTAGCAGCAAAAAAGTTGTTGGATATTTATTACGGGCAATAAAAAAGAAGCAAAATTTTTTGCTTCTTTTTTTGTTTAAGAATGTAAGACTCCTTACATACTGGACAAAATGTTTTTAACTTTTTCCATTATTAGTCGTCCTTCGGTTTTGCCAGCTAGTTGCTTTGTAGCTACACCCATCACCTTCCCCATATCTTGAGGTGAGGTGGCTCCAACTTGAGCAATGATTTCACGAACAGACTTTTCTAACTCTTCATCGCTCATTTGTTCGGGCAAGTAGCGTTCGTAAACTGCTACTTGATTCAGGTACTCTTGTGCTAGGTCTTCGCGATTTTGTTCTTTGAAAATTGCTGCAGCATCTTTGCCTTGCTTTGCCATTTTTTGCAAAATTTTTATTGCTGCATCATCAGTTAAATCACCATTTCCTCCTTTTGCGGTTTTTGCCTCGAGAAACTCTTTTTTTATTCCTCGCAAGGCTTCCAATGCAACTTTATCTCTCGACAACATTGCTTTTTTTATGTCATCATTTATTTGTTCAAATAGTGCCATATTTTTCTAAAAAAATTAAAAAGTTATTATAATAAGTTACTTGCTATTTCAGAAAGTTCGCTTCGTTCTCCTTTAATCAAATTGATATGGGCAAAGATATCTTGTCCTCTCATTTTGTCAATCATATAAGCCAAACCATTGGATTGCATATCTAGGTAAGGCGAATCTATTTGATGAACATCTCCTACAAATACCATCTTTGTTCCTTCGCCAGCGCGAGTAATAATGGTCTTTATTTCGTGAGGAGTGAGATTTTGTGCCTCATCAATAATGAAGTAGGTGTTGCTTAAACTTCTTCCACGAATAAAGGCTAAAGCTTCAATCACCAGATTGCCTTCTCGCTGAAGCTGCTCAATAATCCGAACCTCGTTTCCTTGATACGAGAGGTTATGTTTTATTACGTTTAGATTGTCAAAAAGAGGTTGCATATATGGAGCAACTTTTTCTTGTGCATCGCCTGGAAGTGCCCCTATGTCTTTATTGGCTAAAGCAACTACAGGACGCGCCAGCAGAATTTGTTGATACTCCTCGTGTCGTTGCAAAGCTGCTGCTAAGGCCAAGAGGGTTTTTCCCGTTCCTGCTCTTCCTGTAACGGCAACTAATTTGATGTTGTCATCTAGCAAAAGATTCATTGCGAAGGTTTGCTCGGCATTGCGTGGTTCTATGCCAAAAGCACGAGCTTTTTCTACACGTTTCACATATCTATCGGAAGCATCATATTTTGCCAAAACACTTGCACGGTTGCTTCTTAAAATAAAACAATCGTTGGGATTGACATCTGAGCGGAAAGAAAATTCATCAATATCAATCCCATTTTGTGAAGCATATAAAGCGTCTATTTTTTCGGGTTCGACATCTGAAAATTCGGTGCTATCTTTTTCAAATACATCAAAATTATCAACCTTGTCGGTGATGTAATCTTCGGCAAGTAGTCCGAGCGAACATGCTTTTATGCGGAGATTTACATCTTTTGTTACTAAGATGGTTTTTGTTTCAGGAGATTTTTTCGCCAAGTTAAGCGCACTTCCCAAAATCAAATGATCAGGTTTTTTACTCAAAAGAGCTTCTTCCATTTCTTTTGGAAAAACGCTTTTTGCTAGCACAAACAGTCGTCCTCTATTTTCACCAAGACTTACTCCTTCTGAAAACAATTTGTCGGTAACAGCGTCGTCTAACTCTCTTACAAATTGTCGAGCATTGAAGTTGATTTGTTCGTTTCCTTTTTTGAATTTGTCCAACTCTTCGAGCACTACAATAGGAATATAAATGTCATTTTCTTGAAAATGATCCAAACATTTGTAATCGTGAAGAATTACATTTGTGTCAAGTACAAAATTTTTTTTCATTCCCATATCATCTGTTTTTTTAGTTATTGACATCGGTAAAGGTAGGCAAAAAGAAGAGGTATTTATTTCTTTTGTCCCAAAATTTTTACAACAAATTATTACTTTTGCATAGTAAGCAACAAACAAATTAAATGCCTAAACGATTTTTCTTTTTTACAAAAAGTCAAAGAATTGCAACCATTGCACTCATTTTAATTATTGTTGCAGTTATTGTCATTGATATTTTTTTACCAAGAATCCTTCCTCCTCAGAAGTCTTTTTTTGATCCAAAATTTACCGCTGAAATCAAGCACTTTGAGGAGCAACTGGACTCTTTTGAATTAACTAATCTAATCGTTAGTCAGCATCATTATCCTAAAAAAATAAACAATACTTCTCCTCAAAAAGTGTTGTTTAACTTTGACCCAAACACACTAGATTCAGCCGGATTTGTTCAACTTGGTTTGGCTCCTTACGTTGCAAAAAATATCATTAGATATAGAGCAAGGGGAGGTGTTTTTAGAGAAAAAACGGACTTTGCAAAAGTATACGGAATTACTCCAAATTCTTTTGAAGAGCTCGAGCCCTATATTTTTATTGGAGCAGAATACCAGGAAAATAAAGAACTAACTGACGCAAAACATAATGAGCAGTTTTGCGATAGTATTATTATTGAACTCAATTCAGCTGACACTACTCAATTAAAGAAAATTAAAGGCATTGGGAGTGCTTTTGCCAAAAGAATTGTTACTTATAGAACTCGGCTTGGAGGTTTCATTTCGGTAGAACAATTGCTTGAAGTTGGCGGAATTAATGAGACTCTTTTCAGAAAAATAAGACCACATATTGATATAAATGCGCAAAACATTAAGAAAATAGATGTTAATCATTGGAGTGTCGCTCGAATGAAAAACCATCCTTATATGAATTTTTCCCGAGCAAAAGCTATTTTTGACTTTAGAGAAATGGTTGATAAAATAAGTTCGATAGAGGAAATGAAACATTTGGAGGAATTTTCTGAGGATGATTGGAAACGATTAGAACCTTATTTATCTTTTGAATAAAATTATGAATTTTTTGAGTAAAAACGACAAAATAGGAATAATATCTCCTGCAGGCAAGGTAATAGAAGAAGAGTTAGTTTTTGCTATAAATATGCTTAAATCTTGGGGTTTTGATCCTATTGTAGGGAAAAACTGTTTTGGTAGCTATGGATGTTTTTCTGGAAAACCTGAGAGAAGAAAAAACGACCTCCAAGCCATGCTCGATAGTGATGACATAAAAGCTATTTTTTGTACTCGTGGGGGCTATGGACTTGCGCAAATTATCAACGATTTGTGTTTTGAAAAATTCAAAAAAAAACCAAAAGTGATTATCGGCTATAGCGATGTTACTGTGCTACACAATGCAATGGCAAACTTGCAAGTTCCATCTGTCCATGCGCCAATGTTGAGAGGTTTTTCTACTACGCCAGCCAATATACTTAACCATATTAAAAATATTCTCGTCGGGGAGTTTCCCACTTACCGCATCGATTCTCACCCGCTTAATCGTTGTGGAGAGGCAAAAGGAGAAATAGTAGGAGGAAACCTGTCTGTATTTTTCGGCCTTAGAGGTACTCGATTCGATTTGAACTTCACGAACAAAATTCTTTTTATCGAAGATATTTCTGAAAAAGCGCATCAGATAGACCGAATACTTTGGAACTTAAAGATTGGAGGTGTTTTTGAACAAATTGCAGGACTCATTGTCGGACAATTTACCAATTGCACCGAGGACGAATCTTTGATGCAAAGCATTCATGAATCAATTGCCAACATCGTAGCGGAATACGATTTCCCCGTTTGTTTTAATTTTCCAGCAGGACATGTAGATGAGAACTATCCTATTGTTTTTGGTGTTCCGGCAGAATTAAAAATTGAACAGAACTACACTGAATGTAAGTTCCTTTAACACACCATGAGTCTGCATGGAATTTAGTACCTTTGTGCAGAAAAACTGAGCAAACAAACTATGCGGATAGATATCATCACACTTTTACCCGATTTGTTGGATAGTTTCTTGAACCACTCCATTGTGAAGCGAGCAAAAAGCAAAGGTTTGGTGGAGATAGAAGTTCATAATTTGCGCGACTTTTCTTCCGATCAGCGTCATCGTCGGGTCGACGATTATCCTTTTGGTGGCGGAGCTGGAATGGTGATGCAAGTAGAACCAATCTTCAAAGCCATAAAAAAACTTACCTCGGAGCGCAATTATGATGAGATAATTTACACCTCGCCCGATGGTGAGATGTTTGACCAACCTATGGCAAATAATCTTTCGATGAAAGAAAACATCATTATCCTCTGCGGACATTACAAAGGAGTCGATCAGCGTGTTCGCGATTTTTTGGTGACAAAAGAAATCTCCATCGGAAGTTTTGTGCTGACAGGAGGAGAATTGCCTGCTGCTGTGATGACTGATGCTATAGTTCGACTCATTCCGGGAGCAATTGGCGATGAGCAGTCTGCTTTGTCCGATTCGTTTCAAGACAATTTGCTCGCTCCGCCCGAGTATACTCGTCCTGCCGAATTTAACGGATGGAAGGTTCCAGATATTTTACTTTCCGGACACGAAGCGAATATAGAAAATTGGCGTTTGCAACAAGCAATAGAACGCACAGAAAGGCTTAGACCCGATTTGTTAGAAAAGAAGAATAATTAAAAATTTATACATAAAAATGGAAAAAATAAAAGTTGGAATTGTTGGGGGAGCTGGTTATACGGCTGGTGAATTGTTGCGAATTTTGGTGCATCACCCTAGTGTAGAAATAGTGTTTGTGAATAGTAGCAGTAACGCAGGAAACAAACTTTACGATGTGCACGGAGGTTTGTTTGGCGAAACGGATATGTGTTTTTCGTCCGACTTGCTTTTCGATGAAATTGATGTGCTTTTCCTTTGCTCGGCGCATGGCGATAGTGCAAAGTTCCTTTCGGCAAATGCGGTTCCAAGCAATGTAAAAATCATCGACTTGGCGCAGGATTTTCGCGACGAGTCGAACGATTTTGTATACGGATTGCCCGAAATGCAACGCGAGAAGATCACTTCATGTCATAAGCTAGCCAACCCGGGTTGCTTTGCCACTGCCATTCAGTTGGCATTGTTGCCTTTGGCCAACAAAGGTTTGCTTAAAGGCGATGTCCACATCAACGCCATCACGGGATCGACGGGTGCGGGCGTGAAACCATCAGCTACATCGCATTTCAGTTGGAGAAACAATAATATCTCAGTTTACAAAGTGTTTGAACATCAGCATTTGTTGGAAATTGGTCGTTCGTTGAAAAAAATGCAACCGGACTTCAATGCCGAACTCAACTTTATCCCCGTACGTGGCGATTTTGCTCGTGGTATTTTTGCAACGGCATACACCGAATGCAACCTCACCGAAAGCGAGGCTGTTCAGCTCTACAAAGATTATTACAGCACAGCTGCATTTACTTTTGTAACGGACAAAAATCCCGACCTCAAGCAAGTGGTAAACACCAACAAAGCAATTGTTTATGTGAAAAAACACGGCAATAAACTACTTGTAATTTCTATGATAGACAACTTGCTAAAAGGTGCTTCGGGTCAGGCAGTGCAAAACATGAACCTAATGTTTGGCTTGGATGAAAAAACTGGATTGGGCCTAAAACCAAGCGGTTTTTAATATTAAAAACCAAATAACGATATTTTATTTTTTTAGATAAAAACATTTTTGCCTATGAAAAAATAACACTGTAAAAAGTGTGTACATCTTGAAACTGACATATTGAAAATAGCGTTATAAGCTAAACTTGAGTTTTTGAAACCTAGACACTTTCAAAAATTTATCTATTCAAGCAAAAGCCGAAATGACGCTCACGCTCGTAGCGTGGGCTTTTGTGTGTAATTTGAATAGATAGGGTAAGTCTAGGACCTCAAAAACTCAAAGAAGCAATAAGCAAAGCACCACGCTATTTTTATGTGCACATGCGAACCGAATTTTTTTAGGGTGCTTAATTGATTTTTATAGATTTTATGATTAAAAAAATAGAAAAAAGATGAAAAAACATTTTTTATTTATGGCAATTATGTTTGCCACTATGTGTTTGGGACTAACCTCGTGCGACGATAAAAATGTTGATGATAGCACCAATACAAATACAAATACAAATACTAATGATGTTGTTGTTACTTCAGGAGATTTTGTTGATTTGGGGTTAAGCGTGAAATGGGCAAGTTGCAATGTTGGTGCTTCGTCTCCCGAAGGGTGTGGAGACCGTCTTACTTATGACGAAGCGATGGAAGATTTTAAGGGAAAGGCTATTACCCGATATAACACCTCCGGTCTCTATTTGGGAGTGATGGGTTTCAACAATGCGTTGTATCCGTATCAGTACGGTTCAAACAATTTTCGTTTGTTGACCTCCTCAAAGTCGAGTTTTCAGAGCCACATAAGTGGATTAAAAACGGATATAGGCACAGCACTCTACTATGCGGTGGATAAGGCAGTGAGCAATTTGGAAAACTCTCTTTTCCCTGCCGATTTGAGCAAGGTGGCTATTGTAACTTTTACCGATGGTTTGGACGTTGGTTCGGTGGAATATGGCGATGAATACGAGAGCGTTTCTGCTGTGAGCCAGCACCTGAAGTCGGCACGTGTCGATGGAAAAGCGATAGATGCTTATGCCATTGGCTTGAAAGGCAACGATGTGACAAATGTCAGTCGCTTCAAAGAAAACCTTACAGCACTATCAAGTTCTGCGAGCAATGCCATGGAGGTGGCGGATATGGATGAGGTGAATGCAAAGTTCCAAGAGATAGCCAATTCGCTTTACAACGAAACCAAAACACTCTCTATCTCCATCGTTTCTCCAGGGCTTAACAATGGTCAGAAGTTTCGCTTCACCTTCGATGGCAACCTTGATGAAGCCACCTCTTCCACTTGTTACATAGAGGGCGTTTGGGACAGAAAGAATAACGTTCTCTCGTCGGTTTCCTACCAAGGGCTGAAGTGTAGCAACGGAAGCAGCGTGAGCTTAACAAAGGAAGAGAGTATTTTTTACTCCTTTACGCTTAAAGATGTTGTTTTTTCCAACGATAAGGTGTTCGAAAAGAGTAAAATACAAATGTGGCTCCAAGAAGGAGGTATCTGGGGTAAAAATTCTGAGTTCAACCCCAATTCTTCTAGCGACCCAGTTGTAGAACAAAAATCGGCGGTGATTATGTTGGTACTCGACTGTAGTAGTTCGTTGGGCACACAAGGTTTGCAACAGGTACAAACCGCTGCCAATAACTTTATTTCTACCTTGTATTCGAGTGTCGGTAGCAGTTCTTCTTCCGAAGGAAGCACTTCTACGATATATGTTAGTGGAGATGGTTCTCGTATGCCGACTGATGACGAATTCCAAGAATTAATAGAAAACTGTACATGGACGTGGACTGTAAAGAGTGGAGTAAATGGTTACAAAGTAACAGGACCAAATGGCAATAGTATCTTTTTGCCTGCTGCGGGCTACCGCTACGGCTCCGGTGTGGACCTCGTGCAGTACAACGGCTACTATTGGTCTGCCACTAGTTACTATAGCAACTACGCGTACTACCTCTACTTCGACTCGGACGAAGCGGGCATGGGCCACAACTACCGCTACTACGGTCAATCCGTGCGTCTTGTCAAGGATTTATAAATTTCGCAGGGAGAAAAACTTTAAAAAAATCCAACTTCACTTTTTATGGAGTTGGATTTTCTTTTTTTTGTGGAGCTGACGGGAGTCGAACCCGTGTCCCCCCTCACGGGCAGAGAAAATATGAAAAACAGCTCCCTAAGTTAGGGGAGGAGAAAAAAACGCACTGCAGTGCGTTTTTTTTTATATTTTTGTCCTGAAATAAAAACAGCACTTATGAAAAAACTATCTGTAGCGTTGGTGGTGTTTGTGTGCTTTTCGTGCATAAACAACAATAATAACGTAGCAATCACTCCTCTGCCTATCAAGGTGGAGATGAATGAAGGTAAGTTTGTAATCAATCAGAATACTTCTTTTTACATAAGTAAATCGGTAACAGATATTGCCTTGCTTCACACAAATATTGAGAGCGTATTTCCGCAAGTAGTGTTTTCGGCAGATAAATCAAATAGGAATCAAATTGAATTTTTGTTTGTCGATACGCTTGCCGGCGAGGCGTACGAATTGAATGTTTCTCCTCGTAAGATAGAAGTAAAAGCATCGTCGGGAGCAGGATTTTTCTACGCTTTGCAAACGCTCAAGCAATGCGAACAAAACGGAGAGATTCCTTGCATGAGGGTTTGTGACTCGCCACGCTTTGCTTACCGTGGTATGCACCTCGATGTGTCGCGCCACTTTTTTTCGGTCGACTTCATCAAAAAACAACTCGACATGATGGCTCACTACAAGCTCAACCGTTTCCATTGGCATCTTACCGACGGTGCAGGTTGGCGCATCGAGATAAAAAGCTATCCTCGCCTCACGGAGTTTGCTGCTTGGCGTCAAGGCAAATGGAAAGCATGGTGGTCAGGCAACAGACATTACTGCGAACAAACCGAAGCTGGTGCTTATGGCGGCTACTACACACAAGAAGAGGTGCGAGAAATTGTGGCTTACGCAGCCGAAAGACATATTACTATAATTCCGGAAATAGAAATGCCAGGACATTCAGAAGAGGTGCTCGCTACTTATCCGCAGCTTGCATGTTCGGGCAAGCCTTACACCAATGCCGACCTTTGTATTGGTAACGAAGAGACGTTTGAATTTTTGCAAAATGTACTGACTGAGGTAATGGAACTTTTCCCATCGAAGCAAATACACATCGGTGGCGACGAGGCAGGTAAGTCTGCTTGGAAAACTTGCCCCAAATGCCAGCGCCGTATGCGAGATGAGCAATTGAAAAATGTTGACGAGTTGCAAAGTTATATGGTGCTTCGTATCGAAGATTTTTTGAAAGCAAATGGTCGCGAACTTGTTGGTTGGAACGAGATAATGGCAGGCGGTGTGTCGCAAGAAGCTATCGTAATGGCTTGGACCAACGAGGTGGAAGGGTTTAAGGCAGCTCGTGCTGGCAATCGTGTAATTATGGTGCCCGGGGCATATTGCTATTTTGACATGTATCAGGCCAATCCTGCAACTCAACCCGAAGCCATTGGCGGATACATCAACTTGGAAAAAGTTTATGGTTACAATCCTGCGCCAATAGATTCTTTGAGCGCAGAACAACATAAAAATATCTTGGGCGTGCAAGCAAATCTTTGGACAGAATATGTTCCAACAGAAGAACATGCCGAACAAATGATTTACCCACGTTTGTTGGCATTGGCAGAAATAGCATGGACAAAAAATGAGTTGAAAAACTGGGACAACTTTAAGCAACGTGCCAATGCACAAATCAAAGTTTTGCAAGCGAAGGGTTATAATGCTTTTTCTCTTTCGGACGAGCCAAACATTGTGCAAGAGATGTTTGCAGAAGAACGCAAGGTGCGTCTCACAATGTCGTCGGAGCGTTACCCTGTAGAAATTCGCTACACCACCGACGGTAGCGAGCCAACTTCGGAATCAATGCTCTACACCGAACCTATAGAAATTACCGATGCTGTGGTGCTTTCGGTGGCGTTGTTCGATGGTGGCAAAAGAGTTGGTCCTGTGGTGCAAAAACCTTACGGGTTCCACAAAGCATTGGGCAAAACGATTACTTACAACAATGCTGGTTACGGCAAAGCATATTCGGCTGGTGGCGACAATGCTTTAGTTGATGGCATCACGGGAAGTTTTTCGTACACCGATGGTTGTTGGCAAGGTTTTTCTCTCAACGATATGGACGTAACGATTGATTTGGATTCCGTACAACAAATTTCTTCTATTAATGCTACATTTATGCAACTGCTTGGACCTTGGGTTTGGCTACCTTCTGAAGTGGAAATTTTAGTTTCGGATGATAACAAAACATTTACTCCAATATTTATATGGAAAAGCGACATCCCAACCACGCAAGAGGGACTGATTCTGAAAAAAATCGGTTTTGAAGGCGAAACATCAGCACGATTCATTCGCTACAAAGCCAAAACTTGTGGCATAGAACACGGCTGGATGTTTGTTGATGAAATTGTGGTAATGTAAAAAAATAAGAGAGAGAGTGAAAAAAAATCATTCTCTCTTAATCCAAAAGTTGTCCTGCATTGTTGGAAAGCTGCACCATTAGGTCATACTCCTCAGGCGAAAGATCAAGAAAATAGTAGTTATGCGGATTTTGTGGTACACCCTTAAACCGAACTTCGTAGTGAAGGTGAGGGCCTGTAGATTTTCCTGTATTTCCCACATAAGCAATCACATCGCCACGCGAAACTTTTTTACCCTTTCTGATGCCTTGTGCAAAACCATGCAAGTGAGCATAGCGAGTTTCATAGCCATAGCCGTGGTCAATCTTTAGTAAGTTTCCATAACCACGTTGCCAACCTACAAAGGTAACTTCTCCATCAGCAGTAGCAAATACGTCGGTGCCTGTTGGTGCAGTAAAGTCCATTCCTTCGTGCATTTTTACCGTACGATAAATAGGGTCGATACGACGTCCATAACCCGATGCCACTCTTGTAAGATCCTTGTTCAAAACAGGTTGAATAGCTGGCAAATGCTTAAGCATGGTTTCTTTATTTTTGGCTAACTCCACAATTTCATCGTATGACTTGGATTGCAAATAAATCTCCTTTGACAACTGATCGAGTTGCTTGGTGGTGGAAATCATAATTTCAGAATTGGTCATTCCCATTAGGTTTTCGTAACGATTCACTCCGCCAATGCTCCCTTTGCGAACAGAAAGAGGAATAGGATCTGCCAGAAAAACCACTCGGTAAAGATTATTGTCTCGCTCTTGTAAGTCGTCAACAATTTCTTGCAATTCAGCAGATTTCTTTTTTAGAATCTCATATTGGAGGGTCATCTGGTAGTTTTCTTTTCTCAGTTTTTCTTCTTTTGGGGATTCAAAAAAGTAGTTAAAAAGAAAAAAGAACACAATTGCCAAAAGCAATGCCAAAAGAACATTGTTTATCACTTTCTTTAGAACGTTAGTAAAGGAATTTTCTATTCGTTCATAAGTAAGTTTTTCGGGGTCGAATCTGAATTTTACGTTCTTTTTCATCGATCACTTTTGGGGTTTAGGATTGTACCTTGCAAAGGTAATATTTTTTCAAAAAAACACAAACTGCTTATTTTCAAACACTTTTATATAAACTAAGATAAAAATCACTCTCTAAGAAATCATAATCTTTATCTTGTGAGCATTAATTTAATACTGAAACCAAAATTAGAATTAGCAACGGGATAAGAAGTTGAAATCAGCGGATTACTCATTTGATAATCGTAGAAAAGTCGCAAATTAAGTCTCGATGAGAATACGTAATCGGCACTTACTTTTACTCCTATTGTTTTATTTCCACTAGTTGGTTGCACATCATCTGTGTCGATCTTCCGAATAATGGTTTTGATATCTTTGAATGAAAAATCGATGCGAGTGGTGAGGTTGTTTTTGACTTTTGAGGTTTTATTTTTTAGTTTGAGAATGACATCAAAATCTTTTACCACATAACCAAGCCCTACAACCCATTCATCGTTGGACGATTCTACAACCTGTAGACTAGTTAAGTTAAGTGTCATGTTTCGTTGCTTTCGATACTCGAGTTTGGCAGTCAAACTATTTTTCATAGCCACGTCCATACCAATGAGTGGACTGAAGCTTTCACTGAATGAGACGCTTGTAATATCGTACTGCGATGAAGGAATAGGATTACCCGAAAGTACATCTTGTACAAATCCTAAACCATCTCGATTTTCTACATAGTTGGCATAAGAGGAGTATTGTCCTACGTTGTATGTACACTGATAAGCATGCTTTAGTGCAACGGTTTTGAAATGTTTTTTTACCCAAGCAATTCGAGAAAGTCCATCGTAAGAAATACTCCAGTTTGGCAATAAACTTAACAATGACGGCAATGGCGACTTCTCCACCTTTTCAATTGGACGATTGGTGTAAGCAGCAAAAAATGCTGGAATAAGAACATCGGGCGAATTGAGGTTATAAGCTCCTTTGGAGGCATCGTATTTCTTCCCAGCCAACGAAGACAAATCTTTCATAAAACCATAAGTTGGGTAAAGCGTATTGGTGTACTTGCTTTGCAGATGGTTTGCAATGAATTGGCGATTGGACTTAAAGTTCTGATAAGCTTTTGAACTGTAATTATTTTTGGAATTACCTATGCTCCAAAATGAAGTTGCAATGGCAGCACTAGTCATTCTAAAAGTTCCATTAAATGTAGTAGGCATACCCTCGTACATGTACTGAATACTTTGCTGATCGGTAGTAACGTATTTTGCAGATAGATTGATTTTAAGTCCTGCAATAGGTTCAACGTTAGCTTTAATATCCAAGTCGCGCGCTTTGGCTAGTGTAGCAGGATTTATAATGGAATCATTCTTCATAAGCCAATTGTTTTCCCATGCCTTATGTACATAATTCTCGCCAGGAATACCAAACGAAAAATCAAGTCCCGGAGTTAGAACCTTATTGACTGATGACTGACCAAAAAACTTGGCGTCATTCATAAAACCAGGCAATGTAAGACTTCCTGTTTCCTTGTACGACACGGAGAATCGACGCAACATCATCAAAAAGCGAACAGAAAAATCACCAACTTCTTTTGCTATATTTTTTTTGTTAGGATCAATGGTTTTAATCTTAACCCTAAGGTTTTCTGTATCCTTATTTGAAGAGAACCTAATGCTATTTTTATCTTGAATGCTGTATTTAACTTTAACAGGTTTGCCTCTCTCATCAGTGATATCAACCTCTACTTCTTCGGTTCTCAGGCTATGAGAAATAGTTATAGGTTGTTTCTTTTTCAATTTGATAGTAACTTCAAAAGTTTTAGGTTTGTATTTGCTTTTCTTATTGTTAGTAGATGAAGATGAATACTTTTTATTTACATCCTTTAGGTATTTGAATTTATTGTAGAATGTTTCGAGATTGAATTGCCCATCTACTTGCCAACTATTGACATTGGAAATAACATTGCCCATGTTCAAATCATTTTCTAAAACAACGCCTCTCTCCCAGTTGTATGACGACGCATATTGTCCATTGACTGCAATCCATTCGAGATAAGGAATTTTATTGATAGGTAAAGTATAAGACGCAGTAAATGACTGCTGGTAGGATAATGGACGTCCACCAACTTTTAGACTTTGCATTACCGTATCTTTCCAATTTTCGTATTCATCGGGGAAAAACTCTCGATTTACAGGTGCGTATTTTGTTTCGTCGATGCGAGAATTAGCTGCTGAGTTGAACGAGAATTTAAGGTTCTTTGTCAGATCATACTTAAAGTCAAACTTTCTGTCCCAATTGAAATCTTTGATATAAGAAAGCAAAGTATTGTCTTGCCAAGAGGTTGGAGCTTCCATTGTTCCTACCAAATCTCGCTTAAGTGTTTCCGAATAATTACGAGCAATGTTCACCGAAAAACCAATTCGACTAGGCATATAATACAAACTAAAATCTTGAATGATTTTAAAAATAGGTTTGTTTAATTTTTTGGAATTTTTGAAAGGTTCCCAAGGTTTTGGCGTAGTGTTGAAATCGTAATTAAACGAGCCTTGATGTTGTTTTGTAAAATCGCGTTCTGTTTCTGGATCCAAATCAGACGTTTCATTATAAGCATACGAAAATGAGAAGTTTGCAGGATCATAGATACGAGGTTTGCTACCTGAATAATCTACTTTGACATTTGTCAAATTCACACTTTTTGTTGTTGCCTTTGTAATGGAATTTTTCTTGAGTTCATCTTTTTCTTGCTCTGATTCCAAGTTATCAATAGCATCTTTCAAGAGAACATCTTGGTCAAGTGGGTTGTATTTTGGCTTGATGTAATCTTGTGAATAGGAGAAGAAAATAGGCAAGTGAACCTTTGCCTTTTCGGGGAAAAGTTTTCCTAACTCAAAAGCAGTAGAAAGATTTACTTGATATCTATCATCCATATTTCTGCTCTGAACATTGTCTTCTATTCCTCCAAAACCAGCTGTTTCTATTCGTCCAGAAACGTTAAAATTACCAAAATCAGAAAAACTAATGGCCAGGTCAGACAAAGCGCCCCAACCTCCGTCTTCGTTGTATTCGGTTAGGCGAAGTTCATTTGCCCAAATTTCTGCCGATTTTGGAGTGCGTCCATTATTTCTAGCCCCAATCATAATGGTTTCTACATCGCCCAGATTAGGATTACCAACAACTGTAACTTTGTTTTGAATTCGTTCCGGATCGTATTCCGAATAAGGAAGGAGAAACGAAACAGAGCTACTTTCTCTTTTACTTTCTTTGTTTCTATTTTGTTTCACTTTAGTCAGCAATGAAAGTGGGAAATCTATCATATTTTCTTGAGGCCAAACTGCAGCCCCCTCTTCCATAGCATAGCGACCTTTTGGGGTAATTTTCAAAGGAACTTCGTATTCATAATAATTACTTGTAAGGTCACTACCTATACGCAAGAATATGCTTACTTCGTTGTCTTTTAGTTCATCGGTTTTTTCTTCAATCAACTTTTCTGCGTGAGCAAACATCTGAATCCTTCCGTACTGACGCAAGTCGAATGAAAGATTTTTATACACAGCACGAGAATCATTAGGAGAAAGGTTGACCACTTTCATTTGCAACGATTGTTCGTTTTGTTGACGAATTTGAGGTTGGCTTGGGTCTGTTTCGCGAGTTACTCCTGGAGGCAAAACATAATTTACAGGTTCTTTGTTAGAATTTTCTTCGATGCTCACGGCAGAAATATCAAGAGAGGCATCGGTTGTTGGAGGTGTGCTTATGTCGTAAAGATGTTTAGAATAAACTTTCCAATCACCACGAACAAGACGCAGAGTACCAAAACGTAAGTGAGTCTCTTCTTCAAAACCACTTAAGAAAAGACGCATAAAACGAATTGATCTAAAATCTCGAATATTTCCTTGTTGAGAGGTATATTCTCGTATTGGCACCTTGAACTGATACCAATCTACTTGACTTTTTGTTCCATTTTTAAGTTCTACAGTAGCTGTAATTTTATCATTGATAAAACCTTTTCCTACTTCCAGATCAGCTTTAGTTAATGGAACTCTATATTCAAAATATTTCTCATTTTCGTTTAAGGTGTTGTCTACGTTGATATCTTCTACATCTGGAGTTATAGTAGCAGAGGTAGAATATGATTCCGTACTTTTGCTAGGAGAAGCCGAGTTCCCTTCTGTTCCGTTGTAGTATTTATAACGTTCCAAAATAGAACGTTCTTCGGCATCGAAGTCCGATCCTCTGTAGTGGTGAAAATTGTCGCCTGCAGGGTCATTTAATGGAGAAAAAGGATCGTTCTGCTGTGTTTGAAGAGCACTGCTTGAAAGTTTACTTTTGTAGCTTTCTACATACTGTTGATATGAGTTAAAAGTAAATTCCTCCGATGTTTTCAACCCATCAAGACCTACGTCTTGGTTTTCACGAGCATCATCGTTATTATCAAAAGCCAAAACCGTTGATTGCATACGAGACACTCTACCCCATTTTGTTCGTTCCATTGATGTTGTGTCTCCAATTGCCGAAAGTCCATTTTCAAAAGACTTTCTTCCATCTTTCAAAATATCTTCCGAAATTTCTCCAAGATTCAAGTACAAATCACCGCCTTTCATCGTGTTCAACGAATCGTTTACAAACGGGTCCATCAACCAAAATTCTATGTATTCCACGTTAGAATTTTCAAAGTCGGTAATGTCCAATTTTCGCATCATTCCTCCCCAGCGTGTTGCAGGATTCTGAAGCGAACCATCGCTATTGATTCTATCTGAATCAAGATTATAAGGTCCACGAATAGTTGGGTAGAACGAAAGGTTCAGAACAGACAGATATGAAGATTCACCCATTGCCGACTCACGATTTGGGAAAAGTTCTTGTTCCAAAACCTCTCGGGTAAGGTGGTTCGATTGCAAATCTTTATTTTTACGAATATGGCTAGGCGTAGTACTATTATTTCTGTTAAATACACTATTGTCAATGGTATACCAAGAAAATAAGGCACGATTTTCTCCGTATCTAGTATCGTTGATTAGCTTTGACTCAGCAAACTTGCTTGGTGTACTTGCCAATCTCCAATAATACGGATAAGAGATATCAATGCTGGTTTCCGAAGTTTCAAAGTCGTCAAGATAAGAAAATCCTTTATTGTTTTCTATCTTTCGATGTCCAGGTATAAGTTGAGCAACTTCTGCATTGAACACAATGTTTGATGGTTGCGAAAGGTTGAGCAAAGGCAATTTGTCTAGCATATTTGTAAGCCATTGCGATTGATGTTGAATAGCAGCATTCACTCCCCAGATGGTGTTCGACAAAGGTTCAGATCCCATTGCTACTTTCGTTACCAAAGGCATTTCGGAAAGATGCATAACTGTGGCACCTACCGAGATATTTTTGTTGAAAGCATATTCTAAATGCGTTCCAACCAAAGTTTTGCGTTGCAGATTGAACAATGATTGATTTTCAAGAGAAACATCAATGGCAGTCCCAGAGGCCAATAGAGACTCGTCGAGAATAGTTACTGTTCCCATAATGTAGTCTACGATGTAATCAACATTTTCGGTCAACGTGCGACCACCTGCCGTTACTACTACAGACCCGCGAGTTACATTCATTGCATTCAGCTGAATCTCTGACGAAGAGGTTGCCTTAAATTTCCCTTTTATTACAAATTTATTTTTCTCTTTCAGTTCATTGACAACCACAAGAGTTGAGTCATACAACTCTTCAAAAACATACTTGTCTGCAATAGTATTATTCCCAATCGCTTTTCGCAAATGACTTCCAAAAGGTTCAAGAACTGGGAAAAATATGCGTCCAGAGGATGCTTTGATGGTAAATCCTTCTACAAAGTCGAAGTTTCCATCTGGATGTACCTCTTGTCGAGAATCCAAGCGATCTAGATTCATCACCTTTATCAGCAATTTATTTCGGATGTTGCCTTCGCTCAAATAATTAAGATATGTGCCTGTTGAGTCGTTTCGATGCTGAATTTCCAATTTGAATTTTTCTGGTTGTACTTGAGATGCACCCAAGTAGTAGACGTTTTTCATCATTAAATCCCAAATAGGAGTTTTGGGAGATTGCACTGTATTTTTCAGCAATTTAAGGAATAGCGCATCAGAAGAATCAATTGCGTCGGTAGAAAATTCACCAACTTGGTAGGTTTTTCCCCCATAAGTATATTCAAATGCGACTGCAAGAACCTCATCGGCATTGAGTGCGCTCTGCAAAGAAATGTATCCAAGTTGAGAGTTGAACGAATACTCCGATGGGTCAAGACGACGAGCACTTTCTATTTTTTCGTAATCATCGCCAGCTTCTAGAAGATAATTATTTGAAAGTGTTGTGTTGGCGATTTGTATGTCACGAACATTAGCATCGCCAGCGATGGAAGCATATAAAGTATTAGCGTTATTGGTTGGTAAAACTCCCTGCGAAGTCCACATTGTGTTGTTTTTTATTCTTTTGCCTTCACCCAAGTCCATAAAAGCAACAATGTTTCGAGCTTCATCAAAATGTCCACGCTTATTGGTTACCCACACTTCTACACGATTTATGGTTACACCGGAAGAAATAACCGGTAATTGCGACATTGATTTTTCATAATTATCTCTAAAATAATGCGCAAGAAAGAAGTGTCTGTTTTCTTCGTAACGGTCTATCTCTATTTCAAATTCACGAAGCTGAGATCCTCCCTTACTGCTAACAGTTTTGGATTCTGATTGTTGCTGCGAAACTACCGCTGTAACATTCAACTTCCCGAATTGCAATTCTGTTTTTATACCAAACAAAGCAGAACTTCCTTTTATCAAAGAACCTTTTATCGGCATACTCACGTTACCAGCCTCGAGTTTTCTAATGATTTCGTCTTCTTTTCCGGAATAGGAAAGTTTTAGCATCTGTTGGTCGAAATCAAAAGAAGATTCAGTATTGTAGTTCAAATTGAAATTAACCTTGTTACCCACTTTTCCGTTCACGCTCAACTGAATGTTTTCATCAAAATCAAACGTAGTAGTTTTTCTTAAACGCTCAGATAGTGCGGGATTGTTTATTCTGTTGTATAGCACTCCAAAGGTAATTTCGGCCGATCCTTGAGTTTTAAGTTGAACTCCTCCGGGCCCAAAAATTTTGTCTGCAGGACCAATATTGAATTTTATATCAGTAAGGCTAAATTTCGAGTCGTAACTCTCAAATTTCTCAGAATTTTTCTTTCGCCAATTCTCTTGCATCTCTTTCTCGAGGGTATAGTTTTGGTACTCTTCGGGAGAAAGCATGAAAGGAGAAGCAATTTCCATGTCGCCAACTTTTGTTCGAATAATGTAGCTTCCCGTGGTAGGATCAAATTCCACCTCTGTTTTAACATTGTTTGGGGGTTGTAAATCTAGAGGTACTTCGGCAACCAGATCTTCGTAATTGTCTATTTGATTATCGCTAACAATAAATAAAGGATTTTTTTGCGCAGAAAATGTTGCTGTGCTATCAGTAGGCTCTGCAAAAACAAGTCTACCGACGAACAACAGAACAAAAACAAATATGTTTTTCAAACCACGCATTTAGATTTCCTTACAGTAATTTTAGTGCCATTTTAATGGTTTGCTCAACGGAGAAAGACGGATTTTCTCTTAAAATTTTATCTACTACCTTAGCCGATGCTGATTGTATAAATCCGAGCATCACAAGAGCAGAAACGGCTTCGGAACGAACAGGATTAGAGACCGTAGGAACAAAAATCTCATCTGTGGCGGTTGTGCCAAGTTTAACTACTTTATCCTTTAAATCTACCACAATGCGTTGTGCTGTTTTTGCTCCAATTCCTTTGATGTTTTTTAGAACCATTAAATCTTCATTGGCAATGGCACTTTGCAAATCGGCCACTGATACTGACGATAGCATCATTCTTGCAGTATTTGCCCCTACGCCTGACACCGAAATAAGTTGCAAAAACAACTCCCTTTCCGATTTATGAAGAAATCCGTACAAAACATAAGCATCCTCTCGAATGGCCTCATAAATATATAACTTACACGAGGTTTTTCCGTTCAACTCCGAATAACTATTCAACGAGATATTGATGAAATAACCAATTTGGTTCGCCTCTAATACAACAAAAGTTGGAGAAATTTCAACAATTTCCCCTTTGATAAAATCAATCATATTTAACCTTAAAAAATAACTTGCAAATATATTCTTTTTTCACTGCATTAATAACGTGATAATCGTGGTTTTATTGCCTAAAAAAAGGCACCTCCGTAGAGGCGCCTTTTGACTGAAAAAATCTATTTTCTTTAATCAATCTTAATATCAGAAAGAGACTCAACTACATTCACAATGTAGTCACCCATTTTTTCACATTCTGCAATCAAGTCCATATAAACAACACTAGTGCCGTAAAGGTATTTCCCATCGTTCACGTCGTTGATGTTTTGTGTTTTGAGTTGGTTGCGGAAATTGTTTATTTCGCTTTCAATATTTTTTGTTTTTGCAACTTCGGAGAACTGCGGTGTAGAAGATTCTAAAATCACTCGCATTTGACTTATTGCCTCATCTATAAGCTTGAACATTAAGTTGATATTTTCGTTGATGCTATCAGTAAATTTCGCTTCAAGGTTGTTGCGACGTTGAACTGTTCTTGCCAAGTTGTAACAACTATCAGCCACACTCTCTATCTCTGAAATGATACGCATTTTCATTTGAATTTCGTGCTTACTTTCGTTACTCAAGCGTCCGTCCGACACTTTCGATAAGTAAGTTGCTATTTCAACTTCAATATTATCGCAAATATCTTCATACTTCTGTATGCGAGAGAATTTTTTCACAAATTCGGCATCGTTGTCGCGTGGAGCATCGTAAAGTTCTTTTACCATTCCGAACATTCTATGCACACGTTCGGCAAACAAAATAATTTCTTTATGTGCTTGAAGAATAGACAACTCAGCTGTAGAAAGCATTCCCGTTGAGATAAATTTCAAGTGAGAAACCTTGTCTTCTTCGGTTGGTTTGTGAGGAGTAAGTTTGGTTACAATATAAACGTAAGTTTTTGTAAACCAAATCATAATGAGGATATTTATCAGGTTAAATACCGTATGGAAAATAGACAACCCAAATGATACGTGGTATTGCATACCTGCAAAATTTGTCATCAGTTGTTGGTTTTCTGCATTCGATAAATCCAAAGTTTTATTGTTCAAAGCTTCAATAATTGCTGGATCAGTATTGTTTACAAAACTCATCAACGCTTCAGGATTGCCAGCGAGTGATGAAGAAATCCAAACGATAAGTTTCATAAATGGATAATAGAGCACAAATGCCCAAATAGAACCAAGAACGTTGAAAAGCAAATGTCCAAGTGCTGCACGTTTTGCCCAAATATTACCCGAAATAGATGCTATCAGAGGAGTGATACATGTCCCGATATTACTACCAAGAATCATTGCAGTTGCAATTTCGAAAGAAATCCAACCTTTACTACAAATAATCAATACAAACGCCACGGTTGCACTAGAGGATTGCACTATCATTGTGAAAACCAAACCTATGAATGCAAAAAGCAAAATAGATCCGTAGCCAAATGTAGTGTAACGTTGAAGTACGGAGAAGACCTCAGGATTTGCTTTAAGATCAGGAACAGAACCATTTAAGTATTCTAGCCCGAGGAACAAAAGAGCGAAACCAATAAGAAATTCTCCCCAACTTTTGTAAACGGTTTTATTACTAAAAAGCAAAGGTACCCCAAATCCAATAAGCGGAATTGCGAACGCTGCAATATTTACTTTGAAACCAAAGAGTGAGATAATCCACGCTGTGGCGGTAGTACCTACATTGGCTCCCATTATCACTGCCATTGACTGGCTCAACGATAATAATCCTGCGTTTACAAAACTAACAATCATCACCGTTGTTGCCGATGACGATTGTACTAATGCAGTAATAAGAATACCAGTCAAAGCACCAACAATGCGGTTGTTGGTCATAAACGCTAAAATGTTTCTTAACTTGTCTCCTGCTGCTTTTTGAAGGCCCTCACTCATCAGTTTCATTCCGTAGAGGAAGAGCCCTACCGAACCGATTAAGGTAAATAGATCGAGTAATCCGTAGTTCATTGAATAAA
Organism: Paludibacteraceae bacterium; assembly: GCA_045612365.1. Classification (GTDB taxonomy): domain Bacteria; phylum Bacteroidota; class Bacteroidia; order Bacteroidales; family Paludibacteraceae; genus RGIG9608. Next base: position 171,414 of record JAZKYY010000017.1, read on the forward strand.
AAATTGATTTAGTTGCAAATTTAATAAAAAAAGCAAAATTTCTTAAATTAGTTTCCGAAATGTTAAGAAATCCTTTTTTTCTCAATTTTGAGATTGTTAGAAAAAAATTAACCTAAATACTAAATTAAAGGTGCGATAAGACAGAAAAAAACACTAAAACGCTTTGTTATTAGAACTAGAATACATACATTTGCGCAAATATTTGTTTTATTTTTTAAATTTATAAGTTATGAACAAGAAAGATTTGATCAATGTAATTGCTGAACAAGCTCAAATTAGCAAAGCTAGTGCTAAACTTGCTTTGGATGCAACATTGGACGCTATCAGCAATGCACTTGCAAATGGTGACAAAGTTAGTTTGATTGGTTTCGGTACATTCTCAGTTGCTGAACGTGGTGCTCGCCAAGGTGTTAACCCTGCGACAAAACAAGCTATCGAAATTCCTGCTAAGAAAGTTGCTAAATTCAAAGCTGGTGCAGAATTGGCAGAAAAAGTAAACTAATAAGATTTTTTTCTTATTAAGAAAAGGAGGAACTCAAATTTGAGTTCCTCTCTTTTTTATATAATCACAAAATAAGCATAAAAAAAGGAAGTAACTTACGGTACTTCCTTTTTCTCTTTATAGATTCTAAAATTAGAATGCGTCGATAATTGCTTTGAAGTCTTCTGCTTTTAGTGAAGCTCCTCCGATAAGTCCACCATCGATGTCAGGATTTGCGAAAAGACCTGCTGCGTTTTTAGCATTACAGCTACCGCCGTAAAGAATTGTACAGTTGTCAGCAACTTCGTTGCCATATTTTTCAGCTACCAAACCACGAATGTATGCGTGAATTTCTTGTGCTTGTTCTGGAGTTGCAGTCAAGCCAGTACCAATAGCCCAAACTGGTTCGTAAGCCAAAACGATTTTTCCGAAATCTTCAGCAGATAGGTTGAATACAGAACCTTCAAGTTGAGCTTTTACCACTTCGTTTTGTTTGCCAGCTTCACGTTCTTCTTTTACTTCGCCAATGCAGAAAATAGGTTTCAAATCGTTAGCCAAAGCAAGTTGAACTTTTTCTTTAAGAATTTCGTAAGTTTCACCATAATAAGCACGACGTTCGCTATGACCAAGGATGCAATATTCTGCACCAGTTGATTTTACCATTTCGGCAGAAACTTCGCCAGTGTAAGCACCAGAAGCTTTGTCGGCACAGTTTTCAGCAGAAACTTTAATCACGCTATCTTTAAGCAACTCGCTTACTGTAGCCAAGTGAATGAATGGAGTACCAATAATCACTTCGCAATTTGGGTTAGAAACAATTTCTTTCAATTCAGTAGCCAAAGCTACACCTTCTTGCAGGTTTTTATTCATTTTCCAGTTACCTGCTACAATGTTTTTTCTCATACTCAATTATACTTTAGTTATTTTGTAATAAAAATTCTTCCTGCATTTCTTTTGCCGATGGAATATCTCGGCTGTTCCATTTGCCAACTATAATTCCATCTTTTATCAACACCAGTCCAGGATTTGCTCTAATAATGGTTTTGAGTGTAATAGGGTCAGTTTTGCACCATTCGTAAGTTGCGTTTGCCAATTCGCTATACTTTTCAATATCTTCATCAACAGAAGCTGTTAAGGCATAAAAATCTATATCGCCGTATTGAGCAAGTTGATGGATGCTTGCTATTTTATCATTAAACTTATGTTCGGCTTTATTTACATCGTAGGCGATGAGCAAAAATGTAAACCCTTCTTTTTCAAGTGTTTCATAAGTAATATCATCACCAATTGTATTCACCATCGAGAAATCGTGAATAGGAGGTTCGTAACCCTTTTCTATCAAAGTAGTTTTTTGCTCAATAAAAATCCAACCATCGTTTTCGTCAGGAAAATCGGCAAGTGTAAATTCCTTTTCAACACCATCTTTTGCATAAATAAATGTTGTTTCGTAAACATCCGATTTAGCATCGGAAGGTATTTCCATACTTTTCACAATATCAGTCCCAATTTTATATGGTCGGAAATCAATTAGTGGCAAGTGTAGAAGACAATAAACTGACATCACTACTGAAGCTATAAATGCAACTGATGTAATTGCCCATTTCTGATAGTTGAAATAAATATCTTTCGAAAAATTTGGAAGAATAAACAAAAGCAAAACAAGGAAAGAAAAACCAATGTTTTTCCAAAAAGTAGCCCAGTTGCTCAGCACTATGGCATCACCAAAACATCCACAGTCAGTAACAGGATTTTCAAGTGCAATGTAAAGTGTGAGGGGAGTCATCACCAACATAAAGAGCAATGCTATCCATTTGGTTGGTTTGATATTAGCTCCAAACAAGAAGTTTACACCCATTGTGAATTCTACTGCAGCCAACAAAACACTTAGTGGGAAAGCAAGGAGTGCAAAATTCTCAAAGAATGGTCCAAAAGCAGTAAGATAATCTTCTATTTTGTAGGAGGAGCCAAGTGGATCAATTGCTTTTACAAATCCAGAAAAAGCAAAACTTATTCCTAAAATAATTTGACAAATAACACGAAAGAAAACTCCCGAATTGTTCCCTTTATTATGCTTTCTTGTTGCCCTTTTCTTCATTTTTCTTTATCAATCCAAAAATAGCATAATTTACCATGTCATAATAGTTGCCTTCTACGCCTTCTGACACAAGAGTTTTCCCGTTATTGTCTTCAATCTCTTTGTTTCGACAGATTTTTGTAAGAATAAAATCGGTATATGAAGTAACACGCATTCCACGCCACGCTTCGTCGTAATCGTGGTTTTTGGCCATCATCAAAATTTTAGCTTCCTTGGCATATTTGTCGTAAAGAGCAAGAGCTTTTTCATTATTAATATCAGTGGTGTCAGCAAAACCAAGTTCTAATTGAATAAGAGCAACTATCCCGTAATTAACAATTGCCATCAGTTCGCTATAAATATCATCTCCTATAAGGTTTACTCCAGTAGTTTCAAGTTGTCGGATACGTTTTGCTTTGATGAAAAGTTGATCTGTAATGCTTTGTGGACGAAATAAACGCCATGAAGCCCCGTAGTCCAACAGCTTTTTTTCAAAAATCTGACGACATTTTGCTAGCGCATAATCAAATTGTTCTTCAGTGGTCATAACTCTCTTAAAAACTTTCCGACAAAGATAAAAAATCTATTTTAATCCTCAACAAGGCCGTCTATGCCAAGTACCATGCAAAGTATTGCCTGACGGATATACAATCCGTTTTGTGCTTGCTGAAAATAGTATGCTTTTTCGCTTGAATCGACATCTACATCAATTTCTCCAACTCGAGGGAGCGGATGAAGAATGCGCAAATTGGGTCTCGAATCTTCTAGCATGGATTTTTTTAGTGTATACACGTTCTTGACCTTCTCATATTCCATTGGGTCCTGAAAACGTTCGCGCTGAACGCGCGTCATATACAAAATATCAGCATCGTTAAAGTTGCCATCCAATTCCGTGCTTTCTGTGAATTTTATATTGTTTTTCCTGCAAAAAATCTTGTACTCCTCTGGCATTTGCAACTCATTAGGAGAAATAAAATGAAACGTAGGATTGAAATGTACCATTGCCATGATAAGAGAATGTACCGTACGTCCATACTTCAGATCGCCTACCAAACAAATATGCAAATTTTCAAGCGTTCCTTGTGTTTTTTGGATAGAATACAAATCCAATAGGGTTTGAGATGGATGCTGATTAGAGCCGTCACCTGCATTGACAATTGGCACTCTTGACACTTCCGATGCATATCGAGCAGCTCCGTCCAAATGATGTCTCATAACTATTGCATCGGCATAATTGTTTACAATTTGAATTGTGTCATGCAAAGTTTCTCCTTTTGAAGAGCTACTTGTTGCAGCATCAGAAAAACCTATAACTCGTCCACCAAGACGATTTACTGCTGTTTCAAAGCTTAATCGTGTTCGTGTTGATGGTTCAAAAAAAAGCGTTGCAACAATTTTTCCATCCAAGATTTTTTGATTAGGATTTTCCTCAAATTTCGCAGCCAACGAAAGAATTTCAAGCAATTGCTGTTTTGAACAGTCGGCAATAGATACAAGATTTTTCATACGTCTTATTTTCGACAAAAATAATGATTTTATCCGTATTAAGAGAAAAAAATCTTTTTGCTTTTTTTTGGATGGACTTAAGTTAAAGGAAATTAGTAAAATTTGCCTATTTTGCTAAACATAGAGTAAAAATAAATTAACTTTGTCTCGCATTTTAATTGGTTAAAATATTGGATTTACTTGATATGAAAAATTTGATACGGAAATTTTTTTTATTCTCAATTCTTGCATTTTCGGTTCATTATGCGTGGGCATCAGATACGGCTGTGGATGGAATTTATTATAATTTCAACTCAACAAACCTAACAGCAAAGGTTACGTACAAAGGAGAAGAAGATGATTGGATGTACGATTATACGGGAGAGGAGCAATATGTAGGAATTTTGTATGTGCCCGAAACTGTAACATATGAAGGGAATACATATACGGTTATAGGATTTGATGACAATGCTTTGATTGGGAGCAAGTTGTTGGATATGTTAGTTATTCCTGCCACAGTAACGGAATTTGGTACGGGTGTTTTTACAGCTTGCAATTCATTACAAGCAATTTATATAGCTGATGATAATCCTGCATTTTTTATGTACGATGGTGTTATGTACCGCCGTGATCCTTTGGAGTTATTTTTTGTTCCAAGAGCTGTTAGTGGTTCTATTGAACTTTACAATGGAATAACCACAATTCCAAGTTCTGCTTTCCAATATAGGAACATTACGGAGATAATTATTCCAGAAAGCGTAAAAACCATTAAAGACGGGGCTTTTAATAATTGTCAGTATTTGAGAAATCTCACTATTGGAGAGAATGTTACTACAATTGAAAGAGATGCATTCAGTCAATGTTTTTATCTTCAATCAGTAGAAATCCCAGCATCAGTAGAAAGTATAGGACCTTCTGCCTTTTCTGGTTGCGAATCAATCTCGAGTCTAACTCTCAACAATGGTTTAAAGACTATTTCTTCTTATGCTTTTTCTTATTGCTATTCGTTGTCAGAAATAACTCTTCCCAAGACCTTACTTTCAATTGAAGAAAAAGCCTTTTATTATTGTTATTCGCTAGGAACAGTCATAAATGGAAGTTCATTAGATGTTCAAGCAGGGGCAACAACTCACGGCTATGTTGCCTATTATGCTACAAATATTATTGATAAAACTCTTAATGTAGAGCAGGTTAAAGAGAAAAAAGCTATAGATGCATTTGGTTCAAATGGGCGTATAGTAGTGTTAAACGCAGAAATGCAGAAAATAGAAATCTACAATATTTTAGGGGAGCGTATTTATTCAGAAGTTGGTTCTTCTTCGAGAATCGAAATTCCTTTAACTAGAAAAGGAATTTATGTTTTGAAAATTGGGTCATTTAGCAAAAAACTCCTTTTTTAGTTTAGTTATTAAAAGAAAATTGCAGAAAAACAAAAAGAGAGGAACGTGTTCCTCTCTTTTTGTTGTGATTCAGCTGGGGCTCGAACCCAGGACCCCATCCTTAAAAGGGATGTGCTCTACCTGCTGAGCTACTGAATCCCGCTACAAAAGCGACTGCAAAGGTAATACATTTTTTTTGAAAAACAAACGCAAAACAAATTATTTACAAAAAGAGTTTCTGCTTTTTGTTTTTCTGAGCCTTAATAGGGTCTTTAAAATTCTTACTTTCACCCCATTTTTGGAATTTTTGTCCCTAAAAAAGGATTTCTATCCTTTTTTGGTGTCATAAAAAACAATTTTTTTAGTCGCTCATAATGTGTTATTACCTTTGCTACAAATTTTAAAAAACGTTATTATTTATGAAAAAACATTTTCTCTCCTATTTGGAGACAACAATTAAAAAAAGCTGGGATGCTCCAGCTATGACGGACATCGATTCCAATATGACGTACTCTTATGGCGATTTGGCAGAAAGAATAGCTCGCTTGCAAGTATTGTTTAGTGAGATGGGATTGAAAAAAGGTGATAAAATTGCAATTTGTGGAAGAAATAGTTCCGATTGGGCAACTACTTTTTTAGCAGTAGCAGCTTACGAAGCTGTAGTGGTGTCAATAATGCCAGATTTCCCAGCAGAAAGTGTTCATTCTTTGGTTGAACACTCAGAAGCAAAGGTTTTGTTTGCAGGCCCTGTAGTTTGGAAGGCTGTTGACATAAAAAAAATGCCTTCGTTAGATGCTGTAATTTCTTTAGAAGGTTTCGAATTGATGTTCTCTAAACAAGAAAAAATAGCAAATGCATACAACAACTGGAATAAAAACTTTGAAGCGAAATATCCAAAAGGTTTCTTAGTAGAAGACATAAAATATCCTACTGATAATTTCGATGACTTGGTGTTGATAAATTATACATCTGGAACAACTAGCTCGCCAAAGGGTGTGATGCTTACTCATAAAAATATAAGTTCAAATGTTCAATTTGGGCAAGAAAACATTCCTAATCAACCGCATTGGAATGTCGTTTCGATGCTTCCTTTGGCTCACATGTTTGGTTTGGTGTTTGAGTGTTTGTATCAGTTGGCAGGTGGATGTCATGTATTTTTCTTGTCAAAAACTCCATCACCTCAAGTGCTCATGAAAGCATTTGCAGACGTAAAACCTTATATGGTTTTGACAGTGCCTTTGGTAATTGAAAAAATCTTCAGAAAAAGTGTTTTTCCAACAATCCATAAACCTTTGATGCGAGTATTATGGTATATGCCAGGTATTGGAAGAATAATCAAAAACAAAGTAAAAGAAAAAGTTCTTAACGCTTTTGGAGGAAAATTGCAATACCTTATCATTGGTGGTGCTGCTTTGAATAAGGAAGTAGAACTTTGTTTGAAAGCTATTCATTTTCCATATTGCGTAGGTTATGGAATGACAGAATGTGCTCCACTTCTTGCTTACCAAGAATGGAGAGGATTTAAGCCTCGTTCTTGTGGAAAAATTGTAGATAGAATGGAAGTAAAAATTGATTCTAAAAATCCATCTCGTGTACCAGGAGAAATTCTTGTTCGTGGAGAGAATACGATGTTGGGTTACTACAAAAACCAAGAAGCAACCGACGAAGTTTTGATTGAAGGTGGTTGGTTAAAAACGGGCGATATGGGTATAATCGACAGAAAAGGAAATATCTTTATAAAAGGTCGTTGCAAAAACATGATTCTTGGTGCTTCTGGACAAAATATTTATCCAGAGGAAATTGAAGACAAGCTAAATAGTTTGCCTGGAGTAGTAGAATCAATCATTGTTGAGAGAGATGGCAAGTTAGTTGGACTTGTTTATCCTGATCCAGAACTTAAAAATGCAGCATCGGTAATGGAACAAAACATAATACAACTCAATAAAGTCATTCCTACGTTCTGCAAAATATCAAAGATTGAATTGGTAGAAAAAGAGTTTGAAAAAACTCCAAAAAGAAGCATAAAACGATTCATGTATAAATAATACAACACGAATATAGTTTGTTTAAAGGTAGCAAAGGGGTTAAGATTTCCTTTGCTACTTTTTGTTTATTTTGCTCTGCCTCTTGACTTTGCCTTTCAAATGTAGTATATTTGCAAAACGTAGTTTTTCTTTTTTTACACTGAAATATCGATGTCTAGTTCGTTGTCAAAAGGTCGCACGAAACAATTTTTTAACATGCGTTTTACCGCAACCATTACAATTGTTTTAGTGCTTTTTGTTGTAGGTTTAATAGCATGTTTGTTTTTGGTAGCGAAGAATTTTTCGCAACAAACCAAAGAGAATTTTACTATTTCCATTGTTATAAAAGAAAATTCTGATTCCACAGAAGTTGTTCGTTTGGGTGAATATTTATCAAAAGTTGATTTTGTATCAAAAGCAGTTTATATCAGCAAAGAACATGCATTGGAGGAACATATTGTTGCCTTGGGAGAAAATCCTGCGGAATTTTTAGGATTCAATCCTCTTTTGGCTTCATACGAGGTCAATCTAAAATCAACATTTGTAAATGCCGAAAGTTTGAAGGATATAGAACAACGTATCATTTCTTTTTCTCCAGTTCAAGAAGTTGTATATCAGAAAGATATGATAGACCTTCTAAACAGAAATCTACAAAAACTTGGTGTAGTATTGCTGGGGATTTGCGCCATAATGCTTTTTATCTCATTAGTTCTGACCAACAATACTATTAGATTACTACTTTATTCTAAACGCTTTGTCATCAATACCATGAGACTTGTCGGTGCGAAGGCAAGTTTTATTCGTCGTCCGTTTGTTTGGCAATCCATTAAAATGGGCATTTGGGCTATACTCTTAGCACTTATTTGTTTAGGTGGGGTTCTTTATTATTTACAAAAAGAACTTGGATTGGTGATGAATCTTCTTACTCTAGATTTTGTGATTCCAATTGTTGCTATAGTTACGTTATTTGGAATCTTGATTACTTGGATTTCGGCAGTATTTGCTGTAAATAAATACATCCGTTTAGGCACTAATAAATTGTATTATATTTAATTATGAAAGAAAATAAATCATTGTCAAAAACAAATTTTATTATCATTTGTATTTCTTTGATGTGCATAGTCATTGGATTTGCTCTTACTTACGGAGAACCAACGGGACTAAAATTTAATCCAGACGTGTTCTCGTTCAGAAGAATCACATTTGGCCCAATGCTTGCTTTAGCAGGTTTTGTTGCAATGATTTTTGGAATAATGTATAAAAAGAAAGAAAAATGAGTTGGATTGAAGCGTTGATTTTGGGTTTGGTTCAGGGTTTAACAGAATTTCTTCCAGTAAGTAGTAGTGGACATTTGGAGATTGGTCATGCTCTTCTTGGTGTTTCTGGCGGAGAGAATTTGACGTTTGCAATCGTTGTTCATGCAGCAACAGTTTTAAGTACTATAGTTATTCTTTGGAAAGAAATCGATCAGCTTCTCAAAGGAACTTTTACTACTACAAAGTGGAATGAGGAAAAAACCTACGTTGCCAAATTAGTAGTTTCAATGATTCCGGTTTTTATAGTTGGAGTTTTTTTCAAAGATACGGTAGAATCTTTTTTTGGAAATGGGTTACTTCTTGTTGGTTGTTGTTTGCTTGTAACATCCATCTTGTTGACTTTTGCCTATTTCGCAAAATCTCGCAAGAAGGAAAATATATCATTTCTTGACGCTTTTGTCATTGGTATTGCTCAGGCCTTTGCTGTTTTGCCAGGATTGTCACGTTCTGGTTCAACAATTGCCACAGGACTTATTTTAGGAAACAAAAAAGAATCTATAGCACAATTCTCTTTTTTAATGGTTTTGGTGCCAATTTTAGGAGAAGCGTTCCTAGAATTATTAGATATTTTGCAAGCAGGCTCGCTCGGGCAGGATTTACCACTTATTTCAATGCTTTTGGGATTTCTTGCAGCATTTCTTTCGGGATGTTTTGCTTGTAAGTTTATGATAAATCTTGTAAAAAAAGGGAAACTAATATATTTCGCAATATATTGCTTGTTGGTTGGTTCTGTTGTAGTTGTAAATTATTTTTGCTTATAAGCAATGGATTACGTCGAAGGAGAAGTTCTTTATTTTAACAAACCATATACGTGGACCTCTTTTAAGTTGGTAGGACGTATTCGTTGGATGTTGTCTCGAGCATTAAAGAAGAAAAAACTAAAGGTTGGGCATGCAGGAACTTTAGATCCTTTGGCTACTGGAGTGATGATTGTTTGTACAGGAAAAGCAACTAAACAGATAGAGTCTTTTCAGTATCAAACTAAGGAATATAATGCCACGCTACGTTTGGGAGCAACAACACCATCGTTTGACTTAGAACACGAGATAGATGCGTATTTCCCTTACGAACATATTACTAAGGAAATGATAGAAAAAACCTTGCCGAACTTTTTGGGAGAAATAATGCAGATTCCTCCAACATTTTCGGCGGTAAAAATAAATGGAAAACGTGCCTACAAATATGCTCGTCAGGGAGAAGATGTGGAAATAGCGCCAAAAAAATTGGTAATAGATGAAATTGAAATTATAAAATTCGAGCCACCTTTTTTGGACTTACGTATTGTATGCAGTAAAGGAACATATATTAGAGCTCTTGCTCGTGATATAGGAGTAGCTCTTGAAAGCGGAGCACATCTTGTGAAGTTAGAACGTACACGCATTGGAGATGTTACGCTTGACCAATGTATGAGTATTGAAGATTTTGAAAAGCAATTTTGATAAAACAATAAACAAAAATATAGAATATGAAACTATCTAATTTTAAATTTAAGTTACCAGAAGAACTTATTGCTACACATCCGGCAGAGGAAAGAGATGAGTCTCGGTTGATGATTTTGCACCGAAAAACAGGGGAAATTGAACACATGCAGTTCAAAGACATTTTGAATGTTTTTGACGACAAGGATTTGTTTATCTTCAATGATACGAGAGTTTTTCCTGCTAGATTGTATGGGAATAAAGAAAAAACAGGAGCACTTATAGAAGTTTTTCTATTGAGAGAACTAAATGAAGCCACTCGACTTTGGGACGTATTAGTAGATCCTGCTCGTAAAATTAGGATAGGAAATAAACTTTATTTTGGAGAAAATGATGAGTTAGTAGCAGAAGTTATTGATAATACAACTTCTCGTGGAAGAACATTGCGTTTCTTATTTGACGGCGATCATGACGAATTCAAGCGTATATTGTTTTCATTAGGGAATACTCCTTTGCCTACATTCGTACGCAAAGAAGTGGAACCAGAAGATGAAGAACGTTATCAAACTATTTTTGCACAAAAGGAGGGAGCTGTGGTTGCTCCAATGGCAGGAGCTCATTTTAGTCGCGAACTTCTGAAACGTCTTGAAATCAAGGGTTGTGAATTCGGTTATATCACTCTTCATAGTGGATTAAGCAATTTTGCTGAAATTGACGTTGAAGACCTGCTAAAATATAAACTTGGTGCGGAGGAAATGTTCGTAGAAGAGGAGGTTTCTAGACTTGTTGCTGCAGCAAAAGAACAAAATAAAAACGTTTGTGCTGTGGGAATCACCACAATGAAGGCTCTTGAGACAGCTGTTACTGCAAATGGACGTATTGCTCCTTACGAAGGTTGGACCAACAAGTTTATATTCCCACCTTATGATTTCACTGTGGCAAACAGATTTATTACAAACTTCCATTTTCCATATTCAACAATGTTGATTACAACTTGCGCTTTTGGTGGTTTCGAAAACACTATGAAAGCATATCAAACAGCTATAAAAGAAGGTTATCGCTTCGGACCATATGGAGATGCAATGTTAATTATGGATTAAAATTTGCAAATCAGTTTGAGAATAAAATAATTAAATCATAACTTTGGAGTTCAAAAAACAATTAAAAAACCAATATAAAAATGAGACCAAATTTAAGTTCAAAAATCACTTTGCGTCAAATCCCACGCAGATATTATCAGCCAAACGATGTTCTTGAAATGTCGAGTTTGACTCGTTTTGAAAAAATCCCAACAGAGATTTTTGATGATGCAGAAGAAGCTGCCAAAAAACATGCAACTGAAATAGCTACTCTAATTAAAGAAAAGCAAGCTAGAGGAGAAAAATTTGTTTTAGGTTTAACCTGTGGACGTTCTTGTAGTGAATTATACGCAGAATTGATTCAAAAACATAAGCAAGGTTTAAGTTTCAAAAATGTGGTTGTATTCAATGCTTATGAATATTATCCATTGGCAAATGCAAATCAAAGTTGTTTGTCGCAATTAAAGAATATGTTCCTCAACCACGTTGACATTTTGCCAGAAAACATATATTCTCCTAATGGACAATTGAATAAGGAAGATGTTGTTCAATTTTGTAAAGATTATGAAAATAAAATAGAAACTGTAGGCGGCATTGATTATTTGGTGATGGGAATCAGCGATTCAGGAAACCTTGGCTTTAACGAATCTGGTTCGCAAATGAATTCACAAACTCGCCTTATAATGCTCGATGCAAATTCTCGTAGCGAAAGCACATATATTTTTGGCTCACTCGAGAGCGTTCCACAAACAGCCTTAACAATAGGTATAAAAACTATATTGAGTGCAGATAAAGTTGTGATTACGGCATGGGGAGAAAATAAAGCTGATATTGTTAAGAAGGTGGTAGAAGAAAAGTTCTCTGACACTTTCTCAGCTTCGTATCTTCAAACTCACTCTAATGTTAAATTCGTATTGGATACGCATTCTGCAAGTGAACTTACTCGTATAAGTCGCCCTTGGTTGGTAACTTCATGCGAGTGGGATGATAAACTAATTCGTCGTGCTATCGTTTGGTTATGCTTGAAGTTAAATAAGCCAATTTTGAAACTTACTAATAAGGATTATAATGAAAATGGCTTGAGCGAATTGTTGGCATTACATAGTTCGGCTTACAATGTAAACATAAAGATCTTTAACGATTTGCAGCATACTATTACGGGTTGGCCAGGTGGAAAACCTAATGCAGACGATACTTATCGTCCAGAACGCGCAAACCCATATCCTAAAAAAGTGTTGGTCTTCAGCCCTCACCCTGATGATGATGTGATATCGATGGGGGGAACTTTATGTCGTTTGGTGGAACAAAAACACGATGTACATATTGCTTACGAAACATCTGGAAACATTGCTGTTAACGATGAAGAAGTTATGCGCTTCTTGATGTTCTTGAATGGTTTCAAAGAAATGTTTGATGAGAACAATACAACTCTTTCGGAAAAATATAAAGAACTTATATCTTTTATTAAAAACAAGAAAGAAGGAGAAATGGATAGTGCTGATGTAAGAGCATTGAAAGGACTTATTCGTCGTGGAGAAGCAAGATTGGCGGACCTCTTTATGGGCGTAAACCCTGATAATATTCATTTCTTGAATTTGCCTTTCTATGAAACTGGAGCTATCAAGAAAAACGATTTAGGTCAAGCAGATGTTGATATTGTTAAAGAACTTTTACAAAAAATTCAACCACAACAAATTTATGTGGCAGGTGATTTGGCCGACCCTCACGGAACACATAAAGTTTGTTTGGATGCTGTTTTGGCAGCTATTGATGATCTAAAAGGAGAAAAGTGGTTGGATGACTGCAATGTTTGGATGTATCGTGGTGCTTGGATGGAGTGGGAAATTGACCATATTGAAATGGCGGTTCCAATTAGCCCTGAAGAGCTTAGAAACAAACGTAACGCTATTCTTCGTCATCAGTCTCAGATGGAAAGTGCTCCATTCTTAGGAAATGACGAACGTCTCTTCTGGCAAAGAAGTGAAGAACGTAACAAGGCTACCGCTGAACTTTACAGCAAACTTGGTTTGGCTTCTTATGAAGCAATTGAAGCATTTGTGAAATATATTCCAGTGGAATAAAGAACTCTTAAAAAAACAGAGCGGTTCTTTCTTTGTAGTAGGAGAGAACCGCTTTTTTATATAAAAAAATGATTTTTATTGTTTTATCAATGAAAAATGCACTATCTTTGCACTCCATTTCGTAAAGAGGTTTTTTGAAAGTAGCTCTGTTTGGTAGTAGAACATCTCACCTCCCGAATGTAACTTAAAACAAATAAAAAAATGTACGCAATTGTTGAAGTTTTAGGTCAGCAGTTTAAGGTGGAAGAAGGAAAAAAAGTGTTTGTTCACCGTATGCAAAATGCTGAGATTGGCTCGAAAATCGAGTTGGAAAAAGTGTTGTTAATTGACAATGATGGTAATGTAACAGTAGGTGTTCCTACAGTTGAAGGTGCCAAAGTAGAAGCTGAAGTTTTGGCTCACGTTAGAGGAGAAAAAGTTTTGGTTTTTCACAAAAAACGCCGCAAAGGTTATCGTAAATTGAACGGACATCGTCAAAATTTTACGCAGTTGAAAATTAACAAAATTGTTGCTTAATTATTAAAAAGAAAAGAAGATGGCACATAAGAAAGGAGTCGGAAGTTCGAAGAATGGTCGCGAATCAGAAAGTAAGCGACTTGGTGTTAAGGTTTTTGGTGGTGAATTTGCCAAAGCTGGTAACATTATAGTACGTCAACGTGGAACACAACACCACCCAGGCGAAAACATTGGTATGGGAAAAGATCATACTCTTTTTGCCTTGACTGATGGAATTGTAGTTTTTAAGAAAAAGAAAGAAAACAAATCATTTGTTTCTATTCAACCAGTAGAACAAAACTAATAAGTTTTTATTGATTTGATGAATAAAAAGAGAGTTTGCTTAAGCAAACTCTCTTTTGTTTTTATATTTAAAAAATTATGGATTATACTTTATTTTTCTATTTCAATATCGTCAATACAAACATAAGATGGAGTGTTTAGTCCGTATTCGCCAACATCACTACCATCAACGGAAATTCGTACCTCATCAACTTCTCCTAATCCCAAAAGGTTTACAGTTGTCCATTCTTTGCAGATATAAACTTTTCCTTCTCTAAAATCAGCCAAAAAAAACTCAACTTTTCCAGTAGATTTGCCTTCAAGATAACCTTCAAAAATCACCTTAAACCAATCACCTTCTTCCAATGCTTTGGTATAACTATCGCCATCTTTTATGGCTAAATATACATAGGTAGAGTTGTTAACTTTTAGGCTTTTTATTTTACTTGCTTTTTTGCCAAGTGTAAAACGTGAATTCTCCGGAGAATAAGAGGAATAAAAAACTACTGCAAATTGCTTTGAACCATTGGCACCACCATTGCTATAAACGCTGTATTGGTTGTCAAATCCAGCAGTTTCCATATCTGTCTGGCTCGACACGGAAAATCCTCCATTGCTATAACCGCCATATTCGTTTACGTAGTTGTTAGAAAACCAAACATCGTTAAGCGAAAATCCTCCACTCATATCCGATCCATCCCATACGCTCTTATCAGTAAGATTAAAATCTTCAAACGTAATGGTAAAATATTCTGGTTGAGGAGTATGTTCATCGTTGTTTAATGAATTATCGCACGAAACGAGAATAAGTGGAATTGTTATTGAAAAAATGCCTTTAATTAAAAGATGTGTTTTCATAAAATATTTTTTAGTTCAATAAAAGTAAAACTTTTTTGTTAACAGGTTTTGAGGAAAAAAACTAAACCTACTTCGGTGCTTTTTGATAAAGTACGATTCCTATAATCAAGAAAATAATGTTTGGAAGCCAAACAGCAAGTAGGGGAGACATTGTTCCTTTTATAGCAAAAGTTGAGGAAATAGTAGAAAATAGGATAAATGCTGCGCTAAGTCCAATACCAATACCTAGATGTAGTCCAATACCTCCTTTTACTTTTCTAGATGCAAGAGAAACTCCTATTAATGTCAATATAAAAGATGCCAACGGATAAGAAAAACGTTTATAGTATTCATCTTTGAAAGCTTGAATGTTGGCGGCTCCACGTTTTTCTTGTTTTTCTATATATTCTTTCAGTTGAGGATTAGTCATTTCTGGAGCTTGTTCGGCAGTGATGAAAAATTCTGCAGGATTCATTGGAATAATTGTATCCAATTCCTCTCCTTGGACAATTGATTCATATAATCCATTGAATGACCTTATCAAATAATCGCTCACAACCCAAGTAGAATCTTTTTTCCATTTTATTCGGTTAGCAATCATACGTGAGCTGAGGTGTTTGTCATTTTCAAAAGATTCCATTGAGAATCTATAACCTTGTTTGCGAGCTTCTTCATAACGCTCTATATAAATAATTGTTCCTTCTTTTATCTCAAACTGAATGTTCCTGGCAACTTCATTCTTGAATTTTTTTATGTACTGGTCCTCAAAATCAAGTCGAGTTTTATTTGCAGGAGGAATAACGTATCCTGTTAGCAAAAAGGAAAAAAGTGCAATTATAGCCGCAGAAACAAAATATGGCCAAAGCATTCGAGAAAATCTAACTCCTCCAGCAAGTATAGCTATGATTTCCGTATTTGACGCCATTTTTGAAGTAAAAAATATCACCGAAATAAAGGTGAATAGTGGCGTAAACATATTGGCATAGTAGGGAATAAAATTGAGATAATAATCAAATATAATGGCTTTGAGAGGCGCATTATTTTCGAAGAAATTATCAAGTTTCTCGGTTAAGTCAAAAACAACAGAGATGCTAATAATGAGGATTATTGAAAGCAAGTAAGTCCCCAAAAATTTTTTTATGATATAAAAATCAATCTTTTTTAACATCGGTTAATTTTATTTTAGACTCAAAGTCTTCTACCCAATTTCTCTACCATCACTGATTTCCATTGAACAAAATCGCCTTCAATAATGTGTTTTCGAGCTTCTTTTACCAACCAAAGATAGAAACCTAAGTTGTGAATGGAGGTAATTTGTATTCCAAGAATTTCTTTTGATATAATTAGATGACGAACATAAGCTTTAGTGTAACGATGGTCAACGTACGAAGTACCGTTGGGATCCAGAGGAGAAAAATCGTCTTTCCACTTTTCGTTTCTCATGTTTATCGTTCCTTCGGAAGTGAAAATCATTCCGTTTCTTGCATTTCTTGTTGGCATAACGCAATCGAACATATCAACGCCCCTTTCTATGGCTTCAAGAATGTTTATAGGAGTTCCTACGCCCATCAAATATCTAGGTTTGTCAGTAGGAAGAATCTCGTTTACAAGTTCAATGGTTTTATACATTACCTCTGCTGGTTCTCCCACAGCAAGTCCGCCAATAGCATTCCCATCGGCATTTTTTGATGCAATAAATTCGGCTGATTTTCTGCGTAAGTCTGGATATACACATCCCTGAACAATAGGGAAAAGAGATTGCTGATAACCATATTTTGGTTGAGTCTCATTGAAGCGAGCAAAACATCTGTCCAACCAACGGTGAGTGAGTTCCATTGATTTTTTTGCATAGTTATAGTTGGAGTTCCCTGGAGCACATTCATCAAAAGCCATCATAATGTCGGCTCCAATGGTTCTTTCTATATCCATTACTTTTTCGGGAGTGAAAACATGCTTGCTACCATCTATATGCGAACTAAAAATTGCACCTTCTTCAGTAAGTTTTCTTGTCCCAGAAAGAGAAAAGACCTGAAAACCTCCACTATCTGTTAGAATAGGTTTTTGCCAGCCGTTGAATTTGTGCAAACCGCCCGCTTTCTCTATTACATCGAGTCCGGGACGAAGGTAAAGGTGGTATGTATTTCCTAAAATGATTTGAGCTTTGATATCGTCTTCAAGTTCATGAAAATGAACTGCTTTTACAGAGCCTACCGTACCTACAGGCATAAAAATAGGAGTTTCTATTTCGCCGTGGTCGGTAGTAATTTTTCCAGCGCGTGCTTTGCTTTTTTTATCGGTATATTGAAGAACGAATTTCATCTTCTTTCTACATTCATTTTTAAATCATTAATATCGGTTTTGTCAACGTCTTTTAAGATGACGCATTGTAATGTATTCACTAATTTTTCATCGTACAAATTTACGGCTTTTACATAATTTTCAGTAAACCCAAACATCAAATGTTTGTGTTTTGTCGACTCCCAAAGAACTTTTGCTGGTTTGTTTTGTTGCTGTTGATAGAAATCAATTGTTTTTTGAGAAGATAAATCAAGAAGCAACTTACTACGTTGTTTTTTCTCACTTGGAGAAACGATGTGAGGAATTTCTAATGCTTTGGTCCCTGCCCGTTCAGAATACGAAAAGACATGTAACTGGGAGAAATCAAGATTTTTCAGAAACTGATACGTTTCTTCAAACAATTTTTCAGTTTCTCCTCTCATTCCCACAATAACATCAATTCCTATAAAAGCATTTGGAATAGCACTCTTTATTTTACTTACCTTTTCTGCAAAAAATTGAGTGTTGTATCTTCGACGCATTAGCTGCAAAACTTCGTCGCTGCCCGATTGCAACGGAAGATGGAAGTGTGGCATAAACTTCGCAGAACAAGCCACAAAATCAATTATTTCATCGGTCAAAAGATTTGGTTCTATCGACGATATTCTGTATCGTTCGATACCTTCCACTTTGTCCAACGCGGTTAGTAAATCAAAAAAAGATTCGTTCGTACTTCGCCCAAAAGTTCCAATGTTGACTCCTGAAAGCACAATCTCTTTTCCTCCAAGTTGCGCAACACTTTTGGCAGAATTTACCAAATCTTCTATTTTCCCATTTCGGCTTCTTCCTCTTGCAAAGGGTATGGTACAATAAGAGCAAAAATAATCGCATCCATCTTGGATTTTAAGGAAATGCCTTGTTCTATCGTCGCTCGAACAAGCATGAAAAAATGGTGTTATGCCTTTTGTTCCTGAAACTATAATTTTATCCCTTTCCTCATCGGACAATAAAATATTGGGAATTTCAAATTTGTCATTGGCTCCAACAACCATATCCACTCCCTCTATTGCTGCTATTTCTGTGGGTTTCAACTGTGCATAACATCCCGTTACAATAACGTATGCCATTGGGTTTTGCTTAACTATTTTGTGAATGGCCTGACGACATTTTTTATCTGCGTTGTCGGTAACCGAACAAGTATTTACAACACATACATCAGCACTTTGTGTGGGAGATACACGTACAAATCCAGCGGCAAATAATTTTTTTGCAATTGACGACGTTTCTGCAAAGTTCAACTTGCATCCTAACGTAAAAAATGAAACAGTTTTTGGTCCCAAAGCGTACGAATTAAAAAGGTTGAGCAAAGATAAAAATAACTTTTTACATCGTCTTTTTTTGAAAGTGAAGGAAAGAATAATTTTATATCTTTCTTTTTCTTTTGGTGGAGTTTCTTAACTTTGTTCTCGATAAAAAAACTCAAATTAAGTGCTCGAAAAACAAACATATTCTCTATTTGAACTGAACGAACGAATTAAGCAAAGCGTAAAAAAGGCCTTTGCTGAAGGTGTTTGGGTAAGTGCGGAAATCAATGAATTGCGAGAGAATACAAATGGAATTTGTTATTTGGAACTGATTGAGAAAGGCGAATCGGATTACATCATAGCCAAGCAAAGTGCGATTATTTGGGCCTCAACGTACAGAATGTTAAAACCTTATTTCGAATCAACTACGGGAGTTTCTTTGCAAAATGGAATCAAGGTTTTGGTAAAATGTAATGTAGTGTTTCATGAGGTTTATGGAATGTCTCTTTACATCAGTGACGTAGAGCCGAGTTTTACCGTTGGAGATTTAGCTTTGAGGCGCGCAAAAATTATTGAACAACTTCGAGTGGAAGGAATTTTGGATATGAATAAGGAGCAACCTTTGTGCGAAAATCCTCAGCGAGTTGCCATTATTTCTTCTCCTACTGCTGCGGGTTATGGCGATTTTATGTCTCAGATTGAGAAAAATGTGTTTGGTTTTAAGTTTTATACTAAACTTTTTCCTGCAGTAATGCAAGGTCAGCAAGTTGAGGGTTCGATAATAGAAGCTTTGGATAAAATAAATGAAAATATAGATTGGTTTGATGTAGTGATAATTATAAGGGGCGGTGGTGCAACGTCAGATTTGTCTGCGTTTGACAACTATAATTTAGCAGCACACATTGCGCAATTTCCACTTCCTATAATAAGCGGAATCGGTCATCAGCGTGATAGTTCAATTGTGGATTTAGTGGCTTTTTCACAAGAAAATACACCGACTGCAGTAGCAGAATTTCTCGTAAAAACATTGAGCAATTCTCTTTCAGAAGCAGAAGATTCTTTTTCGGAAATTGTAGATGAAAGTGAGCAATGTTTTCGTCAGGAAAAAATGGAAATTGAAATGCTTTCGCAAAAATTGTTTTTCAATGCAAAAAATAGTATCGCTTTGGCAAATGATTTTTTAATTGTTCAGCAGCTTAAGCTTAAGAATAGTTCGGAAAATTGCTTGAAAAATGCCACATATTGGTTGAAACAAAAAGAAGATTTTATAAAGTGGAATGATCCACAAACTATTATAAACAAAGGATTTTCTCTCACGCTTAAAGATGGAAAAATTGTAAAATCGGTGAATCAATTGCAAAAAGGTGATTTATTGAAAACATTGCTGAGTGATGGAGAAACAGAAAGTATTGTGAGATAAAATATGGAAACTAAAAATCAACAAAAAATCGGTTATGCCGAAGCAAAAAAACGCCTACAAGAAATTGTTGAAAAGATGGAATCGGACGAATTGAATATTGATGAATTGAGCTCCTATGTCAAAGAGGCTACCGATTTGATAGATATTTGCCGAAAAAAACTTCTTGAAACAGATGCAGAATTGCAGGCAATTTATGAAAAAATGAATCTTTAGGATAGTGTTACATTTTTGTTTTTTCATATTTCTGAAGGAAAAACTAATAACAAATGGTTACTTTTGCAAACGTATGATTAACGGGAAAAAAATAGTTGTGGTAATGCCGGCATACAATGCCGAAAAAACACTGGAGCAAACCTACGAAGAGCTTCCTATGGATATACTTGACGAAGTTATTCTCACCGACGATTGTAGCAAAGACAATACAGTAGAAAAAGCTAAATCGCTGGGAATAAAGGAGATTCTGGTTCATGAGAGAAATAAGGGTTATGGTGGCAATCAAAAAACTTGTTACAATCGTGCTCTTGAAATAGGTGCGGATATTGTGATAATGGTTCATCCAGATTACCAATATACACCAAAGTTGGTTCATTCAATGGCGTATATGATAGCCAATGATGTATATCCAGTATGTTTGGCTTCTCGCATTTTGGGCAAAGGAGCTTTGAAAGGAGGTATGCCAATTGTAAAATACATTGCAAATCGGTGTTTGACTTTTGGACAAAACATTTTGCTTAATCAGAAACTTTCGGAATATCACACAGGTTATCGTGCATTTTCTGCGGAGGTTTTAAGAAATATAAATTACAATATTGCGTCGGACGATTTTATTTTTGACAATGAAATGTTAGCGCAAATATTTTATAAAGGTTACGAGATTGGAGAGGTTACTTGTCCAACAAAATATTTTGATGAGGCATCATCAATCAATTTTCGCAGAAGTAGTATTTATGGCTTGGGCGTGATTTGGGTGTCAATTGTTTACAGATTGTGTAAATGGGGATTAATGAAATCAAACTTATTTGCAAAATGAAAAAATATCTTCTGATAGGAATTGCAGTTATTTCAGCAGTTTTCTTTATTGTGTATAACTATGCTTTCGATTCAAAACTGGACTTGAATGGCGACAATGCACAATACATTATGTTGGCTCGCAACATTGCTAATGGATTTGGTTATTTCCAACTTTCCTCCGGAATATTCACTCCTGCAAGTCATTTTCCTCCGGGGTATTCCTTTATATTGTCAGTTTTTATGTTGTTAGGAATACAAAGCTTGTTGTTTTTTAAGGTTTTGAATGGGTTGTTTCTGTTAGTTTCATTGTTATTTCTTGGGTATGTTGTTTGCAAACTGACTCAAAATCGTATTCTAGGATTTATAGTTGCTTTTATTCCTATCTTTTCTCCTCACTTGCAGCATTTTTCAAATATTGTAATGAGTGAAATGTCATATCTTTTTTTTACTGTTTTGTGCTTTTTTGCTCTGTTTAAATATGACCAAAAGGAACAAAAATTTTGGAAATCGCCATGGTTCTATTGTGCAGTTGTGGCAGCAATGGCATCGTATTATATCCGAACAGTTGGAGCCTCGTGTGTGTTTGCATTGATTGTTTTCTTTTTGTTCCGCAAGGAATGGAAAGCAACATTGGCCGCAGTGGGTGGAGCTGTTTTGCTATTCTTGCCTTGGAGCATACGCAATTACATTTATGGCATCGAATCGCGTTACTTTGGCACGATAATGACTGTTAATCCTTGGCGACCAGAAGAAGGAACAATCTCTTCAGTAGGGGAAATGTGGTCGAAGATGTTGAAAAACTTCGACGAAACAGTTATCAAAGGTTTCAAAGAAGGCTTATTTCCTTTCTTACAAATCGATTACGGAACAACTTCCTCCGCAATAGAAATTCTTGTTGGCTTTTTACTATTGGCATTGGTATTCTATGGCGCTTGGAGAATGAAATTATTGCGATGGTATTTGATATCGTTTCTTCTTGCAAATATTGGACTTTTTATGCTTTGGCATGGAGGAAATGGAATTCGTTACGTGGTGCCTGTTCTTCCCGTAATTTTCCTTTGTTTTTATGTTGGAGTTTATGCTGTACTAGAGCTTTTAGCAAAATATTTGTTCAAGCAAAATACTTGGTTGAAATATGCTCCAATAGTTTTCTTGCTTGTTATTTTAAAAATGGCAGCATCTCTTAAATCGCAAGCAGAAATAGCAAGAATGCCATATCCTCCTGCTTATAAAAATTATTTTTCTATAGCCGAAAAAGTTAATGATGACAATTTTAGAGCAACGGTTGTATGTTGCCGAAAGCCAGATTTATTTGCATTTTATGCTCCTAATGTCTATGCAATCAATTACAAATACACTCAAAATACTTACGAATTGATTGCTGATTTGGTAAAAAAGAAAGTGGATTATGTTGTTTTAGAGCAACTGGGATTTTCCTCAACAGCACGTTACCTATATCCTGCTATTGTAGACCATGCAGAATTATTTTCGGTAGTTTATCAAAGAAGAAATCCTGACACTTTCTTGTTAAGTTTTGATAGAGGGAGAGCTATAAAAAAAATCAAAGAAAATGGCTGGAAATACCTTGACTAATTGGTTTGTTGGGAAAACGAGTAAATTTTTTGTTCAACTTTTTCGCTATTTCTTTTCTGGGGGAATAGCTTTTTTGATAGACAAAACTATGTTTGCTCTGCTTCGTTATGGTTTTGATTTGAATATTTTCTTGGCCACAAGCATAGGTTTTATAGTTGGGTTAATTGTAACGTATTTACTCAGTATCTTTTGGATATTTGATAAGCGCCGATTAGAAAGCCGAAGCAACGAGTTTCTTATTTTTGCTTTAATTGGAATTGTTGGCTTGCTATTGATGAATGTTTTTGTTTGGGTTTTTAGTAAGATAATTGGTTGGCAATTTGATTTTATCTGCAATCTTGCTGCAACTGTAATTGTTACTTTTTGGAATTTTTTTGCAAAAAAATACATATTGTTTCATTAAAAAACAACTGCTATTTTATAATTTTGCTCCGTCAGAATATCTAGAAAGATATCATTCTTAATTTGTTTATTATAAATAATTTAACATCATACAACAATGAAACAGGATATGATTGTAATCCTAGATTTAGGAAGTCATGAGAATACAGTGGTGGCGCGTGCAATTCGTGCTTTGGGAGTTTATAGTGAGATTTATCCTCACGATATCACGGCTAATGAACTTACTGCATTGCCAAATGTAAAAGGTATTATTATCAACGGAGGTCCAAATAATGTTATTGATGGAGTAGCCATCGATGTGAATCCTGAGATTTATGATTTGGGATTACCTGTAATTGCAGCGGGACACGATAAAGCGTTGTGCGAAACAAAACTTGCTCAATTCACCGACGATGTTGAGGCAATAAAAGATGCGTTAAAATCTTTTGTATTCGAAACATGTAAAGCTGAAGCAAACTGGAATATGAAAAACTTTGTTGCAGACCAAGTGGAACTTATCCGTCAGCAAGTGGGCGATAAAAAAGTTTTGCTCGCACTTTCTGGAGGTGTTGATAGTTCTGTAGTGGCAGCACTGTTGCTCAAGGCTATTGGAGAAAATCTTGTGTGTGTGCATGTTAATCATGGTTTGATGCGCAAAGGCGAGTCGGAAAACGTAGTAGAAGTGTTCCGTAATCAACTTTGTGCTAACCTTGTTTATGTAGATGCTACAGAACGTTTCTTAGGAAAACTCGAAGGAGTTGAAGATCCTGAAGAAAAACGTAAAATTATCGGTGGAGAGTTTATTCGTGTGTTTGAAGAAGAGGCTCGTAAACTCGAAGGTATTGACTTCCTTGGTCAGGGAACGATTTATCCAGACATTGTGGAAAGTGGAACAAAAACTGCAAAAATGGTAAAATCTCACCACAACGTAGGTGGTTTGCCAGAAGACATGCAGTTTGAACTTGTAGAACCATTGAAACAACTTTTCAAAGACGAGGTTCGTGCTTGCGGTGTTGAACTTGGTTTGCCTTACGAAATGGTTTATCGTCAACCATTCCCAGGACCTGGACTTGGTGTTCGTTGTCTTGGAGCAATTACTCGCGATCGTCTTGAAGCAGTTCGTGAGTCGGACGCAATTCTTCGTGAGGAGTTTGCCGTGGCAGGTCTTGATAAAACTGTTTGGCAATATTTTACAGTAGTGCCCGATTTCAAAAGCGTTGGCGTTCGCAACAATGCTCGTTCTTACGATTGGCCTGTAATTATTCGTGCGGTGAATACTGTTGATGCAATGACTGCAACTATCGAAGAAATCGATTGGGCAGTGTTGAAAAAAATTACCGATCGTATTCTTAAGGAAGTTCCAAACGTAAACCGTGTTTGCTACGATATGTCGCCAAAACCATCGGCAACAATCGAGTGGGAATAAGCAAAAAAGAAAATTAAAACCTCAACTTGTGTTGAGGTTTTTTTTATATTTGCAAACTATAACCCACCCAATCAAGTAAAAAAAGAATGACTTTTTTTAAGGTCATTCTTTTTTTATCAAGAGAAATAAGAGATTTCTTTAAGTCAATAAGATACAATAGAAAATAGTTATCTTTGCGTAGTTTTTATGCGAAAATTTCTTGTTATTCTTTTTGTTGCGTTTTGTCCATTGGTAGGTTTCGGGCAATCGGGTTTTGGCTCATATAAGGTTCTAGATGTGCCTGCCTCTGCTCGTGTAGCGGCAATGGGAGGAACAAACGTTTCACTTTATGACAATGATTTGAGTCTTGCTGTAATAAATCCAGCTTTGCTTTCTTCTAAAACACACAATGTACTTACGTTTAATTACACCAATTATCTCTCCGATGTCAATTATGGTTCGGTACTTTATGGAAGGAACTTTGGAGACTACAATTTTACCTCGTATGGAATTAACTACATCGATTATGGGAAATTTATCTCCTCAGAAACAGGAGAAAACGAAGCCCTTTTGAAGTTTACGGCCAAAGACTTTGTGATTCATGCTTCGTATGCTCGTCTTTTGAGCAAACGTTGGACAATTGGGGTTACTCTAAAACCTATGTTGAGCGTTTACGAACGTTACAAAAGTTTTGGTTTTGCTGTTGATGCGGGGTTGAGTTATGCCGACCAAGAGCATTTGTTTTTTGCTGGATTGGTGGTTCGAAACATCGGTATGGGAATAAATGGTTATAAATCGATAGACGGGCGGCGTAGCATTGAGATGACCCCTTGGGATGTTCAACTTGGTCTGACAAAAGGTTTTAAACATGCACCATTGCGACTTTCGATGACAATTCATAGCTTGCAGAAGTGGGATTTGAGTGCAACAGATGCCACCACGATAGACAAAGCAGAAAAAAGCGAAGCCAATAAGTTTTTCAACAATTTATTTAGTCATGCGACTTTTAATTTTGAGGTTTTGCCAATAAAGAATCTTTATTTATTAGTTAGTTACAATCATAGAAGAGGTCGTGATCTTTTTGTGCAAGACTTCAAAACTGCTGCTGGATTTGCTTTTGGTGCAGGAATAAAAGTTCATAATTTTCATATCGATCTGGGCTTTTCGCAATATCAAGTAGGCAACTTTTCTTATCATGTAACATTTACAACTTATATGTCCGATTTTGGAGTAAAATAGAATTAGAATTATGAAAAAAATTGTAGTAGCAATCGATGGTTTTTCCTCTTGTGGAAAAAGTACAATGGCAAAAGATTTGGCGAGAAATGTAGGATATATTTATATCGACACTGGAGCAATGTATAGAGCCGTTTCTCTTTATGCTTTGAGACATAATTTGATGAACGAGGAAACGATTGATGAAGAAGAACTACAAAAGGTAATTTCCAAGATCGAGGTAACGTTTAAACCAAATGAACAAGGATGTTCGGAAACGTTTTTGAACGGAGAAAACGTTGAAAAACAAATTCGCACACTTGAGGTTGCAAATGGTGCAAGTCGTGTGAGTACGCTTAAGTTTGTGAGAGAACATTTGGTTGCTTTGCAACGTGAAATGGGAAACTGCAAGGGAGTTGTAATGGATGGTAGAGATATAGGAACTGTAGTTTTTCCTGATGCAGAATTAAAAATTTTCCTTACTGCTTCTCCTGAAGTGAGAGCTAAAAGACGCTATGACGAACTCAAGCAGAAAGGGATGGAACAATCGTTTGAAGAGGTGCTCGAAAATCTTAAAGAAAGAGATTTTCGGGATCAGAACCGAAAAGAAAGTCCACTAAAACAAGCAGATGATGCTCTTTTGCTTGATAACTCTGCGCTGACATTGCAAGAACAAACCGAATGGCTTTTGGCTCGTTTTCAAGAAAAAACACAATGAACTCGGAAGTAAAAATAGAAATTGATGAAAATTCGGGTTTCTGTTTTGGTGTGGTGAATGCCATAAGAAAATCGGAGGAGACGCTTAGTTGCGATCATAAACTTTATTGTTTGGGCGATATTGTCCATAATACGCAAGAGGTTGAGCGGCTGAAAAAATTAGGATTAGAAACTATTAATCATCAGCAAATTACTCAACTTCGCAATACAAAAGTGCTTCTTCGCGCACATGGAGAACCTCCATCAACTTATCAATTGGCACAAGAAAATAATATCGAAATCATTGATGCATCTTGCCCTGTAGTGTTGCAGTTGCAGAAAAAAATAAAGCGAGCTTTTGAGCAGAACCCACTGCAGCAAATTGTTATTTATGGAAAAAATGGTCATGCTGAGGTAAATGGACTAGTAGGACAAACCAACGGGAAGGCAATTGTTGTAGAAAATGAAGATGATATTGATAAGATTGATTTCAGTAAAGACATCGTACTTTTTTCGCAAACCACTAAGTCGGTTGACGGTTTTGGAAGGTTGGTCGATAGAATCAAGGAACGTCTTTTTCCTGATGTAAAGTTTGAATACAACGATACGATTTGTCGTCAGGTTGCGAATCGGGCAAAGAATATTCGTGAATTTGCTAAAAAGTATGATTTGTTACTTTTTGTGAGCGACGCCAAAAGTTCAAATGGAAAAATTTTGTTTGAGGAATGCAAAAAAGTAAATCATAACACTCACTTTATTTCATCGGCAAAGGAAATAGATGTGTTATGGTTGAAAGGAATCTCTTCTATTGGAATTTGTGGGGCAACATCAACTCCAAAATGGCTGATGGAAGATGTGGAAAATGAGGTAAGAAGAAAAATAACAAGATAGATAAAGAAAGATGAGTCAGGTGAAATGTATAGGAGTTTTAACTTCCGGTGGAGATGCTCCAGGGATGAATGCTGCTTTGCGTGCAGTAACGCGTTGCGCCATTTACAATGGAATAGAAGTTAAGGCAATTTATAGAGGATACAAGGGTTTGATTTCGGGAGAAATCGTTCCCTTCAAAACACAGAATGTAAGTAATATCATTCAGCAAGGAGGAACGATAATAAAAACGGCTCGTTGTGCTGAATTTACTACAAAAGAAGGGAGACAAATTGCCTATGAAAATCTAAAAAAAGAGAACATTGATGCACTTGTTGTGATTGGAGGAAATGGAACTTTTTCAGGAGCTCGCATTTTTGCTCAAGAATATAATTTCCCAATCGTAGGTGTTCCGGGAACAATTGACAATGACCTCAATGGAACTGACTCAACAATCGGTTACGATACGGCTTTAAATACAATTATCGATGCGGTGGACAAAATTAGAGATACGGCGTCTTCGCATGAACGCCTTTTCTTGATAGAAGTAATGGGTCGTGATGCAGGTTTTTTAGCTTTGAATGGAGCCATTGCCTCGGGTGCAGAGGCAGCAGTAATCCCTGAAATCAAAACTGGAGTGAACCAATTAGAACAACTGATTCAGAATGGATTTAGAAAATCGAAGAACAGCAGTATTGTATTAGTTTCGGAGAGTGAAGGAGGTGCTATGGCTATTGCTGAAAAACTTAAAAAAGAACATCCTGAATACAACTTGCATGTTACAGTTC
Organism: Paludibacteraceae bacterium; assembly: GCA_045612365.1. Taxonomy (GTDB): domain Bacteria; phylum Bacteroidota; class Bacteroidia; order Bacteroidales; family Paludibacteraceae; genus RGIG9608. Next base: position 199,322 of record JAZKYY010000017.1, read on the forward strand.
TTGGACATATTCAGCGAGGTGGATCGCCAAGTGCTTACGACAGAATCTTGGCTACACGTTTTGGTGCTGCAGCAATTGAAGCATTGCTCGATGGCCAACGTAACATAATGGTAGGAATAGATAACGACGAAATTGTTTATGTCCCTTTCAATAAAGCTATCAAAAGCGAAAAGAAACTGGATTCAAACCTGTTGAACATACTGAAGATGGCGTCAATATGATTGATACGCATTCGCATTTATACTTAGAGGAATTCGACGAGGATAGGTCAGAGGTGGTTGAGAGAGCCAAATTGTCAGGCGTAAAACATTTAATACTTCCAAATGTTGATTTAGAAACTGTTCCTTCTTTGTTGGCAACAAAAAAGCAGTTCCCCGATTATTGTTCAATGGCAATGGGTTTGCATCCGACATCGGTTGGAAGTTGTTACCCAAAAGATCTTCTTAGGATAGAAAAGTGTCTTTCCGAAGAAAAGTTTGTTGCCATTGGTGAGGTGGGAATAGACTTGTATTGGGACAAAACATTTGCCAAGGAACAAATTGTGGCTTTCGAACAACAACTGCAATGGGCAGCAGATTTGCACCTTCCTGTTATTATTCACAATCGTGAAGCTACTAATGAGATTTTTTCTTCTCTCCGAAAGTTTGTAGGAAAGGTGACGGGAGTTTTTCATTGTTTTTCAGGAAATGAAACTGAAGCCAAAACAATGTTGGACTTTGGATTCAAATTAGGAATAAACGGAATTGTTACGTTCAAAAAATCAACGCTTCCACAGGTTTTGAGCAAGTTGAATATAAATGATTTATTGATAGAAACTGATATGCCATATCTCTCACCAACTCCCTATCGAGGAAAGCGCAACGAATCGGCCTTTATGCTACAAACTGCATTGAAGTTGAGTGAAATTTTTGAAGTAGACCTCTTAGAAATAAAAAGAGTTACAACAAAAAATGCTATAACTCTTTTTCAACTTTCAAGTATTTTTTAGTCCAATTTTAGAACAGCTAAGAATGCTTTTTGTGGAACAGAAACTGAACCAATCTGCTTCATACGTTTCTTTCCTTTTTTCTGTTTTTCGAGCAATTTTCTTTTTCGAGAAACGTCACCTCCATAACACTTGGCAGTAACGTCTTTGCGAACGGCTTTTATTGTTTCTCGAGCAATGATTTTTGCGCCGATAGCTGCCTGAATAGCGATGTCAAATTGTTGGCGAGGAATCAGTTCCTTCAACTTTTCGCACATGCGACGACCAAGGTTATATGCGTTGTCAAAATGAATCAATGATGACAATGCATCAACAGGTTCTCCATTAAGCAAAATGTCGAGTTTTATCAACTTAGAAGGTCGATATCCATTTGTGTGATAGTCAAACGAGGCATATCCTTTTGATATCGATTTTAGTTTGTCGTAGAAGTCGAAAACAATTTCTCCAAGAGGCATGTCATAAATAAGTTCTACTCTATTGCCCGAAATGTAATCTTGCTTTACAAGTTCGCCTCGTTTCCCTAAACAAAGGGTCATAATTTGCCCAATATAGTCGGTTTTTGTTATCACAGACGCACGAATATAAGGTTCTTCTATTCGATCAATAAGTGTAATATCTGGCAATCCGGACGGATTGTGAACTTCAAGTTCATCACCTTTTTTAGTGTACACTTTGTAAGAAACGTTTGGTACGGTGGTGATAACATTCATATTGAATTCACGGTCGAGACGTTCTTGAATGATTTCCATGTGAAGTAATCCCAAGAATCCGCATCGGAAACCGAAGCCAAGCGCAATGGATGATTCGGGTTCAAACGTAAGGGAAGCATCGTTGAGTTGGAGTTTTTCCATCGATGCTCTTAAATCTTCAAAATCCTCTGTTTCGATAGGATAAACTCCTGCAAACACCATTGGTTTTACATCTTCGAATCCCTCAATAGCTTTTTTACAAGGAGTTTCAACATGAGTAATGGTATCACCCACTTTTACTTCTCGTGAGGTTTTGATGCCAGAAATAATATATCCCACGTTTCCTGCCGATAGAGTTTTTTGTGGCAACATATCAAGTTTGAGTACTCCAATTTCGTCGGCATCGTATTCCTTTTCTGTTGCTACAAATTTCACTAAATCACCTGTTTTGATAGTTCCATTTACGATTTTGAAATAAGCAATAATTCCTCGGAAAGGGTTGAATACTGAATCGAAAATCAAACATTGAAGAGGTGCCTCTGGGTCTCCTTTTGGAGCGGGAATTCGGTTGACAATTGCTTCAAGAATTTCATCAACTCCCATACCAGTTTTTCCGCTAGCCTTGATAATTTCTTCTCGTTTACATCCAAGCAATTCTACAATTTGGTCCTCCACTTCATCGGGCATGGCGTTATCCATGTCCATTTTGTTCATGATGGGGATTATTTCTAAATCGTGTTCTATAGCCATGTAAAGGTTAGAAATAGTTTGCGCTTGAACACCTTGTGTGGCATCTACAATAAGCAAAGCTCCTTCGCATGCAGCAATCGAACGAGAAACCTCGTACGAAAAGTCGACGTGTCCCGGGGTGTCAATCAAGTTGAGAGTATAATTTTCGTTATTGTATTTGTAACTCATCTGAATGGCGTGACTCTTAATGGTAATACCACGTTCGCGCTCAAGATCCATATTGTCCAAAACTTGTTCTTGGAGATCTTTCTCGGAAACAGTTTGCGTTTGTTCTAGCAGACGATCTGCCAATGTGCTTTTCCCGTGGTCAATATGAGCTATAATACAGAAGTTGCGAATATTTTTCATCGTTTCTCAAAAATTTGTGCAAAGATAAGAAAAAGTAGGTAGAGAAATGTGAGATATTATTTCTGACTGGGTCTATATATATACAAAAAACAACATATTGAAAACTATGGTTTAGTAAAGGACCGAAGTTAAGCAAAAAGAATATGATCTTGCGTAAGGCTGTTATAAACAACATTAAAGGAAAACAAACCTATAGAAGCAATGTACGAAAAACTAACCTCGGAAAGTGGATTTGTAAAAACAAATTTTGATGATTTTTTAACTACTTTTGTAGAATGTTATTTAATGTCTGTTTTTCAATGGAAAATCTAATTTACATCTCTATTTTAGCAATATTGGTCTTAGAGTTTGCTTTCAACAGAACGCTTTCTTTTCTAAATATTAAGCATAGTTCTCAACCTATTCCTGAAGAACTGAAGGATCTTTACAACGAAGAGCGATACAAAAAACAACAATCCTATTTGCGCACAAATGCTAAGTTTGGCTTAGTTTCCTCAACATTTAGTTTTTTATTTGTTTTCTGTATGTTCGCATTTGGTGGATATGCAGGGGTTGACTCCGTCGCACGTAACATCACGTCCAATGCTTTGCTTATTACATTGCTTTTCTTTGCTATCATCAAAATCATTGATTTTGTCATTGATATTCCTTTTGATTACTATGCTATATTCAACATCGAAGAACGTTTTGGTTTCAATCGTACAACCAAAAAAACTTTTGTACTCGACTTGCTGAAAAGTCTTTTTCTTGGAATGTTGATTAATGGAATTGTTCTTTCAGCAGTTTTCATTATTTACCAAGAAATTCTCGACTGGTTTTGGATATTGGCTTGGGGACTGATGTCGACATTTAGTTTGTTTATGAGTCTGTTTTATTCCAATCTTATTGTTCCTCTTTTCAACAAGCAAACGCCACTTGAGGAAGGCGAGTTGAGAGATGCCATTCAAACTTTTGCCGAAAAAACAAACTTTAAGCTCAAGAATATTTACGTTATCAATGGGTCAAAGCGCAGTTCAAAAGCAAATGCTTACTTTACAGGTTTTGGTGCAAAAAAGCGAATTGTGCTTTATGACACACTTATTCAGCAACTCACCACTGAGGAGATTGTGGCTGTTCTTGCACACGAAATTGGGCATAACAAACATCAGCATACGTTGAAAAATCTTGCAATCTCTTTAACTTCAAATCTCTTGCTGTTTTTCTTGTTTGGAGTTATTTTGAAATACGATGTGTTTGCACAAGCGGTGGGTTGTCAGTCGGCTTCGTTTCATATCAATATGTTGGTTTTTGGTATTTTGTATTCGCCCATAAGCATGTTATTAGGATTTTGTAGAAATTCTCTTTCGCGCAAGTACGAATACCAAGCCGATGCTTTTGTTAAAGAAAATGGAATGGAAGATGCATTAATTTCCTCGTTGAAGAAAATTTCGTCGCAAGCATTGAGCAACCTCACGCCACATCCTTTGGTTGTTCGGGTGAGATATTCGCACCCAACTCTTTATCAGAGAATTATTGCCTTGAAGAAGAATTAATTTTTTTGGGGGAAAATGAACGAACTATTGCAGCAATGTCCGCTTTGTGGGTCAAAACAATTTGAGTTTTTCAAAGAGATTCCTGATCACTTTCTTTCAAAGGAAAATTTCACACTGGTGAAGTGTGCCGATTGTGGTTTTGTTTTCATACAAAACCGCCCTGATAAGAACTCTATTGGTGCCTATTACGAATCAAGCGAATATATTTCTCATACCGATTCTGACAAAGGCTTGGTTGCAAAGATTTATCAGTTTGTTCGCCGGTGGAATGTGGCAAAAAAATATCGTATGATTAAGCGATACGTTCCACACGGGAGTATACTTGACATCGGCTGTGGAACGGGCGACTTTTTGAATTTTTTCCGGGAAAAAGAGTGGAAAGTCGCTGGGGTGGAGCCAAGTAACTCAGCAAGAGCCATTGCAAACAAGAAAAACAATGACCAAATTTTTGACGAAAGTCAGTTGGAAATTTTTGATGATAAAAGTTTTGATGTTATCTCCATGTGGCACGTGTTGGAGCATGTTCACGACTTAGACCAACGCGTCGGCGCCGTTAGTCGTTTGCTCAAAGATGATGGCGTATTCGTGTTTTCTGTTCCTATCTACGAATCGTGGGACGCTACCCACTACGATGCTTTTTGGGCGGCATGGGATGTACCTCGTCATCTTTACCATTTTTCTCAGGCATCGGTTAAGAATTTCTTGCAGCAGAACAACTTTCGTCTTTTGAAGGTTATTCCTTTGCCTTTCGATGCGTACTATATTTCGCTACTTAGCGAAGGGTACAAATCAAAGAAAAGTGCCTATTTGAAAGCACTTTTCAATGGTTTTTTCTCGAACTTGAAAGCAAGAAAAACAGACAACTTTTCGAGTCTAATTTTTATTGTTCAGAAGAAAAGATAAAATCTGCTCTACATCAGTTGTATAATTAAATTGTAAGTTACAAGTGAAAGTGCATTGGTGATGTAAAAAGCAAATTTATGTCGGCAAATCGCTTTTTTAGTTCGGATTAATTCTTTACCTTTGCCAAGATTTGTGTAAAAGAAAATAAAATCAAAAGAAGATGGTGAGAAAACAGGTTCATACATGCGTGGGTTATGCACAACTCTTCTCATTATTTTCTATTTTTGATTTTTGATAATTCAAAGCGTTAGTCATTTTTTTCGATTAACGCTTTTTTTTAGTAGAAAAAATAATAAACAAAAAAATAAAGTTGGATATGAAGAAAGTAATTCTTTTAGGTTCGGGTGCACTGAAAATTGGTCAGGCAGGAGAATTTGACTATTCGGGTTCGCAAGCATTGAAAGCGATGCGTGAAGAGGGTATTGAAACCGTTTTGATTAATCCTAACATTGCTACAATTCAAACCTCCGAAGGGGTGGCAGATAAGGTTTATTTTTTGCCTATTACGCCTTATTTTGTTGAGGAGATAATCAAAAAAGAGCGTCCTGATGGTATTTTGCTCGCTTTTGGTGGACAAACAGCACTTAACTGTGGAACAGAACTTTATGAAAATGGCACGCTAGACAAATACGGAGTGGAGGTTTTGGGGACCTCGGTAGAACCTATTATGATTACCGAAGACCGCGACCTATTTGTTAAAAAACTTGATGAGATTAACGCACACACTCCAGTGTCGCAAGCTGTGGAAAGCATCGAAGAGGCTTTGGAAGTGGCTCATCGCATCGGTTTTCCAGTTATGGTTCGTTCGGCTTATGCGCTTGGTGGATTGGGTAGCGGTATTTGTACCAACGAAGAAGAATTCCTTGCTTTGTGCGAATCTGCTTTGGCTTATTCTAAACAAATTTTGGTAGAAGAAAGTTTGAAAGGATGGAAAGAGATAGAGTTTGAGGTAATCAGAGATAAAAATGACCATTGCTTTACTGTGGTGCCAATGGAAAACTTCGACCCACTTGGTATTCATACGGGAGAAAGTATTGTGGTTGCCCCAATTATTTCACTTACCCAAGAACAAATTACTTTGCTCGAAGATGTTGCCAAAAAAGTGGTTCGCCACATTGGTATCGTTGGAGAGTGTAACATTCAATATGCATTCAATGCACAAACCAACGATTACAGAATTATCGAAATCAATGCTCGCTTGAGTCGTTCTTCGGCTTTGGCAAGTAAGGCTTCTGGTTATCCTCTAGCTTTTGTTGCAGCTAAATTGGCGCTTGGTTATACGCTCGATCAGATTGGCGAAATGGGTACGAAAAATTCTGCCTATGAAGCACCTTCAGTTGATTACATCATTGCAAAAATTCCTCGTTGGGACTTGACAAAATTCTCTGGTGTAAGTCGCGAAATTGGTTCGAGCATGAAGTCAGTGGGTGAAATTATGTCCATTGGTCAGTCTTTTGAAGAAATCATGCAAAAAGGTTTGCGAATGATAGGTCAGGGCATGCATGGTTTTGTTGGTAATAACGATTTGACATTCGATGATTTGGACTCTGCTCTACAGAAACCAACGGATTTGCGCATCTTTGCCATCGCTGATGCTTTGCAAAAAGGTTATACTGTTGAGCGAATCGAGGAACTTACCAAAATTGACAAGTGGTTTATTGACAAGTTGAAGAACATTGTAGATTATACTCAAGTATTATCAAAATATAATAAAATAGAAGATATTCCTGCGGATGTATTGGCAGAAGCAAAAAGATTAGGTTTCTCTGATTTCCAGATTGCTCGCTACAGCGAAAATCCTCAAGGAAATATGGAAAAAGCAAGCTTGCGAGTTCGAGACCTTCGTAAGAAGTTGAACATCGTGCCTAATCTTCGCCGAATAAATACGATTGCAAGCGAAAATCCTGAAAAAACAAATTATCTCTACATGACTTACGGAAATGTAGAAAACTATGTTCCTGCAAAATCGGAAAAACAAAGTGTTGTAGTTTTGGGCTCTGGAGCTTATCGCATTGGTAGTTCAGTTGAGTTCGACTGGTGCTCTGTAAACGCAGTGCAGACTGCACGTAAATTGGGATACGAAGCGGTAATGATAAATTACAATCCAGAAACTGTTAGTACCGATTACGACATGTGTGATCGCCTCTACTTCGATGAACTTTCTTTTGAACGTGTGCTTGATGTGCTTGATTTAGAAGAAAACAAAAAAGGTGTGATTGTAAGTACAGGTGGGCAAATTCCAAACAACTTGGCAATGAAACTTTATCGCCAAAATATAAATATTCTTGGAACATCGGCAATTGATATTGATAGAGCCGAAAACCGCGAAAAATTCTCAGCAATGCTTGATGAATTAGGTATCGATCAGCCAGCTTGGAAGGAATTGACTAGTTTGGAAGACATAGAGGCCTTTACTCAAAAAGTCGGATTCCCTGTTTTGGTTCGTCCAAGTTATGTGTTGAGTGGTGCTGCTATGAATGTATGTTACGATAGAGCGCAACTTGAAAACTTCTTGAACATGGCAGCGCAAGTGTCGAAAGAATATCCTGTAGTGGTTTCGCAGTTTATGGAAAATACCAAGGAAATAGAATTTGATGCTGTAGCTCAAAATGGTGAGGTGGTGGTTTATGCTATATCAGAACACGTAGAGTTTGCAGGAGTTCACTCGGGCGATGCAACAATGGTTTTTCCTGCACAAAAAATTTATTTTGAAACAGGTCGTCGTATTAAACGCATTGCTCGTCAGATTGCAAAAGAATTGCACATCTCTGGTCCATTTAATATTCAGTTCTTGGCTCGTAACAATGAAATTAAAGTTATCGAATGTAACTTGAGAGCATCTCGTTCGTTCCCATTTGTGAGCAAAGTGTTGAAGTATAACTTTATTGATACTGCAACTCGAATTATGCTTGATGCAGAATTTGAAAAACCAGAAAAGTCTGCATTTGATATTGATTACGTTGGTGTTAAGGCTTCACAATTCTCGTTTGCTCGTTTGCACAACGCCGATCCTGTTTTAGGTGTTGATATGTCGAGTACGGGAGAAGTTGGTTGTTTAGGAGGAGATATGGACGAAGCGTTGCTCAATGCAATGATTTCGGTTGGAAATACCATCCCAAGCAAAGAAAAATCTATCATGGTATCTTCTGGAGCATTGAAGTCGAAAGTTGATTTGCTTGATCCTTGTAAAACATTGGCAGAAAACGGATATCAAATCTATGCTACAAACGGAACAGCTAAATTTTTGCAAGAAAATGGAGTGAATGCAAAAGTTGTTTCTTGGCCAGATGAAGAAGGTGAAAATATTCTTGACTTGATGTCGGAGCACAAATTTGACTTGGTTGTTAATATTCCTAAAAATAACACTAGTAGAGAGTTGACAAATGGTTATAAAATTCGTCGTGCAGCTATTGATCATAATATTCCTCTTATAACCAATGCTCGACTTGCGAGCGCATTTATTACAGCGTTTACTCGTAATTCCTTGGCAGATATAAAAATAAAGTCTTGGGGAGAATACTAAAAAGTGTGAGATTATGAGTAGAAGGGTGAGAGTACGTTTTGCCCCATCGCCTACGGGGGCATTGCATATAGGTGGGGTGCGCACTTGTTTGTACAATTATTTGTTTGCAAAACAGCACGATGGTGAGTTGATTTTTCGTATAGAAGACACGGATAGTCAGCGTTTTGTACCAGGTGCTGAAGAGTATATTATCGAGGCTTTGACTTGGCTAGGTATAAAATTTGACGAAGGAGTTTCGTTTGGTGGTAATTATGGACCATATCGTCAAAGTGAACGAAAAGATATTTACAAAAAGTACGTACAGCAGTTGCTTGATGCGGATAAGGCTTATATAGCTTTTGACACGCCAGAAGAGTTGGACGAAAAGCGCAAACAAATAGCAAACTTTCAGTATGACTCTTCTACACGTACGCAAATGACAAATTCTCTTACACTTACTGCAGATGAGGTAGATCAACGCATTGCTGCAGGAGAACAATATGTTGTTCGTTTCAAGATTGAAGCAGGCGAAGAGATTCTTGTGAATGACTTAATTCGTGGAGAAGTACGTGTCAATTCATCAATACTTGATGACAAGGTTTTGTATAAGTCGGCTGATAATTTGCCAACTTACCATTTGGCAAATATTGTGGATGATCATTTGATGGAGGTGTCTCACGTTATTCGTGGCGAAGAGTGGTTGCCTTCGGCTCCGTTACACGTATTGCTTTATCGTGCTTTTGGTTGGGAAGAAACGATGCCACAGTTTGCGCATCTTTCGCTTCTTTTGAAACCCGATGGTAATGGAAAATTGAGCAAACGAGATGGGGATCGCCTTGGTTTTCCTGTATTCCCTCTTGAATGGAATGACCCAAAAACAGGTGATATTTCATCAGGTTATCGTGAAAGTGGTTATTTGCCTGAAGCGGTTATCAATTTTCTAGCTTTGCTTGGTTGGAATCCGGGTAATGACCAAGAAGTGTTATCAATGGACGAGTTGATAAAACTATTTTCACTCGAGAAATGTAGCAAAAGTGGTGCAAAGTTCGATTACGAAAAAGGAAAACACTTCAACCACATCTATTTACAACAAAAATCGAATACAGAATTGGCACAAGTTGTTCTTGCTAAATTAGCTGAACTTGGACTTGAGGTAGATACTGCAAAAGTTGAAATGGCAGTGGCTACGATGAAGGAACGTGCTACGTTTACAAAAGATCTTTGGGATTTGTGTGCATTTTTCTTTGTTGCTCCAAGTGCGTTTAATGAAAAGGATGTGCAAAAACGCTGGAAAGAAAACACTCCTACGTTGCTTAGTGATTTGTTGCAATTCCTCAAAACTATTGACTCTTTTGACAATGCAGAGCAAACCGAAGAAACCGTAAAAGCATGGTGTGAGGAGAAAGGTTACGGACTTGGCAACGTAATGAATCCGTTTCGCTTGACTCTTGTGGGAGAAATGCGCGGACCCCACATGTTTACCATTACGCAAATACTTGGTAAAGAAGAGGTGATAAGACGTTTGGATTTTGCTTTAGCAACGATAAAATAAATAAAGAAATACGGAGGAAAACTCCAAAGTAATCCAAATGAATATCTACTTTTCTGCTTTTTTGTCATTTCTTAAAATAGGTTCTTTTACTATTGGTGGCGGTTATGCAATGATTCCGCTTATAGAAAAAGAGGTGGTAGATGTTAAGCATTGGCTTGCGAAAGAAGACTTTCTTGATATTTTGGCTTTGGCACAGTCTTCGCCAGGGATTTTGGCGGTTAATGTTTCCATTTTTGTTGGTTATCGTTTGAAAGGGATAAAAGGAAGTATTGTTACTGCTTTAGGAACCATTTTGCCTTCGTTCTTGATTATTTTATTAATAGCTATTTTTTTTGAAAGTTATAAGAATAACGTTTGGGTAGAAGCTATTTTTAAAGGAATACGACCTGCTGTGGTTGCGCTTATTGCAGTTCCTGTTTTTAATTTGGCAAAGACTGCAAAATTGAGTTATAAAACTTTTCTTATTCCTGCTATTTCTGCTGTACTTATATGGCTTTTAGGCGTTTCTCCAATTTGGATTATCTTGTCAGCTGCAATTGGCGGTTTTTTGTATGGAAAACTAAAAAAAAGAGAGGTTTAAGAGATGATTTATTGGCAGTTGTTTTATACGTTTTTCAAAATTGGTTTATTCGGTTTTGGCGGTGGTTATGGAATGTTGTCTTTGATACAACACGAAGTGGTAGAGAAGCATTCGTGGCTTTCGGCAACTGAATTTACTGATATTGTTGCTATTTCACAAATGACGCCAGGCCCCATTGGAATTAATAGTGCAACATATGTAGGCTATTGGGCTGTTGAAAGTATTTTTGGTGCTTTAATAGCCACTTTTGCAGTTGTGTTACCTTCTTTTATTATTATTCTGTCGTTGTGTTATTTTTTCTCCAAGTTTAAGAATAATGATAATGTTAAAAATGTAATGAAGGGACTTAGAATTGCAGTTATAGGAGTAATAGCTGCTGCAGCATTATTATTGATGAACCACGCTAATTTTATAGACAAAATAAGTTGGATTATTTTTGGTATTGCTTTTCTATTGAGCAAATATCTTAAGATTCATCCAATTCTGGTTATTCTGTTGGCAGGAATTGCGGGCGGAATGATTTATAGATAAAAAGTTATAATATTTAACACAATAAGACAATATATTCATAAAAAATACGTTTTACAGAAGAGATAGAAAGGGAGAAGCCAGATGGAGATAGGTTTTTTAGACGGAATGAGTATAAACCAGATTGTGCTTTTTTATTGTGCACTTGCTGCTGGTTTATTTGTAGTAATGAGTTTCTATCTTCCTTTGGCTCGTAAATTTAATATTGTTGACGAACCAAATTCTAGAAGTTCTCATAAGCGAACTACCTTGCGCGGAGGGGGGATTATTTATTGGTTTGCTATTTTGATATATACCTTTTGTTATGCCTTTGAACCTAATGTTTGGGTGCTTTTTTCTGCTATCACATTGTCTGCGATAATAAGTTTTATTGATGACATATTTTCAATACCACCACACCCTCGGTTGTTTTTCCATTTTGTGGCCCTAACATTGGTGTTTTTTGCGTTGGGGTTATTTGACTTTTGTTCTTCTATGTTATGGATTTTGGTTATTGCCTATGTGATTTTTGTAGGAGTAATCAATGCCTTCAATTTTATGGACGGAATAAATGGGATGTTAGGAATGACTTCACTAGTAACATTGGGAGCAATGCAGTATGTCAATTTATTTAAAGTAAACTTTGTTAATCCTCATTTTATTTGGTTCCCAATATTTGCTTCGGTGGTATTTTGTTTCTTCAATTGCAGAAAGAAAGCAATTTGTTTTTCAGGAGATGTAGGGAGCGTTACACTTTCTTTTTGGATAATTTCTCTCATGATTTTAATGATGGAAAAAACAAATAGCATTGTTTGGATTTTGTTCCTAGCTGTGTATGGAGTGGAAACGGTATGTACTATTTTTCATCGACTATATTTACGCCAAAATATATTTTTACCACATCGAATCTTTTTATTTCAAATTTTAGTCAATGAATATAAGCTTCCGCATGTCTTTGTGAGTGGAATCTATTCCTTTTTGCAGTTGGTGGCTTGTGTATTGGTTATTTGCCTCCCAGTGGAATGGTATTGGTTGTTTTTGATAGTTTTATTGCCTTTGGTTGTGTTGTACTGCAGCAAGTTTTATTTACTTAACAAGGCAAAATCAAAAACTATTTCTAAAAAACATCTTTCTTAATTTTACTTCTTAAAAAGCAATTTTCCACAAAGAAAAAGTTACCTTTGCATCTAGTTTTTTAATTTAACCATTTGTAAGGTAATTATGATAAAAGTAACTTTCCCTGATTCTTCGGTGCGTGACTACGCAAAAGGGACAACAGCATTTCAAATAGCAGAAAGTATTAGCCCACGTTTGGCTGCGGATATTTTAGCTGCAAGTATTAACGACGAAGTTTGGGACATTAACCGCCCTATTAATCAAGATTGCTCAATAAAGCTTCATAAGTGGGATGATGAAGAAGGCAAACATGCTTTTTGGCACTCATCGGCACACCTTATGGCAGAAGCTTTGCAAGAGTTGTATCCAAGTATAAAATTTGGTATTGGACCAGCCATTGAAAATGGTTTTTACTACGATGTTGATCCAGGAGAGACTACAATAAAAGAGAGTGATTTTCCTGCAATTGAGGCAAAAATGGCTGAGCTTGTTGTTCGAAAAGAGGATATTGTTCGAAAGGATATTTCTAAAGTAGATGCATTGGCGCTTTTTGCTTCTAGAAACGAGGAATATAAGGTAGAACTCATTAATGAACTTGAGGATGGCACGATAACTACTTATACACAAGGAGGGTTTACTGACTTGTGTCGTGGTCCTCATATTCCAAATACATCTCCTATTAAGGCGATTAAAATTTTAAGTGTAGCAGGAGCATATTGGAGAGGCGATGAGAATAGAAAGCAACTTACTCGTCTTTACGCCATTACTTTTCCTAAAAAGAAAATGTTAGATGATTACTTGGCTTTGCTCGAAGAGGCGAAAAAACGTGATCATAGAAAAATCGGAAAAGAATTGGAATTGTTTACTTTCTCTCAATCCGTAGGAGCAGGTCTTCCTTTGTGGTTGCCCAAAGGCACGCAGTTGCGTACTCGTTTGGAAGATTTCTTGAAACGTATCCAGAAAAAATATGGTTATCAACAGGTGATGACTCCACATATTGGTCAAAAAGAACTCTGGGTTACTTCTGGTCACTATGCAAAATATGGAAAAGACTCTTTTCAACCAATTCATACTCCACAAGAAGGAGAAGAATTCTTGTTGAAACCGATGAATTGCCCTCATCACTGTGAAATTTATAAAACATTCCCTCGTTCGTATAAAGATTTGCCTTTGCGTTTTGCGGAATTTGGAACAGTTTATCGTTATGAGCAAAGTGGAGAGTTGCATGGTTTGACTCGTGTGAGAGGTTTTACTCAAGATGATGCCCATATTTTTTGTCGTCCAGACCAATTGAAGGAAGAATTCTTGAAGGTGATGGATATTATATTTATCATTTTCAATGCTTTGGATTTCAAAAATTTTGAAGCACAAATCTCTCTTCGAGATCCAAATAATAAAGAAAAATACATTGGAACAGACGAAAATTGGGAAAAAGCAGAGCGAGCAATTGTTGAAGCTTGTCAAGAAAAAGGGTTGTCGGCACGTGTAGAACTAGGCGAAGCTGCTTTTTATGGACCAAAGCTTGACTTTATGGTGAAAGATGCTATTGGTCGTCGTTGGCAATTGGGAACTATCCAAGTAGATTATAATCTTCCAGAACGTTTCGGATTGGAATATACAGGAGAAGATAATCAAAAACATCGCCCAGTGATGATCCATCGTGCTCCTTTCGGTTCTATGGAACGTTTTATTGCTGTTCTTATTGAGCATACAAGCGGAAAATTCCCATTGTGGTTAACTCCTGATCAAGTTGTGATTTTGCCTATTTCGGAGAAATTTAACGAATATGCTTATAAAATTGCCCAAGAAATGGATATGAAAGATGTTCGTGTAATTGTTGACGATAGAAACGAGAAAATCGGAAGAAAGATTCGCGACAACGAACTTAAGAGAATTCCTTATATGCTTATAGTTGGGGAAAAAGAGGCAGAAAAAGGCGAAGTTAGTGTAAGAAAACAAGGAGAAGGAGATAAGGGAGCAATGACTGTAGCAGACTTTATAACGTTGATAAACAACGAGGTAGAGTCTATGATGACAGCATACTAAAAAAATTAAACTTTGGTAGATATTGTGGAAGAGAACAAAGTTCTTCGTACAGAGCATTTAGTGAAAATTTACGGCAAGAGAACTGTCGTGAACGATGTCTCTTTTGAACTTCATCAGGGAGAAATAGTTGGACTCCTTGGCCCAAATGGAGCGGGGAAAACCACTTCGTTTTATATGACAACGGGTTTGGTTTTGCCTAATGCAGGAAGAATTTTTCTTAACAATGTAGAGATTACAAATTATCCTGTTTACAAAAGAGCACAAGCAGGAATTGGTTATTTGGCACAAGAAGCTTCTGTTTTTCGTAAAATGTCGGTTGAAGATAATATCAAGGCCGTTCTTGAAATGACAAAGTTTTCTAAGGAATATCAAAAAGAAAAGTTAGAAAGTTTGATTGAGGAGTTTCATTTGGGGCATGTGCGAAAGAACATTGGAGACCGTTTGTCGGGAGGAGAACGCCGTCGGTGCGAAATTGCACGTTGTTTGGCAATTGAACCCGATTTTGTTATGCTCGACGAACCGTTTGCTGGTGTGGACCCTATTGCTGTGCAAGATATTCAGGATATTGTTTGGAAGTTGAAATCAAAAAACATTGGGATTCTGATTACCGACCATAATGTAGATGAAACTTTGGCAATAACGGATCGGGCTTATATGCTTTTTGAGGGAAAAATTCTTTTTCAGGGAACAGCTGAAGAACTTGCAGAAAACCCAACAGTGAAGGAACGCTATCTTGGTCGTGATTTTGTGCTGAAAAGAAAAAAAGAATAAGAAACTAAACAACAAAATATTCTATTTAGAAAACTAAAAATATAGAAGAAATGTCAGAAAATCTTATGGATAATCTTCAAGTGGAAGAGGTTTTGGAAGAAACTCAGGTGGACTATAACACATTTGAGTTGAATGAATTGATTAATTTGTTCAAAGAATTGCTACAAAAAGATGACTTGGAGTCAATAAAAAGTGATGCAGAATCGATAAAACAAAGTTTTTACAAAAAGCTCAATTTGGAGATTGAAAATCAGAAGAAAGTTTTTGTAGAACAAGGAGGTGATTTAGAAAATTTTGTTGCAACAAAGGATGATACTGAACTTCTTTTCAAAGAGGTATATGCCGATTATAAGAAAAAGCGTGCCACTCAACAAGAGTTGAAAAATAGAATTTTAGAAGAAAATTATTCACTTAAAATGGAGCTTTTGGAAAAACTAAAAGCGCTTATTTCTTCCTCGGAAGATATAGAAAAGATTTTGGGAGAATTTAGAAATTTGCAACAAGAGTGGAAGAATATAGGGCAAGTTCCTCCTACTAAGGTTAATGAGATTTGGAAAGAATATAATTATTTGCAAGAGCAATTCTATGATCTTATAAAAATAAACAAAGAATTGCGCGAATATGATTTCAAAAAGAATTTGGAACAAAAGACGGCTATTTGCGTTGCGGCAGAAGCGTTGAACAGTGAGGAAGATGTCATTCTGGCATCTCAGAAATTGCAGAAACTTCATGAGGATTGGAAAAATATTGGTCCTGTAGAAAAAGAATTAAGGGAAGAAATTTGGTCGCGTTTCAAAGAAGCTTCTACATTGATAAATAAAAAACATCAGGCATTTTTTGATGAAAAAAAGAAGAAAGAAGAGGAATATATAGAGCAAAAAGAGTTGATTTGCGAAAAAATTGAAGTAATAAATAAAGAAGATCTTACAACTTACAAACTTTGGGAAGAGGCTAGTAACAATATTCTAGAATTACAAAAAGCATGGAAGGAGATTCCGTTTGTAAAGAAAAAGCGTATTGAACTTTACGACCGTTTTCGTTTGGCTTGTGATAAGTTTTTCAATTCAAAAGCTGAATTTTATAAGGATCAGAAAAAGCAAAATGCTCAAAATCTTGAACTAAAAAAACAACTTTGCGAGCAAGCTGAAGCCCTTAAGGACAGTAAGGATTGGGTCAACACAGGCAGTAAATTGACACAGCTTCAGGCAGAGTGGAAAAAAATAGGTTCTGTTCAGCGTCGTCAGTCTGATGCAGTTTGGAAGCGTTTTCAGGCAGCATGTGATTATTTCTTCCAAGAAAGAGAAAAGGTTCTGGGAGATAAAAAGAGGGAGGAAGCCGAAAACCTGCAACGAAAAAAAGAGTTGATTGAAAAGGTAAGAACATTTGTTTTAGGAGAGAATAGGGAAGAAAACATTGTTGTACTTAAATCTTTTGAGAAAGAATTTAATAGTATAGGATTTGTTGCTTTCAAACAAAAAGAGAAAGTTTGGGAAGAGTTTAAAGCAGCTATGGATGTGCATTATGGTGCATTGAATCTAGAGTCCAAAAAACGTAAGATGAGCAAGTATAAAGATAATTTATCTAATAAAAGTGAGTCGGCGTTAGGAAATGAAAGACGTTATCTTCTTCGACAATATAACGAGTTGAAAAGTGAGATTAAAACTTACGAAAACAATCTTGGATTCTTATCATCTTCATCAAAAAAAGCTGATAAGCTTATTTTGGAGATGCAACGTAACATAGAAAAATTAAAATCACAACTTTCAGAGTTGGAAGAAAAAATCAACTTGATAGATAGCAAAGAGTAGGTAGTTTTTTTATAGTAAAAGTAGAGAGAGTTTACGAGTGAAAAAGTATGCTCTCTTTTTTATTTAAAAAAAGAAAAATGAACATTTCCGTAGGAACGGTGCTCTACAAAATGTGGATGTTCCGAAAAACTGTTCGAACTGCCATGTTCCAAAACAAACAATCCGCCTTCGGTAAGTAGTGAATGTTCAAAAATTAGGTCCGGAAGTGTTTTCAATGTGTCTAGTTGATAAGGAGGATCAGCAAAAATGATATCATATTTTTGAGCACAACTTTTCAAAAAACGGAACACATCTATTCGAGAGGTTCTGAGGTTCGAAATTTTTAATTCTGTCGAAGTTTTTTTAATGAAAGCTAAATGTTTTTCGCTCATCTCAATAGCTGTAACATTGGCGCAACCTCTTGATACAAACTCAAAACTAATACTTCCTGTCCCGGAAAAAAGGTCAAGAGCAATGGTGCCCTCCAAATCAAAATAGTTGTTTGTGATTACGTTGAACAAACTTTCTTTGGCAAAGTCGGTTGTAGGACGTGCTGTGATATTGGTAGGAGGAGTAAATCTTCTCCCTTTGAATTTTCCGTTAATGATGCGCATACAATGCAAAAGTAAAGAAAAGAGACGATTTTTACATCGTTGAAGAAACAAGTTTTTATATTTTTGTTCACGAAAAGAAAGTTTGGATATGAACGTTTTGGTTACTGGAGCAAATGGGCAATTAGGAAATGAGATGCGAGTTCTAGGAAAAAATTCATCTCATAATTATATCTTTACAGATGTTAATGAATTAGATATTACTTGTCGTGATGCAATTAGGGAACTTGTAGCGGAGCAGAAGATAGATGTTATAGTGAATTGTGCTGCATATACAAATGTCGACAAGGCCGAAGATGACCAGGGAGTTGCGTATCTTCTCAATGCTCAGGCAGTAGAAAATTTAGCATTTGTTGCCAAGGAGTTTGATGTTACTTTGTTTCATATCTCTACCGATTATGTTTTTTCTGGAAAAAATAGTATCCCTTACATAGAAGAAGATGAGGCTTGTCCGATTGGTGTTTATGGAAAAACAAAACGCCAAGGAGAGGAAGCAATTCTTCAATCTGGATGTAAGTACATTATTATTCGCACTTCGTGGTTGTATAGTGAGTTTGGAAAAAACTTCTTAAAAACTATGCTTCAGTTGACATCCACAAAACCAGAAATAAAAGTGGTTTCCGACCAAGTTGGGACACCGACTTATGCTTTTGATTTAGCGAATGTTATTTCTCAAATTATTGAGCATAAATCCTTTGAAAGGAAAGACGGTGTTTATCATTTTTCCAATGAAGGAGTTTGTAGTTGGTATGATTTTGCAAAGTCAATAGCTAGTTTTTCTAAGCATCTGTCTTGTGATATTTTGCCTTGTCATAGCAAAGAATTCCCTAGTAAAGTCACTCGTCCAAGTTTTTCGGTCCTTGATAAAACAAAAATTAAGAATACTTTTGGAGTTACTATTCCTCATTGGCAAGATTCTTTGAAAGTGTGTTTGGAAAATATGAGAGCTCTAGGAGAGTGATTTTTTTGAAAACTATTTTCTTGTTTTTTGCTAATCTTTTTCTACATTTGCAAATGTTAATTAAAAAACCGAATAAAAAATGAAAATAACTGTTAGAATCCTATTGTTTATCTCTATTTTGGTACTAGGATATTTTTGTGTAATGAGTATTCTTACTCCAATTGAGTTCAACGAACAAAGTGCTTTGAGAGAGAAAGCTGTTGTGAAAAATCTTATTGATTTGCGTAAAACACAGATTGAATATAAAAACCAAACAGGAAAATATGCTGTGAGTGCTGATACATTGATTAAATTTATCAAAAATGGAAAAATGCCTGTGGTTTTGAAAGAAGGGACTTTGACAGACCAACAACTCAACGATGGGTTGACAGAAGCAAAAGCTATTGCAATCATTCGCAAAGGAAATCAAAAAGAAATTATTGCGTTAGGTTTGCAGAACTTCAAACGTGATACTTCGTATGTAAGTGTTTATGAAAGTTTGTTTGCTTCTTCATACTCTATTGACGAAATAGATAAGATATTTGAAATTCCTTATTCAAACGGACAACGTTTCCAAATCGATACTGCAACTTATACTAACCCAACATCAGGAATTCAAATTCCTTTGTTTGAAGCAAAAGCACATTATGATACTTATTTGAGCGACCTTAATCGTCAAGAGTTGATTAACCTTAAAGATACTAAAAACAAATTGGGAAAATATGCAGGTTTGCAAGTAGGTTCAATCGTTGAACCAAATAATAACGCAGGGAACTGGGAATAAAAATCTTTATTATAATATGAAAAAGAGTTCTATTTGTAGAACTCTTTTTTTTTCAATCTATTCTTTTTATTATTCTCAGTTTATGAGAATATCCATTTTGCGAATCGGCTAAAATTCCGTAATTGTCAATTTGACTAATCTTCACCTGACCTGATGCGTGAATAATTTGATGATTATTTAGCAGAATACCAACATGTACTATTTTCCCGTTTTCGTTTTCAAAAAATGCAAGGTCGCCAGTTTTAGTTTCAGTAAGAAAATCAACAGTAGTTCCCAATGCAACTTGTTGAGAGGCGTCACGAGGGAGTTGCTTCCCACAAATAAAGAAAACGGTTTGAACAAAACCAGAGCAATCTATCCCGAAAATGGTTTTTCCTCCCCAAAGATACGGAGCATTAAGAAACTGTAGAGCAACCTTTTCTATTTCACAAAAATTTCGTTCCAAACAATCTTCATCTTTTATTTTGTAATGTTTATTGTTAATAAATATACCTTCTTTTGGGACGAGGCTTCCTGCTGGGAGTATTATTGGCGTTTCACCTTGAGATGTTGCAATGGCTATAGAAGAGGAAATAATACGAGGCTCCCGGAAGTCATTTTCTTCTCTTGGTAGCATATTATTACTTATAAAACCTTCGTATTTGTCCTTTTTTGAGCGAATTTTACTCCATTTGTCAAACTTCTCGATTATTTCTATTTCTTCCCCGAAAAGAACTTCTGAACACATTTCACTTCGTTCTGAAGGTTCACTTCGCATTGGTATTACACTTATAGTTGCTCTCATATATTCGCATTTAAAATAATGCTCAAATATCATAATTTTTACTGATTATATATGGAGGTTTAGTAGAATTATAATCAATAAAAAGGAAAGATAATTATTTTTTAGAAAAATAGTCTTTACCTTTGCTTTTAGAAAAATTATTATGACAATGAAAATAGGAATTATTGGAGCAGGAAATATTGGTGGCTCAATGATAGAAGGTTTTGCTCAATGTGCAGCTATATCTAATACAGATTTGTATGTTAGTGATTTAGCGGAAGATCGTTTGCAAAAACTGAAACAAAAGTTTACGGGGATAAATGTATCTACTTCCAACAAAGATGTTGCTCAAAAGTCAGATATGCTGATTCTTGCTGTTAAACCTTGGTTGGTGGAATCCGTTATTGAGGAAATTTGTTGTGAAGTGAAAAGTCGTATTGTTGTTTCTGTCGCGGCTGGAGTAGATTTGATACAATTGAGAAGTTTGTTTGAAGGAGCAAAGAACCAACTCTCAATATTTCGAATGATTCCAAACACAGCAATTGCTATTGGCAAAGGTGTTTTGACTGTTTCTCATGATCAATGTTCAAAAGAAGAAATTTTAGAGGTAGAAAATATTTTTTCGACATTAGGTCAAGTTTTTGTTGTTCCTGAAAAGCAGTTAAATGCTTTTATGTCATTGTCGAGTTGCGGTATTGCTTATGCTTTTCGATATATCAGAGCTGCGGTAGAAGGTGCAGTAGAAATGGGTATTAGCGCAGATGTGGCTCAAAACGTTGTTGCTCAAACTTTGATAGGAGCAGCAGAGTTGTTGCAAAAAAATGCATCTCATCCAGAGATGGAAATAGACAAAGTAACTACGCCAGGTGGCATAACCATTAAGGGTTTGAATGAGATGGAAGCCAATGGTTTTACTTCTTCAGTTATAAAAGGTTTGAAAGCAAGTTTAATAAAATAAACATTGAAACTTTCATTTTCCACATACAATTTGGAATTGCGGCATACGTTTGCAATAGCCAACTATTCAAGAACAAGCACTCCAGTAGTGCTTGTTGAGGTTGAACACGAAGGTCTCATTGGTTATGGAGAAGCATCTCTTCCTCAGTATTTAGGAGAAACTCAGGAGAGTGTTTGTCGGTTTTTGCAAAAGGTAAATTTGTCTGGTTTTTCAGACTTACGTTCTTTAGAAGATGTTTTGCAATATGTTGATAAAATAGAAGAAAGGAATACCGCAGCCAAAGCAGCAATAGATATTGCTTTGCACGACTTGTGGGGAAAACTACATCAAAAACCTCTTTACACCCTACTAAATATAGACATAACTAATCAACTATACACCTCTTTTACAATAGGGATTGATTCAGAAGACGTTGTTAGGAAGAAAATAGAAGAGGCAGAACCTTATGCTATTCTTAAAATAAAAGTGAACAAAGATTGGCGAGAAACCATTCGAGTAATACGAAAATATACTGATAAACCACTTTTTATTGATGCTAACCAAAGTTGGAGTGATAAACACGAGGCACTAGAGAGCGTTTTGGAGTTGCAAGATCAAAATGTTTTGCTCATAGAGCAACCTCTTCCAAAGGAAAATCTACTTGATAGTGCATGGCTAACGTCTCGTAGCCCATTACCTATAATTGCTGACGAGTCTGTTCAGCGTTTATGCGATATGGATAAAATTGAAGGAGCTTTTCATGGCATCAACATTAAACTCATGAAATGTACCGGAATTGCTGAAGCTTATAAAATGATTTTTGCTGCAAGAAAGAAAAGGATGAAAGTTATGCTCGGATGTATGACAGAAACTTCATGTGCAATCTCAGCGGCAGCTCAACTTTCTCCGTTGGTAGATTTTGCTGATTTAGATGGAAATCTGCTGATAAAAAACGATTGTTTTGATGGCGTGAAGATAATTGATGGAAAAATTACTCTCAACACAAATTCTGGAATTGGTGTGAGGAAGAATGATGTAGGATAAATTTTATAAGAAATATGAAAAAGAGTGATTTATTAAAATATTGTCGTTACTACAAGGGCGAGGACAATAGTCCTTTTGAAGAACAGAACAAATCAATGCTGTGGTTTTATGAACGTTCTTGGGTGTTTGATATGATGCAAGTCGTCCTATATTGATGAATATATCTATCTTGGTTTGGAAACATTTGAACAATTTGAGAATACACCTATTACGTTGAAAGCTTTGCTATTCAATAGATATGCTAAAGGTTCTTATTACTTAGAGAATGAGAAAGAAAATTTTAAAAAATTCTACAGGAAATACTATAAAGAGGAGTTGTAACACTCCTTTTTTTATTGCTAATGCCTATTGCAATTAGTTTTTTATGAAAGAATTAATTAAAAAAAGCAAAGTAAAATTTTACCTTGCTTTTAATTTATTCTCCTTCTTTTTTCTTAGAATGGAAGATCGTCTGTTTCTGCTTCGCTATCAAATGGAGAAGAGAAAGGTGCTACGGCAGGTTTCTCTGCTACGGTAGCGCTATCGGAACCACCTCCTGAAGAACGTTTAGAACCAAAAAATTCTATCTTGTCGCAAACTATTTCGTAAACATCGCGTTTCATCCCATTTTTATCTTCATAAGAGCGAGAGCGAATTTTTCCTTCTACATAAACGCTCGAACCTTTTTTTACCCATCTTTCTACAAATGGCACTTGATCTTTTCTTACTACAATACGATGCCACTCTGTTCTCTCTGGCACCTCAGTTCCGTTCGACAATTTGTATCCTCTTTCGGTGGTTGCTAATGAAAAATTAGCAACTGCATTTCCACCTTCGAAATGCTGAACCTCAGGATCTCTACCTACGTTTCCAATTAAAATAACTTTGTTCAATGACATAACTATAAGGTTTTTATTTTGAGTATGTAAAGGAAAATAAAGATATTTAATTCTCCAAATTTTTTTCTATAAAAATTTCTACCAGACGGGGAATGGGGAAGGTGCTGAGGTTGGAGATTGGCACTGCAATAAACCCTTCATTTTCAGAGAAGAGTTTATCGTTGGTCTCTATGGTTAAAAAACGTGCGTAAATAATCTGATGACTTAACACGTGTTTGTAAACAGACGAAATTTTCTTTATCACAAACTTTTTATCATTTAGGAATGGATGTTTAAGTAAATCTTCTATCTCCGATAATTTCTCAGTTTCAATCAATGGAAATTGGTAAAGGTTTTTCCAAATATCGTTTTGAGTGCGTTTTTCAATGAAAGTGTAAGCGTTTTTCTTTATAAAAAGATAGTTGAAAAAGCGGTCGCGCTGAACTAGTTTTTTTGTTTTTACGGGAAGATCTTTCACTATATTACTAGCAAAGGCTACACAAAACTCTTGCAGCGGACACTGCATACAGTTGGGCGATTTTGGGGTACACTGCAGTGCGCCAAACTCCATCATGGCCTGATTGTGTAGCGAAGGATTTTTCTTATTCAGAAGTTTTTCGGCTAGTAGAGAGAATTCCTTTTTCCCTTGTGTGGAATTTATTGGAGTAGTGATGCCAAATAATCTGGATAGAACCCGAAAAACATTGCCATCGACTACAGCATAGGGCATGTTGTAGGAAAATGAGCAAATGGCTGCTGCGGTGTAATCACCAATTCCTTTAAGTGCCAAAACCTCCTTGTGGCTGCTCGGAAAAATAGAATGATGCTTAGCGACAATATGCTGTGCCGCAAAATGTAGATTTCGTGCGCGAGAGTAATAGCCAAGTCCTTGCCAATACTTTAGAACCTCATCTTCGGAGGCTTGTGCTAAACTTTCTACATTGGGAAAGCGTTCTACAAAACGAGAAAAATATCCTAAAGCCTGATCGACTCTGGTTTGTTGCAGAATAATCTCAGAAATCCAGATTTTGTAGGCATCGGTAGTTTCTCTCCAAGGCAGAACTCTTTTGTGAATCTGATACCAATTCGCAATTGTTTTTCCAACTATGTCAAATAGTTGCGGCATTTTTTATATTCTCTCCAGCACAATTTTTATTAGCTCCTCAATAGAACCTTTGTATTCCGTATTCATATCTTTGGAGATGCGCCCAGCAATGATACTGCATACAGTCATTGCTTTATGCCCAAGCATCTTGGAGAGTCCTGCAAGCGCAGAGCTTTCCATTTCAAAGTTTGTAATCATTTCATCTCCGTAGCGGAATGAAGTGATTTTTTCGTTCAAATTCATATCGTTTGGAGCCAACCGAACAAACCGACCTTGAGGACCATAAAATCCTGGAGCCGAAATAGTAACACCATGTAGCATTCCTTTGCCAATTCTTTCCACTAATTCTTCGTCGGCACTGACAACGTAAGGTGCAGCTAAACGATTGTTCCAATTTGTGTGTTTCTTGAATTCATCTTCAAAATCTAAATCAAAAATCTCGCTGGAGTTAGCGTAGAAATTCAATAAGCCATCAAATCCAATCGAACGCTTTGCAACCACATAACTTCCAACAGGACACTCCATTTGTAATCCACCAGAAGTGCCAACTCTTACCAAAGTTAACGACTTGAGTTGTTCCTTGACACATCTTTTCTCAAAATCGATGTTCACCAAGGCATCTAGTTCTGTGAGTACAATGTCTATATTGTCTGTGCCAATTCCATGAGAAACACATGACAAGCGTTTGCCTTTGTACATTCCCGTTATGGTATGAAATTCACGATTCAACACCTCGCACTCTATCGAGTCGAAGTGTTTTGCTACGAGCGAAACTCTATCCGGATCGCCTACAAGCAAAACTTTATCAGCCAGTTGCTCGGGTTTGATATGCAGATGAAATATACTACCATCTTCATTGATTATCAGTTCTGATGCAGGAATAGTTCTCATAGAAAAAAAATTAATGGTTATTTGATGCTAAATCTTCCAACCAACATGGAGTGATCGGAGAGGTTGGAGTTATGTTTTATTTCACAACTTTTTGGAGTAAAAGAGGGGTCGATCAATATATGGTCGATGTGAGAACGAAGAAAACCTTCGGAAAAAGTGTAATTTGTTCCGGTTTGAGTTTCTATGTAAACATCTTTCAAGTCTCCGCTAATTGTTTCGTAGACATACGACATTGCCACATCGTTGAAATCGCCACAAATGATTGTTTTGTAAGGAGAATTTTCTCGCTCTTTAGCAAGAACTTTGGCTTGTTCTGCTCTCGTTTGGTTGGCAAAAGAGTATTTGTGAAAGATTTTCTCCATTAATGTTAAAGTTTCCTTATTAGCTTCTATTTTGCTAAAGTTTTCTCTCTCCTTGTCTGATAGTTTGTTCGATTCCAGATGGTTATTAATTACACGAACGGTATCTTCTCCTATGACAATATCAGAAAAAATACTGATGTTGTTTTCAGAGTCATATTGAATCTTTCTTTTTTTTATAATGGGATATTTTGAGAAAGTACAAACCCCGCTTTCTGCACTATAAAACTGATTTTTATACCAAACATGCCTGTAGGGATATTTTTTTTTTAATGTTGCAAAAACATGATCGCGTTTATCGTTTTTTCTAAAGAAACCAAACTCTTGCAAGCAAACAATATCGGCATCAGTCTGTAGAATTTCGTTCAAAATGTCATTGGTTTTTGTGTTGAAATTAAACAGAGCGATGTTGTATGTCAGAAGAACAATGTCAGAATCTTCGCTAGCTTTTGGGTGGTTTATTGGGAAAACTCGTTGCACGTACGGAGAAAATATCATCAGTGTTACAACGGAGAGAAGGCAAAACTTTTTATCAAAAAACAGCCAAAGAACAACAAATAAGGAATTTACAATTACAATTGGGAGGAAGAACAATCCAAAAAAGGATAAAAATGCCGAACTTACTTTCAAAGAAAGCACTCCTAGAAACAAAAATACCACGAAGAGTAAATTTGTTCCTAGTAGTCCGTATTTTATAAGATTTCTCATTAATTGTTACTTGACAATACTTTTTAATGTTTTTACAATTTTCCCTCTCAAGTCCAAAGCCTCTTTATAAATAGGATTACCATGATACCAGAAACGGAATTTTCGACAAAGATGAATAAATTTTTTGATAAAAACTTTTCCGTTCAAGAAAGTAACCAAACTCAAAGGCAGCAATGGTAAAATTACTAAACTAACCCACCAAGTTTTTGTAATAACTATAGCTATAATGGATAAAATAATAAACCAAAGAGGATATGAAATTAATGCTCCAATGCCAAAGTAAAATGAAGACATCAACATAGGATCTTTTAGTTTGCGAGTTACAAGAGATGGGACGTTGTATGGAATTACATTCAGTAGAAATGAAAGTATAAAGAATGGGAGAACAAAAATAACCCCAATAAAACGAGCCAAGAATTCGCAAACAGATATGTTTCGGCGAAGCACCCAATCTCTAAGGTGCAGTTTTTCCAAACAGCGCATGTAGCGATTAGTTTGTGACATTAATTTGTCGAATTTTTCGCTATCCTCTGCTCTTAATTTATCTAGGGAGGCTACTATTTTAATTTCTGCATCAAGTTTGTTTGCAAAATCAGAAATTTTCTTTCCTTCTTGTTTCAAAACCTGGAAAGAGTATAGTTTTCTGATGCAGTCATATTCGTCATAAACTGATAAATCTTCAATGTCCAACATTAATTCTTTTACTTTTTGACGAGCACGATCGGCCAATAATTTTTGAGCTCGGGGAGGATTTTCTTTGTACAAATCATACAAATCAGAAAACTCAAACGGTTCTCCTGCCGTCATCACAAGTTTCCCTTGAACTTTAAAGTAGTTGCTGTAATGGTTCGAGAATGGCTGTATGTAAACAGGTTGTTCAAAATTAAGACGTTCGGCTGCTTGAAACGCGATGCGAGCAAATCCTTTTTTGAAAGTTCCTAAGTGTCTGCAACTTTCGTGTCCGGCTTCAGGGAAAAGACTTACAATTCCATTCTCTGCAACAATTCGAGCAGATTTGCTAAAAATAGCTTGGTTTTCTCCAAGATTTTCTTTCCCCGTATCGCGTACTCTGAAGGCAGGCATTATACGGATGAACCTTAAAAGTTTGGCAACAAATTCTTTTTTGAAGATATCGGCACGAGCAATAAAAACAGGTCTTCTTCCATCTTTTTTTAGAGAGAATAAGATGCCCAAAGCATCGCTCAGTCCATTCTGATGATTGCAAATAACCACTACTGGTTTGTTTTTGGGGATACGTTCTGCATTGCGAACAATGAATTTTCTGTAATACACATAACGATGAACAAAGTCAACGTAAGGATACAATGCCTCGTACTTCCAATTGACTTTTTCTACATTTTCAAAACTAATCATATTCTTTTCTGTTTTTATGAACTAAAATCCAAAACTTAAACCACAGATGATGGTAACATTTTTTCCTTGATAAAATTTTGGAGTATAATAATCTAAATAACTTTGAGCATCAAGTCGGATTTCTCCCTCAATAGGAGTTGATTTTGGAGTATAACCTCTTGCGTTGTTGTATTCGACATTAAAGATCGCATAACAATTGTTGAATATCTCGTAGGTTGCTTCAAGAGCAATTAAGTCATTTTGCCAAACTATTTCATTGAAAGGTTTTTGAGCAAGAATTTGTGAAATCTGGCTATTTCCAGTTTCTCCTCTTCTCATATAGGCGTAATCATTATATTTTCTTGCATTGGTGTAAGAGAGGTTTAAGTTCAGCCCCCAAACAGGTTTATAGTTTAACGCAACGTATATTTCTTGCGAATTGTCGCCCAGATAATGACCAAGATTATAACTGTTTGATGCCCAAGTGAGCGACTGAATAGAGTGTTTGTAATTTATGATGTTTGTTCGTGTAAACTCACCTTGAAGAGAAAGTTCCTTCAGAGGCCAATTGCTTACATTGAATCCCACCTTGTAGGAAAAAGGATTTCTTTGTGGATTAGATTTTTTCAAACGTTGAGTATTGAACTCGTCTAAATAAACTGAGCCAAAAAGGTGTAAATGCTTGATGTTTCTAGAACTGATGTTGAAGAAAATCTGTGAATTTTGGTTTTCTGTTCCCAAGCCTTTTGTGAGCAAATGGTCGATAGATTTATAATATGCAATGGGGATGAAATAAGCGGCTTGAGGATTTTTCTCAGCATAAATAATAGTATTCCCTAACGAAAGATTAAGTCCTTTAATTGGAGTAAATGTAAGCATATTAGCGGCAATAAACTTATTTTGAGGGCGATAGTGTTTTTTATCTCCATTGCCGTTGTTTTCTATGTAGTAACTTGTAGAATCAATCACATTGCTAATGAGCCAACCGTGAATATAGTTCAACTCAAACCATTTACATGGGTTTAGTTTTAGTGTAAGCATAGGAAAAGAAGGGGCTCTTCCTGAGATAATGTTTGAGCAATTATAAGAATCTCCCCAAACAATGTTGTCTTTCATAAGTCCTATACTCCCCCACCAAGCATAAGCTTTTATTCCACCTCTCAAATCGCTATAATCACCGCCATAAGTAGCTTCTTTGTATTGGCAACCAGGCAGATTGTTTAGATAGAAGTAGTCCGATATTCGAGCATCTTTTTGAGTTAATCCTCCTTTGAGAAGTTTTCCATTGAAGGAATTGTCTCTAAAACTTGCCCAAACGGAAACGTGATTTACAATTGTTGCTTGAAAATCAGCACCAAACCAACGTTTCATGATTGCACCTTTCTTTCCTGTATTTGCAATGATATCCATTCCTAGAATAGGAGTCAGGCGGCATTTGAAATACTTGTCTTGATACTGGAACGCAGGCTGTAGCAAAGCCAAATCAAATGTTTTTTTATTGGTCCAATGAACATATGATTTTGGTAAAGTATCCAATTCTATGGCATAATCATTTATGAAGAATTTCAAATCTGTTTTTTGTCGTTTGGTCAGAAGAGAGTCTTTTGCTTGTGCTTCTGCCAATTTTTGAGCAATGAAATTTCTGCTATAAGGTTTTGTTACAGAATTGATATCAATCACTTTGTCAATTGCTAACTCGTCGATGAAATCGTAAACACGGGTAAAAGATATATGTTGAGGAATGTCTTGAGCATTTATCGTCGAAACAAAAAAACTAATTGCAATCCACAACAAACATTTGTTTCCGATGCGTATTTTTATCTTCCCATTCATCTTATTTACTACGCGCCTTTTTAAAAAAGATATTGAAAAATATTTTCCAAAAGTACTTAATATCAGTTGTAAAAACACCATGTTCTTTACACTTAAGTAGATATTTCATCTCCGAGTCCTGAATTTCATCAAGAGTTTTGGGCATATCTGCATAAAAAGGAGGTAAAAGTCCTGGTTTGAATTTAATGCGCATTTCTTGTAACTCCTTTGTGTAGAGGCTATAATAGTGTTTACTCAACGGCCGAATGCCTATTAACTTCATTTCGCCTTTGAGTAAATTGATAAACATTGGTAATTCGTCAATCCACATTTTTCTGAAAAAATGGCCGTAAGAAGTTATTCGTGGGTCATTTTTTATTTTTCCTCCTTGCGACAAATTATTCTTTTCGAATACATATTGCTGAATAAATTCGGCATAAGGATACATGGTTCGGAATTTATAGACGTTGATTATTTTACCATTTTTACCAATGCGGGGCAATTTTATTATAAGTCCATAACGCCTATGAATATCTTCTTGAGGAATATTTTTTCGTCGGGCAATTACAAAGGTTTTTGAACCGATAACTTCATCTTTTTCTACTTCAAAACCGCAATAATAAAGTCGTCCAAGAATCTCCATTTTGGAAATGAATCTACTTTTTCCTTCATTGACTTGATAATATAATCGACTAAAAAACAGCAATTTTGGGATAATTCTATTAAAGAAAATCTTCCACCAATAAACTATTTTATTTATTCCTGAAGGATATTTGTTAAGTATTTGATTTTGATATACTTCTTGAGAAACAAAGGAACAAACAAACATTCCATTGTCTGGTAATTTTTCATTTATAATACCCAAAAAACGGTTAATGCCGACGAGATTGTTTAGATTAGAAAGATTTACAATACAATCATACTTATAATTTGGCATGACCTTTATGTTTAGCAAGTTATAAGTTTCAAAAAGAATAGTATTAGAACTTCTTAATGGCACGTTCTTTTCCAAAAACTCAAAAACTTCTTTTCCTGCGTTTTCAATTATGGTTTCTTGTAAATTCTTATATGCAGTTTCTTCTAAAGGTAATGGGGGTGTAAGAACTTTTTGCTCTGAACGTATTTCGTAACTAGGCAAATCTTCATCCATGTAAGTTGCGTAGCGGTAACTGTAATACAATGAGATAATAATAATATTTTGTATCACAACAATAAGGATTCCTGCTAATAGTGCAAAGAGCGATAGGTCGGAGTAGATAAAGTGGTGAAATACTAAACTACCTACAGTTGTGATTATTGAAGAAAACAAAAGATTAAGAACTGAACGCCACGAAGAGAATCCTTTCCATGGCTTATATTTCCCGCACAACAAACCACTTAATATCCATGCAAAAGCAAAAATGGAGTAAGAAATAAAGTAACGAGTTATAACGTGCTTGTCAGCAACAAGTCGCCACGTCATTAGTATAAAAATAGCGAAACACCAAAGCAAAATATCCAACAAAACCAAACAAATTTGGTAGCGTATATTACGTGATGCTTTCATTGTTTTTTGTGTTATTTTAGCAAAGATAAAGAAAATAATAATACGATTATTGTAAAATTGTCACTAATCACTATTTTATTATCTTTGCTTTTGGAAGAAAAAAAATAGTATTATGAAAAAGAATCAAATTATTAGTATCGTTGGTGTTGCGTTAATTCTCTTTTCTTGTTGTAAAGAGCAAACAAAAGATTACACACAATATGTAGATCCTTTCATTGGAACAGGTGGACATGGACATACTTTCCCTGGAGCTATTGTTCCAAATGGAATGATTCAACCAAGTCCTGATACTCGCATCAATGAATGGGATGCTTGCTCAGGTTATTATTATGCGGACACCACCATAAATGGTTTTTCGCATACACATCTTAGTGGAACAGGTTGTTGCGATTATGGAGATGTGCTTCTTATGCCTATTGTAGGAGAAGTAAACACAAACTTTCAAGGGAAAAAGAGTCAGCAAACAAATTATGCTTCTGTGTTCTCGCATGAAAATGAAAAGGCCGAAGCAGGTTATTATTCAGTTTTTTTGGATACTTACGGCGTGCAGGCAGAACTTTCTGCAACAAAACGTGGAGCTATTCATCGCTATACATTCCCCAAGAGTGAAAATTCTGGATTTGTTCTTGATTTAGACTACTCGCTTCAACATCAGCGTAACGAAAATCTGCAGTTAAAAGTGATTAGTGATACGGAAATTGTAGGAAGTAAGATGACTGTTTATTGGGCTTTTGAGCAGAAAATAAATTTCTATGCTAAATTTTCAAAACCATTTACTTCGTATGAAATTGTAGAAACGTCTGTTGTTGAAAATGGAGAAGAACTTCCTCAAGCAAAAGTGATTGTACGTTTTGCAACTGAGGCAGATGAGCAAGTTTTTGTGAAAGTTGGTGTTTCTGCTGTTGACATTGAAGGCGCAAAAAACAATGTGATAAGCGAAATCGCTGATTGGAATTTTGATAAGGTGAGAAATGATGCGAAATTGGCATGGAACAAATTTCTACAAAAAATAGATATCACAACTTCCGATGAAGTTAATAAAAAGATTTTTTACACAGCAATGTACCATACTGCAGTTGCTCCGAATGTGTTTTCGGACGTAGATGGTCGCTATTTGGGAATGGATCACACGATTAGACAAACCGATCCTAATAAACCAATATATACTATCTTTTCTCTTTGGGATACTTTTAGAGCATTTCATCCGCTTTATACCATTATTGATCCAGATTTGAATAATGAATTTATTATTTCGTTGCTTTCAAAATACAATGAAGGAGGTTTATTGCCATTGTGGGAGTTGGCTGGAAATTATACAGCAACTATGATTGGATACAATGCTGTGCCTGTTATTGTGGATGCATTTATGAAAGGTAATCGCAATTTTGATGTACAAAAAGCTTATGAAGCGTGTTTGAAGAGTTCAAACTTTGATTCGACAAACATCATTACTCCGGTTAAGATGAGAAATGCTCTTGTTTTGAAATCAAAGGATTACAAAAATAAATTGGGATATGTTCCTTGCAACTTGGAGCATGAAGCGGTTGCAAAAGGATTGGAATATGCGTATGCTGATTGGTGTATTTCTCAATTTGCTAAAGAATTAGGAGATTCCATTCTATATGACCGATACAGCGAACTTGGACAAGGATATCGATATTATTTTGATAGAAATGTAGGATTCATGCGTGGGCTTGACGATAAAGGAAATTGGCGCGAACCATTTAACCCAATTGCTTCGAATCACCGCGAAGATGATTATTGCGAAGGTGTCGCATGGCAATGGACGTGGTTTGTACCTCATGACGTGCAAGGTTTAGTTGATTTAATGGGAGGAAGGGAAGCGTTTATTGCAAAACTGGATACTCTTTTCTCGATGGACTCACGTCTAGAGGGAGAACTTATTTCCTCAGACATCTCTGGTTTGATAGGGATGTATGCTCATGGAAATGAGCCAAGCCATCATATTGCACATCTTTACAACTATGTAGGTCAACCTTACAAAACACAAGCATTGGTTGATAGTATTTTGTATAGTCAGTATTTTGCTGATGTTGATGGACTTTCTGGTAATGAAGAT
Organism: Paludibacteraceae bacterium; assembly: GCA_045612365.1. Taxonomy (GTDB): domain Bacteria; phylum Bacteroidota; class Bacteroidia; order Bacteroidales; family Paludibacteraceae; genus RGIG9608. The sequence goes on from JAZKYY010000017.1 coordinate 232,180, forward strand.
TGTGGTCAGATGTCGGCTTGGTATATTATGAATGCTTTGGGAATTTACCAAGTTGCTCCTGGAAATCCTATTTATTCTATAGGACGTCCTTTGTTTGAAAATTCAGTGATTCATCTTTCAAATGGAAATAAGTTTATTGTAAAGGTGAATAATGCAACCAAAAAGAATAAATATATACAATCAGTTTTGCTCAATGGTAAGCTATTGAATACACCATTTATCACTCATGAAGATATTATGAATGGGGCTATTCTAGAATTTACAATGGGGAATCAACCCTCCAAATGGGGAAGTGAGGAATAACACTTCTTCTCAAAAAAACAGAGCCTTCTTTTTTTAGAAGGCTCTGTTTTTTTATTGGAATTTTCTTATAAAGCAGATTGCGAAGGAGTGTACATTTCGTCTATCAATTCTTTGTAGTTATGTAGGATAACTGCACGACGAAGTTTCAAAGTCAAAGTCATTTCGCCTGATTCTACTGTAAAACATTTTTTTATCAAGCGGAATTTCTTCACTTTTTCAAAATTTGCCATATCTTTTTGTGCTGCTTCTATACGTTCGCTATAAAGTTTTTGCACTTTTTTGTTTTCAAACAATTCGTCAAGATTGTCATACATAATGTTATGATCACTTGCAAACTCTTTTAATGCTTCTAACTCTGGAACAATAATGGCAGTAACAAAATTGCGAGAATCTCCTATAACAACTATTTGTGCGATATAAGGATCCATATTCAATTTTGTTTCAATTTGTTGAGGAGCAATATATTTTCCGTTCGATGTTTTGAACAAATCTTTTATTCTATCAACAATAATCAAATGACCATCTTCGTCAATTTTCCCAGAATCTCCTGTACGAAACCACCCATCAATAAAAGACTCTGCATTGACTTCGGGGAGGTTGTAGTAGCCCGGAGTAATGGTTTTCCCTTTTACAAGAATTTCATCGTCTTCACCGATTTTTACTTGAATATCTGACATAATAGAACCTACGGTGCCAATTTTATATCCTTTGTAATCAAAGCAAGAAACAGTTGCACAAGTTTCAGTAAGCCCGTATCCAAAAGTGATAGGGATACCCATGCAACGGAAGAATTTTATCAAATTTGAATCCATATATGCTCCTGCAACTGGGAACATTTTACCATTTTCTACGCCAACTGTTTTCTTAACCAAACCGAAGATGAATTTGTCAGCGAACTTATAGCTAAGTTTTAATTTGAAAGGAGGGCGTTTATCTAAACGCAAATAATCAATGTTATAAGATTCACCAACTGCCATTGCCCAAGTAACCATAGCACGTTTGAAAGGTGTCATAGCAGCTATTTTTTCATTGATTCCGATAGAAACTTTTTCCCAAAAACGAGGAACATTTGTCATATAATGTGGACGAACTTCTCTCAATGCTTGTTGTATATTTTTAGGATCTTCTACCAAATAAACTTTTAATTCTTTGAATAAACAGAAATAACACCAAGCTCGTTCAAAAATATGTGACAAAGGTAGAAATGCTAATGAACGTTCTTTTTTCTCTATTTGTGTAAGTTTTATATCGTGAATACGCATTGCCTCAAGTAGGTTGCTATGTGTTATCATAACTCCTTTTGAGTTTCCTGTTGTTCCAGACGTGTACATCAATATTGCCAAATCGTCTTCTTTTGCTGCCTTTTGACGTGTTTTAACTACCTTGATGTCTTTCTCGTCATTGCCAAGTTCCATGATTTTACTGAAATAGGTAGCCAATTCGTGTCCTCTCAAGTCAACAGATTCTTCAAAAACTACAATTTTTTTCAACGATGGAGTTTTGTCTATGAACGTCAAAACATTGTCGTACTGTTGTTGATCTCCTACAAATATCATTGAAACTTGTGCGTCGTTGACAATGTATTCCATTTGAGAAGCCGAAGCTGTTGCATACATAGGGACAGACACAACTCTATTTGCATAATTAGCAAAATCAACAATAAAACCTTGTGGTTTATTTTGAGAACATATTGCAATTTTGTCCTCTTCTTTAATGCCTAAACGAACATATGCAGATGCCAAACTCATAACCTTGTCGGCAACTTCTTTCCATGTCAAGCCAATCCACTTAGCAAGAGAATTGTCGCGATAGAAAACAATGTTCATGTTTGGTCTTTTCTTTGCTCTCTTAAAGACCAATTGTGAGAAATGTGGAATTTCCATGAATTTCTTTTTTAGATTGTTATTTATATGATTAATATTTTAAGTCTTCTAAAAAGAAGACTATTTTGCTTATTCTTATTCTACGTCTGGTTGAATTGCACTAAAAACCTCCTTAAAAATCGGTGTAGATGGCTTCAAATTTTTTAATGCCATTTCGGCTGCATTTTGTTGAGCATCTTTTTTTGTATATCCACGCCCAAAAGCTACCCTCACATTTGCTACATATACATCAACATTAAACGCTTTGTCGTTCGGATTGATGGCCGGAACGTCGTCGAAGCGTATTTCTGCTTTATTACGCTGTCCCCACTCCATCAGGCGCGACTTGAAGTCTTCCTCTTCCGAGGCTAATCTATTTAGTTTAACATGAGATTTGATGATTCTTTCTCTTATAAAATCTGCACAAAAATCGTATCCTTTATCCAAATAAATTGCGCCAATAAGTGCTTCTAGCGTGTTCCCAAAAACATTAAATGGTTTGGGTTGTTTGGCTAGTTTTGTAATGTGTGGTAACCCTATTTGCATTCCTATCTTGTTCAACGATTTGCGCTGAACAATTCGAGCTCTCAAAACGGTCAAAAAACCTTCTTTTTTTGTTGGAAATTGATGATATAAAACATCGGAAACCACTGCTGACAATATAGCATCTCCTAAAAATTCCAACCTCTCATTGTTTATAAGTGCGCCCTTTTCGTCACGGATAAAGGCGGACTTATTTGCTAATGCCAATTTATAATACTTTATGTCTTTTGGCTTAAATCCCAAAAATTCGTACAAAAAGGAAAAATCTTCTTGTTTTGATTGTTTCTTTAATCCTATTTTCTCAAGAAATCTACGCATTCGACTCTTTTTAGTACTTTCCAAAGATAATACTTGAATTGTGACCTCCGAAACCAAAAGTATTGGAGAGAGCCTTGTTTACAACACGTTTTTGAGCTTTATTGAATGTAAAGTTTAGGTTATAATCAATGTTCTCGTCTTTGTCGTCTTCTGAGAAATTTATGGTTGGAGGAACAATATCATTTTTTACTGCAAGTAGGGTAGCAATAGCTTCTACTGCGCCTGCTGCACCTAAAAGGTGTCCAACCATCGATTTTGAAGAACTGATATTGAGTTTGTATGCCGATTCTCCAAAAAGGTCTACAATAGCCTTTGCTTCGGAAACATCTCCAAGAGGTGTTGACGTTCCGTGTACGTTGATATAATCGATTTCCGAAGGACTTATTTGGGCATCATTCAGTGCATTCTCCATTACCAAACGAGCTCCTAAACCATCAGGATGAGTTGCTGTTAGGTGATGTGCATCTGCCGAATATCCAGATCCGAGCACTTCTGCATAGATTTTTGCACCTCGAGCAAGTGCGTGATCCAATTCTTCAAGTACTAAACATCCAGCTCCCTCTCCCATTACAAAACCATCTCTTGATTTGCTAAATGGACGGCAAGCAGACTGAGGTTCGTCATTACGAGTAGAAAGAGCATGCATTGCGTTGAATCCTCCTATTCCTGCTTCAACAATTGGCGCCTCAGCTCCACCAGCAACAATTACATCTGCTTTTCCAAGTCGAATTAAATCACTAGCAATTCCCAATGCATGAGTCGAAGATGCGCATGCCGAAACTGTTGCAAAATTAGGACCTCTGAAACCATATTGCATGGAGATGTGTCCTGCAGCGATATTGCCTATTACTTTAGGAATAAAAAATGGGTTGAAACGTGGCCCTGTTTCTTTTACTTTGTAGTATGCTTCCATTTCTTGTTCGAATGCACGAATTCCTCCCATTCCTGAAGCAAAAATCACTCCAACGCGATTTTTGTCAATATTTTCTTGTTCTAAATTAGCGTCTATTATAGCTTCTTTAGAAGAAACTAAAGCAAATTGAACGTATCTATCAAATTTGCGAACTTCTTTCCTATCGAAATGTTGTAATGGGTCGAACCCTTTTACTTCACAAGCAAACTGGGTTTTAAAAAGGGAGGCGTCAAAAAGTGTAATTTTGTCGCCTCCACTTTTCCCATTTACAAGCGCATCCCAAAATTCTGGAATGTTATTTCCAATAGGAGTAATGGCACCTATTCCGGTAACTACTACTCTTTTTATTTTCATATAGTATGTGTAAGGGAAATTTTATTATTTGTAAAAAAAAATTAAGCTACAGCAGCTTCAATATGCGAAATAGCTTCACCAACAGTAGTTATTTTTTCAGCTTCTTCATCAGGAATAGATATTCCAAATTCGCTTTCAAATGCCATTATCAACTCTACAGTATCCAAAGAATCTGCTCCCAAATCGTTTGTAAAGCTTGCATCTGGAGTTACTTCTGATGGTTCTACACCTAATTTGTCAACAATAATAGCTTGTACTTTTTCTGAAATTTCTGACATGACTTTTAATTTTTTAATTAATAATAGTTATTTATTTTGCGGTGCAAAGGAAACTAATTTTCTCTCTTTGTCAAATTTTTTTTTCTTAAAAATGTTTTTTTTTGCACAGTTAGATATGTATTGTGCAAAAAAAAAGGACAACTTAAGTTGTCCCTTTTTGCTTATATTTTGGATAGAGAAATTATCTAACTCCTATCGCAATAGCATTACTTTTTGGATATTCAGGTTCTCCTTCTCCTTTCGCTCTCATTGATCTTGGAAGAAAATCAATCATTCCATTATCTTTCAAAAGTATTGTTGCTAGAGCATTTTGATTATATCCGCTTTCTACCTCATCTGTTTTTCCATTTGCATATTGAGGATAACCTTGTGCAACTACGTATACAGAACCAAGAGACTCTACTGCATCAATATAACCGTCACCTTTAGCTTGAATCATTATTGACATCATATCTGTTGAGTTTGATTTTACATCACCCATCAACAATGTAGTTCCATAAAATGCATATAACACATTATTCATGAACTTTATATTTTTAACAGATCCTTTATCTGTTTTAAAGTCAAAGCATGATACGCCATCTTTCCATATATAAGGTTTTTCATTAGATCCTTCATCTACGGAACCTCCTACGTAAATGGCACCATTGTTGATGCAGATTGATTTTGCTTGAGCAGTTTCATTGCCAAGTCCAGCAGGTTTTTCTAATAATGTTTCAACTCCATTAGCCCAAATAACAGCATCATACAAATCTAAAGCAGTTTTTTCTCTAAATTTAGCTCCAGCTACATAAACTTTTCCATTCTCAACGAGAACATCGTAAGCATAAGTAGTAATATCATTATTAAAGTTAAGGACTTCAGAACCATCTTTCCAAACACGAGCAACAAATTTATCGTCTATGCTTTCATAACCAGAAACATAAACATTTCCGTTTGTTATACACATAGAAGTAATTGTTATATTTTCTCCTAATTCATCTAGAACAGTTTCATCTTTCCAAACTTTTGCTGTTCCGTTTTCAATACCAGCATAATATATACCTTGTTCGTTCACCTCCATTGCTGCAAACTCAGCATTTCCAAGAGAATACTTTACAAATGCACCAGTGTCGCATTTTTGCCAAACAACTGCTAACTTTTCAGAGTCACTAAGTTCAAGACTTCCTGCAACAAAAATATCTTTTACAGAAATAGCGCAAGTTTCCTTTGTTCCTTGGCACTCTGCTGTGATAATGGCTGTTCCTCCTTTTACGGCTATAACTTTTCCGTTTGCATCAATTGTGGCAACATCAGAATTGCTACTTTCCCAATTGACTTTTTTCTCAATGGTTGTAACCACATTTTTACCGTCTTTTTGGAAATTAATTTTTGCACTTAGATTAACTGATTCTCCAGCATGTAATGTTACATCCTTCTTGTCAAGCGCAATAAGAGTATCTACAGAATGAGATTCTGGATAGTTGTCGTTACAAGCAGCTACAAAAACCACAACTACAAGTAACGAAACTAATTTGAAAAAATTTATCTTTTTCATAAAACAAAATTATTTATACGTTTTTTAATTATTTACATAAAATCAGCTTTGCAAAGAACGAAAAAATAATTGATATTCTAAAATTTTTTTTATAAAAAAACATTGTCAAGAATATTCATTGACTTTATTCTATATAATTCTGATTTGTTAGTCTTTACTTTACGAATATTACTTGAGAATCAAACTTATTTTTATCTTGAACTTTCAAAATATATGCACCAGTAGGTTGTTCTAATTGTAATGAGATGTTTTGATTTTCGGATGTTTTGTTTGTTTCATAAGTTTTCAAGACTTTCCCTTCTGATGACATGATTGAAATTTTTACTCTTTCATTGAAATCACTACCTAGGACGATATTGAAATGACCATTATTTGGATTAGGATAAATCAAAATCCCTTTGTTTTTATCGATTTGTGCTGAAAGTACCCCGACTCTATCATCCAATTGTAAGTTTGTCCCGTCAAAAACCACAGTATAGGCAACACCAGGTTCTGTATCAAAGTTTAATGTTTGATTCTTATAACGAATAATACAAGGCTCTCCCTTATTAGAAAGAATGTCTGCATAAGATAGTTCATTATTTTCCCAATGTACATCAACTTCAAATGCTCCTTTTGCCAAGATTCCTGTCAGATGTCCTTCTTGCCAATCATCAGGAAGAGCAGGTAGCAAGTGGATAAATCCTAGATGACTTTGCATAATCATCTCAGTGATTCCGGCCGTTCCGCCAAAGTTTCCGTCTATCTGAAAAGGAGGGTGCATATCCCAAAGGTTCTGTGCAGTGCCTGTTTTTAATAAATTTTGGTATAATGTATAAGCATGATTGCCGTCGTGTAGGCGAGCCCAATGATTAAGTTTCCAGCCCATACTCCAACCAGTTGCTAAATCCCCACGTTGTGTTAGTGTTTTTTTGCAGGCTTCTGCTAGTTCTGGAGTAGTTATTGGAGAAATAGTTGTTCCCGGATGTAATCCAAACAAGTGATTCGTATGTCGGTGATCATCAGTTGGGCTGTCAATATCATTGTACCACTCTTGCAGTTGGCCATATTGCCCAATTTGATATGGGCGAATTTTATTATAAGCATTTTGCCAAGTAGCAATCAAATCATTATCCGTATTGAGAAGTTGAGCAGATTTTATAGCAGCAATCAAAACCTCTTTCGCAACGGCGTGCGCATACGTTGTACCAATATCAATGGAGCCATGCTCAGGCGACCATGATGGAGTTGCATTAAGTTCACCATTGTATTCGTACAAAGTACCAATTACAAACTGAGCACTTCCTTTTATCATGTCGTAACCAACATTACGCAACCAATCAATATCGCGAGAATAGTCGTAGTACTCCCATAGATGTGTAGCCAACCAAGGTCCTGCCGAAGGATTATAATTCCACGTCATTTCGGTAGAATTGAGCGGAGCTGTAAATCCGTATATATTTCCAGAAATCGCAGCAGTCCATCCATCAGCTACCCCATAATAGGCTTGAGAAGTTCTTTGTCCAGGTTCTATCAAAGATTTTATATATGTAATCAAAGGATCATAACAATCAAGTAGATTAGTCATTGCGGCTGGCCAATAATTCATTTGAACATTGATATTGTTGTGATAATCTACTCGCCAAGGGCCTTCAATATTATTGTGCCAAACTCCTTGCAAATTTGCAGGCATTCCTCCTTTTCTTGAAGAAGATATGAGCAGATAACGACCAAATTGATAGTAAAGTTCTTCTAAACGATTGTCAAGCGTTCCGCCTTGATAACTTGCCAAACGAGTTGGTGTGTCGTTGTCAGAAAAACTCCTATTAGGATTTATGCTAATTTCTACACGATGAAAAAGCGAGCTATAATCGTTACGATGGCGATTGTATAATTCGTTGTAGGTTTTGGATTTTGCATTTTGTATCGAAGATCTTGTGGTGGCTAGAGGATCTACTCCTACATAAGCATAAGCGTCTGATGTATTGGGGCTAAAGTTTACTTTATAGTCGGTGTCGGCAGCTAGAATAAATTCCACATCAGTAGAATTGCTTACCGAAATAGTACCATCAGAATTGTACACAATAGAACCATCTTTTGAACGTGCGTATACTCTTAGCACATATTGCTGATTATTGTTGGAAAGTTTACAATTATAAAGCATGCCATTTTCGCCATCCAAACCTTTTGAAGAAATAACTTGGGGGCAATTAAAAGAAAATGTCATATTTTGTACTCCATCTTTCGATGTAAAACGACAAACCATAACACTATCAGTATACGAACAGAAGAATTTACGTTGATATGTTACACCTCCACTTTTGAACTGTACTACCACCAATGAAGAGTCGATATTTAGAATGCGTTTATATTCGGAAACATTTGCTTCATTGATACCGGTATTGATATACGCTTCCCCCATTGTTGTAAAGGATCCAAATACATTTGAATCGTATGCAATAGTGCCATTATAATTATTTTGAACTTGACTAGTTGCTGTAGAAACATTTCCAGATGTCAAATTTTGTTGGATTGAAGGAAGTAAACTCGCAGAATTTTTGTTCATATTCCAATAATTGGATGCACCTGTTGCAGGGCCTCCTTTCCAAAGAGTTTTCTCGTTAAGAGTAATACGTTCTCGTGAAATAGATCCTAAAACATTTCCTCCAAATTCTCCATTGCCAATAGGAAGTGATTTTTTTTCCCATTCTTGATCCGGGTTGCTGGCCGTATCGCCATTGTTGCTGTTCCAAGCGGCTCCTCGAGAAGAAGAGTTTGGCGACGAAAACCAAATAGACAAACCTTTTGTATAATCAATGATGTTTGAGATAATAACAACTCCATTTCCATTAATAGGCGATGGAATAAATTGAGTTCCTCCTATAGAAACCGATGTTATTTCAGTATCGATAGATTGACCTGCAGTTGCGTCATTGGCAATATCTGCAACAATCCAAAAATAATTGTTGCCCGAATTGAGAATCTTTGTTCCTTCAAATTGCATTTGTGATGCGGAGCTTGCTGTTGCCACTTGCGTTTTTCCAGCAATGCTAGCTGAGGTGGAATGAATTAAACGAACATTTGTAATATTTCTTGTATTTCCGAGCAAATTAGCTGTTAAAGCAGTCAACGAAATAGGATCTAAATTTCCTGTTGTTTGAACCAAAAGTTTACCTATTGGCACATTTTTTTCTCCCAAATTTGCCTCGCCTTCTAAAGCTTCTACAGAAACTGCGGCTACTTGCATTGGAGCCGGGTCGAGTATTTGTATTGCAAAATCATAAGCAACTCCATTTCTTATTTCTGCGTTTTTAGTGGTGAAAAGGGTGTTTTGCCAGTTCTCGGTGCTTGGAGATGGTTCGAAATTTACAATACGCATACGATACGTACCGGGCAATTGCCCATTTGGAATTGTAATTGTTCTTGTGTGCCCAGTGTCAAATGACGTATCTTGCCCGTTGTCCGATGTTTTTGTAGAGATTTCATTTGCTCCAGAAAATTCAAAATTTCTGTCCCAATCAATAAAACAAGCTTGTTGAGTCCACGAAATTTCGGAAGAGTTTCCGTCAATTGCAGCTGTGTACCCTTTCAATGTAAGTGTAAAACTTGTTGTCCCTGATTCTACTATAATTGGGTTTGATGTTTTGTCAATCAACGCTCCAGATGTGATTCTTGTGTTAGCGGAGTATCCAGCTGGCAATGCGGTATAAGGAAGTTGCGAGGTAGAAGTCGCTTCAAACACAATAGGAGTTTGAGTTCCTGTTGTGGTAGCTTGCGCAAAATAACGATTTTGTTGATTCGAATTGTTTGTAAAATATCGTTTCATTTCGGGGTATGTCCCTTCTGCGAAATTTGCTACCAATGTTATATCCGAACTTCCTGTATACAAATACGGGTTACTTGTGCTAACAATAGCACTGGTTGATTTATTCTTCCAATTCAAGAATTTATATCCACTATTTGGATTTGCAGTTACGGATACAACTCCATCAGTTGTTGTAATAGATGTAGATGTAGTGTTGCTAATCACGGCAGTTCCTTGAGAGGCGTTTGCAGACTCGACAGAAACAGTTCGAGGATTAGCTAGCGTAGTTGCTGTGATATTTAACAAAAAATCGGCAGCAATGGCAGCATTTGTTGTGCTACTTAGAGTACAAGCATCCGTAATTCCCCATGCCATAAATAGTCGCAAACGAGTTTCTCCAATTGAAGCATTGTTAGGAATAGTAATGCTAAAGTTGCGGTAACTATCGCGTCCTGTATCGTCGGTGTTGAAAGAGGATTCTCGTGCAGGAAGTTTTCCTATTGTTTCTCCGTCGTCTGAAAAATCGCCGTCGCTATTCCAGTCGGCAAAGCAGTTGACGTAAGTCCAATTGATATATCCATTCAGCCGAACTTGTATTGTACTTCCTAAGGCAACAGATATAGCTGCCCCTTGATTTTGAACTCCTCGGTAGCAGTCTCCATTGGAGCGACTTGTTAGCACAGTACTGATTATCACAGCATCGTCTCCTTGAGGAGTGATTGTTACGCTCTCCCAAGAACGGTCAGTTTTAGTTGATTGCCCTAATGTTTCACAATACGTTTGTGCATTTGCTGCAGAAATTACAAGAAGTAGTGCAATGCCAAGAAGAAAAAAAATCCTTTTCATAGGTTGCTTTTTATATGTTTAATTATAAAAAAGGTGTAAATAATAATACCTGTCATAGTCCCAATTGCGTTTATTAGCGCATCCCATAAATCTCCTGATCTGTAAGGAATTAATGTTTGAAGAAATTCAATAAAAGTTCCAAAAAACATTGGAAATGAAACAACAAACGTCCATTGTACAAGAGATTTTGCTCGCTTCTCATAACACAAAACAATTCCTAATATCATGTACATAAGAAAATGAACAAATTTATCGATATGAGGAATGTTCAATGCGAACGGAACATTGGAGATTTCTATCCTTTTCAAAGAAAAAAAGAGGATAAGAATGCACCAAATAAGCGTCAAATAGTATTTTCGTAGAATAAAGCGCATTATTACTTTGTTTTCAAATAACGCTCTACTTCTATGGCTGCACGACAACCGCTTGCCGCTGCCGTAATAGCTTGTCGGTAATGAGGATCTGCCACATCACCAGCAGCAAAAACTCCTTCAATATTAGTTTTAGGTGTGCCGTCAATAGTTTTAATGTATCCCAATTCGTCTGTTTCTACAAATTTCTTAAACACATCGGAGTTTGGATGATGACCTATAGCAAGGAAAAAACCATCTATTGCAATTTCAACTTCTTGTTCATCTGATTGTCCGCGACGTTTTACAAAACGAGCACCTTCAACGCCATTTTCACCAAAAAGTCCCAAAGTTTCATGTTCAAAAAGCACTTCGATATTTTCAGTTTCATGAACACGTTTTTGCATGATGTCTGAAGCACGAAGAAATGGTTTGCGAACAATGAGGTAAACCCTTTTAGCTAATCCTGACAGATAGATTGCTTCTTCGCAAGCTGTGTCGCCACCGCCAACTACAGCCACAGTTTTTCTGCGGTAGAAAAAACCATCGCAAGTAGCACATGCCGAAACTCCCATTCCCATGTATTTTTGTTCGTCGGCCAGTCCAAGATATTTTGCAGATGCTCCTGTAGAGATAATCACACATTTGGCCTCAATTTGTTTTTCTCCATCGATTGTTACTTTATGAACTTCGCCAGAAAAATCAACTTCGGTAACAATTCCTGTACGAATATCTGTTCCAAAACGTTCGGCTTGAGCACGCATTTTTTCCATCAACTCAGTCCCGGTTATTCCTTCGGGGAACCCAGGAAAATTTTCAATCTCGGTAGTAGTGGTAAGTTGTCCTCCAGGTTGAATTCCTTCGTAAAGTACGGGGCTCAAATTGGCACGAGAGGCATAAATAGCAGCTGTGTATCCTGCAGGACCAGAGCCTATAATCAAACAGTCTATTTTTTCCATTATCTTAAATCGTTTATTTCTATGTTTAAGTATTTTTTTGAATCGAACATAAAGTCAATATCAGTAAGTTTTGCTTCCGAATTAAAGTTGCTCGACGTAAATGTGGTAGAAGTACCATTTTTGTATTTAATACTGATTTTTTTTACTTGTTTTGTTTCCTTTTGCACCACAATGGCTACTTTGAAGTGATCAAACTTATTCTCTTTAGGAAAAAGATTAAGCAGATAGTGTTGTTTGTCCTTCTCCGAATCGGCATCGAACTGCACGTGGTGAGTTTTTCCAAACTCATTAATCATCAATATCGGATTTAGCTGAAGCATTTCTTCTTTTGTAGGTTCGAATATGGTTACCTCGTCGAGGTTTTTTATGAGTGTCCATTGTGTTTTTCCATCAAAGAAGAGTTCAAGTTCTTCTGTCGAAAGCGTAAACTTGTTGCCTTTAAGTTTTAGTTTGCCTGCCTTTTTTTCGCTTTCGTTTGTTTGTGCATTTTCATAGATGATGTAAAAATCAGTTATGATAGCCGATTTTTGCAAAAATGCAGATATTTTATCCAAAGTAGCTTTTGCTTGTTGATCGGTTTGCGCCGTTGCTCCAAAAGAAATGCAAAGCGCAAGAAGTATAAAGAGTGTACGTTTCATTTTTTCTAATTTCTTTATTTTAACCCATCTATAATTTGGTTGAGTGAGAACTCGTCTTGAACCAACACTTGGCGAGGTTTTGAACCCTTTTGTGGTCCTACAATACCTGCCTTTTCGAGTTGTGTCATAATTTTTCCAGCACGTGGGAATCCTAGTTCAAATGTACGTTGAATGGCAGAGGTTGATCCTATTTGCTGGTTAACCACCCATCGGGCAACGTCGGCAAAAAGTTCGTCTCGTTTGCCAAAATCTGCACTTGTAAACCCAGAAGCTTCGACTTCACCTCCTTCTGGTGGTTCGGGCAACTCGTATGCCGATGGATAGGCTTGTTGCTTGCTGATGTGGTTTACAATATCTTCTACCTCTGGCGTATCAACAAAGGCACATTGTACACGAGTTACATCATTGCCACCAGAATAGAGCAAATCTCCTCGACCGATAAGTTGCTGAGCACCTGTTGCGTCGAGAATGGTGCGGGAGTCGATCATTGACTGCACGCGGAATGCCATACGGCTTGGAATATTAGCCTTGATTACACCCGTGATAATATTTACAGATGGACGTTGGGTAGCAAGTATCATGTGCATACCAACAGCACGTGCTTTTTGTGTAATTCGGGCAATAGGTGTTTCCACCTCTTTGCCTGCTACCATAATGAAATCTCCAAACTCGTCGATGACAATCACTATATAAGGCAAGAAGCGATGACCTTTTTCTGGATTAAGTTGTCGGTTTACGAATTTTTCGTTGTAATCAATAATGTTTCGGCAATTTGCCTTCATGAGTAACTCGTAGCGATTCTCCATTTCTACGACCAACGATTTCAGAGTTTGTATCACCTTGGTAGAATCGGTAATAATGACATTATCCTCTTCGGGTAACTTAGCCATATAGTGTTTTTCGATGGCTGCGTAGATGTTAAACTCTACCATTTTGGGGTCGATAAGCACAAACTTCAGTTCGGCAGGATGTTTTTTGTAAAGCAAAGATGTGATAACAGCATTCAAGCCCACTGACTTTCCTTGCCCTGTAGCTCCTGCAACTAGGAGATGAGGTGTTTTTGCTAAGTCAAACATAAACACTTCGTTGGTGATGGTACGCCCGATGGCTACGGGTAGAGCCATTTTTTCCTCTTCCTGAAATTTTTTGGAAGCTATGATAGAGTGCATCGACACGATTTGTGGATTTTCATTTGGCACCTCAATACCGATAGTGCCTTTGCCCGGTATAGGTGCGATGATTCGGATCCCTTTTGCCGCAAGACTCAGCATAATGTCGCTTTCTAGATTGCGTATTTTTGAAATGCGTGTGCCGGCCTTCGGAACAATTTCGTACAACGTAACGGTAGGACCTATGGTTGCTTTTATGCTTGTGATTTCTATTCCAAAATCGCCCAACGCATTTACAATTCGCTCTTTATTGGCATTCTGCTCATCCATATTGACAATGGGAGCATTTTCGTTTGGGTAGGTTTTTAGTAGCGATAGCGACGGAAATTTGTAATGCGAAAGGTCAAGCGTTGGGTCGTACTTTCCTTGTGTTTTCAGTATATAATCAAGTGTTCCCACCTCTATATCTTCGGGAGCAACGATGTCTATTTCGAGCTGGTCAGCGTTGTCCTTTTTCTCGTCTTCATTATCCTCATCTTCGTTTTCTTCTTCTTGTTGTTTAGGAGTAAATTTTTCGGGAGATGTAGTTTGAGTAAGATCCAGTTCTATAGGTGTGCTTACGCTGGAAGGCTCAACCCACTCCTCTGGTACAATTTCCGTGCCGATGGCTTTTTGGTCTTCCGACTCTTGAACCAACGTTTTTTTCTTTGGAGTAAATAGTTTTTTGATGAACGGAAGAGTTTTGTTCGATGCGAAAATCAAAATTACTACTAGCGATATAAAGAGCAACAGTATTACGCCCCAACCGATATTTTCGAAAAGCCAAACGCTCAAAAAATCACCATGTGCACCTCCCCAACTTAGTGCCGAATCTTTATAAAAATTGTAAAAGAAAAAACTAAAGAAAACAGAGCTCCAGATGAGCAAAATACCCGGAAGAAGAAACGACTTCCACAAGGAGAAAGTTTTAATCTGCATTAGGCGAAGTCCCAAAACAAATGGGAAAATAAGCAACAAAAACGCTGAGACTCCAAACGACTGGTTGATGAACAAATTGGCAATTTTTGCTCCGCTAAGTCCACTCCAATTTTTTACGGGAGCACTTCGGAGAGAGCCCTCAACTTGACTTTGATCGGCAGCGATGGTAAAAACGTACGAAGCAAAAGAGAAGAATATAAAAATAGTGACAATAACCAAAAACAACCCTAAAACAAAGCAGGTGCGTTCGTCTTTGATGAAGTGCCTAAAGCGTTTGGAGAAGGGTGTTTCGTTTGTTGCCTTTTCTGTTTTTTTTGCCATAATTGTTTGCGATTTTCTTAAGAAGCACAAAGGTAAAAATTCGCAAGTGAAAATGCAAACAAAAAAATCCTACTCAAACAGAGTAGGATTTTTTTAACAATTACCTTCGTGGTCGCTTTCGTTCTCTGCGACAGTCATTGTTGCAAAATCCCAAACAGAATAGGATATTTGTCCCCATTCAACACCACAAATATCCGAAATTTTCCAATCACCATCCACATTCTTCATATATAAAACTATATCGTCTGATGCATTAGGCTTTCTATCATCAAATGTGATATATACCAATGTATAATTAGGATTGCTATGGTCATACTCTTTAATCTCATAATTATGTAGTGAGCCATCATTAAACTTCCAATAACCGTTTCTTGCCCAACTATCAAGACTGCTATACTTAAACGCCTTGTGCAATTCGGTGTAGAAATCATCAGTCATAACTTCTTTATCATCCATCGCTCCTCCATATGCGCCATGTACAACTTCTTCGATTTGTGCTTCGATTTCTGACTCTTTCATTGTGGCTTCAAAAAGGCTGTCAAGATTCATACCAGAGTCACGGAGTTCTTGCAAAGCCTCTTCGCCTAAATATTTTTTCCACATATACTTTTCAATGTCTTTTAAATTAGGTTCGATAGTCCATTCCTCTTTAGACGAGGTAGATGTAATAGAAAATGTAAAATGAATTTCACTGCCAAGTTCTTCGAACTCCCAAACGTTTTCTTCTACAAGTTTGTAAGGCGATAAAAGTATATTTGCTTTATCATACCCAAAATATACTTTTTTGGCGTATTTATTGCCTTCTGCCACTTTTTCATTTAACAAACGTTTAAATCCTTCGTCTTCATTTTCAGTAGCATTAAACTCGTCTATGATAGCATCATAAAACTCTTCAGCTTTATCATCTTGATTATATTCAATCAAAAGGTCTGATGATGCTAAATAAAACTTCACTGCATCGTTGATTTGGACTTGATAGTCTTCTGGTGTTGATGCACACGACACCAAGATTAAGCTCATTAGGCTTATTGTAAAAAACTTTTTCATGATTTAATGATTTAATTAATTATTATTTTTTTGATTTTTTCTTCTCTTTTAATATTTGCTTATAGGCTTCTGAAAGATATGCTTCAAAGAATTCCTCTTCA
Organism: Paludibacteraceae bacterium; assembly: GCA_045612365.1. Lineage (GTDB taxonomy): Bacteria > Bacteroidota > Bacteroidia > Bacteroidales > Paludibacteraceae > RGIG9608. The sequence goes on from JAZKYY010000017.1 coordinate 248,421, forward strand.
GTTTCCCAATAAATCTTAGTTTTATTGTACTCTGCAAGCATTTTACTATTTTTATTTATCATTGTTGTAGCAGCCCAATTACACATATCATTTACCTCCTTTTTTAACCTGTTATAGTCTCTTATCACAGACAGAACTGCTGAGTTTCCTTTTTTTATAGCATTTTTAAAAACTAAATATTCCGAGTTATTTCTTTCAAATTTCTTATAGAAATCCTCACGTTTAGCAATCTCTATATTAAATTCTTCTAAATTTAAGTTATTGTATTTTTGTAAGAAAATATCTTTGGATTTAAACAAATATCCATATGATTCAAATTGTGTTTCTTGACAATTAGGCTCACTAAAACATTTATTTTTCAATAAAGTATCAGCAACTTGATTTATTGTGTATTTACAACGATATAAATGATATACAGAGTCTATTTTTTGAGCTATTTTATTTAAATCTTCCATTGAAGAAGTTAATTTTTGATATTGAGTTCTAATCTCTGTAAGTCTTTTATCATACTCTTTTTTCAAAATAGCAGAACCATACCTTTTATACGAGTCCCCCAATAAATACTTATCTTTTGATAATTGCGTAGAAGATAATCTATATGTTTTTGGAACAAAATAGTAAGAATGACTTGACAACCTATTGTTATATTTTACAATAGTATCTGTAATAAAATCATTATATTTCTTGTACTCTTTAGCATTTTTTAAATGAGGTAAATCTATTGATTTTAGATTAGGGACACGCTTCTTAATTACTTCAAATAATTTTTGTTCAAAAGCTATTGGATCTGAATAAACATTGTATTTTTCTTCTATCCAATCATGATTTCTTGCAGAATAACCACCTTCAATTTCCTCTAACCCTAAAAAAGTAATATTTTCTAAACGACTATTCCCATTAAATGGGTTACGGTTGTTCCAATTCCACCCAAAATCGTATTCTTTTACAAATTTTGGGATTATTATTTTTTTTAATCGTGTTAATCCATCAAAGGCATAGTTTCCCAAATATGTAATTGTTGATGGCAATTTTAATTCTATAATACGCGAACGTTTTTTTTCGAGATCCATCCATGCGTACTTATATTCTGAATAATATTCAGGATCAAAAGACGTATAACAAATGCTTGTTACCGTATATATATCACCTAGATATGAAAATGTACTAGGAATAGTTACAGATGTTTCTTCTGTACAAAAATTAACAACTTCTGCTTTTAATGTTTCTGGATAAATACAGTATATGCAATGTTTATCATTGACATATTCTCTAGCAAAAGAAATAATAGTAGATGCACATAGCATCATTAAAGTAAAAATTCGTTTCATAATATTAATTATTTAAAAGTTGTGAATATATTTTTTCTACAATTTCTTCTTCATATTTTTGTTTTATAGTTATGTCTTTGGAGAATGTTATTTCTTCAGACCAGACAATGTGTTGCTTGAAATAACGATTAAGCATCTGTGCTGTAGAATTTTGACGATTAATCGTGCGTGAGCAACAAATAATAGTTGTTACATCTTGACTAAGCACTTGAAATATGTCTTTTTTTAATGCCCAAGCTTCATCACCTGCACTAATAATCGCTATTCTTTCTTGAATCATCTTGTGTTTAAAAACGATCATAAAATCACATGTAGTTCTTTCCGAATTCACATATATCTGCTTATCGGAATCGTAAGTTGCATTATTTGCTTTAAGTTCCCAAAATTTCACATAATCAATATTTTCTAAACCTATTTAAAAGTTTCCAGCAGGTGTTTGTTTTTCCTGCATTTTCTTGTCCTTTGATAACATACAATTTAAAATTCATAAGTACAATTTATTTTATATGCCTACTCTTTATCGGATTTTCGGCTTTCTCCGCTATTATCTACACACATAAAAAGACTGCCTTCACTCACTGGCAGGTAGGCTCTGGAATGGCCTGTAGTCAAATAAGCAAAAGCAGTCTACACCATACGGCGGACCGATTCAACTTATCTCCCTTGACTACAGATGAATTTTCCAGATTTACCTGCTAAGTAGATACGCTGATGCGTCTCAAAAATATGTCTATCTCCGAAGAGATACCGCAAAAGTACAAAAATTTTGTACTTTTCTTATGATATAAACTACTTTTGCATTTCGGTGGCAAAGAAAAAGATTAGTTTTATGCCAAATCGTGCCAAATAAATTCTTTTTGTGCCAATAATGAAAAATTACAGGATAACACTTTTTCTTTGTACAAATAAAATAATTTGTGAACTTTGTAATTAGAAAAGTGAGATTCATTATGAAACAATTACTTCAACTCATCCAAAAGAAAATCAATCACACATTAGAGTCTCCTCGCGATTTTGAGTATCTAAGCGAACAAATACAGGAAACCACAAACGAGTATTTAAGCCCCACTACGCTCAAACGTTTGTTTGGCTATATTCCGCAAACATCAGAACCAAGAGTCACTACACTATCTATTATTGCACGTTATGCGGGATATAAAGGGTGGCAGGACTATCTCGCTCATTTACATGTAGAATCGGATTTTATCACTACAAAAAAGATAGCAACAAAAGACCTATCCGTAGGACAAAAAATTACTCTCGCATGGAATCCCGATAGAGAATGTATGATTGAATATTTGGGTAATAATCGCTTTGTCGTATTGCATTCGGTTAATGCCAAAATACAAGCAGGCGATCAATTTACTGCTACACAATTTATGTTAGGTCAAGCTTTAACTGCAATGGAATATGTTTCTGTGCATCAAAATAACCCTCTGCACGACAATTATATAGCAGGAGCTCAATCAGGGATAACTAAATTAGAATTATTTTATGTTTGATACAGAATTAAATTCGGGATTTACCACTTCAGAAAATATCAACATCTCTGGATATTTTACAGAGATAAGTTTACTACATGCATCTTCCAATGGCTATTCTGAGATATACAAGGCCAAACGATATGGACGTTGGCACATTTTGAAATGCCTAACAAAAGAAGCAAGAAACAATCCGATGTACCAAACACTTTTGGAAAAAGAATTTACTATTTCTTATCCACTCAACCATCCCAATGTAGTTCACACATTAGGTATGGAGAAAGTAGACGATTTTGGATGGTGTATTGTGCAAGAATATATAGAAGGCGAAACGTTACAGGACATTACTCAAACACAATTAGAGCAGTTGTGTGATGCACTTATCTATATTCATCATTTAGGAATCACCCATCGCGATCTGAAACCAGAAAATATATTGGTTACAAACAATACAAAAAATATTGTTTTATTAGATTTTGGTTTAGCCGACAAAGCAGATTTTGCAGTCTTGAAAACTGCTGCAGGAACAACGGGATATATCGCTCCAGAGCAACTAACAGAAGAAATCATCAATCCATATGTAGATATTTTTGCGTTAGGCGTAATTTTAAAAGATTACAAAAAATGGAAACGAATTTCAAAAAAATGCCTTAATCCAAATCCAAAGAAGCGATATCCATCAGTGAATGAGCTAAAAAAACAAATTGTGCATCTATCACCTTGGATTATAAGAAGCATTATAGTCCTGTTATTAATTTTATTGGTTATAATAGGATTAAGCTTGCAACTTCACCGTCAAAACATATCCTTACTTTCACAACAACAAGCAATAGAAAATGCTGATAATAGTAATATCGTGCTACAACAGCAACTGTTTGATTATCAAAACCAAGTGGACTCTCTAAAAAATGAGTTATTGACTTCTAATCAAAAATCAAATGTATCGCAAGAAGCCATTCTACAAAAATTGAATGAGATAGAACAAGTTCAACAATCTATAACAACAGAAAACTTAGACCTAAAAACGCAAACTCTACTTCGGGAATATCAACAAGAGGTAAATAATCTTAAACAACAGTTGCAAAATGTATATATTATAAATCAAGAACTTACTGAAAAAATAAGTGTATATGAGTCACATCTAAACCATTTGTTTCACCTGGGACCAGATTCTCAAAGGTAATCTTAATTCTCTCCAAACAAAAAAAAGACAACCTGCTGGTTGTCTTTTTTTAATTTTCCTCTAAAAGGATTATTTGTCCAAAGCTTGAGCTACGCTAACAGCAACTGCTACAGTAGCACCTACCATTGGGTTGTTACCCATACCGAGGAAGCCCATCATTTCTACGTGTGCAGGAACTGATGAAGAACCAGCAAACTGAGCATCGGAGTGCATACGTCCAAGCGTGTCGGTCATACCATAAGAAGCAGGACCTGCAGCCATATTGTCAGGGTGAAGCGTACGACCAGTACCACCACCAGAAGCTACAGAGAAATATTTTTTACCTGCCAACACACGTTCTTTTTTGTAAGTTCCAGCTACTGGGTGTTGGAAGCGAGTTGGGTTAGTAGAGTTACCGGTGATAGAAACATCTACATCTTCTTTCCACATTACAGCTACACCTTCGCGAACATCGTCAGCACCATAGCAGTTTACTTTTGCACGAGGACCGTTGCTGTACGCTTTAGTTTTAACCACTTTCAATTCGCCAGTGAAATAGTCGAATTCAGTTTGAACGTATGTAAAGCCATTGATTCTTGAAATAATCATAGCAGCGTCTTTGCCCAAACCGTTCAAGATTACTCGCAATGGGTTTTTACGTACTTTGTTTGCCATTTCAGCAATTTTGATAGCACCTTCAGCAGCAGCAAAAGATTCGTGTCCTGCTAAGAAAGCAAAACATTGAGTTTCTTCGCGAAGAAGACGAGCAGCCAAGTTGCCGTGACCGATACCTACCTTGCGGTCGTCAGCCACAGAACCTGCAATACAGAAAGCTTGCAAACCTTCGCCAATAGCTTCAGCAGCATCAGCTGCGTTTTTGCAACCTTTTTTGATAGCAATAGCAGCACCTACTACGTATGCCCATTTCGCATTTTCGAAACAGATGTTTTGTGTTTGTTCACATTCCAAATATGGATCCAATCCGTATTGTTCGCAAATTTGGTTTGCTTCTTCGATAGAAGCAATACCATAGGAGTTCAACACTTTGTTAATATTAGCCAAACGACGATCTTGGCTTTCAAATTTTACTTCACGTATCATTTCTTTTTCCTCCTATTTTTAGTCAATTCTTGGATCAATAAATTTAACAGCACCTTGTTCTTCGGTGAAACGTCCGTAGTGTGCAGTAGCTTTTTTCAATGCTTCGTTAGCATCAACGCCTTTTTTGATTTGTTCCATCATAACACCAAGGCGAACAAACTCATAACCGCAAACCTCGTCATCAGCATCCAAAGCAATTTTAGTTACATAGCCTTCGGCCATTTCGAGATAACGAACACCTTTTGCTTTAGTAGAGAACATAGTACCTACTTGTGAGCGAAGTCCTTTACCAAGGTCTTCGAGTCCAGCTCCGATAACCAAACCACCTTCAGAGAAAGCAGATTGAGTACGTCCGTAAACAATTTGTAAGAAAAGTTCGCGCATTGCAGTGTTGATAGCGTCGCAAACCAAGTCGGTATTCAACGCTTCGAGCAATGTTTTTCCAGGAAGAATTTCTGCTGCCATAGCTGCAGAGTGAGTCATACCAGAGCAACCGATAGTTTCTACCAAAGCTTCTTCGATGATACCATCTTTTACGTTAAGTGACAACTTGCACGCACCTTGTTGTGGAGCGCACCAACCAATACCGTGTGTCATGCCCGAAATATCTTTGATTTCTTTGGCTTTTACCCATTTTCCTTCTTCAGGAATTGGAGCAGGACCGTGGTTAGGACCTTTTTTTACAACACACATGTGTTCTACTTCGTGTGAATAAATCATATACTTTTATAATTAAAATAAGAATGATAAATAATTTACACGCAAAGGTAAGAAAAAACTCTTATATCTTTTGAAAATATAAAAAAGATATAACTTACCATTTGTATACTTTTTCTTCGTTTAAGTTGATAAGATATTAGTGATGTATCCGCAAAAATAGAGAAACAATTATTTCGAATGAATCAAGTTCATGAATTCTTCTCTTGTTTTTGCACTTTCAAATACTCCGGTAAAATCGGAAGTTGTGGTAATGGAGTGTTGCTTTTGAACTCCTCGCATTTGCATACACATATGTTGTGCTTCTATAACCACCATTACTCCAAGCGGATTAAGCGTTTCTTGAATACATTCTTTGATTTGTGTTGTAAGGCGCTCTTGTATTTGCAATCGGTGCGAATATGCATCCACAACACGTGCAATTTTGCTAAGTCCTGTAATGTTTTTCCGAGGAATATATGCCACATGAGCTTTCCCAAAGAAAGGTAAAATATGATGTTCGCACATTGAATAAAAGTCAATATCTTTTACAATTACCATTTGGTGGTATTCTTCGTGAAACATTGCTCCTCTTATTATTTCTTGAGGATTGGAAAAGTATCCTTGTGTCATAAACTGCATAGCTTTGGCAATGCGAAGAGGAGTTTTGATAAGCCCTTCGCGATTGACGTCTTCGCCAAGAAGTTCAATAATAGCTTTATAATGTTCGGCTATTTTTGCTAAACGTTCTTCGGAGGATAAATTCTCAATTGTATTCATCATTTTCTTTTGTTACTGAATCACAACCTGATCGGGAACAATATACATTTCGGATCGGTATTCGGGGAGTTCCTTTCTTAACTCAATAAGAAGTTCAGTTGCTTCTTGATGCGAAAGACAATTTCCTGCCCTAACTTTCCAGAAAGGAGAGTTGTACGTAACATATACTTTTACATTAGGGAGTTTTTCTTTTACAACTGATTCTATAGAAAATGCTGTTTGTTTTGCAGTGCGAGGGGTGTTGCTCGAAAACAATTGTATTCTAAATCCCTTGACTGTTTGCCCTTCGCTAATATTGCGATTATTTATTTTGCCATCTAGAAGAGGCGATTGATGTACAATGACAGTTGCGTTTGTGGCAGAGTCGGGGAGCGCAAGTTGTTCTAGAAAAGTTAACTTTTTTTCGGTCACCGAATCGGTTGTTTGCTGAAATAATGCTGCCATATCTACTACGTTTTGTGACAAAACATTAGCAGAGAATGCTACTAAAAGTAATATTAAGATTCTATCTTTCATGCTGAAAAAACTAGACAAAGATACAAATTATTATGACTTTAGTTATGTTTTATCTACTTTTGCAATCATTTTCTACATTATGTCGTTACCACTTACCCTTGGGAAAGAACCTATACCTAAATTATTAAAGCAATACGCAATCCCAGCTATTGTTGCAATGACGGCTTCGTCGCTCTACAATATGGTGGATAGTGTCTTTATCGGTCATGGAGTAGGAGCGTTGGCAATTTCTGGTTTAGCGGTGACGTTCCCCTTTATGAATCTGGCAGCTGCATTTGGAGCAATGGTGGGTGTGGGTGCAAGCACATTGCTTTCAGTAAAACTTGGAGCAAAAGATTATAGCGAAGCAAAAAAAATAGTAGGAAACGTTATTGCTCTTAACGTGATTATTGGTTCTGTTTTTATGCTAGTATCGCTACTTTTTCTTGATTCCATTCTCTATTTTTTTGGTGCGAGTGAGCATACGATTGACTATGCTAGAAGTTATATGCAAATAATACTTATTGGGAATATTATTACGCATCTTTATTTAGGGTTAAATTCGGTGATTCGTTCGTCGGGACATCCTCATCAGGCAATGTTGGCAACCATATTGACAGTGATACTAAATGCCATACTAGATCCTATCTTCATTTTTGTTTTCGATTGGGGAATTAGAGGGGCAGCCATTGCTACTATTTTAGCCCAAATCTTTGCTTTGATATGGGTTGTGTTTATTTTGACTTCTAAGAATGAGGTAATACGCTTGGATCGACATTTTTTTAGACTTGATTCTCACATCGTAAAAGATTCTTTATCGATAGGGCTTGCCCCATTTTTGATGAATGTGGCTTCTTGTTTTATAGTGATTCTTATCAACAATGGATTGCAACGTTATAGTGGTGATTTGGCTATTGGTGCTTTTGGGATTGTTAATCGTGTGATTTTTGTCATTATAATGATAGTAATGGGATTAAATCAGGGAATGCAACCTATTGCAGGATTTAACTATGGAGCAAAACAGATGAATCGTGTGATGGAGGTTTTTGCACTTACTGTAAAATGTGCTACAGTTATAACTACTGTAGGTTTTTTGATGGGAGAGTTTCTTCCAAAGCAGATTGCATCAATTTTCACTACGGATCAGGATTTAATTGAGCATGCCGTATTTGGACTTCGTTTGGCAGTAGCAGTTTTCCCTTTTGTTGGTTTTCAGATGGTTGCCTCCAATTTTTTCCAAAGTATAGGTATGGCTCATAAATCAATTTTTCTTTCGCTTACCAGACAACTAATTTTTCTAATACCGATGCTTGTAGTGCTACCTCGTTTCTTTGGAGTAACAGGAGTGTGGATAAGTATGCCACTTTCAGATGCTGCTGCAACTATTGTGTCTGCCGTCATGATAATAAGTTATATCAGGAAGGAAAAGAGTCGATTATAATTCTTTGTCACGACGTTCGGCTTCTGTTTTCAAGTTATTTACAAAACCTTCAGTACGCCATTCTATAAGGTTCTTATATCTTTTTTTTGTAATAAAAAGATCGAAAAACCAATTAAACTTAACGTTAATAGTGATTGCAAATAATTGAGTTCCATCCTCTTGAGGTTGGATTACAAATGTTCCAAAAGCTTTTTTTAGAAAAAGATTGGAGTGAAAAATATCAACCAAGATATGAGAACTTCCATCTTCTTTAATCTCTTTTGTTACCTTGCTTTCAATGTCAATATCTTTGAAGTTTTTAATGCCAGTTTCAATATCGCAGTAGATGTGCCCAATGCCTGTTTCTGGGTCAAAAGTGGCTTGTTTTAGTACAAGTAAAACTTCGTTCCTTTCTTGGTCATTCTGTTTTCCAAGCCCTTTTAACGCCCACTCAAATAGCACTTCTGGATTGCCTCTAAATTGCCCGATGAAGTCGTCAATAACTTCGTTGGCAGTGTTATTCGAACATTGTACAATTTTTTGGCAATAGGTCCGATAAAAACCATCTTCCTTATTGGTTGTTAGAATGTGATTTGTTGCAGAAATATTCATAACAAAGCCCCAAAATAGTATGTAAACAAGTAATTTTTTCATTTTTTTTTTCTTCTTTCAGTCTGCAATGTAGAAAAAAGGAGGATTGCTATAAAACAACAACCCTCCTCCAACTATAAAAACCATGAAAAATTATCTAACTCTTCCTACGTAAGATCCATCGCGAGTATCGATTTCGATGGTTTCTCCTTCGCCGATAAACAAAGGAACTCTTACTTCAGCTCCACTTTCTACAGTTGCAGGTTTAAGTGTATTAGTTGCAGTGTCGCCCTTCAAACCTGGTTCAGTATAAGTAACTTTCATGGTAACTTTTACAGGTAATTCTGCATAAAGAATGGTATCTGTAGAAGCATCGGATACAACGTCGCAAACCAAACCTTCTGTCAAGAAATCTACACCAGTAATCATGTTTTTTTCAATGATTACATCGTCCCAAGTTTCTTGATTGAGAAAGTGATATTGATCTCCTTCGTTGTATGAATACTGAAAAGGACGACGTTCAACCCGAACATCTTCCAATTTTTCACCAATGTTAAAACGACGTTCTAAAACGTATCCATTAACAACGTCTTTCAGTTTTGTACGCATGAAAGTGTTACCTTTACCAGGTTTTACATGCAAGAAATCGATACAAAAATATAATTTACCATCCATGCGGATAGCTGTTCCAATTTTAATGTCTTGAGCGTTAATCATAATAAAATGTTTGTTAAATTAGAGTTGCAAAGATAAATAAATTTACAAAAAACAGTGTACAATGGACGTTGCTTTTGTACTTTTAGTTTTGAATTATTTCTTTACCAATGTTCCTATTTTTTCACCAGAAAGAACTTTCTTGAGATTTCCTTTAGTATCCATATCGAAAACAATGATAGGGAGATTATTTTCTTTACACATTGTTGTCGCAGTAAGGTCCATTACTTTAAGTCCACGTGCATAGATTTCATCAAAACTGATTTCGTCAAACTTTGTAGCCGAAGGATCTTTTTCTGGATCTGCTGTATAAATGCCGTCTACACGAGTTCCTTTGAGCATAACGTCGGCTTCTATTTCAATGCCACGCAAAGAGGAACCTGTGTCGGTTGTGAAATACGGATTTCCAGTTCCTCCAGACATGATTACTACATTACCTTCTTCGAGTAGGCGAATAGCCTTGTCTTTGCTGAAAAATTCACCAATTGGTTCCATGCGAACTGCCGTCAGTACACGATTTTTTACACCAATGGAACCCAATGCACTACTTAGAGCTAAACTGTTGATGACCGTTGCCAACATTCCCATTTGATCTCCTTTTACACGATCAAATCCTTTAGTTGCACCGCTCAATCCACGAAAGATATTTCCTCCACCAATAACAATACCAATCTGTACTCCTTCCGAAGCCATTTCTCCAATCTGTTCTGCATAATCAGCAAGACGGTTCTCGTCGATACCATAACCTTTTTGTCCCATCAACGATTCTCCGCTCAGTTTAAGCAATATTCTTTTGTATTTCATAGCATTAAGACTTTTTTGCCCAAGTATCTTTTAGAGATACTGTGCGATTTATAATTAGGTTATCAGGTGTACTATCTAGGTCAATGGTAAAATAACCAACTTTCAAGAATTGGAAATGATCCATTGGTTTTGAATTTTTAAGATAAGACTCCACTTTACATCTTTTAAGCACTTTAAGAGAATCTGGGTTCAACAATTCTCGAAAATCTCCTTCTGCGGAAGATGGGTCTTCTACAGAGAATAGACGGTCGTAGATGCGGACTTCTGCATCTATAGCAGAATTGATTTCTACCCAATTTATTGTACTTTTTACCTTACGGTTACCACCTTCTGTCCCACTTTTTGTGGTTGGGTCATAAGTACAATATACCGTTGTAACATTTCCTGCCTCATCTGTTTCATATCCAGTTGCTTGAATGATATATGCACTTTTTAAACGAACTTCTCTTCCATTTGGTGACAAACGGAAAAAGTCTTTTGGAGCATCAATCATAAAGTCTCCTCTCTCAATGTAAAGTTCTCTTCCAAAAGTTAATTCTCGAGAACCAAGGCTTTCATTTTCTGGATTATTTTCAGTAGAAAGTACTTCGTTTTGGTTTTCAGGATAATTTGTAATGATAAGTTTTATTGGGTCAAGAATTGCGCAAACTCTCGGAGCTTTTGGTTTCAAATCTTCTCTGATTGAATGTTCGAGCAAGGAAACATCAATAGTTCCTTCTACTTTTGTATAACCAATCTTATCAACAAAGTTGCGAATAGATTCGGGAGTATATCCACGACGACGAAGACCACAAACCGTTGGCATACGAGGGTCATCCCAACCTGCAACCAATCCTTCTTGAACAAGTTGAAGCATTTTTCGTTTGCTCATGACCGTGTAATTCAAATTCAAACGGTTGAACTCTCTCTGTTTTGGACGATAGTTTGGAGTTGCAAACTGATCCAAATACCAGTCGTACAACGGACGATGAACTTCAAATTCAAGCGTACAAATTGAGTGTGTTACTCCCTCGAAATAGTCGCTTTGTCCGTGAGCGAAGTCGTACATCGGATAAACTTTCCACTTGTTTCCTGTGCGGTGGTGAGGATGCGATGTGATAATTCGGTACATAATAGGATCGCGAAAATGCATATTGCTGTGTGCCATATCAATCTTTGCGCGAAGAACCATTGCTCCATCAGGGATTTCTCCATTTGTCATTTTTTCAAAAAGAAGAAGATTTTCTTCAATAGGACGATTGCGATAAGGGCTCTCTTTCCCTGGTTCGGTAGGAGTACCTTTTTGTTGTGCAATGATTTCGGCCGATTGTTCATCGACATAAGCTTTCCCTTCTTTAATAAAGCGGATAGCTAATTCGTGCAATTGATGAAAATAATCTGAAGCATAATATAAATTCTCCCACTGAAAACCAAGCCATTGAATGTCTTCCTTGATTGAATCGACATACTCAACATCTTCCTTTACTGGATTAGTATCGTCGAAGCGAAGATTACAAACTCCACCATATTTCTGAGCTATTCCAAAATCCATACAAATGGCTTTGGCATGACCAATATGCAAATATCCGTTTGGCTCGGGCGGAAAACGAGTCTGTATACGACCATCATTCAATCCTTCTTTTAGGTCATTTTCAACTATTTGTTCAATAAAATTCAAACTCTTTTTAGGAGTTTCTTTTGTGTTTTCTTGTGGTTGATTCATCGTAGTTTTTATTTGTCTAAACTTTCGTATAAAGAATTTTTACTTTTGAATTCGGGAACAATTTGCTTCATTTTTTGTACAATTAAGAAATCTTTGAAAGAGAAACTTAATTGGATAAGTTCGTCTATTTGTTTTGAAACAACGTCATAATCATATTCTTGCACAGTGGCAATCATGATTTTTTTATGTGAAGTTTCTTTGGTTATCTCTTTCATGTTGAGCAATTCTTCGTAAAGTTTTTCCCCAGGTCGTAGTCCTGTATATTCAATCATAATATCAACATTTGGAGTGAAACCTGCTAAACGAATCATCTTTTTAGCTAAATCATCAATTTTAACTGGCGTTCCCATATCGAAAATAAAAATCTCACCACCTTTGCCTAATGTTCCAGCTTCAAGAACCAAATTACATGCTTCAGGAATGGTCATAAAGTAGCGGATGATTTCTGGATGAGTTACCTTAACTGGTCCGCCTTCCTCTATTTGACGTTTAAAGATAGGAATAACAGAACCATTTGACCCTAAAACATTGCCAAAACGAGTAGTGATGAAATTTGTCGTATTATCTTCGTTTTTACTTATTTTTCTAAAATAAGATTGAACGTAGATTTCTGCAATACGTTTCGAAGCTCCCATTATATTTGCGGGATTTACTGCTTTATCTGTAGAAATCATTACAAATTTTTTTACTTTATATTTCACCGCCAAGTCGGCCATGTTTTTTGTCCCAAGTACGTTGGTCTGTATTGCCTCTACAGGGTTGTCTTCGAGCATTGGTACATGCTTGTAAGCAGCAGCGTGATAAATAACATCTGGTTTGTACTCGCTGATGACAAATTCCATTCGTTCGCGATCTCGTACGTTGCCAAGAAATGGTAGAAAGTTTACTTTTGGGAAGAGTTGCTTGATTTCGTTCTTGATTTCAAAAAGTGCCGTTTCTGATTGGTCTAGTACGATAAGAAGTTTTGGACTAAAGGAGCAAACTTGTCGTGCAATTTCACTTCCGATAGATCCTGCTGAACCTGTTATTAAAACAACTTTTTCATATAAATCTTTTGAAATTTCGCTTTTGTCTATGCTAATCTCTTTGCGTTCCAAAAGATCTTGAATCTCAATTTTTTGAATAGATTTTACATCAACAGATGATGTTTCTGCATTGTATTCTGAAAAGTTTGATGTAGTAAGAATAGTGATTCCTTTTTCCAAGAAAACATCAATAACTTCTACAATATTTGGAGATTGCATTTTCAATGGAGAAACAATAATTTTTTTGACATTTTTTTTGGCGATAACTTTCAGAGCACTAGAAAGTGAATACACCTTAGCTCCAAGAAGTTGGAGATGGTTATCGGCTTTTTCGTCAATAAAACCTACAATGTGATAGTTAGAATGTTCTGCTTTGAGAGATTTTGCAATTGCAACCCCACCTTTTCCTGCTCCATAAATCATTATGTTTTCTGTACGGAGAAGAACACCATTCTCTAATTTTATTTGCTCAAAAAATGTTTTTACAAATAATCTCAAAGAAAAAAGCATTACAAGATTTAACAAAGAGAAAAGTAGTATTTCTACTGTAAGAAATGTAGGTGGAAGAGCATCGATTTCGTTACAGAGGATATGAATAAAGAAGAGACCTCCCATCGTAAAAAATACAGATAGGAAAAGTTTGAACAAATCTACATAGGCAGAATAACGTAATATACCTGCGTAGGTTTTGAAAATAAAGAAACTTATGCATTGAACAACTAATACAATCCACACATCAGGGAAAAAACCTACAGTTTCTAGATTTACAGAGAAAGACCAACCAAAACTTTGAGCAAAAGGCCTTAAGCATACAAAATAAACAATAAGAAAAGAAAGGAATGTAATGCAAATGTCTAAAGCAAATACTACCCAACGTGGTAAATAGTGTAGAGATGCAATTTTTCTTAGTAAATACAACTTTCTTGTTTCCATAATGTTTTTCTATTTTATCTCATCTAAAGTTAATGTTAGGAAATTCCAGAACTTTTGAACGCTAGTGATATTTACCTTTTCATCGGGAGAGTGAGGGTGACGAATTGTTGGTCCAAAAGATATCATGTCTATATCTCCTTTTTTTGCTCCAATAATTCCACATTCTAGTCCAGCATGAATTACCTTTATTTCAGGTTTTTTCCCAAATTTCTGTTTGTATACCTCCGACATTATTGTCATAATTTTTGAATTCATATCTGGACTCCATCCTGGATAATTTCCAGAAAAATCCACCTTTGCTCCTGCTAGAAGGAATAAACTTTCCACCATAGAGGCAAGTTCTTCTTTTTTACTTTCCATTGAACTGCGGATAAGCGAAGCAACAAAAATATTTTCTCCATCGGATTTAACAATGGAAAGATTATTAGATGTTTCAACCGTATCAGGCATTTCAGGAATAAATCGGAAAACACCATTTGGGCAAGCAGTAATGGCATTCACCAAGTCATCTTGGATTTCTTCTGGAATAAGTCCTTGAGGCAAATCAATTTCTTTTGCAGTAAAGCTGATTTTTTCTTCAACTGATTTGTATTCTTCGTTGAATAATTGTTCATACTCTTGCACCAAATTAGAAACTTCTTCCAATCCTTCTGCAGGGATAGTGATAATGGCTGTAGCTTCGCGAGGGATGGCATTGCGCAGATTTCCACTTTCAATGCTAGAGAGTCGTGCTTCATAAAGCATAATAGATTCTTTTAGAAATCTAAACATTAGTTTAATGGCATTAGCCCTTCCATAATTGATTTCTAACCCTGAATGTCCTCCTTTTAACCCTGACAATCTTATTTCAAGTGCTATATCTCCATTTGGAATAGCAACTTCGTTGTATTTGAACGTGATATTTGCATCTACACCGCCAGCACAACCGACGAACAGTTCACCTTCATCTTCCGAATCCATATTGAGCAGAATTTTTCCATTAAAAGATGTTTCGGTCAGATTCTTTGCTCCTATCATTCCAACTTCTTCGTCAATAGTGAAAAGAGCTTCAATGGGGCCATGATTTAGGTTGCTTGACTCAAGAATTGCCAAGGTTGCTGCAACACCAATTCCATTGTCGGCTCCAAGAGTAGTTTGGGTTGCCTTTAGCCAATCATCTTCAACGATTAAATTCAAAGGATCTTTTTCAAAATTATGGTTCATGTCGCTATTTTTTTGTGGAACCATATCCAAATGACTCTGCAAAACAACAATAGGAGAGTTTTCTTTTCCTTTAGTAGCTGGTTTTCTTATCAAAATATTTCCTACGTTATCTATATTAAACTCTAAGTTGTTCTTTTTTGCAAACTCAACTATAAATGTGCTAATTTCTTTTAAATAACCAGATGGATGAGGAATCTGACAAATTTGATAGAAGTTATTCCATAATGCTAAGGGTTGCAAGGTGCGAATGTCAGTATTGTTTCCCATTGTTGAATTGTTTTTGCTTTTTCTAATTTGCAAAAATAATGATAAGTGCTGATTTATACGACAAAGAGACTGAAAAGTTTCTATATAATAAAAGAAAGAATCACCATTTTGATAGATGATGATTCTTGTTTGATATTAGTATAGTATTTTGCCAGAAAGGAGTCGCTTCTTCTCGTGGACAAACAAATAAATACGAACTTGTCCTCTTCTTTCGAACTCAAATATTACTCCGTTAGAATCTCTATTTTCAAGTTTCTCGTTTGCACCAATTACTGGAATTTGTTGTGTATCAATTATTCTTCCTGATGGTTCAAAAATATAAACATACACATTGTTACGTTTCGAAGTTGCTTTCCAGCGTCCACCGCCAAGCGGAGTCCAACAAATATCATCTACAGTTGGTGTTTCTCCTGGATTTTCTGTAGAGTATTTGAAAAGAATCTTGTATTGAGATGTTGATAAATCTTCAGCTTGACAAGTGATGATTGTTTCTTCTCCAATGTCCCCTTTCAAAACAGAAGTTGTTTGAGAATATTCTTGTTTTATTGGTAATATTTCAGGAATAGTATCTCCTTGATAAAGGAGATATTCGTAATAAAACACTGTAGGCTCAAAATCATCTATCGAAATTCCATTGAGTTTGATGTCTTTCAAAAGAGAATTATTCGATAGCAATATCTTAGTAGAAACTACATAAATATTTTTGCTTCCATCTTCAGCAGTAACCGAAACAATAAACTCAGTAGGAGTTGCTTGCGTGATATCTGCAGTTTGAGAAACTTCGCTAAGAACATATGTAATGTCAGAAGCGGATATAAGTTCTGAACTATCTGTTCCAACAGGGTATACTAACGTGTAAATTGTAGAATCAGGGTTAAATGTTGTAGCTATATTTCCCACTTCATAATTTCCAAAATAAACTTCGTAAGGGTCGTTTTGTTTTGTTCCGATAGTTGCTCCTTCTACCAATAGGTTTGATAATTTGTTGTTGCTTGATTTTAATACATCAAAATTAATGGTATATGATTCTGAATTTGCACCATCTTGAGCAATAATAGTTATGGTAGTTGTCCCTTTAACTCCATTGCTTTCTATTGTAACACTAGTTACATCAGGCACCGATGTTGTGTAGGTGATTTCTGGCAATAGGGTAGTGCCAACAGGAAGGAATACGTTGTATTCATAATCTTCTGCATTGAAATTTTCTTCGCATTCAAATCCATTTGCGGATGTACTTATCAATTCTCCACCAATGAATATTCCATTGAGTGTTGCATCGGACGAAGGTAAAATGCTGAACGAAATCGTATATGTATTTTGACTTATTCCGTCTTCGGCTGTAACTACGATAGAGGTTTTTTCTGCAAGAGTTGTAGCAGGAGTGATGACAACGTTTTGTACATCTTCTTGTTTTTTGCAAGAGATAATTGGTACTTCTGTTGTTCCATAAGGTAGATTTACAACATAACTAAACGTACTTTCATCAAAACCTATAATTTCTTCCCCATTTACATAAATCATGTTTAGTAAAGCATTGTCCGATTTCTTTTTGACAAAATGAAGTATGTAAATCGTCGAGTCAATTTTATTTTCTGCAACAACTTTTATCTGAACGTCTTGTTCTGTTTCGCTAATGATAGTTGTGTCTCTTGTTATAGTTTGACATGATTTATGTTCCGAAACGATTTCTATTTCTGGGAACGAAGTGATATCTTTTGAGAATAGTATTGTATATTCAAGTGTTTCAGGAGTAAAGTTTTTGTCGCACTCAAAGTTAAGTGATAAAGTGCTTAGAGACTCTCCATCTATTTGAATGTCGTTTAATGAACTATTGTTGCAAGGTGTTACGCTGAAAGCGATAGTGTAACTTGATGTTGTAACACCATTTTCTGCCACAACAATAATTGTAGTAGTTCCATTAACACCACTTGTTATAATGTTTGTGCTTTGTCCTTGGGCACCTAATATGGCAGTAATGTCAGGCACTATCGTAGTGTGCATAGGAAGAACAAAATTGTAATCGAAATTGTTTGCTGAGAAATCTGCCAAAAGGTTTCCGTTAATTTCAATTCCACTTAGTAGTGCGTTATCCGATTTTGGTTGCGACGATTCTATATCTATCGTGTAAATCTGGCTGATAGATCCGTTTTCTGCTGTTACCGTAATGATTATTTGCGATTCGTGAGTTGTGATTTCTACACTTTGATTTTCGTCGCCTTTTTCAATGGCAATGTCAGGTATTGTATCAGAAACAATAGTATAGTTGAATGAATCTTTTTCGAATCCATCAATCATAACATTCTCTGCCAAAATTCCATCCAAATACGCATTTGCAGAAACCTCGTTTGTGAATGTCAGTTTATAACGATTTTTAGTAGCAACACTATTTTCAATATTCCAAACTACTGAATCAGCATAGATAGTCGTAGTGAGAGAATCGCTGTCGAATGATTTATTGTAAGTAAGTAAAAAGTCCGTATTTGTATTTTTTACCACACCATATTCGTAAATATCGGGGCTAAATGTTGGTAGAGTTTCGTTGTCAATAGCAATCTCTTTCAATGTCGCATTGGTTGAAACTTCTTCACGAATAAAGTTAATAGTATATGTATTGTGATCTGTACCATTTTCTGCTATAACTTCTATAGTCGTAGTTTCGCCTATGGTCATAGTAGCGGTTTGTCCGTCGCTATTTTTTAAGAACGAAACCATTGGTAAAGAAGTATCTGACGCCAACGAAACATTGTATGAAGATGTGTTCTTGTCGAAGGTAAAATCAGCTGGATTTCCTTCGATTGTAATCTCTTTCAGTGTTGCAACATCCGATTTTTCTTCAACAAAATCTATAGAATAAGTTGTAGATGTTCCGTTTTCAGCAGTAACCACTATGGTAGCAGTATTTATATCATTTGTGTTTATCTTTATTCGTTGATACATACTTCCGCAGATAGCTTCAATATCTGGTGTGCGAGTAGTGCCATTGGCTATGGTATAAGAATAAGCAAGTTTGTTTGGCTCAAAATCAACCAATGCAATTCCATTGATTTTTATTCCTTTTAGTTGATTATTACTCGATTTTGGTCGAACTAAATTGAATGAATAATTGGTTGAAGTTCCATCTTCGGCTTTAGAGTTGATAGAAACTGCTCGCAACATATTTGCTCCACTTTCTGTCTCTGTTTCCGCTATTTGAATTGTATGTTCTTGATCAGGAACTTCGCCTATTGCACTTATCGCAGGAATGCCTTGATAGTCTGCATCAATAGTATAGCTATTTGTTACGGAATTGCTTACACCG
Source organism: Paludibacteraceae bacterium (assembly GCA_045612365.1). GTDB lineage: Bacteria > Bacteroidota > Bacteroidia > Bacteroidales > Paludibacteraceae > RGIG9608. The sequence goes on from JAZKYY010000017.1 coordinate 267,421, forward strand.
TTGATAACGACATTTGTAAGTGCAGAATTGTGAGCAAAACGAAGATTGTCAACAAGTAGTGTTGATGTTTTGCTTGTGACTCCTCCTAAATCTTTTGCATTTTCTGTATTTGCACTATTGATGGTGATATTTAGTGTGGTTGGAGCAACTATTGAAGCATCGTAAATAGGGAGATTCATTGTTGTCCATGAACCTAAGTTTTGATATTTACCAGCAAATTCTTTGTTTACAGAGTTTGAACCATCTGACAAAGTGTACACAAAGTGCATGTTGTTAATATTGTCATTTGCTACTGGGCGATAATCCATAAGAACTATGTCAGGAGTATTTCTATATGGAATACCTCCGCTAACCGACGAAGTAGAATTCCCTGAGTTTGTTAAACTTATTGATAAATCTCCAAGAGTAATCATTCCTGGCATAGAGCCAGAAAGTGACCATCTATGATAAGTTGTTTGTAATTGAAGCGCATAACTTCCATTTGTATGCGTATTTGTTCTTGCAGATTCAGCTCCAGATGTGTAAGTTCCATAATCAATAATTCCCCAAGAATACGTGTAACTATTCACGATATCTGCTGCAACTTTCCATCCTGTAGGTTTTGTAGCTCCATTATATACTGTACCTGTCCAATCTTCAAAGTTTGCATTAGGAATAACATCACTTGGATAGTAAAAGTAAACATCATAAGTAGATGTTGGGTATGCCGGATTGTTTTGGTCAGAAACTTTTAGCTGTACATGTTTTGTGTTTTCAATCAAAATTTCTACTACAGCATCATCCGAATGCACATATTCTATTACTGGTTGTTCTCCAACAGGATTATTTACGTTTACTACGTAAGAATATTTGTCTGGTTTGAATCCTTCTATTGTATTTCCGTTAACTTTGATTTCAGAAAGAGACGTTTTTGGTGCACTTATTTTGGGCGTAAATGTGTAAACTGTTCCTGATGTTGCAGTTATTTTAAGCTCCAAATCGACCATAATGCCACCATTGTTTACTGTATAATTCCCAGAAGATGTTGATGGTGTCCTACCGCATGAATATGAAACTCCTTCGTCTATTGCATCATTTCCATTTCTTGAATTCCAATCCACAGTGTAACGCATTGTATAAGTTCCTGGTTTTGCATCGGAAGGGATATTAAAGCTATTTGGCACAGCATAGTCTCTTGTGTAATAAACGCCATTGGCAATGTTTTTAGGAGAAGCTACATATTCTCCATCATCAGAAAAATCTCCATCATTGTTCCAGTCTACGTATACATATCCCATCATCCATTCTCCAGCATAGTTAGGAGTAGTGGTAATGGTTTCGCCGTTGCTTACTTCTAGTGTTTTAGATGCCCTTAGGTCGTAGTACAATTTATTCGAAAAGGTTGCACCTGTTGTTTGTAATGTTCCACTTGCAAGAGAAGCACCTTGATTACCTGTAAACGTTACAGAAGAAAGTGCACGAGATGGGTGTGTTGCACTGCCATCTTGAGCGCTGAGAGCACACGTTATTATTTCTGCTCGTGTAGCGGAGTTAGAACTATTTGAGCCTTCATATGGGGATTTTACAAGAATCGTAGTTGGAGCATAAAGTCCTCCATTGTTAATTGTAACGGTTTGTTCTGGGAAATTTTTTACATAATTGAAAACAGGAGGTTCGGTTGTACCATAAGGAACTGAAAATTCGGCACTACTAGTAAACGAGCCTATCCCCTCGATAATGATGTTTGTCAAGATGTTTTCTTTATCGCTCGGTGCAACATTATATGTTAAGCGATATGTGCGTTTATCTCCATTTTCAGCTGTGACGATAATACTTGTTGTATCGTTGATGTTTTTTGAAATAATTTCAATCGCTTGTTCTTCAACGCTTTTTCCAAAGTCAATTGTTGGAGCAGTAGTTGTACCGTAAGGAAGAGTGACGTTGTAGAACAATGTGTCTTTGTCAAAATTTAATTCACCAATACTCAACGAAATGTACTCTAACGTTGTAATGTTAGATTTTTCAACAGGGAAATAAATAATATAATCTTGTGTTGTTCCATCCTCTGCTTCGACGTGTAATGTCGTTGCAGTATTGATTTTTCCGTAACTGATAGAAACAATCTGTCCTTTTTGCCCTATGACTGGATGAATGTTTGGAACCACCTTCGTTCGCCAAGCTAGTGTGTCGATGTATGCGAATTTATCGCTAGCAAAGCCGGGAAGAGAAACAAATGTTTGAGTGTTGTTATTAAAAATCTTAATGTCTTCCAAAAGAGCATTTCCACTTGGTGCAATGTTGAAATTAAGATTATAAGTGCGTTTATCGCCATTTTCGGCAGTTACAATCAGTGATAAGTTTTTGTTCGCAAAGTTGTTTACAACTGCTATTGATTGCAACGAATCGTCTTTTTCGTAAGTAACTAGAGGCGTTGAATCATCTGTTAGGTTTATGTTGTAATCAGTATTTGTTTTGTCAAAACCAGTAATATTAACACCATTTACGGCAATGTTTTTCAAGTAGTTGTTGCTCGATTGTTGATAAGTAAATTTTATTGTGTAGATGTTGTAAGAATCGCCAGTTTCGGAATAAACCTTTATAGTCGCAGTTCCGTTGAGGAAAGGTTTAACGATTTCGACAGTTTGATTTGGGAATTCAGTTTCTACTTCAATGTTAGGACAAAAAATTGCGTCTGACGATAATATGTAAATGTAATCTAACGAATCTTTACGGAACCCATCAAGATTTACTCCATCAATTTTAATGTTTGTCAAATTGGCATCGGTTGATTTTTGTACTGAGAATGCTATTTGATAAATAGTTACATTTATGCCATTTTCAGCCACTACACGAATATTGGTAGTTCCATTCACGCTACCTTTTAGTATTGTAATGGTTTGGTTTGCTTCGCCTTTTTCGCAGGTAATATCTGGAATTGAAATTGTTCCAATTGGTAATTCGTAGGCATAGTTTGTGTTATTTGGATCAAAATCAGAAATAGAAACTCCTCCGATTTTAATGTCGTTTAGTGTAGAAATATCTGATTTATATACAGAAAAATTAATCTTGTAGGTTTTAATCAATCCACTTTGTGAAGTTACTTTTATTGAATATGTTCCTTCAACGCCATTGCTCGTAGTAACTATAGTTTGATAAGCATCACCTTGTGTATAGGTAATTATGGGTAAAACGGTTGTTCCTTGCGGTAATTCGTAGTTGTAGTTGGTCGTTTCAGGCGTAAAACCATTTAGTGGAGTTCCATCAATGAATACACCTTGCAGATTACAATTGGTTGAGGCAACTATCTTAAAAGTCAATTTATAAATTCTAGTAGTTGCGTTTCCTGGTGCAGATACTCTGATTTCATAAGTTCCGTTAATGCCGTTGTTTTGGTGAACAATCGTTTGTTCTCCTGCTGGGTATGCAGATAGAGCGATGATTTCAGGAACTTCCGTTGTGCCTTGAGGAAGTTCAACTACATAGTTGGTTTTTGTAGGGTTAAATCCTGCGATAGCATTCCCTCCAACTAAAATGTTTGTTACGGTATTATCGCTAAGTTTTCCTACTGAAAAATCAAGTGTATAAGTTGTGGAGTAGTTTTTGTCTTGAGCGTATGATTTTACAGTAACTGTACATGGCAATTTGTCAGAAGAGCAGCTTATTTCGTAAGTTTGTTTATCTTCTCCTTTGACAACTTCTATGTTAGGAATATCGGTTGTTCCGTATGGAAGTTCTATATTGTATGGACCTGGGTTATAACCACTAAATCCCGCAATAGAAGTTCCGTTGTATGTGATATTGTTTAATCGCGAATTGTCCGATTGTTTTGAAACGAAATAAATCGTATAGGTTGTTGTTGAAGAGCCATCTTCTGCTTTTACTGTTATCAAAGTTGGATTTCCATCTACAGTACCTTCCTTAATTGTGATTTCGCTTCCAGAAAGAGTTCTTCCGCTTCGTTTTGCAACAATGGTTGGAATATCAGTGGCTCCTAATCCTAGAGTATATGTGTATTCACGCACATTAGGTTTAAATGCTCCGTACTTGATACTATTAATGTATAATTCGTGAATAGCAGAACTATATATTAATCTTACGTCATCTGCCCATATCGTTGAGTTTAATTCTACCTGACTTGAACGCTTATTAGGATAATTCGCAGCGGAAATTATTACATTACACTTCTCTGGTTTGTCATTTGTGTAGTATTTGATAGGGATTTTAATTTCTGTCCAATTAGAAAATTTCTCCTTGCTGCGCCACATAGCCTCGGCAATTTGAGTAGCTTTTACAGAAGTCACACAATCATTCCCATCGGTAGCAGAACGTATGTCACTTTCCTCATCATAGTGTGTTGTAGAAGAACATCCTCCATTTTTACTCCTGTAACTTGTACCTGTCGATGTTCCTTTCCATGAATAGAAAACAATATGAGCATTTTCATTACCACTAGAAGTACGTTTTATCCACACAGCAATTGTATCAGGACGATAAGCAAATGTTATTCCTCCATCTGTACCCGCTGTTGCCGAACCCGTATTGATACCATCGATAAAACTCCATGGTTTACCCAATGTAACCCATGCAGGACTTGTTTCTGTAACACCTGCTGCTCCGACCTCTGTATTTATGGCTTTGACACAATACGTTCCACTATGCGCACCACCATCGGGGAAAACCATATTGGCGCCGGCGGTAATCCCTACCACAGTTTTCTTAACATTTGATGCGTTCCAATTCACTGGACGTTTTCCATCCTCATATTGATTCAAAGCATCATATTCCCAATTCTCAAAACCTGAATTCGGAAGTTGTTGTGCTGATAAGTAAAAGGAAGTATAGAGAGTAGAAAGAATAACAAACAGTGTAAGCGTGTAGTTTCTCTTCTTCATAAAATAAGCATTAGAAATAACTTGGCAAAGTTACGGCAATATTTTTTAGTGAAAAAATATTTTTTGATAAAAATGATATTTTTGAAGTTTAAACCACTATTAATTAAGTACTTAATGAGAAAATATGCAGAGAAATTGATTTTTGTTTGTAGAACACAAAAAAGAGGGAAGTTTAATCCCCTCTTTCTTTTGTACTTTTCTTTGAAAAAATCTTTATTCTACTTCAATTTCTGTACGACGGTTTAATTCCCGTCCTTCTGCAGTAGAGTTGTCGGCAATTGGTTTTGCGTCGCCATAACCAATTGATGTGATGTTTTTAGGATTAACGCCATTTTTAATCAATTGAAGACGAACAGCATCCGCTCTTTGCTGAGAAAGTTTTAGGTTTGCCGAAGCACTTCCAACATTATCTGTGTGTCCCATAACTCGAATTTTTACTTTAGGATATTTTTTCAAGATGGTAGCAGCACGTTTCAATGGAGCATAAGAAGGTGTAGTCAATTTTGCTTTACCTGTTTGGAAATAGATTGCATCAAACGCATCTTTCAATTTTTGTTGCTCATCTTCAGTTGGTTTTTGAATAATGATTTTTTCAACCACTTTTGGTTTCTTTTTCAAATCGTTTTGGCAAGAATCCAACTGTGTTTTCGTATCAGCAAGAGTTTTTTTAGTATTGTTCAAGCTATCTTGAGCATTCTTAAGATCTTCTGTCAATTTATTGTTTTGATCCTTTTCAGCATTAAGAGCAGCATTCAAAGAATCAATTTGATTATAGAATGGTTGATAATCACAATGTGGTACACGTTTAAATCCTTGTTGTGGCAAGCGGAAAGTCAAACCTGCTGAAAGAGAAGGAATCATTGCAATACGCCTGTCTAATGTTGGATTTTGTTGAGGGTTGTACCAATCATTTTTTACTACCAACGATTTGATGTCAATGTATACATCTAAGAACTTGCATGTACGGAAACGGTTCGAAAGCCCGAAAGATCCTGACCATTCGTTGCTTTTTGCAAAACTAGTTTCTTTATTAAGCGTGCCCATCCAACCAATACCACCAAACAATACAGATTGATAAATGCGATTCGGATTGTATCCGCCAATCCAAGCAGTTAAGTCGCACATTAGTTGAAATTGAACAGATGTGTAATATAGCTGATGACGAACAATGTCTCTTTGTTCATCACCTTCGCCTTTTGTTGTGCCGTTGCCGAAAAGTCCTGGGTAGCGGTCAGAAGTAAAATACTTCATTCCTTTTTGATTAACATTTGCTTTTGTCCCGTTAGTAAAATAAAGACCTTCTGTTGTGTAGTCTACTTTATTAGGAAATCCAAATAACCAAGCTCCTTGTGCTTGAACTCTAGCTCCCCAAATAGGAGTCAACCACTTGCCCAAAGAAAGTTCCATTTCTACCGAAAGACGATCCTTGAATGCGGCATAGTTATTGTAAGTAAGATTGTTGGCTCCGGTTAGAGAGTAAAACTGACCACCAGCGCCTAAAGATATTTCCCAATTATCGAAAAATCGATTGGTAATAAAACCTCGTGAACTTGGGTAACGATCTGTATTTTCTTCTTGTGAAAATACTACACTACTTGCTAAAACAAGTAGGACAATTAATGTTGATAATTTTTTCATTTTACATAAAATTTTTAGAAAAAAAACTGCGCAAAGGTAAGTTTTTCTTTCTAAAAAGCAATCATCCGAGTGTTTTTTGAGAAAAATAAGGATTTTATAAATCAATGCAACCCATTACTTTTTTGTATATTTGCGCGATATTTATAGAGTTTAATAATTTAAATTGTAATTTTTATGAACGTAGTTACAAAAACCATCACAATGGGTGATGGACGTACCATTACGATTGAGACAGGCAAATTGGCAAAACAAGCCGATGGAGCTGTAATGGTAACAATGGGCAAGACTATGCTTTTGGCAACGGTTTGCTCTGCAAAAGATGCTGTTCCTGGTACAGACTTTATGCCACTAACAGTAGAGTATAAAGAAAAATTCGCTTCAAATGGTCGTTTCCCAGGTGGGTTTACGCGTCGCGAAGGAAGAGCTTCTGATTATGAAATTCTTATTTCTCGTTTGATTGACCGTGCATTGCGTCCTTTGTTCCCTTCTGATTATCATGCAGAAACATTTGTAAATGTTACGCTTTATTCTGCTGACGGAGTTGATATGCCTGATTGCATTGCAGGATTGGCTGCTTCGGCTGCTTTGGCAGTTTCTGACATTCCATTTGAAGGGCCAATTTCAGAAGTTCGTGTGGCACGCGTTGATGGTGAATTGGTAATCAACCCAACATTTGAACAACTTGATAGAGCAGATATCGATTTGATGGTTGCAGCAACTCTTGACAACATTATGATGGTAGAAGGAGAGATGAAAGAAGTTTCTGAGGCAGAAATGCTAGAAGCTATCAAGGCTGCTCACGAAGCTATCAAACCACAATGCCAAGCACAATTGGAATTGATGGAAGCGGTTGGAAAAACAGAAAAACGTGTTTATTGTCACGAAGAAAATGACGAAGAACTTCGCAAAGATGTTCGTGAAAAAACTTATGATAAAGTTTATGCAGTAGCTTCTTCTTGCAATGCAAACAAACATGCTCGAGCAGAAGCTTTCGAAGCTGTAAAAGCGGAATATAAAGCTACTTTCTCCGAAGAAGAGTTGGACGAAAAAGGCGCTTTGATTGACAAATACTACCACGATGTGGAAAAAGAGGCTATGCGTCGTTCTATACTTGATGAAGGTAAGCGTCTTGATGGTCGTAAAACTACAGAGATTCGCCCAATCTGGTGCGAGGCGGGTTATTTGCCTGGACCTCACGGATCAGCAGTGTTTACTCGTGGTGAGACTCAATCACTTTCAACAGTTACGTTAGGAACAAAGCAAGATGAAAAAATCATTGATGAATCTCTTATTCAAACAACCGAACGTTTCCTTTTGCACTACAATTTCCCTCCATTCTCTACAGGAGAGGCACGTGCTCAACGTGGCGTAGGACGTCGTGAAATTGGTCACGGAAACTTGGCTTGCAGAGCATTGAAGTCGATGATTCCTGCAGATTATCCATATGTTGTTCGTGTGGTTTCTGATATTTTGGAATCGAACGGATCGTCGTCTATGGCTACAGTTTGTGCTGGATGTTTGGCTTTGATGGATGCTGGTGTGCAAATCAAAAAACCAGTTTCTGGTATTGCTATGGGACTTATCTCTGAAAACAAAGGAACAAACTACGCTGTTCTTTCTGATATTCTTGGAGACGAAGATCACCTTGGTGATATGGACTTTAAGGTTACTGGAACTGAAGATGGTATCACAGCAACTCAAATGGACATCAAAGTGGACGGACTTTCTTACGAAATTCTTGAAAATGCGCTTAATCAAGCTCGTGAAGGTCGTTTGCATATTTTAGGAAAAATCAAGGAAGAGTTGGATGGACCTCGTCCAGAACTTAAACCTCACGCTCCACGTATCGAAGTGCTTGAAGTACCAAAAGAATTTATTGGAGCATTGATTGGTCCTGGTGGAAAAATTATTCAAGCAATGCAAGCTGAAACTGGCACAGTAATCTCTATCGAAGAGGTTGGCGAAGTGGGTCGTGTAGAAATTGCTGCTTCGAATCGCGATAGCATCAATGCTGCTATTGCTCGCGTAAAATCTATTGTTGCTCTTCCTGAAGTGAACGAAACTTATACTGCAAAGGTTAAAGCACTTATGCCTTACGGAGCTTTTGTAGAGTTTATGCCAGGTAAAGAAGGTCTTTTGCATATTTCGGAAATCGACTGGAAACACTACGACACAATGGAAGACACTGGTTTGAAGGAAAACGACGAAGTAGTGGTGAAACTTTTGGATATTGACGAAAAAACAGGCAAGTTCAAACTTTCTGCTCGTGTGTTGAAAGAAAAACCTGAGGATTACGTAGAACCCGCTCCACGTGAACGTCGTCCACGTCCTAATGGAGGAAACAACAATCGCCGTCCACGTCCAAATAACAATAAGGAGTAAGGACTGCTTTAATAATCAATCAAAAAAGGAACCTAAAGAGGTTCCTTTTTTTGTGGTTTTTTATTTTCCTTATTCTCTTACCCCACGAATAGGTTGACCCAAAATACACATGTTGGCGTAGTAGTAGTTACCATCCTCCTCATTATCCTTCTTGGGATCAATACTGTAATCTCCACCGTAAATTTCTTCATCATTTAATAATAGGCAATAAGATAACGTCCCTTCCTCACCTATTGCTTTTGAACTAGACCAATAAAGTCCACAGATGGCTCGATAAAAATCCCCTTCCTGGCCTTTACCACCTGCAAGTGGGAAGAATATTGATTTGTTATTTACTTTACTTGTTCCTATCCAGCCTCTTACGAATTTGCCGTTGTATAATTCAGTAAATTCCCAAGTGCATCCTTGCACTAGTTCAGTTATTTCATCTATAGTTGGCATACGCCAAGCTTTTCCCATGTTTACAGTAGCAGCATCATCTTCTAGGTCAAGAATCATTTTATTGTCTACACTTCCCATATATGGATCATAGTTATATTTAGTAATTGTCAAAGAGACATCCTTCTGATAAATAAACCATTTATAATTATCATATCCATAGTAGTCCTTTGGTTCTACTTCGCCCCAAGCAAAATAAGAACCATATTCCTCAGGAGAGGAAGCTCCTATGTTACAAGTTGCCCATTTTACACTTAACCCCAAATCTACATATTCATACTTTTTTTTGGATTTTTAGGTTCATTGTCATTGTCGCAAGAAACAAAACAAAAACTTAATGCAGCAAAAATAAACGCTGTAAATAAAAAACTATTTTTTTTCATAAAACTAAAAATTTAAAAATAAACAATAAATAAAAATCTCATTCAACTATAGACACAAAAAAAGCGTGAAACTTAACTGTTTCCCGCTAACTGAGGTGTTTGGCATAACCTTGCTGTACGAAATAAAGTCAAGCCCACGCCAAAACGTGAGCATTTAACATTTATTCTTTCACAGCTTTTTAGTCGCCAAACTTTCAGTTAGAAAGAAATAAAGCAAAATGCTTTTTTAATATGTCTTGCTCTTCTTACGGAAGAACAAGAGCAAAAGTAAAAACTTATTCGTTTGCAACCAAACAAAAAGAGCGAGAAAAACATGTTCTCTCACTCTTTATAAAAATGTTATCAATGTTTTTTATCCTTTGATAGCAGCTACGCCAGGAAGAACTTTACCTTCGATAGCTTCAAGCAAAGCACCACCACCAGTAGAGATGTAAGATACTTGATCTGCCATACCGAATTTGTTGATGCAAGCAACAGAGTCGCCACCACCAATAAGAGAGAATGCTCCGTCGGCAGTTGCTTTTGCAATAGCATCGGCAATAGCGCGCGAACCTGCAGTAAAGTTGTCGAACTCGAATACGCCAGCAGGACCATTCCAAAGAATAGTTTTAGCACCTTCGATAGCTGCAGCAAATGATTTTTGAGTTGCAGGACCAGCATCCAAACCTTCCCAACCTTCTGGAATAGCGTTAGCAGGAACAACTTGAGTGTTAGCGTCGTTGCTGAAGTCGTCAGCTGCAACGCAGTCAGTTCCCAATACCAAGTTTACGCCTTTAGCTTTAGCTTGTTCGATGATGTCCAAGGCTAGTTGCAATTTATCATCTTCGCAGATAGATTTGCCAATTTCGCCACCTTGAGCTTTAGCAAATGTATAAGTCATACCACCGCAGAGGATTAGGTTGTCTACCTTGTCCATTAAGTTTTCGATGATACCGATTTTTGTGGAAACTTTAGAACCGCCCATGATAGCAGTGAAAGGACGTTTGATGTTGCTCAAAATGTTGTCAACAGCTTGTACTTCTTTTTCCATCAAGTAGCCCAACATTTTGCTATCAGCGTCGAAGTAGTCAGCGATAACAGCAGTGGAAGCATGTTTGCGGTGAGCAGTACCAAATGCGTCGTTTACATAGCAGTCTGCGTAAGAAGCCAAAGTTTTAGCAAATTCTTTTTGCGATGCTTTCATTGCTTTTTTAGCTTCTTCGTAAGCAGGATCTTCTTTGTCAATACCTACAGGTTTTCCTTCTTCTTCGCCATAGAAACGCAAGTTTTCTAGCAACAAAGCTTCGCCTGGTTGCAATGCAGCAGCAGCTTCTGCAGCGTTAGCGCAGTCTGCAGCAAAGTTTACTTTAACGCCCAACTTTTCAGCCACAGCGTCAACGATTTGACTCAATGAGAATTTAGCATTTACCTTTCCTTTTGGCTTGCCCATGTGGCTCATGATAATTACGCTGCCACCATCAGAAAGAATTTTTTTGAGTGTTGGCAATGCACCACGGATACGAGTGTCGTCAGTGATTTTTCCGTTTTCGTCCAATGGAACGTTGAAGTCGACACGAACGATTGCTTTTTTACCAGCAAAATTAAATTTATCAATTGTCATCATAGTTAAATGAATTTAGTTTGTGTAATCGAAAGTTTATTTTTCAAACAATTTTCCAAAGTCTTCCATTGAAATGGATTCTTTTTTCAATGAGATAGCATTTTTTACCACTTCGAGCAATTTGTCTTCCATTGCTTGGCGAGCAAGATTTTCAACTGATTCTTGTTTTTTGAGCATTTCGCCAGCATAATTGTCCAAAATGTCGTCAGGAATATTCATCATTCCATATTGAGCAAATTGGCTGCGAGTAACTTTTTTTGCTTGTTCAAGCAAGTCATTTTGTTCTACTTTTATTTCGTTTTCTTTAACCAACTTATCCGAAATTACTTGCCATTTCAATTCTTCCAACATTTTTGGGAAATCTTTTTCAATAGCCTCTTCGGTCATTTTTTCGTTGGTAGCCAAAAGCCAACGTTTAAGGAATGCTTCTGGGAATGCAACTTCGCCAGCTTGTTTAAGCAATGCTTGTTTGCTGTCCAAAGCAAATTTGTAGTCGCTATTAACTTTTAGTGAAGCTTTGATTTCTTCTTCAATTTTTGCACGGAATTCTTCTTCAGATTTTACTACATTTTCGCCATATACTTTGTCAAACAAATCTTGGTTAAGTTCTGCTTCAAAGTAGCGAGTGATAGTGTTGATGGTAAATTCAAATTCCGAAGTCAAATCTTTTGCTTTTTCTTTGTCTATTTTGAGCAATGCTGCGATTTCGGTTTCGTTACCTTTGTATGCTTTGTTTGGTGAGAATTTTACAATATCACCTTTTTTAGCGCCGATGAAGAGTTTTTTCTGAGTAGCAGATTTCATGTGTTGTGCACTTACAACAACTTCTTTTGCTTCAATGTCGCCACCAATTTCTTTGATGTCACCACGCAAAACATCTTTTTCTTCTACTTCGTCTTGTTGCTCATATTTGCCAAAGCGACTTTTGTATGATTGAATTTGGTTTTCTATCATTTTTTCGTCGACCGAAATTTCGTACTCTTTTAGTTTGATTTTCTTGTCGAGAACAATGTTGATTTCAGGAGCAAGAGCAATGTCGAAAACAAATTCAAAATCTTCGTCTGTGTCAAAATTAACAGGTTTTTGTTCTGTTTCGTTTGGCAATGGCTCACCCAAAATTGGTAAGTTGTTTTCGCGAATATAACCAAATAACGCATCGGAAAGAGTTTTGTTTACCTCTTCGGCCAAAACAGCTTTACCGTACATTTTTTTTACCAAACCTACAGGAACCATCCCTGGACGGAAACCAGGAACGTTTGCCTTGCGGCGGTAGTCTTTAAGTGTTTTTTCTACCTTTTCGGCATAGTCTGCCTTAGCAATTTCCACTGTCAATACAGCGTTTACAGCATCTACATCTTTACGTGTGATTTTCATACTTTTTCTAAAATAAAAACGAAACGCAAAAGTAGTGTTTTTTTTGTAAACTGACAAAATCTAGAATGTTCTGAGGTTTAATTGTTTGGCATTTTTTGCTTTGATAGGTATTTTGTCGGCTTTTTGTATTATTTTTGTACTTTGATAAAAGAGAAAAATTGTCCGATGTCGGTGCTTATATCTGTAGTTACACCTGTCTATAAAGCAGAAACCATTGTTTCTGAATTGTCTCGGCGAGTTGTTGAAAGTGTTGAGTCTATTACGAACGATTTTGAGGTTGTTTTTGTTTGTGATGGTTCGCCCGATGACTCTTGGCGTGAAATATGCAAGGTCTGTTGCGCAGATAAACGCCTGAAAGGAATAAAGCTTACTCGAAATTTTGGCCAAGATTATGCTATTGCTGCGGGACTTTCTGTGGCGAAGGGAGATTGGGTAGTGGTGATGGATTGCGATTTACAAGATAATCCAAAAGATATTCCAAGCCTTTATGAAAAGGCGATTGATGGATACGATGTAGTATTTGCTTTGCGAGCGGAACGTAAAGATAGTTTTTTTAAGAAAATTTCATCAAAGACTTTTTATGCTGTGTTTAACTATTTGACGGATACAAAACAAGATAGCCGAATTGGTAATTTTGGGATTTTTAACTCAAAGGTAATTCGTTGCGTAGAGCAAATGCACGATTCTGTAAGAAACTTTACCACTATGGTGCATTGGACGGGATTTAATATTGGCTATGTGAGCGTTTCGAGGGATGAACGATTTGAAGGTAAGTCTTCTTATTCGTTGGCAAAACTTCTTGCGTATTCTAAAGATATTATTGTGGCTTTTTCCAATAAACCACTGACGCTGATGGTAAAGTTTGGATTTTTGCTCTCGTTTTTTTCTTTCGTGGTGGGAATTTACTATTTTGTCCAATATGCGAAAGGTATTACCGATGTAGTTGGTTATACTTCGTTGATTGTGTCTCTTTGGTTCCTTTCGGGACTGATTATAATGTTTATGGGTGTACTTGGACTCTACTTAAGTAAAACGTTTGATAACACCAAACAGCGTCCTCACTTTGTGATAGGCGAAAAAGTGAATTTTTGATTGTTGTGAAATTTCAACCTGATTATAGTGAAATAGAAGCCTTTTATTCTACACGTTACAGCCAGTGGGGCTATTCTCCTAAATCACTCGGTTGGGACAAAGGTAATCAGTCTGTACGTTTTGATGTGCTAACTTCTCACTACCATTTTGAGAAAAAATCTGTGTTGGACATAGGATGCGGATTTGGTGAACTTGTGGATGTTTTGATGAAAAAGGCATCTTGTTTTGAATATACAGGAATAGATTTATCAGAAGAGTTTGTGCAGCGAGCAGCTCAACTTCATTCTCAATCTCACTGTACATTTCTTCAACAAGATATTCTGACCTTTCTGCCACAAAGAAAGTTTGATTACGCAATTGCTTCTGGTACGTTTAACTTGAAATTGCAAGGTGTAGATCAGTATGAGTTTATTGAAGATGTGATAAAAAAAGCTTTGCAGCTTTGCACTGATGGTTTTGCTTTCGACTTTCTTTCGGATAAGGTGGATTACAGGAAGGATGAAACTTTTCATTATTCTCCAGAAAAAATACTCTCCATTGCATATAAATACTCGCGTAATGTAATGTTGCGTAATGACTATATGCCATTTGAATTTTCGCTCTTTTTGTCGAAGGACGATAGTTTTGAGAAACACGATACTCTGTTTTGTAAATACAAAAGCGAACAAAATTTATAAGAAACAATGCTAAAACTTGCCATTATAGGTGCTGGATACTTGCAACTTCCGCTGGTGCAGAAAGCCAAAACTTTAGGTATTGAAACGCATTGTTTTGCTTGGGAAGAAGGAGCGGTTTGTCGTGATGTTGCTGATTATTTTTATCCAATATCAATTACAGAAAAAGAGCAAATTTTATCCATTTGTAAAAAAATAGGAATAAATGGAGTTCTTACTATTGCATCGGATTTGGCAGTTATAACGGTCAACTACGTTGCTCAGCAAATGGGACTTGTGGGAAATTCTGAGGAGTGTACCGTTGTGACAACTAATAAATTTGCAATGAGGCAACGATTTGTTTCTTTTGGTATTACTTCTCCTAAATATTGGCTTTTAAAAGAAACTGAATGTTTTCCCGTTGGAGCAAAATTTCCTTTAATAGTTAAACCGACGGATCGCTCTGGAAGTTTGGGTGTAGAGAAAGTGGATGCTGAGCAAGATTTTTTTTCTGCGACGTCTAAGGCTTTTGAATGTTCATTTTCGAAGACGGTGATAGTAGAAGAATTTGTAGAGGGAAGAGAAGTGAGTGTTGAATGTATTTCGTACAAAGGAAAACATTTTTTATTGGCCATTACGGATAAAATCACAACATCTTCGCCTCACTTTGTGGAGATAGGTCATCATCAGCCTGCTAAAATCTCTGCAAAATTACAACATAAAATAGAGAAATTTACATTTGCTACTTTGGATGCTTTGCAGGTAGAAAACGGAGCTTCTCATACGGAGATAAAAATCACAACAGAAGAAAATCTTTATGTAATTGAAGTAGGAGCTAGAATGGGAGGAGATTTTATTGGTTCTCACTTGGTGCAGTTATCTACTGGATACGATTTTCTTCAAGGTGTGATAGATGTGTCATTGGGAAGGTTTCTTTTCCCTGATGTTGCAAACTTTTCAAATAATTCTGTTGGAGTTTATTTTCTTTCGGAGGAGAGTCTTTTTTTGAAACCTTTTATTGAGAATAGGGAGAAATATTCTGAGATAGTTGAGGCAGTATTTTTAGATAAAAGCATTTCCTTACTTCGTTCGAGCTCAGATAGAAGCGGATATTTGATTTATAAAGGTCAATTTTCGTCTTTGATAAAAAGCAAAGAAAGGGAAAAATAGTTTAATTTTGTGCGTTAGAGTTTTTATAAAATACGTTTTATGGAAAAGAAATTGAAAGTTGCGGCTTTGTGCAATGGAACGGTGATAGATCATATCCCTTCCGAAAAACTTTTTGAGGTGGTTGCATTGTTGGATTTAGAGCATTGTACCAATCAGATTACGATTGGTAACAACTTGGATAGTAGAATTTTAGGACAAAAAGGGATTATCAAAATATCCGACCGTTTTTTTGCCGAAGAGGAAATTAACAAAATTGCTTTGATAGCTCCAAACGCAAAAATAAATATTGTAAGAAACTATGAGGTGGTAGAAAAGCGTTGTTTGGAACTTCCTGATGAGGTTTTTGGTATAATACGTTGTCCTAATTACAATTGTGTAACAAATCATCAGCCTATTACAACGCATTTTGTTTCTCTAAAAGAAGGCGGTAATGCGTCTTTGAAGTGTCATTTTTGCGAACGCGATGTTGCTTTGCAGGACGTTGAATTGAATAATTGATAAAAAGGAATGGAGAAACAATCAAAGCGCATATCATGGAAGCCGGGGACAATGGTATATCCTTTGCCTGCAGTTTTGGTTTCTTGTGGCGATAGTGAAGAAAATCATAATCTTTTGACGGTTAGTTGGGTGGGGACAATTTGTAGTGATCCTGCGATGTGTTACATTTCAGTACGTCCTGAACGTTATTCTTATCCTATTATAAAAAAGACGGCGGAGTTTGTGTTGGATCTTACAACTGAGGATATGGCTTTTGCTACTGACTGGTGTGGAGTGCGTAGTGGAAAGGATTACGATAAGTTTGCAGAGATGAAACTCACAAAAGGGCAAGCTGGGAAAATAAATGCACCGATTGTGCTAGAATCACCTATAAATATAGAATGTCAAGTAAAGCAAATAGTGCCATTGGGTTCACATGATATGTTTATTGCTGAAGTAGTAAATGTATTGGTTGACCCTAGATTTTTAGATGAATCTACTAATGAATTTAGACTTTCCGAGGCGAAGCTTTTGGCTTATTCTCATGGGCATTACTACAAACTGGGAGAGGCAATCGGTCGTTTTGGTTGGAGTGTTAGAAAGAAGAAATAAAAAAATCACTTACCTAGGTAAGTGATTTTTTTCTGCGGTATGGACGGGACTCGAACCCGCGACCCCATGCGTGACAGGCATGTATTCTAACCAACTGAACTACCACACCAAACCGCATTAATTCTCAAATGCGGTGCAAAGGTAATTCTATTTTTCTTTTCTGCAAATTTTCTTTTATGTTTTTTTTAGTTTTCTTTTGCAAAAACTTTTTTTGAGAAAAAAAAGGAGCAAATAATTTATAAAACTTTTATTCAGACACCTTTCTTTTTTTTCTATCTTTGCAGTGAAAAAATGACGATCTTTTTATGATAAACAGAACCCTTCTCCGTACAAAGGCAGTGCAGTTGTTATACGCTTATCAAACAAGCAAAGGAACAAAGACGGTAGCTGCTGTAGAAACAGAAATTGTTTCTAGTCTTCAAAAAACTTACGAACTTTATTATCAGTTACTTAAACTTAGTGTAGAACTTACACGTTATGCGGAGGAACGTATAGATGCGGGGCGTAATAAATTTTGTCCTACTCCAGAAGAGCTCAATCCGAATATGCGTTTTGTTAATAATCTGTTTATTCAACAACTCGACAAGACGCTTTCCGAGATAGAAAAAGAGAAAAATTACATAAGCATTTGGCGTGACTGTCCAGAGATTGTGAAGTGTATTTTTGAGGAACTAATTCTTCCTATGCCTGCATATGTAGAATATATGGAGAAGAAAGAAAATATTTTTGATGAAGACAAAAATATCTGGAAAAAAATATATTCAGAAATTCCTGATTTCGATCCATTCTATGAGTTTATAGAGGAAAAAAATATCTATTGGTCAGATGATGTAGATATGGTTTCAAGTTTTGTGATAAAGACAATTAAGCGAACAAAAGAAGAAGGAGTACTTTATTTTGTGGATATGGAAGATGAAGAGGATTTCTCTTTCATAAAAAAACTCTTGAACGAGGCAATTGAAAATTACGATCAAAACAAATCTTACATCGAAAAGGTGATTAAAAATTGGGATAGTGAAAGAATTGCCTTTATGGATATGATAATTATGGTTTTGGCTATTACCGAAATTCTTAATTTCCCAACAATTCCAGTTAATGTTACTTTGAATGAGTTTATAGATATTGCAAAGTTGTATAGTACAGAAAAGAGTGGCTCATTTATAAACGGTGTTCTTGATAAGGTTGTAGGTTTGCTAAAGGAAGAACGTAATTTTATAAAGGTAGAGTACGTCCGATAGTTTGTTTTTTGTTATTTTTGCGATAGAAATTTTAATTTAATTTATATGTTGACTACAATTTTATTACAAGTACAAGCTGCTCAACCACAGGGCGGAGGTTGGCAATCACTTATTATGATTTTGCTTATTTTCGTGGTGTTCTACTTTTTTATGATTCGTCCGCAGAGTAAAAAGCAAAAAGAGATTCAAAAACAACGCGACGCTATGCAACCAGGCGACAGAGTGATTACGTCTGGTGGTATTTACGGAAAAGTAAAAGACATCAAAGACGATGTAGTTGTTATTGAAGTGGCTGATAATGTGAGAATAAAGGTCGCAAAATCAATGATTTTTATTTCTCCAGAAGATGCAGCAACACAGCAAACTGCAGAAAAGAAGTAAGCGTTGTTTATTAAAAGTAATATGTCAAAAGAAAATTTTTTGAACATATTGAAGAACATTTCTCATAAGATTAAGGTATTATTCTTTCAGAAAGATACCTTAATCTTTTTGATTTTTTTGTTAATCGCTACGTTTGTTTGGTTTCTACATACTTCCAATCGTCAGCGTGAAATTAAGATTCCTTTTGTTGTAGAACATAAAGGAATTCCTAGAAATATTTTAGTTTCTAGTAAGTTGCCTAGTAAAATTGAGGTAAAAATAGAAGATGTAGGTAGCAAAATTTTTGAGTATGCTTTTGCTAAGCAACCGACTGTTGTTGTTGATTGGAGCAGTTTGATTTCTAAAGAAAGAGAGATTGCTTTTTTCTCTAAGGAACAATTGGAACAAGAAGTTGGTCGATTTATTTATTCCTCGTCGAGTATATTGTCTATTCCAAGTGGAATAGAGATGAAATACAAGTGGCAAGTAGCAAAAAAGATTCCTGTAAGGTTGGCCTCGAGCGTAAAACTTCTTCCGCAGCAGACATTGTTGGATTCTATTACTATCGTGCCCGATTCGGTGGTTGCTTATGGGGATATGCGACTTTTGGATACGCTTAAGGTTGTTTATCTTGAGCCAATTAGCCAAGAACTTGAGAATGGAAACAATGTACTGAATTTGAAAATTGCAGAGAAGAACAATCTTACGTTTTCAGAAAGCGAGGTGGTTGTAACTATCCCGATTGAGTTGGTAACCGAAAAAACATTGGAGATTCCAATTTCTCAAATAAATTTCCCGGAAAACATTATTTTACATACTTTCCCATCAATTGTCAAGGTTTCTTTCTTTGTTAGTGTGAGTAATTTTAAGAAAGTAACAGCCGATGATTTTAATGTCTTGGTCGATTATAATTTATTGAAATTCAACACTTCAAAGAAACAAACAATAGACGTAGTGAGCAAAAATCCAAAAGCAAGCAACGTAAGTTTTTATCCTCACGAGATTGAATTCCTGTTAGAAGAGGTGAAATGAAAAAAATTGGTATTTGTGGAGGAATAGGAAGTGGAAAATCTGTAGTTTCTCGTGTGTTAAGGAATCTTGGATTTGATGTTTATGATTCGGATTCTGCGGCGAAAAGTTTAATGAATACTGATATTTCTGTTCGTGCAGCACTTATTGAAAAGTTCGGGAAAGAGGTTTATGATGGCGAATTCTTGGATAGAAAGTTTCTTGCACAACGAATTTTTTCAAACGATCAAGATAGGATTTTTGTTAATCAGGTGGTACATCCTGTTGTCGCTAATGATTTTTTGAGGTGGGCGGCAAGTCTTCTGAGTTCAAAACTCGTTTTTATAGAATCAGCCATTCTCTATGAAAGTGAAATTGCTCAACTTACAGATGCAAGTATTTTTGTTGATGCACCTTTGGATATTAGAGTTGAGCGTGTGATGAGGAGAAACGATTGTTCTAAAGATGATGCTTTTTCCCGAATTGCGGCACAAAATGTAGAACTAGACAAAGCGAAAAGTCAATTTATAATACAAAACGATAACAAGGGATTAGTTTCTAAGCAATTGATTGCTGTGCTTAACCAACTGATTTAGGATTCTTGTTTTTTTGTTTCCCACTTCTTTTGTTATTTTTTCTTTTCGGAGAATAGAATTTCTTCTTCTTAGGAGTAGCAGGTTTGTCTTCAATGGGAGGTGCCATTTCGGCAATTTTCTCAGGGAGTAACAAGCGGTTTATCGGTTTGCCTAAGAATTTTTCTATCTTATCGAAATGAAATCTGTCTTTTGGAGAGACAAAGGTTATGGCTCTACCTTTTGCTCCTGCGCGAGCAGTTCGCCCTATACGATGAACATAATCTTCTGCTTGTTTGGGTACATCGTAGTTAATAACTAGTTCAACATCGTCAATGTCAATTCCTCTCGAAACAATATCGGTTGCAACAATTGCTTGTAGTTTATTGTTTTTGAAATTTAGCATTACCTCTTTTCTTTTTTCTTGCAACAAACCAGAGTGCATTTGTTCGATGTTTACTCCTTGCTGTTTGAATCGTATGTATATCTCCCAAACTTTCTCTTTTGAAGAAGAAAAAATAATGTTTTTTCCTGTTTTCTCTTTGAAGATTTCTTTTAGTAAAGGATTTTTTTGATTTTCATTGAGCAAGTAAATACCTTGATCAATTCCTTCTGCTGGTTTTGAAACGGCAATTTTTACCTCAACCGGATTGTTTAGGATTTTTTTTGCTAAAGATTCAACTTCGGTGGGGAACGTAGCCGAGAACATCAGCGTTTGTCTTTTTGGAGGGAGGTAGCTGATAATCTCCATAATATCGTCATAGAAACCTATGTCGAGCATTCTGTCTGCTTCGTCCAGAATGAGGTATTCTATGCAGGAAAAATCCACGTTGTTCGTTCTCAAATGAGAGAGTAATCTGCCCGGAGTTGCAATAGCAATATCTCCTCCTGTTTTAAGAGCTTTTTCTTGTTGTGCAAAGGCAACTCCATCGTTACCGCCATAGACAGCAATCCAAGAAATATCAGTATAATAAGCAAAACCGCAGAGCAATTGGTCAACTTGTAAAGCAAGTTCTCTGGTAGGAACAAGAATAAGAGCATTTACTTTATTCTTATGCTGATTGTTGCGCGAAAGAAGTTCTAGAAGAGGGAGAAGATAAGCAGCAGTTTTTCCAGTTCCCGTTTGTGCCGATCCAAGAATGTCATTCCTTTCTAAAATAACGGGAATGGCTTGCTCTTGAATGGGAGTGCATTTGGAGAAATTCATTGCATCGAGACCATCCAATATGTCATCGTTCAAATCTAATTCGTCAAAATACATAACTCAGGAAAAGTTTCTGGATTTATAAAAAACACGATTTCCCAGAGAAAGAAAAAATTCTTTTGCTCCATTCAATCGTGCTTTTCCAAAATCTTATTAAGGCATTACAATTACCAAAATGATGTAAAGTAATAAACCGGGGAATCCCACAGAAAACAGAGATAAAAGAAGATATAGTACACGTACCATGGTTACATCCCAACCCAAATATTCTGCAATACCAGCACAAACACCAGCAACCATTTTATTACTTGATTTTTTTAGTTTTTTATTCATGATAATTTTCTTTTTATCCTACTTGACTACCATTTTTCACTGTGCGACTTGGCTGAATAAGCACCAATTTCCCGTCAGCATCTACTGCCGAAAGAATCATACCTTGACTTTCTACACCTTTAAGTTTACGAGGAGGGAAATTTGCAATAAAGCAAACTTGCATTCCTACCAACTTTTCGGGTTCAGGGTAACTTTGTGCAATTCCCGAAACTATAGTACGACCTCCCATTCCGTCGTCAATTTTGAATTGTAACAATTTGTCGGCTTTTGGTACTCGAGAACATTCCAACACAGTTCCTACGCGAATATCATTTTTGTCAAATTCGTCAATTGTTGTGTCTTCTTTGATGGCTGCAGGTTTGTATTCTGCCACTTCGTTTGCTTTTTTCGTATCAGCTAGTTTTTGCAATTGTGCTTCAATTATTGCATCTTCGATTTTTTCGAAAAGCAATTCTGGAGTTCCTAGTTTTTCTCCCGATGTCAACAAATCAATTCTGCCCAAGTTTTGCCAACTGAAAGAATCGATATTCAACATTGCACGCAATTTTTTCGAAGAAAATGGCAAGAAAGGTTCAAAAGCAATGGCCAAATTAGCCGCAATTTGCAATCCAATGTGCAAAATTGTTGCAGTTCGAGCCATATCTGTTTTAGCCAATTTCCAAGGCTCAGTATCTGCCAAATATTTGTTTCCAATTCGTGCTAGGTTCATCGCTTCTTTTTGTGCATCGCGGAATTTGAAGTTGTCGAGCAACTGTTCTAATCTATTTTTCACATCAGAAAATTCAGCTAAAGTTTCTTTGTCATAGTCGGTCAATTCGCCAAGCTGTGGAACAAATCCCTCGAAATATTTTTGAGTAAGCACTAATGCACGATTGATAAAGTTGCCATAAATTGCTACCAATTCGCTATTGTTGCGAGCTTGAAAATCGCGCCAAGTAAAATCATTGTCTTTGGTTTCAGGAGCGTTTGCCGTGAGAACATAACGCAACGTATCTTGTTTCTCTGGAAATTCTTCTAAGTATTCATTCAACCAAACAGCCCAGTTTCTCGATGTAGAAATTTTATCTCCTTCGAGGTTCAAAAACTCGTTGCTAGGCACATTGTCGGGCAAAATATAACTGCCGTCGGCTTTCAGCATCGAAGGGAAAACAATGCAATGGAAAACGATATTGTCTTTCCCAATGAAATGAATAAGGCGAGTTTCTTCGTCTTTCCACCATGTTTCCCAATTTCCAAATTTTTCAGGTTGAGCATCGCAAAGTTCCTTTGTGTTGCTGATGTAGCCGATTGGTGCGTCAAACCAAACGTAAAGAACTTTTCCTTCAGCACCTTCTACTGGCACAGGAATTCCCCAATCCAAATCGCGACTTACGGCACGAGGTTGCAAACCAAGGTCGAGCCAGCTTTTGCATTGTCCATAAACGTTTGAACGCCATTCTTTGTGATTTTCAAGAATCCACTCACGCAACCAACCCTCGTGTTTGTCGAGCGGTAAATACCAGTGTTTTGTTTCTCGCAAAACTGGTTTGCTTCCACTAATTGCCGATTTTGGATTTATCAAGTCAAGTGGAGAAAGTGAGGTTCCACATTTTTCGCATTGGTCGCCATAAGCACCATCGGCATGGCAATGTGGGCATTCGCCTGTAATGTAGCGGTCGGCAAGAAATTGACGAGCCTCTTCATCGTAATATTGTTCCGACGTTTTCTCGATAAACTCGCCTTTTTCGTATAATTTTCTAAAGAAATCCGATGCAAGTTGGTGATGCGTTTTTGAAGTAGTTCGAGAATAAACATCAAACGAAATTCCAAATCCTTCGAACGATTTCTTAATCAACGAATGATAGCGGTCAACTACGTCTTGCGAGGTAATTCCCTCTTTTTTTGCACGAATAGTGATGGGCACACCATGCTCATCGCTACCGCCAACAAACAAGACTTCCTCTCCTTTCAAACGTAAGTAACGCACATAAATATCGGCAGGAACATACACGCCAGCCAAGTGCCCAATATGTACAGGGCCATTGGCATAAGGCAATGCCGAAGTAACAAGTGTTCTTTTAAATTTTTTCATTTTTTCTAAAAAAAATAGTTTTGCTAGCAAACTTTTTCGTTTTGGCAAAGGTACAAAAAAGAGATAATTTTTTCGGAGGTTTTCTAGAAACATTATCAATATACAAAAACCTAAAAAGGAGACTTTTAGTGTCGCTCCAATTTAGGTTTTGTTATAAGGTTAAAAAATCCTATAAAAGGGATTCTATTACTTTTGGGAAATGTTCGTATTCCAAAGAGTGAACCTTTTGTGCTACATCTTCAGGAGAATCAGTAGGTAAAACTTCGCATTTTGCTTGAAAAATGGTTGTCCCCTCGTCGTAATTCTCGTTTACATAGTGAATAGTGATGCCCGATTCTTTCTCTTTTGCTGCGCAAACGGCTCTATGTACGTTGTCGCCATACATTCCCTTTCCTCCGTATTTGGGCAACAATGCAGGATGAATATTTATTATTTTTTGAGGGAAAACTTCTAATATCTCAGTAGGAATTTTTAGTAGAAACCCTGCAAGTACGATTAAGTCAAATTTTTCTTCGCAAAGCATGTTTTGCAACGTGCCATCTAACATTTCGTTTTTCGAAAAAACAACACATTTTTCTTGGAGTTTTTCTGCGCGTTTAATCACAAAAGCATTGGGATTATTCGTGTAAATTGTTGATGAAAAATCTACATTCTTATTGCGTAAATACGTAATAATATTTTCGGCATTGCTGCCAGATCCCGAAGCAAGAATTGCAATTTTTTTCATATTGTTTTACCAACCAAAAGATTCCTTATCACACATCCATTTGTCTTGAGCCTTCAGTACTTGCTCTATGACATCTCTACCACAGCCTTCGCCTCCTTTTTTGTTAGAAACGTAGGTTGAAATCTCTTTTATTTCTGGTGCAGCATCGCAAGGACAAGCTGCAATTCCAACCATTTTCATCACCTCAAAATCGGGGATGTCATCTCCCATAAAAAGGACATCGGAGGGTTGTAAGTTGTATTTTTTTAGAAAATCAGCAAACTCGTTTGTTTTGAAACGAGAACCCAAATATATGTCTTTGACTCCCAAACTTTCAAAACGAACTCGTATAGCATTTGTTTTTCCGCCAGAAATTATGGCAATAGGAAAACCTTTTAACACTGCTTGATGAATTGCGTATCCATCTTTGATATTTATCATACGCATTGGTTCTCCATCGGGAAATAATGGAATGGTGTTTGCCGAAAGCACTCCGTCTACATCAAAAGCAAACGCCTTTATTTTTGCCATTTTTTCTTTTACGTTCATAAAAAATTTACTTTACCAATTTTTCTAATCTTGATACGCTATCTTCAATGTCTTTGTCGGAAACTTCAAAATTTTTCAACTGTCCAGAAAGATATTTTTCATAAGCTGCCATATCAATAAGCCCATGACCAGAAAGGTTGAACAAAATGACTTTTTCTTTTCCTTCCTCCTTAGCTTTAAGAGCTTCTTTTATTGCAGCGCAAATAGCGTGAGTTGATTCTGGTGCTGGAATTATTCCTTCTGCTTTGGAAAATAGAACTCCCGCTTCGAATGATTCCAATTGTTTAATATCAAGAGCTTCGATTAAGTTATCTTTTTTGAGTTGGCTTACAATGGTCCCGGCTCCATGGTAACGTAATCCTCCTGCGTGGATATCGGCAGGTTCGAAGTCGTGTCCGAGAGTGAACATCGGCATAAGAGGAGTGTAACCCGATGTGTCGCCAAAGTCATACTCAAATCGTCCTTTTGTCAATTTAGGACACGATGCAGGTTCTGCAGCAATAAAACGAGTAGTTTTTCCTTCGGTTAAGTTGTTTTTTATGAAAGGGAATGTTATTCCGCAAAAGTTAGATCCTCCGCCAAAGCATCCAATAACTACGTCGGGATAGTCGCCAGTCATTTCCAATTGCTTTTCTGCTTCCAAACCAATGATTGTTTGGTGTAAAGCAACGTGGTTTAGGACGCTACCTAATCCATAGCGAGTGTCTGGTTGGTTCAAAGCAACTTCTACTGCTTCGGATATTGCCATTCCTAAACTACCAGAAGTGTCAGGATACAAATTGCGCAAGTTTCTTCCTGTTTCTGTTTCGGTACTTGGAGATGCAAACACCTGAGCTCCATATGTTTTCATTACCGAACGGCGGTATGGCTTTTGTTCGTAACTTACACGAACCATAAAAACTTTCAAATCTATGCCAAAATGCTGACAAGCAATACTTAACGCACTTCCCCATTGGCCAGCACCAGTTTCTGTGGTCATGTGCTTTATTCCCTGAATTTTATTGAAATAAGCTTGTGGAATCGCCGAGTTAAGTTTATGTGACCCAACAGGACTAACGCTTTCATTCTTGAAATAGATTTTTGCTGGAGTGTCTAACGCTTTTTCTAGCCCAGATGCGCGAACAAGTGGAGTAGGGCGATAGATGCGATATAATTGACGAACCTCTTCTGGAATTTCTATATATCGTTCAGTAGAAAATTCTTGTTTTACTAGTTCTTTTGCGAAAAGAGATTCCATATCTTCGGGAGTCAATGGTTGCTTTGTTTTAGGATTAAGCATTGGCATTGGCTTTGTCTTCATATCGGCTACAATGTTGTACCAATATTTAGGCATCTCATTCTCTGGTAACAATATTTTTTTTGTTGTTTTCATATCTTTTTCTTTTTTATTCAAAACTTAGTTATTCAAAATAACGCCGTAAATTGGGTTATTTACGGCGTTTTATCTTTAACAAAAAGCAGTGAAACCCCTTTTTAATTAAAAAGTTGCCACCACCATCTTTTTGTTACATTAGAATTCATTTCTTATTTAAAATTTCGTTCGCAAAGGTAATAAAATAAAAAATAACTTTTTCTTATTCCGTCGCCTTTTTTTCAGTTACAAGTTTTTCAAAAGAAACAGATAGCTCAACACGACGATTTTCTTTTCTTCCAGCAGCTGTTGAATTATCAGCTACAGGTTTAGTGTCGCCATATCCACTTGCAGTGATTCTTTCTCCTGCGATTCCTGCTCGAATTAGGAACAATCTAACTGCATTTGCACGATCGTCAGAAAGAGTAAGATTCTTCAAAGGATCACCTGCGTTGTCAGTGTGTCCTTCAATGCTGAGCAAGTAATCTGGATTTTCTTCCATCACTTTTACAATCTCGTTCAAAATGCCATTCGAAGATTTTTTTATTGTTGATTTTCCAGAATCAAATTGAATACCTTGTAATGCTTTGGTAAATAGTTTCAATACCTCTTTGTTAACTTCAGGACAGCCATTATTAGAAACCACTCCTTTCACATCTGGACATTTATCCAAATAATCAAGAACAGTATCTTCGTCAGTATCTATCGGGCATCCCTCTGCATTGATAAATCCATAAGCTTCTTTTGGTGTATCAGGACACTTGTCTAAATAGTCAGGAACTCCATCTCCATCGGTATCAAGAGGGCAACCGATTGAATCCACTTCTACATTTTCAGGAGTATTTGGACATTGATCTAGATAATCAAAAACCCCATCTTTGTCAGTATCAATTGGGCAACCAAGAGAGTCAATTTTACCGTAAGCTTCTTTTGGTGTGTCGGGGCATAAATCTAAATAGTCAGGAACTCCGTCTCCATCAGTATCTAGTGGACAGCCAACGGAATCTACTTTTACTCCTTTTGGAGTTTTTGGGCATAAATCAAATTTGTTTTTCACCCCATCTTTGTCGGAATCTCGTCCTCCAAATACAAGTGTAATTCCTCCAGCAAGATTAAATCCTGTGTAATCGTAAGGTATAGGGATTTTAGTTTGATTTTGAGCGTCCGCTCCTGCAGTATAAGATGTCCATGTTACAGGAATGTAGTCTGCAGCTAAGAAAAACAAAAATGGTCCGCCTCTCAAACTAAGCGCAGTTCCTAATGATCCTCTTCCATTTACCATCGAATAACTTACGCTAAAATTATACCAATTGGTAGGGCGCATATTGAATGATGCGGTAATCTCTTCGTAAATGTTTTTGTTGTATAGCATTGTGCGTGAGAGCAAACCAATTCCGAGTTTTTGCTTGCAAAAACGATATTCTAGTCCGATGTTAAGTTTTGCAGTTGGCATAGAAACATAGTGATTCTTTTCTTGTTCTCCATTTATTGCCAATGAATTGGTCAACCCGCCGAGCAACGAATCTCCAGCACTTCCAATTGAGAAATCATCAAAAAGCGAAGTGCCATCAACATTTATTCCATCGAATGCAAAATTCATTTCTGCATCAATATTCTTTACATTACGATTCCAATAAATAAATCCTAAATCGGTAATCGAGGCAGAAAATTTTAGATCTTTTATAATGTCGTAAGTGACACCTAAATCAAAAGCAGCTCCATAACCCGATGGTTTGATGTAGTCAATAATTGAAGATGGCATTTCTATGGAGCTAAAATCGTTATTGATTTTTAGCATAGAAGACATTTTGAACGATGCATCTCCCGTTATTTCCCATTTGTCGGTACTAGTAGAAAGCTTCATCTTTTTAGGCGAAAAAGAAAGATTGGCAGTTCCGAGCAATAATTTAATACGATAACCAATATTTAGTTTTTCGTTTAGTTTAGTAGAAACTCCAACTCCAATTTCTGTGTAAGCAGATGCAGTTGCTCCTAAACTTTTGAGGTTAAACTCTCGTCCTACATCGTAACTTTCTGCTGTTCCGTAAAGTAATAGTTGGAAAAGGTCTTTAGGAAGTGAAACGCCTCCATCGATTCGTTCCGTAATGCCTACAGAATAATAGTTATTCTTTTTTCTCCATCCAAACGATAGTATATTTACTTGGTAATCTGCACCCAACGAAGTGTGGTGTTTAAGTTTTTTGTAGAATTTGTCTTTGTTCCCAAATTCGGGGTGAAGAAATGTAACCAATTGCCCGTTTTTCTTGTAAAGAACATCTTTTACCGAAAAAGGTAAATTTCCTATAGAAACTTGTCCCCAACCTAAAACAGGAAGACCGACATAAACATCTCTTTCAGTTTGCAAAGCAGGATTAATGTATGAGGCATAAGGCACATTGTCAAAGAAGTAAAGCGTATTTACTTGCTGTGCTAGCGTTTCTGTTGTGCAGAGAAACGCAATTAAAATAATTGATATGATATATTTTTTCATTTTCTATCCTCCTTAAAAAAGTTATTCTCCAAGAACATTACCGGTATATCCGCCTTTAGCAAACAACTTTAATTTTACCGCAAAAGAATCTGCATCTTGGAAATATGTATTTTCTCCGTCCATTTCTTCGGAACCTACTTTTGCAGAATAAGTAATATAAGCAGCATTTTGCAATTGTTTTATTGTGGTTTCAGAAACTTTTACTCTAAAGTTTTCAGAAACAATCGGACTTCCAGTTACTTCTCCTACGTTGTTCTTCTTTGGGGCTTTTATTTCAAATACTTCTTTGTTGAGCTCGGAATCTATAACTTTTCCAGTAGCATCGCGTAAGCAAAGTGAAAATTCAACGCCAAGAGGTAAGCCGTTGGTAAACTGA
This sequence comes from Paludibacteraceae bacterium, assembly GCA_045612365.1. Lineage (GTDB taxonomy): Bacteria > Bacteroidota > Bacteroidia > Bacteroidales > Paludibacteraceae > RGIG9608. The sequence goes on from JAZKYY010000017.1 coordinate 296,370, forward strand.
AGCCCAAGTTCAGCCTCATCAAGGAAAGCAGTAAGATCTAAATCTTCGCCTAAACTAAATCCTTTGATCGTGTCGGTATAAATGTAATAAGACCCTTCGCGTAAGTTTACTGGAACTTCTAGATGAATGTCGCATTCTACTTTTGCATCTTTGGTTAGGAATCCGCTTCCTGTAGCATTAGAAATGTCGATACTAAAGAAGAAGTCGAACATATCAGGTTGAAAATCTTGCTGAAACAGATCTGCAATTCTACCTTGTTTATTGTCAAGAATAATAACTGTTTGTGCAGGAACACCTGTAAATGGAACAAGTGGATACTCTGCTTGTAATGAATATTTTTTAGAAGTTCCATTTTGGAACATTGCTGTTTTGTATTTTTTGTCGTATGGCTCTTCTGGTTTGTCTCTAAGGTAGCCTCTCATCGAGTCAAGTGTTATCTTAAGAGGAACACCGATGTCATAGTTTTTTAGTGTTAGATCAAGATTTATTTCTTCAAACATCAAACTTCCTTCTGATTTTCCTGCATTCAAATCTTTTAGCAAGTCGAAACTCATCGCTGCGTGGGTTTTTGCTAAGTTAGCATCAGCGGTAAATGTTCCCCAAACGGCCTTGTGTTCGAAAATTTCGTAAGTTACTTTGTAACCAATCTGATCCATTTCATTTATTGTTCCACCTTTAAATACTGCATCAATTTCTACATCAAATGAAAAACCACCACCTTTGGTAGGGTCTGGATTTGGCAAGATTTTCACCATGAAATCGTTAATGTCGAAATAGCAATCTTGATCAAACAAATCACTAGAATTATACTCTGAAGTGGGAGCTTCTAATATAATTGGTTCTCGAGTTTCGTAGTCCTCAAATGGGAAGTTTATTTTGAAACTTTTTATTTCAATATCAACCCCTGCAGGTTTGTTCAGCCTGATGTACAATCTGGATGTTTCTATTGCAGCGCTATCTATTTTTTCTTCATTTCCAGACGTAGAAATGCTTGGAAAACCTATAAATGTGGTAGAATTGATTTTGAAAGGAATTTCTATCCCTGGATTAGAGAGAGGATAAGATGCAGAATGGTAATCAGAAAATTTGAAATCTTCTCCTGCCGTTACCGTAATGCCGTCTTTGAGCAATTTTATATCTCGGAAAGCAAATTCTCCTTCTGAGTCCATTACAAAGTTGAAATGTCTTCCGTCTGGCTCAAGATTATCGCCTGAATAAACTTTTTCTAATAAATTGGCAAGTCCGAAATTGGCTTCCCCAATGGGTAGACCCAATGCGAGTCTATAGTCAATATCAGTGTTTGCGGTAGTAATGTCGTCCTGACAACTGCCTAGCAATAGCACGGCTCCTAACAAAAAAATTGAACTGATTTTTTTCATATCTAAAAAAAACTTAAAAAACACTTTGCAAAGTTAATTTTTTTGAGTGTCAAAGTGTTACAAAATGAGAACATTTTTCTTTTTTGACGTAACTTATAACTATTTTTGCAAAAAATAGAGATAAAAAAGAATGGAATCACTTACGTTGCTTAAAGTTGGGGGAGGAGTTGTAGAGGAACCCAATTCATTGGAAAAATTCCTAGATGATTTTGCAAAAGTTGAAGGACAAAAAGTGCTTGTTCATGGAGGTGGGCGTTCGGCAACCAAGATGGCAGAGCGCTTGGGTGTGGAAACCCAAATGGTAAATGGTAGGCGCATTACAAATGCGTCAATGTTGCAAGTTGTTACTATGGTTTATGGTGGACTTGTTAATAAAAACATTGTTGTTGAGTTGCAGTCGAGAGGGGTTGATGCTTTGGGGCTTACGGGTGCAGATATGAACTACATGCTTGCAGAAAAACGCAAGAATGCAGAGATTGATTATGGTTTTGTGGGTGATGTAAAAAAAGTTGATGCAAGAAAACTTCAAAATCTTATCAATCAAAATATTGTTCCTATTTTAGCACCTCTTACTCACGATGGTCATGGAAATCTTTTGAATACAAATGCTGATACTATAGCCGGAGAGGCAGCAAAGGCATTGGCGGAGTTGTACGATGTAACACTTGTTTTTTGCTTTGAGAAAAAAGGCGTTTTGCGCGATGAAAATGATGACGATAGTGTGATTCCTACACTTAACAAGGAAGACTTTTTGCATTATGTGGAGTCGGGGGTTATACAAGGAGGAATGATTCCTAAACTTCAGAATGCTTTTGAAGCACTAGAGGCGGGCGTAAAACGAGTGATTATTACCAAGGCAGATGAAATAAACAAGAACTCTGGCACAACAATTACTTTGTAAGAAAGAGTTTGAAATAAAAGGAAACTCTTGTTAACTTTTTTGTACATTTGCAAGAATTAGAATAAAAACATATACGAAAAATGAAACTTTATCCATTGAAATTTACGCCTATTTTCAAAGATAAAATTTGGGGCGGACAAAAAATAAAAACGGTTTTGGGACGCGATTTTGGCAAATTGCCAAATGCAGGTGAAAGTTGGGATATTTCGGGCGTCGAAGGCGACGAATCTGTAGTGAGTAATGGTGCTTTGGCAGGAAATAATTTGGCAGAATTGGTTGAAGTGTATATGGGCGATCTTGTTGGTGATAAGGTTTATGCTAAGCACGGAAATCAGTTCCCTCTTTTGGTGAAAGTGATTGATGCAAACGATGCACTTTCTATTCAGGTACATCCTGATGACGAAATGGCAGCGGAGCGCCACAATTCGTTGGGCAAAACTGAAATGTGGTATCTTTTGGATGCTGACGATGATGCTTCGCTTATCTCTGGTTTTAATGGTGAAATATCAAAAGAAGAATATCTTACTCGTGTAGAAGATGCAACTTTAGAAGACGCTCTTCGTAGTTATCCTGTGAAAAAAGGTGATGTGTTTTTTATGCCTGCAGGAAGAGTTCACGCCATAGGCAAAGGATGTTTGATTGCTGAGATTCAGGAAACATCAGACATTACTTATCGTATCTACGATTTCAATCGTGTTGATGACAATGGAAATCACAGAGAACTTCATACCGAGTTGGCTGTTGATGCAATAGATTTTTCATATGTTGACAATGCCAATATTCAGTACGAATTGAAAAATAATGAGCCTTGCAATGTTGTTGATTGTTCGCACTTCACTACAAATATTTTGCAGATAGAAGGATCCTTATCGCGCAACTATGAAGATTTGGATTCTTTTGTTATTTTGATGGGAGCAGAAGGTGAAACAACTATTGTTTGTGAAGATTGCGAAGAAACTATTTCAATGGGAGAAAGTGTTTTGATTCCTGCAGCATTGAACAATATTACGCTTAAGGCTCAAAACGGAAAGTTATTAGAATGTTACATTAAATAAAATAGATAAAAATTATGGAAAACACAGAATTATTACAACAAGTTACCGCAAAAGCTAACTCTTGGCTCAATGGTAATTACGATGAAGAAACCAAAAATGCTATCCGCCAAATGTTGGCTTCCGAAGATAAAACGGAGCTGATAGAGTGTTTTTATAAAGATCTTGAATTTGGAACAGGAGGTTTGAGAGGAATTATGGGAGTCGGCTCAAACCGAATGAATATCTATACTGTAGGAGCTGCTACTCAAGGTTTGAGCAACTACTTGAATAAGGAGTTTGCAGGAAAACAAATTAGTGTGGTAGTGGGACATGATTGTCGCAACAATAGTCGCCTTTTTGCAGAAATTTCGGCAGATATTTTTTCTGCTAATGGAATAAAGGTTTATCTTTTTGAATCGTTACGTCCTACTCCTGAAATTTCTTTTGCAATTCGTCAGTTGGGTTGTCAGAGTGGTATTATTCTTACTGCAAGTCATAACCCAAAAGAGTACAACGGCTACAAAGCATATTGGAGCGATGGAGCACAAATTATTGCCCCACACGATAAAAACATTATTGAAGAGGTAGAAAAAGTATCTATTAACGATATCAAATTCTCACCAAACAAAGAACTTATTCAAATCATTGGAGAAGACATCGATAAAGTTTATTTGGAAAATGTAAAAAGTATTTTCCTTTCACCTGAATCAATTCAACGCAATAAGGATTTGAAAATTGTTTTCACTCCAATTCATGGCACAGGAATTACGTTGATTCCTCGCTGCTTGAAAGAAATTGGTTTTGAAAATGTGATTCTTGTTGACGAACAATGTGTTGTGAGTGGCGATTTTCCAACGGTAGTTTCTCCAAATCCAGAAGAACCTGCGGCCTTGGATATGGCGATTAAAAAAGCGCAAGCGGTTGATGCCGATATTGTTATGGCATCTGATCCTGACGCTGACCGTATGGGAATTGCTGTGAAGAACGACAAAAACGAATGGATTCTCATCAATGGAAACCAAACTGCGATAATGTTTACTTACTATATTTTGAAACGTCGTCAGGAATTAGGAATTCTTAAATCTGACGATTTTATGGTAAAAACAATTGTAACATCGGAGCTTTCTAAGAAAATCTGCGATGCGTTTGGAATCGAAATGTTCGATTGCTACACAGGATTTAAGTGGATTGCTGCTGTAGTTCGCGACAATGAAAGTAAACGCAAATACATCGGTGGTGGAGAAGAAAGTTACGGTTATATGCCAGCCGATTTTGTAAGAGATAAAGATGCGGTTTCGAGTTGTGCTTTGATGGCAGAAATGACAGCTTGGGCAAAAGACAATGGAATGACAATTTATGAATTGTTACAAAAAATCTATCTTGAATTTGGCTTTAGCAAAGAAAAAGGAATTTCTATTGTAAAGAAAGGAAAAACAGGAGCAGAGGAAATTGTGGAAATGATGAAAAATTTCCGTCAAAACCCTCCGAAAGAACTTGCTGGTTCGGCAGTTGCTGTTGTAAAGGATTATCAGATGCTAAAAGAAACTGACGTAAAAACAGGTCAGGTAAAAGATTTAGATTTCCCATGCACAAGTAATGTAATTCAATATTTCTCTGAAGATGGTATAAAAGTTTCTATTCGCCCATCAGGAACAGAACCTAAAATTAAGTTCTATGTAGAGGTAACTTGCAAAATGGATTGTATCTGCAATTACGAAAAGGTAGAACAACTTGCTACAGAAAAGATTGAGTTGGTGAAAAAATCTTTAGGAATTTAGTCCTTTGAATTCTTAATGAAATAAGAAAAAGAGAGAACTAGTTCTCTCTTTTTTGTTTTGTTAATCTTCTTTGGAAATATAATCGTTGAGTTTCTTTTTGGAAGTTCTCTTCGGAACCTTTTTCTATGAATGATCAATTAGTTTCCTTAATCAAATCCTCATTCAAGTGGTTAATCCAATATTTTTTTGTAAAATGCTATGTTGGTTCAACAGCATCACTCGATTAATTTTTGTTTAATATTACCAAAGCGGCGATGATGCCAGGAACCCAACCGCATAATGTTAACAAGAATACAATTAATATAGATCCACAACCATAATCTATGACTGATAACGGAGGGAAGATGATTGCTAGTAAAACTCTGAATAGTGACATAAATGATTTATTTTATAGTTAGAATATCTTTTATTAGAAAATAATGCCTGAACCCAAACATTTTTTGTGTTCGGTATCATAAATCACACCAAACTGACCAGGTGCAACACCTTGTTGTTTTTCATTTGCAGTGATTTCGTAAATATCACCAAAGCGGTGAATTGTGCCTTGTGTGAAATCTGGCGTATGTCTAATTTTGAATGAAATGGGTTTTTCGTCGGAGAATTCGCCCCAAGGATCTTCAGTAATAAAGTGCATGTTTCTCAAGCGAACGCAGTTCTCGTATTGTTTCTCTGTATCAAATCCGCACGAAACATAAATAATGTTTTCTTCCACATCTTTTTTTATCACATACCAAGGTCCTCCGCTTAAGCCAAGTCCTTTGCGTTGTCCTATGGTGTGAAACCAAAAACCCTTGTGTTTGCCAAGAATCTTGCCTGTCTCTAGTTCTACAATTTTACCTTCCTTTTCTCCTAGATTTCTGCGGATAAAGTCATTATAGTTGATTTTACCTAAGAAGCAGATACCTTGACTATCTTTGCGAAAAGCACTTGGAAGATTATTGTCGATAGCAATTTTTCTCACATCACTTTTCATCATATTCCCGATTGGGAAAAGAATCTTTGAAAGTTGTTTGTAGGTAATTTGTGCTAAAAAATCGGTTTGGTCTTTTACCGGGTCTATGGTTGTACCAAGATATTTTTTCCCGTTTTCTTCTAAAATTGTAGCATAATGTCCCGTTGAAATTCGGTCAAATTCGTGTCCCCATTTTTCTTCGAAATAACCAAATTTTATCATTCGGTTGCACATCATATCTGGATTAGGTGTCAATCCTTTACGGATTTGTTCTATGGTGTATGCCACCACATGATCCCAATACTCTTGGTGCAAAGATACTTCTTCTACCTTGCATCCATATTTTTTTCCTAGAATTCGAACTATAGCCATATCGTCTTCGGCGGGGCAATCGATGTATCCGTGCTCGTCTTCCATGCCAATTTTGATGTAAAAGAGCGTTGGATCAAAACCTTGTTCTTTTAACAGGTGAACAGTTACCGAACTATCCACGCCTCCTGAAACCAATGCAGCTATATTCATAATAAATTATTTTTTTCGTTCCGAAATATAGTTAGTGATGAGCACAAGCGACTGACGTACTTGTGAATCAGGAAAAGAATATAGAATGTCTAATGCTTTTTTCTTGTATTCTTCCATTTTTTCTGTTGCCAGTTCTATGCCTTTATTTTGCTCAACAATAGAAAGTAAGGTTTGGAGATCTTCTGGTTGGAAGCTTTTGTTTTGAATCATGTTTTTTACTAACTCAAGTTCTGTGTCAGTGGATCTTCCCAAACTATAGATAAGTGGAAGAGTGATTTTCCCTTCTCTTATGTCGTTAAAAGTAGGTTTCCCTGTATTTATCGTTGGAGAATAGTCAAAAATATCGTCCTTTATTTGAAAAATAATTCCAAGGTATTCTCCAAACAAAACTAGTTTTTGAATAGTTTCTTCCGAAGCGTTTGCGGTAACTGCAGCAATTTTTGCACAAGTGGAGAATAGTGCTGCAGTTTTCTTTTTGATTATTCGGAAATAATTCTCCTGACTCCATTCAGTTTTGTTTGAATAGTAGAGTTGAAGCAACTCGCCGTCGGAAAGTTCGCTGGTGAGGTTTGCCAAACATTTGTTGATTCGCTCATCATTTTCTAGCTTTTCGAAGCAGAGATTCATCACTTTTGCAAGTAGATAATCGCCTGCTAATACGGCTATTTGATTGCTAAATTCTGCATTTACACTTTTTTTCCCTCTACGGAGTAAGGTGTTGTCTATAACATCGTCGTGAATGAGACTAGCCATATGGAGGATTTCAACAATAGCAGCCGAAAAAATTGTTTTTGTGTTTATCTCGCCACAAAGTTTGGCAATAAGCAACAAAAAAATTGGGCGTATTTGCTTGCCTTTCTGCTGAATTACTTGTTCAAATATGGAGCGCAATAACGGATTTTCCGATTGAAAAAGATCTTTGTACGACTCTTCAAACGCACAAAATTCTTTTGCAATAGGACTTTTTATCTCTTCCGGAAACATTCTATGTATGTTTTTTTTGTATTATACAAATCAATTTACTCGTTTGATGGCTGGTTCGTTTTCCAACTCTTCAAGAAGATCTAAATTGTCCAAATCTTCTACCTTGAGAGTGTTTGTTGGTCTACGAAGTTTTTCCAAAATATTGTCAACAACGGAATCTTGATTCTTCTCTCTTTCATCATATTCTCCGTTATTAGCGTCATTCAGTGCTTTAAATTCAGGTATAACATCGCTGCTAAAACCAGTTACAATAAGTGTGATTTTTACTTTGTTTTTTAAATCATTGTCAAAAGTAACTCCCCAGATTAGTTCAATATCTTCATCCATTTGTTCCATGAATGAGACAAAGGTTTCGATTTCTTCTTGTGGAAAATCATCAGGGCAATATAGATTGAACAACATTCTTTTTGCCTTTTGGTAACCTGTGTCTTGTACCAATGGCGAGTTTAATGCATTTTTCAAAGCCTTATCAACTCGATTTTCGCCTTCGCCTTCGCCAATGTTCATCAGTACGAAACCTCCATTTCGCATTGTTGAGTCTACATCGGCAAAGTCTAAATTGATATGTCCGGTAACGGTAATAATCTCAGCAATTCCTTTTACTGCCTGACAAAGCACTTCGTTTACCTTGCCTAAAGCATTTTTGAACGTAAGGTCGGGATAAGCGTCTTTCAACTTAGAGTTTTGAATAACTAATAATGCGTCAACGTTTTTACTCAACTCAATTACTCCCTCGTATGCCAATTTGAATTTCTTTTTTCCTTCCCAAGCAAATGGAACAGAAACAACTCCAACTGTAAGAATTTTTTTCTCTTTTGCGATTTGAGCAACAATAGGAGCAGCTCCAGTACCAGTTCCTCCACCCATCGAGGCAGTAATAAAAACCATTTGAGTATCTTCCAAAATATTTTCAATTTCAGCTCTTGCGTTTTCCGCTGCTTCTTTTGAAACCATTGGACGACCTCCTGCACCAAGACCCGTGCCAAGTTGGATTTTTGTTTCGATAGAAGATTCGCTCAATGCCCATTGGTCTGTGTTACAAAGAGCAAATGAGACATCAGTAATTCCTTGTTGATACATGTAGTTTACGGCATTTCCACCACCACCACCAACGCCAATAACTTTTATCAACTGCGATTTGGTTTTTGCTAATTTATAATCTAATCCTATTACATTTGAATCCATTTGTTGCTCTTTTGTTTTTAGTCGTTGAACATATTTCCAAACTTATTCCACACATTGTTGAGATTTTTTTCTTTCTTCTCATCTTTCGTTTTGATCTCTTTTTGTTCACAACAATTTTGCTCTCCATTGCTGAGAAGGGACAAAATCAAAGCATTTTCTGGTTTTGCAAACTCTGATGCGGTAAAGTTATCGTAAGAAATGTTGCGAACTTCGGCCAACAATTTAGTTTGTAGCAAATCTGCAAAGCATCTTAGTTTTGAGCCGCCTCCTGTAAGAACAATTCCTCCATTCAGTTCGATGTCGCCAATTCTACTTTTTATCAGTTGCAAAATTTCCATCAAACGTCCCATAGTTACGTTTTCAATCTGTTTGCGAGAAATGGACATTTCGCTAGTTTTTGCTTTCCAAGAGTCATTAGACGTTAAAGATAAATTCATTTTGAAGAACTCTCCTTTTTCTTCTGGTAATGAATAGATGTTGCAAATGTCATTTGTAATACTTTGAGAACCAAAAGGAATTACAAACAAATCTTTTAACTTACCTGATTCGAAAGCAATACATGATGTACAGTTTGCTCCAAAGTCAATCAACAAACAATTGTTGTTTTTTTCTGCCTCGCTTAGGTATGTTTTTGCCATTGCCAATAGAGCAGTGTTTTTTATGGCAGAGTAGTTTTTTGTTTTCTCAAATAGTTTGTTCAATTTTTCTTGTAAGTTTGGTTTGCTTTTTACTACAAGATAATTGATTTTTAGAATATCGCCTTTTTGACCGATGACATCACTTAGTTCGTTGCCATCTAAATTGTAGTTTTTTATAATAAGTTTGTGAAGAATGGGAATTTTCTCAGAATCATCTAACTGAGCAGAGTCAAATAGCCCTTCTGATGTTTGCAACTCTTGAACAATGTTTTGGTTTTTCAAATCATTCAAGATTTGTTTCTTAATTTCTTTTATTGTATTCGCACTAATAATGCTTTTTAGTATAACGTTTTTTGAGAGATTTTCGCTACGCAAAGAATGGCCACCAACTGCGTAGTAAAAAGACTTTATGATAATATTTTCGCCAAGTTTGTCATTTACGGACGTTTGTAGTTTTTTCAAAAGAGTAGAAACCTCATCTGCTATTTTGTCAATATTGCAAATAATACCTCTCCTAATACAATTTTTTGGAGTAGGCTTTTCGCATAAATCAATGATTTGAAAAGTTTTACTATTTTCTTTCTTTTGTGCTGCAGCAGCCACCAATCTTGAGCTTCCTAAATCTATTGCAACTATAATATTATCGTTCATGTAAAATGTATGTTTATTTAATTCCAATAACTTGATTTTTGTAACGCAAATCTAACTTTTTATACCTGTTCCAATCCATTTGATTCATTCCATTCAGATAAAAAGTTTTAAGTTTACTTAGTTTTTTTTCGTAATTCTCAAACTCTCCCAATATGATTTGGTGATTTCCAACTCGTGGAGTGAGTTCTACCAAAGTGCTGTCAATAACGTGAATTTGTTCTATTTGAGCGTCCCAAAAATCTTCTTTGCTAATGTATTCCATAAAATCAATAATTACGGGCAAAGGGACTTTTTCGACATTTCCGGTAACGATGGGAACATGTGCTGTGCATTGTAGCGATGTTGGCATTCGTTTTCCGTTTGTGTCAATGTAAAAATCCTCATTGCTCATTATTCTAAAGAAAGGTTTTCTTTGGAGAACCTCTATTTGTATGCTTCCAGAAGGTGTTTTGAAACATTCGGCTCGTTCTACAGCTACATGTTTTTCCACTTCGTTTTCTATGGTTTCTACATTTATTTCGGTTAGCATTTTTCCTATTGGAGTAAGATTTGAATTTGCTAGTAAAATAGCAATATCTTTTTCTGTAATGAAGTGAAGACTAGTACTGTCTTTTATTTCTACTTGCATTTTTTTACAAATCAAACTTTCTTTTTGTTTTGAAAAAAATGTCATAGAAAAGACAATGTAGCAACTAACTACAATCAACCCCAATAAAATTAATATGCTCCGAAAAATCTTCATGTTTTATTTTAAAGCATCTACTATTTGCGATAGATACATGTCGATATCTCCAGCTCCTATTGTCAAAAGAACATCAAACTGTTGCGATTTCAAAGTAGAAATCAATTCGCTTTTTGATGTGAGAATTTTTTCTTGACAAGAAACTTCGTCAAAAATCATTTTAGAAGAAACTCCCTCAATAGGTAATTCGCGAGCTGGATAAATTTCTACCAAAATAACCATGTCGAGCAAAGAAAGTGCTTCGGCAAATCCCTTGTAAAAATCACGTGTTCTGGTGTAGAGGTGAGGTTGAAAAACACCACATACTTTTTTGTCGGCATAAAGAGCTTTTACTGATTTTATGCTAGCCAAAAGTTCTTCTGGGTGGTGAGCATAATCGTCAATAATTGTCAACTTCTCAGTCTTGAGGTGAGTTTCAAATCTTCTACGAATGCCTGCGAATGACTCCATTCCTTTTTTTAATTCTTCGGCAGTCGCTCCATTTAGCCAAGCAATAGCCATAGCGGCAACCCCATTTTCTACATTTACCAATACAGGAACTCCAAGATTGATATCGCAAACCTTTTCAGTTGGAGTAACAAAGTCAAAACGCAATTCGCCATTCCCGATTCTAATATTTTCGGCATAAAAATCGGCTTTCTCTGTTGAAGAGTAGGTGTAAAGTTTTACTCCAGACTTCAATCGAGGTTGTAGCAGAATATTTTTTTTCATTAGCAAGCAACCGCCCTCTTGAATGAGCGATGTGAAGTGAGCAAAGCTTTCTAAATATGCTTCGTGAGTGCCATAAATGTCTAAATGGTCGGCATCGGTAGCTGTTATTACAGCCATATAAGGCGATAAGTGGTGAAATGATCGGTCGAACTCATCTGCTTCAATTACTACCAAATCACTTTTATCAGAGAGCAATAAGTTGCTCGTGTAATTTTTTGCAATACCGCCAAGAAATGCGTTACAATCTACATGACTTTGCTTGAGCAAATGTGCTGTCATGGTTGAAGTTGTTGTTTTTCCATGCGTTCCTGCAATGCACAAACCTCTTTCAAGATGTGTGATTTTGCCTAAAACTTGCGCTCTTTTTTGAATTGTGAAACCTTGTTGTTTGAAATACTGAAATTCAAAATGATCTTCAGGAATTGCAGGCGTATAAACAATCAATGTGGCATCTCTCTGAAGAAAAATTGTAGGAATAAGTTCTACAGAATCATCATAATGAATAAGGATGTTTTCTGCTTCAAGCTCTTCGCAAAGCATACTACGAGTACGGTCGTAACCAGCCACTTTAAAACCTTTAGCTTTGAAATAGCGAGCCAAAGCACTCATCCCAATTCCTCCAATTCCTAAGAAATATACGTTTTTGTATCTCATTGTTGTTGTGATTAAAATATTTCTCTTTGTCTCAAAACTTCGTAAATAAGTATACCTGCTGATACAGAAACGTTGAGTGAAGATATTTTTCCACTCATCGGGATTCGAACCTGTTCATCGCAAATTTTGAGTCGTTCTGGGGCAATGCCTACATCTTCAGCACCCATAATCAGAGCAATAGGTTCGGTCATTGAGCATTGTGTGTAATTCTGTGTTGCTTTTTCTGTGGCAGCAATAGATTTTATGCCCGAATCTGCAAGAAACTTTATGCAGTTAGTTAGATTTTCTGTGCGACAAACAGCTATATTGTGCAATGCCCCTGCCGAAGTTTTTATAGCATCTGCGTTGATGCTAGCTGTTCCTTGAGTAGGAATAATGATTGCATCAACTCCTGCACATTCACAAGTGCGAGCAATAGCACCAAAGTTACGAACATCGGTTATCCCATCTAAGATTACAAAAAAAGGCACTTTTCCCTGTTCAAAAACAAAAGGAACAATATCTTCTATTTTTTGATAAGTGATTTGAGAAAGAAAAGCAATTACGCCTTGATGATTTTTTTCTGTCATCCTATCAAGTTTTTCACGAGGAACTCGTTGTACGGAGATTTCTTTTCCTTTCAACGCTTCCAACAATTCGCGTGCAATAGAACTGCTCATATCTCTCCTCAACAAAATACGATCGAAATCTTTCCCCGCATTGATGGCTTCTATAACTGCTCTAATGCCGAAAACCATTGTACTTTCCTTCACTCGATGTTCTTTGACGCCTTCGAGATAGGTTCGCTTCTTGATGTTTTGATTTTTGTTGTTTCTAATCATTGTTTCTTATACGTCTAAACCAATGTCTGTGCGATAGTATTTTTTGTCAAACAAAATCTTTTCTGCCATGGCAAGTGATGCCAATCGTGCATCGTTTTTAGTCTCTCCTAATGAACTTACAGCTAAAACACGACCTCCACTAGTAAGAATTTTTTCTCTATCTTTTTTTGTTCCTGCATGGAATATTACAGTGTTTTCTTGAGTCTTATTCAGACCTGTAATTTCTTTTCCTTTTTCGAAACTTTCAGGATAACCGCCTGATGCAAGTACTATGGTTACTGCGCTACGGCTATCAATTTCCAATGTTTTCTCATTCAAATTGCCATCTGCAACACCTTGAAGCAAATCTACAAGATCAGATTTTATGCGGAGCATTACAGCCTCAGTTTCTGGGTCTCCCATACGTGCGTTGTATTCGATTACATAAGGGTCTCCATCTACGTTCATTAATCCAATAAAGATAAATCCTTTGTAATTGATTTGATCTTGAAGTAATCCATTGATGGTCGGTTTTATGATACGTTCTTCAACCTTTTGCATAAAAACTTCGTTGGCAAAAGGAACTGGAGAAACAGCACCCATACCACCTGTGTTCAGACCAGTATCATGTTCTCCAATACGTTTGTAGTCTTTGGCAACTGGAAGAATTTTGTAGTTATTTCCGTCTGTCATTACAAAAACAGAACATTCAATTCCAGATAAGTACTCTTCTATTACAACAGTAGAACTTGCATCGCCAAACTTTCCTTGTAACATTTCTCTAAGCTCTTTTTCTGCTTCTTCTCTTTCTGGGATAATCAATACGCCTTTCCCAGCAGCTAAACCATCGGCTTTGAGTACGTAAGGAGCTTTCAGTTCTTTTAAAAAAGCAAATCCTTCTTCCAAATTCGATTGATTGACACTTAAATAACGCGCAGTTGGAATATTGTGCTTTTGCATAAAGTTTTTAGAAAACTGCTTGCTCCCTTCAAGCATAGCTCCTTTTTTGTCGGGACCAATAACTGGAATGTTTTTTAACTCCTCGTCGTTTGCAAAAAAATCTACTACGCCTTCAACCAATGGTTTTTCTGGCCCAACAACTACCATATCGATTTTTTCATCAAGAACGATTTTTTTTAATCCTTCAAAATCTGTTTCTGAAATTGGGAGGTTGATGCCTACGTTTTCTGTTCCTGCATTTCCTGGCGCAATAAATAGTTTTTCAACTTGTTTGCTTTGTGAAATTTTCCAGGCAAATGCATGTTCGCGTCCACCTGATCCTAATAAAAGTACTTTCATCTTTTTGTTCATTTTTTACCTTTGGCAAAGGTAGTAAAAAATGTTAACGGTGGGGAGTAATTAAGGTAAGATAACGAGCAGTTTTTTTAGCAGTTTCACAACCTTTTTTCTTTTTTGTTGAAAGGTGAGTTTATTAACTAATTATTACCTTTGTGGCCTCGTTTTTAGTTGAGAAATTATGATGTCTTTGTTTGATGTTGTATTGTTGTCAATTGGTTTGGCTATGGATTGCTTCTCGGTGTCGTTAGCATGTTCTATGCAGAGCCGAAAAGTGTGTCTTAAAAAAGTTTTTTTTGTGGCATTTATTTTTGGATTTTTTCAAGGAATGATGCCTGTTATTGGTTGGTCTTTAGGACTGTTTTTCAAAACCTACATAGAACAATTTTCGGGTTGGATAGCTTTCGCAATACTTGGTTTTTTAGGCGTAAAAATGATTATAGAAGGAGTAAAACAAGAACCTTTAGATGATAAAAAAAATATCTTTCATTCCTATAAAATGCTTTTCTTGATGGCTGTTGCTACAAGTATAGATGCAATGGCTTCAGGAATTGTTTTTATCCCTTTTGGACAACAAATTTGGTTGGCGGCAGTTATTATTGCTTTAGGAAGTTTTGTTTTCTCAATGTTGGGAATTTTTCTTGGTCGAATGCTTAAAGGTTTTTTGCCTTTTCGTCCTGAGATTTTAGGTGGTATAGTTCTCGTTTTAATTGGTCTAAAAATTTTGTTCAGAATTTAGTTTTTCTATGAACTATAAAGAAGTTGAATTCATAATAGAAGAAAACCAAGAACTTGTTTCGGATATTTTGGCAAATTTGTTGGGAGAAATAGGTTTTGAGAGTTTTTTGTCAACAGATACAAGCTTTCATGCATATTGTCAAACGGATTTTTTTGATAATCGTGCGCTTTGCCAAGTGATTGAAGATTTCCCATTTGAGGCGAAAATCTCATTTTCTGTGCGCGATGCGGAACAAAAAAATTGGAATGAAACTTGGGAAAAGGATTTTACTTTTTTTGAGGTAAATGAGAATTGCGTGGTTAGACATCCACAAGCGAATTTGCCCAAAAAATACGATTATGAGATTGTGGTGGAACCTAAAATGGCTTTCGGTTCGGGTTATCATGAAACTACTCGATTGGTGATGAACCAAATGTTCCAGATGGATTTTCGTGACAAAAACGTGCTAGATATGGGTTGTGGAACGGCAGTTTTAGCTATTTTGGCGTCGAAACTTGGTGCAAAAAACATTACAGCTATTGATATTGACGAGTTCTCTTTCCAAAATGCTATTCACAATTGCAAATTGAATGATTTGAAAAACATAGAAGTGTTGCTTGGAGATTCAAAGTTGCTCTGTCAGCAGCAATTTGATGTTATTTTGGCAAATATAAATAGAAATATTTTGCTCAACGATATGGAACGTTATGTAGCAGTTTTATCCCGAAATGGGAAATTATTATTGAGTGGATTTTATAGCGAAGATGTTGAAATTATTTGTGCAAAGGCACAAGGTTATGGCCTAAAAAAACTGGCTTTAGAATGCGATAATAATTGGGCTTTGGTTTGTTTTGAGAAATAAGAGATGAAGAGTGTTTTTTTAGTTGGATTTATGGGCTCGGGCAAAACTACTATCGGAAAGGAAGTTGCTCAAAAAATAGGTTATCAGCATCTCGATTTAGATGTTTTTATTGAAAATAAATATCATAAAACTGTTTCTCAGATTTTTGCGGAAGTTGGAGAAAGTGAGTTTCGCAATTTAGAAAGGAAAGCTTTGCAAGAAGTTATTGAATTTGAGCAATGTGTGATTTCTACTGGAGGGGGAACCCCATGTTTTTTTGATAACATGCAGCAAATCACCTCTCGCGGAATTTGTTTTTATCTTGAAGCGGATAGTAAGGTTCTTGCTGATAGACTGTTCTATAAAGGGTGTAAGCGTCCACTTTTAGCAGGTAAGAACAAGGAAGAGTTGTTGGATTATATTGAAAAAACAATTGCTCAAAGGGAGTGTTTTTATCGCCAAGCACAAACCATAATCGATGCCAATGATACCCAAGTAGCCATTGACCAGATTTGTGAGTTTTTAGAAAAAGAGAAATAAATCTATTTTTTTATTGATAATGCTTTTTTGACAGAGATTTTTTCTCCTTTGTAAAAAGCAATGATGAAGCAGTCCGAAAATTTTTCTTTCAGAGCTGCATGGAGTTTTTTTGCTTCTTCGTAGTTGCCAACTGGTTGAGATGTGTATTTGAAGTACCCATTCTCTTTGAAAAATGTTAGATTTTTTTCTCCTTTCATCGAAGGATGATTGCAAGGGAGTTCCTCTTTTGCAGCAAAGAGTTGAACTCTATACGTAGGACTTTCATTGTCGGAAATTTCAGTTTTTAATGACTGGTATTTTCCGTTATTTTTTTTGTCGTATTCGTATTTGTACTGTTTAATTGCTTCCAAAATGGCTGAGGCAATTTCATTTTGACCTTTTTTTGAAATCAAATAATTTTCGTCGCTCGAATTACTAATAAAGCCTATCTCAACCAATACACTTGGCATTTTAGTTTGGTGTAGCACCCAAAAGAGGTCTTGTCTGACGCTACGATTTTCTCTGTCTGTCTTTTTTGCAAATTGTTGCTGAATAAGGTCTGCCATCAGCAAACTCTGCTCGTTGTATTGATCTAGCAAAAATTCAAACATAATGTATGATTCGGGTTTGTTTGGGTCAAACCCTTGGTAACTTTCTTTGTCGTCTTCGAGCAAAATAACAGAGTTTTCGCGCTTCGCTACCTCAAGGTTGGCGCCTTCTTTTGCCATTCCAAGAATGAATGTTTCTGTTCCACAAGGTTTGGAAGATTGAGCGGAATTTGTGTGGATGCTGATGAAAAAGTCACCGTTGTTTTTGTTTGCGATGTGAGGGCGATCTTTAAGAGCTAATGTTTGATCGCTTTTACGAGTGTAAATAACAGAAATGTCTGGACATTCTGCCTCAATTTTTTCTCCCAACAAGAGTGCTACTTTTAGGTTCAAATCCTTTTCTTTTGATTTGCATCCAATTGCTCCAGGATCGCTTCCTCCGTGTCCGGGATCGATTATCACAGTAAAAGCATTTGCAAAAGCTGAAAAGCAAAGCAAAGATAAAGTAGTGAAAACGAATTTCTTCAAACGCATAACAAATCGCCACAAAAAGGTACGCAAAGATAGAAAAAAAAGTTATTTTTGCAATCCTTTTTCCTCTCCTTGTCGGCGTAGGAGCAGGTGAAAATAAGATTGCCATTTTAGCTCAGTTGGTAGAGCAACGCATTCGTAATGCGTAGGTCTGGGGTTCGAGTCCCCAAAATGGCTCATAGTCTAATTTTTTAAAACGTTATAATGATGGCAAAAAGTGCATTACAAGTTGCTCGTGCAGCTTATCAACCAAAGCTACCTAAAGCATTGCAAGGTGCAGTAGCTGTGAAAGAAGGTGAACCTACTCAATCTGTAGCAAACCAAGAAGAAATCAAACAATTGTTCCCTAACACTTACGGAATGCCTATCGTTACTTTCGAAGCAAGCAACGAAAAGGTTGAACTTCCTGCAATGAACGTGGGTGTTATCCTTTCAGGTGGACAGGCTCCTGGTGGACACAACGTTATTTCTGGTCTTTTCGACGGATTGAAATCGTTCAACAAAGATTGTAAATTGTACGGATTTTTGGGAGGACCTAGCGGTTTGACTGACCACAAATACATCGACCTGACTGCAGACATTATCGACGAGTACCGCAATACTGGTGGTTTCGATATTATCGGTTCGGGACGTACAAAATTGGAGGAAACAGAACAATTTGACAAAGGAATTGAAATTTGCAACAAACTTGGCATCAAGGCCTTGGTAATTATTGGTGGCGACGACTCTAACACAAATGCTTGCGTTTTGGCAGAATACTATTTGCAAAAAAACACTGGCATTCAAGTTATTGGTTGCCCAAAAACTATCGATGGCGACTTGAAAAACAACATGATTGAAACTTCATTTGGTTTCGACACTGCTTGTAAAGTTTACTCGGAAGTTATCGGTAACATCATGCGTGATGCTAATTCGGCTAAAAAATATTGGCACTTCATCAAATTGATGGGACGCTCGGCTTCTCACATTGCTCTTGAATGTGCTCTACAAACTCAACCAAACATCTGTATCGTTTCCGAAGAGGTTGAAGCTAAAAAAATGACGCTTGGACAAATCGTTGACGACATTGCTAATGCAGTGGCTGCTCGTGCTGCTGAAGGCAAAAACTTTGGTGTGATTCTTATTCCTGAAGGTTTGATTGAGTTCATCCCTGAAATGAAAGTGCTTATTGCAGAACTTAACGACTTGCTTGCTCACGAGTCAAACGTAGCTAAAGCACTTGAAGGTTTGACTGCAACTTCTGCTGCTGTTTATGCATCGCTTCCTGAAGCTATTGCTAAGCAATTAACTCTTGACCGCGACCCTCACGGCAACGTACAAGTTTCACTTATTGAAACTGAAAAATTGCTTATCGAAATGGTAAAAACTCGCTTGGCTGCAATGAAAGCTGAAGGAAAATTCGTAGGCAAGTTCTCTGGTCTTGGTCACTTCTTTGGTTACGAAGGTCGTTGTGCAGCTCCATCGAACTTCGATGCTGACTATTGCTACTCACTTGGTTTCAATGCGGCTCAACTTATTGCTGCTGGCAAAACTGGTTATATGTCGCTTGTGCGTAACACTACTGCTCCTGCTGCAGAATGGATTGCTGGTGGTGTGCCTGTTACAATGATGATGAACATGGAACGTCGCCATGGCGAAATGAAACCTGTTATCCGCAAAGCGTTGGTAGAGTTGGACGGAGCTCCTTTCAAAGCATTGGTAGAAAACCGTGCTGTGTGGGCTAAAGAAACTGCATACGTTTACCCAGGTCCTATCCAATACTTTGGACCATCGGAAGTATGCGACCAACCAACTAAAACTCTTGCTTTGGAACAACAAGCAAAATAATATAGGTCGGGTATAAAGACCAAAGTGAAGAGCGAGGAAATATGTTTTTCTCGCTCTTTTTGTTTGGTAGCAAACGAATAAGTTTTTACTTTTGCTCTTGTTCTTCCGTAATAAGAAGAGCAAGACATATTAAAAAAGCATTTTGCTTTATTTTCTTTCTAACTCAAAGTTTGGCGACTTAAAAGTGTCCGAAAGAAATAAGTTAAGATGCTCACGTTTTGGCGTGAGCTTGACTTTATTTCGTGGATACAGGTTACGCCAAACACCAGAGTTAGCGGGAAACAGTTAAGTTTCACGCTTTTTTTGTGTCCGTAGGCAAGTGAGATTTTTATTATTTTATATTGTTTAATTTTAAATTTTAATTTTATGAGAAAAAAATTATTTCAAAAAAATCTAATGTTACTTTGTTTAGTAAGTATGACAGCATTTATTTCTTGTAACAAGAACGAAAAAAACGACCCAAATGGATCTAAAAATGGATACGAATGGGTTGATTTAGGTTTAAGTGTTAAATGGGCAACTTGTAACGTAGGTGCTTCTTCTCCAGAAGAATTTGGTTTATTATATGCATGGGGAGAAACAGAACCAAAAACCGAATATACTTGGGCTAATTACAAATGGTGGGATTGTTCCTTGGATAGAATGACAAAATATTGTTTTGGAAACGGTGACCAAGACAATAAGTTTACTCTTGATGCAAAAGATGATGCAGCTTATGTGAATATGGGGAAAAAATGGAGAACACCAACTTCTTCAGAATGGGCCGAATTAGGAAAATGCAATTGGTACAATACAACTAAAAACGGAGTTGAGGGTTATTTAATTATCGGTCCAAATCGTAATCATATCTTTTTACCCACAACATGTTATTCAGATTATTTTACTCCAAATGTTAGTTCTTTTGGATACATGACTTCTAGTATACATACTGAAAAGGATCCAGATGAGAGATTTATAGGAAACGAAGATTTTGTATATATAGGTTCCGATTCCAAGCATTATATTGAAGGTTTCGGGAGGCTTAGGTTAGAAAAGTCACCACGTTATAGAGGGTATTCAGTTCGTGCTGTCTGCAAATAAAAGTGAGTAAAGAAAACAAAAAAAGGAATCTCGTTTGAGGTTCCTTTTTATGTGTTTGTTTGAAAATGAATAAGTATTTACTTTTGTGTTATTCAAATTATTCTTCTATAAAAAACTAAAGGAAATTTGTCGGCAAATAGTGAAAAACAAATTATTCATATTCCTAATGTATGGAGCTTTACTGTGTTACTGTAGCAAAGTTTATGCTCAAGAAGATAATGCACCATTTGTTGAAAGTTCAATCTTCACATCCTACTCCACCGACAATGAATTAAAACTAATATCGGAAACAACGGGAATTGGGAAAAATTACGTTGGCTACGTTTACATAGAACTCGGAGCAACTCCTGTTGCCGACTCAAATAACAATTGGGCATATACCCAAATATTTTGGGAGCAGAAATTTTGGCAGCAACCTATATATATTCATGTTGAATATAGGGCACTTTTGACAAATAGTTATGAGAACGATTTTTATTTAGGACTTGCTTATACCTTTACATCAAGTAAAGGTTTTTTGGCTTTGGAGCCTCTATACAGGTACGGTCCCAACGCCGGACACGGAGCTCAACTATCAGTTGTTGGAGGTTGGGAATGGAAATATGTCAGTTTAGCACATTTTACGGATTTATATTGGACCAGTAAAATGACTACACCACTCACCATGTACAATGAATGTAGGTGTTTCTTTAAGATATGCCCGAAATTTTATGTAGGAGCCATAGGAATAATGGCTTACTCTTTTCAAAAGAAAATGGATGCATTATCAGCATCGGTAGCTCTTAGGTTGAACCTATAAACTTTTATTTTTTTTGAGAAGAAAAGGATGGAAGCACCAAACTGCCAATTATCATAGGTATGCAGTAGTTGATGGCCCATAATGAGATACTTGCAGAGGCAATGCCCACTGTATTTGCCGAAAATGCTCCCAGAAAAACTATAGCCCATGAGCCTCGCACAGCAACTTCGGCAAACGCTACAGAGGGCGTCAGTGTTACGAAGAGATAGCTAGCAGTAATGCCTACGATGGATTCCCAGAGCGAGATTTCTACCCCAAAAAAGTGAATCATAGCCAATAGTTGCGTGCAAAAAACAGCATAGCGTAGCAATGATAATAGTAAGATATGTAGCATTGAACGTAGACACACTTTGCCAAGGGTTTGTAGCAGTTGAGTGCTTTTACTACCGAATGTTTTTTTAGAGAGTAATAATCTTGCTGTGCGGGGTAGGAAGAAAAATCCTACACCAAATACTACTGCAGAGAGCAAGAAGTAAATATATATCGAGTGTGAGAAGCTAAACGCTGTAGTGTGATAGGTGGCAAAGATTACTGAAGAAGGAATTCCTATCATTAGAATACAAATGGTTAGTGCCGCAGAGCCAACAAAACCCATAGTAGTGGCAGTAAGTCGGTTCCCATCAGAAAGGAGCAACGTTCGACCTGGATATTCGCCTAAACGGTTTGGGGTGAAAAAACCAGTTGTAGTGCCTACCAATACTGACGATAGCGATTGTGCAAACGATAGTTTTTCTAAATTGCCGACCAAAGATCGCCATTTCATGGCTTCGAGACTCCAGTTTAGTGGTAGTAGCAGTAATGTCAACATTATCCACCACCATCGTTCAGCAGTTGCTTTTGTCCATTGCGATATCAAAAGTTGATAGTTGTCAAAGGTTATCAGTTTGTAGAGCAGATAGGCATAAGCAAAAACTAGAATTGCCAATTTTAGTGTGTTGCGATGTTTTTCAATCCAACTCATTGCTATTTTTTGAAAGAGAAATTTTTTTGCGAAAAATAGCTAAAAAGTACCGTAAAAATAGTGGTAATCATTTTAGATGGAGTGGGGTAGAAGTGGCAAATTTCCACAAAAAGCTTCAAACAAACATAGTTGATGAGTAAGCAACCCACTACCACCATCAGGTAACGCAAGAGTTGAGTTTTCCACTTGAGTGCAGATTGCTGAAAACTGATGTATTTGGATAGCAAAAAACCTGTAAAAAACGTGATAGGAAAAGAGATGACCAAACTCCCAATGTGAGGAGTGAATGCTACAAAACCGAAATCGAGCACTTGTTTTTGCAGTACAAAGTTGTAGGAAAGAAAATAAAGCACCCAGTCGAGCATCATATTGGTCACACCACACACTCCGTAGCGAAACATTTGTACGGACATAAGTGGTCGGAATGCGGGGTAGAAAAAGTCAATAGAATTGGTTATGAACTTCTGTAACTTCATTATAATCCTACGGAAATTACTTTTTCTTTTCGATACTTTCTAACAAAATGCTTTTGAAGCTACGTTCGGCGCTATAGTAGCGATAGAGTTTCTCTGCCGAAAGCACTTGCTTGTATTTGTTGTAATACTCTACCTGCAAGTTGATGAGTGCTTGTTTGTGTTGGATGCGTGCTTCGTTAAGTGCTTCGTAGTTGATGTTGTCGGAGTCTTTCGCCTTTTTTTGTATTTCAAAAAAATCTTTCTTAAGAGTAGTTTCTTTCTCTAAGTATTCGTTATAAAGTGTCCAAAACTGCTGAGCTTCTTTGGCTGTGAATTGTACTTTCTCGGTGATGTGTGCAATTTTTTTTGCTTGAATATCTTCCCAATTTGGAAAATTTTTGTGTTGTGCTGTTGCGGTTAAGGCACAAAAAACTAAAGTGGCTGCGATAAAAAAATGTTTCATGCTCGGTTTGTGATTTTATTTTTCAGCTAATAAATATTCAATCATACTTTCTTCGTCAATATTTTCGAGAAGAAATTCTCGGTATTCAATTTGTTTTGTTTGGTTGTCTGCTAGGTTATTCTCTATTCCCATTGAAGTAGTTTTGTTAGAAGTGAGCGGCATCAATAACTGAAATATCAGTATGAATCCTGCAAACATAGCAGCAAAGTAGAGTATTGGTTTTGTTTTCTCAAAAAATGAAACCTGCTTTTCGGCGGTTTGTTCTGCTATTTTTTTTGAAAAATCTTCAAAATAGTTTTCGGGAACAGAAAAAGGGTTTTTATTCCCAATTTTATTTAATATGTCATCTGATTTTTTCATTTCTTTTCCTTTTTCTTTCAAAAATTCACATTTGTTAAGATTTGTTTTGTTGTCAAAGGTTTAATCTTCGTTTGTTAAAAACTGCTCAATTTTTTTTACTGCGTGGTGATACGATGCTTTCAGCGCTCCAACTGAAGTTCCAAAAATTTCTTCCATTTCTTCGTAGGTTTTTTCTTCAAAGTATTTCATGTTGAACACCAAGCGTTGTTTGTCTGGAAGGGTAAGAATGGCGCGTTGGAGTTTTTCTTCTGCCTCATCGCCCGAGAAATAACTGTCACTTCTCAACTTGCTGACCAAAACATCTTCCAAATCTACCATCGATGAAAGATTTTTCATTCTTTGTGAATTGAGAAAAGTGAGTGTTTCGTTGATGGCGATACGGTAGAGCCAGGTAGAAAGTTTAGATTCGAACCTAAAATTTTCTAGTCCTTCCCACGCTTTGAGAAAGGTGTTTTGCAACACATCGTTGGCGTCTTCGTGACTGATAAGCATTTTGCGAATAGTCCAATAGGTTTGTTTTTGGTAGAGCTGTACAAACTGCCCAAAAGCCCTCGAACGAGTTTTCTTGTCTTTAAGCTCTTTGATGAGTTTTTCGTCTTCGGTATTGTTTTTTATCATGTTTTTTCTTTCTTTTTTTCTATCTCTTTCCTCGTAATAGATTGATGTCTCCACTACATTTCCATTTTATCGATTCTCCGTTTTTGTCCTTGTCGGAGCCTATGGCTTCTATTACGTAATAATAAGCACCAGGAGCAGCCATTTTTCCGTTGATTCTGCCATCCCAACCTTTTGATGGGTCGGTCCATCTGCATACTAGTCGTCCCCAGCGGTTGTATACCCACGCATTAAAAGAAATAATGGATCGATAAACAACCCTAAACTCATCGTTTATTCCATCTCCATTAGGCGTAAAAACATTAGGGACATCAATGAACGATTCTAGCACAGTAACTTTTATTGAGTCAGTAACTTCACATTCGGCACTACTTGCTTTGAGTTTTACAACATACTCTCCTGCATCGTTGAACGTATATCTAAAGTCTTTGTCGGTGTAACGAATGACTTTTGATGGAGTTTGAACATCGTAGATAAACCATTCGAAAAAGTCGGCAGCGTCGGGGTTTGCATTGCTTTGGAAGTCAATAACTAATGGGGCAGACCCGCCTATAGTTCCGCTGGCGGATGTAACTTTTTGCGCCATTTCTTTGCATTTACAATTTTTGGAGTTGCCATTTCCCGTAGAAGATACCGAAGACTTGTCTAGTTCGTTGTCTGCATCGCGTCGTGCAATTTTTCCTTTAGGATAGGCCGCTATAGCTATTGCCGAAAATAGGTCGGATTTTTTTGTGCTTTCTCTTCCAAAATGTTTTGCAAATTCATCTTTATCAGCAGAAAGTTCGAAATAGGTGTCGCAGTATGGTGATAAGGGTAGTGTAATCTCGTTTTGATTATCTAAAATAAGATAATCGTTGCCTGCTAAATTAGTTTTCTTGACCTTGACAATGGTATCAACTGGTTCGCTCCATGAGTTTCCGTTCCAATTCGTTGTTTTGTACGTAAGAGTAAAGTTTCGTTTTAGAGTTTTGGTTTCCCCTGTTGGAGTTTGGTAGTTCATCTCTTGAAAAAAATCGCTAAATGCAACTTGTAATTTAAGAGCTGAGCATTTGTCTTCGTCGAACCAAAGAGGTTGCAAAGCATCAATAGTTATTTCGTAATTTTTGTAGTCGAATATCCAAATGCAAACTTCCTTTCCGTCTACAATGGCTTTGTAGCCACCTTCGTCAAAGGATGTAAGTTCTTTTTGGGCTGCTTTTTCTGTTCCATCCCATTCCAACCATTTTGTGGCATTTTCGCACACGATTGACAAAGAAAGGTCTATCCCGTCAAAAAGAAAAATTGTCATGTTATTTTCCTTGTCCTCGTACCTATAGTAATTTCCTTGTACTGTAAATTCTTCTGCTAGGCAATGGTTTGCAAAAAGAAGAACTGTTATGAATAAAAAAATCTTTTTCATCGTTTCAAGAAATGATGAGCAAAAATAATGAAAAGTTAAATTTTTCTCTTTTAATTTTTCCATTTTGTTTTTCCACACAAACCATAAATTGCCGTGAAAACAACGTAGAACGGATAACAAAGTGAAAGTGGAAGAGAATAAGGCAATAGATTTTTTTGTTGATAAAATGGCAATGTTGAGAAAAGTATCAGAAAATCGAAAACGAATTTATTGATACTAAGCACTAAAAGCAATAATAAATAGTGAGCATTTATGCAGGTCGCCACAAGTAAAAAGACTTGCAAAAGCGAGTAGCCAAATATAAGCAAGGCAACCAAAATGGTCGCAACGTCAGTGTAATATTTGCTCTTGGAAGTCCATCGTGTGCGTTGATCGAAAAATGATTTCAAATTAGCTGCTGCTGACGTATGTACAGCGCTTTCTCTTGATTTTAGAAAACAAATTTTTGCTTTTTGTTTTTTTAAGTGGAAAAGTAAAAATTGGTCGTCTCCAGAAGCTGTGCGGAATTCGAGAGCATTTTCGTCCCATACGTCTCGTTCAAAAGACAAGTTAGCACCATTACATAGAATGGGCATTTTTATGCCTGCCATTCCTGCTCCAGAAGCAATAAGAGAGAAAAACTCAAGCGCTTGCAAGCGTTCAAAGAAGTTGATTTGAGGATGAAGTAGCACTCCTCCAAGAATCATTTGAGCATGTTCTTTTTCGTAAAAGTCTGCTAGGGTTTGTAGATGCTGTGGATGCAAAATGCAATCGGCATCTGTGCATACAATTAATTTCCCGTTTGATACTGCAATGGCTTGCTTTAGCGCATTTTTCTTTCCTTCTTGTTCTGTAGAAATAATTTTTGTGACAAATGAGGATGAAAATTGGTTCAAGATAGTTACACTATTATCAGTCGAGTGATCATTGGCAATTATTAACTCAAAATTTTTATAGGTTTGATTTTTGATTGATTCTAAAAGTTTGGGAAGATGTTTTTCTTCGTTTCTGCAGCAAATAACAAGAGAAATAAATGTATTGAGGTTTGATGTGTTGCTTTTGAATTGTGGAATGAGTTTCCAGCCTGTTATTACCAAAAAAGAAAAGAATGCATAAGCAATGCAAAATATAACTATGAAAATCCAAAGAAACATGATTTTATGCTGTAGCTAAGGTGAAAACCGAGATTTTTATATTTTTTGTTTTTTGCAAAGCCTGTGCGCAGGCAATGATTGTTGAACCTGTTGTAAGGACATCATCAATGAGTAAAATGTGTTTCCCCTCAAAGCGTGAACTATCGTGAATGTCGAAAATTCCGTCGGTATTTTCCCAGCGCTCATAAACCGATTTTTGGGTTTGTGTAGGATTTTCTATTGCTCTAAAAAGATTGTTTGATTCAATAGGAACTTTTAGAACTTGGTTTAATCCTTTTGCAATACATTCGCTTTGGTTGTATCCTCGTTGTTTGAGTTTGTTTTGGTGCAATGGCACAGGTACTAAAAAATCAATTTCTGAAAAATCTGGACTTTGCACTAGGTCTGTAGCGGCAAATTTTCCTAACGCCACACCAATTTGTTGTTCTCCTTTGTACTTCAACAAATGCAACAATTCTCGGTAGTTGGAGCCTTTTTGAAAAAAGAAGAATGCGGTTGCACGTTCGATATTGGCTTTTCCCCAAAAACGTTTTTCTATCACATTGCCTTTTTCAAGATGAAAGTTGGTTCGTGGAATCCGATATAAGCAAGAAGTACAAAGTTCTTCTTCTTCTCCAACTAGGTTTTCTGAACAAATGCAGCAGTTTTTAGGAAAAACAAGATTTAGCAAATGTTGTGCTATGTGCGTAAAAAATTTCAAGGTCGAGTGATTTGGTCGATGATATTGAAAAGTTCGTCGCAGGTTTCGGCACGAAGCATTGCGATACGTGTCTTCTTGAAATCGGGAATACCTTTAAATGATGGCGAAGCCGCCAAATGTCTTCTAGAGTGAACAATTCCTTTTCGCTCATCTCCAATCCATTCAATGTTGCAACGAATATGCTCTTTGAGCAGTGATTTTTCCCATTCAAAATCCTTTTTCTCGAGAGGAGTGTTGTGCTGTAGGTAGTGTTTGATTTCCTCAAAAATCCATGCATGACCGAAAGCGGCACGCCCAATCATGATGGCATCAACACCATATTTTTCAAAACATTCTTTTGCTCGTTCAGGGGTAGTGACATCACCATTGCCAATTATGGGAATGTGGATTCTGGGATTGTTTTTTACTTCGCCTATCAAAGTCCAATCTGCTTCCCCGGTGTACATTTGAGCGCGTGTTCTTCCATGAATGGTTAGAGCTGCAATTCCACAATCTTGCAACATTTCGGCAAGTTTACCAATAATTTTGCTGTTTTCATCCCATCCCAGTCTAGTTTTAACGGTGACAGGTTTCTTGACTGCTGTTACAACGGCTTTTGTTATTTCAAGCATTCGCGGAATATCTTTCAATAGTCCAGCACCTGCACCTTTTCCTGCTACTTTCTTTACGGGGCAACCGAAGTTGATATCGATGATGTCAGGATTTGCGCTTTCAGCAATGCGTGCCGCTTCGGCCATTGTTTCGGCATCCTTTCCGTAAAGTTGTATGGCAACTGGGCGTTCTTTCTCATTTAGCAAAAGTTTTTGTTCTGTGCGTTTTACGTTACGAATGAGTGCATCGGAGGAGACAAATTCGGTGTAAACCATATCCGCTCCAAATCGTTTGCAAAGAAGACGAAAAGCAGGATCTGTAACATCTTCCATTGGCGCTAAAAAGAGAGGAAAGTCAGAAAATTCTATGTTTCCGATAGTCATGGTTTTAATTGTTAGTGAGAATTTTATAAAAGTCGGTATTGTCCATTATTCCTTGTATTTTTTCTGCTCCGACTCCAATGGCATAAACAGGAACGAAACCTGCAGAGTGTCCATAAGAAGACCAGCCGATATTTGCTTTGCTGTTTAATATTTTTACTGATTTAGCAATTAGTTGCTCTCCATCTAAATAGAGTGTTTGTAGTTGTGTGTTTTGGTGGTGAAGGAATTTTTTCTCAAAAATGTTTCTCAAATCGTTTGTCTCATCTTCTGTTAAATCCACATTTCCCCAGAAACCAAAATTGTGTTCAAGGAAAGTTTTTGCATCTTCCCAACAAATGGATTTGCCTTTTTCTTTTATCATTTCCTTGAAAAGTTCATTTAGTTTTGCTGCAGATTTTTTTTGATTTTCTAGAATCTTAAGATTGAGTTTATATTCGCCAATACCAAGAGAAAGTCCTCCCGTTTCATGGTCGGCTGTTAGTATAATTAGGGTTTCATCTGGGTGCTGACGATAAAAATCGAGAACGCAACTTACGGTATTCGATAGGTCTTCAACCTCTGCAAAAACAGTTGCGGCATCGTTGCTATGGCACGCCCAATCAATAAGGCCTCCTTCTATCATAAGAAAAAATCCATGGTCGTTTTTACTTAAGAAATCAATAGCAGAAGTGGTAATTTTAGAAAGACTCAAACTTTCGTCTTCGCGATCGATAGCAAAGTCAAGATTTGATTTTTCAAAATCTTGCAAAAGAATAATTTTCTCGCAATCTCTGTTATAAGAATCAATTCCTTTGGCAATGAAGTAATTAGAATCTTGTAAAATTGTTAGTGCGTTGGTTGAAGTAGAATCTTTTTGTAGTTGCAAAAATCCAGCACCTCCAAAAAAATCGAAGTCGGACTTGGCGGCATCAAGAGCAATCTCGTAGTTCATCGAACGATGTGGTTGGTGAGCATAAAATGCTGAAGGAGTGGCGTGGTCTATGCTTACTGAAGTTATTATGCCAACGTTCTTTCCTTGTTGTTTGGCATGTTGAGCAATGCTGAAAATAGGTTTAGAGAGCAGACTATCCATGCCGATTGTCCCGTTTTTGGTTTTTTCTCCACAAGCTAGTGCGGTTCCCGAAGCTGCCGAACAGGTTACGGAATTGTATTTCGAGAAAGTTGATGATATGGTTGTTTGTGGAAATGAGGTGAAGGATAATTCTTTTGTACCAATCACTCCTTCTTTTTCGGCAAGGTACATTTGTGTTCCTAATACTTGATTGACGCCCATTCCGTCTCCAATGAGGAAGAAAACGTACTTAGCAGATTTTTTTTCTAGAGTACATTGGCAAAATAGAATACCAAAAAATGCGATTATGATGAATAATTTAGAATGTTTCATGAGGATTTTAATGCTTTATTTTCTGCCAAAATCGGCTGGTATTTCGCCCCAATTTGCTGTGTCCCATTTTAGAATTTGAGTGGAGTAGTCATTTTCGCACAACCATTTTTCTGCGCGAGTAATGAACTCAAACGTGCGTTGGTTTTTGGGGTTTGGGGAGAGTTTTGTTTTGCATTTTTTTTGTTTCACCCAAGCAATAGCATTTCTACTATCGGAGTAGATGGGAATGTCAAGTCCTTCTTTTTTGAGTAGCGCTAATCCGTGTACAATTGCCAAAAACTCACCGATATTATTGGTAGCATCGTCTAGTGGACCTATTCGAAAAATCTCTTTATTTGATGCCACCATTACTCCTCTATATTCCATTTTTCC
Source organism: Paludibacteraceae bacterium (assembly GCA_045612365.1). Taxonomy (GTDB): domain Bacteria; phylum Bacteroidota; class Bacteroidia; order Bacteroidales; family Paludibacteraceae; genus RGIG9608. The sequence continues at coordinate 326,276 of JAZKYY010000017.1, forward strand.
TGGATTTCCGCTACAAGCTGCATCTACTGCAAGACTTTGATTTATGGGTTGGTTCGGGGCATTTTGCCAACTTGATTTTTTGTCCTTTGATTTTGGATTAATGAAGTTTTTGTATTCTTGTTTGAAGGCATTTTTAGCTTCTAGTTGTGTAGAAAATGATTTGTATTGTGCATTGGGGAATGCTAAAATTTGTTCTTGACATTCTTCCCACGAAGAAAAAACACCCGTTTTTCTTCCGACCCAAACCACATAGAACTTATTTTTTGCCATTGCTACAAAATCAAAACGTACAAAGATAGCAGAATTCTGCGTCAAATAGATTCGTTTTTCTTATTTTTGCGTAATTTTATTTGAATATGAAGACTTTGAAAAACAGTGATTTGAAATCTTGCTTTCTCCTTTTTGTGAAACAATATCAAGATGTTTTTCGTTTTTTGATTGTCTTGTTTATTTGCCATTTTTTTTGGAAATATTCCATTTCGTATAATGAGGATCTGAGAGTTACAGACCTGACTTGGTTGGGCTTTGCGGATATTTCTGCTCCATTTTCTTTTGTTACGCAACTAACAGTAGATATCATTCGTAGTATTTTTGCTTTCTTGGGAGTAGAGGTGACCATGGGGGCTCCGCGGCAATTTTTATTCCCAAACGGAAATACTGTTACTGTGGTATGGGCGTGTAATGGACTGAAACAAATGTTTTTGTTTGCTTGTATTATTCTTTTTGCTCGTGGAAGTTGGAGTCGGAAGATGTGGTTTATTCCTTTTGGAGTTTTTGTTTGTTTCGTGTTTAACATTGTTCGTTTGCTGTTTCTGATTTGGATTGTGAGAGATTATTATCATATGTTCGATTTTTACCACGAATATGTTACAAAGTATCTTTTCTATGCTGCTTTGTTTATGCTTTGGGTGTGGTGGAATGAGAAACTAAAATATTCTCATTTTACTAAATAGTTTTATGTTATTTTTATAAAAAAGTTGATGAAAAAGAGTTTTTGTTTTTTTGCAGTAATCTTGCTTTTTACTTCTTGTCAAACCAAAAAAGAAAAAAATACCGACTGGGTAAATGACGATTTACTCGGCGAGGTAAAGTCGTACAGAATAACCAATTATCGTGCAATGTACGATTTGGGTGAAGTAATTAAGGGAGATACAATTGGTGCTTTGGGGCGTATTGTTTATAACGAGAAAGGTTATCGTGTAGAGGAATTTTGGTCGTTCAATGATGAGGTGTCTCGTAGAATTTACAATTATGATAAAAACGGAAATTGCATAGAATCAATTAATTACAATCAAGATAAGATGGTGGTTGATTATGGAAAGTTTCATTACGATAAAAATGGAAACATTCAAGATGAAACTTTTTACGATTCGTCTGACAATATGATTTCAAAATATGTTTATTCTACCGATAAAAAAGGTAATATTCTAGAGCAATTGGAATTTAATAAAGATGAAGAATTGGAAGTTAGTCATTTGTCGAAGTACAATTCTGCATCACTCGAAGTTGAGCATACAACTTGTTTTTATGAGAATGGGAATAGAATGTTTACCAAACAAACCTTTGACTACAATTCTGCAGGAAAAATAACGGAATCTGTTCTTTATGACGATGAGAAAAACGTTCTTGGAAGATGGGTTTATACTTATAATGAGAAAGTCAGTGTGATTCAGGAAGAAGTTTTTGATGCCGATGAAAGGATGGTAGAAAAGCGTACTTATACATATGAGTACGACAGTGTTGGGAATTGGGTGACTCGCACTTCATATGATGCTATTTCGGGAGATGCACAAGTGATAACTGTTCGCAAGATAGAGTATTACACTAAATGATGTATAAAAAATAGCAAAAGGAATAGAAGATGGAAGATTATTATTTGAACGATTTTCACTGCAGGAACAGCGAGGGTTGCAAAAAAGCAATCGAGGAGCAATCATTGCATCCTTACTTTCGGGAAGAAGTAATAGCGAATCAAATACGGGACAGCTTCAAAAGAGAAAGCGAACTCGGAAAGACGCAGGAAGTGAAGTACACTGCCTCTGACCTGGAAGAGACGCACTTAACAATTAACAATGCCATATCATGAACAATAATCAAAGTATGTTGATAATTCTATGCATAATAGCCGGCCTTATTCTGGCAATAGTACCAAACTTTCTTTGGCTTTTAGGGTGGATAGGCTGTAAGATTGCCGGAGTAGGGCTACCATATAGATATTTCGGAATTGCATCTCTCATAATTGTAATATTATTCTGGAGCGCACTGGCCTATGGGTATTTCTGGGGCAGATGGAAGGTTGAGTCCGTCGCGCTTGAATATACTCATAAGGATATACCAAAAGCATTTGACGGGTTTAAGATTGCCCATATTTCGGACTTACATCTTTCTACTTTTGACGACTCACCTGAACGCCTCAATATATTTATCGAAGAGATAAATAAGCATAGCCCGGACATCGTCTGCTTTACCGGAGACATGGTCACTATTGGAAAAAGTGAAGCAGAACCATACACTGATATCCTCAAAAAAATTTCCGCTATACATGGAGTTCTCTCTGTACTGGGGAATCACGACTTTATGATATATGGTTTCGACCGCAACCTCGACAAGAACAAAGCTGTTGAAGATTTAGTGCACTTCCAAAATAACATTCTTGGCTGGACTCTACTCAGAAACGAAAACAAAGTCATAAAGGCTGAGGATGGCTCTAAAATTACATTCATAGGAGTTGACAACGCAAACTTTAGCCAACAAGGATTCCCTACGATTCATCAAGGCGACCTAAAGAAAGCGATGGACGGAACTAATGGATTTAGGATTCTTCTCTCGCACGACCCAAGCCACTGGAGAGCCGAGGTTGTACCCGACACGGATATTCCGCTTACGCTCTCGGGGCATACACATAACGCCCAAATAAAGATATTCGGATGGACTCCTGCAACATTCTCATTCAAAGAGATCGCGGGCAGATATGACCGTGATGGTCAGACCCTTTACATCAATGTCGGACTTGGATGTACGGCTCCGTTCCGCATAGGTGTCAATCCAGAAGTTACAGTCATAACCCTCAGGTCTGCAAATAAAGACATCGGGCTAGTCGACTAAGGACGTGTATGAGTTATAGTATTTCCTCGGACAGTTTCAAAAAAGAAAGTGTAGGAAGCAATGTTGGAGATAATAAAATATTACAATTAGGAAAATGAACGAAAAGCAACTTCAGTATATCTGGCAACAAAAGTTGTTCGATTCTTCTGCGCTTTTTACCACAGATGGCGAACAGGTGGAGATTATTGATGTTGGTCTGCTTAATACCGATTCAGGAGCCGACATGTTCAATGCCAAGATTCGTATAGGAGATATGATTTGGGCTGGCGATGTAGAAATACATTTTCGTTCAAGTGATTGGTATAAGCATCATCACGATAAAAATCCTGCCTACAATAGTGTTGTTTTGCATGTTGTAATGGAATGCGATTGTGAGGTGTTTAACGCTAATGGGGAAAAAATTCCACAACTTGTTTTGCAATTTTTCTCAAAAACGGCAGATGAGGATTCTGCTATTTCTCATTCTCCAAGGTGGATTGAGTGTGAAAAGTACATTAAAAGTTTAACCCCACTCTCCAAAAGGATGTGGATGGATGCGCTTTTGGTGGAGCGGTTGCAACGAAAGAAGGAAGATATAGATGCTCTTTTGCAACAGAATAATAACGATTGGTCGGAAACATTTTATTGGCTTTTAGCCCGCAGTTTTGGTTTTGGTAAAAATTCCGAACCTTTTTCTCTTTTGGCTAAATCTTTGCCATTAAAATATTTACAAAAGCATAAGAATAATATTTTTCAGCTTGAGGCAATGCTTTTTGGGCAGTCGGGATTGTTGCACGAAACAGGTGTTACCGACGATTACGTGGAAACTTTGAAAAAAGAATACTTGTTTCTTTCTCAAAAGTTTCAGCTTAAACCTATTGATGCGCATATTTGGAAAATGTTGAGATTGCGTCCAACAAATTTTCCTTATGTTCGTTTGGCTCAGTTTGCAATGCTGATTTTTCAGTCGTCGCACTTGTTTTCAAAGATTCTAGAAGCAAAAGAAATAAGCATTTTGCGTCAGTTTTTTCAAGTGGAAGTTTCTACTTATTGGCAAATACATTATGTTTTTGGCAAAGAGAGTAAACTATCTCCTAAAAGACTTTCTGATTTATCTATTGACGTTTTGCTAATCAACGTTGTTGTTCCAATGCTTTTTGCTTATGGTAAGCATTATAACAATGCAGATTTTTGCGATAGAGCTCTTTCTTTTTTGGAAAGTATTAAACCTGAAAAGAATGCCATAATTACACAATTTTCCGCATTGAATTTTGAAATCAATTCGGCGTTTGATTCTCAGGCAATAATTCAGTTGAATAAACAGTATTGCGACAGAAAAGATTGTTTGCGTTGTCGCTTTTCCTATGAAATTTTTAGTAAGAAAAAGATATACGAAGAAAAATGAAAGCAATGATTTTTGCAGCGGGACTCGGAACTCGCCTAAAACCTTTAACCGATACGATGCCCAAAGCTATGGTTCCAATAAAAAGGAAACCTCTTTTGGAACATCAGATTATGAGGTTGAAAGAAAGCGGATTCAATCATTTGGTAATAAATGTACACCACTTTGCCGACCAAATTATTGATTTTCTTAGCGAGAACAATGATTTTGGTTTGAAGATAGATATTTCCGACGAGAGAGATTTGTTGCTCGAAACTGGTGGTGGTGTGAAGCGCGCTGCTCATTTCTTCTCGGACGATGAACCTTTTTTGATTCATAATGTTGATATACTTTCAAATGTTGATTTGAAGAAGTTTTATACAGAAAATGCGCATAAGTCAATGGTTTCTTTGCTTGTAAATGAACGTAAAACGTCGCGTTATTTGCTGTTTGACGAAACTAATCGATTGGTAGGGTGGACAAATGTACAAACGGGTGAGGTAAAAACAATATTTCCAAACTTGATGGTTGATAGGTGTAAAAAGTTTGCTTTTTCGGGGATTCAACTATTTTCTCCAAAAATTTTCCCTTTGATGGACAATTCTTTTGGAGACAGATTTTCAATCATAGACTTTTATTTATCTATAGCTGATAAGGTAGAAGTCAAAGCGGTGGTGGATAAAGACTTGAAGTTGCTTGATATTGGCAAATTAGACACCTTGCAGTTGGCAGAGGAGGTAATCGGTAGTTTGTGACAAAATGACATTTTGTGCAAAAAAATCTTTGAAATCAGATTTTGGCACAGAAAATGATAAAGGAAGAAAGAAGATAATAATTTTTTAATTTTAAAATACAGAAAAATATGAACATTAAACCATTGGCAGACCGTGTGTTGGTAAGTCCTGCGGCTGCGGAAGAAAAAACTATTGGAGGAATCATTATTCCTGATTCAGCAAAAGAAAAACCATTGAAAGGCAAAGTTGTGGCTGTAGGTCTCGGCACAAAAGACGAAGAAATGATTCTAAAAACAGGTGATGAGGTTCTTTATGGCAAATATGCAGGAACAGAACTTGAACTTGATGGCGAAAAATTTTTGATTATGCGTCAAAGTGACGTTTTGGCAGTATTAGGTTAATTATAAGCAAACGTAAAAAAGTAACATAAACTATGGCAAAAGAAATTTTATTTAATATCGATGCTCGCGACCAGTTGAAAAAAGGTGTTGACGAGTTGGCAAATGCCGTAAAAGTAACTCTTGGACCTAAAGGTCGTAATGTAATTATCGAAAAGAAATTTGGAGCTCCACACATTACTAAAGATGGTGTGAGTGTGGCAAAAGAAATTGAACTTGAAGATGCAACTCAAAATCTTGGTGCACAACTTGTAAAAGAAGTTGCAAGCAAAACTGGCGACCAAGCCGGTGATGGTACAACAACTGCTACTGTTCTTGCACAAGCTATTGTTGGTGTTGGTCTCAAAAACGTTACTGCAGGTGCAAACCCAATGGATTTGAAACGTGGTATCGACAAAGCAGTTACTGAAATTGTTAAAAGCATTAAAGATCAATCAGAAGTTGTTGGTGATGATTGCGACAAAATCGAACAAGTTGCAACCATTTCGGCTAACAACGATCCCGTTATTGGTAAACTTATTGCTGATGCAATGCGTAAAGTTTCAAAAGATGGTGTGATTACAATTGAAGAGGCAAAAGGTACTGACACTACTATCGAAGTGGTAGAAGGTATGCAGTTTGATCGTGGTTACATTTCTCCATATTTTGTAACAAACACAGAAAAAATGGAAGTTGAGATGGACAAACCATATATTTTGGTTTACGATAAAAAAATCTCAAACCTTAAAGAACTTCTTCCAATTCTTGAACCTGCTGTTCAGAGTGGACGTCCTTTGCTTATCATTGCAGAAGATGTTGATTCTGAAGCGCTTACTACTTTAGTTGTAAACCGTTTGCGTGCACAACTTAAGATTTGTGCTGTTAAAGCTCCAGGTTTTGGCGATCGTCGTAAAGAGATGTTGGAAGACATAGCTATTTTGACAGGAGGAGTTGTAATTTCGGAAGAAAAAGGAATTAAACTTGAGAGTGCAACAATTGAAATGTTGGGAACTGCAGAAAAAATCACTGTGAACAAAGACAATACTATCATTGTAAACGGTGCAGGACAAAAAGATGCAATTGCTACTCGCGTAGGTCAAATCAAATCTCAAATTGCCGCTACTACAAGCGATTACGATCGTGAAAAACTTCAAGAACGTTTGGCAAAATTGGCAGGCGGTGTAGCTGTTCTTTACGTTGGTGCGGCATCTGAGGTGGAAATGAAAGAGAAAAAAGACCGTGTCGACGATGCGCTAAGCGCAACTCGTGCAGCTATTGAAGAAGGTATTGTCGCTGGTGGTGGTGTTGCATACATTCGTGCTCAAGCTACACTTGATGGTTTCAAAGGAGACAATGATGATGAACAAATAGGTGTTGAGATTGTGAAACGTGCCATCGAAGAACCTCTTCGTCAGATTGTTACAAATGCAGGAAAAGAAGGTGCTGTTGTGGTTCAAAAAGTTCGAGAAGGCGAAGCTGATTTTGGCTACAATGCTCGTCTTGATAAATATGAGAATTTGAAGGTGGCAGGTATTGTTGACCCTGCTAAGGTTACACGCGTAGCATTAGAAAATGCTGCCTCTATTGCTGGAATGTTCCTTACTACCGAATGTGTTCTTGTAGAGAAAAAAGAAGACAATCCAGCTCCAATGCCTCCAATGGGTGGAGGAATGGGCGGTATGATGTAATCGAGTAGAAAGATATAGATTAAAATCGCAAGATAAAGTTCGCTATTTGTTGTAGTGGACTTTATTTTTTTTAGGTTTGGGTATAAAAAAAACGATTGATTAATCAATCGTTTTTTAATTTGTTGCCCCACAAGGATTCGAACCCTGACAAACAGAACCAGAATCTGCTGTGCTACCGTTACACAATAGGGCAATTCTTTTTTTTCTTGGTTGCGAAGATACAAAAAAAGTAAAAAATAGAATAAGTATAAAAGTGTGTTTTTTTAGAAACCGCTATAGGTTATTTTTAACTTCATAGGAGAAGTTGGATGTTGTCCGCTCCTAATAGCTACTCCGCTTACTTTGAAAAGTGAGGTTACCCCAGTAAGGTAAGAAGCATCATCTACGTAGCTCAATTTTACCTCAATAGGAACAAGCATCATATTTAGTTCTTTTGTAGGAACGTCTTTAGTGATATATTGTTTTGTAAAATATGACATATCAAAATCATAAGTTTCTGTGCTACTATTGTAGTACCCAATTACGGCTATGGTGTCGTTGGTTAGAGGGATGTTATTGTCTCTAAAATAGTTTTCCGCAAAATCTTCTCTCACCATAAGCATTGCTGACGAAACAGGCATCTGAATGTCCGATGTTGCTCCGTAGTTTACAGTTTCCAAGTTTAATACAGCGCGATTCAGACTCAATGTCCTTCCGTTTAGTTTTTGGGTTAATTTTTCACTTATGTTCTGTATAGGAAGTTTAATTTTTGTGTATACGTTTGCAGGAGTTGCAATAAAGTTCAAACTATCAACTTTAATTTTTTCTTTGAGTTCTTTTTTTTGAGGAAGAACAATGCTGTTTAGTTGGCGAACTTCTTTATTTGCAGGGAAATTGACCCATGTAGAAACTATTTCTTCTTTTTCCTCTCCGTCAATTGTGTATCGACGAGTGTAATGGTAAAACAAACGTAAATCTATCTTCGAAATGTTTAGCATTGTTGAAGTACCAAAAGTTGGTGTAATGTATAATCCTTTGAACTCATTTAGGAACTCCTTTTCGTTTTCGTAGGACGATTTAGGTAGATTCAGAAGCTTTTGTGCATACGTATAATCTAGCTTGTAACGCACCGATGGAGTGTGCGAAGAATCGTTGAGTACGGAATCTGCCAAACTTTTGTCAATAGATGTCATTATGGTTTTTCCCATAAGCACATCTTTTTTGGAATAGTTTTCGACTTTGATATTGGAAAAGTATGCAGAAGAGTAGTCGATGGTTTCGTCACCATTCAAATCATAAACACTGATTTCAATAGGTGCGTTTGATACTCCATACCAAGTTTTGTAATATATGAAGAGTAGTAACGAATCGGCTACCGGATTTTGTTCTGCAGGTGGAAAAGTGTAATTCAAAGGAGGTGCAATCTGTGCCAAAATTTCTGCTTTAGTTGTTCCGTAAAAAGGATGGTAAATTTGTCCAAGAAGCAAAGTGTCATTTTGTAGAAAAACAGAACTAATGGTGTCAGATGAAGATGCTATAATGAATGAATCTGTTGCAATAAATACCTCGTCGCTTACAGGTTTTACGGCATTTCCTATATTCTTGTTGTTGTCTTCACAAGCTACAAAGCAAAGTAAAGTCAAAACAAATCCTAATAAAAAATGCTGTTTCCCCATCGCTAAACCAAGAAATGAAATGATTTTATAGAGAATTATACAGTTCGATGTAAGGATTTAGATAGTCTTCAATCTCGCTGCCACAGTATGGAAGAACTTTTCTTCCTTTTTCTTGCGCGTAATCCACTAAAGATTTATCGGACAAATTGCTCCCCTCAATTACTGCTTCTGAGAAATCAACGGCCAATTGACATAGATCGTTGCACGAAATTTCTTTGTCTTTAATTTGTTCGATATCGTTTTCTAAAATTCCGTCAAATTTTAACTTTTCGCTAAAATTTTTTGAGAATAAATTATTGAATTTATCGTTGTAGAGCGAATAAACGATTTTTGCTTTTTGGAAAAACGGTTCATCTTGATAAACTCGTTTGATATAGAGCGGAGCAAGTGATGTAATCCAGCCATGACAATGGACAATGTCTGGTGTCCAACGGAGTTTCTTTATGGTTTCTAGTACTCCACGTGCAAAGAAAATTGCGCGGTCTTCATTATCGTCAAACTCTTTTCCATTTTCGTCAGCAAAAACATTTTTGCGTTGGAAATAATCTTCGTTGTCAATAAAATAGACTTGCATGCGAGCCGCTTGAATCGACGCAACTTTAATGATTAATTGATGGTCAGAATCATTGATAATCAAGTTCATTCCAGAAAGTCGTTGAACCTCATGAAGTTGATTGCGACGTTCGTTAATGTGCCCATATCGAGGCATAAAAGCACGAATTTCTATACCATTTTCTTGCGCTCCTTGTGGTAGGTAGCGACAAATTTTTGAAATTTCTGATTCTGGAAGATAAGGTGTAATTTCTTGAGAAATGTACAATACTCTTAACGGCTCTTTTGTCATAAATTTATCTCTCTTTATTTTCCTTTGCAAAGATATAAAAAAAAAGATGAATACTGGCAAAAGAAAAACGAACTGTTTTTTCTTGTTTTCTCAGAAAAAAGTATTTTATTTGGCACACTTTTTGGAAAAATATTATTGAAAATTAAAAATTGTTGAACCTAAAAAAAGAGAAAAATTATGAAAGGTATTATTTCTATTATTGCATGTATATGCTTGTCTTTTACGGTGATGTCGTGTGAAAAGAAAATTCCTGTTTTGGGGAGTGAGTTGCCAAATGAAATAAAAGTTTATGTTGAAAAACATTTTCCAACGGATGAAATTTCGTTTTCATTAAAAGATCAAGATGGCGCAACCTTGACTTATGATATTACTTTGAAATCTGGTACTAAATTAGAATTTAACAGATCGAAAGAAATTATTGAAATTGATGGAAACAATAAGAAGTTGCCCGATAGCGTGATTTCTGAAAAAATTTTGTCTTATGTAGAAACAATGTTTCCTGGTACGTTTGTGACAAGTTGGGAATTGAGTGGCCGATATCAAAAGGTAGAGTTGGGCAATTCCGCAGATTTGATTTTTGACCTTGATGGAAATTTTAAACGAATTGATGACTAGTTGATTTTCTTCAATGAAGATTTAGAGCAAGGTTCTGTAAATCTTGCTCTTTTTTTTGTACAATCCCTGATTGTGGGTTATAACTATCGCAACTAATCATTATTTTTGCATCAAAATAAGTAATTATGAATAGAGAAGAAATTTTTGCTAACATTCAGCGTAAAAAATCATTTTTGTGTGTCGGTCTCGATACCGATATAAAGAAGATTCCTGCACACCTTTTGACCTGTGAAAATCCTATTTTTGAGTTTAATAAAGCAATAGTTGATGCTACTGCAGAATTTTGTATTGCTTATAAACCAAATCTTGCTTTTTATGAAAGTTTGGGTATCGAAGGTTGGAAGGCTCTTGAAATGACGGTGAAATACATTAGAGAAAAATATCCCAATCAGTTTTTGATTGCAGATGCCAAACGTGGCGATATAGGAAATACATCACAACTTTATGCACGTGCTTTTTTTGAGGCTTTTGATTTTGATTCGGTAACCGTTGCTCCTTACATGGGCGAAGACAGTGTTTCTCCATTTTTGACTTATCCGAACAAGTGGGTTATTCTTTTGGCGTTGACTTCAAATAAAGGCGCATTTGATTTTCAGTTTATGGAAAATAAACTAGAAGAAAAATTATTTGAGAAGGTTTTGAAGACATCGAAAAAATGGGGAAATGAGGATAATTTGATGTACGTTGTAGGTGCTACTAAGGCGGATATGTTGCAGCAAATTAGGACAATTGTTCCAAATAGTTTCTTGTTGGTCCCTGGGGTTGGAGCGCAAGGGGGAAGCTTGGAGGATGTTGCGAAGTTTGGTATGAACAAACAGTGTGGGCTCATTGTGAACTCTTCGAGAGCAATTATTTATGCTGATAGTTCTGAAAATTTTGCTCAAATAGCTCGCCTTGAAGCTAAAAAAGTGCAACAAGCAATGTCACAACTTTTAACTCAATATTTGTAAGAAGAAAAATGAGTAAGAAAAAAAATCTTCCTCTTTTGGAAAATTTGCTTGTAACTGACGTTGCGGCGGAAGGGAAAGCGATAATAAAAACTGACGATAAGGTTATTTTTACACAATATGCAGTTCCTGGAGATGTGGTCGATTTGCAAATTACGCGCAAAAAAAATCGCTATTTGGAAGGTAGAGTAGTCGCTTTTAAGCAGCTTTCAGAGAAGAGAACAGAGGCTTTTTGTGAACATTATGGTATTTGTGGTGGCTGTAAGTGGCAAATTCTTCCGTATGAGGAACAACTCAAGCACAAACAAAAACAAGTAATTGATAATTTGGTTCGGATAGGGAAGGTGGATTTGCCGGAAATCTCTCCCATTCTTGGTTCAAAGAAAACAACTTTCTATCGCAATAAACTTGAATTTACATTTTCCAACAAACGTTGGATGACCAATGAGGAAATTCTGTCGGGACAAGAATTTGATGATATGAATGCGTTAGGTTTTCATATTCCAAATATGTTTGACAAGGTACTTGATATTAAGAAATGTTGGTTGCAAGAGGATTTTTCTAATCGTGTTCGCTTGTTTATCAAAGATTTTGCGCTGAAAAATGGGATGCCATTTTTTGATTTAAAAAATCAAAATGGCTTACTCAGAAATATAATTATTCGGACAAGTTCTACTGGAGAAAAAATGCTGATTGTTGTTTTTTTCTCAAATGACAAGAAAAATATTAATCTTTTGCTCAATGCTGTTGCAGAAGAGTTTGCGGAATTAACTTCTATAATTTATATCGTTAATTCGAAATCCAATGATAGCATTACGGATCAAACTCCAATTTTGTTCAAAGGCAATGATTTTATCATGGAACAAATGGAGGATTTGAAGTTTAAGGTGGGAGCAAAGTCTTTTTATCAGACCAACTCTGAACAGGCGTACGAACTTTACAAATTGGTACGTTCGGCTGCAAAACTGTCTGGAGAAGAACTAGTTTATGACCTTTATACGGGAACTGGAACTATTGCTAATTTTGTGGCCAAGTCGGCAAAAAAGGTAATAGGGATAGAGTATGTTCCAGAAGCAATAGAAGATGCAAAAGTGAATTCTGGAATCAATAATATAAAAAATACAGAGTTTTTTGCAGGTGACATGAAAGATATCTTGACGGCATCTTTTTTGGAAACTTATGGGAAACCGGATGTGATTATTACTGATCCTCCTCGAGCAGGAATGCACGAAGATGTGATTAAAACTATTCTTCTAGCTGCGCCTCAACGTATAGTGTATGTAAGTTGTAATCCCGCAACGCAAGCTCGTGATTTGAGTTTGTTGGACGAGATGTACTCGGTTGTGTTGGTGCAGCCTGTTGATATGTTTCCTCATACGCACCATGTAGAAAATATTGTTTGCTTGGAAAAAAGAGAGAATATTTAAATTTTCTTAAAAAAAAGCATAAAGTCTTAACAGAAGTTTATTTGGAAAGTAAAGTTGCAGAAATCTATTATATTTGCAATAACAAAAAGTAAAATTTATGGAACAAACTATTGATATTAGAGCGTTGAATGAACGCATCGAAAGACAAAGCGCTTTTGTTGATACCCTCACAATGGGGATGAACAACGTTATTGTAGGTCAGAAGCACTTGGTGAATTCTTTGTTGATTGGACTTTTGTCAAACGGACACGTATTGCTTGAAGGTGTCCCTGGTTTGGCAAAGACGCTAGCAATAAAAACTTTGGCACAACTTATTAACGCCGATTTTAGTCGTATTCAGTTTACTCCGGATTTGCTGCCAGCCGATGTTATTGGTACGATGATATATAGCCAGAAGAAAGAGGAATTTTTGATAAAAAAAGGGCCTGTTTTTTCAAATTTTATTTTGGCTGATGAAATAAACCGTGCTCCAGCAAAAGTTCAAAGTGCTCTACTTGAAGCAATGCAGGAGCGACAAGTAACTATTGGAGAAAACACCTATGCATTGGAAGAACCTTTTTTGGTATTGGCAACACAAAACCCTATAGAGCAAGAAGGAACATATCCTTTGCCAGAAGCACAAGTTGACCGTTTTATGCTCAAAGTGGTAATCAATTATCCTAAAAAAGAAGAAGAGAAGTTGATTATTCGTCAAAATATGTCAGCTGAAAAGCAGGAGATTAAACCTATTCTGTCGGTACAAGAAATTCTTGAAGCGCGCAAGGTTGTTCGTGATGTTTATATGGACGAGAAAATTGAGCGATACATTGTTGATATTGTTTTTGCAACTCGTTTCCCAGAGGAGTACGGATTGGAATCTTTGAAAAACATGATTGCCTTTGGAGGTTCTCCACGTGCATCTATCAATTTGGCTTTGGCTGCAAAAGCGTATGCGTTCATAAAAAGAAGAGGGTATGTTATCCCAGAAGATGTTCGCTCTGTGGCTCACGATGTGCTTCGTCATCGAATTGGTTTGACTTACGAGGCGGAGGCAAACAACATGACTTCGGAGGAAATTATCAGCGAAATTCTAAACTCGGTTGAAGTGCCTTAAAAAAAAACATTTTTCTAAAAAAAATGGAAGCTAGCGAATTATTAAAAAAAGTCCGCCAAATAGAGATTAAAACTCGAGGTCTTTCTCGCAATATCTTTGCGGGAGAGTATCATACGGCATTTAAAGGGAAAGGAATGACTTTCTCGGAAGTGCGAGAATATCAATATGGCGACGATGTGCGTAACATTGATTGGAATGTAACTGCACGATTTAATAATCCGTTTGTAAAGATTTTTGAAGAAGAACGTGAGTTGACGGTAATGCTTTTGATAGATGTTTCAGGAAGTCGTGAGTTTGGAACTTCAAAAACGCTTAAGCAAGAAGTTATTACTGAAATTGCAGCAACGTTAGCATTTTCTGCAATTCAAAACAATGACAAAATTGGGGTTATATTTTTCTCGGATAGAATAGAAAAGTGTATTCTGCCTCAAAAAGGGAAAAAACATATTCTGTATATCATTCGAGAGTTGATAGATTTTAAACCTGAAAGTAGAAAAACTGATATCTCAGCTGCGTTACGTTATTTTACCAATATGGTTAAAAAACGTTCTACGGCATTTCTTATTTCTGATTTTATAGATAAGAATGTTTCGGAAGCGATGACCATTGCAAATAGAAAACACGATATAGTGGCAGTGCAGGTTTATGACAAACGAGAAACTGTTTTACCAAAGGTAGGTTATATAAAACTAAAAGATGCGGAAACTGACCAACGTATTTGGGTAAACACGAACGATTCACGGCTTCGTCAGGAGTATGAGAATTATTGGAGTAAGAAACAAAATGAACTTCAACGTTCTTTGAAAAAGTCGGGAGTAGATTTTGTTTCTATTTCTACGGAAGAGGATTATGTAAAATCTTTGATACAGTTGTTTAAATTAAGAAATTAACGTAATGAGGAACTTGCTCAGATACATAATTTGTTTGTTGTGTGGATTGCAATTTTCAGTTCTTTCTGCTCAAAAATTTTCGGTACAAGCTACAATTGATTCTACGTTTTTGTTCATTGGAGAGCAAACTGCTCTTACATTTGAGGTAGATCAATTTGCTGACGAAAGAATTAATATTCCACTTTTCTCGGATACGATTATTTCTGGTTTGGAGTTAGTTGAACGACTCAAAGTGGATACTACTCAAATAGAAAATAATCGCATAAAAGTAAAACATTCGTTTTTAGTAACCTCTTTTGATACGGCTTTGTATTACATTCCGCCGTTTGCTTTCAGTAATGTAAGTGGAGATACTGTAAAAAGCAATCCTCTTTCACTTAAAGTTTTTACAGTTGATATTCAAACAGACTCTACTGATTTCCAGATAGCAGATATAAAACCTATTTACGCACCTCCATTTAATTGGAGAAAGTTCTTTTTGATTCTACTGTATGTGTTATTGGGAGTTTTGGCGTTATACGGAATTTATCGTTTGATGTTGATTTATTTAAGAAGAAATTATGATGTTCTTAAAGAACCGGAAGTGGTAATTCCTGCGCATATTATGGCATTTGAAGGTTTGGATAAAATAAAACAGGAAAAAATTTGGCAACAAGGTAAATATAAAGTTTATTATACAGAGTTGACAGATGTTGTTCGAACCTATATTAGTAAACGTTATGATGTTAATGCAATGGAATGGACTTCTGATGAGACTTTATTTATGATGAAGGATCTTGGGATAGATAGAGATATTATATCATTGCTAAAGTCAATATTTCAGTTGGCAGATTTGGTAAAGTTTGCAAAGTGGAATCCATTGCCCGATGAATGTTCTAAAAGTTTGTCGGAAGCGTACTCGTTTGTGGAGAGGACGATGGAGATAGAGGATAATGAATCTTTAGAAGACAAAGAAACAAAATAAAATGAGTTTTAATAATCCGGAATATCTGTATTTGCTATTGCTACTTTTGCCTGTTTTGGCTTGGTATATTTTTAAACAATATCAAGCTGATGCAAGTCTGCAGATTTCTAGTTTGCAAAAATTGGCAACTTTGTCAGAAAAATTATCGACAAAAATTCTTTTTCATATTCCATTTATATTGCGTTTTTTAGCTCTGATTCTACTTATTATTGTCATTGCTCGTCCAACGCTTTCAAATAGTGTTCGCAATGAAACAACGGAAGGGATTGATATAGTTTTGGCAATGGATATTTCGGGGACAATGTTGGCAGAGGATTTGAGACCCAATCGTTTAGAAGCTGCCAAAAGAGTGGCCATAGAGTTTATAGTAGAACGTCCAAATGATAATATTGGTTTGGTGGTTTTTGCTGGAGAAAGTTTTACTCAGTGTCCTTTAACAACCGACCATGCCGTGCTTATCAATTTGTTCAATGGAATCAAATATGGAATTATTGAAGATGGAACGGCTATTGGTATGGGACTTGCTAATGCTGTAAGTAGAATAAAAGATAGTAATGCCAAATCAAAAGTTGTGATATTGCTTACAGATGGTTCGAATAATGCTGGGGAGATTGCTCCTATTACTGCAGCAGAAATAGCAAAAACTTTTGGGGTAAGGGTGTATACTATTGGTGTTGGAACTAGAGGAATGGCTCGTTATCCAGTCCAAACCCCTGTAGGTATTCGATATCAAGATATGCCTGTTGATATTGATGAAGATATGTTGCGTCAGATATCCGGTATGACAGGTGGACGCTATTTCAGGGCTACCGATAATGACAATTTAAAAGCGATTTATGCTGAAATTGATCAAATGGAGAAGACTAAAATTGCAGTTAAAGAATACAAAAAGAAGACTGAAATATATTTACCTTTTGCTTTGGTTGCATTTTTATTGATTGTCGCGGAAGTTATTTTGAGAAATACGGTATTGAAAAAATTGCCATAAGAACTTATTTAACAAAGAAAAAGATAGAAAGAGATGTTTCGATTTGCAAATCCTGAATATTTGTACCTTTTACTATTGATTCCATTGTTGATAGGATTGTTTGTTTACTCAACCTATCGTCAGCGCAAGCGTTTGGAAATGTTTGGCGATTTGGAGTTGTTGAAGGATTTGATGCCGAATGTTTCTTGGATCCGTCCGCAAATTAAGTTCTACATCACGTTATTGGCTCTTTTGTTGATTATTTTTGTTCTTGCACGTCCTCAGTTTGGTTCAAAAATTTCCTCTGTCAAACGTCAAGGTATAGAGGCTATA
Organism: Paludibacteraceae bacterium; assembly: GCA_045612365.1. Classification (GTDB taxonomy): domain Bacteria; phylum Bacteroidota; class Bacteroidia; order Bacteroidales; family Paludibacteraceae; genus RGIG9608. Next base: position 343,275 of record JAZKYY010000017.1, read on the forward strand.
ATTGCACTTGATGTTTCAAATTCAATGATGGCGCAGGATGTTCAACCAAATCGTTTGGAGTATGCAAAAATGATGCTTTCAAAACTTATTGATGGAATGACGGAAGATAAGGTGGGGTTGATTGTTTTTGCTGGCGATGCCTTTGTGCAAATTCCAATAACGTCTGATTATGTTTCCGCAAAAATGTTTCTTTCTTCTATAACTCCAAAGTTGGTCCCTCGTCAGGGGACAGCAATTGGCGGAGCTATAGACTTAGCAATACGATCTTTTGGAGAGGAAAATAAAGATAAATCTCGTACAATAATTGTATTTACTGATGGAGAGAATCATGAAGACAATGCGGTAGGTGCTGCTACAGAGGCTTTGGAAAGAGGAATTACCGTGAATGTCGTAGGGATGGGGAGACCAGAAGGGGTTCCTCTTCTCATTGAAAACACAATGTCTTTTAGAAAAGATAAAGAGGGTAATGTGGTAGTTTCAAAACTTAATGAAACAATGTGTCAGCAGATTGCTGAGGCGGGCAAAGGGATGTACGTAAGAGCAGATAATTCGAATAAGGCACTTAGAACTTTGCAAAAAGAATTGGCAAAAATGTCGAAATCGGAAATAGAGGCCAAGGTTTATTCTGAATACGATGAGAAGTTCTATGTTTTTGCTTGGATTGCATTGTTCTTGTTATTGTTGGAATTCTATATTTTGAATCGAAAAAATAAGGAATTGAACCGATTGAATTTTTTTGATAAGGATATTTTTAAGAAAAAAAAGAAATGAAAAAAATCTTTTTGATAATACTTTCAATTTTCCTCTTTTTGCCTTTTTGGGCGCAAGAAGAGAGTCGGAATGTGCGAAAAGGAAATAAATTCTACGACAAAGAAAAATATGTGGATGCAGAGATTGAGTATCGAAAAGGTTTGGAAAAGAATAGAAATTCCTTTTCGGGAATGTTTAATTTAGGGAATTCGCTTTACCGACAAGGAAAGTATGCCGAATCTGCTCAGCAATTTCAACAGGCATTATCACAAGTAGAACTGACCGACAAGAAAAAACGTTCGGCTGTTTATCATAATCTAGGAAATTCATTGCTAAAACTTTACGAAACAGGACCAGATTCTATTAAATCAAAAGCTTTGAATGGAAGCATTGAGTCATATAAACAATCGTTGAGGAATAATCCAAGCGACGATGAAACAAGAACTAATTTAGCTTATGCGCAAACATTGTTGCAGCAAATGCAACAACAACAGCAGAATCAGCATCAACAAGAACAACAAGACAAGCAACAGGAAAAACAACAAGAACAAAAACAAGAGCAAGAACCAAAATCTTCTCCTCAGCAACAGAATCCAGAGCAAATGTCGAAAGAGAATGCTGAACAAATTCTTGATGCAATGTTGCAAGATGAAAAAGATGTTCAAGAAAAGGTAAAGAAACAAGCGATTCAATCGAAACACTATAATGTATCAAAGGACTGGTAATTTTATGAATATACGGAAAATAGCGGTTTATTTATTACTCATTATTGGTATAGTGACGGTCAATGCCGATGATGTTGTTTTTTCAGCTTCAGCTCCAAATGCAATACCAAATGGGCAGGCATTTCAGTTGGTTTATTCAGTGAATTCTTCTGCTAAAGATTTGCGCATCCCAGAAATACAGGATTTTGATATTATAGCAGGTCCTTTTCAGTCGAAAAGTTCTTCTACACAGATTATTAATGGAAGTATAACTTCGTCCACAACCGTTCGTTTTACTTATACATTGTTGCCAAAAGGTGAGGGAACTTTCTCTATTCCTCCTGCAACTATAGTTGTAGACAAACAGAAATATTCGTCAAACTCTTTGACAATAAAAGTATTGCCTGCGGAAGAAGAGTCTCCGATTCAACAAAATAATGGACAACAAAGTCAAGGACAAGTTTCGCAAAGTCAGTCTATTACTAGCGAGAATCTTTTTTTAAGAACTATTGTATCTCGAAGTAAAGTTTATGAACAAGAGGTAGTTCTAGTAACGTATAAAATTTATACACGAGTGGATTTGGTGAATATCACTAATGTAAAATTTCCAGATTTCAAAGGATTCTTAATGCAAGAAATAGATTTGCCAAAGGATAAGCAATTTTCATTGGAAAACTATAACGGAAAGAATTATAATACTATTACTTTGAGGCAAGTTTTGCTCTACCCACAGAGATCGGGAAAGATTGATATAGAGAAAATGACCTGTGATGCTATTGTGCGATTAAGAAATACAAGTTCTCGTCCACGTAGTATTTTCGATGATTTCTTTGATTCTTATCAAGAGGTGCAAAAACCACTTGTTGCACCTAGTAAAACTATAGAAGTAGATGCTTTGCCAGCAAATAAACCTGAGTCATTTACTGGAGCAGTGGGAGTTTTGAAGATGACTTCTTCCATTTCTCAGAAAGAGATGAATGTTAATGAGCCAGTTACTATTAAACTCAAGATTTCTGGAAATGGAAACTTGAAATTGATAAAAAATCCTGAGGTAAAATTCCCTTCTGATTTTGAAGTTTATGAGCCAAAAGTAGAAAATAGTTTTACAAATACAACTTCAGGCGTTTCAGGCTCTAAAACTATTGAGTATTTGGCAATTTCTCGTTTTGGAGGAACTTATACTATCCCAAGCATAAAGTTCTCTTATTTTGATGTTAACGAGAAAAAATATGTTACGCTGTCAACGGAAGAATATGTGTTAAATGTTCAAAAGTCTGAGGGAGAATCAAGTGGTGAGCAAAGTGTTGTTATCAATAATTTTTCCACTAAAGAGAATGTGAAGATGTTGGGTAGCGATATTCGTCATATTTATATAAATAAGATCGATATTAAGTCAAGCAAACGGCTTTATTTTGGAACATTTATGTTTTGGCTTTCTTATATCGTGCCTTTGATTGTTGTTGTGTTTGTATTTTGGTTTTTCCGAAAACTAGCGATAGAAAATGCAAATGTTGCCTTAGTTCGTAATAAGAAAGCAAATAAAATTGCCCGTATACGTTTGCGTCAGGCAGAGAAATTTTTGAAGGAAAACAAAAAAGAAGAATTTTATAACGAAATCCTGAAAGCACTTTGGGGGTATTTGTGTGACAAACTTGCTATTCCTCAATCAGAGTTGAATAAAGATAATTTGGAGATTGAATTGCAAAAGCAAAATCTAAGTCCGGAAATTATAAATTCATTTATTGCACTTTTGAATGAGTGTGAATTTGCGCAGTACGCTTTTGGTGAGAGTCTTCAAGATAGAGATAAGTTGTTTGAAGAAACAACAAAAATAATTATGCTCTTAGAAGAAAATATCAAGAAATAAAAACGAGGTTACTAAAATGAAAAAATTGCATCTAATTGTTTTATTCTTTGTTTTTGCAACTAATATTTTTGCTGTTGAAAATACTATTTCAATGGCGAATGAAGCTTATCAAAAAGGTAGTTACGACGAAGCAATAGCCCTTTATGAATCTGTGTTAGATAAAGGTGAAGCGCCGGAATTGTATTATAATTTAGGGAATGCTTATTTCAAAACAAATCAAATAGGAAAATCGATATTAAATTATGAACGTGCTTTGCGTTTGAACCCCTCTTTTGAAGATGCTAAGCACAATCTTTCACTTGCAAATACAAAGGTTTTAGATAATATTGAACCTATTGAAGTTTTTTTTCTATCTCAATGGATTGAAAACCTAAAATCACTTTTGGGTTCAAATGAGTGGGCCGTTTCAAGCATTTTGTTTTTTGTAATCACGTTGGTTTTGCTATTATTTTACGTTTTTTCACCAAAGAAGATTGTTCGTCAAACTTCATTTTTTGTGGCGATTTTTTTCTTTTTGCTTTCTGTTGTATTCTTTAGTTTTTCTTCTTCTCGTAGAAATTATTTCGAGAAAAGAGAAGCAGCAATTGTGATGCAAGGGTCAGTTACGGTGAAAAGTTCTCCTGACGAAAGTGGAACAGAATTATTCCTTCTTCACGAGGGAACGAAGGTTACGGTGCGTGAAGTTGTGGGAGAGTGGTCGGAAATAAAAATTGCTGATGGCAACATAGGATGGGTTAAGAATTTGGAAATAGAAAGAATTTAAAGATGGATATTCAGGATTTAATAAAACTTGATCAGCAACTTTTGCTTTGGTTTAATAATCACCAGACAGATTTTCTAAATCATTTTTTTACTCTTTATACAGGGAAAGTTGAGTGGATTTTTGCAGCTGCTGTAATTGTTTTCATTCTTATAAAAAATTACAAAAAAGAATCTATTTGGATATTGATACTTTTGGTATTGACAATTGTATTAACAGATCAAATTTCAAATGTTATAAAGTATACAGTTGCTCGTCCTCGTCCAACTCATGAACCTTTACTCCAAGGTTTGGTAAGACCTGTTTTTGGTAATCTTGCTGGAAAATATGGTTTCCTTTCGGCTCATGCGGCCAATTCGTTTGCTTTTGCTCTTTTTACAACGTTGCTTTTTAAGAATAGAATTTATGGTGTTGTAATTTTTATTTGGGCCGCAATCAATGCTTATACTCGGATGTATTTGGGAGTTCATTATCCGGGAGATATATTAGCAGGTTCGTTGCTTGGATTGTTAGTTGCTTTCTTTACGTTTAAGTTATTAGACAAGTTTGTTTTGAAAAAGTTATCTATAAAAAAAATATCCTATCCAGATTTGAATTACATTTTTATAGCTTTAGGACTAACGGTTTTAATTCTTGCCTTTATCTCAATTTTAAGAGCATACGTTATGTAAATTTGTACTATTTCCATTTGGTCTGAAATCGTTCAGTTCTTTATATTTTTACTAATTTTGCACAAATTTTTTTTAGAAAGTTATGCTAATCACAAAGTTTATTGCAGAAAACAAAGAAGAGGTGATTCGTCGTTTGGCGAAGAAATATTTTGATGGTAAAGAAATTATTGAAAAAGTTATTGATTTGGATGCTCAAAGAAGAGCTACTCAAAAAGATTTAGATGCTTTGTTGGCAAAGGCAAATCAACTTTCTAAATCGATTGGTGCTTTGATGCAGGCTGGTAAAAAAGAAGAAGCTCAAGCAGCAAAGCAAGAAACTGCACAATATAAGGAGGAAACTAAGAATCTTTCACTAAAGATGGACGAAATAGAACTCTCTATTCGTGAGTTGCTTTTACAAATTCCAAATCTGCCTCAAGAATGCGTTCCTGAAGGAAAAACTGCAGAAGATAACGTAGTGGAAAAATCTCAAGGTGAGATGCCCGAGTTCTCATTTGAACCTCTTGCTCATTGGGATTTGGCAAAGAAATATGATTTGATAGATTTCGAATTAGGAGTTAAAATATCAGGAGCAGGATTCCCTGTTTATAAAGGAAAAGGAGCGCAACTTCAACGTGCATTGATTAACTTCTTCCTAGACGAGGCTAGAAAAAATGGTTATTTAGAGATAATGCCTCCAACGGTTGTGAATGCGGCTTCGGGATACGGCACAGGTCAGCTGCCCGACAAAGAAGGTCAAATGTACCATTGTCAATTGGATGATTTGTATTTGATTCCAACGGCAGAAGTTCCTGTTACAAATATCTATCGTGATGTTATCTTGAACGAAAAGGAATTACCTATTAAAAACTGTGCTTATACGCAATGTTTCCGTCGCGAGGCAGGTAGCTATGGCAAAGACGTTAGAGGACTCAACCGTTTGCACGAATTTTCAAAAATAGAGATTGTTAGAATTGATACTCCTGAACATTCAAGTACGTCGCATCAAGAGATGCTTGATCACGTTGAGGGCTTGTTGCAAAAATTGGAGTTGCCTTATCGTATTTTGCGTCTTTGTGGTGGCGATATGAGTTTTACTGCTGCACTTTGTTTCGACTTTGAGGTTTACTCTGCTGCTCAAAAACGATTGTTGGAGGTGAGCTCGGTGTCTAACTTTGAGAGTTATCAAGCAAATCGTTTGAAGTGTAGATATAAAAGATTTGGCGGAAAAACAGAGCTTTGTCATACACTTAATGGTAGTGCTTTGGCTTTACCACGTATAGTGGCAGCTTTGCTCGAAAACAACCAAACCGAACAAGGTATTCGCATTCCAAAGGTTTTGGTACCTTATACAGGATTTGAATATATCGATTAAGTTTTTTTCATAATTTTTTATTTAGAGGGCTCCCATATTCTATGGCGAGTCCTTTTTTTATTTCGTATTCTCCCTTAAAAATCATTATCTTTGCAACTGCTGCTGAAGGCAGTAGTTTTTTTATTTTGAGCAATTGCTCTTGTTCTCGCATTGAAAATCTAGCAAATTTTTTAGAAAACGAGAATGAGTTAGGTTGTTCACGTTTGACGTGAACTATTCTTTCTTATTAGTTTTCGCGGTTTTGCTAGAACCTTCAATGTTAGTAAGTTAGAAATAGTTTACGTCTTTTTTATGACCGAAACACTACATATAGGAAACGAAATCCGCAACGAACTCTTGCGTCAAAGGCGTAGTGTGGCGTGGCTTGCACGTGAGTTGGGCTACGACCGCTCCAACTTCTACCGTGTGCTGCGAACTCCTTCTATTGACACCGTTTTGTTGCTGCGTATTTCGCTATTGCTTCAGTGTGATTTCTTTCAAATTTACAGCAAATGCTACACGGCGAAAGCGTGTCAATTATGACACGCTTTGAGGTTAAATCCGACAACATTCAATTCTACTTAGATGTGCTTTATTGCCTTATTTTGTGGAATTTTAAGAATACACAAACAAGGACCAACAAGAACCTTTTTTGTCGGAGATTTTTATATTTTATTTGCAAAGCGATTTTAAAAACAAAACATTAAATAATAACCATGAAAAAACTACTGATTTTATTTGCATTTGTGCTGTGTGGCGTATGCGTAGCCCAAGCCGAAGTGCTGACAATGGTGATAGAAACCACAGAGGGCGAGCATACTGTTTACGAACTCTCTACACTCCGCTCGCTGACGTTTGGTGGCGAGGTAGCCAATGCACAAACTACGGGCAAAACCGCTCGACGCATCTATTTCCTTGAAATGAACACTACGGAACTTGACAATGTACAGGTACAAGTGAGCGTATTCCCCAACCCTGTGTGTGGCGTACTGCGTGTGAAGGGCGTGGATCCGAACGCCGCTTACCGAGTGATAGACCTCTCGGGGCGAGTGGTGATGAGCGGCGTAGGGTGCGACATAGATGTATCTACGCTTACCGAAAGCACCTATGTACTACAAGTAGCCGATGTGCTTGTAAAGTTTATTAAGAAATAACAACAATTTATTAACCAATAAAAAACTAAAAAAAGAGATGAAAAAAATTACACTTGTTTTTGCTTTTATGCTTGCTGTGGCAGGAGCTGCAGCACAAAGTATGTATGTACACAAAACCGATGGCAACGTGTACGAGTTTAAGGTATCGGATGTAGATAGTATCAATTTTGCGGCTAGCACTACCGACGACTATTTTTATACTGTAACCTATATGCCAAATGGTGGAGAAGGAGATGTGGTAGTGGATACTATACGCTATGGTGTTTCTTATACATTTAGGAATTATTCAACAACATTTACTCGTCCTTCGTATGCTTTTCACAAATGGAATACAAGAGAAGATGGTTCAGGAGCCTATTTTACTGTTGGTGAAGATGTACCTATGGTTGTACGGGACATTAAGTTGTATGCTATATGGTATGAGAGTAGCGGTATGGAAAATGGATATGAATGGGTCGATTTAGGTTTGCCTTGCGGGTTGAAATGGGCAACCAGCAATGCAGGTAGTGTAAGTAAATCTAATTATTACGACGTTGCTTCGTCCAAAATGGGAGGAACTTGGCGTACACCAACTTCCGATGAATTTGGAGAGTTTGTTAGAAATTGCACATCTACTTGGATAGATGATTATAATGGAACGGGTGTAAATGGGTGTATTTTTACTAGCAAGTTAAATGGAATGTCTATATTTTTTCCTGCTAACGGGTATTGGAATGGTGGATATTACAATAAGAATAAAGGAGGGTATTACTGGACAGCAGGAGGTTATTATATTTTTTCTTTTATCAGCAACAGTGCTTTTACAAAAAGTTCTTATGGCGCTTTGGGAGATATATATGATGTGAGAGGCGTATGTGAATAATAAATAATAAGTATTAACTATAAAAACAAATAAAAATGAAAAAATCTCTTAAAAATGATGCACAGAAAGTTTTAGCATCTTATAATGCGTATTTGGAGCCGTACGTAATACAGAATGATTCATTAGCCTGCTTGCTATCAAAATATCCCTCCCATACAAATAAATCGGCTGTGGCTACAAAAGTAAAGTTGCTCAATCTGTTCTACTCTACAGGCATAATGGCTACAAATGCAATGGCAGAACATATATTTAATATAAAAGATATAGATGCTCGGCTTGCTTGTGGCGATAAGAGATTGGTTGGTGAGATTGCTCATTTGCAGTTGGATAATGCTGTACGAAACAATTATTCGTTTGCTACAAAATATTGTGCGTATCATCAGCCCGATAAATATCCTATTTACGATAGTATGGTGGCAAAAACGTTTACTACTTTGTTCAGCAATGATTTTTTACCCAAGTATAAGAGCTATACAAAAACGTCTTTTGCAGAGAAGTTAAAGGACTATGATTTTTATGTGGAGTTTTACGATTATTTTATGGATGAGTTTGATTTAAAAGAATTCTCTTATCGTGAAGTCGATGCGTATATTTGGGGAGCACTTAAGATTGATAAGGATTTTGATATAAAAACGTTAATTTAAAAATAAAAAAAGCGAACTTAGGGTTCGCTTTTTTATGTTATGCTTTGCAGTGGAGTTGCAAAGAATTTTTGTCATCGGCAAGCGTGAAGTGTAGCGTAGCGTTTTCTGTTGGGTTGTCGAGCAGAAAATCGGTAGCAGGGTCTTCTATGTATTTTTGTATAGCACGCTTCAAGGGTCGAGCACCATTTTGTGCGTCGTAGCCTTTGTCGGCAATAAAGTGTTTCGCTTCGTCGCTCAATGTAAGTTGTAAGTGTAGATTTTCGAGGCGTTTGCCAAGCGTTGCTAATTCCAAGTCGATAATACGTGCTATGTCGGCTTTTGTCAAGCTGTTAAACATCACGATGTCGTCTATACGGTTGAGAAACTCTGGCGAGAAAGTTTTGTTTAAGACTTTCTGCACGGTGCTTTGCGACACCTCGTTGTCGTCTTTTGCTTGCGAAGCAAAACCAATGCCTTTGCCACGAATCTTTGCTGCACTTTTGGAAAATAACCAAACTGAGAATGGTATAAAAATACCAAAGGCATTGGTCCCTTATTGTGGTTTTGAGGAAATAAATTAGTTTATTTCTTCATTTTTAATCTTTCAGCAAGATACTCTTGTTCTGTTTGCCCAGGAGTGGGAAAGAGAGTGGCTTTTCTGTCTAGAACTTTAAGATCCATCAGTGTTGAGTAGCCAGAACGACAAAAGATATTTGGTGTTGTTTGGATGAGAAATGATAATTCTCTGCTATCAAGGTGTGATTTTATTGTGATATTGTTGGATAGAAGAGAATATGAACTTGTTGGTTTCCCTGAGATGATAATAGTTGCTTCTTTAACTTGTAGAAACTTTTCTATCATTTTTTTTTCAAAAATTGAACGTTGAGGTTCAGGTCCTGAAATTAGCACAAGATTTTGATAAGGAGATGTTGATGTGTATTCTTTTTTCTCAAAACGAGAAAGTGGTCCAATGAATGAGGCGTTCTTTGGCGTTGGGTATTTGTGAGATAAATCCCCTGAAAGGTTGTTCTTCCCCTTAAAGTCTGGTATCCAACATTCGTCGTATTTTTCTATAATAAATTTGTGAAGAGAATAGAATAGATGCTCAAAGATTGATAATCGATGGGGCATTTTTATCATTATCTGATGTGTGAGATAGATGGATTTAATATCTCTGCTCCATAATCCAAATCTGTTGTCGGAAATAATGGCTTCGATACTTTTTTCTTTAATGATTTTTTTTAGAAAATAGTGTTCCTTGTAAATTCTCCATAGGATTTTCGGCGTTTGGCGAAGAATCGCCCAAGTTTGAGATTTTGACGAGGAATATCTTATCTCATAAGAATGCCATTCTAAAAAATCTTGTGTTGGAAATTCTCTCTGTAAAAAAGCTAATGCTTCTCCACTCGAAGCAATAATTACTTTGTTTTGTTTCGATATCAGCGACTTTATTATTGGAACACAGCGCGTTGCATGCCCAATTCCCCAGTCGAGAGGAGCAATAAGAATACGTTTGTTTTGAAAGCGTTTTATTTTTTGTTCCAAAAAAATATTTTTCATCTTTTTGGGAAAGTGTCTAATGTGCTTTTTCGTAATTTATAAGCACATTGGCATACATTTCAAGAATTTTTCTTCTTAAAAAATCAATATCTTTAGACTCAAGTTTTATTCGTTCAATTCGGTCTTTTACAAATGCTTCAAATTTCTGCTTTTCTTTTGTAGAATATTCTTTTGCATATTTATTTGTATTCAAAAGCAAATCGTAAGCAATCTTATTGCACTCATAAATAGAATAGTTGGCATGGATATTTTTATCAATGAGTTTTGCGATTTGTTCGCATTGCTCATTTTTATTTCCTGTAATTTGAGCTATTTTATCAGAAATCTCTCCACAAAAATGAAAATGAATTTTTCCTTTAAAACCATTAATGCCGACACCCATATTTTCCATATCATCTGCCTGCGATTTTTTGAAACTACTATCATCTCTTTTTTGTTGAAATTCCTTCGCCTTTAGGTAGTCACAAGGATCATATTCATAGGAAATAGAGATAGGGCAGATGTGCAATTCTTGCAGATTCTCATTGAAAGATTTATCACCGTTCAAGGCAAACATCTTTAAAATACTCTCTTGAGTAACATCATTAGAATCTTTGGCTCTTCCTTCGCGTTGAGCAATCCATATTGACTGATTTCTTTCAGTAATAGTTTGACGTATGTATGCGGATTGGCGATTAAGAATCTCTACCATTTGTCTAATAGGGGCATTGCGCTGAATGATAAAACTTCTATTTATTTTCACCAATGTTTTTATCCAATCTTTTATGAGCAGATTATCTCCAATGGCTATTTCTGTGGTATTGAACTTATTGTGCATTAATATAAAGTTCAAAAGTGCAGAGTCAAGTACAATATCTCGATGGTTTGTTATAAATAGATATGCCTTGTTTTTATCTAAATTTTCTAATCCGGAAAAAGTTAATCCACTAGATATCTTTTTCAAGAAAGTGTCGATAGCCGGATAAATAAACAGTTTTTGGAACTCATAACTTGTTTTTATTTGTTGAAGTTGAGTCTCAATGACGTTCAATGGAATTTGTGGAAAAATTTGTTGTACGAACGATCGGACAACTTCATTTTTCATTAATTCAGCAAAAGCAGCTGGTAATTCCGAAGAATTAAACGGACGAATTTCATCAAAATTATAAATATCCATATTCATAATCAGTACTTTTCACATTTTGTTTCAGATCCAACATTTACACCAATTAATCCCGTAGGTTTATTTGTGTGCGCTCTTTCATAACGTTTTATTTCTCTACTCGTTTTGTAGCAGATAGTATCATACTTTATTCTATAACCTAACGTGTCGATTGTTGCCATTGTAGTTGTTGTACAACGCCAACAATATTTTTCATTGTCGCAAGAGAGAAAAAGTATCGATGATAAAATAGTAATAAGAAATATTTTTTTCATTGTTTTGGAATATCTAAAAGTCGAGATGACAGGACTTGAACCTGCGGCCTCCACGTCCCGAACGTGGCGCGCTACCAACTGTGCTACATCTCGTCTTCCCTATGCAAAGTTATAAATAGTTGTCTTTGGAATAGGGGAAATATTATTTTTATTGCAACAAACGTTTCAGCACCGTTTGAGCAGAAATCTCTCTGTTTGCAGCTTCTGGAATAACTAGCGATTGTGGAGATTCGATAACATCGTCAGAAACAATCATATTACGTCTTACTGGTAAGCAATGCATAAAGTAAGCATTATTAGTTAGATTCATTTTTGCTGTGTCCACTGTCCAAGATCTGTCTTGTGAGAGGATTTTTCCATAGTTTGGATCTTGGTATGCTGCCCAGTTTTTTGCGTAGATAAAATCTGCACCTTCAAATGCTTTTTCTTGATTGTATTCAACTCTTGCACCACGAACAAATTTCTCGTCAAGTTCGTATCCTTTTGGGTGAGTAATTACAAACTCAACATTTGCTTCATTCATAAAGTCTGCAAAAGAATTTGGAACTGCCTGAGGAAGCGCTCTTGGATGAGGAGCCCATGTTAGTACTACTTTGGGGCGTTCTGTTTTCTTATATTCTTCAATTGTAATCAAATCAGCAAAAGCTTGAAGAGGATGCCCTGTAGCAGCTTCCATGCTGAAAACAGGCTTCCCAGAATAGCGAATAAATTGATTCAATATGGTTTCTTCGTAGTCGAATGTTTTGCTCTCAAATTGCGCAAAAGAACGAACGCCAATAACATCGCAGTAGCAACCCATAACAGGAATTGCTTCAAGCAGATGCTCAGGTTTATCTCCGTCCATAATAACGCCTCGTTCAGTCTCTAATTTCCATGCTCCTTGGTTTACGTCTAAAACAATAGTATTCATCCCCAAGTTCATCCCTGCTTTCTGAGTACTTAGTCTTGTACGTAAACTAGAATTAAAGAAAACCATCAATAAAGTCTTATTTTCTCCTATATGTTTATAGGAGAAACGATTTTGTTTTATTTCAAGGGCTTCTTTTATGGCCTCGTTTAAGTTCCCAAGGTCTTTTACGTTTGTAAATGATTTCATTTTCTTAATGAAGTTTGTTTTTTATTTTATCAATGCTAGAGTATCACTTGCAATCATTAGTTCTTCGTCAGTAGGAATAACCACAACACGGACTTTAGAATTTTTGGTAGAGATTTCTGCTTCTACTCCTCTTGCCATTTTATTGATTTCTGTGTCACATTCAATTCCTAAATAACTCAATCCCTCGCAAATTTGTTGACGTAGTGGAGTTTGGTTTTCTCCTACTCCTCCCGTGAATACAATAACATCAACTCCATTTAGCGCTGCCGCGTACGAACCTATATATTTTTTTACATGATAACAATACATTTCCAATGCTAATTTTGCACGTTTATTGCCTTCTGCAATGGCATTGTCAATATCTCTCATGTCGCTTGAAACCCCTGAAACTCCTAACAATCCACTTTTTTTGTTAATGATATTGGCGATATTATCAACGCTCATTTCTTCTTTTTTCATTAGGTATGTGATAACACCTAAATCGACATCACCAGAGCGAGTTCCCATCATCAGACCTTCAACAGGAGTTAATCCCATAGAGGTATCAACCGACTCTCCATTATTTATAGCTGTGATAGAACCTCCATTCCCTATGTGGGCAGTTATGATTTTAGAGTTTTTATAATCAATTCCTAAGAAATCGCAAGCGCGTTTAGACACATATCGGTGACTTGTTCCGTGAAAACCATAACGGCGAATGCCATATTTTAGGTAAAATTCGTATGGTAATGCATACATATAGGCATAGTCAGGCATTGTTTGGTGAAACGCAGTATCAAAAACTCCCACTTGTGGCAATGAAGGTAGAAGTTTTGATATCGCCTCAATTCCTTTTAAGTTTGCTGGATTGTGCAGAGGAGCTATATCTATACAAGCTTTTACTTTGTCAATAACTTCTTGGGTAATAACTACGGATTGATTGAACTTTTCTCCACCATGTACAATTCGGTGTCCTACTGCATCAATTTCATTAAGTGATTGTAAACATCCGTATTTAGAGTCGGTTAATATTTCAAGAATAAACTCAATTCCTGAGGTATGTTCTTTGATTTCTTTTTTGAGGATTACTTTTTCATCACTTGAGAGAGTGATTTTTAGAAAAGAATCGTCCATTCCGATTTTTTCGATACCGCCTTGTGCCAAAACTTGTTTGGTACTCATCTGAAAGAGTTTGTACTTGATAGACGAACTGCCGCAATTAAGAACTAGAATTTTCATGTTTTTAGATAATTATATGTTTTATTTTTCTTATTTGTGAATATATCGCAAAATTAGTCAATTAAAATTGAAGAACATTTTTTATGTTGATCTTTTACAAAAAAATAGCAAGGTTTTCTGATAAAAAAAACACTCTTGTTTTCAAGAGTGTTTTTTTTCTATGAGGTGAAAAAACTTTTTAATATTCAGTTCTTTGTACAGCCGCGTAATTGATCTTTAAGGCATATGCTCGACGAAGCGCTTGCTTGACATCGGTTACTATACCCATACGAGTATCCTTATCGGCTTTGATTGAAATAGTCAATAAGTTTTGATCTTCTTCCTTCATCGCACTACGTTCGCGAACTACATACTCTTCCAACTGATTGATATCAGCAAAAGCGTCGTCCAATTGAATACGAGTTTCTGAACCATAAGCTTTTTGATATTCACGTTTTGGCTCTCCCATATAAATGTAGCGAACAAGTGTTTTCTTTTCCAACTTTTGTAGTTCGGTAGCTTCTGGAGGACGAATAGTAACCATATAAGTTACTTCTTTCATAGAAGTTACTGTCATAAAGAAGAACAAAAGCATAAAAATAATGTCAGGTAATGATGCTGTACTAATCGCTGGCAAATCTTTGCCACCTTTTTTTCTAATCTTTGCCATTATTTTTTTCCTCCATAATTTTTAGGTTCGGCTTCTGAGATACGTTGAGGATAGATTTTTTGAATCGCTTTTTGACGATCTTCATCTAAAGCATCGTATGCTACACCGAATTTTTCTTTTGCAATCTCATTTCTCAATTCATTATAAGCCGCTACTAATTCGTTTTGAACTTCAATATACGCTTGATATTGTGTGTAACGGTCATTCTGAAGAGAGATAATATGATCTTTTGTAACTTCTACTTCTCCAAAAAATTCAACGTCAATCTTTTCTCGTTTAGGAAGATTAGGATCGTTAAATTCGTTCTTGATGAAAGTTTTTGCTTTTTCTCTCAAATCCTTTACGTCAATAACCTCTCCTTGCACAAGCAATTGGTTGTTACTATTCAACAATACAATGAATGTGTTACGTTTGTTTACCTCCATGTTTGGTTTTTCAATGTTTGGAGGAAGAGGTTGTGGCAAACGGCGTGAAAGCCCTTTGTCCACAGACATTGTTGTTGTTACAAGGAAGAAGATAAGTAACAAAAAGGCAATGTCAGCCATTGAACTTGCATTGATTTCTTGAACTTTCTTTTTTCCCATTTTGAAAAATTTGTTATTGAGTTATTTTAATTTAGAATAAATCATTGAGCCAAACAAAGCCAATAAAGTGCCAGCTCCTAATGTGTAAGCTACATACAAGCACATATCAGAATATTGAGCCCAGAATCCAGTATTGTCTGTTCCTTCGTAACCAATGATATTGATAGTTTCTGCGCTACCTAATGCCCAAGAGATTGCGAAAATAGCTACAATTAGCAAAATAACTAACGACGATACGATTCCTTTTTTAGGATTTGCAATAAACGTTTTGATAAATTGCATAACGGAAACTGCCAAAGTGATTAGCACTACCAAAGCACAAAGAACATATGTCCAGTTTAACAATAAGTTTGTGTAAACAGGCTCATCCCATTCTGTTCCTGCGATGTCAATAGTGTTGCTTCCGCCTACAAAAAACAAAACCGTAATCACCAATGAAGCTGCAAAAAGCAACCATAGTGATATTTTTGGTAATAGTTTTATGAATTTAGACATAATGTGTTTCCTTTATTTTTATTTAGATTGTTTTACTACGATATCCAATAAAGAGATAGAAGAATCTTCCATTTCGTTTACTGCAGAGTCAATGCAAGACAAGATGTAGTTGTAGAAAATTTGAAGAATGATAGCAACAATAAGACCAGTCACTGTAGTCAACAACGCAACTTTAATACCTCCTGCTACAATTGTTGCAGAAATATCACCAGCTTGTTGAATCATGTCGAATGCTTGAATCATACCGATAACTGTACCCATGAATCCCAACATAGGAGCCAAAGCGATAAATAGAGAAATCCAAGAAAGATTCTTTTCTAACAATCCCATTTGAACTGATCCGTAAGAAGCAACTGTTTTTTCTACCACGTCAACACCTTCGTTGTAGCGAGAAAGGCCTTGATAGAAGATAGAAGCAACTGGTCCGCGAGTATTGCGGCATACTTCTAAAGCAGCGTCTACGCCACCTTCTGCCCAAGCTTTTTCAATGTCTTCAAGTAATTTTTTTGAATTTACTTTTGAAAGGTTCAAATACAAAATACGTTCGATACACAATGCCAAACCGAAAATCAAACAGAATACTACAGTTGACATAAATCCAGCACCACCTTCGATAAATTTAATCTTAAGTGCTTTGTGCATACCTACCATTGCACCTTCTTCAGCGTCTTCTGCTACTGCTGCAACTTGTTCTGTTGCGTCATTGTTTTCTGCAGGCTCTTGAGCCATTACATTTACTGACATTCCGAATAATAGAACTGCAAAGAATGTCAAATTAAGAATTACTTTTTTCATTTTTTTTCTTTTTTAGTTTAAAATAATAAAATTAATAATAAAAAAAATCTGCGGAGGGAAAGGGATTCGAACCCTTGATACACTTTAGGCGTATACACGCTTTCCAGGCGTGCCTCTTCAACCACTCGAGCACCTCTCCAAAAAACGGTCGCAAGTTAGTAAAAAATCTAGATATCAAAATTAATTAGCGGGGTTTTTTTGATAAAAGAGACGTGAATGTGGTCAAACTTTTGACTTACTTTTGTTTAAGTTTATATATTTTTGATAATTTTGCTATGAAAAGATAGAGGGAGGATATGTTATGTATGAAGAGAAATTTATGCTACAAGCAATAAAAGCTTCGATGAAAAATGTTGAAAATGGCGGAGGACCATTTGGAGCGGTGATAGTGAAGGATGGAAAGATTATTGCTGTTGGAACAAATCGAGTAACTTGTAATAATGATCCTACGGCTCATGCTGAGGTGCAAGCTATCAGAAAAGCTGCAAAAAAACTTAAGACTTTTAATCTTTCGGGTTGTGAAATCTATACTTCATGCGAACCTTGCCCAATGTGTTTGGGCGCTATTTATTGGGCTCGTATTGATAGAATTTATTATGGAAACACAAAGGAAGATGCTGCAAAAATTGGTTTTGATGATTCGTTTATTTATCAGGAATTGGAACTTGATAAGAAAAAAAGAAAAGTGGAAATGCTCCAATTTTTGCCTGAGCAAGCAAAAGATACCTTTGTCCGTTGGCTGGAAAAAGAAGATAAGATAGAATACTGATGCTCAAAATAGGGAATATTTTTTTTAAGCAGAGTAAGTTTCTTTCTCTAGAATTTTTCCTTTTGTCATTTTTTTGAGATTAATAATGGCATAGCGCATTCTCCCTAGTGCGGTATTTATGCTGACGTTTGTTTTTTCTGCAATTTCATTGAAGCTCATGTTTTTGTAAAAGCGCATTACAACTACTTCTTTTTGTTCTTTGGGAAGAAATTTAATCATTTTTGCAATGTCATTGAGTTGGTTTTCCCAAATTAAAGTATCTTCAATGTTTCTATCTGCTATGTTTATGCTGTTTGAAAGGTTAAATTCATTGTCGTCATTAGAGAATGTGTTTTCGTATGATGTTTTTCTATAATGATCAATGATTAGGTTGTGCGCGATACGATTGATCCATGCAATGAATTTTCCGTTTTCGGTGTAATTTCCCTTCTTTATATTCATAATGGCTTTTATGAATGTTTCTTGGAAAATGTCATCCGCTAAATCGTTGTTCTTGGTTGCAAATAAGATGTAACCATAAACACGATCTTTGTTTCTCTGAATTAAAAGTTCAAAAGCTTGATTATTTCCTGATGCATATAGTTTAACCAACTCTTCGTCGGTAAACTTTGATATATTTTTCATTACTTTTTAGGTTAAAACAAAAAGTAGACGTGTTCAATAGGCATCAAGAATTTAGAGATTGATTATTTTTTATGATGGGCAAAAGTACAATATTTTTTGTTTTGACCAAAAAAGTCTTTGAAAACCTTATAGCAGACTTAATTGTTCTTTCTATATAAATTAAGTGTGTAGAAAATGCCGATAATATGTGTGTGTGTTTTTATCAATATGTTATCTATGTAAGGAGGATTGAAATTGATGTCAAATCGGTAATAAAAGTCAAATTGATTTAAGCTGTTAATTTTCCACTTAAAATTAAGTTCAGTACGCATCTTCTCTATGTATTGTTTTTGTGAATCGTTTAGCGTGTTCGTTAATTCAAAGGAAAGAGAAGGAGTGATAGGGACGGTTTTTGCAGAATAGTCCAATTGTAACTTTGAGCGTAGTATCCATTTAATGTTGTTTTTGTTGCTTAATGTAAATTCAGGACGTTCTCGAAGAGATAATTGCCATCGATTCATTTTGTAGTTTCCAATCAAATCCAGATGTCCTCGATGTTTTGTGTCTAATTTGTCGGAGAGAATAAATGTGTATGATACTCCTGTTTTGAAGTAGTTATTGACTTTATAGTTTAATGATAAAATAGAGTGTAATTGGTCAAATTTTGTTGATATTTGATTTAGTCTTGCTTCTTCGCTCCATTTGAGTGTTAGTCCTTTGTATAGTTCTCCGTTGATATGAAAACCAAATCTGCTAGAAAGGTCAGATGTGGGTTTGTTTGATTGTGCGGATGTTACAAATGGTAATAATGCGAATATAAGAATGGTGAATAAAAAGTGCTTTTTCATGAAATGTTCTATGTTTGTAGGTGCAAATATAGGTAAAAATCAAGTTTTTGGCTTGTTTGTTGATTTCTTTGAAAAAAAATAAAGGCAAAGATTTTGGAATAAAAAAAATGTTATATCTTTGCAAGCCGATTTTGGAGCAAAATATATTGAATAATTTACATATAATAATTAAAAGAAAATGCCTACAATTCAACAGTTAGTAAGAAAAGGGAGAGTAGTTTTGGGAGATAAAAGTAAATCTCCTGCATTGGATTCTTGCCCACAACGAAGAGGTGTTTGTGTGCGTGTTTATACAACAACGCCTAAAAAACCTAATTCAGCTATGCGTAAAGTAGCACGTGTGCGTTTGACAAATCAAAAAGAAGTGAACGCATATATCATGGGTGAAGGCCACAATTTGCAAGAACACTCTATTGTATTGGTGCGTGGTGGTCGTGTTAAAGACTTGCCAGGTGTTCGTTATCACATTGTGCGTGGAACGCTTGATACAGCAGGTGTAAACGGTCGTTTGCAACGCAGGTCGAAGTATGGAGCTAAAAGACCTAAAAAATAAGCTCTACTAAGTAATTAATTTTGTTGTTTGAGTTATTGGGCTGAACCGACGGTTGAGTAAATGTTTCGGAGGAAGCGTTGAAGACAGCGTAAGCAACCAAAACTAAAAATTGTAAAAAAAATGAGAAAATCAACACCTAAAAAAAGGGTTGTTTTACCAGACCCTATTTTTAACGAAGTTATGGTTACGAAATTCGTAAACCATTTGATGTATGATGGAAAAAAAAGTATTGCTTTTGATATTTTCTATTCGTCGCTCGACTTAGTAAAAGCAAAACTTTCTAATGAAGAGAAAACTCCTCTTGAAATTTGGAAACAAGCATTAGACAACATTACTCCTCAAGTTGAAGTGAAATCTCGTCGTATTGGAGGTGCTACATTCCAAGTTCCTACTGAAATCCGTCCTGATCGTAAGGAATCGATTTCAATGAAAAATCTAATTATTTATTCTAGAAAAAGAAGTGGACGTTCGATGGCTGAAAAATTGGCTGGAGAGATCGTTGATGCTTACAATAATCAAGGTGGTGCATTTAAACGTAAGGAAGATATGCATCGTATGGCAGAAGCAAACCGTGCGTTTGCGCATTTCCGTTTCTAATTTTTAAGTCTAAAAAAGAATGGCAAAGAAAGATTTACAATACACAAGAAATATCGGTATCATGGCTCACATTGATGCTGGTAAGACAACAACATCTGAGCGTATCCTTTTTTATACAGGTTTGACACATAAAATTGGTGAAACTCATGATGGTACTGCGACTATGGACTGGATGGCGCAAGAGCAAGAGCGTGGTATTACTATTACTTCTGCTGCTACAACGACATTCTGGAAGTATTTGAATAATCAATATAAAATTAACTTGATTGACACTCCGGGACACGTTGACTTTACTGTAGAGGTAGAGCGTTCATTGCGTATTCTTGATGGTGCAGTTGCAACATTCTGTGCGGTTGGTGGTGTAGAACCTCAATCAGAAACTGTTTGGCGTCAAGCGGATAAATATAATGTGCCTCGTATTGGTTATGTGAATAAGATGGACCGTTCGGGTGCGAACTTCTACGATGTTTTGACACAAATTAAAGAAGTGCTAGGAGCCAATCCTTGTGCTATTCAGTTGCCAATTGGAGCAGAAGAAAACTTCAAAGGAGTTATTGACTTGATTCGTATGAAGGCTATTTTGTGGCATGATGAATCGATGGGAGCTGATTATTCTTTGGAAGAAATTCCTGCAGATATGAAAGACGAAGCAGAAGAGTGGAGAGATAAAATGCTTGAAAACTTAGCGAACTTCGATGATGCTTTCATGGAAAAATACTTTGAGGATCCAGCATCGATTACAGAAGAAGAGATTCATGCTGTAGTGCGTAAGGCTACTGTGGCTATGCAAATTAATCCAATTATTTGTGGTTCTTCTTTCAAAAATAAAGGTGTTCAGCCTTTGTTGGATGCAGTTTGTGCTTATTTGCCTTCTCCATTGGATACTCCTGTTACAGAGGGAACTGATCCAAATGATCCTGAAAAAACTTTAAGTCGTAAACCAGATGAATCTGAACCTTTGTGTGCTTTAGCATTTAAAATTGCTACAGACCCATATGTGGGACGTTTGTGTTTCTTCCGTGTATACTCAGGTCGTTTGGATGCAGGATCTTATGTTTATAATCCACGTTCGGGTAAAAAAGAGCGTATTTCTCGTATTTTCCAAATGCACTCAAATAAGCAAAATCCTGTAGATTTTATTGGTGCTGGAGATATTGGTGCTGGAGTTGGATTTAAGGATATCCGTACAGGTGATACTCTTTGTGCAGAAAACGCTCCTATTGTTCTTGAATCAATGGACTTCCCTGATCCAGTTATTGGTATTGCGGTTGAGCCAAAATCACAAGCTGATGTAGACAAATTAGGTATTGGTTTGGCAAAATTAGCAGAAGAAGACCCAACATTTACTGTAAAGACGGATGAACAAACAGGCCAAACTGTAATCTCTGGTATGGGAGAACTTCACTTGGAAATTATTATTGACCGTTTGAAACGTGAATTTAAAGTAGAATGTAACCAAGGTCGTCCACAAGTATCTTATAAAGAAACAATTACTCAAACTGTTGAGTTGCGTGAGGTTTATAAGAAACAATCTGGTGGCCGTGGTAAGTTTGCTGATATCATTGTAAAAGTTGGCCCAGCTGATGAAGGATGGGAAACAGGTTTGCAATTTGTTGATGAGGTAAAAGGAGGTAATGTTCCAAAAGAGTTTATCCCTTCGGTACAAAAAGGTTTCCAGATGGCAATGAAGAATGGTGTTTTGGCTGGATATCCTGTTGATACATTGAAAGTGACTTTGGTTGATGGTTCTTATCACCCAGTTGACTCGGATCAATTGTCATACGAAATTTGTGCTCAAATTGCGTTTAAGAATGCTTGTGCAAAAGCGCGCCCTGCTTTGTTGGAACCAATTATGAAGTTGGAAGTTGTTACTCCAGAAGAAAGTATGGGTGATGTGATTGGAGACTTGAACAAACGTCGTGGTCAAGTAGAAGGAATGGAAAGTAGCCGTACTGGTGCACGTATTGTTAAAGCGAAAGTTCCATTGGCAGAAATGTTTGGATATGTTACTGCTTTGAGAACAATTACATCTGGTCGTGCAACTTCTTCAATGGAATTCTCTCACTATGCTGAGGTTACTACGACAATCGCAAAAGCTGTGGTTGAAGAGGCTAAAGGAAGAGTGGAATTGTTGTAAAAAAGAAACATTTCGGGTTAGCGAATGACTCTTAACCCGAAATGTTATTTAAAATATTTTTGTAAAACTTTAAAATTAAACTGACAATGAGTCAAAAAATTAGAATTAAACTAAAATCTTACGATCACAATTTGGTTGATAAATCAGCTGAAAAGATTGTGAAGACTGTAAAAGCTACTGGTGCGACTGTAAGTGGTCCAATTCCTTTGCCAACGCATAAGCGTATTTTTACAGTAAATCGTTCAACATTCGTAAATAAAAAATCTCGCGAACAATTTGAACTTTCGTCTTATAAACGTTTGATTGACATTTATAATTCAAGCGCAAAAACTGTTGATGCTTTGATGAAGTTGGAATTGCCAAGCGGAGTGGAAGTGGAAATTAAAGTATAGTTATAATTTATAAAAAAAATTGAAATGCCAGGATTAATAGGAAAAAAAATCGGAATGACATCCGTTTTCAGTGCTGATG
The DNA here is from genome assembly GCA_045612365.1 of Paludibacteraceae bacterium. GTDB lineage: Bacteria > Bacteroidota > Bacteroidia > Bacteroidales > Paludibacteraceae > RGIG9608. The sequence continues at coordinate 365,790 of JAZKYY010000017.1, forward strand.
GAAAAAATTTGCCATGCACTGTTATTGAAGCAGGTCCTTGCGTTGTTACTCAAATTAAAACCGTTGAAACAGACGGTTATGAATCTATTCAGTTGGGCTTTGAAGATAAAAAAGAAAAGCACACTACAAAAGCTGAAATGGGTCATTTCAAAAAAAGTGCAGTAACACCAAAGAGACACTTGGTTGAGTTCAAAAGTTTTGAAGGCGAAATCAAACTAGGAGATGTTCTTACAGTAGAATTGTTTGATGAGAACTCATTTGTTGATGTAGTTGGAACTTCAAAAGGTAAAGGTTTTCAGGGTGTGGTAAAACGTCATGGTTTTGGTGGTGTAGGTCAAACTACTCACGGCCAGCACAATCGTTTGCGTGCTCCAGGTTCTTTGGGTGCATCATCATATCCTTCGAAAGTAGTAAAAGGTTTGAGAATGGCTGGTCGTACAGGTGGCGATAGAGTGACAATTCAAAACCTTCAAGTTATTAAAGTAGTGCCTGAACATAATCTTATTTTGATTAAGGGTTCTGTTCCAGGTGCTAAAGGTTCAATCGTAATAATTGAGAAGTGATGGAATTAAGTGTATATAACATTAAAGGTGAGGATACGGGTAAAAAAGTAATCCTCAGTGACGCTATTTTTGGTATTGAACCTAATGATCACGCCATTTATTTGGATGTGAAACAGTATATGGCAAACCAACGTCAAGGAACTCACAAAGCGAAACAAAGAAGTGAACTTTCTGGTAGTACACGTAAATTAGGCCGTCAAAAAGGTGGTGGTGGCGCTCGTCGAGGTGATATTAATTCTCCAGTATTGGTGGGTGGTGCTCGTGTTTTTGGTCCAGTTCCTCGTGATTATAGTTTTAAATTGAATAAAAAAGTGAAACAATTGGCTCGTAAATCGGCTTTTTCGTACAAAGCTGCTGAAGGAAAAATAGTTTTGCTTGATGAAATCAATTTTGAAGCTCCAAAAACGAAAGATTACTTGGCAATGTTGAAAAGTTTGAAAGTGGCTGATAAAAAGTTGCTTATAATTTTATCAGACCAAAATAAAAACGTATATTTGTCGGCTCGTAATATTGAGGGCTCAAAAGTTGTAACTATCAATGAATTAAATACTTATACAATTCTTGATGCTTCAACTTTGATATTAACAGAAGCTGCACTTGCAGGAATTGAACAACATTTTAAAGCGTAAGGAGGAGAAATGGGAATTATAATTAAACCAATCGTTACCGAAAAAATGACGAAAATGGCTGAGAATAAACAAGGCCGTTATGCTTTTTATGTTCAATCTCAAGCTAATAAAATTGAAATTAAAAAGGCAGTGGAAGTTTTGTATAATGTGACAGTATTGGATGTAAATACTCTTAATACTAGAGGAAAAAGAAAAAGTCGTTATACAAAAAGTGGTATTATTAGTGGAACAACACCTTCTTACAAAAAAGCAATAGTTACTTTGAAAGAAGGAGATACAATTGATTTTTATAGCAATATTTAAGAAAAATGGCTGTACGTAAATTGAACCCCATAACACCGGGGCAAAGACATAAGATTATTGGTGCATTTGACTCAATTACTGCATCTACACCAGAGAAATCGCTTGTGTTTGGTTATGGAAAAAGCGGTGGACGTAATAATGTCGGTAAAATGACAATGCGTTACATCGGTGGTGGACACAAGAGAAAATTCAGAGTAATTGACTTTAAAAGAAACAAAGACGGAATTCCAGCAGTGGTTAAAACTATTGAGTACGATCCAAATCGTTCGGCTCGTATAGCTTTGTTGTTTTATGCTGATGGAGAAAAACGTTATATTCTTGCGCCAAATGGATTGCAGGTAGGTCAAACCCTTCTTTCTGGCAAGGGTGCAATTCCTGAAGTGGGAAATACTCTACTTTTGCAAGATATTCCTTTGGGAACAATTATTCACAACATCGAACTTCGCCCTGGACAAGGTGCTGCATTGGTTCGCTCTGCTGGAACGTTTGCTCAATTAACTTCACGTGAAGATAAGTATGCAATTATTAAATTGCCTTCGGGGGAAACTCGCAAGATTTTGTCTGCTTGTAAAGCAACTATTGGAGCTGTAGGAAACTCTGATCATGCTCTAGAAGAATCAGGAAAGGCGGGTCGTACTCGTTGGATGGGACGTCGTCCTCGCGTAAGAGGTGTGGCTATGAACCCTGTAGATCACCCAATGGGTGGTGGTGAAGGTCGTGCTTCTGGTGGACACCCACGTTCACGTAAGGGATTGTTAGCTAAGGGTAAGAAAACTCGTGCCCCTAAAAAACAATCGAGTAAATATATTATTGAAAGAAAGAAAAAATAACGAATAAATTAAGTAAATAATATGAGTCGTTCATTAAAGAAAGGACCTTACATTAATCTTAAGTTGGAGAAAAAAATTCTTGCTATGCAGGAATCTGGAAAGAAATCTGTAGTGAAAACTTGGGCGAGAGCTTCTATGATTTCTCCTGATTTTGTAGGTCATACAATCGCAGTTCACAATGGGAATAAATTTATACCTGTATATGTTACTGAAAATATGGTAGGACACAAGCTTGGAGAGTTTGCTCCAACTCGTATTTTCCGCGGACATGGTGGTAAAAAGAAATGACCCTAATTTTTTAATCAAGAATAAAAAAATAAGAATATAGAAATGGGTGCAAGAAAAAGAATATCTGCAGAACAAAGAAAAGAAGCTAAAAAAACGTTGTATTTTGCAAAATTGAACAACGTTCCTACTTCTCCTCGAAAAATGCGTCTTATTGCTGATATGATTCGTGGCATGGAAGTAAATAAAGCGTTGGGAGTTTTGAAGTTCTCAACTAAAGAAGCTTCTAATCGTATGGAGAAATTGCTTCGCTCGGCTATTGCTAATTGGGAGCAAAAGAATGAACAAAAAGCAGAAGATTTATATGTAAGTGCAGTGTATGTGGATTCTGCAAGAATGTTGAAAAGACTTCGTCCTGCTCCACAAGGAAGAGGATATAGAATTCGCAAACGTTCTAACCATGTTACATTGTTTGTAGATAAGAAAAATACTAATGACAATAAAATTTAAGGCAGATGGGACAAAAAATTAATCCAATAAGTAATCGTTTAGGAATTATCCGTGGTTGGGACTCTAATTGGTATGGAGGCAACAATTATGGCGATACTTTGCTAGAAGATAGCAAAATAAGAGAATATTTAAATGCCCGTCTTGCTAAAGCGAGTGTTTCTAAAATAGTTATTGAAAGAACTCTTAAGCTTGTTACAATTACGGTGTGTACAGCTCGTCCTGGTATCATTATTGGTAAAGGTGGACAAGAAGTTGATAAGTTGAAAGAAGAGTTGAAGAAAATAACTGACAAGGAAATTCAGATCAATATCTTTGAAGTTAAGCGTCCTGATTTAGATGCTGTGATTGTTGCTAATCAAATTGCGCGCCAAGTAGAAGGTAAGATGGCTTATCGCCGTGCAGTTAAAATGGCTATCGCATCTACTATGAGAATGGGAGCTGAAGGTATTAAGGTGTTGGTTTCTGGTCGTTTGAATGGAGCAGAAATGGCTCGTTCGGAAATGTATAAAGAAGGAAGAACTCCTTTGCATACTTTCCGCGCAGACATTGATTATTGTTCGACTGCTGCATTGACAAAAGTTGGTTTGATTGGAATTAAAGTTTGGATTTGCCGTGGAGAGGTTTATGGCAAAAAAGATTTGGCTCCTGCATTTACTGTTACTAAAGAAAATGCACGTCCTAATAATTTCTCAAACAACAATAGAGGTTTTAAAAGAAAAAAGAATAATTAAGAATTTGATTTGATATTATGTTACAACCGAAAAAAACAAAATTTAGAAGACAACAAAAAGGCCGCATGAAAGGCAATGCCCAAAGAGGCAACCAGTTGTCATTCGGTTCCTTCGGCATAAAATCGTTGCAGTCAAAATGGATTACGGGACGTCAAATTGAAGCTGCTCGTATCGCTGTAACGCGCTATATGCAAAGACAAGGACAAATTTGGATACGCATATTTCCAGACAAACCTATGACGAAGAAACCTGCTGATGTACGTATGGGTAAAGGTAAAGGTTCTCCAGAAGGATTTATTGCTCCAGTTACTCCAGGACGTATGATTATCGAAGTAGAAGGTGTTTCTTATGAAATTGCAAAAGAAGCTCTTCGTTTAGCTGCTCAGAAACTACCTGTAACTACTAAATTTGTCGTTAGACGTGATTATGATTCAACCTTAAATGCATAATGGATTATGAAGACAAATGAGATTAAAGAATTGACTACTAAAGAAATCCAAGATAGGTTGGATTTAGAAAAAGAAACGTTATTGCGTTTGAAACTAAATCATACAATTTCTCCGCTTGACAATCCTTCTCAAATTAAGGAGGCAAGAAAGACTATAGCTCGTCTTTCTACAGAGTTGCGTCAAAGAGAACTAAATCAACAATAATTGTGATGGAAAAAAGAAATTTAAGAAAAGAAAGAACGGGTGTTGTCTTCAGTAACAAAATGGATAAAACTGTTACTGTTGAGGTAAAATGGAAAGAAAAACACCCTATTTATGGTAAATTTGTTAATAAGACAAAGAAGTACCATGCACACGATGAGAAAAACGAATGCAATATCGGTGATGTTGTAGATATTATGGAAACTCGTCCGTTGAGCAAAACTAAAAGATGGAGAGTAGTAAAAATCGTTGAAAGAGCTAAATAATTATGATACAACAAGAAACTATACTCAAAGTAGCTGATAATAGCGGAGCAAAAGAAGCAAAGTGTATCAGAGTTTTGGGAGGAACAAGAAAACGTTATGCTACTGTAGGCGATGTAATTGTAATCGCAGTACAAGGGGTTGTTCCTTCAAGTGATATGAAAAAAGGTACCGTATCGAAAGCTATTGTCGTACGTACAGCAAAAGAAGTTCGTCGTGCAGATGGTTCTTATATCCGTTTTGACGATAATGCTTGTGTGTTGTTGAACAATGCAGGTGAAATGCGCGGAAGTCGTATCTTTGGCCCTGTAGCAAGAGAGCTTCGTGCTATCAATATGAAAATTATTTCGTTGGCACCTGAAGTGCTTTAATAAATTTGTAAAAAACATTCAAAGATGAGTAAATTACACATTAAAAAAGGCGATACAGTCTACGTAAACGCTGGCGAAGACAAAGGAAAAACAGGTCGTGTGCTTGAAGTCCTTGTTGATAAGCAACGTGCTATTGTAGAAGGTGTAAATATGGTGTCAAAAAGTACCAAGCCTAATGCAAAAAATCCTCAAGGAGGAATTGTAAAAAAAGAGGCGGCGTTACATATCTCCAATTTGAACGTGTTAGATCCTAAAACAGGAAAACCAACACGTATTGGTAGAAGAAAAAATGCCGAAGGCAAAACAGTACGTTATTCCAAAAAATCAGGGGAGGAAATTAAGTGATGAATACAGCAAGTTTGAAAAAAGATTATCAAGAACGTATCGTTCCATTGTTGATGAAAGAATTTGGTTATAAATCAATAATGCAAGTTCCTCGTTTGGAAAAAATTGTGTTGAACCAAGGTTTAGGTATTGCTACTGCTGATAAAAAAGTGATTGATACTGCTATTGCAGAAATGACTGCGATTACAGGTCAAAAGGCCGTAGAAACTTTGTCAAAGAAAGATATTTCTAACTTTAAGTTGCGTAAAAAAATGCCTATTGGAGTTAGAGTAACTTTGCGTGACAAAAAAATGTATGAGTTCTTGGAGCGTTTAATTCGTATTGCTTTACCTCGTATTCGCGACTTTAAGGGAATCGAAGGAAAGCTAGACGGAAGAGGAAATTATACTCTTGGAATTCAAGAACAAATTATTTTCCCAGAAATCAACATTGATGCTATTTCTAAATTGTTGGGAATGAATATTACATTTGTAACATCAGCTCAAACAGATGAAGAAGGTTTTGCTTTGTTGAAAGAATTTGGATTACCTTTTAAGAAAAACTAAATAAGGAAAAGAAAATGGCAAAAGAATCAATGAAAGCCCGTGAGGTTAAGCGTGCTAAAATGGTGGCAAAATATGCTGCTAAACGTGCCCAATTAATCGAAGAAGGCAATTATGAAGCCTTGCAATTAATTCCTAAAAACGCATCGAAAGTTCGTTTGCATAATCGTTGCAAAATTACTGGACGTCCAAAAGGATATATGCGTCAATTTGGTCTTTCGCGTATTCAATTCCGCGAAATGGCATCTCAAGGATTGATTCCAGGAGTTAAAAAAGCAAGTTGGTAAGACACAAGAAGAAATAAAAGAGTTTTATTAATATTGTCCCGATAGACGGGATTAATTTAAAATTTTATAGTTATGACAGATCCAATAGCAGATTATTTGACCAGATTGCGCAACGCAATTAAGGCTGGTCATCGAGTAGTGGAAGTTCCCGCCTCGAATCTCAAAAAAGAAATCACAAAAGTTCTTTTTGATAAAGGCTATATTTTGAACTACAAGTTTGTAGAAGATGGTCCTCAAGGATCAATCAAAATTGCCTTGAAGTATGATCGTGTTAATAAAGTTAATGCGATTAAACAGTTAGTTCGCGTATCTACACCAGGTTTGCGTAAGTATGCTGGTTACAAAGATATGCCAAGAGTATTAAATGGTTTAGGTATTGCTATCTTGTCTACCTCTAAAGGTGTGATGACAGACAAAGAAGCACGCGACCAAAAAATTGGTGGCGAAGTTTTGTGTTACATTTATTAATAGGAGGTATAAACAATGTCAAGAATAGGAAAATTACCAATTCAACTTCCTGCAGGAGTTACTTTGACTCAAAAGGATAATATTGTTACAGTGAAAGGTCCAAAAGGTGAACTTTCTCAAGAAATCAATCCTAATATAACTGTAACTGTTGAAGGCAATCAATGTGTTGTTACTCGTCCTAATGACGAAAAACAAATGCGTTCGATGCATGGTTTGTATCGTGCACTAATCAACAATATGGTTGTTGGTGTTTCAGAAGGATACAAAAAAGTTTTGGAATTAGTCGGTGTTGGTTACCGTGTATCTAGTAATGGTCAAGTTTTAGAGTTTTCGTTGGGTTATACTCACAACATCTTCTTGAGATTACCTAACGAAGTGAAAATTGAAACTAAGAGTGAACGTAACCAAAATCCTTTGGTGTTCTTGGAATCTTGCGACAAACAACTTCTTGGTCAAGTTTGTGCAAAAATTCGTTCGTTCCGCAAACCAGAACCTTACAAAGGAAAAGGTGTGAAATTCCAAGGCGAAGTAATTAGAAGAAAAGCAGGTAAATCCGCAAGTTCAAAATAATTTGTAAATAAGTACAATTATGACTGATAAATTAAAAAGAAGACTTAAAATAAAAGCTCATATTCGTAGCACTGTGTCGGGAACGGCGGAAAAACCTCGTTTGACCGTATATAGAAGTAATGCTCAAATTTATGCACAAATCATTGATGACGTGGCAGGAAAAACTCTTGCATCTGCATCGTCTTTGGGCATAAAAGACAAGATGACAAAAAAAGAGCAAGCTGCAAAAGTTGGTGAACTTATTGCTCAAAATGCAAAAGAAGCAGGTGTTGTTTCTGTTGTTTTTGATCGTAATGGGTTCTTGTATCACGGAAGAGTAAAAGAATTGGCTGATGCTGCACGCAAAGGCGGACTTAAATTTTAAAAGGTTATGGCAATAAATAATAGAGTTAAATCAACCAACGATATTGAATTGAAAGATCGTTTAGTGGCTATCAATCGTGTAACAAAAGTTACGAAAGGTGGTCGTGCATTCAGCTTTTCGGCTATTGTTGTGGTAGGAAACGAAAATGGTATTATTGGATGGGGATTAGGTAAAGCTGGCGAGGTAACTGCTGCTATTGCAAAAGGTACTGAGGCTGCAAAGAAAAACTTAATTAAAGTTCCTGTTTATAAAGGTACAATTCCTCATGAACAATTGGCTCACTTTGGTGGTGCTGAAGTATACATTCAACCTGCTTCTCAAGGTACTGGAGTTGTTGCTGGTGGTGCTATGCGTGCTGTGTTAGAAAGTGCTGGAGTTAAAGACGTGTTAGCTAAATCAAAAGGATCGTCTAACCCTCACAACTTAGTAAAGGCTACTTTCAAAGCTTTGAGCGAATTGCGTGATGCTTATATGGTAGCTCAAAATAGAAATGTTTCATTAGAAAAAGTTTTTAAAGGATAATTCGGTTATGGCAAAAATTAAAATACAACAAGTAAAAAGTAGTATCAAATGCCCAAAAGTTCAAAAAGCAACTTTGGTGTCATTGGGATTGAAAAAATTGAATGCCATAGTAGAACATGAAGCTACTCCTCAAATTTTGGGTATGGTAGAAAATGTGAAACATTTGGTAAAAGTTATTGATTAATTTTTTAAGAGGAAAATAAGATGGATTTAAGTAATTTGAAACCAGCAGAAGGCTCGATAAAAACAAATAAAAGACTTGGACGTGGTCCTGGTTCAGGAAAGGGAGGTACTTCAACTCGTGGACATAAAGGAGCAAAATCACGTTCAGGATATTCTCGTAAAATTGGTTTTGAAGGTGGTCAAATGCCTTTGCAACGTCGTTTGCCTAAGTTTGGATTTAAGAATAACGCAAGAGTAGAATATAAAGCAATCAATTTGTCTTCTATTCAAGCTTTGGCTGATGCTAATAAGCTAGAAAAAATTGGCATTGAAGATATGATTGCTGCAGGTATAATCGCTAAAAAACACTTAGTGAAAATTTTAGGTAATGGTCAGTTGACTTCTAAACTAGAAGTCTCTGCTCATGCATTCTCTAAATCAGCAGAAGAAGCTATTGTAGCTGCAGGTGGTAGTGCTGTAAAACTATAGTATTATGAAATTTATTGAAACCTTAAAGAACATTTGGAAGATAGAAGAACTTCGTGCAAAGTTGTTGATAACAACATTGTTTATATTAATTTATCGTTTTGGTTCTTTTATTGTATTGCCAGGTATTAACCCTCAAGCATTATCAGCTTTGCAAGGACAGACAAGCAGTGGGTTGATGTCTTTGTTGGATATGTTCTCGGGAGGGGCTTTTTCTAATGCGTCTGTGTTTGCATTGGGAATTATGCCATATATTTCGGCTTCTATCGTTATTCAGCTCTTAACAATTGCTGTCCCTTATTTCCAAAAGATGCAACGAGAAGGGGAAAGTGGTCGTCGTAAGATGAATCAACTAACTCGTTATCTCACAGTTTTAATTCTATTGTTACAGGGACCTGCTTATTTAGTAAATTTGTCTGTACAAATGTCCTATGCCGGATCTGCATTGCCAGAAGGATTGTGGTTTAAGATATCTTCTACAATAATTCTTTGTGCGGGTTCGATGTTTGTGATGTGGTTAGGAGAGCGTATGACTGATAAAGGAATAGGTAATGGTATTTCTATGATTATTATGATTGGTATCATTGCTCGTTTCCCAGGTGCTATAGTTAAAGAATTTGCTTCTCGAATGACAGATGCAACAGGAGGATTAGTGATGTTCTTAGCAGAAGTTGTAGTTTTGCTTGATGTTATTGGATTGTGTATTGCATTGGTTCAAGGAACAAGAAAAGTTCCTGTGCAGTATGCAAAACGAGTAGTAGGTAACAAACAATATGGTGGTGTTCGTCAGTATATTCCGTTGAAGGTAAATGCTGCTGGTGTAATGCCAATCATTTTTGCTCAAGCAATTATGATGTTGCCTATTATGTTTGCTGGATTTAACTCAGAATCAGTAGACAGCTTTATGAGTGTGTTCATGGACAACAATGGATTTTGGTATAATTTTGTTTATGCATTGATGATTATTGCATTTACATATTTTTATACTGCTATTACCATTAATCCAAACCAAATGGCAGAAGAAATGAAACGCAACAATGGTTTTATTCCTGGAGTAAAACCAGGAAAGAAAACAGCAGAATATCTTGATGTTATTATGTCAAGAATAACTTTGCCAGGTTCATTCTTCTTAGCTTTTGTAGCAATTATGCCTGCGTTCGCAAGTGTATTTGGTATAACTGGAGAGTTTGCTCAGTTTTACGGAGGAACTTCGTTGCTTATTTTGGTTGGAGTTGTTTTGGATACTTTGCAACAAATTGAAAGTCATTTGTTGATGCGTCATTATGATGGTTTGACAAAGTCAGGACGAATTAAAGGACGTACAGGTTCTATAGCAGCATACTAAGTAAATGGTCTATTTGAAGACAGAAGAGCAGATTGAATTACTTCGTGAGAGTAATTTGTTGGTTAGCAAAACCTTGGCTGAATTGGCAAAGATTATCAAACCAGGTATATCGACTGCTTTTCTGGATAAAATAGCTGAAGAATACATAAGAGACAATGGTGCAATCCCTGCATTTAAGGGATATAATGGTTTCCCTTCGTCTATTTGTGCTTCTGTGAATGATCAAGTAGTTCATGGTATTCCTTCTGAAAAGTCAATTTTGAAAGATGGAGATATCATTTCTATTGATTGTGGAACTTTTAAAAATGGTTTTGTAGGAGATTCTGCCTATACGTTTTGTGTAGGAGAAGTTAACCAAGAAGTTAGAGATCTTTTGGATGCAACTAAAAAGTCTCTTTATTTAGGGATAGAACAAGCGGTTGAGGGAAAGCGTCTTGGAGATATTGGATATGTCGTACAAAACTATTGTGAGTCGAAAGGATATTCTGTAGTTCGAGAAATGGTTGGTCATGGTATCGGCCAAAGAATGCACGAGGCGCCAGAAGTTCCAAATTATGGTAGAAGAGGATCTGGAATGATGCTTAAAACAGGAATGGTGATATGTATAGAACCCATGATTAACCAAGGCAAACGTGGTTTAGTCTTTGAAAAAGATGGTTGGACAACTAGAACTGTTGATGGAAAATGTTCAGCACACTTTGAACATGCAGTTGCAGTACGAAAAGGAAAAGCAGATATATTGTCTGATTTTGGAATTATAGAAGAAAATTTGAAATAAATGGCAAAACAAGCAGCAATTGAACTCGATGGAGTAATTGTAGAAGCATTATCAAATGCTATGTTTCGTGTAGAGTTGGAAAATGGTCACGAAATAACAGCCCATATTTCTGGAAAGATGAGAATGCATTACATTCGTATTCTTCCTGGAGATAAAGTAAAAGTAGAAATGTCTCCTTATGATTTAACAAAAGGACGAATCTCATTTAGGTATAAATAACATAAAATATAAAATAGAGAGATGAAAGTAAGAGCATCAATTAAGAAACGCACAGACGATTGTAAAATAGTAAGAAGAAAAGGTCGTTTGTATGTAATTAACAAAAAAAACCCTAAGTATAAACAACGTCAGGGATAGTTTAGTAACTTTGCAAAAATTTTAATGTATTTATGGCAATAAGAATTGTAGGAGTAGATTTGCCCCAAAATAAACGTGGGGAAGTTGGATTGACTTATATCTACGGAATAGGTCGCAGTAGTGCAAGAAAAATTTTAGCTGAAGCTGGTATCGATTTTGACACAAAAGTAAAAGATTGGACAGACGACCAAGCTGCTAAAATTCGTGAAATTATCGGCGCAGGTTATAAAGTTGAAGGAGACCTCCGTTCGGAAGTTCAATTGAATATCAAACGTTTGATGGATATAGGATGTTATCGTGGTATTCGTCACCGTATTGGTTTGCCTTTGCGTGGTCAAAGTACGAAAAATAACGCTCGTACCCGTAAAGGAAAGAAGAAAACGGTTGCAAACAAGAAAAAAGCAACTAAGTAATTAACCTGTTAAATTTAAGTTGATATATGGCAAAAAAAGCAGTAGCAGCGAAAAAAAGAGTTGTTAAAGTTGACGGAATAGGACAACTTCATGTTCATTCTTCTTTTAATAATATCATTGTAAGTATCGCTAACAGCGAAGGACAAGTTATATCTTGGTCATCTGCTGGTAAGATGGGATTTAGAGGTTCTAAAAAGAATACTCCTTATGCAGCACAGATGGCTGCTCAAGATTGTGCAAAAGTAGCTTTCGATCTTGGTTTGAGAAAAGTTAAAGCTTATGTAAAAGGACCAGGTAATGGACGTGAGTCTGCAATTCGTACTGTTCACGGAGCTGGTATTGAAGTTATTGAAATTATTGACGTTACTCCATTGCCACACAATGGTTGCCGTCCAGCAAAAAGAAGAAGAGTTTAACATCTAAAAAATTAGAAAGAAATGGCAAGATATATAGGACCAAAATCAAAGATTGCACGTAAGTTTGGAGAACCAATTTTTGGTGCTGATAAAGTTTTATCAAAGAAAAATTATCCTCCTGGACAACACGGGGTCTCTCGTAAAAGAAAAACTTCCGAATATGGTGTTCAGTTGAAAGAAAAACAAAAAGCAAAATATACTTACGGTGTATTGGAAAAACAATTCCGCAATTTGTTTAAAAAAGCGGAAGTTTCTCGTGGAATTACTGGTGAAGTGTTGTTGCAATTGTTAGAATCACGCCTTGATAATGTGGTTTATCGTTTGGGAATGGCTCCAACTCGTGCAGCTGCTCGTCAGTTGGTTTCTCACAAACATATTACTGTTGACGGAAGTGTGGTAAACATTCCTTCTTATTTGTTGAAACAAGGTCAAATTGTTGGTGTTCGTCAAAAAGACCAATCAATGGAAGTTATCAACAATTCTTTGGCAGGATTTAATCATAGCAAATATCCTTGGTTGGAATGGAACGAAAGCGCTATGTCAGGTAAGTTCCTTCATACTCCAGAACGTGAAGATATTCCTGAAAACATCAAAGAACAATTAATCGTTGAGTTGTATTCTAAATAAAAGTTGAACATTATGGCAATATTATCATTCCAAAAACCTGAAAAGGTTATTATGATCGAATCTACCGATTCGTATGGTAAGTTTGAATTCCGACCTTTGGAACCAGGGTACGGTATTACAATTGGTAATGCTTTGCGTCGTGTTCTTCTTAACTCGTTGGAAGGCTATGCAATTACTTCAATCAAAATTGATGGTGTTGATCATGAATTTGCTACTATTCCTGGAGTTATTGATGATGTAACTAACATCATTTTGAATCTAAAACAAGTACGTTTCAAGAATATTGTTGAAAAAACTACATCTGAAACAGTAAAAATTAAAGTTTCAGGAGTTGAGTCTTTCACTGCAGGACAAATTGGTGAAGCATTGAGCGGATTTGAAGTGTTGAATCCAGATTTAGTAATCTGCAGAATGGAACCAACAGTAAAACTTAATATCGAATTGACAATCAACAAAGGTCGTGGTTGGACTCCAGCAGAAGAAAACCGTGATCCTAACGCTATGATTGGAACAATTCCTGTTGATGCAATTTATACTCCAATTGTGAACGTAAAATATGTTTATGACAACTATCGTGTGGGTCAAAAAACTGACTACGAAAAGTTGACATTGGAAATTGAAACTGATGGTTCGATTCATCCAAAAGAAGCGTTGAAAGAAGCTGCAAACATTTTGATTTATCATTTTCTTTTGTTCTCTGATGAGAAAATGGTTGCTGAAATTCAAAATGAACGTTCAGATGAGTTTAATGAAGAAATTCTTCACATGCGTCAGTTGTTGAAGACACGTTTGTTTGATATGGATTTGTCTGTTAGAGCAATGAACTGCTTGAAATCTGCAGACTTAGAAACATTGGGACAATTGGTAGCTTTACACAAGAGTGAATTGCTTAAGTTCCGTAACTTTGGTAAAAAATCATTGACAGAGTTGGAAGAAAAACTAAAGAGTTTGAACTTGAACTTTGGCATGGATATTTCTAAATACAAAATAGATAAAGAGTAATAAAGATGAGACACAATAAGAAATTTAATCATTTAGGTCGTAAAGCTGCACACCGTAATGCAATGCTTTCGAATATGGCTTGTTCGTTGATTCAATACAAAAGAATTTCAACAACAACTGCAAAGGCAAAAGCTTTGAAAAAATATATTGAACCTCTTTTGACAAAAGCAAAACAAGATTCTACAGCTTCTCGTAGAACAGTGTTTTCTTATTTGCAAAATAAATTGGCTGTTACAGAATTGTTCCAAAACATTGCTGAGAAAATTGCAAATCGTCCAGGTGGATACACTCGCATTTTGCGCACAGGTTTTCGTGCTGGTGATGCTGCTGAAATGTGTATTATTGAGTTGGTAGACTACAATGAAAACATGTTGAAAGAAAAAGCTGCTAAGAAAGCATCTCGTACTCGTCGTGGTAAAAAAGCAGCAGAAAAAGTGGCTGAGGTAGAGTCTCCAGCAGAGGAAGAAGCAGTAGTTGTAGAACCTGTAGCTGAAGAAACTATTGCAGAATAAGTTTATTAAGTTAGCATAAATAAAAATAGGATACCTTTTGGGGTATCCTATTTTTATTCAATCAAAAAGGACTGATATGATAGAAATAGAGCGCAAGTTTTTGCTCAAAAACGATGACTATAAGAAAATTTCAAAAGGAACTCTAATAAAGCAAGGTTATATTTGTTCGGAGAATGACAGGGTAGTACGTGTTAGAATTTATGGCGAAAAAGCTTTTATAACCATAAAAAACGCTACCATAGGTTTCTCTCGAGATGAGTTTGAGTATGAAATCCCTTTTGACGATGCTGAAAAAATGTTGAAATGCGTTTGTCAGCAACCTATAATTGAAAAGCTTCGTTACAAGGTCAAATTCGAAGGTTTTGTATGGGAAGTTGATGAGTTTTTTGGTGAAAATGAAGGACTTGTCGTTGCGGAAATTGAATTAGAGAAAGAAGATCAAGAATTCCTAAAACCAGATTGGGTTGCGCAGGAAGTAACCAACGATGTTCGTTATTACAATGCAAATCTTTTCAAAAATCCTTACATGAATTGGAAAAAATAGAAGTAACTCTTATAAACGATTACTTGTATCAAAGAGTTGCTTTTTTTCTTCTTCACTAAGACTTGAATAACCCGATTTTTTAATTTTGTCCAAGATATTGTCCAAAGTTTGATGGTCTGTTTTGCGTTGTTGGTTGTAAAACGCATCAGATTTTGGTTGTTGTTGTGAAAACTTTATTTTTGGTTTAGGTTGGAATAATGTGATGATTTTGTCAATCAACTTGTTGATGGGAGCCGCAATATCTTTTCCCTTATTGTAAAGAAACATATAAAATATACCTACCAATGCTCCTCCTATGTGAGCAAATTCTCCACCTGCATTTGACGAGGTAGTGTTAAATGTACTTATGGCTACCATTGCTATAGCAATCCATTTTAGTTTGATTTTTCCAACAAGTAAAAGTTGAACTTCGTAATTGGGGATATAAAAGGAAATGGCCAAAATTATAGCCATAATTGAACCTGAGGCGCCTAAGAGGTAGGATTTGTTGATATTATCTGCGAAAAAAGGGAAAAAATTATATGCGCAAATAAAACATATTCCTGCGCCAATCCCTCCAAGTAGATATAGCCCTACCAATTGTTTTTGGGAGAAGTAGTTGAGAAATAACTTCCCAAATCCGTACAAACAAATCATGTTGAAGAAAAGGTGTAGAACCTCTGTGTGTAAAAACATGTATGTAAGTAGGCTCCATGGTTGCCTAATAAGAAGATCTGTTTGGGCTGTTAGGTGCAGATATTTCAAAAAGTCAAAAGAATCTAGATTAAATAACGTAAACCCAATTTTCAATAAATTGGCAAAAAGGAACATTCCTATATTGATATAAATTAGATATATTAATGTAGATTTTTTAGGGAAACTGAATGTATTCATTTCTTTTGTTTTATTAGTGATAAAATAAATTACCCTTCTTTTTCCAATAGAGTATTAGGATTGCTCCAAAAATCATACCACCAAGGTGAGCAAAGTGTGCAACGTTGTCATTCGACAATTTTGCAACGCCAAGAAATAATTCGGCGATAGCGTAAAGTGCTACAAAAATGCGCGCTTTAATAGGTATGGGCAGAAAAATCATCATTAGTTTGACATCAGGGAAAAGCCATCCAAAAGCCAACAATATGCCAAAAACAGCGCCAGATGCTCCTATAGTTACAGGAAAATTTGCAATTGTAGTTGCCATTTTATTCATGTCCAGAGGAGAAAGATACTCTATGCTGTGGTAGGTGAAAAGACGTCTTAGTGTCCCTTCCGAAGCAAGAAGTTCCTCTACGTTTCCGCTTGTCAGTGCCGAAATCAATGGTTGATACTCTATTGTCCAAACCACTTGTTGAACAATTGCAGCACCAATGCCTGTTATAAGGTAATAAAGTAAAAACCTCTTGCTTCCCCATACCCGTTCGATGACGACTCCAAACATAAAGACTGCAAACATATTAAAGAACAGATGATTGAAATCGGCGTGCATAAACAAATAGGTGACAAGTTGTACGGGGTTGAATTTGCTTGAAGCCCAGTAGTGCATTCCTAAGTAATTATCTAAAAAAGGAAATTTCAGTGTGGCTAACCAAAATAGAACGTTGACGATGATGACGTTTTTTACAACCGGAACGTCGTTGTTGAAAAATCTATCTAAAAATCCCATACTCAATTCTAATTTTTTTGCAAAAATAAATCTTAGAAAATGAAGAAGAATAACATTTTAGTTTTTTTAATAATTTTTTAGGGAATCTAACTTAAATGCTCTTTTTGTTAATTTTTCTTATCTTTGAGAGCAATTTAAAAGTTTTTTTGCCTATGAAGTAAATGCGTAGTTTTTTACGCACATCTTGAAAATATTGGAAATAGCGTTATAAGCTAAGACTTGGACACTGAAATCTGGACAATTTCAATGTTTCTCCCAAGAATAAGCTCACGACGCTCACGTGAAAGCGTGGGCTTTATTCGTAGTTGGGAGAATGGTCCGTCCAGAACCGCAGTGTCCGATGAAAAATGAAAGTGCCACGCTATTTTTATGTGCGTAAGTGAATATGGTGCTGCGGAGTAACTCGAAAAGCCTTAAAGTGAGTAGAGATAAAAAATATTGAATAGAATATGAAAAACAAATTAAATTATACTTTATTGCTTGGTGTATTTTTATTGTTTGTTGGATGTGAATCATCGATAAATAAGAAATCTTCTATCGCCAAAATGAATATTGGAGATGCAACAACACTTTTTATTGCATCAAGTGCTAATGGAATGGCTAAAATCTCGCCAAAAGGAAATAATGATGCAGTTGTGGCTACAAAACGTCTTTTTAAAATTACGGAAGATGGAGTTGTAGAGGATGTTGTTTATACAGATGAAGAAGGAAATGAAATAACAGAAACGTATATTCCAGAAAATATGTATTTTATAGAAAATTCTCCATATTTCTTTGCAGAATTTAGTGGTGATTTTGAGATGAAACAATATCTTGTAAATAAACATACAGGTGCAGTTTATGATGCATCAGGTGTAATAGATTTTTTTTCTTTGGAAGAAGAACTTAGTTTTTTTGCAAATACGCCTCTTTTTGTTACAGATGGATATGGAAATATTTATTATAGTAGTTATGACAACTACAGTGGTAACCGTAGAGTGCATAAAATTGATATTTCAAATATCAACCAAATTGTACATAAAGCTATTACTCCTATAAGCGACGATGTTCATGGATTTGTATCTAGTACAAATGGAGAGTTGTTTTATGAGTATTATAGTGATGTTATAAAATATCGTTTACGTTCTGCTGGTGGTAAAATAATTCCTTTTAGTTTAAGTGATGATTTTTACTCTGCTTATATAGCATTTAGGGGGTTGGATGGAAAGTTGCATATCTTTGATGAAGAATGCTTACAAACTGTTTCTTTTTCTGATTATGGGAATATCACCTTAGATACTACCATTACAAATGTGCAAAACACAATGTATGAGTTATTATACTCTGTTTCTTTTGATAGACCATATTTAGTAACACTAGAAAATCGAATTCTTGCTATTGGCAAATCTAGTAGCGCTTTGGTATTAGATAGTGATAATAAAGATGATATAACAGAAAATGTTTTTGATATTAATGACAATATGCGAATAAGAGATTTGCATTATACCGATTCGTATATCTATTGTTGTGGAGAAATAGCGGGGAATTTTTCGTTGGTTAGAATAGATCCTTATACATATTCTAAAGATGTCATTATGCAGAATAATGATTATGAGATTTATTCATTTACGGTATTGGATGATGAAACTATTATGTTTAATGGTTTGAGGTTATCGGACGGGAAAAACATAATTGCTTCAATAGAAAAGAATGGAAAGTTTAAAATACTTGACGAAACATTGAACTCTCAAGAGTCTGTTTTAGAGAGGATGCAATAAAGTTTCTTGATTTACCAAGTATAGTAGAATAAAAAAGTAAATAAAAGCCACAACTTTTTAGTTGTGGCTTTTATTAAGATTTGAATCTTAATAAAAAACGATTTATTTATACTTGTTTACAAGCATGTTTTTGCAATATTCTCTCTGAGAAGCAATTGATAGATGTAATCCACCTCTTGGGTAGTTGGATTTGTGCTGAAGGCGTTAATCGCATCGTTAATTTCATTTTTTAGATTGGAGGAAACAGTAGAATTTTCTACAAAATTTCTAAAGTAATTTTGTAGAAATAGTTTTCTGTCTACATCATTTTTAACTGAATAAGCACCGCCTGTGATATATTCTAAATCATAGGCAACATAGATGTTGTCAAAACCATCAAAATTGTGAGTGCCTTCTCCCATTGGGAAGCTTGTTGTTACTGGATTTGGTCGAGTTCCCCAACTTGTCAAAGTTTCTTCGTAGATGAAACCTATCCTGTTGTCAGCTTGTAATTCTATTGAACTATAAGCAGAAACGGTGTTGCTAACTTGGAAAAACCCGTTCCAGTCGTTCGAAAAGTTTGCTACCGAATTCATATCGGTAAAATCCGTCAATTCTTTATAGTAAATACCTACGTTAGTACGTGTACTTCCTGTAGGTAACGATTGTAATGCCAAATACATCTCCTTTTGGTCCGAATTGCGTTTGACGGGAACAATCAAAATTTCGCCATTTGTTGCATTATTTCCTGGAGTCAGACCAGAGCCAGCAAATGTACATTTGACTGAAGTTTCTTCCCATTCTCCAGTTCCTTCGAGCGTATTAGTATAAGTGTAAATGTTATATAGACGTCCTCCTCCTACTCGGCTCGAAATAATAACTCGTCCGTCAGGCATTTCTTCACACTTTGGTTCGTCGCCACCAGGAACTGGAAGAGCAAACGCACCTCCGAGAGCATGCCAAGTTGCACCAAAATCGTCAGTATAAATTACTCTGTTTCCATTAGGACGAGCTGCCAATGCGGCATATATGCGATTATATTTTCCTTTTTTTACAATGCGACTTTGGAAAACTTTTCCTCCTCCAACGAAAGCTGATTCCATAGGATTGCCGCTGTCGAAAAGGCTATAAACTTGTTCCGTAATGTTTTGAGGAGTTTCCCACGTTGCACCATTATCTCTACTGCGAATAATAGCAACAAGATTCGGGTTCTGACGAGTAGTGTTTGTGCTTGGATAATAAGTACATCCGGCTACTGCAAGAATCATTACTTCATTGCTTGTGCGATCAGCAACAATGGCAGGGTCGCCAAATGCTGTTTCAAAATAATTTACCGTAGCAGAGGTAATACCGTTCCCTACAGCCACTTCTTTAATTTCGCTCCATGTCTCACCATTGTTGTCGCTTGTACGGCACACCACGTCTACTTGCCCGAATCCAGGATCTGTGCCACAAACCAAACGTGCAGCAGATGCAATCAAACGGCCATTGCTTGCTTTTGTAATTCCAGGAATACGATATGGAGGAATAACACCATCTCCTTTGCTTGTGTTGAACAAATCTTTTTTAGTTGGTGTTGCTACTGCTACTGAATTCTTTTTAATGCAAAATATTGGAATCAGTATTGCGATGAGTAAAAAAACTATAAGTAAGGGAACTATTTTTTTCATAATTAGATATTGTATTTTCTATAAAAACAATAAAAATCCTCGATAGATTTTTCTGCTTATCAAGGATTCTTTTTTTGTCGGGATGACTGGATTCGAACCAGCGACCACACGCCCCCCAGACGCGTACTCTAACCGGGCTGAGCTACATCCCGAAAATGCTGTGGCGAAGATAGAAAAAAAACTCTACTTGGAGAAAAAAACAAATTGCTGTTTTGGAGTGAAGAATAAAATGTTTTTGCTGGTTGGCGCCTTTTTTGTAATTTTGCAAACCTTTTTCTCAAAGGAATAGATTGATTTATAAAGAATTTAATATTAGATAATTATGGCAATAATTAAACCATTCAAAGGAATTCGTCCACCAAAAAACTTAGTGGAACAAGTAGCATCACGTCCTTATGACGTGCTCAATTCGGAAGAAGCAAGGGCAGAGGCCGAAGGCAATGAAAAATCGTTGTATCACATTATAAAACCCGAAATAGATTTCCCAATTGGAACAGATGAACACGACGAAAAAGTTTATTCAAAAGCAGTTGAGAATTTCAAAAATTTCCAAAAACAAGGTTGGTTGGTGCAAGATGAAAAGGAAAACTACTACGTTTATGCGCAAACAATGAACGGCCGCACACAGTATGGACTTTGCGTAGGTGCGTACGTTGATGACTATATGACGGGAAAAATTAAGAAACACGAACTTACGCGTCGCGATAAAGAGGAGGACCGTATGAAACACGTTCGTGTGAACAATGCAAATGTAGAACCAGTGTTTTTTGCATATCCTCACAATGACGAAATCGATGCAATCGTGGCTGAGGTGGTAAAGGGTGAACCAGAATATAATTTTGTAGCACCAGATGGTTTTGGACATCATTTTTGGGTGATAGAGGATGAGGCAACAATAACTCGCATTACTGAACTTTTTGCTGAAATGCCTTCGATGTATATTGCCGATGGTCATCATCGTAGTGCTGCGGCGGCTTTGGTTGGAAATGAAAAACGTTTACAAAACCCAAATCACAAAGGAGATGAAGAGTACAACTACTTTTTGGCGGTTTGCTTCCCAGATAATCAGTTGAATATTATCGATTATAACCGAGTTGTAAAAGATTTGAATGGACTTTCTGATGAGGAATTCTTGGCAAAATTGTCAGAAAATTTTGAGGTTGAAAAAATCGGCGCTGAGATTTATAAACCCGCAAAATTGCACAATTTCTCACTTTATTTGTCGGGCAATTGGTATTCGTTAACTGCAAAAGTTGGAACGTACAACGACAATGACCCTATTGGTGTGTTGGATGTAACTATTTCGTCGAACTTGATTTTGGACGAAATTCTTGGAATTAAAGATTTGCGTAGCGACAAACGTATTGATTTTGTGGGAGGAATACGTGGTCTAGGCGAATTGAAGCAACGAGTTGATAGTGGCGAAATGCGAGTTGCACTTGCGCTTTATCCTGTATCGATGAAGCAACTTATCGATATTGCAGATAGTGGAAATATAATGCCTCCCAAAACTACTTGGTTTGAGCCAAAACTTCGTTCGGGGTTGATTATTCACAGCTTGGAGTAAAATAAATAGATTTTGAATAAAAATAGTGTCATAAGATTAAAGAGTCTTGTTTTAAGCTTAATTATCGGCTTATTTCTTGCATTGCTTTTGTGGTGTTTCCGGTTTCTTTATGGAGATGAGCAGCCCGAGCAACAACCGGTAGAACCCGTTGAGGTTATAGAAAAAAAAGAGGTTGAATTTGCAGGATTTAAGGTTGATATCACAAGGCAAGACCTATTTGAACGCTACGATCGTGAGAGAATTGCGTATTGTTATTCTCACACGTCGTCGACACTTATTCTGAAACGTAGCGAACGTTATTTTCCCATTATAGAGCCAATTTTGAAAAAGCATGGAATTCATGACGATTTCAAATACATGGCAGTTGTAGAGAGTACGCTTGATCCAAGAGCGGTTTCGCCTGTCAAAGCAGCAGGTTTGTGGCAGTTTATGGAAGCAACTGCTTGTCAGTACGGTTTGGAGGTTAATGATGAGGTTGATGAGCGTTTTCATATCGAGAAATCGACAGAAGCATTTTGTCGTTATATGAAATCTGCTTATAAGTATTTTGGCGATTGGTTTATGGCTTCGGCTTCGTATAACATAGGAATTGGGCGTTTGGAGAGAATGGCGAAGGAACAACAAACGAATAACTTCTTCGACCTTTATTTGAATCAGGAAACAAGTCGTTATGTTTTTAGAATGTTGGTGGTCAAAGAGTTTTTTTTGAACCCAGAAGCGTTTGGCTATAAGGTGAAAAGTGGGGCAAAATATCCTGTCGAAAAAGTTAAAACGGTGGTTGTTGATTCTACGGTCAACTGTTGGACCGAATTTGCAGCACAATATAACTGTACTTACGCTCAACTCAAAGAGAGTAATTTTTGGATAAAAGGTCAAATGCTTACAAATCCGGAAAATAAAAGTTATGTTGTAAAAATTCCCGAAGAAGGTTTTTTGGAAGAGTAGGAGTTTTATGTCGGAAAATAACTTTCAGCTCGAGGTTTTTGGGGCTAGAGTACATAATCTTAAAAATATTGATGTATCCATTCCTCGTAATAAACTCACTGTGATTACGGGTTTGAGTGGAAGCGGAAAATCTTCATTGGCATTTGATACAATTTGTGCCGAAGGTCAGCGTCGCTATATTGAAACTTTTTCTGCCTATGTTCGTAATTTCTTAGGCAATATGGAGCGCCCCGATGTTGATAAAATTACTGGTTTGAGTCCGGTAGTTTCTATTGAACAAAAAACAACGAATAAAAATCCTCGTTCTACAGTCGGAACAATTACCGAAATCTACGATTTTCTGCGTCTTTTGTATGCCCGAATAGGTGAAGCATATTCTTATGTTTCGGGTGAAAAAATGGTAAAATACACAGAAGACGATATTTTGAACCTGATTTTTCAGTCGTATGAAAATCAACAAGTGGCTATTCTTGCTCCACTTGTTAAAGGACGCAAAGGACATTATCGAGAACTTTTTGAGAGTGTTCGTAAAAAAGGCTATTTACATGTCCGAATCGATGGTGTTATTCAAGAAATTGTTTTCGGGATGAAGCTTGATCGTTACAAAAATCACGATATAGAAGTGGTGATTGACCGATTAGCAGTAAGAGAGAAAGATGAAAAACGGTTGAAACGCAGTGTTCGTTCGGCAATGAAGCAAGGTGGCGGAGTGTTTCTTTTATTGAATACGGAAACTGGCGAAGAACGTTATTTTAGTTGTAATTTGATGTGTCCGACTTCTGGAATCTCATACGCCGATCCTGCTCCTCATAATTTTTCTTTTAATACCCCAAAAGGAGCTTGCCCTTGTTGTAAAGGAATAGGAACAATTACTCAAGTAGATACCGAAAAAATTATTCCTGATACCCAATTGAGTATTGCTCAGGGAGGAATTTTGCCGTTGGGAAAGGAAAAAGATAGTATGGTTTTTTGGCAAATATCCTCTATTTGCGAAAAATATGGAGCAACACTGAAGACTCCAATTGTGGATTTGCCCAAAGAGGTCTTGTATGAAATTCTAAATGGATCGCCCGAACCTGTTGCGGTGAAAAATTCTTCGCTCGGAAAATCGAACTATTTTGCAACCTATGAAGGTATTGTAAGGTATATTGAGTTGCAACAAGAGAGTTCGGTTTCGCAGACGGAGCAAAAGTGGGCAAGTCAGTTTACAAAGGTTTCTGTTTGTCCCGAATGTAATGGTAGCCGATTGAAAAAAGAAGCTTTGTACTACAAGATAGCTGGGAAGAATATTGCAGAAATTGCTGCAATGGATATGGATCAGCTTTATGATTGGGTTTCTAATCTGTACCAACCCTTATCAGAGAAACAACTAATCATTGGGAAGGAAATAATTAAAGAGATAGAAACAAGGACAAAATTCTTGCTAGATGTCGGACTGAATTATTTGTCGCTCAATCGATCGTCTGCAACGCTTTCTGGAGGAGAAAGTCAGCGTATTAGATTGGCTACGCAGATTGGTTCGCAACTTGTGAATGTGCTTTATATTCTAGACGAGCCAAGTATTGGTTTGCATCAGAGAGATAATCAGAAGCTGATAAAATCTCTTAAGGATTTGCGAGACTTGGGAAATACTGTTATTGTAGTGGAGCATGATAAGGATATGATGCTTACTGCGGATTATCTAGTAGATATTGGCCCATTGGCAGGTCGATTGGGAGGAAAGGTAGTTTTCTCGGGTACTCCATCAGAATTAAGAAAAAGTGATTCGCTTACTGCAAAGTACATCAGAAACGAGAAAAAGGTGGAAGTGCCCTTGCAAAGAAGAGAGGGGAATGGCAAGTTTTTAACCCTTAAAGGTGCTTCGGGAAACAACCTAAAGAATGTAGATTTAGAAATCCCTTTAGGAAAATTAATTTGTGTAACAGGAGTGTCGGGAAGTGGAAAATCTTCTCTCATAAATGGAACTCTTTATCCTATTCTGAGTCAGAAATTTTATCGTTCATTGCAAGATCCGTTGCCTTATAAGTCGATTGACGGGGTTGAAAATATTGATAAGGTGATTGTTGTAAATCAGTCGCCAATAGGAAGAACTCCTCGCTCAAACCCTGCTACATATACTGGAATTTTTGCTGACATTCGTAATCTTTTTGCTACACTTCCTGAGGCAAAAATGAGGGGCTATAAATCGGGAAGATTTTCCTTTAATACTAAAGGCGGACGTTGTGAGGTTTGTCAAGGAAATGGTTATAAAACATTGGAAATGAACTTTATGCCCGATGTGTTAGTGCCTTGCGAAGCTTGCGCGGGAAAGCGTTATAATAGAGAAACTTTAGAAGTTCGTTATAAGGGGAAGTCAATAGCAGATGTGTTGGATATGACCATAAATCAAGCAGTAGAGTTTTATGAAAATATTCCACATATTGTGAGAAAACTCAAGGTGTTGCAAGAGGTTGGACTTGGATACATCAAACTTGGTCAGTCAGCAACGACGTTTTCTGGAGGAGAAAGTCAGCGAATAAAGTTAGCGACGGAATTGGCCAAGAAAGACACTGGACGAACTCTTTATATCCTTGATGAGCCAACAACAGGACTGCATTTTGAGGATATTCGTATTCTTCTTGGAGTGCTAAATCAGTTAGTTGAAAAGGGTAATTCAATAATTGTGATAGAACACAATATGGATATTGTAAAATGTTCTGACTACATCATTGACATTGGACCAGAAGGAGGAAAGAATGGAGGAGAAATAGTGTTTTGTGGAACTCCAGAGGAACTGATAGTGTCAAAAAAAGGTTATACTTCACAGTTCTTGGAAAAAGAGTTTCTTTAACCAATCATCTCCAAAAACTCATCTTCACTTATAATTTTTATTCCAAGTTTTTGGGCTTTTTCTAGTTTTGAAGGCCCCATGTTTTCCCCAGCTAAAACGAAATTGGTTTTTGAAGAAATAGAGCCAGCGTTTTTTCCACCATTTTTTTCAATCAATTCTTTGTATTCTTCTCGGCTATGTTTGGAAAATGTACCACTAATTACAATAGACATTCCTTGTAATTTGTCAGTTCTATCTGCAAGTTTATCTTCTGATAGACTCATTTGTAATCCGTAGGAGCGAAGTTTTTCTATGATTTGTATGTTTTCTTCTTGTTGAAAATAGTTTACTACACTTTGTGCAATGCGGTGGCCAACTTCATCAATTGCCAAAAGTTCTTCTTCTTTTGCAGTAATTATTTTGTCAATGCTATGAAGAGAATATGCAATCTTTTTTGCTGTGGTTTCTCCTACAAATCGAATCCCAAGAGCAAAAAGCACACGTTCAAAAGGTATGTTTAGAGATTCTTCGCACGAATGTTTGATATTAAAAGCAGACTTTACACCTAGGCGTTCAAGTCTTGCTAAATCGGGAACTTTAAGGTCGTAAATATCTGCAATGTTTTTTAGTAAATTATTTTCGTAGAGTAGCGAGATGGTTTCTGTCCCGAGTCCTTCTATGTTCATTGCTTTGCGAGAAACGAAATGCTCGATTTTTCCTTTTTGCTGAGGCGGACAATGTGTTTCATTTGGGCAATAATGAGCAGCTTCGCCTTCAAAACGCACAAGTTCTGCTCCGCATTCTGGACATTTTTTTATGAAATTTACTTTATCTCCAATTAAAATTCGAGCATCTTTATCAACTGCTGTAATTTTTGGAATGATTTCTCCTCCTTTTTCAACAAAAACCATATCGCCAATGTGCAAATCGAGCGATTCTATAATATCGGCATTATGTAGCGATGCTCTTTTTACAATTGTGCCTGAAAGTTGAACTGGTTCAAGATTGGCAACGGGTGTGATGGCACCCGTTCTTCCTACTTGGTAGGAAACACTATTGAGACGTGTGCAAGCTTTCTCTGCTTGAAATTTGTAGGCAATTGCCCAACGTGGCGATTTTGCAGTATACCCTAGAATGTTTTGTTGCTTTATGGAGTTTACTTTTATTACAACTCCGTCAGTGGCAACGGGAAGATCTTTTCTGCCCTCGTCCCATTTTTTAAGAAACTCAAAAACTTGTTCAATAGTTTGGCATTTTTTTGTTGCATCCGATATTTTGAATCCCCATTTTTTCAACTGCTGAAGATTCTCAAAATGCCCATCGAAAGGAAGATTTTCTCCTAAGAAATAATAAAGGTAAGCATCTAATTTTCGACGAGCGACTTCTGCTGAATTTTGTAGTTTTATTGTGCCCGAAGCAGCATTTCTTGGATTTGCAAAAAGTTGTTCGCCTTGTTTTTCTCGCTCGCTGTTGAGTTGCTCAAAAACATTCCATGGCATCAGGATTTCTCCTCGTAATTCAAAGTTTTTAGGAAAATCATTCCCTTTTAATCGCAAAGGAATAGATCGGATGGTTTTAACATTTTCTGTAATATCATCTCCTTGAATACCGTCTCCTCGTGTAACTGCACGAATCAAAATGCCATTTTCGTATATCAATGAAACGGATGTTCCATCATATTTTAGTTCGCAAACTAGTTCAAAAGGTTCGTCAAGATTTTTGGCGACACGTTGGTAAAAATCACTTACTTCTCCTTCGTTGTAAGTGTTTCCAAGCGATAGCATTGGATAAATGTGTTTTACCTGGTTGAATTGTTTGTTGATGTCATTCCCTACTCGTTGGGTTGGTGAAAGCGGATCGAAAAATTCAGGATTTTGTTCTTCTAGGTCTTGCAACTCTTTAAGTAGTATATCAAAATCGTAATCACTAATGGTAGGTTGAGACAATACGTAATAATTGTGATTGTGTTCTTCAATAGTTTCTCTCAAATATTGTATGCGTGACTGAATTTTCGACATTAGAAATAGGACTTTTTTAGTTAGACTTTGACAAAGGTAGATATATTTTTTTTATGATGTTCTTTTCTTTTTCTATTTGTCTATCTTCTCTTTGTAAATTTGTATATTTGCGAAGATATTGTTTTTTTTAGGGTCGAGATGTTACACGAGAATTATTCGCTACTATATAATAATACATTTGGTATTGACGCAGTTGCTCGTTATTTTTTTGATTATGAAACCAAAGAAGAATTGCAAGCTTTTTTGCAGAGTGAAATTGCGAAAAAGAACAAATTGTTGCCAATAGGAGGAGGGAGTAATTTGTTATTCCTTTCCGACTTTGAAGGTGTTATTTTGCATTCTCAGTTGAAAGATATTGAAATAGAAAAAGAGGACGAAGAGTTTGTTTTTGTAAAAGCTGGTTCTGGTGTTGTTTGGGATTCTTTTGTGCAACATTGTGTAGATAATGGTTTGGGTGGTGTAGAAAACTTATCGTTGATTCCAGGAGAGGTAGGCGCTTCTCCTGTGCAGAATATAGGTGCTTATGGCGTCGAAGCAAAAGATTTGATTGCTAAAGTAGAGGCAGTTAGGATTGAAGATTCTTTGGTGTTTGAGTTTTCTAATTCGGAGTGTAGTTTTGGCTATCGCGATAGCGTTTTTAAGCATGAGTTGAAAGATAAGTTTGTAATCGTATCAGTAACATTTCGATTGAGAAGGAATCCTATTTATAATTTGGAATATCAGTTTTTGAGAGATGAAGTAAATAAGAAAGGGACTTGCTCATTAAAAACAATCAGAGAAACTATAATTGAAATTCGCAATAATAAATTGCCTCTTCCTGAGGTGCTTGGTAGTGCAGGAAGTTTCTTTATGAATCCTGTTGTGAAAAAAGATTTTGCGCTTGAATTGCAAAGAAAATATCCTTCGATGCCTTTTTATTTATTGTCCGAAACGAGTGTGAAACTATCTGCTGCTTGGCTTATTGACCAGTGCGGTTGGAAAGGAAAAAGAATTGAGAAAGTTGGTGTTTATGAAAAGCAACCGTTGGTTTTAGTGAACTTTGGAGGAGCCTCTGGAAAAGAAGTGGTAAGTCTGGCAGAAGAAATACAACAATCTGTTTTTGAAAAATTTAAGGTAAAAATAAAACCAGAAGTAATATTTGTTTAATTGAATATATCTATATACCTTTGAAAGAAATTATAAAACAAAATGAGTTATTTAAAGTTTGACAAAAGTTTGCTCACGAATTTGGAAAAGTCATTGACCAAAGAGACGTTGCGTTCGAACAATGCAGGGGCATATTCAAGTTCAACAATAATCGATTGTAATACAAGAAAGTATCATGGATTATTGGTTGTTCCTATCCCTGAATTGGATGCAGATAATCACGTTTTGCTTTCTTCTTTTGACGAAACCGTTATTCAGCATGGAGCAGAATTCAATCTTGGAATCCACAAATATCAAGGCGATTATTATTCGCCTAAAGGGCATAAGTATATTCGTGAATTCCACATGGATTCAGAAATCCGTACCATTTATCGTGTGGGTGGAGTTGTGTTGCAAAAAGAACGTATTTTGGTTGCTGGAGAAAAACGAGTGCTTATCCGTTATACTCTATTGGAGGCTCATTCTCCTACAACGTTGCGTTTTAAGCCTTTCTTGGCTTTTCGAAATGTAAATGCGCTTACGCATCAAAACGACGAATTGAATAAACAGTATGATGAGGTAGAAAATGGAATTTCTTGTTGTTTATACAACGGATACCCTTCGCTTGCAATGCAGTTTAGCAAAAAGGTTCAGTTTGTGTCTACTCCTGATTGGTACAAAGGAATAGAGTATTACAAGGAATGGGAGCGTGGTTACGATTTTACAGAAGATCTATACGTTCCAGGTTACTTTGAGTTGCCTATCAAAAAAGGAGAAACGATTGTTTTCTCGGCAGGAGTTGGGGAGATAAAAACTGCCAAACTCAAAAAGATGTTTGAAGCAGAAAAGGCAAGTCGTACACCAAGAAGTAATTTTTATAATTGCTTGTTTGCTGCAGTTCGTCAGTTCTACAATAAAAAGGAAGATGGATACTATTTGTTGGCCGGATATCCTTGGTTTAAGTATCGTGCGAGAGATGAGTTTATAGCTTTGCCAGGAGCAACGCTTGCTATTGGAGAGATTGCTATGTTCGAGAAAATCATGGAACGTGGAACTCAAGCTGTACACGATTTTGTCGACGGAAAACCTAAAAGTACTAAATTGAAAGAAGTTAGTACGCCTGATGTTTTGTTGTGGTACATTTGGGCGGTACAGCAGTATGCTCAATTTACTTCGTTGCAACAAACTGCTGAAAAGTATGGAAAGGTATTGGTTAAGATAATAGCATTTATTCGTACCCAAAAACATGTCAATTTGTTCTTGCATGACAATGGTTTGCTTTTTACGGATGGCACAAAAAAACCTGCTACTTGGATGAATGCTATGGAAAATGGATTCCCAATTACTCCTCGTACAGGTTATGTGGTGGAAATTAATGCTTTGTGGTACAATGCGTTGAAATTTGTTTCTGAAGTGCAGAAGCAAATGGGAAATGAAAATCAGGGTGAAATGCTCAATTACCAAGCAGAGCAAACTCGTCAGTCTTTTGTGAATGTTTTTTGGAATGGAATCTATCTTTTTGATTATGTTGATGGTTATTTCCAAAACCGAGAAGTTCGTCCAAATATGATTTTTGCAGTTTCGTTGCCATATTCGCCTTTGGATAAAAAGCAACAAAAATCGGTGCTTGATATTGTTACTCGTGAACTTCTAACTCCAAAAGGTTTGAGAAGTTTGAGTCCGAAGAGTCCGTTCTATCGCCCAGAATATATTGGAGGGCAATTAGAACGCGATAGAAACTATCATAATGGACCTATTTGGGCATGGACGGTAGGAGCGTTTGCTGAGGCTTACTTGAAAATTTATAATAGAAGTGGAGTCTCTTTCTTAGAAAGGATGTTGGCTGGATTTGAAAGTGAGTTGAGTGAGTTGAGTATTGGTACATTGTCTGAAATATATGATGGAAATCCTCCGTTCAAAGGACATGGAGCAATGTCGTATGCTATGACGGTTGCAGAAACTATTCGTACATTAAAATTATTGGAAGAAAAACAAGCAGAGATATGAGAGCATTAATGTTAGGTTGGGAGTTTCCTCCTCACATACTTGGAGGTTTGGGAACTGCGAGTTATGGGTTGACTCGAGGCATGTCGTTTCAAGAAGATCTAGATATCACTTTTGTCCTTCCAAAAACGTATGGAGACGAGGATCAAAGTTTCTTAAAGATTATTGGAGCCTGCAACGTGCCTGTTGTATGGCGCGATGTTAATTATGATGATGTAAAATGGCATCTTGGAGGGCAACTTTCACCTGAAGAGTATTATAATTTTAGAGACAATGGTATTCGTTATGATTTTCGAAGAATAGGAACAAATCATTTGGGTTGTATTAGTTTCTCAGGACGTTATCCAGATAACCTATTGGAAGAAATCTCTAACTATGAGGCGGTGGCAAGTGTTATTGCTCATACTATGGATTTTGATATTATTCATTCTCACGATTGGTTGACATATCCAGCGGGTATATTTGCTAAAAGTATTATGAATAAACCATTGGTGATTCACGTTCATGCTACTGATTTTGACCGTAGTAGAGGGAATGTAAATCCGGATGTCTATCGGATAGAAAAAGCGGGTATGGATGCAGCTGATCATATTATCACGGTAAGTAATCTAACTCGTCAAACTGTGATTGAAAAATACCATCAAAATCCGGATAAGGTGACTACGGTGCATAATGCTGTTGATCCTTTGCCAAATGTAGAACAGTTTAAGAAAACTCCTCGAAAAGATAAGGTAGTAACGTTTTTGGGTAGAATTACAATGCAAAAAGGTCCTGAATACTTTGTGGAAGCTGCAAGAAGAGTTTTGCAGAAAACCAAAGATGTTCGCTTTGTAATGGCAGGAAGTGGTGATATGATGAACCAGATGATACATCTTGCCGCTAAAAGTGGTATAGCGGATAAATTTCACTTTACAGGATTTTTGAAAGGTCGTCAGGTGCACGAAATGTTGGCAGAGAGTGATGTTTACATGATGCCTTCTGTTTCTGAACCATTTGGTATTTCTCCATTGGAAGCTATGCAAGTAGGAGCACCTTCTATCATTTCAAAACAGTCGGGATGTGCGGAAATTCTTACCAATGCAATAAAGACTGATTATTGGGATATAGATGCGATGGCCGATGCTATTTACGCAATTGTGAAATATCCAGCAATGTATAAAATGTTGCGCGAGCAAGGTATTGCAGAAGTGAACAACATTAAGTGGGAATTTGCTGGACAAAAAGTAAGAGATATTTATAATAAAGTTCTAAATCAATAAAAATATGAAAACACTTTGTTTTTGTTTTAAAATTCATCAACCATATCGTTTGAAACGTTATCGTTTTTTTGAAATCGGCAATGATCATTATTACTACGATGATTTTGCTAACGAAAGTAACACACAATATTTGTCGGAAACTTGTTATTTGGAAGCCAACAAAACAATGTTGGAGATGATTCAAAACTCTAATAAAAAGTTCAAAGTGAGTTTTGCGATTTCAGGTTTGGCCTTGGAGCAATTTGAACAATATGCTCCAGAAGTAATTGACAGTTTTCGTGAGTTAGCAAAAACTGGTTGTGTGGAATTTTTGGCAATGCCTTATGCAAACTCGTTGGCTGCTATTTACAATGAAAATGAGTTTCAAAACCAAGTAAAATTGCAATCTGAGAAAATAAAAGAGCTTTTCGGAAAAACTCCTTCTGTTTTCTTCAATACGGAGATGATTTATTCTGATGAAATTGCTTATCAAGTGGCAAAAATGGGATATAAATCAATGATTGTAGAAGGAGCAAAACATATTCTAGGTTGGAAAACTCCTAATATGCTTTATCAATCTGGAAAGTTGAAATTAATGGTAAGAAACGGAAAGTTGAGTGATGATTTGAATTATCGTTTTTCAAATTGGCAATGGGAAGAATATCCGCTTACCGCAGATAAGTTTATGAATTGGATTGCAACAGCTCCAGAGCAAGAAGACGTTTTCAATGTTTTTGTTGGATATGAAACTTTGGGGAAATTCAACTCAAAAGAGAGTGGAATTTTTGAGTTCTTCAAAGCATTGCCAATTTTTGCTTTGGAAAAAGACATAACATTCTCTCTTCCATCTGAAACTTTGTCGAAGAAAATTACTGCTCCGCAATTATCTGTTCCATATCCAATGTCGTGGGCTGATGAAGAAAAAGATATGAGTGCTTGGAGAGGAAATGATTTGCAAAATGAATCATTGAACAAGCTATATGAGTTGTCAGAAAGAGTGCACCTTTGCTCTGACCGTTTGTTGAAACATGATTGGCTTTGTTTGCAGGCTAGTGATCATTTCTATTATATGTGTACAAAGCATTTTACAAATGGAAAAGTGGCTCACGAAAGTCCATATGAATCTCCATACGATGCGTTTATGAATTATATGAACGTATTGAGTGATTTTATTGGAAGAGTTGAGGCTCAATACCCAACAACAATAGAAAATGAGGAACTTAACTCTTTGTTGGAAACAATCAATAATCAAGAGAAAGAGATTAAAGCACTTGAAAGCAAGTTAAAATCCAAAGCAAAAAAATAAAGTTTGCGAAAAAATGGATTGGAAACATCTTTTGACTACAAAGCGCTTCGGAATGGAGCGTTATCATGACGAGAAGCATGATGGTCGAACAGAATTTCAACGTGATTACGATAGACTAATTTTTTCTCCTGCATTTCGCAGATTACAAAATAAAACACAAGTATTCCCTCTTCCGGGAAGTGTTTTTGTTCACAATCGTCTGACACATAGCCTAGAAGTGGCTTGTGTTGGACGATCGTTGGGTTTTGCGGTTTCGTCTGCTTTGACTGAAAAATATGGTCAATCGTATCCTCATCTATCAGAAATAGGTTCGATTGTTGCTGCGGCGTGTTTGGCTCACGATTTAGGAAATCCTCCTTTCGGTCATTCTGGAGAAAAGGCTATAGCAACATTCTTTTCAGAAGGGAATACACATGCTATCAAGTCTCAACTTTCTGATAGTGAATGGAGTGATTTTGTGAATTTTGAAGGGAATGCGAATGCTTTTAGGTTGCTTACAACTCAATTCAAAGGTCGTAGAGTTGGCGGTTTTGCTTTGACTTATAGCACATTGGCTTCTATTGTTAAATATCCTTACGAGTCACAATTCGCAGATAAGAAGAAATCTAAATTTGGATTTTTTCAGTCAGAAAAGCAATCTTTTGAGAACCTTGCTAGTGAATTGGGTTTGATAAAATCTCCTAAAGATACAAACCGTTATGTTCGTCATCCTTTGGTTTATTTGGTCGAAGCAGCAGATGATATTTGCTATCAAGTAATGGATATTGAAGATGCTTTCAAATTGCTTCTTCTTTCTTTTGAAGAAACGAGGCAGATATTGTTAAGTTTTTTGTCGGAAGATCGTCAGCGAAGAGCAAACGAAATATTTTCATTAGTGACGGATCAGAACGAGCAAATTGCATATCTTCGATCGTCGGTAATAGGGAC
The DNA here is from genome assembly GCA_045612365.1 of Paludibacteraceae bacterium. GTDB lineage: Bacteria > Bacteroidota > Bacteroidia > Bacteroidales > Paludibacteraceae > RGIG9608. The sequence continues at coordinate 399,592 of JAZKYY010000017.1, forward strand.
TTTAATAGATGCTTGTGCGGAGGTTTTTATAAAGAACGAGGAATTGATTCTTGCTGGTGAATTTGAAAAATCGTTGATAGAAAAAGTTAATGAGAAATTGGCTCTAGTTTATAGGAATACTTCGAAAATAGCATTTGACAAGGTTTACACTTCGCAAATAGTATTAGATGTGGAGTTGGCTGGTTTCAAGATAATTAAAGAGTTGTTAGAAATTATTATTGAGGCGGCATTGAATCCGGAAAAAGCTTATTCGAAGCAGATTTTGAATAGAATTCCTCAGCAGTATAATATCTATTCCGAATCAATTTATGAGAAAATACAGGCTGTTTTAGACTTTGTTTCTAGTACGACGGATGTTTATGCACTTGATTTGTATCGAAAAATAAATGGTATGAGTCTGCCTGATCTTTAGATTTTAAAAGAAATCTTTTTTTTGATGTACTATGAGGATCCTAGTCATTCTGTTTTTTTTCTTCTTTTTTGCTGTAAAAAGTTTCTCTTTTTCTCCTGTTGATAGCGTGAATACGTTGATGGGAACAGCCTCGACGTACAACTTTTCGCATGGAAATACATATCCTGCTGTGGCAATGCCTTGGGGAATGAATTTTTGGTCGGCACAAACGGGCGAAAATGGTAGCGGATGGATGTATACTTATTCGGAGAATAAAATTCGAGGTTTTCGGCAGACACATCAGCCAAGTCCTTGGATAAATGACTATGGAACCTTTTCTATCATGCCACTTTCTGGCGATTTGCAAGTGGATAATCGTTTGCGATGCAGAACGTTTTCTCATGAAAATGAACTGGCAAAACCTTATCTCTATCAAGTTCAATTTGATGATGGCACTCTAGTAAAAATGACTGCAACGGAACGTGGGGCAATTTTTGTCGTGAAATTTGCAGAAAACAAAAGGCAATTTTTAGTGCTCGATGCTTATAAAGATGGATGTGGAGTTGAAATTGATACAACAAATAGTTGCATCACAGGATATACAAAGAGCAACAGCGGAGGTGTTCCTTCTAATTTTGCAAATTATTTTGTGGTTGATTTTGATCATAAAATAGTTGATTTTGGCACACGAACTAATGATTCGTTGATGCCTAAAACAACCAAAGCAGAACATTTTGCTGCGCAGGCGTATGTGGAATTTGATTTGAGCCCGAATGATTCATTGATTATTCGCGTGGCTTCATCTTTTGTGAGTAAAGAGCAAGCATTGTTGAATTTTGAGAGAGAGGTAAAAAATCGTTCTTTTAGCGATGTTATGCTTTGTGCAAAAAATGAATGGAACGAAAAACTTGGTCGGATTCGAGTGGGAGGTGAAGTTGTTTCTAATACAATCCGTACGTTTTATTCTTGCCTATACAGGGCATTGCTTTTTCCTCGTAAGTTTTTTGAATATGATGGTGAAAATAAGCAAATCTATTACAGCCCTTACGATGGAAAAATTCATAGCGGAGTGATGTATACTGACAACGGATTTTGGGATACGTTTAGGGCTGTGCATCCGTTGTTTACGTTGCTTTATCCTGAAGTGACGGAAGGTGTTTTGCAGTCATTGCTCAATACTTATGACGAAAGTGGTTTTTTGCCCGAGTGGGCAAGTCCGGGCCATCGCAATTGTATGATAGGAAATAATTCTCTTTCATTGATTGCTGATGCATGGCAAAAAGGTTTTAGGAATATAGATAAAGAAAAAGCTTTTAAAGCAATGCTTAATCAAACCTTGGCTCAAGGAAGTGAATCTTCGGTTGGAAGAAATGGTTACGAAGATTATCACAAACTTGGCTACGTTCCTTATCCCGATTATTATGAGGCATCGGCTAAGACGCTCGAATATGCTTATGCGGATTGGTGTTTGGCAACTTTTGCCGAAAGTATAGGACAAAAATCTATTGCAAAAGAGTATTTCATAAAGTCCCAAAACTATCGAAATCTCTTTGATAGCAATGTTGGTTTTATGCGTGCGAAAAATAAGCAAGGAGAATGGATTGAGCCTTTTGATGCTACGGAGTGGGGCGGCCCATTTACTGAAGGTTGCTCGTGGCATTACACATGGAGTGTTTTTCACGATGTTGAAGGTTTGGCGCAGCTTATGGGTGGATACACAACAATGTCAAAACAACTTGATTCTGTGTTTACTGCTCCAAGTACTTACAACTACGGAACGTATGGATTTGTAATTCACGAAATTGCAGAAATGGTTGCATTGAATATGGGGCAATATGCACATGGCAATCAGCCAATTCAGCATGCTATTTATTTGTATAATTATTTGGGTCAGCCATGGAAAGCACAACAAAGGGTTCGTGAGGTTTTGTCGCGATTGTATTTGGCAACTCCCGATGGTTATTGTGGCGATGAAGACAACGGACAAACATCGGCATGGTATGTTTTCAGTGCATTGGGTTTTTATCCTGTTTGTCCGGGTACGGCAGAATACGTTTTAGGAAGTCCACTGTTTCAAAAAGCAACTCTGACGTTGCCGAGTGGAAAAACGTTTGAAATTAACGCCTCAAACAACTCTTTGGAAAACGTATATATTAAACATGTTTTGCTTAATGGGAAGACGTTTGAACACAACTATTTAACGCACAAGCAAATTGTTTCTGGAGGAATATTTGATTTGAAAATGTCAAACACTCCGAACAAAAAACGTGGAGTTGAAATTGATGATTTGCCATATTCATATACAGAAAAGAAGTTAGAGAAGTAGTATTATATTAACAACAATTTTTATGATTATTACAATAGGAAGAGAACTTGGAAGTGGAGGACGTAAAATTGGGAAATTAGTTGCCGAAGAGTTGGGTTTGCCTTTTTATGACAAAGAACTTTTGAGCGAAGCAGCTAAAAAAAGTGGTCTTACTCAGGAATGTTTTGAGCGAGCCGACGAGAGAGCGCGTCACGATCTTGGCGTTGGTTTGTTTGGATTCCGTTTCCCTTTTCTTGGAGATGCCTCAGCACCTATTGTTCCTGGTTTTTCCAACGACACAATTTTTCAATTTCAGTCAGATACCATTCGTACTATTGTGGAAGAAAGTTCTTTAGGCTGTGTTTTTGTGGGTCGCTGCGCCAATTATGTTTTAAGAGACAAAAACCCGTTTAATGTTTTTATTTCGGCATCGGAAGAGAGCAGGGTGAAGCGCATTATCACTTATTTCAATTGCTCGGAAAAAGAGGCCAAAGAGTGGATAAGAAAAATCGATAAACAACGTGCTGCATACTACGATTTTTATACTTCTATAAAATGGGGAAAGGCCAGAAACTATCATTTGTCGCTCGATTCCTCAGCATTTGGAGAGGAGATTTGTGTGGAACTTATCGTAAATGCTTCAAAATCATTTTATGGAAAAATATAAAATGGATTTTTGCTATTATATGGTTACTTTTGTGAAGAAATTTTGTTGTTAAAGAATGAATAAAAAAGAGGAAAAAATGAAAAAGAATTTGTTGTTGATCGTCGCTTTGTTTTTTGTAAAGTTGGCGTTTGCACAATCGGTTGTCGATTATGTAAATCCGTTTATTGGTACAACCAATTTTGGAACTTGTAATCCAGGAGCAGTTTGTCCAAATGGGTTGATGTCGGTGGTTCCATTCAACGTGATGGGCTCTGATTTGAATGTTTACGATAAAGACGCTCGTTGGTTTTCAACACCTTATGAGTATAAAAATAGTTTTTTTACTGGTTATTCACACGTCAATTTGAGTGGAGTTGGTTGTCCCGATTTGAGTTCGCTATTACTAATGCCAACTACGGGTAGCCTCGAGGTTGATTATAAAAAATATGGTTCTACCTATACCAACGAAAAAGCGACACCGGGTTATTATTCTAATTTTTTGGAAAAATATGGCATAAAAACGGAAGTTTCGGCAACTGAGCGTTCGAGCATTGCACGATTTACTTTCCCCAAAGGCGAAGCAAACATTTTGTTGAACCTTGGCGAGGGTTTGACCAACGAAAGCGGAGCCATGGTGCGCAAGGTGTCGGACACGGAAGTGGAGGGAGTGAAACTTTTAGGTACGTTTTGCTACAATCCGCAAGCAGTTTTCCCTATCTATTTTGTGATGCGAGTGAGCAAAATGCCTAAAACTTTTGGTTATTGGAAAAAACAGCGCCCAATGCAAGGTGTTGAGGCCGAATGGGATATCTATTCTGGACGATATAAATTTTATACCAATTATTCTCGCGAAATTTCGGGCGATGATGTTGGTGTTTATTTCTGTTATGATGCGGAGGAAAATGAGCAAATAGAGGTTCAAATAGGAGTTTCGTTTGTGAGTATGGAAAACGCGCGAAAAAATCTTGATGCCGAACAACCAACTTTTGATTTTGAAAAAACGTATCAACTTGCTCGCTCTAAGTGGGAGAAAGATTTAGGCTTTGTGAAGGTTGAAGGTGGTACGGCTGACCAAAAAACGGTGTTCTACACTGCACTTTATCATGCTTTGATTCATCCAAACATTTTGCAAGACGTGAATGGAGAATATCCCCAAATGGAAGGAGCAGAAGTACTTACTACAAAAGGCAATCGTTATACCGTGTTTTCTCTTTGGGATACTTACCGCAATGTGCATCAGTTGCTTGCTCTTCTTTATCCTGAACGTCAGTTGGACATGGTGCGCACAATGCTCTCCATGTACAAAGAGCATGGTTGGTTGCCGAAATGGGAACTCTACGGACGCGAAACGCTCACCATGGAGGGCGACCCTGCAATTCCTGTGATTGTGGATACGTGGATGAAAGGACTTCGCGACTTTGATGTAGATTTGGCTTACGAGGCAATGTGTAAAGGTGCAACTACGCAGGGCAAAGACAACCTGATGCGTCCCGACATAGACCCTTATATCGAAAAAGGATACATTCCATTGGGATTTTTTGCGGCAGATGCTTCGGGCGATAATTCGGTTTCACATGCTTTGGAGTATTATATTGCCGATTGGGCATTGAGCCTGATGGCGGAAAAGTTGGGCAAAAAGAGCGATGCAAAAATTTTCTACAATCGTTCGATGGGCTACAAAAACTACTATTGCAAAAAATTTGGTACTCTGCGTCCAATTTGTGCCGATAGTAAGTTTCTAGACCCATTCAATCCATTGCAAGGAGCTAACTTTGAGCCTGTTGCCGGATTTCACGAAGGTAATGCATGGAACTATACGTTCTACGTTCCGCACGACGTCAGAGGGTTGGCAAAGTTGATGGGTGGCGACAAAAAGTTTGTAGAGAAACTGCAAATGGTGTTCGACAAAGGTTATTACGACCCTGCCAATGAGCCCGACATCGCATACCCCTATTTGTTCAGCTACTTCTGTGGCGAGGCGTGGCGCACGCAAAAAGAGGTGGCACGTTTGCTTCGTGAACATTTCCGCAATGCACCCGATGGCATTCCTGGCAATGACGATACCGGAACTATGTCGGCTTGGGCAGTGTTCTCGATGATGGGTTTTTACCCCGACTGTCCGGGAAAGCCTACTTATATGCTCACTACTCCTACGTTTGACAAAATTGAGCTCTCGTTGAACGAAAAGTTCTACCCTCAAGGCAAATTGGTGATAGAAAAAACCGAAAACCTACCTTACATCAAGAGCATTAAGGCAGGAGAAAAAACACTGAAAGGTTACAGCATTTCGCACGACGAATTGACATCGTGTGGAAAGTTATTGTATAGAACTAGAGAATAAAAAGAAGATATCTCTTTTTTAAGAGTAAAAAAGAATTGTATATTTGCAGCACTTTGCAAATATGCAAAGTGGACATACTTAAAAGCGTTTTAGCTTTTTCTTTCTTGCTGAAAGTTTGGCGACAATAGTAGTGAAAGAATAAGTGATAAATGCTCACGTTTGGCGTGAGCTTACTTATTTTCGTACTACAAGGTTATGCCAAACACCTCAGCAAGCGGGATACGTTAAGTTTCACGCTTTTTTTATGTCCATAAGAGAACAGATAATTTATCTTATGTTTATTTAATATTTATGTATGTATCATGAAAAAAAGAAATTTAATTTTTTTCGGCAGTGCTATGTGTGGCACTTGTATTTGGCTTTTCGGCGTGTGAAAATCCTAATGATAACGAAGAGTTACTCAACCGTATAGAACAGTTGGAAAATCAGCTGAAAGACCAGCAGAGTGGAAAAGACAATGATAAAGATTCCGACTCTGCGGATAAGGATAGCGATAAAGACAATTCTTCCGATAATGAGCAAAGCGG
>JAZKYY010000018.1:0-4484 GCA_045612365.1 Paludibacteraceae bacterium
CGCAAGAAATCCTCATAACTTACCAACTTGGGTTGATTACCATCTACCAACCTACCTTGCAACATTTTATGCTTTATCTTACCTGCATAGAATGGATTGGTAAGGATATGATGCAGTTTCTGTTTTCTCATAGTAAGTCCACAAGCAGAGAGTTTCTTCAATATCTCACAGTTGGCATACCCTTGCAATTTCCACTTGAATGCCTTGCGTATCAAATGCCCTTTGTCATTTACTGTAAAATATGTACCCAACGACTTGCCATGTTTATCATATCCCAATGGTTTAGCGGCTCCACAATAGACACCACTTTCAAGGCAATGCTTACGCCCCGAAACAAATTTATCTGTTCTATTGCCATTATCCCATTGGGCTTGCATTAGGTTAAAATGAAAATATGTAATTCCCATGCGTGTTGAAGTGTCTGTACCAGTCGAAGCATCTACAACGATGATATTACGCTTCAAAAGGTCATCAATGATTGTAGCAGCTTGCCCCACATTTCGACTAAATCTATCAACTGCGGGAATGATTATATGCGTTATCGTTCTATCTTTCTTAACTGCCGCATACATATCTTTCAACAACACTCCAGGTGTTTTTGCACTCTCATGAGTGCCACCAAAATAACCCTTGATAACATACCCATTCTGCCTTGCAAACAGTTCACACTTATTCTTTTGGTCACTTAACGAACCACCATTATCCTCTTGGTATTTAGTTGATACCCTTGTCCATATTACACAATTCTTCATACTTCCAACTCTTTTTCTACAAAATTATTTATCCCTATCTCTGCCAATGCAGTCAAATATCCAATCAACACATTGGCTTCATTTTCTGTTACATTTAATTTATTAAAGTATTCCTCATAATCACTGTATTTAATCATTTACGAAACACAATTTTCCTTGCCACAGCACTCTGTGGCTTATTTTTTGGTGCTTTGTGGCATACCAACAACGAGGAAACGCTAGGGCGTAAAGCACCTGCTCGTTGCCTTTCGTTTGCAACAAACTACTTCTTTCAAGGGTTGCCACCTCTTGTATATACTATGTCTTTATTGATTGTAACCCACTGTTTGAATATTTACTTTTGCGTTGTTGTCAGTAGGTTATTTAGAATTTCGAAACCTAACAACGCAAACGTATATTCTTTATTTTGAAAAACCAAATTTAGATTGCCAAATTCTTTACTTTTCTTAAAGTATTTACACTTGTTGATGTAATAGCTGATACATTTCGAAGCGACAATCCCTTTCTTAAAAGTTTTATTTCCTCTTTATATTGCTCTTTCATAGCTTCATCACTCTTGCGATAACCCTCTTTGCGACCAACTCTGCCACCAATGCTTCTATAATGGTTGTAACCACTCTCCATTCTGCTCCTGATAAGGCTACGCTCCATACTGTTGAACTGTGCAAGAATACCCATAACCAACTGCGCAATGGGGTTGGGTTGTCCATTGGGGAGTAGTGTTTCAAGTCCATTTTGGAGAATATATACGCTAATTTTCTTTGCTGTAAGATTTTCTATTACAGTAAGGAAATCTATTGCACGCCTAGACAAGCGACTGCACTCATAGATAAGCACCTTATCCACCTTGTTGCACTCAACAAATGAAAGCAACTCTGTAAGTGCTTGGCGTTCTGCCACAGTCTTTGCGCCAGACACCTTTTCACAGAACTCCATCACGACCTCATATTCCATCTTACGAGCACACTCACGCAGTTCTGCCAACTGTCGCTCATAGTCTTGTCCTTGCGTACTCACACGAGCGTATATAACGACCTTTGCCATACTCCTACTACTATTAAAGAACTTCAATCAAATTTTCGAAACGCAGTGAACGAAATCCACCCTTTTCACAATCCCAATAGCAAACTGTGTTCACGCTATCCCTTGAAATGCCTCTGCCATTGATATTCGCTTTCATTAGGTTGCTTGATGTTGTACCCCATGCCTCACGAAGCGTACTATCTTTCTTCATATATACAAAGTGAGCAACACCCATCTGCAACTTTGCTTTGAGCAAGTCAATCATCTGTGCCTTAATTACACCCATTGCCTCGTTATTGGTTCTGTTAGCGATTACGCTTGCTCTACGATTTGTAATATTATTTATTACAACTACTGAATTGTTTGCTACTGCTATCATATCTGTATTGGTTAGTGGGTTAATACTCTGTGTTTCTCAATCACAATGCAAATTTAGTTATTCTATTTTAATCCTGCTAATATTTTGGCAAAAATCTAGCATAAAAATATGATTTTATTTCAAATTAGATAACATTTTCCTAATTTTGCACCAAATTTACGATATGGAAAGAACGATTTTACATTTACAGATAGAGGACAGACATGAGTATTTTGGTTCTCCATCTTCGCTATTCGACAAATACACACGAGAAGATATTGGTATCTCACAAGCGGCATTAAACAACTATTTCAGCAAGTTGGGAGAGAGTGATGAACCAATATATAAAAACAAAAAGTGTACCATAAGAAAAGGTACACTCTATGTAAAACCCACCACAAGGGGGCGTAAAAAGCAAGGAGAATAAAAAAAATATTTAATCATTCGGTATAATCGTAAAAAACATATACATTTGCATAAACACAGCAAACACTATTGCCTATGAAGCATTGACAAATTAAAGACACATAAATAAAAAGCGTTAGCTCGTATTCTTGTTCTTGAAAATCGCCAAATTTTAAAGAGCACCAAGGGTAAAAGTTAATGCTCACGTCATTCTATGGCGTGGGCTTTTACTCGTATATGGTGCACGGTGTTTGGCGATACCTCAAGAACGTAGACGAAGTTTTAGTCCACGTTTTTTATTTGTCTATACCTCTCAGATTTTGGACTATTAAAAACAAGTATTATATAATTAAATAAAAATTGGTATGAAAAAGAATATATTGAAATTAGCAGTTTTTGGTATATTATTCGTGTTTGCGTTATTGAGCTTCAGTAGCTGTGAGGAGCCATTTACAGGAACATATAAAGTTTATGATGGCAGAAGTAATTTTTATATGGTATTAAATAATGATGGTTCAGTGCGTCTTAATAAAGGTGGAAAAGGCGAAACTTATGGCAGTTGGGAGGATAAATCTATTATAGGGTATATAGACATTAACCTTGATAGCAACTCTGAGTTTATTTTTGGCCTTTATAATCCGTATTTAGACCTTAATTCTGGACGTTTATATTTTACATATAGAGATATGACAAGTAAACACCCTCAAAATTATTATAAAACTCAAAAAATAAAATGATTACTAGTTTTGAAAATGATTTTAGAATAGAACTTAGAAAAGAATGCTTGTCTAATGAAAACATCGACTTTATAATGAATCTTATTTCAGAAGATAAAGCAGATGCCAATCTTAAAAGAATGAATAATAATGCATTTCTTGAACTAAGAAATAAGGGGTTGGAAGATACTTTTAATAAGGTTTGTGAGAGAATGGGGGTAAAATGGACTCATTCGAATGAGTCTTCACGATAATTTTTAACGGAGTCCATTTAGTTTTAATATGATACTAACTCAAAAGCCAACTTTTTGAACCTCAATGAGGGTGACCCCAAATTTGGGTCACCCTCGTATCTATTTTATTTCATTATCAAATAGGAATAATGGGTAGTCTATTTTATAATCAATGCGCCCATTATCACGCAGTATTGTGAGTATCTTACCCATTGCATTTTCGCCAACCAAAGTATAATTGCATTGGGAAAGTATTGTTTGTTCACATATATCTACAACCTTTTCCATCGATTGTATTTGTGCTTTGAGTTTATCATCATAGGACTTCTGTTTGGAGACACTACGAGGCTTCTTTAGCGAAGCTGTCTTTTTCTGTGCCTCCTGCTCAAATGAACGAAGAAAACGCCCTGTTGAGGTTCTTACTGCCCTTATAAGGTCTTTTTTCTGCAAGTCTTGACAACCCCAACGAAGAACACTATTGGTTGAGTTTTGCATGGTAGTATCTTCTACAATGATTTTTCCTTTGGTTTTTGCAAGCAACTTTCGAAATCCCTCGTTTTGAGCATACTTCAAGTTTACGATATACTTCATTACCTCAACATCGAAATAATTGTCATGCCAATTTGTATGATGATATTGCTTGTATTTTTCAGCATTTACAAAGACTTTTTTGCAATACATGGAATTTGGATATTCCATAATTTCACGCTGTAAATCGGGGTAACCCGAAAATCGTAAAGCAATAAAAAGGTGTTCGCTTGTCTTGAATTTATATCCACAACATTCAACTGGATATTCCGTACTCATATTGCTTAAAGCACCATACTTGCCATTCAATTTACCAAAGGTTACAATGTCATTGGGTTTGTAGTGTTCTGTTCTGCCAAAAACAATTTCATAAGGATTGTATATTGGTTTTACCTCATCGGGTTGTGTATATAAATCCCTAATAGGAAGATTAAGAGCACGCCCCATAGTTTCTACAATCTTTTGACTT
>JAZKYY010000019.1:0-114555 GCA_045612365.1 Paludibacteraceae bacterium
TTGACTTGGGGTCTTCATCAAGGAGTATTGCCAGGTGTTAATCCATACAGGGAAGTATAGTGCGTTGTCACTATCACATAGTTCCCAACGGAGTTGGTTCATGAGGGAGGTCTTACCGCTTCCCCATTCACCTTGCAAAGCAATGGTGATAGGTGTGTTGGTGAGTTTGATAAACTTGATTAATGCTTTTTGGTATTTGTTGATACCAAACAAATCTTCCTCGGTATATTTACGAGGTACGTCAATAATACTTGATTTCATATTTGTCTTTTATTACTTTTATTTGCAAGCCAGCGGAAACCCAATCCCGCTGACCTAAATGTAGGTTATTTATATTCGCCTTTTTTGCAACCATTTTGTTCACACTCCGCATTGAAAGCTGCAAGAGTTTTATCATCATCACTTCCGCTCGTATAATAACGATTGCCTTCCGCTGTTGTGTAGCAAACTTGAGCATACAGACCAAATACTGTATCGAACTCTTTTTCGAGTGTTTTGATTTTCTTATTACCGGCAATACTGATATCACCACCAGAATCCGCACGGCGCACAGAAGCTAGAGTCTTATCTCCCGATAGAGGAGTTTTAGTGCTCTCATTACGCATATAGCTATAATACAAGCTAAGGCGTAGATATGGGAATTGCTTGTTGAACTCTTTGCGCAAGGTATCAATCTTTTTATTACCAGTAACGGAAATCTCTACTGCCTTTTTTGTAGCCACCTTCTTGGTAGCAGTCTTTGCTGCTGGCTTGGTAACAGTTGTCTTTTTAGCAGTTGTTGTAGTCTTCTTAGTTGCGGTCTTTTTAGCCGCTGTTTTTTTAGCTGTTGCCATAGTAAATGATTTTATTAGTTATTACTTTCTCTTACGTTCGCGAGCGATATTGTCTTTGCAAGTCTCAATAGAGCGTTTGATAGACTCTATTTGGCGGTCATGTGATGCAGCATGGTCGATTTTTGACTTGCGATAAGATGCCTTACTACTTGGCGAAGATGCACTTTTTACTAAACCAGCATAATACTCGTTATCACGTTTTTTTGCATCTTTCTCTTTTTGCAATTTGGCACGTAAATCCACCATCTGCTTTTTGTAGTACTCTAAACTCATAATTATTTCTTATTACTGAAAATAGAACTATTCTTTTTCTTTCCTGTTGTGTCAACTATTCCTAAAGTTGCTATTTTAAGAACTTTTTTTGCGGTTTTAACACTTTTCTTTCTGTCGTCTAATAGACCCGAATTTTTGCCTTTTGTAAATATTCCCATTGTAAAATAATTTAAGTGATTTCTAAAAAAAAGCAAGTAGGAGAATCCCCTACTTGCTTGAAACATTTGGTGAAAATTATTCTCTACCTGCTGCAGAGATAGTGATGTCATTGTTTGACAATTTAGTATCGTCAGAGTTAGCAACTTGTACTTTTACACCGAAGATTTCTTTCATTTTGTCTTCGAAGTTACCTACTTTGATGTTACCTGATACTTTAAGTTCGCCTCCTTTTGCATCTCCTTGACGGATTGATGCCAATGTTGCTTCATCGTCAGCGAATTTTACACCATTGTACACACGAAGTGTAGCATTCCAGTTCTTTTTGAACTCTGCTTTTAAGGTTTTCACCTTTGTTCGACCATTTAAATTTAAGTCTGCCATAATAAATAAAATTTAGTTAATAAAAAATAAAAAAATAATACTCTACACTTTGAGGACGCAGAGTCTGTCCTTTTTATTAATTGAATAAACGTTTTAGTTTATTTTTCAAGCTACCTTTAGCTTTGCGAGCTGCTGCCATACGAGCTGCAGCTTCTTTGCCTGCTTTGGTTCGTTGATCAAGATGACCATCCTGACGACGACTTGCTTTAGAAGATTTCTTGATTGTTGCTTTTTTTGCTGCACTCTTTTGTGCCGCGCGCGCTTTCTTTGCTCGTGCAACCAAATCTTTATATTCCTTGGTACGTTTATCAACTTTACCAGCTGCTGTTTTCTGTAATGCCATAATTTAAATCAATATAAAGGGTTATTCTTCTATAATTAAATCTTCTTCTTCGTCAATAAATTCATCGAGTATTGCTTGTGCTGCATCCTCATCAACTCCTAACAAGTCTGCAAACACGAAGAAATTTTCTACCTCATCAATAGACAAAAAAGCATCGGCACACATTAATTGTAGGCAAAGAGAAAGGACTCCTTCTTTTTCTTTGTCTGCGACTTTTGCTGCGGCTTTTTCAAGACCTTCAGTCAATTCTTCTCCCGACATTTTTTCAGTAGCAACAATAGCGCTTCCCAAGTCTGCTTGCAAAGTTGCAAGACCAAGTTCTTCTGCTACTTCTGCTACAAAATCTTTTTCAAGTTCGTCGTACTCGCCATCAGCCCAAACAGCTGCTGCTAGAAACGAAGCTAAAATTTTTGAATCTGTCTTCATATTTTAGGTTTTTAAATTATTCCAATACAATAAATTCTGTTCTACGATTTTCGCTTGCAGTAGGATCTTCTGTGTTTTTAAGTTTTGTAGATCCAAAACCAACCGCTTCGAGTCGAGCAACGTCTATACCTTCATATTCTACTAAAAAAGCAACTGCGGATTTTGCACGGTTCTCGCTTAATTTTTGATTGAAAGCAGCATCTCCTTCTGCACTTGTGTGACCCTCAAGACGCAATTTGATTTGTGGATTCTTTTTCATAATTTTTGCCAAATCATGCAACACAAATTTTGCACTTTCACTTAAATCCGCTTTTCCTTGTACAAATTCTGCTGCGTTAAAGTCTTTTTCTATTTCCTCAATTTGTTGCATATAAACTGTATCAACTACAGTTACAATCTTTTCTACTTCAACCACTTGTTTTGGTGCAAAAAATAACCATGCCAACAAACCTAAAATCAATGCGATTGCTATTAAAAGCCAAATCCAAAGCTTTGATTTCTTCTTTTCAGGCATTGGTGGTACATAGCCGTTTAGGTATTCCAATTTGTATTCTCCGCGTTTGCCAAAGCCTTTTTCTGCTTTTTCAAATTCGGCAACTTCTACGTCATACAATTTTGCTTGCTCAACTATTTTTGGAAAATTATCTTTTGTCCACATGAAGTTTTGAAAAGAAACTTTTTCCCCACTACTTAGTGTAATAAACAGATTATGACTTTTTACATATTCAATATGGTTATCATCTGATTTCCTTTCTGTTGCTTTAGCCGCCGATTCAATATTTTCCAAGGTGTCCCATAATTTCTCTTCAGAACGATAATCTGTGAATAAACTACGAGGGAATGCTTTATTTAAATCCTCAACCGTTGCATGTGGATACATTTTTGTATAAGCATCTACAATACCAAGAGCAGTCCACACTTGCGACTTGCCGTAAACTCTTACTTTACTTGCCATAATTTTGTTTCTTTAAGTTAATAAATAAGTTAATAAATTTTATTCTTTTTGATTATTCTCCACGAGCAGCTTGGCCGATAGTGAGTTTATTGTCAACACAAACTTTTCCTGCAGGATCTTTAATCTGAACTGTCAATCCATACATATCATTGAAAAGTTTTTCGGCATCACCTACTTTCATCGATGCCTTAATTTTAAGTTCACCATTAGCATTTGTATTGATGTCCTTACTAGTTTTTTGGTTGAGTTGATTGAGTGTTAAATCACCATCAGCCAATTGTTTGCCTTTGTAAATAGCTAAGGTACAACCAAAAGCTTCTTTGAAATCTTTACAAATAGTTTTTACTTTTTTGTTTGGTGCCACCGAGAATTCCGCATTCTTAAAGTGGTCTTTAATGTTGTTTAATAGCCCCATAATTATGTTTTTTTGATGTTATTATTTCTTCTTCCCAAATATCCCTTTAACAATTGCTCCACCAATTTTCCTTTCCAATCCTTGACGTGTGGTTGGAATGCCTGTTTTGCGAGCAACTTTTGTTTTTAATCCACTTATGCCTACTGCACGTTTTACTGAAAAACTTAAACCTTTAATTAATCCCATAACTTCTATTGTTTTATTTCATTTTCCTCTGCAAAGAAAATATAAAAAATCTCCAGAAAAAAAGTCCTTGTTGGTCCTTTTTTATTTGATTATCAGCAACATCCTTATACCCAAAAGTTTAACACTTTTGGATATTATCATATATGATAATTACAGTGCAATAGTAATGATTTATTTTTGAAATAACGAATAAAAATTATCATAAATGATATCTTTTTCTTGAGGGGGGGGGTATATTTAGCTGATAATCAATAAGATGACAAACGAAAAAGAAATAGCCATAAAGATAGGTCAACGTATAAAGGATTTGCGCAAGCAAGCCAATCTATCGCAAGCGGAGTTAGCATTCCGCTGCAATTTTGAGGCCTCCAACCTCAATCGCATAGAGGCAGGTCGTACCTATCCTTCCATAAAAACACTCAGCAAAATATCAAACGGACTCGATGTGCCGTTTCACGCACTCACCGACTACATAAAATAACTTCCACCTATTACTGCTCCACCAAACTTTTCTGCAAAGCTAAAAGTTGCTGATACTCTTCTTCAGTAATCTGTCCTTGTGTGTACACATCATGTGCTTTGGGCAAACGGTTTACGTATTGTAGATATTTGTTCATGGTTTCGGATTGAACAACGGTAACCGCATTATAAAACTGATGGTAAAACAAAGAATTCGAATCGAGCGTTTTGCTTACTTCATTGCAATAGCTTTGCACACTTTTGAAAAACGGGAAAAGTTGAGCATGAGCAATTTCGTAGTATTTGATTTCACCATTTTCAATAGCTTGAGTAGCAGGAAGAAGTTGTTCTCGAATCCAACTTGTAGTTTTGTCAATTAGAATTTGCTCTTGAGAGGCGTACTCGGAAGAAGATTTTTCTACCCAAACGGTATCTTTTTGCTCCAACACAATTGTATCCACCATATGAACCAATGTGGGTTCTACAAAGTTTTTTTCGTAAACCAATACAGCAGATGGCAACAATGCCAAAATTGCGAGCAGACTTCCCACTACAATATAAGGTAAGCGCTGACGCCGAGCAATAGCTTTTTGTATTTGCTCAATGTTATCGTAACGTTTTTCACGATCAGTTTGTGTACAACGCTTTGCAATAGCGGTATATTTGTTTGGGAAAATAAGTTCTAGCATTTTCCCGAAAGCAAAAATATCGGTACGGCAGTCCACATCTTTCGGAGCCAAGAGTTGCTCTGGAGCAGCGTATTTTTTTGTTCCTGCAGCTTGTTTCAAAATAGCATAACCATCAGCGTCCGACAGCCCAAAGTCAATAATCTTAACATTGTTGCCATTGTGTGTAATGAGTATGTTGCTCGGTTTGATGTCGCGATGAATTATTTGTTTGGAATGAATGTATTGCAACGCATCGAGAAGTTCTGAAATCACCTTTTTTCGAATAGAATTCGATGGATTTTTCTTCAAAAAAACGTCCAACATGTCGCCGTCGATATACTCCATCAGAATGGCAGGACCAATGCGAACATCATTCTCTTTTGCAATGGCTTTTACAATGTTTGGATGGTCGAGCTGCGAGGTAAGTGTAAACTCTTTTTTCAGTAATTCGAGGTAAGTCGGATTGTTTCGGAATTCCTGTTTCAACCCTTTTAAAAGAAACCATTTGCCCGAACGCTTGATTTTGAAAATACGATTGAAACCGCTACACGCTAACTCCGAATAAGAGGTAAGCGTGTCTTCCGCAGTCAGAAATTCGTTCTGAACTATACCCGATGAAGAACTTTCTTGTTCCATAAACAACTACTCAAAAACTGATGCAAAGATAATGCTTTATCGGATTGTATATTAAATAAGAATCAACAAGGACTTTGCATTTTTGGAGTAAAGTTCTCATTTTTGCAAAAAATAAATTGAAATGAACAAAAATTGTCCTGAAATTCTAGAGTTAAAAAATCGTGTAGAAACACAAGTGAAGCGAAAAATAAAAACGCCCAACGACTTTATTTTTTTGAGCGGAGTAATTTGGGAACGTACGCACGAAACCATCAGCCCCACCACGCTCAAACGTCTTTGGGGGTACATAGACGGAGCCGACCACACTCGCAACAGCACGTTACGAATTTTATCAACATTCCTTGGGTTTCAAGATTGGGACGATTTTTTGCAGCACTTAATTGACGAATCCAACGTACAATCTGATTTCCTTTGCACGCCACATATTTCTGCTACCGATTTGCAACTAGGCGAACGCGTAGAAGTGTCGTGGAAACCAAATAGACATTGCATATTTCGCTATTTGGGAAATGAAAAGTTTGTAGTAGAAAAATCGGAAAATTCAAAACTATCCGAAGGAGATACTTTCTCATGCTCGTTTTTCTTTCTCAATGAGCCGCTATACATCACCAACTTGGTGCAAGGTAAAAAACCACCAGTAGATTTTGTAGCAGGCAACAAAGATGGACTTACTCAAATAGAACATCTCCCGAGCAAATAACAATAAAAAGAAAGACCTCAACTCTGAGTTGAGGTCTTTTTTTGTTAAAGTCAGGTCTGCTTATTTGCTTTTTAACTTAAGTGTTGCTTTTTTCACTCCTTTAGCCGATGCTTCGAAAGTGATGTCGCCTGCTTTTTCTCCTGCTTGAACAATTGCTGTAAGCTGTCCGCTGAAAAGCGTCATTTGTGGTAAATGGAATTGTTCTAAACTTGTAGTTTTTCCGTTAGCAGCAGCGCGATATTTGCCAGCACCTTTTACCTTAAATTTAATTTGACGATCGTCGTCAGGGCAGAGATTACCATCTTTATCCACCACTCGAACATTGATAAAAGAAAGGTCTTTTCCGTCGGCAGTCAAGCAAGTACGATCAGCCACAAGTTCAATGTGGTGAGGTTTGCCTGCTGTGTGCACTTCTTTTTCTTCTGCAATGTTTCCATCGGCATCATAAGCCACCACTTTAAGTGTTCCGGGTTCGTATTTTGCATCCATCCACATCAAGCGATAGCGACGCTGACGCACCAATGAATCTAAAGCAGCATCTGTTCCTGATTCATTCAAGTCCATATCCAATACCTTTGTTTGTACACCTTGACTTTTGCCATTGATAAACAATTCTGCAGAAGGATAAGAGGTGTAAACAAACACTGGTGTTGTTTCGCCTTCGCGTCCGTTCCAAGTCCAGTGAGGAAGCACGTGCAATGTACTTTCTTCTTTATTCCAGAAACTACGATAGAGGTAATAGCGGTCTTTAGGAATACCAGCAAGGTCAATGATTCCAAATAGCGAACTATGACTTGGCCAATCTTCGTAGTATGGAGTTGGTTCACCTAAGTAGTCAAAACCTGTCCAAACGAATTCACCCATGCAGTAAGGAAGCATTTCATATTGGATAAAATCATCGTCGGCAAGACATCCCCACCCAACGTGTTCTACGTCGTATGAAGAAGCTTGATGATCAGGATATTTTGCCATACGTTTGCGTACAACAGGGAATTTGTAAACACCACGCGAACTCAATCCCGATGTTGTTTCGCTACCGAGCAAAAGTCGTTGAGGAAGTTTCTTATAATTCTGTTGGTATTTGTGCGAACGATAGTTGAATCCTGCAACGTCCATTACAGCAGCAAAATTGTTATTAATAACAGCATCAGGATTATCCATTCCTTGAGTAACAGGACGAGTTGGATCTTCGCGATGGCAAATATCTTGAAGCATTTTAGCTGTTTTGCATTCACCTTCAACTCCTTGATTTGGCACTTCGTTACCAATGCACCACATCACAATACTTGGATTGTTGCGATAGTGATGTATCAAATTTACTAAATCGCGTTCTACCCATTCGTTGAAGAAACGATTGTAACCGTTTTTACATTTTGCTATTTGCCATTCGTCAAAGCTTTCGGCCATAAGCATCATACCCATTTCGTCGCAAGCCTCAACCAATTCAGGTGCGGGCATATTATGGGAAGTGCGAATAGCATTACAACCCATATCTTTCAAAATACGCACTTGACGACGTATAGCAGCCTCGTTCACAGCAGCACCAAGAGGTCCCAAATCGTGATGATTACAAACGCCTTTGAAAATGATTTTTTTGCCATTCATATAGAAACCATCGTCGGGACGAAGTTCTAAAGAACGAACCCCAAAGCGAGTGGTATAAACGTCTTTTAACTCACCATTTTCAAAGATTTCCGACTTTGCAATATACAAATTAGGATTTTCTACAGACCACAATGCAGGTTTGTCAAGAATGAAGTTTTGCTCAAAAGTATTTTTCTCGTACTTATTCAATGGAGTTTCTTCTGTCGCTACAACATTGTTTTGTGTATCAAGAATTGTAGTTTTTAATTTGAGTGATTCCCATTGTGTAGCTTGTGCATATTTCACGTTTGTTCGAACTAACACCTTTGCATATTCATCGCTTACTACAGGAGTTGTAACACATGTTCCCCAAACAGGGATATGAGTTTTTTCAGTTACGATTAAGTGTACATTGCGATAAATACCTGCACCAGGATACCAACGCGACGATTCTGGCATATTTTCCAAACGAACTGCAAGTGTGTTTTTGCCATTATCGGAAACAAAATTGGTAATGTCCACTACAAATGAGTTGTAACCATACTTCCACTCACCAGCTTTCTGTCCATTTACAAAAACTTGTGGTTCGCTCATTGCACCATCAAAAAGCAATTCCACTTGCTTCCCTTCGGATGATTTTGGCGCATCAAACTGCAAACGATACCATCCCACACCAACGAAAGGTAAACCACCCGTACGACCAGCATGCTCAAGAGCTTCTTTTTGCCCATCTTGCAAAATCGCAACATTCTGTTTGTCGTTTTGCGAACTGAAAGGTCCGTAAATAGCCCAATCGTGTGGAACCACTACCGACTGCCATTTAGCATCCTCTACATCTGCGCTGGAAAATTGTGCATTGTCTTCACGCGTAAATTTCCAACCTTTTTCAAGTAAAGTTTCTGTGCGTTGCGCAGTTGAAGCAATGCAGCTCAGCACACAAATTCCTACTAAAAATTTTCTCATACTTTTTTTCTCTTTTTTTATGAATAATTATTTACAAATTAAACCGTCTTTTCTTCGTCTGTTTGCTGAAAATTTTCCAAAAGATGATATTTCTTTTGTCTGGTTTTCCATCTTTCACGGGCGTATTTTTGCATGTCTGTGATTGTGTCTTTTTCGTCGGTTATTTCTAGCCCAAGGAGAGTTTCTATCACGTCTTCCATAGTAATGATTCCATCCATTCCTCCGTATTCGTCAACAATGAGTGCGATGTGTTCTTTTTTGTTCAAAAGCTCTTCCCAAATGCTGTAGAGTTCCATCGTATTTGGCACAACCACAATATCGCGCTTAATATCTTTCAAACGAAGGTCATATTTGTCTTCGGCTAATTTTTCAAAAACAGTTTGGCGAAAAACATAGCCAGTGATGTTTTCTTCATCATTTTCTGAATAAACAGGAATTCGCGAAAAGCGTAAGTAGTCCTTATTTTTAAGAAAATCATTGAGGAACAAATTTTCGTCGGCCACAGCCACAACCACCCTTGGTGTCATTATTTGTTCTACATCAACGTTTTTAAGTTTTAATAGGTTTTGGATGATTTTATGTTCGCGTTCGGAGAAAATTCCCTCTTCAGCTCCAATGCTTGTAAGGGCAGAAATTTCCTCTCGGCTTGTAGAAACTTCCTCTTTATCTGGAGCAATTTTTTTTGTAAAAAGTGACGATATAATTACAAAAGGATACATGGTAAACGTTGTACAACGAATTAAAAATGTAACAACGTATCCTAATTTTCTCCAATACTGCGTTCCAATTGTTTTTGGTATAATCTCGGTAAATACCAAAATAAGTAGTGTAAGTATAGCAGATCCTACTCCCAAATAAGTTTCTCCCCAAATAGATACAACCTGCGCTCCCACTCCAGCTGCACCTACTGTATGCGCAATGGTGTTGAGCGACAAAATTGCAGCCAATGGGCGATCAATATCTTCTTTTTGCTCAAGAAACTGTGCTGCCCATCGACTTCCTTTTTCTATTCTTACCATTAGAAAAGATTGTGGAGTTGTTAGCAATACCGCTTCCATCAAAGAACAAAGGAACGACAAGGAAAGTGCTAAAAAAAGATAGAGAAGCAATAAACCCATGTATCTATATACGAGAAAAAATAAATCAATAGTTTGAACGGCAAAGATAATAAAAAAGATTAACAAACTGATTTTGCAATTTTGTGCCGACATCTACTTGTTCCAGTAGAAAAAGTAGTGCGCTCTTTTTTTATTCTCTACCTTTTTCTAAATCCTCTTTGTATTGAGATAAAACTGCCTTTCTTGATTAAAATGTACTCCAAAGGAGTAACTTTTTATGTTGTAAAACATATTTTTCAGAAAGTAGATTTAGTTTTTTTATAGTTACATTTGAAGCACTCATTTGCAAATGAGAGAAACAAAAAATATAACTACTAATTTAATTTTTTAAGAATTATGAAGGTTTATCAATCTAACGAAATCAAGAACATCTCTCTATTGGGAAGTTCAGGAGCAGGAAAAACCACTCTTGTAGAAGCTATGCTTTTCGAGAGTGGAGTTATAAAACGTATCGGAAACATCGCTTCCAAAAACACAGTTTCGGATTATTTTCCTGTAGAACAAGAGTATGGTTATTCTGTATTCCCTTCTGTTATTTATGCAGAATGGTTAGGTAAAAAGTTAAATATTATAGATTGTCCGGGGGCCGACGATTTTGTTGGGGGAACAGTTACCTCTTTGTCGGTTACCGATACGGCCTTGATTCTTATCAATGCTCAATATGGAGTAGAAGTGGGTACTTCAAATCATTTTCTCCAAGCAGAAAAACTGGCAAAACCAGTTATTTTTGTGGCAAATCAGCTCGATCAAGACAAAGCTGATTTTGACCAAATTATTCTTCAATTGAAAGAAAATTATGGACAGAAAGTTGTTCAAATACAATATCCTATAGAAGTAGGACCAAATTTCAACGCAGTGATAGATGTGTTGTTGATGAAAATGTATCGTTGGAAACCTGAGGGCGGTGCTCCAGAAATTTTGGAAATACCAGCTAACCAGATGGAAAAGGCAAAAGAACTTCACAATACCCTTGTCGAAGCTGCAGCTGAAAACGATGAAGGTTTGATGGAAAAATTCTTTGACAAAGGAGTTTTGACCGAAGATGAAATGCGAGAAGGCATCCGAAAAGGTTTGATAGATAGAGGTATTTATCCTGTATTCTGCGTTTGTGCAGGAAGGGATATGGGTGTTCGTCGTTTGATGGAGTTTTTAGGAAATGTGGTTCCTTTTGTTAATGAAATGCCCAAACCTCTTACTAAGGATGCTCAGGAAGTGGCAATTGATGCCAATGGACCTACAAGTCTTTTTGTCTTCAAAACAAGTATCGAACCGCACATTGGTGAAGTTTCTTACTTCAAAGTGATGTCGGGAAAAGTGCGTGAGGGAGATGATTTGATTAATGTTAGTCGTTCTGATTCCAAGGAGCGTCTTAGTCAAATCTATTGCGTAGCTGGACAAAACAGAACAAAAGTAGAGGAACTTGTGGCTGGAGATATCGGGGCAACCGTAAAAATGAAAAATGTAAGAACAGGTAATACATTGAATGGCAAAGGAAGTGATTATGAGTTTGCTCCTGTTTCTTATCCAGAACCAAAATTCCGTCGAGCAATAAAGACTCAAAAAGAAGGAGAAGAAGAACGTTTGAGCGAAGTGCTGACTCGTATGCACGAAGAAGACCCAACATGGATTGTAGAACAATCAAAGGAATTGAAACAACTTATTGTTTATGGTCAAGGCGAATTCCATCTTCGTACGCTTAAATGGAGATTGGAAAATAATGACAAGATAATGGTTGACTTTGCAGAACCAAAAATTCCTTATCGCGAAACAATTACAAAGGTAGCTCGTGCCGATTATCGTCATAAAAAACAATCGGGAGGAGCAGGTCAGTTTGGAGAAGTACACCTTATTGTGGAACCTTATTTTGAGGGGATGCCAGAACCAGAATTGTATAAATTTAATGGACAAGAATACAAAATCAGTGTTAGAGATAAACAAGAAGTTACGCTCGAATGGGGAGGAAAAGTTGTCTTTATCAACAGTATTGTAGGAGGATCTATTGATGCTCGATTTATGCCAGCTATTCTTAAAGGAATTATGGACAGAATGGAGCAAGGACCTTTGACAGGCTCTTATGCTCGCGATGTTAGGGTGATTGTTTACGATGGAAAAATGCACCCAGTAGATAGTAATGAGATTTCGTTCCGATTGGCTGGACGTAATGCATTTGCACAAGCATTCAAAGAAGCTGGGCCAAAACTTTTGGAACCAATCTACGATGTTGAAATTCTTGTGCCATCTGACCGCATGGGCGACGTAATGAGTGACTTGCAAGGAAGACGTGCCATTATTATGGGAATGAACAGTGAAAAAGGCTATGAAAAAATCTCTGCTAAAGTGCCTTTGAAGGAGATGTCTACTTATTCAACTTCCTTGAGTTCAATCTCGGGCGGAAGAGCATCGTTCTCAATGCGTTTTGCAAGCTATGAACTTTGCCCAATGGATGTTCAAGAAAAATTGCTTAAGGAATACGAAGCAACTCAAAAAGAAGAATAAATTTTTGGACATTGCTAATAAAGAAGAGGATGAGGACTTTTATGGACTTGTCCTCTTTTTTTGTAGAGTTAGTTCTTTATTGTTTTGAAAAAATAATTTTTGTTTTTCCCTTTCAAACTGATTAAATAAAAACCTTTCATGAAATGTGCAGTTTGTATTGTTTCTGTAGATGTAATATGTTTTTTGTAAAGTGTAAGACCGTTTAAGTCTACAATTTCCATTTCATAGATTTCTCCCAAAGGGATATTTATCTTCAGCTCATTACTAAACGGGATAGGAGCAATCCAAACCTTTTTGTTATCTATCTGTGCAACGTCTGTTGGAGTTTGAGAATAAAATGATTTTTTTACATCAGGAATACCGTATCCTAGCTTATTGTCGGGGTTGTTGCTTTGTGAAGAGTTTTTTGTTAGAAGGTCAATAATTTCCATGTTGTTCAATTCGGAAAATGCTTGCCAAAGGCAGGCAGCAATTCCACACACAATTGGCGCTGAAAAAGAGGTTCCATTTCCCCCAGAAACATTGCCTTCAGTGTCGATATAAGCAGTGGATGAAGCTATAGCACTTAAAGTAGGTTTCGTTCTGCCATCGTAGGTTGGTCCGTAAGAACTATATTCAAAGTGATTTAATTCACTATCCGTTCCTCCAACAGTAATGATGCTGTCTGCATCGGAAGGGACGCAAATGTAATGCCAAGGGTTTATTCCTTCATTTCCGGCACTGTTTACAACCAAAATTCCTTTACGGGCAGCCATTGTTGCTGCTATGGATGCTCGTGCTGTTTTTCCGTCCAAGTCAGCATAAGCAAAGTTCATAAAATCATGATCAAAGGAGTAATATCCAAGCGAGGAATTTACCAAATCAACACCTATGCTATCTGCATACTCTATTGCACTTACCCAAAAATCTATTTCGGCTTTGTATTCTTGTGTTGCATCTTCTGTTCTTAACAATAGATAAGATGCTTTTGGGGCAGATCCTACCATTTTTCCAGGCAAATTGGCTGCCATAATACTTAAAACATGCATTCCGTGAGAATGTTGCTTGAAAATATTAGACGTTGGAGAAACAAAATCGCGAGTACCCAACAATCTCAAACTATCAAATGCCGCTAACGTATCGGCGCGATAAAAACCTGCGTCTATAACTGCAATTTTCATTCCTTTTCCATCGAATCCTAAATCGTGTAGAAAAGGAAGATTGTGTATTGCTTTTTGGTCGATAGCCATTTGCTCATCAGGAGAAATATCCGCTTTTAGTTTGCTGGGTTCAGTAAGAATTTTTTGTTGAAAAGAGCCAACCTTCGTCAATTCAATGTTGGTAACAAAATTCAAATTTCTTATCTTGTAAAAATCAGAAGTGTCATTCAATTCTAGTGTGATTCCATTGAGCCATTTGCTGCTACACTTTACTTTTCCATTGCTCAATTGTACAACAGAATCTATGTAAATCTCATTGATTGGTAAATCGGTGGAGTCGATGCTAATGTTGTATTTTTCTCTCCTCAAAACGGATTGTTGGGAGAGAAATTCTTCTGGCCGATCCAAAGAAAAATTTCTTTGGTTCTTATGCTTGAACTGAATCCAAAACAAAAAGTTTTCTTGTGCCAACGTTGCACAAACATAAAAGAAGAAGAAAACTACAAACCACTTTCTCATTGTTCAAAAGATTTTCTCTCCTTGCAAAAGTAAAATAAAAATTCTCTTTTGACGGGAGATAATATATTTTTCTTTTATTCTCACTTTCAACTTTTTTATATCTTTGCACGTCTTAAAAAAGGACTTTTTATTAAGTTATCATTACATTAAAATAAATTATGACAAACGTTATTAAAATTAAACGTGGACTTAACATTGACATTGCAGGTGCTCCAGCTCCAGTTTTGGCAAGTATGAACCAATCTACATTGGTTGCTATCAGTCCTGACGATTTTAATGGTATTGTTCCTAAAGTGCTTGTGAAAGAAGGGGAAAAGGTAAAAGTCGGAACTCCTATCTTTTTAGACAAAAAACATCCGGAACTTAAAATCGTTGCTCCCGTAAGTGGTACTATTGAAGAAGTTGCTCGTGGCGAACGCAGAAAATTGCTTTACATCTCTATTCGTCGCGATGTGGTAGTTGACTACGAAAATTTTGAAAAACTAAATCTTGAAGCAAGTCGTGAGGAGTTGCACAAAGCAATTCTTAATGCTGGTTTTGGAGCTTTTATCAAACAACGTCCTTACGATGTTGTGGCAAATCCTGATTTTGCCCCAAAAGCAATTTTTGTTTCTGGTTTTGACTCTGCTCCACTAGCTCCAGATAGCAATTTCGTAGTTAAAGGACAAGGAAGCGAGTTGCAAGCTGGATTGAAGTTGTTAGCAAAACTTACTGACGGAAAAGTTTATTTTTCAATTGCAAAAAATGCAGCTCCTGAACTTAAAATGATGCAAGGAGTTGAAATCAACGTTTTCGATGGAGCGCATCCTGCAGGAAATGTTGGTGTTCAAATCAACAAACTTAACCCAATCAATAAGGGCGAAGTGGTTTGGACAATGAATTTGCAAGATGTTATCGCTTTGGGTCGATTTGTAAACAAAGGTATTGTTGACTTTACAAAATTTGTCGCTTTGACAGGTCCAGAAGTTTACTCTCCTTGTTATTTCAAAACTATTGTTGGTACAAACATTCAACCAATGATTGCAGGCAATGTTTACAAAGAAAACAAATTGCGTTACATCAGCGGAAATGTTCTTTCGGGAACAAAAGTTTGCGAAAATGGTTATTTGCGTGCTTTCGATTCACAAATTACTGTGATTCAAGAAGGTGACGAAGCTGATGAATTGATTGGCTGGCTAACACCACGTTTCAATAAATTCAGTGCAAGCTTGAGCTATCCTTGGCAACGTTTTGCAAAATTCTGCAAATGCAAATTCGACTTTGATGCTCGTGTGTTGGGTGGTCGTCGTGCAATCATTATGAGTGGCGAATACGACAAGGTTTTCCCTATGGACATTATGCCCGAACAACTTATCAAAGCAATGATTGCAAAAAATTTGGAACAAATGGAAGCTCTTGGGGCTTACGAGGTTGCTCCTGAAGACTTTGCTCTTTGCGAATTTGTTTGTACTTCTAAAATGGAACTACAAAGCATTGTTCGCGAAGCTTTGGATTATATGAGAAAAGAACTTGAATAATCGGTCAGAAAAATTGTTTAGATATGAAATTTATAAAAAATATTGTAGATAAAATTAAGCCTACTTTCAGTGAAGGAGGGAAGTTGGCTGCGTTTCATTCGCTATTCGATGCAATAGAAACATTTTTATTTGTACCAAACGAAACTGCAAAAAACGGAACTCACATTCACGACGCTATCGATACAAAACGTTCGATGTTCACTGTTGTGGTAGCTTTGTTGCCAGCAATGCTTTTCGGTATGTGGAATGTAGGTTACCAACACTTCGTGGCAATTGGACAAGAAGTTAGTTTCTTTGAAGAGTTTGCTTTTGGTCTTTTGGCTGTATTGCCAACTCTTTTGGTGGCTTATGCTGTTGGTTTAGGCATCGAAGTTATAGTAGCACAAGTTAAGAAAGAAGAGGTTGCAGAAGGTTTCTTTGTAACAGGATTTTTGATTCCTATGATTGTGCCTGTTGACACTCCTCTTTGGATGACAGCTATCGCAACTGCTTTTGCTGTAATTTTTGCAAAAGAGGTTTTTGGTGGAACAGGTTACAACATTTTCAACGTAGCACTCATCACTCGTGCATTTTTGTTCTTTGCTTATCCTACAGCAATGAGTGGCGACCAAGTTTGGGTACGTACTCGCGATGCATTTTGGTGGGGAGCAGGTAGCCCTGTTGATGGTTTTTCTGGAGCAACTCCTCTTGGACAATTGGCAACTGCTACTGAAGCTACTCCTGCATTTAGCGACACGCTAGGACAAGCAGCAAACTTCTGGGATGCATTTATCGGTTGGATTCCAGGTTCTGTGGGTGAAACTTCTACTTTGGCAATTCTTCTTGGTGGAGCATTGTTGATTGCTACTGGCGTTGCAAGCTGGAAAATTATGCTTTCAGTTTTCGCAGGTGGTGCTTTCACTGCTTTATTATTCAACGCATTTGGGCCTGAAAGTGCTATTGCTAACTTGCCTTGGTACGAACACTTGGTGTTAGGTGGTTTTGCTTTCGGTGCTGTGTTTATGGCTACTGATCCTGTAACAGCAGCTCGCACAGAAGTAGGTAAATGGATTTACGGATTCTTGATTGGTGTTGTAGCAATTGTAGTTCGCGTGCTTAACCCTGGTTATCCAGAAGGTATGATGCTTGCTATCTTGTTGATGAACATCTTTGGTTGCTTCATCGACTGGTGTGTAGTTCAAAACAATATCAAAAAACGTATTAAACGTGTTAAACAAATAAAATAAGGAAAAGATATGGCTACAAAAAAATATAAATGCAAAGTTTGTGGATACGTTCATGAGGGAGCAAATCCTCCTGAAAAATGTCCAGTTTGCGGGGTTCCAGCTTCTGAATTTGAATTGATTTCTGAAGAAAAACCAGCAAAAAAAGGTTTTGACAAAAATGGTAATGCGTACATTATGATTTACACAACAATCATTGTTGTAATCGTTGCGTTGCTATTGTCTATCACTTCTGGAGCATTGAAGGAACGTCAAGCAGCAAATATCGAATTGGACAAAAAGAAACAAATTCTATCGTCGTTGCCTGCTATTGATGTAGCAAACGTAAATGCTGAAGAATGTTTCTCTGCAACAATCAGTAGTATTATTGTTTTGAACAATGCAGGAGAGGTAACAAAAGAACTTAATCCTGTGAAAGATTTCAACTACATTGCACAAGATGGCGAAGTGTTGATTTATAAAGCAGAAGTAGATGGCGCAACAAAATGGATTATTCCACTAGATGGAAAAGGTCTTTGGAATGCTATTTGGGGTTACATAGCTTTGAATGATGACAAAAACACAGTATATGGTGTGTTCTTCAATCATGCGGGCGAAACTCCAGGTTTGGGTGCAAACATCACTACAGAAGCATTCTGCTCTCAGTTCGAAGGCAAGCACATTATGAATGAAGGCGAGTTTGTATCAATTGCTGTGATGAAGGTTGGACAAAACGCTGTAGGTCAAGAGCAAGTTGATGCTATTTCTGGTGGTACTATTACAAGCAAAGGTGTAGAAGATATGCTTAAAGAAAGCATTAGCAAATACACTCAATTTTTGAAAGCTATCGACTGCCAAGAATCTGCAGAAGAAGCAATAAGTGAAACAAATGACGTAGAGGAGGAATAAAAAATGAATGCAAAATTAAAAGATATATTTTTAGGTCCTTTGAACTCGAACAATCCAGTTGTAGTTCAGGTGTTGGGTATCTGTTCGGCTTTGGCTGTGACGGTAGAATTGAAGCCAGCTTTGGTAATGGGACTCTCTGTTACCATTATCGTAGCTCTTGCAAACGTGATTATTTCGCTCATTCGCAACACTATTCCAAACAGCGTTCGTATTATCGTTCAGTTGGTTGTTGTAGCAGCGGTAGTTACTGTGGTGAGTGAGGTGCTTAAAGCATTTGCTTATGATGTGAGTGTGCAACTTTCGGTGTACATCGGTTTGATTATTACCAACTGTATCCTTATGGGACGCCTTGAAGCTTTTGCAATGAGCAACAAACCTTGGGATTCGTTCCTCGACGGATTAGGCAATGGTTTTGGTTATGCGTGGATTTTGGTTGTTGTAGCATTCTTCCGCGAATTGCTAGGTAGTGGCAAACTTCTTGGATTCCAAGTTATTCCTGAAAGTTTCTACCAAGCAGGTTATACCAATAACGGATTGATGATGATGCCTTCTATGGCACTTATTTTAGTGGCTTGCATTATTTGGGTACATCGTTCTATCAAGAAAGATCTACAAGAGAAATAATAGTATTAACTAATTTGAACACATAAAATAAATAAATATGGAACACGCTTTAAGTTTATTTGTACGTTCGATTTTTGCCGATAACATGATTTTCGCATTCTTCCTAGGAATGTGTTCTTACTTGGCGGTATCGAAAAATGTGAAAACATCGCTTGGGCTTGGTGTAGCAGTTACCTTTGTATTGCTTATCACACTTCCAGTGAACTATTTGCTCGAAACAAAAGTGTTGAGCCAAGGTGCTTTGGCTTGGTTGGACGAAAGCTTTGCAACGCTCGACTTAAGTTATTTGAGTTTTATTCTTTTCATTGCTGTTATTGCTGCAATTGTGCAATTGGTGGAAATGGTGGTTGAAAAATTCTCTCCATCGCTTTACGCTTCGTTGGGTATTTTCTTGCCTCTTATTGCTGTAAACTGTGCTATCATGGGTGGTGCTTTGTTTATGCAACAACGTGTAGGTTTGCCAGCTAGCGATCCTAAAGCTCTTACCTCGATGCTCGATGTTGTGGCTTATGCTTTGGGCTCTGGTATTGGTTGGTTGCTTGCTATTGTTGGTTTGGCAGCTATTCGCGAAAAAATGCAATATAGCAACGTGCCTGCTCCGCTTCGTGGCTTAGGTATTACGTTTATCATTGTAGGTCTTATGGCAATGGCTTTCCTTTGCTTCTCTGGTTTAGATATTTAAAAAAATTTTCGATTATGATATTAGCAATTGAAATGACAGCAATATTGACCAGTTTGGTCATATTCCTTTTGGTGATTATTCTTTTGGTGATTGTTTTGCTTATTGCTAAACGCTACCTAGTGGCTTCGGGCGATGTAAAAATCACTATGAACGGCGAAAAAGAGATTACGCTTCCAGCAGGAGGTTCACTTCTTAACTCTATGGCAAACGCAGGTGTTTTTCTTCCATCGGCTTGTGGTGGTAAAGGTTCTTGCGGACAATGTAAATGCCAAGTTGAAGAGGGCGGTGGCGAAATTCTTCCTACCGAGGCCGTACACTTCACTCGCAAACAAGTGAAAGAAAATTGGCGTCTTGGTTGCCAAGTAAAGGTAAAAGGCGACATGAGTATTCGTGTTGACGAAAGCGTACTTGGCGTAAAAGAATGGGAATGCGAGGTTATTGGCAACCGCAACGTAGCTTCGTTTATCAAAGAATTCAAGGTGAAACTTCCTGCTGGCGAACACATGGACTTTATTCCTGGTTCGTATGCACAAATCAAGATCCCTGCTTTCGAATTGAGCTACAACGATTTCGACCGCGATTTGATTGGCGAACTTTATGTGCCAACATGGGAAAAATTCGGCATGTTCGATCTCAAGTGTGTGAACACCGAGCCAACCATTCGTGCGTACTCTATGGCCAACTATCCTGACGAAGGCGATATTATTACACTTACAGTGCGTATTGCAACTCCTCCATTCAAACCAAAAGACCAAGGTCCTGGATTTATGGATGTGAACCCTGGTATCGCTTCTTCGTACATATTTAATTTGAAACCGGGAGATAAAGTAATTATGTCGGGTCCTTATGGCGACTTCCACCCAGAATTCGACTCCAAACGCGAAATGATTTGGGTTGGTGGTGGTGCCGGTATGGCTCCTTTGCGTGCACAAATTATGCACATGCTCAAAACGCTTCACACACGCGATCGTGAAATGCACTACTTCTACGGTGCTCGTGGTATCGACGAAGTGTTCTTCATGGAAGACTTCTTGGAATTGGAAAAAGAATATCCAAACTTCCACTTCCACTTGGCACTCGACTTCCCCGACCCAAAAGCCGACAAACTTGGCGTACGTTACTCTCCAGGCTTTATTGCAAATGTGCTTGGCGACACTTACCTCAAGCAACACGAAGAACCAGAAGATATCGAATACTACTTGTGTGGACCTCCAATGATGGCAAAAACCGTTTTGGACCTTCTCCACAGCCTTGGTGTAGAAGACGATATGATTCGATTCGACAACTTCGGTGGATAAAACAAAAGCCTCGCTCCCTAAAAAAGCGAGGTTTTTTATTATCTTTGCGACACTAAAAAAAATGAACTTTAGCGTTTATTCTCTTTCAGACAAAATCTAGCAAATTTTAATAACAAGAGAATGAGCCGCCAATGTTCACGCCTTGGCGTGAATTGTTATGTGCTTATTTTCGTTAAGGGTTTTGCTAGAGCCTGTCTGGGATTATGAGTAACAAAGCGATTTGCGCTTTTTGTTGCTCTATAAACCAAAAAAGGTATGCAAGAGCACGAAATTCATATCGGAAAAATTGTCCACCAAGAACTAAAAACACAAAGAAGAAGTGTGGCTTGGCTGGCAGAGCAATTGCATACCGACAGGAGTAATACCTATAAAATTCTCAAACGGCAATTTATCGATACAGAACTTTTGTTTCGCCTATGTTCTGTACTGAATGTCGATTTCTTTGCAATCATTTCCACTTCTATTAGCAAAAACTGATTGGCATAATTTGCCACAGTTTGTGGTACTATTTGCCACGCAATTACTAAATGAGACTCTTCATAATAAACTAATTTAGCACAAAGTTCTTGTTAAAAAAGGACCAACAAGGACTTTTTTTCTTGAGATTTTTTATATTTTCTTTGCAAAAAGAATATTCACATAAAAAATCTTAGGCAAAAGATTGCAAAGGAGGAGGAAACCGAAAATCCATAAAAGAGTAGGACAATATTTATAAAAATTTTAATTATGGGACTATTAGACAATTTATTAGGAAATGCAACTGAAGTTAATTTAAATGAAATTAAATCAGAATTTGATACCATTCTTTTCGATGGTGAAGAATTGATATCTGCATATAGGATTCTACGTGACAAATGGGTATTTACCAATAAGCGTTTAATTATGCAAGATATACAAGGTTTGACAGGTTCAAAACGAGAGTATCACTCCATACCTTATAAATCAATCACTCATTTCTCAATAGAAACAGCTGGCACTTTAGATGATGATTGTGAAATGAAAATTTGGATTTCAGGTTGTCAAGAACCATTGGTTAAAGAATTTAGTAGAAAAATAGACATAAAAGGTATTTCAAAAACATTTGCAAATTTAGTTCTTGGTAATAAATAATTAATATTAGAAGTTTGGAGAACCTTTGTAAAAGAGAAAACAAAGTTTACTTAAGTAAAAAAGCAACCTCTCTAAATAGTGAGGTTGTTTTTTTATGGTGTTGTTAATACTTAGTTAGTAAAATCTTTCTTTATAGTTGTAAGTATTTTTTGTAAATCGTTATCTTGCAAAAGAAAAAAATAAATTCAACTTTTTTATAATTTACTTACAATCAAGCAGAAATGAAGTTTACACATTTGCATGTTCACACACACTATTCCGTTCTCGACGGAATGTCCAAAATTCCGGATTTGGTCAGCAAAGCGCGCAAAGTAGGAATGAATGCTTTGGCAATTACCGATCATGGCAACATGTTCGGCATCAAAGAGTTTCTCGACTGCGTAACCAAAGCCAATAAGGGTGTTGAACTCTCGGAGCGTTTCAAGCCCATTGTGGGTGTGGAGGCCTATTGCGCTAGACGTACTCTGTTCGATAAAGACAAAGATATAAAGGAAATAAACCCCGAAACGGGTAGAGAGTTTATTGTAGATAGAAGCGGTTGGCACCTGATTCTTTTGGCCAAAAACAAGCAAGGATACAAGAATTTGTGTAAACTGGTTTCGCAGTCGTGGATCGATGGTTTTTATGATCGTGCGCGTATCGACAAAAATATCTTGGAAAAGTATCACGAAGGTCTGATTGTTTGCTCGGCATGCTTGGGAGGAGAGATTCCGCAGAAAATTTTGGAAAAGAAGATTTCTGAAGCCGATGCGTCAATCAAGTGGTTCAAAAAAGTTTTTGGAGATGATTTCTATATAGAAATTCAGCGTCACCAAACCAACAAACCATCTGCCGATACGCAAGTTTTTGAGCGTCAGCAACAGATTATTCCCACTTTGCTTCGTTTGGCGGAAGAGAACAATGTGAAGGTTATTGCTACCAACGACGTGCATTTTGTAGAAGAGGAGCATGCCGAAGCGCACGATAGGCTGATTTGCTTGAGTACGGGACGAAAGCTAGCGGAAGAAAATCGTATGCATTATACCAAACAAGAGTGGCTCAAAACACCAGAGGAGATGGCAGCGATTTTTGAAGATATTCCTCAAGCCTTGGAAAACACACAAGAGATTGTGGACAAAGTGGAGTTCTTTAGCATAGACTCCGATCCTTTGATGCCGAAGTTCGATATTCCATCGGAGTTTGCAACGGAAGAGGAGTACCGCCAGAAGTTCTCTGAGCAGCAACTTTTCGATGAGTTTACGCAAAACGAAAAAGGAGAGGTGGTGATGAGCCCAGAAGAGGCCGAAAAGAAAATCAAGAAAATGGGCGGATACGAGAAATTGTATCGCATCAAGCTTGAGGCAGACTATTTAGCAAAATTGGCTTGGGAGGGTGCGCAAGTTCGTTATCCGAACCTTACTGACGAGATAAAAGAACGCATTGTTTTTGAGCTGCATATTATGAAAACAATGGGTTTTCCGGGCTACTTTCTCATTGTGCAAGATTTTATTCAAGCAGCGCGTAATATGGGAGTGAGCGTTGGGCCTGGACGTGGATCTGCTGCGGGTTCTGTGGTGGCCTATTGTTTGAAAATTACCGATGTAGATCCTTTGAAATACGATTTGCTTTTTGAGCGTTTTCTTAATCCCGACCGAATCTCTTTGCCCGATATCGATATCGACTTCGACGACGATGGTCGTGGTGATGTGTTGCGATGGGTAACCGAGAAATATGGGAAAGAAAAAGTGGCGCATATCATCACTTATGGCACCATGGCTACAAAGTCGAGTATTGCTGACGTTGGTCGTGTGCAGAATGTGGATCTAAAGGATGTGAACAAATTAAAGTCGCTTATCCCTGACAAACTCGACGAGTACAACGACCCCGCAACGGGGAAACCATTTAGCAAGGATCCTACAAAGAAAGCACCAAAGGTCAACATTGTCAACTGCTTGAAGTACGTGCCAGAGGTGTTGGCCGAAACAAAAGTGAGCGATGAAAACTATGCGAGCATTTTGAAATACGCCGCAATGCTCGAGGGCACAGTGAGACAAACAGGAGTGCATGCCTGCGGAGTGATTATTGGTGCCGATGACCTGACAAACTTTGTTCCGCTCAGTACGGCCGATGATAAGGAGACAAAAGAGAAACTTACCGTAACGCAGTACGAGGGGTCAGTAATCGAAAATGTAGGGCTGATAAAAATGGACTTTTTGGGGCTTAAAACCTTGTCGATTATAAAAGAAGCGTTGCGTAATATCAAAAAAACAAAAGGAATAGAACTAGATATCGACAAAATCCCAATTGACGACAAAAAAACCTACGAGCTTTACAGTAAGGGGCAAACCATAGGAACGTTTCAGTTTGAATCGCCGGGAATGCAGAAATATCTAAAAGAACTCAAACCGAGTGTTTTTGAGGATTTGATAGCGATGAATGCGCTTTACCGACCTGGACCGATGGATTATATTCCGCAGTTTATCGCACGTAAACAAGGTAGAGAGCCAATTCAGTATGACATTCCTATAATGGAAAAGTATTTGAAGGATACTTATGGAATTACTGTTTATCAGGAGCAGGTGATGCTTTTGAGTCGTTTGTTGGCCGACTTTACACGAGGAGAATCGGACAACTTGCGTAAAGCGATGGGTAAGAAGTTGAGAGACAAACTAGACCAAATGAAGCCCGACTTTATTGCACGTGGGCAAAAAAATGGTCATAACCCCGAAGTTTTGGAAAAAATCTGGACCGATTGGGAAAAATTTGCTTCTTACGCCTTCAATAAGTCGCACGCTACGTGTTACTCGTGGGTATCGTACCAAACGGCTTATCTCAAAGCTCACTATCCGGCCGAATTTATGGCTGCCAACCTCACGCGAAACAAGGATGATATTGCCGAAGTTTCAAAATTTATGGATGAATGTAGGGCAATGGGAATAAACGTGCTTGAGCCAGATGTGAACGAAAGCGATTTGAATTTTACGGTAAATAAAAATGGAGATATTCGTTTTGGTTTAGGAGGAGTGAAAGGAGTTGGTGAAGGCGCAGTTGAAGCCATTATTTCCGAACGTGAGAAAAACGGTAGATATAAAGATATTTTTGACTTTGTGGAGAGAATAAATCTGACTGCTTGTAACAAGAAAACAATAGAAAGTTTGGTTTATTCCGGTGCTTTTGATTCTTTGAAAGTTGAAAGAGAGGCGTTTTTTGCCATTGATGAGAAAAATGCGAGAACATTCACAGATGTGTTGATTCTGTATGGAAACCGCTTTAAGGAAGATAAAAATAAAAATCAGGTCTCTCTCTTTGGTGATATAGATGATGTAGGTTTCGAAATCAAGCGTCCCGAGTTTCCCAGGTATGAAAAGTGGTCGCCACTTCAGCGTTTGAACTTTGAGCGAGAAGTGGTAGGAATTTATCTTTCGGCACATCCGCTCGACAGATACAAGGTGGCACTTCTCTATGGTTGTAACACTAGATTGAGTGAACTGAAGGATATTATTGATAGGAAAGAGAACCGTTTGATAACAGCGGGTGGAATTTTAACCTCGTCGGTTGTCAGAGAAAACGATAAAGGAAAATATGGCTTTTTGACGGTAGAAGATTATTCCGGCAAATATGAGTTTTATCTTTTTGGTAAAAACTTTACTAAGTATGCCGAATATTTCAACGAGAACAATGTGAATACATTTATCCTTATCAAAGGAAACGTACAAGAACGTCTTTATCCAGATAGAGATGGCAATAAACGTTTTGAATTTAGAATGTCAAGTATAGATTTGCTCGAGGATGTTTACGAGAATATGATTCAGAGTTTGACTATTGCCTTAAATCTTAGAGATATTGACGATATGATGAATTCGGAACTAATGCCTTTGTTTGAAAAAAACAAGGGAAAAGCAGCGCTTTATATTCGGGTTGTAGATAGTGTGTCGAATACCAATCTATGTTTGTTGTCTAAAAAAATAAAGGTAAACGTAACAAAAGAGCTTCTCGATGAATTAAGTAAGCTGAAGATTCTTGGATTTAATGTGAACTCTAAGAATGTGGATTTTTCTTCTGATGCCTTGTATGGCGACGAGGTGGATGTTGACGAAGATTCTGAACTCTAAAAACGTAATTATTTGTTTGATAGTAAAATAATGGTTATATTTGTCATATAATTGACAAGACAAATAGAGTGAGGGAGAAAACAATTGAAATAAAGGTTAAGGTTTTTTCATTTTCGGAGCTTTCGGAAGAAAAACAAATGCTGGTAGAAAAAGCAAAAGAAGTATCTTTTGGTGCTTATGCTCCGTACTCAAAGTTTAGTGTTGGCGCTGCGGTGTTGTTGGAAAATGGCGAAGTGGTAGTGGGTAGCAATCAAGAAAATGTGGCTTATCCGTCGGGGCTTTGTGCTGAACGCACGGCTATGTTTGCGGCTAATGCTTCGTATCCTCACGTTGCTCCAAAGGTTTTGGCTATTGTAGCGCAAACAGGTGGAAGGTTCCTTGAGAATCCTATAACGCCATGTGGCTCTTGTCGACAAGTTATTTTAGAAACAGAAAAAAGATTTGGCAAAGAAATTGTTGTTCTTCTCTTTGGAGAGGAGAAGATATATGAAATATCTTCGGTTAAACAACTCTTGCCTTTAGCTTTTGATGAGATATAAGAAAACTAAAAAATAGGATGGTTATGAAAGAAAAATTTCAAGTAGAATATGTGTTCCAGAATATATCGGCGGTTATTTTATGGAGAACAATAACTTCGTCGCAAGGTTTGTCGGAGTGGTTTGCTGATTCGTGCGATGTGGTCGGGAATAAATATATTTTTTCGTGGCAAGGAACAAGTCAGACGGCATATCTATTGAAAAGCGATGAAGGTAAATATATCCGCTTTAGATGGGAAACAGAAACCGATTCTTATTTTGAATTTAGGATAGAAACAAGCAAGTTGACAAAAAATGTTTCTCTTACTATTACCGATTTTGCTGAACCAGACGACAAAGATGATTCTATAATGCTTTGGGACTCTCAAGTGGACAATCTTAAAAGAATGATGGGCGTTTGATGTTGTTTTCGTTTCTTTCTCTCACATTTTAATTCACTATTTTTGTAGCCGAAATGGCAAAAGTTTTTTTACGCATATTAATTCTTGCTTACGTATGTGTTGTGTCTGTGAGTTTGTTGGCTCAGAAGGACAATACAGGGATGATAATCTCTTATCCCGAGGAAAAAAAGAAAGAAGGCGAAACGCTTATTTATTTAGAGCATTCTGATCTCTTGATGTTCGACAAAGACAGATTGGAAGATATTCAGGTGCTGCAGGGCAACGTTTGTTTTAGGCATGATGATGCGTTCATGTATTGCGATAGTGCTTATTTCTACGAAAAGGAGAATTCTTTGGATGCATTCAGTAATGTTCGCATTGTTCAGGGAGATACGCTCTTTATTTATGGAGATGTTCTTTACTACGATGGTAATACCAGTTTGGCTCGTTTGCGTCGGAATGTTAGAATGGAAAATCGCTCGTCTGTGCTTACTACCGATAGTTTGAACTATGATAGAAAGGCAGATGTTGGCTATTATTTCAACGGCGGAAAACTTACAGATCAACTCAATGAACTAGTTTCGGAGTGGGGTTATTATTATCCTTCAACCAATGTAGCAACATTCAAGAATGATGTTGTAATGACAAATCCTAATTTTGTGATGACTTCGGATACATTAAATTACAATACGAATACAGAAATAGCAGACATTGTTGGCCCAACGGATATCATCTATGAAGAAGAAACTCACATTTATACGGAAAGAGGTTGGTACGATACGCGTCGGGAGTATTCTGAACTTTTGGAGAATTCGTATATAGAACACCAGGATACAAAACGAATGATAGGAGATTCTATTCTATACGATAAGCCTTCTGGTTCGGCTTGGGCTTTCCTGAACATAGAACTAGCAGATACGCTTAAAGATGTTTCTCTTTTTGGCCATTATGGATTTTACAACGAAATTTCAAAAAACGGAATAATAACAGATTCGGCAATGATGATGGAATATTCTTCCGAGGATACTCTTTATTTGCATGCGGATACGTTATATCTTTTCCCTGACTCTGTTTTCAATATTGTTGAGGCTTGTTACAATGCAAGATTTTATAGAAATGATGTTCAAGGTGTGGCCGATTCAATGTCTTACACCTCAAGAGATTCGGTTCTGCATATGCTATATGATCCGATTGTTTGGTCCGATAAGCAACAAATTTCTGGTGATACTATTCGGGCATATTCGTATGGCGAAGGTGCTGGTTTAGTTCACGTGATAAATTCCGCTTTTGCTTGTCAGATGTGCGATTCTATACATTTTAATCAGATTTCAGGAAAGGAAATGTTTGCACATATCAGTGACGATACTCTTCGGTTGGTCGAAGTAAAAGGAAATACGGAATCTATCTATTATCCTATTGATGAAGCCGATGGAGAATTTATTGGATTGAACAAAACGCAGAGTTCGTACCTAAAGGCATATTTTAAGGATGGAGATTTGGATAGAATTGTTCTTTTCCCTTCGCCAACAGGGAATCTTTATCCAATGGATAAAATAACGAGCGAGTTACTTTATTTTCCTGGATTTTCTTGGAAAATTGAATATAGACCAAATAAAAAAGAAGATATTTTCCTTCGTTTTGACCGAAATATAAATAAAGAGGAAGATAAGAAGGTTAGAAGACGTTCCTCAAATAAAAAGCAGAAAGAATAAATCATACGTTATGAAAGTAAAAATTATTAATAAATCTAAACATGCGTTGCCAGAATATGCAACAAGCAGTTCGGCAGGAATGGACTTGCGTGCAAACATTGAGCAACCAATAGTATTAAAACCTTTAGAGAGAAAACTTGTTCCTACGGGGTTGTTTATAGAGTTGCCTGTTGGTTTTGAAGCACAGGTACGTCCTCGAAGTGGTCTTGCACTAAAAAAAGGAATTACGGTGCTTAATACGCCTGGAACTATTGATGCTGATTATCGTGGAGAAATAGGTGTAATTTTAATTAACCTATCTCAAGAGGATTTTGTTGTTGAAGATGGTGAACGTATTTGTCAGATGGTGATAGCAAAACACGAGCAAGTAGATTGGCTACAAGTTGATGTGCTCGATGAAACTGAGCGTGGAACTGGCGGATTTGGACATACGGGAAAAAAATAAAAATAGTAATTGAAAAGATTTTTTTTCATATCTGCAATGTTCTTGTTTTTTGGGTCAGCTTTTGTGTTGGCACAAAACGAGTCGGACTTGCAAAAAAAGTTCAATTATTTTTTCACTCAAGCCGTTAAGAAGAGACATCAATTAAAGTTTGATGAGGCGGTGGAATATCTCCAACGTTGCAAGGAAATACAACCGCAAACATCCACCATTTACTATGAACTTCATGTTATAAATCTGATTTGTAGAAACGAAATAGCAGCCTTTGACTATCTTCAAAAGGCGGCAGAATTAGACTCTCAAAACGTTTTCTACAAAGAGATTTTATTGCCCTATTACATATCTTCTAAGCAACGCGAAAAGGCTATTGATGTATGCCTATTTTTAATTGAAAAAA
Source organism: Paludibacteraceae bacterium (assembly GCA_045612365.1). GTDB lineage: Bacteria > Bacteroidota > Bacteroidia > Bacteroidales > Paludibacteraceae > RGIG9608. Next base: position 29,154 of record JAZKYY010000019.1, read on the forward strand.
AACCACAGCAAGAGAGTTATTTTTATACGTTGATTAATCTTTTTGAGGAAACAAAACAGTTTTCAGAAGCACTAATTCAACTTGAAAAACTCGAAAAACGCAATGGGGTTGAAGAATATATTTCTCTAGAGAAAATTAAGTTTTTGTCTAAACTTAATCAGAACAAAAAGGTTGAACAGGAGATAAAAAAACTTATTTCCGCTTTTCCGTCACAAACCGATTTTACAACCTTGTTGGGCAAGTTTTATCTTGAAGAGGGAAAACCTAGAAAAGCGTTTAAAATTTACACCTCTTTGCTAAAGAAGTATCCAAACAATGCTTTATTAATGACTTCGTTAGCCGACTATTATAGGAAAAATAACAATTTGCAAATGGCAGATAGTTTGATCCTTGAAGTTTTGAATAACGAATACATTGATTTGGAGGTAAAGTTGGGCGTTGTTGAGGAATCTATTTTAAGATTAAAATCTGATCAACGAAAAGAGAATTTGGCAGAAAAAGCTTTTGACATTCTGCTATCAAAGTACGGCGAAAGCGAGATGACGCAACTCTTCTATTTCTCGTATCTTCTTTCTCAAAATCAAAACGAAAAAGCATTGTCGGTTGCAGAATCTATCCTTCAAGAAAATCCGTTGACGTACGAAGAGCTATGGGCTCGTCGGATTGAACTTTCTGTCAACAAGGAACCGCAAGAGTTGTTGAGAATAATAGAGGAGGCAGTTTCATATTTTCCTCAAAATGCAAGGTTTCATTATGCAAAAGCTATGCAACTTAGTTTTTTCGATAGAGATGCAGAAGCTTTGGATGCGATTTTTTTAGCAATTTTATACGAAAATCCGAATGATACAGAGTGGATGTCGGTACTTTGGGGTATTGCTGGAGATTTGCTTTCGTCCTTTGGTAGAAATGAAGATGCCGAATCTGCTTACGAAAATGCATTAAGTTTTAATCCAAATAACTTAGGTGTGTTGAACAATTACGCATATTTCTTGGCAAAACAGAATCGTGAATTGAAGAAAGCAGAACGAATGAGCGCAAAAACCATCGAAGCAGAACCTGCAAACGCTATATTTTTGGATACTTATGCGTGGATATTCTTTATGAAAGGGGAATTGAGTTCTGCGCGTTTTTATATTGAGAGAGCTATTGCTCAAGATGGAGGAAAAAATGGAGAAATCTTTCTCCATTATGGAGATATTCTTTCGGCTGTGGGGGAAAAAGAGTCGGCTCTCAAGGCTTGGGAAAAAGCTCAGGAGTTGGGCGAAAACATAGAATTGAAGTTAAAAATAGAAAATAATCAGAAATAGTTATTTTGCCCGAATCTGATATATGCTAAAATACTGTACATTTGTCGGACAGAAACTATACAAAAAAAAAGATTATGAATAACAAGGAGTTTCAGGGAGAACTATCCAAACGTTTGTCAATTACAAAATTGGAAGCAGAGAGTTTAGTTCAAAAATTAGTTCAAAATGTGCAAGAGTCTGTTTGTCAGGGGAATAGAGTCTCTTTTTCTGGAATAGGAACTTTAGAGATGAAAAAACGTTCGTCTCGAATTTCAGTGATGCCACAATCAGGAGGTAGCATTGTTGTGCCAGAAAAGAATATCGTGTCATTAAAGGTTGTTACTTCATTCAAAGAAAAAATTAAAACATTGAGTCATGAATAACAGTTCTAAAATATCGTTGCAAGAGTTTGCCTCTTCAATTTCTTTGGAGATGGGCATCGACAAAAAAAATATTTCAGCCTTTATTGATGAGTTTCAAAAATTGCTTGTTGATGCTTTAGAGAATGATAAGATTGTCAAAATAAACGGTTTGGGAACTTTTAAGTTGGTTTGGGTTAATTCTCGAAAAAGCGTTAATGTTTCAACAGGAGAGCCAATTGAGATTGAGGGACATTATAAATTAAATTTTACTCCAGATAGAACTTTGAAAGAAAAGATAAATACGGAAGAAGATTCTTCTCAGAATCCTTTGAAAAAGATGGCAGAGCAAGCTGCGGAGATGAAAGATATTCTAAAGGATATGCAGTTTGAAGATAAGGAAGAAGAAATAGTTTCGGAAGTTGTAGAATCGCCAAAAGAAGAGGAATCAAAAGGCGAAACAAAGGAGGAAGAAAAGAAAGAAGAACAAAAGGAAGAAAAAGAAGAAAAGACTTTGACGGAGAATAAGGAAACTTCCTCTTTGGAAAGTTTCACGCCTCAACCGGTTACTCGAAAAACTCAATCGAAATCTCCAAAAGGAAATTATGTTTGGTTGATTTGGGTTTCGCTGATATGTATTTTGTTGTTATCATTAGGTTTTATTTATTATCTTTATTCTGAAGAAATTAATGCATATCTTTTCCCTGAAAAGATAGAGGTTGTTGAAGAGATTAAGGAAGAAGAGCCTATGCTTGTGGTAGAAAAATCTCTTATTGACTCGTTGGCAGAAAGTAGAACATATACCGAGTTCTTAACTGAGGTAAAGTTGCGTAAAGGGACTCGTTTGGCCTATTTTGCAAAAGAATTTTATGGTCATCCGGATTTTTGGGTTTATATCTATGAGGCAAATATTGAGAAACTGAAGGATAATCCAAGTCCTAGCCAAATATTAATTGGTACGGAAATTAAAATACCTAAAATGCCTGTCGAATTAGTTGATGCAAACAGCGAGGAGGCTGTAGCAAAAGCTGTGGAAATTGCTCAAAAGTACATCAACGTTGCGAAACCTTAATCTTGTCCTTTTCCCTAAATGTTCCGTTTTAAGCAATTTGTAGTTCGGCAGCACCAGTGTGCAATGAAAGTTGGTACGGACGGAGTTATATTGGGAAGTTGGTGCCGAGTTCCTGCAGAAGGGAGAGTTCTTGACGTTGGAACTGGCACAGGATTACTCGCATTGATGATTGCACAACGAGAACAAGGGGTGGATATTTCTGCCATAGAAATTGAAAAAGAGGCTGCTTTTCAAGCAACTGAGAATTTCCAAAATTCACCTTGGGGAGATCGTATAAAGGTTATACATACGTCGTTGCAAGAGTTTGGTAAATTGTCAAATGCAGGTTTTGATATGATTGTTTGCAATCCTCCGTACTTTAATGAGTCGCTGCGTTGTCCTGATGAAAAAAGAACTACGGCTCGGCATTCAGAAACGCTCTGTTTCGATGATTTGTTGAATTATTCGGTTGTTTTGTTAAAAAAACAAGGAACTCTTAATGTTATACTTCCTAAAAGGGAAAGTGAAATTTTTAAGGAAAAAGCAATCCAAGAAGGATTTTTTCTAGGTAGGCAGATGAATGTTTTTCCAACACCTGAAAAAGATGTTAAAAGAAGATTGATGGAGTTCTCTTTTGAAGAAAAAGAAACAGAATTTCAGAATTTGGTAATAGAAACCGAACGACATATTTATACCGAAGAGTATAAGCAGCTGACGCAAGATTTTTATTTGAACTTTTAGTGAAATGGCCTTTTTGCAAACTCAAAATCTTACTATTGGTTATCCTTCAAAAGTGATTCAAGAGAATCTTTCTCTCTCACTAGAAAGAGGAAAGTTAGTTTGCCTTTTGGGGACAAATGGTTGTGGGAAGTCGACACTTTTAAGGACTTTGGCTCATTTGCAAAAACCTCTTTCTGGAGAAATTCTTTTTGAAGGCGAGCCATTGAGCAAAATGACAAACGAGACTCGTTCTACTCTTTTTTCACTTGTGCTTACAGATAGTGTAGAGGTGGAAAATATGACAGTATTTGATTTAGTAATGCTTGGTCGATTTCCGTATACGTCTTGGAGCGGAAGGTTGAAGAAGGAAGACAGATTGATTGTTGAAAAAGTAATCTCGCAAGTTAACTTGGTTGATAAAAAGTATAAGTTTGTTGCGGAACTTTCTGATGGAGAAAAACAGCGAGCTGTAATTGCCAAGGCACTGGCGCAGGAAACTCCACTTGTTATTCTTGACGAACCTACGTCGCACCTTGATTTACCAAATCGTATTGAGGTGATGATGTTACTGCAAAAATTGGCGCACGAAATGGGGAAATGTTTTATTCTTTCTTCTCACGAGTTGGATTTGTCTATGCAATTGGCAGACGTTATATGGTTGATGGAAAGGGGAGTACATGTAGGGATTCCTGAAGATTTGATGTTAGATGGTATTTTTACACGAGTTTTTGGCTCAAAATCCTACGGATTTGATCCTAAGGATGGACACTTTTCTGTTTGTTATAAAAGAGGAGAAAAACAAGTTTCAGTTTTTGGCGACGAATTACAGGCTGTATGGTTAAAACGTGCCTTGAGGAGAAATTCAATCGATATTGTGGAAAATGCCTTTGTTACTATTGAGGCGCAAGAAGGTAAATTTATTTTGCAGAATAAATACGAGTGTTCCTCTATTTCTGAGGTTTTGGAAAAACTTTGTTTAATAGAAAATGTGTGATAAAATGGAAATAAATATTCTTGGAATAGAATCATCTTGCGATGACACTTCTGCGGCAGTAATTCGTAATGGAGTTCTATTGTCAAATGTGACGGCTACTCAGTCGGTTCATGAGAGGTATGGAGGAGTGGTGCCTGAGATGGCTTCGAGAGCGCATCAGCAAAACATAATTCCTGTTGTTCATGAAGCAATTAAGCAGGCAGGTATTGAGATGACGGACATTACGGCTATTGCTTTTACTCGAGGCCCAGGATTAATGGGTTCGCTTTTGGTGGGGACTTCATTTGCAAAAGGATTGTCACTTTCTTTAAATGTCCCTTTGGTGGATGTTAATCATCTTCAAGGTCATATTTTAGCACATTTTATTCAAGAAAAAGATCACGAATTTTGTCCGCCAAAGTTTCCTTTTTTGTGTCTTTTGGTGTCTGGAGGTAATTCTCAAATTGTTCTTGTAAAGTCTTACTATGAAATGGAAATAATAGGACAAACTATTGATGATGCGGCAGGAGAGGCAATTGATAAATGTGCAAAGGTGATGGGATTGGGGTACCCAGGAGGACCAATTATTGATAAATTGGCGCGAATAGGAAATCCAAAGGCATTTCAATTTAGTCAACCAAATATTGATGGTTATAACTATAGTTTTAGTGGACTTAAAACTTCGTTTTTATACACTTTACGCGATTTGTTGAAGGATAATCCTAACTTCATAGAAGAGAATAAAGCTGATATTGCTGCGTCGGTTGAGCATGCTGTTGTCTCTATTTTGATGAAGAAACTTAAGAAAGCAGCAAAAGATTACAATATAAAGGATATTGCTATTGCAGGAGGAGTGTCTGCAAACAATGGTTTGAGAAATGCAATGTTTGAGGCACAAAAAAAATACAGTTGGAATGTGTTTATCCCGAAGTTTTCTTTTACAACAGATAATGCAGCAATGATTGCAATATCGGGTTATTACAAATATCTGCAAAATGATTTTTGTGATATTTCATTGCCTCCATTTTCTAAAGTTCTTATTTAAGATGAGTCTAGTTGCTTAATCTCTTTAAAAAATGGCATAAAATTTGTATCTTTGCACGTGAATTAAAAAATAGAACAAGTTATGAAAGAAAAAATTGGATTGAATGCAGGTATTGTTTGGAATACTTTGTGCAATGGACCACAAGAAATCAAAGCCTTGAAAAAAGCTACAAAACTTACAGAAAAAGATTTATATGCTGCTTTGGGCTGGCTTGCTCGCGAAGAAAAAGTTTCTTTTTCTGAAATTGAAAAAGATTTGATAGTAGGTTTGATTTAATGTAAGTCTTTTGTTGAAAGAAAAAAAGTCTATCGCTTTTGCGATAGACTTTTTCTTTTTTTACTTCACTATTTCAAATAAGAGAGTGAGATATTGTTTTGAAGCTGAAGGGTCGTTGGTTACTAGTTCTATTCGTTTTTGGAATGTGATTTCTGGCAAATTAGATGTGTTCAATTCGATATTGATATCAACGGATTTTCCTGTAGGAATAGCTTGTGATGAGTAGGAAGCCGTCAAAAATTCAGGTGAGAACGTATCAATATATCTAATGTAAAGAGGAGTATTTCCTGCATTTTTTAGTTTGAAAACACATGTTTTCTTTTCACCTTTTGAAATTTTTCCTAAATCCAATCTGTTAGAAACAACCTCGGCAATAGGTGCCGCCATACGTTCTTGCATCGTCATAGAACTGAAATCCTCAATCAAGTTAGCAAAAACCATCAGTTGTTTTTCGTTTACTTTGCTGCCATTTATAAATACGTCTATATAATCCATAAATGGTCCCCAGTTGGTTGCTTTAGCAATGTTGTAATAAACTTTTAAAGTCCCAGTTTGAGAGGGGAGAAGTGTATTGCTTCGTTGTTGTAGACCTGGTTTTGTTGGTTCAATCTCAATAGTAAGATATTTCGGAAGATTACCAAATTTTACTGCAATAGTTTCCGGCGAGTTGTTGTAAACAGCTGCAGAGTCAACAAGAATTTTTGAAGTTTTCGCACCTTTTTTGATGTCCTGAAAAGAAATGGTGGATTTATCCAAATTCAAAGCTCCTATCTTTATAGGAAATTTGTCTTTGATTACTTCACCCGAGATTTTTAATACAACGGTTTCCTCTTTTTTTGAATTTTTTGCAATAATAGTTATCGATTTAGAAAAAATTCCTGGACGTCCAAGAGGATTGTAAGTAACAGAAATTTCTCCTTCTTCGCCAACAGCAATAGGTTTCTTGGTCCAATTTGGAGTGGTACATCCACAAGAAGCTCTCACCGATGAGAGAGTAATAGGTTCTTTCCCTTTGTTTTTGAACGTGAAAACATGAGTAACATCTCCACCTTTTTCATCAATCTTTCCAAAGTTGAAATCCAATTCGGTAAATTCAATACCGACGTTGGCAAATACAGTAGCAGATGCCAACAAGAGAGCAAAAATAAAAGCTATTTTTTTCATGATGATGAAGTTATTTATCAGATTTATTTAGGGATAACATCTCTTTTGCAATTGCTGAAACATTTTGGTTGAAATCTTCAACTAGCGATTTATAATATTTTTTTACCAATTTTGTGTCTTTCGTGCCATTTGGGTGGTTTGCACGTGAAATGAATTCTTTGTCCAAATTGTAAATCTTTTGGAGCACAGCATTGAAATCTTCTTCCTTGATATTGGGCAACAACATAAAGTTTACATAACACTCCATTGCCAATTCTTCAGCAATAACGTGTATCCCTTTTTTTAAGTTTTTTCTACTTGCCATATGTTTTTATTTTTAATTAATACACCACAAAAGTACTTGTTTGGTTGTAGGATTGCAATTTTTTTTGTGTTAATTTTGCCAAAATCTTTGTTTTCAATTCTTTGTTTTTGCTGATGAAAAATGGATAGATTCGATATCAATAAACTATATTTTAAAGATACTTCTTTTGCAAATTTGATGCAGAAACGCATCTATAACGTGTTGCTTTTGGCTAGTAAGTATGATGCCTTTGCTTTGGAAGAAGATGGACGAATTGATGAGCAAATTTTCAATGAATATACTTCGCTTAATTTGCGTTATCCGCCTCGTTTTACATTGGTTTCGAGTGAAAAGCAAGCTCTGCAAGAACTTAAATCGCGTAACTTCGATCTTATTATTTCGATGCCAAGTGGAGACAGTATTAATCCTTTTGAGTGGGCAAAAAGTATAAAAAAACGTTATCCGGAAATCCCTATTGTTGTTCTTACTCCGTTTTCTCGTGAGGTTTCTAGGCGCATAGCTAACGAAGATCTTAGTGCAATTGATTATGTTTTTAGTTGGCTTGGAGAGTTTAATTTGCTTTTGGCAATTATAAAACTCATAGAGGATCGGATGAATGTAGAAGAAGATGTCTCTTCCGTTGGAGTACAAGTGATTCTTTTGGTAGAAGACTCCATTCGCTTTTACTCCTCGATGTTGCCACAGGTTTATCGTTTTGTGTTTAAGCAGTCGCGCTCTTTTATGACGGAAGCACTCAATGAGCACGAACAAATGCTTCGGATGCGTGGTCGTCCAAAAATTCTTTTGGCACGTACGTATGAAGAGGCGATGAGCTTGTATGGAAAGTACAAAAATAACATGCTTGGAGTTATCACGGATGTCAATTACAAATCAGGCGGAAAAAAAGAAAAACGAGCTGGAATTCGATTATGTGAAAATATCCGAAAGAATAATAAAGATATTCCTCTTATTATCAATTCGAGTGAGGAAGAAAACAGGATTTATGCCGACGAATTGAAAGCCCATTTTATTGACAAGAACTCTAAAACAATGCATTTAGAGTTGCGTTCTCATATTACGAATTATTTCAGCTTTGGTGATTTGATTATCAAAGACAAAAAAACAGGCAAGGAGGAGTTGTGTATAAAGAATCTAAAAGACTTGCAAGATAGTATTTTCAAGATTAGCGATGAGGCGCTTTTCGAGGAAATCTCACACAACAAGATTTCTCAATGGTTATATTCGAGAGCCATGTTTCCTCTTGCGGAGTTTTTGCAAAGTATTCATACAACAGATAATTCTACCGAAAATCTTCAACGCGCCCGACAGATTATTTTCAATGCCATTGTGGCTTATCGGAAAACTAAAAACAAGGGGGTAGTTGCCATTTTTCAAAAAGAGCGGTTCGATCAGTACTCCAATTTTGCACGTATTGGTAATGGTTCGATGGGAGGGAAAGGACGTGGCCTAGCATTTATAGATGCAATGATCAAACGTAATTCGTCTCTTGATAATTTTGAAAATGTTCAAATTTCCATCCCTAAAACATTGGTTTTATGTACTGATGTTTTTTCGGAATTTATGGAAGCAAATCAGCTTTATCCAATTGCCTTATCAGATGCTTCCGACGAAGAGATTCTAGAAGCATTTCTTTCTGCTCATCTTCCTCAGGCGGTTCGTGAGGATTTGAATGCTTTTCTTAATGTGATAAAAGCTCCTTTGGCAATTCGTTCTTCGAGTTTACTAGAAGATTCTCATTATCAGCCTTTTGCTGGCATCTATTCAACCTATATGGTTCCTTATAATGCAGACAATTTTGAGGAAATGTTTCCTAATGTTTGTCAGGCAGTGAAGGCGGTTTATGCATCAGTATTTTATAAAGACAGCAAATCCTATATTACTGCCACTCACAACATTATCGACGAAGAGAAGATGGCTGTTGTGTTGCAAGAGACTTGCGGAAGAGCCTATGGAGATAGATTTTATCCATCTTTTTCTGGAGTTGCTCGGTCGCTTAACTATTACCCAATAGGAGCAGAAAAACCTGAAGATGGTATTGCTAACATTGCAATGGGTCTTGGGAAGTACATTGTGGATGGCGGAGTGACGTTGCGTTTTTCGCCAAAGCATCCTCATCATGTTTTGCAGACAAGTACGCTTGATTTTGCGTTGCGTGAGACGCAAACCTATTTCAATGCACTCGATTTGAATAAAAAGGAATTTGTTCCTCAAGTTGACGATGGATTCAACTTGTTGAGAATTAGTGTGCAAGAAGCGGAAAAAGATGGTACATTGAAGTTCGTTGCTTCAACTTTTAATCCCTACGACCAGGTTATTTATGATGGGATTTATGACGGGGGACGTAAGGTCATAACCTTTTCTAACATCTTGCAGCATGGAGTTTTTCCTTTGGCTGAGATTTTACAGGCAATACTTAAAGTTTCTCAAAACGAGATGGGACGGCCAGTAGAGATTGAATTTGCTGTAAATCTAGATTATAAAGAGCAGAAGCATCACTCGTTTTATTTGTTGCAGATAAGACCTATTGTGGATACAAAAGAAAACATTGCAGAAGATATCGGTACTATTCCTGATAGTAATTTGATTATATCTTCGGAAAATGCGCTTGGTCATGGAGTTGAGGGTGATATATATGATTTTGTATATGTGAAGCCTGAAGCTTTTAATCCAAGTCACAATCAGTTGATTGCTTACGATATTGAAAAAATAAATGCCCAACTTTGTAAGGAATCTCGCTCTTATGTATTGGTGGGACCAGGACGTTGGGGATCGAGTGATACGTGGCTTGGTATTCCGGTCAAGTGGCCGCAAATTAGTAATGCACGAGTTATAGTGGAGTCGGGTTTGTCAAACTATCGGATAGAACCAAGTCAGGGAACGCATTTCTTTCAAAATCTAACCTCGTTTGGAGTTTCTTATTTTACTATAAATCCTTACCAAGATGATGGTACTTACGATTTAGACTATCTTGATTCTCTACCTGTGCAGACAGAAACAAAGTTTGTTAAACATTTGCGCTTTTCTTCTCCTATTGTAGTGAAAGTTGATGGAAGAAAGAACAAAGGAGTGGTGATAAAACCTGAGTAGTGTATTGTTTTTGTGTAAAAAAGTAGATTTTTTATCGTAAATTAACAAAAAAACATTACTTTTGCACTTCGAAAAAACAAGGTCGGTTGGCCGAGTGGCTAGGCAGAGGTCTGCAAAACCTTGTACGGCGGTTCGAATCCGCCACTGACCTCATGAGAGAAAGAAGATGATTCAGCGTCTTTTTTCTCTTTTTTTGTTGGGGGCCTGAAAGAGAAGTAATGCGACTGTAATAATAAGAATACCACTTATCGAGTAGGTGTTTGGCGTTTCTTCCGGAAGCAGAATCCAACTCAATATGGCTCCTGTAATCGGGATAATAAATTTCCACATGTTCAGTTCGGAAACTTTCACGTTTGGTTTCTGTAGTTGTGTATACCAAATAGAAAAACCTGCTGCAGGAATAAAAGCTAGCCATAGTAAGGCCAACCAAAAGTTTGTGGGATAACCCATATTTTTGCTCTCTTCTACAAAAAGCGAACAGACAAATAGTAGCAATCCACCAAAGAAGTTGGCAAAGGCTGTTAATGCTATTGGGTTGATATTTCCATGGTATTTTGCAACAAAAATATTTGTGGATCCTCCAATTATGTTACCTACAATCAGCAGTGCAATACCAATGTAGAATTCCCTGCCAGATCCACTAAAGTTGCTTTTAGTTATAGAGATAAAAATCACACCAGAAAGTCCTAATAGGATGGAAAATATTTTTCGGATAGTAATTTGATCGTTTCGCATGAACCAATGTGCCATAATTGCAATGAAAAGTGGTCCTGCGCCTACAATTACAGCCGAAATAGCTGCAGGAACTTTATTTAGTCCCATAAAGAAAAGACCATATTGCAAAAACGATTGTAGAAAAGCAAAAAACAGTATAAACCTCCAATGAATAAAAGTTTCCTTAAGGCTTATTTTTTTGAAGAGTAGAATAGGAAATAACATTAATCCTGCCAATGTAAACCTCACACCAGAGAGTCTCATAGGTTCCATGTATTCAAAACCAATTTTTGCAGCAGCAAAAGCGCTTCCCCATAAGATGCAAGCTAGTATTGCTGGTCCTTTTACATTCATTTGTTTTTTTTCTTAAAGAAGTTCTTTAACTTTTTCCGCAATCCATTCTCCATCCATTGCAGAGGAAGTGATTCCTCCTGCATAGCCTGATCCCTCGCCACAAGGGAAAAGCCCTGATATCTGAATATGTTCTCCGGTTTCTTTGTTTCTTGGGATGCGGATAGGAGATGAGGAACGTGATTCTACACCTACAATCAATGCTTCATTGGTGAGAAATCCGTGCATTTTCCTATCAAATGCTTTGAAACCTTTTTGCAATCGTGAGCCAATGCTTTCGGGTAACCAAAAACTAAGAGGAGATGATATCACTCCTGGCAAATAAGAGCACTTGGGCAGGTCGGCTGATAATCGGCCTTTGGCAAAGTCAGCTAAACGCTGTGCAGGTGCTGTTTGTAGCCCGCCACCATTATTAGCAAGAGCAAGGTGCTCTACCATTTTCTGAAACTCTAGACCGCATAAATTATTTTCGGAATAATTGGGTAAATCTTCTGGACGAATTTCTACAACTATTCCCGAATTGGCAAATGGGGAATTGCGTTTCGATGCCGACATTCCGTTTATAACCAATTCATCTTTTGCTGTTGAAGCAGGCACAATATGTCCACCAGGGCACATACAAAAAGAGTAAACACCTCTACCATCAACCTGTTGTACTAAATTGTACGAAGCTGCTGGCAGAAACGGATTTTTTACTCGGCTATGATATTGAATTTGGTCTATTAGTTCTTGAGGATGTTCCACTCTCACTCCCATTGCAAATCCTTTGGCTTCGAGTTGAATTCCTTTACGGTGCAAAAGTTCGTAAACGTCTCTTGCTGAGTGTCCTGTGGCTAATATTAGTGCTTTTGCTAAAAAAATTCTACCATCGGTGGTTTTTGCGCCAGTCACTTGGTTGCCTTGTAGAAGGATATCCGATAGTCTGCTTTCAAAATGGATTTCGCTTCCGCACTCCAAAATGGTTTTTCGTATGTTTTTTATCACTATTGGCAATATGTCGGTACCAATGTGTGGATGTGCCTCATAGAGAATTTCGTCTTGAGCGCCGTGAACGTGGAAAATTTCTAAAATACGCTGAATATTCCCTCTTTTTTTTGAGCGTGTAAAGAGTTTTCCGTCAGAAAAAGTTCCTGCTCCGCCTTCTCCAAAGCAGTAGTTGGAATCCTCATCAATAGCGACGTTCCGATTGAGTTGAGCGATGTCTTTTTTTCGTTCCGATACTTCCTTGCCTCTTTCTAAGATGATAGGTTTTATCCCAAGTTCAATTAGTTTGAGGGCAGCAAAAAGTCCTGCAGGTCCAGCTCCTACTATCAGCACTTCGGGGGCGTTGGTTACGTTTTTGTAGTCAAACGTGTTGTCATAAACGGTTTCAAACTCCTTGTTCGAGAGCAAAACCGTCAGGTTTATTTTGGGGAAGCGACTACGTGCGTCTACTGATTTTCGTACAATTCGAGCCGAGAAGTCTCCGTGGCATGTAATGCCGATTTTTTGCAACGCTGTTTTTTTTATTGTTTCCAAACAGCTTGCCTCTTCCGGATTCAGTGTCAGTTGAACTTCTCTAATCATGTCGATTGTTTTATTCTGTCCATTTTAAAGCAACTCCATAGTGTGGTTTCAACTTTATGGTTACAGGTGTGCTAGCAGACAGGTTGAAAATTATTTTTTTGTTAGACAAAAGGTCTGTTACGTTCTTTGCTCCTTCTTTGATGTGCAAAAACTTAATGGCTTCGACAGAAATATTAAGTTTTATATTTTCTTCTTTGTCCGAGAAGTTGGCCACAAGAAGCAAAGTTTCCTCTTCAGACTTTCTGATCCAAGCAAACTGTTTGCTACAGTCAAAGTTTGGGTTGTTGGTGTTTAGCCACATTAGGTCGTACATTATACCTTCGGCTATGGCCTTTTCTTTTGCTATTTTTCCTAGTTTGGTGTAGAACTCAAGACAAGTTTTTTCTCTTGCTAAGAGTTCTTTACTGTTAAATCCGTCTTCGTTGCGCCAGCGGTTGATGCAGTCGAGCGACCAATAGTCAAATATTGTACTTCGTCCATCTTTGCCGCTGAAGCCCTCACTATCCATACCTTGCTCTCCAAATTCCTGCCCAGAGTAGAGCATAAAAGGCGCTTGTGTGAGTAGGGCAGAAACCATTGCAGCAGGAAAAGCCTTTGGAGCTTCTTTGGCAAAAAAGTCGGAAGCTATGCGTTGCTCGTCGTGGTTTTCCAAAAAGTGCAACATGTGACACTGAACATCGTCGGTGTTCTGCCAAGCGTGAGTGATGTCAAAAGCAGAACGGTAGCCACAAGTTACGTCGCGAAGCGTGTCGTACATTCCTACTTTGTCATACAAAAAGTCAAAACCTCCAAAATGAATGTAACTTCTATATTGTTGCGGATTGTAAACTTCGGCAATGAAGATAATTTCTGGAAAAACTTTTTTTACTTCGGCAATTGCCCAATGCCAAAACTCCACCGGAACCATTTCGGCCATATCGCATCGGAAGGCATCTACGCCTTTACTAGCCCAAAAAAGCAAAATGTCGCGCATTTTGAGCCATGTGTTGGGCAGAGGATTAAAGTTTTTGTGCCCACCACCGCAGTAGTCCACTCCGTAGTTGAGTTTTACGGTTTCGTACCAATCATTTATATTTGGCGAGGGCGAAAAGCAGTCGTTGCCAGTTGCTTTGGCAGGACGTTCTTCGTAGTTGCCTTTGTCAAACAGTGGAGAAAATTCGTTGTCGGGGAAGTAGTAAAAGTTGTTTTGTGCCGAAAAGTGCCAACTTGTATTGTCGTTTTCTCCAAAGTCAGCTACTCCACTAGGTTTTGCGTCGGAGTAGTATTCTCGCGCCACGTGGTTAGGTACGAAGTCGATAATGGCTTTAAGCCCTACGGCGTGAGTCCGACTGATGAGCGACTCAAACTCTTGCATTCTGTTCTCTACGTTGGTAGCAAGGTCGGGGTCTACGTCGTAGTAGTCGCGTATGGCGTATGGCGAGCCTGCAATACCTTTTACCACACTTGGAGTGCTACCTTTTATGCCCGAGGCAGAGTAGTCGGTTTGTGTGGCGTGCTCAATTACGCCAGTGAACCAAACGTGTGTTGTTCCAAGTTTTTTTATGGCTTTCAGCGCTTTTGCCGAAAAATCGTCGAACTTGCCGCAACCGTTTTCAGCTAAGCTTCCTCTATGTTTTTTTGTGTTGTTGCGGTTCCCAAAAATACGTGGAAAAACCTGATAAATAAGCATCTTTTGCATAAGGAGAAAAGGTGATTTATTTCACAAACTCATTCATTTCATCGAAATGCGCCTCAATGCTTTGTAGCAACTTGAATTGTGCTTTGGTGCGCTGCAAGTTGTGACCTGCATGTTTTACTTTATAATACGTGTCTCCGTTGATGTAGTCGGTAAGGAAACGTACGGTTTGCATATAAGTCAGCAGTTTTCCACCAAAAGGCAAGAGCGATTTTTCGATTGGAGAGAGAAAAGTGGCCGTTTCAAGGTAACCTTTTGTATAGGCCTCCACTACTTTTAAGTTAACTTCTACGTTGTTGAGATTTTCGTCATCTTCGGCTCCTGTGTTGGCTCCTGTGCGAATAAAGTCGCCAATGTCCGATAGTACATATCCAGGCATTACTGTATCGAGGTCAATGACGCACAAAAAGTCACCATTTTCATCAAAGAGCATATTATTTACCTTGGTGTCGCAGTGGTTGATGCGTTTGGTAAGTTTCCCTTCGCGAAATAGTCTTTCGGGTAGGCAGAGTTCTTCTTCTCGTTTGGTTATCTCGTCGATAAGTTCCTGTACTTCTGCCACTCTGCCTACAGCATCTTTTTCTATTGCTTCGTGCAGTTGTTGTAGGCGGAACTCTATGTTGTGAAAGTTAGGAATGGTTTCGCCAAGAGGCTCTCCAGGAAGGTCGGAGAGGTCGCACTGAAACTGCCCAAAGGCACGTCCAGCGGCATAGGCCGACTCTTCGGTTACCGAATCGATGGTTTTGGTGCCAGGGATGAATAGCATAAAGCGCCAATAAGATTCGCCATCGAAGTGGTAGAGTTTGCCTTCTTTGGTGGAAATGGGGGTAAGTACTTTACGGTCGATATCGGTTTCTCCACGTTGCTCAAGTTTCTTTCGCAAGTGTGAGGTTACTCTAAATATGTTGTTTTGCATCATTTCTACGTTTTGGAATATGGCGTGATTGATGCGCTGAAGCAGGTAGTCGGGGCAGTTGCTCTCTTTGGTTGTAACCTTGTAAGTATCATTGATGAGGCCAGCTCCGAGTGGTGCTGCAGAGTCAAAAGTGCCTTGTACTTCAAATAAATCAAAAAGTTGTTTTGCTTTTTCCATAATCTTTATCTTTTTTGGTTTTTGTCAAAGTTGGGCAAAAATACAATAAGAAATGCGAAAAAAGTACCCGTTCTCTTTTTTTAATAGCCAAAACTTTCTTTATGCTGCTTTCAATGTTAAAAAAAATAAAAAAAATTTTGATTTGTTTTTTTTTTGTTCTAAAATTGCAAATTGAAAAATTGTATATTTATGTCTAAAAAACATATAGTTATGAAAAAAGTAAAATATTCTTTCATTTCGTTGCTTTTGGTGGTGATTTGTGCTACAGTTAATGCTCAAATTTACACTGAAACTTTTCATAGAACTTTTGGTATTCCAGACCTAGGAAAACAACTTACTGATGTGAACTGGGCGAAAGGTGCAGGAACTTTTGGTGAAATTCGTTCGGGCTTGGGAACTATCACTGTTGAACAACGTGGCGTAGAATTGTACTCACATGCTAATAGTTTAAGCGATTATGGCACGGCAAACGGGAATGCTTTTAGTTGGTTTATTAGAGATTATGTAGATTTGTGTGACGACGTGATAGAAGTGGTTGCTGGACAGGATTTCTCTATTTCGGCTCTTGGTATGGGTGATTTGGTTCCTTGGGCAAATGGTGTCGCTTTTGTTGACTGGGATGGAAATGGTGCTTTTGACGATCATCCTGCGGATATGTATAATATGTATGGTTATTCTCAAGCTGGTAAGGTTGAGTATGCAGGTGTTGCTGCTTCTCCTTTGAATGTGAAGTGGAATTTTACAGCACCTAATTTTACTGAAGAGCGTTTGGTACGTATTCGTATTCGTTTTGATGAGGGAGTTAATGAGACCCTTGCAGTTAAGAAAAACGCTATTGCAGATTGGGCTGCAAAGTCTGCTACTGATGGAGGTATTCCAGAAGTTACGCTGTCACAAGTTAGTGAAACGTTGTTTCAAAATTTTTGGTCATCGTCTTTGAATCGTTTTTTCCCAACAGCAAATGGTACGCGTGGAAGTAGTGCTGATATAATGCTGAAGATTGTGCCTGACCCATATTCGGGAATTACTCCTCAACCAAAAGAAACGGTAGTTGGTGCTGGTAGTGTAGGTGCAACTTGTCAGTCTACCCAAGGAACTGCCATTACCGATGCGGCAGGCTTTAATGCTTTTATGACGGCAACATCGGGCAATTATTATTTGGCAAACGATATTACGCTTACATCGTTACCTGTGTCGCAAACTACTTTCAGTGGTACGTTTGATGGTAACGGACATACAATTACTTTCTCTAGCAATGCTACTGCAACATTTAGTGGAATTAGCAAAGACGAATGTTTCTATCCTTATGGATTGACAGATAAGGCTATTGGAGAAAATATGTTTGATGTAAATAATCTTACATCGAATTTTGACAAAACAAACTATCCTAATCGTGCTATTGCTGGTGGTTTCTGCGGGGTGTTGGCAAAAAGTGCAACCATTAAAAATGTAAAATTGGTGTATGCTGCCGATGCTACTTACAAAAACAATGCTACAGAAGCACCTATTTTTGGTTTGGTAGCAGGTATTAATAAAGGTAAAATTGAAAATGTTTCAATAGATGTTCAAACTGGAAAAACTGTAATGCTTCAAAATGCGGGTTCGCCTACGGCTTCTGCTTTTGGAGGTATCACAGGCGTACTTTATCTTGGTATTGTAAAACATTGTGCTGTGAATATCGATGGTACGCTAAAGCACGAGGCTGCATCGGCTATGCAAGAAACACTTACTTCGGCTTTCATCGGACGTTTGCAAGTTGGTGTTGTTAGTAATGTGAAGTTTAGCGGAAGTGGTACAATGTATGCCAATTCTTCGGCAGTTTCTTATGTGCGTAACTATATGGGTGGTATTGCGGGTATGACTCATACACCTCAGGGCGAATTCTGCGGAAACCAAGATTTCGACAAACAACTTAAAAGTTGGGGTTACGACAACGGAACCGTTGGCCTTGATGTTAACAATGTAATACTTTCTTATAGAGGAGCAATGAATATGTCATCGGCTGCTGATAATAACAATTTTGCTTATCACTGCCGTGGTTTGCTTTTTGCAGAGGCTCATGATACTATAGTGGTGCCAAATCTTATTACGCAATATGCCACTGCTCCTACTATAGAAAAGGAAGCGCCAGCAGATGCTTCTCTTACAAGCATTCCTTTGATTTCAAAAACAAAAGGTTTGTATAATGCGCTTGTTCCAAATGGACAAACCTCAGTTGCTGCTAATAATACAACACCTCGTTTGATGGGTAAAGTTTTCCTTTATAAGGATGCAAGATTCTCTGGAAATGAAACAAAAGGAGATAAGCTTACAAACGTAAATGTTGTGGATGCCGAGCTCGATTGGGCATACGAATTCGATCCTAATATTTGTACTTATTTTTCTACTCCATATGTAGTAGCAACTTATACTGGTACAAATGCTAATATTCAAGGTATAGAGGCAGCTTCTGCTAATGTATCTGACTTGGGTAGTGCGGTGGTGAAAATAGACCCACAACCCGAAACGGTAGCTTCGCCTTCTTGGACATGGAGCGAAACAGCCAGCCCTGTTGCTCCTGATACTGATGCACCTGTTTGTGGAGGAGGCGGAGTCCCTGCTCCTACACCAACAGCTCCTTTGCTTACTTATTGTACCCCAAACAATCAAGCTGTTGCACCAAACGGGCAAAGAATATTAGGTAATTTCACAGTAAATGGTACTACAATTACAATAAATGAGGAATCAGCCGATAATTCTGCTTCGTATCGTGGTTATAAAAATTCGGAAGCGAATGCTATAGAAGTAAAACCTGGACAGACATTCACAATAGTTGGTGCAGGAAGTTATTCTTGGATTCATGTTAATGCTTTTGTGGATTGGAATCATGATGGTGTTTTTGAGCGAATTGGTCGTTCTCCAAGTTCTGATGCAGGAGGAACGGCATCTTTCTCTGTTACGGTTCCTAATGATGCGGCTATAGCATATACTCCATTACGTTTGATGCTAGCATGGCTCAATGTTAATGATGCGTGTGTATTTAATGACACTCAAAATCCATGTGTTGCAGTAGACATAGTTTTGAAAGTTGTAGAAGATGTACCGGTTGTTGCTCCTACATATCCTACATACTGTGTGGGAACAGCTCCTAATAATAGTGATGGAGACCATTATGGAATAAATTCTGGTTATGTAAAAGTGAATGGAACACAAGCATTTGATTTTACTCATACAGCGTCGGTACAAGATTTTTCCGATACAAAAGTTCTAAATGTATGTCCAGGAGATATTATTACTCTTGGTGTAAATGGTGGTCAGCATCTTGCGTGGTCACAGGCTATTGCTTACGTTGATTGGAATAAAGATGGTAATTGGGATGAAAATACTGAAGCATATGAAATTTTTAATAATGACAATTTTCAAGATGGTCGTTATAGAGAGATAGACATTCCTGTTCCTGCAGATGTTACAGATGGAGCTTTTTGTATGAGAATATGTTCTGGCGAAGCTCCTGCTCATAACTCTTTAGGAGGAGGACCTTGTCAGGCGAGAAAACGTGGAAAGTTAACAACACTTGGTGTAGAAGTTGCATGTACTGCTGTAGGTGGTGATGGTTGTGCTTACGTAGCAAACTTCGGTAATGTATTTGCAGGCGAAGTAGCAACTTACGACATCAAACTCGGAGCAGGTTCGGGAGCAACCATTAATCCGGAAGTTCCCGATGATGAATATACTCTTAATTACAACGATGCTACAGGAATACTTACCGTTACCTATAATGTGCCTGCTACGCCTGGGGCTGTGGCGGTTGATAGCATTGGGGGTATCACCAAAGGTGGCGATGTGTACCGCATAGCAGTGTCGGCTACCGTAAAAGCTGCTCCTACAGTAACATTCCGCATGAGCGACGAAGGCGGTGGAGCACTTTCGCTCGACATGGGTAAAACTACATTTATAGAACCTAGAACACTTGCTCCTTACAAAGGCGATTTGCTTACGGCTGTTCCAGTTGGTCCTACTCACCTTGTGGGTTGGTATGTCAGCACCGATGGCGGAACAACGTTCAATGCAGTAGGTCATACAAATCCTGATTACACGTACACAGGTACCGACGATGCTATCGTTGAAGTGCGTTTTGATTTCGACGACTTCGAAGGTGACTTTGGTCTAGCTCGTTTTACTGATTCTACTAATCCTCCATTCTACATCAGTAGCGTAAAAGCAACTGGAGGTATTGTCAACATTGTAGGTGCAAATGGTACCGACCCTGTAACAATGTTCGCAGATAATGTAGAAGGGGGCGAAGTGCGTTGGATGTATAAAGAAGATGCACGTTTGCAAACGTTGAATCCTGCATTAAAACCAATGACGCACGATGTTACCGTTTCGCTTAAAAACGGAACAACAATTCCGGCTGATGCACGTCTATTGTGTTTCATCGACTATAACATGAACAACTACTTCGACTTTACGTCATCGCCCGATGGTTTGGCTTCGGGGCTTACAGCAAACAACGAATTGGTTTATGTAGGAACTCCAAATGGCGATACCAACCAAACATTTACATTTACAATCTCTAATGCTGATGTTACCAAATTTGGAAAAACCCGTATGCGTTTTATGGTAGCAACTTATGTAGATATGTATGGTCTAGGTCCTGTAAACCATTATGGCAACTATCAACCTCGCATCGATACTGATGGTGATGGAGTAGCCGATATGGAAAAACCTCTTAATGACAACAACGGAAATATTTATTCTCCAAACGATCAATGTCATTATGAAAACTACGTGAACGTAGCTGATGTTACATTTGAGGTTGTTGCTTATGTTCGCTACAACGATAAGTATACAATCAAAAACGGAGAGTCGGTGCGTATGAAGAACCTCTACATCGAGGCACAAGAAGATGCAACTGGCTTCCATGCTGGTCAAATCGTATTTGATAAAAAGGCACCTTACGGTTCACTTATAGTAGAAGGTAATATCATTGTTCGTCGACGTATCTATCCTGACAAGTGGCACGACTTGGCATTCCCTATCGATATGCAAGGCGTAGGAGGTAAAGATGGTATTTGTGCTGTGGGTGCAAATGGAACATTGGCCAAACTTCCAACTACAGGTAAGCATTTGCTATACGAATTCGATCCTGCAGGTAGAAATCAAACAGGTGGTTATGGTGGAGGAACGAAAGCTTCTTCTGATGATAAATTCGTCCAAAATAAATTCTACGAATTTGCAGCAGACGTTCCTGACGGATTTACAGCCAACGATGCAGGAGCAGATATTGATGGAGTAAACTCTTATTGGATTCAGTTCCATTCTGTTGATACTGGATTTACAATCACTCCATCGGCAGCAAAAACAGCAATATTATCGTACACTCGCGACGAGGATGCTGCTGAATATTGGAACCGCAACGTGTTTACAATCTACAACCCGTTCCTTTCTAATATCAACGTGAACGAAATTACAGCTTCACTTGGTTGGGAAAATATTACTTGGTGGAATGCAGTTCAAGGACGTTATACAGGTGTGAGTGCAGCAGAAACTCGCGACATGCCTCCATATTTTGGTTACTGGATTCAGTTTACAGAAGGTATTGGTTCGGGTACTCCAGTAGAGATTTTGTTGGGCGATGCTTCGCGTAACAATTATCCTTATGCCGACGATAGAGTTGTAAACTTTGTATCAAAAATGGCACCTCGTCGTTCGTTGTCAGCAGAGTTGTCAGATGTTCCTGATTCTTATACAGTTGGTATTGATGCTGCAGAAGATGCTTCTAACTCTACAGCTGTAAGTACTACCATTGTTACACTTACTGAAGAAGGTTCTATCGATGAGTTCCGTGCGGGATACGATATGCCAGCTTCGTTGAGTTCTTCTTCAACTACAGTGCCTGAAATTTGGTCGCAAGCAGGTAGTTCGGCAATGATGTTCAACGACGTTAAGCGTGAAGAAGAAGTTGTCATCCCAATGAGCATTCGCATCAAAGAGTCGGGAGAATATGCACTTCGTCTTACTCATACTAATGATTCTACTTCGCAAGTAGCTGTTCTTGATAAAGAAACAGGCGCAAAAGTTGAATTGCAAAGCGATGGAGAAACAAGCACGTATTTGTTCCTTGCCGATGAAGGCGATTCTGACCGCTTTGATCTTATTATTTCTAAAGCACCAAAAATGGTTACTGATTTGGACTTTGTAGAAACGCTGCAAGGCGAACAAGCGGCCCAAGTATTTGTAAGAGGAGAGAACCTCTGCTTGAAAAATATTCCTGCAGATTATAGTGTTTCGATTTGCGATGTTCTGGGTCGTGAGTACGTGAAGTCTCCTATTATCGATTCAGATATGACTCTTCCGCTTCCTGCAATGAGAGGAGTGTATGTGGTGAATATATTAGACAAACAAAATATATCGGTTCAATCTGTTAAGGTAACAAAGTAAAAAGGAGTAAAAAAAAAGAGTTGATAGAGAGAACTTAAAGATTATTTGAGTTATGAGTATAAAGAGTAAAAAGTTAGTGATTGTGGCGGTTGTTCTTATGTTGGGAGCAACGTGGGGACAAGCGGTTAATTATAGTTTTGCAGAGTCTGGTTCTGCACAGCAAAGTGCGTCGAGTGTTGATTTTGATATAGACTTTTCGGATACAGGTGGTAGCGTAACTTCTACTTCATCATCTTCGGAAGTGACGTTGTTATCATCTCAATCTGCAACTTCGACTCCTTCGATTCTTTCGGTTCAAAATGCAGAATCGAATTCCTATTCGGGAACTTCAGGTTCAGCACCATCTACTGCATTTTCTTTTTCAAGTGGTGGTTCTTCATCAGCAGATTCTGAGGTGAATGTGGTTTCAACTTCTGTGTCAGTTCCTTTTTCTGATTTAGAATTTGCAGGTGCAGGAGGTCCTGCTAAGTTGCCAGGAAGCGGAGGTCACGAAGAACCTTGGACCCCAATCTCCGATGGACTTTTTGTTTTGCTTGCTTTTGCGTTGGGTTACGTAGGAGTTCTTCGTAGAAGACGTAGAAAAACTGAATAAGTAAGAAAAATCTCAATAATAGAAAAAGCGATATGTTATGACATATCGCTTTTTCTATTTTTTTGATAATTCTTTTATTGAAAATGCTTTTGTTCGGCTTTTACCACTTTGAAAAGTTTGTCGTTGCGTCGGACCACAGAATTGGTTTTTATGGAGAAATAGACTCCTTTTTCTGCCTTCTCAACTGGCTTCAGGTCTACGCGAATTTCTTTTGCAACGTCTTCATATGCACCTGTGGTTTCTCCAGTAACTAAAATTTCATCGCCTACACTAAGGTCTTGCGCTTCGAGCAAAAATTCTGCTACACCGATTTTTGAGAAATAGTTGGTGCACCGCCCAATGTATATTTTTCGTTTTGTAGCTGAAGAACCATAGTTTCTGCTCCATTCTCCAAGACGTTGCCCAAGATAATATCCATCCCAAAATCCACGATTGAAGACTGTCTTTAATCGTGTGTCCCAAAGAGCGATTTTTTCGTCTGTAAATGAGTTGGAGTTGTATGCTTCAATAGCTTCTTTGTAGCACTCAACAACGGTTTTTACATATTCGGCACTTCTTGCGCGTCCCTCTATTTTGAAAACTCTCACGCCAGCATCAAGCATTTTGTTGATGAAATGGATGGTTTTCAAATCTTTTGGCGACATGATGTATTGATTCTCAATGTCAAGTTCTATGTCGCTGTCTTTATCCTTTACGGTGTATCCACGTCGGCATATTTGCATACAAGCACCGCGATTGGCAGAAGCGTTGTGATGATGTAAACTTAGATAACATTTACCCGAAACAGCCATACACAAAGCTCCATGACAGAACATCTCTATACGGACAAGTTTTCCGTTTCTTCCACAAATGTTTTCTTCTACAATATGTCGGTATATTTCTGCCACTTGTTCGAGGTTTAATTCACGTGCCAAGACAACTACATCGGCAAATTGGGCATAGAATTTGAGCGCTTCTACGTTGGCAATGTTTAGCTGTGTGCTGAGGTGAACTTCTACACCTTGAGAGCATGCGTAAGTCATCACAGCAACATCTGCAGCAATGATAGCCGAAACGCCTGCTTTTTTTGCCTCGTCCACAATTTCACGCATCAACTCCAAGTCCTCGCCATAAATCACCGTGTTTATGGTGAGGTAAGTTTTTATGTTGTTTTCTTGGCAGAGTAAAACTATTTTATGTAAATCGTCGGTACTGAAGTTGTTTGACGATCGACTACGCATATTTAACTTTTCAATGCCAAAATAAACCGAATTGGCTCCTGCTTGAATAGCAGCACTCAAACTCTCCCACGACCCAACTGGAGCCATTATTTCGTAATCTGTAACCATTTTAATTTTTATCTTTTTTAGTTTCTAATAATTCTTTTGCTGTTTTGTATCCGAGCGAGAATATCTCTTTTGATTTCTCGGTTTCGAATGTGTCGAAGTGTGCCATATCTGGCGGTTCAATCAAAAAATCGCATAATTCCTTGTCGTGGACGATATTTGCTTTGAACATAAAGTGATAAGATCTGGCTGCTACGTTGATGATGGAGAGTTTATAGTCATTTGCTACTAGCGGACTAGCATTTATCCCAATCAAATAGTCGCAATCATTGCGAATGGTACTCACAGGAAAGTTCTTGAAAACACCTCCGTCTACATAATTCGTGTTGTTAATTTTTCTGGGATGAAATAGCACAGGAACACTACAGGATGCAGCAATACAGTCAACCAAGTTGCCTGATGTAAAAGTTTCGCTTCGTCCGTTGTCTAAGTCGGTAGCCACTATGCGAAGAGGAATTGGAAGATTTTCTAATCTTTTTGTTCGCAGGTACTTTCTTAAGAAATCTACAAAAGGATCAATGCTAAAGAATCCTTTTGTGGGAATCCCAATTTTTGTCCATTGCCGGAAGTTTACATCGGAAAAAAGTTCCCCAATTTGGTCGGGAGAATATCCATCGGAATAAAATGCTCCAACAATGCTACCTGCACTCACTCCTGACAGAATATTTGGTTTAAGATTATGCTCTTCAAGGGCTTTTAGTACGCCTGCATGGCAAACGCCTTTTATGCCTCCTCCACTCATTGCTATTCCTATACTCAGTTTGCTCATACAAAAATTAGGTTTGAAAGAAATATACAAAAAAATCCTAACAAAAATCCACAAAGGGTTTGACCTAAAGTGTGTTCTTTAAGTACAATGCGAGCATAAGCAAGTACTCCTGACAGAAGTATGACAATTATAAATATGTTCATGGTATTTACGTTTAACCACAAACTTGTTCCAAAAATTGTGCCGCAAAGACCTCCTATTCCTGTAAGATGTGCGCTGATTTTCCACCCAAAAGATATCAATGTTAAGAAAAGAATGGAAAACGCGCTTCCGATAAGAAGCATTGGGATAAAGGATGGCGTTAAACCAAAAGTGATAAGTAGAAC
The DNA here is from genome assembly GCA_045612365.1 of Paludibacteraceae bacterium. Taxonomy (GTDB): domain Bacteria; phylum Bacteroidota; class Bacteroidia; order Bacteroidales; family Paludibacteraceae; genus RGIG9608. The sequence goes on from JAZKYY010000019.1 coordinate 54,253, forward strand.
TGCACATAGCATATAACAAAAAAAAACACACAAGAAAGGAATTGTTCTTTCTTTTTTGTTTGATATGTTGAAGTTGGAAATTTTCTTCTTTTTGTGAAGAAAAAAAATAATGAGTGCAGGAAGCAGTAGGGTAAATATGAATAAAACAATTAAAGTAACTGCTTTTTCCTGAGTTGAAAAAAGTAGTTTTAGACTAGAATTAAAAAGAATCAATAGTCCGTAAGTGGTCATGTAAAAGGGATGTAAAATTCTCGAAACAAATTCGGCAAAGTGTTTTTCCATTGTGGTCAAATTTTTTTGCGAAGACGTGCGATAGGAATCCCAAGTTTTTCGCGGTATTTTGCGATTGTTCGTCGAGCAACGATGTATCCTTTTTCGTGTAACTTTTCTTTGAGTTTATCGTCTGTTATCGGGTTATGTTTGTCTTCTTCTTCTATGCTTTCTTGTAAAATGCTCATAATTTCTTTGTTGGAGATTTCTGCGCCGTCTTCGGTTCTCATTGTTTCGGAAAAGAAGTATTTTAGCGGGAAAACGCCAAATTCGGTTTGAACGTATTTGCTATTGCTTACACGCGAAATGGTGGACATATCAAAACCTGAAATGTCAGCAATGTCTTTCAATATCATAGGTTTTAAGTCCGACTCGTTTCCAGATAAGAAAAACTGTTGTTGATATTTTACTATTGCTTTCATTGTGCTTATCAAGGTCGCATTTCGTTGCTTGATAGAGTCGATGAACCACTTTGCTGCATCAATTTTTTGTTTGGCAAAAGAAACTGCGTTCTTCATTTCGTTTGTCTGATTCTTTTTGTTGCCTGCAAAATCTTGAATCATGTTAGAATAAACGTTGCTTACACGTAGGTCTGGAATGTTTTGATTGTTAAGTATTATTTGCAATCGCCCATTTTCGTTGTATACAGCAAAATCGGGAATTATTGTTTGTGATCCACTGTCTTCGCCACTATTCCAGGAATTTCCTGGCTTAGGATTCAATTTGAGAATTTCGTCAATGGCTTTGCTAAGCGTTTCGTTTGAAAGGTTAAGCCTTTTCGCAATCTTGCCATATTGTTTTTTTGTGAACTCATCAAAGAATCTTTCAATAATTGTTTGAGCAAGTTGTTGTTGTTCGGTTTTGTTTCGTTGCTTGATTTGTAGAAGCAAGCATTCTTGTAACGTTTGTGCGCCTACTCCAGCAGGATCAAAACTTTGTACAATGTCAAGAGCATTGAGCATCTCTTTCTCGCTTATCAAAGTTCCAAACTGAAAAGCTAAATCGTCAATCATCGAATCAACAGTTCTTCTCAAGTAGCCTTCGTCATCAATATTTCCGATGATATATTCTGCCAAAGATTTTGTTTTACTATCAAAGATTTGAACATTTAATTGGTCAAGCAAATGCTCGCGAAAGGTGTCTTTTGCAGCAAACGGAATGTCCTCATGTTTGTCATCACGAGAGTGATTGTTGGCGTAAAGTTTATAGTCGGGAGTATCGTCATCGTCTCCGATGTAATCGTCCCAATTAAAATCTTCAACAGCTTCTGGACTTTCACTTGAACCATCGTCTTGAAAATCGTCAGTAACGTCCTCGTCAGAAGTTTCTTTCCCTTCTTCTAGTGCAGGATTTTCTTCTAGTTCTTGCCGGATACGTTCCTCTAACTCAAGCGTAGGTATTTCAAGCATCTTTATCACCTGAATTTGTTGTGGCGATAACTTCTGCTGCAATTTTTGTTGAAGTTGTTGTTTGAGCATATAGAATTTCTATAAAAAACACACAAAAGTATGAAAAAATTGCAACCAACAAAAGAATCTTTTTTCCTCTTTCTATTCGTTTGTAACTCATCAGTAATCACTATTTTTGCATATCAAAAAATAGTAAATCATGAGTTTGATAAAAGTAGGTATTTCGCATGGAGATATCAATGGAATAAGTTACGAGGTAATTCTTAAGACCTTGTCGGACAATAGAATATTTGATATTTGTATTCCCATTCTTTACGGTTCGTCAAAAACTATTGCATATTATCGTAAGAGTTTGGAATTGGAAGGTGAGATTTTTGTTAATGTGATTAAATCGGCTTCGGAAGCTATGCCAAAGCGCATCAATGTAATTAATTGCGTTTCTGATGAGTTGAAGGTGGAAATGGGTGTGGCGTCAAAAGAGGCAGGAGATGCTGCTTTCTTTGCATTGGAACGTGCAACAGACGATCTTAAAAATAATGAAATAGATACATTGCTAACAGCTCCTATAAATAAGGATACTATTCAGTCGGAGAAATTTAATTTTCCAGGTCATACGGAGTATTTGGAACAGAAGTTTGGCGTGCAAGATTCACTGATGTTCTTTGTTAGTGATTCTTTGAAAATAGCGTTGGTAACAAATCATCTTCCTGTTAGCAAAATTGCAGAAAATGTAACTCAAGAAAAGATTGTACGCAAGTTGCAATTGCTCAATGAATCTTTGAAAAAAGATTTTATGATTGTGAAACCTCGTATTGCAGTGTTGGCTCTTAATCCTCATGCTGGAGATAATGGTTTGCTTGGTGAGGAGGAACAGACTGTAATCATTCCTGCGATGAAAACTGTTCAGCAAGAACATAAAATATTTTGCGCAGGACCTTTTGCTGCAGATGGATTTTTTGGATCAAGTGCAATACAATCTTACGATGCAGTTTTGGCCATGTACCACGATCAAGCATTGGCTCCATTCAAAGCTTTGCAAATGGATTATGGTGTGAATTTTACGGCAGGTTTACCTATAGTGCGTACTTCGCCAACTCATGGAACAGCGTATGATAAAGTCGGAAAAAATTCTTCGAACGAAAACTCTTTTCGACAAGCGCTTTACAAAGCGATTGACATTTATAAAACTCGCAAGCGTTACAAAGAATATAGTGCTAATCCATTGTAACAAGAATAGATATGAGAACAGAAAAAAGACAAATAAATTCACGAAAAGAAAAAGATTTTTCGTTTAAAAAGAAAACTGATTCAACCTCATTCGGTGCAAGAGGAAGTAGAAGAAGAGAAAAATCTTCTCCTTCATCTTTCCGAAAAAGAGAGGTTCAGAATGAAAATAGCAAGTACAGCAAGAAAAAGCAATTAGAGTATAAAAAGAGAAATACGGATCCTGCAGCACCAGTTCGTTTGAATAAATTTCTTGCTAACGCCGGAATTTGCTCTCGTCGCGATGCAGATGTTTACATTGCTTCTGGTGTAGTGAGCGTAAATGGAGAGATTGTAACTTCGTTGGGGACAAAAGTTTTTCCATACAAAGACAAGGTGTTGTTTCACGATCAGGCTGTGCAAGCAGAGAAAAAAGTGTACATTTTGTTGAATAAACCAAAAGATTGTGTGACAACGGTTGAAGATGCTCACGCAAAGTTTACGGTGTTGGATTTGGTGCGGGATGCCTGTACCGAACGAATTTATCCAGTAGGAAGATTGGATAAAAATACTACGGGAGTCCTTTTGCTTACAAATGATGGAGAACTGACAAAAATTCTTACTCATCCAAAGTTTGATAAAAAGAAGATATATCAAGTTACGCTTGATAAGAATGTCTCTATCGGAGATTTGGAGAAAATAGCAAATGGCCTTATTCTTGAAGATGGAGAAATTCATGCCGATGAAATTGCTTATGTTGATGAAAATGATAAAAAAACAATTGGTATTGAGATTCATTCAGGCAGAAATCGGATTGTGAGACGAATTTTTGAACATCTTGGATATAAAGTAATGAAACTTGATCGTGTGTTTTTTGCGGGATTGACCAAGAAGAATTTGCCAAGAGGTCGTTGGCGTTTTCTTTCGGAAAAGGAAATCAATTTGTTGCGAATGAAAGCTTTTGAATAAAATTTTAGTAAAAAATATAAATGTAGAACAAATGGAATGTTTATTCTCAGAATTACCTTATAAAGTTGCTGATATTTCGTTGGCCGATTTTGGCCGAAAGGAGTTAGTGTTGGCCGAAGGTGAAATGCCAGGTCTCATGGCTTTGCGCAAAAAGTATGGAAAAGAAAAACCTTTGACAGGGGCTCGCATTTCGGGTTCGTTGCACATGACAATACAAACTGCAATGTTGATAGAAACATTGGTGGAGTTGGGTGCTGAGGTGCGTTGGGCAAGTTGTAATATTTATTCCACACAAGATCATGCTGCTGCAGCTGTTGCAGCAAAAGGTGTGCCTGTGTTTGCTTGGAAAGGCGAATCGTTAGAGGAGTATTGGTGGTGTACGTTACAAGCCTTGACCTTCCCTGGCGGAAAAGGTCCAAATGTAATCGTTGACGATGGTGGCGATGCTACACTGATGATTCATTTAGGATATGAAGCAGAAAAAAATCCTACAGTTTTGGATAAGGAAGTCCATGGAGAAGATGAAAAAGAGTTGTATGCCATTTTGAAAAAAGTGTTAAAAGCAGATTCTTCTTTTTTTGGCAGGATGGTGCCCGAGATTCGCGGAGTATCGGAGGAAACTACCACTGGTGTTCACAGATTGTATCAAATGATGCAAGAAGGACGTTTGCTTTTCCCTGCTTTCAATGTCAATGATTCTGTAACGAAATCAAAATTTGACAATCTTTATGGATGTCGTGAGTCATTAGCTGATGGTATCAAACGAGCAACCGATGTGATGATTGCAGGAAAGGTGGCTGTTGTTTGTGGATATGGCGATGTTGGTAAAGGTTGCGCTCATTCAATGCGTTCGTATGGCGCTCGTGTGATTGTTACGGAAATTGACCCAATATGTGCATTGCAAGCTGCAATGGAAGGCTTTGAAGTAAAAACCGTTGAAGATGCACTTGATGAAGGGGATATTTACGTTACCACAACTGGAAATTGCGATATTATCCGAATTGAGCATATCGAAAAAATGCGCGATGGAGCAATCGTCTGCAATATCGGTCATTTTGATAACGAAATTCAGGTGGAAAAATTGAAAAATTACGAAGGAATAGAATGTGTGAATATTAAACCACAAGTAGATAAATATACTTTCCCAGATGGACATTCGATTTTGTTGCTTGCCGATGGTCGTTTGGTAAATTTGGGTTGTGCTACAGGTCATCCATCTTTTGTAATGAGTAATTCTTTTACAAATCAAACATTGGCTCAAATAGAACTTTTTACAAATAAGTACGAAACAAATGTTTATTGTTTGCCTAAAAAGTTAGACGAAGAAGTTGCTCGTTTGCATTTGGAAAGAATCGGCGTAAAACTTACAAAATTGACTCAAAAACAAGCAGATTATATCGGAGTTTCAATTGATGGACCTTATAAATCTGATATTTATAGATATTAAGAAATGAAGATAGAATTCAAGAAAATTCTTCCGTATTTGGTTGCAGTGGTAGTATTTGTTGTTATTGCTATTGCTTATTGCTCTCCTATCTTGGATGGAGAGGTGCTCAACTCAAGTGATGGTAAAGGTTGGGAAGGAACTGCTCAAGAGGCACGAGAGTACAAAGCACAAACAGGCGAAACTACTTGGTGGACCAATTCGCTTTTCTCTGGAATGCCTACGTATCAAATCACGGGTTCGATGCCTTCGGTTGGGTTTGTGAGTAAGGTATTGGTGCGAACATTGCATCTCGGATTTGTTGGAGTTCTTGGATTGATAATTGGTTATTTTATAGGTTTCTTTATTCTTCTGCGTTGTTTTGGAGTTGATAAGTGGCTTTCTATTATAGGGGCAATTGCTTTTGCTTTTTCGACCTATTTTTTGATTATTTTGGCGGCTGGCCATATGACAAAGGCGGATACCATAGGTCTAATAGTTCCAATAATAGGAGGTTTTTACCTAATTTTTCAGAAAAAATATTGGTTAGGATTTCCTATAACAGCCATTTATTCTACTGCGGGAATTTATTATCACCCGCAGATGTCGTACTATGTGTTTATGCTCATTGGCGTTTTGGTTTTGCTAGAAGTTTATTTGCATGTAAAAGAAAAACGTTGGAAAGATTTGTGCATTGGGATCGGAGTTCTTCTAACAGCTTTGCTTTTGAGTGTAGGAACGCGTTATTCGTGGCTTAGTGCAAACCAAGAGTATTTGAGTGAAACGATGAGAGGCGGACATTCAGAACTCTCAGAAGAAACGGATGGTGGAGAAAAAAAAGGTTTGGACTTGGATTATGCTACTGCTTGGAGTTATGGAATTGATGAAACATTGACATTGCTGATTCCAAACTTTATGGGAGGATCGTCAAACCAAAATGTGGGGACTTCTTCGGAAGTTTATGATGCGTTGATAGCAAACGGGGTGCCTCGAAGAAGTGCAGAAAGTTTTTGTCAGTCATTGCCAACTTATTGGGGAAGTCAGCCGTTTACATCGGGTCCTGTTTATGTGGGAGCAATTGTTTGTTTTCTTTTTGTATTAGGTCTTATTATTGTACAAAGTCCGTACAAATGGGCGTTACTTTTTGCAACAATATGTTCGGTTCTTTTAGCATGGGGACATAATTTTATGTGGTTGACGGAATTATTTTTCCGTTATTTTCCTATGTACAATAAGTTTCGTGCAGTTTCATCGATTTTGGTTGTTGCAGAAATAACCATGCCGCTATTGGCATTTCTTGCGTTGCAAGAAATTATCAATGGAAAAATATCCAAAGAACAAATCACAAAAGGCATTTATTGGTCGGCAGGAATAACAGCATCTATATGTTTTTTTGTGGCAGTTTTTGGTGGTGCTATTTGGGATTTTTCTTCTCCAAACGACTCTCAAATCTTTGCTCAACTACCTAAATGGCTTTCTACTGCAATAATAGATGAGCGACGTTCAATGCTCTCTTCTGATGCGTGGAGGTCTTTTGTTTTTATCGTGTTATCGGCAATTTTGGTTTGGTTTTGGGTAAACAAGAATCTGAAATTTCATTATTTTATTCCTATTCTTGGAGTATTGATTTTGGCAGATATGGTTCCGGTGAATCGACGTTTTTTCAACGATGAGAATTTTGTTTCGGAGAAAAACGATAGGAATTATTTTGCTATTCAACCTTACGAGCAACAAATTTTGAATGATAAGGATCCTCACTTTAGGGTGATTAATTTGACTGCAAATACTTTTAATGATGCCCGAACTTCTTATCGTTTGAAATCGGTGGGAGGATACCATGCAGTTAAATTAAGACGTTATCAAGATTTGATAGAAAACCATCTTTCGCAATTCAACTTCAATGTGCTGAATATGTTGAATACCAAGTATTTTATTGTGAAAAACGCTGAAGGAAAACCTGAAGTACAATATAATTCTGATGCAATGGGAAATGCGTGGTTTGTCGATTCTCTTGTGGTGGTGGATTCTCCAAAAGAAGAAAGCGATGCTTTGTATGATATTGATGTGAAAACAACAGCTGTTTTGGATAAAAAGTTCGATTCTTTTGTGCAAAAACATGTTGCAGAAATAGATTCTTCTGCGTCAATTTCTTTGACAAAATATGCTCCAAACGAATTGGTATATGAAGCAAATACGGCTGTAATGAAAACGGCAGTTTTCTCTGAAATCTATTATCCTTATGGATGGAAGGCTTACATCGACGATGTTTCACAGGAGCATTTTCGTGTAAATTATGTTCTTAGAGCAATTAATGTCCCTGCAGGAAAACATATAATACGATTTGAGTTTAAACCAGATTCTATTTATAAAAAAGATGGCGTTTCGGTTGCATTTTTAGTGTTGCTTGGTCTGTTGTGTGTGGGAAGCGTAGGTGGGCATTTTTATGCTAGTCGAAAAAGAACGGATGCAAATTAGGCGGCTAAAACATCATGAGATTGATTTTGAGCGTTGGGATTTAACGATTACCAATGCGCGGAATACATTGCCTTACGCATATTCTACTTTTTTAAACACAGTTTCTCCTTCTTGGGAGGCATTGGTTACAGATGATTACAATTTTCTAATGCCGTTGCCTATAAAGAAATTTTTCTTTGTAAAGTATGTTGCACAACCACCTTTTTGTCAGCAATTAGGCATTTTTTCAGAGGATGATATTGAACAAGAAATCTTAAAAAAGTTTTTGGATAAGGTTCCATATCCAATACTTTCGTATAATTTTAATGAATGGATCTTTGTGAATGATGCACGAAAAAATCCCAATTATGTGTTGGATTTGTCGCATTCAAAAGAAGAATTGTTTAATCGTTTTTCAAAAAATACTTGGCGAAATATTGCTAAAGCAAAGAAATGTAATTTGACATTTGATGCTGAACTTTCCAATAAAGACTTTTTTGATTTTTTTAGGAAAAATGACAATAAAATAGGTTTGCGATTTGAGAAGCAAATGTCTGTTTTTAGAGGAAGGTGTTACGGCGTTAGAAATTCTTGGGGCAAACTAGTCGCTGCGGTTTTTTGTTTGCAGACGAAAGATAGATTGATTTATCTGGCTCCAGTTTCTAGCGAAGAAGGAAAGAATTCGTCGGCAATGTTTTTGCTTGTTTATCGTTTGATTGACATGTATTCGGACATCATATTAGATTTTGAAGGGTCAAGAATTGAAGGGATAGCTCGTTTTTACAAAGGTTTTGGAGCAGAGCAAAGAACTTATTATACGATTGGTTATGCTAAATAAAGTGCTTTTTTTATCGGCTTGGTATCCTCATCGTTATGATGCGATGTCGGGGCTCTTTGTTCGTAAGCATGCCGAAGCAGTTGCTCGTCATATCGATGTTTGTGTGCTATTTCTATATGCTGATGATAAGGCGAAGAATTTTGATATAGTGCAACAAAAGTCAGGAGAAATAACGGAGATTTACGTTTATTTTCCTTTTTCTAAAAATAAATATTTGCGTACTTTTTCTAAGGCAATAAACTATTTTCGAGCATTTTGTAAAGGTTATGGTTATGTGCAGAAAAATTTTGGACGCCCAGATGTTTGTCATGCAAATGTGTTGACGCGTAGTGTTTTTCTTGCTTTCCTTTTAAATAAGATCAAGAGAATCCCTTATGTGGTTTCTGAACATTGGAGTAGGTATCTTTCTGAGAACTATTCTTATAGAGGTTGTTTTAGAAAGATTGTTACAAAACTCGTTTTGAAGAATGCAAAATGCGTAATGCCTGTTTCCGCTTTGCTTAAAGATGCCATGCAGAGTTGTGGTTTGGAGCATCATAATTATAGAGTTGTGCATAATGTGGTGGACGATTTTTTCTATAATTCAATTCCAAAAGAACCACGAGAAAAGAAAAGAATTCTTCATATTTCTTGCTTTGATGAGAAAGCAAAAAATGTTTGTGGAATACTGAGAACAATAAAGAAACTAGCTGAGAAACGAAGTGATTTTGAGTTGGTTCTTGTAGGTGATGGGGTGGATTTTGACTACGTAAAAAAATATGCTGCAAAACTCAATTTGTCTCAAGAAGTAGTCAAATTTGTGGGAGAACAGACTCCTCTGCAGGTTCATCAGTGGTTGTGTCAGAGCGATTTTTTACTTATGTTTTCCAATTACGAAACATCAGGAGTGATTTTTTCGGAAGCTTTTGCTTGTGCTAAACCGATAGTTTCTACTCCAGTGGGAATTGTTGCAGAGATGGATGAAAAGCAAGGGCGACTAGTTCCTATAGGAGATGAAGAAAAACTATTTCTTGAAGCGGATTTTATGCTTGATAATTTCCAAAATTTTAATAAACATTTACTCCGAGCAAAGGCCTCTAAATTTACCTATTCATCAGTTGCTGACGAATTGATAAGAATCTACAATGAGGCAATTCAGTAGTTTTTTAGTTTTTTTTCTTTGTGGGGAAATCTATTATAATTACTTTTGCGTGGTTGTTGGGGAAAAACAAACTTTGTTGAACTAATTTTTTTTTGAAATGGACGATCCGGCTGGTAAGCGATATGAAGAAAGTAAGAGCCAAAAAGTATCTTGGGCAGCATTTCTTGTTGGATTTGTCTATCGCTCAACGAATTGCTTCAAGTCTTGAATTTGAAAGCAAAATGCCTGTTCTCGAAGTCGGACCGGGAATGGGAGTTCTCACACAGTTTTTATTGCAAAATCAAAACATTGAACTCACTGCCGTTGAGCTGGATTCGGAATCGGTAGAATATCTTGCGCAAGAGTTCCCTTCACTAAAGGTTCTCGAAGCCGATTTCTTGAAATTAGATCTCAAAACACTTTTTCCTGATAAATTTTGTATCATAGGTAATTATCCTTATAATATTTCGAGTCAGATTTTTTTCAAACTTTTGGATTACAAGGATAGCGTACCTTTTCTTTCGGGTATGATTCAAAAAGAGGTTGCAGAGCGCATTGCTGCAAAACCAGGAAGCAAAACCTATGGAATCTTGAGTGTACTATTACAAGCATATTTCAATGTAGAATATCTGTTTACGGTTTCGGAACATGTGTTTGACCCTCCACCGAAGGTCAAATCGGCTGTTGTTCGCCTTACTCGCAACGATGTTGAGAAGATTTCGTGTGACGAGAAACTGTTCAAAACAGTGGTGAAAACAGCCTTCAATCAACGTAGAAAAACGTTGCGAAATTCTCTTCGCTCGTTGCTCGGAGAAAATAAAAATTTAATGTCGGAAAAAATTTTTGATGCGAGACCAGAGCAATTAAGTGTTGAAGAATTTGTTCAGTTAACTAATTTAATAGCTCCTTTGTGGTAAAAATAGCTTAAAAAAACAGATTATTATGTCAGAATTCAGATTGTTCTATAAAGAAAATGGTCGATTGAAAATTTCCAAAGATATTCATATTCTTCAAGAAATTGACAAAGAGAATATGATTTGGATCGACCTCAACGATGTGGAAGTTGAAGTAGAAAGTGAATTGGAACAATTTCTTAAAATCTATATCCAAGAAGAGGAAGAGATGGAAGAAATTGAGATTAGTTCTCGTTACATACAGACCGAAGATAGCATAGTGGCCAATTCTCATTTTTTGCAAGAAAATTATTCGGATGAGGCGGTTTCTTTTATTGTCAAAAATGGAATTCTGGTTTCGGTTCGCGATGCAGAGTTGAAGTCCTTCAACGATACGTTGAGAAAAATTTTTGCTAACCCTAAAAATTTTCCAACAGGTTATCATGTTATGGTGGCGCTTTTTGAAACTCGTGTGGAATACGATGCCGACATGATTGAATATGTTACTGACGAAATTACTAAGTTGAGTAAGAAAATGAATACCGATGAAGATCCAGACGAGGATATCTTGTTGGAGATTAAGAACTTACAAGAAAAGGTGATGATCATTCGTCAGAACATTATTGATAAACAACGTGTGGTGTCGAATATGATAAAATGCGAGTTGATTCCCGATGAATTGCGTTCTAGGTTGTCAGTGATTATAAAAGACGTTAATTCGTTGTTTGAATACACTCGTTTTGGTTTTGACCGTTTGGATTATTTGCAAGATACTTTTCTTGGTTTGGTTAATATCGAACAAAATAAAACAATCAAAATATTCACCGTTGTTTCTATTATCTTTATGCCGCCGACACTTATTGCCAGCATGTACGGAATGAACTTTAAGTTTATGCCTGAACTGGAATGGAAATATGGTTATTTGTTTGCATTGTCATTGATGGTGGTATTTTCGGGGACATTACTTTGGGTTTTCAAAAAGAAAAAGTGGCTGTAGAAAGTGTGAAAATAGAGCTTATTTTAAAAAAATATTACGCCTATTTATTGCTCGAGAAGTCGCTTTCAAAGAACACTGTAGATGCCTATAAAAGAGATTTGAATACTCTTTTGAAACATCTTGAACAACTTAAAATTGATGTGTTGGATGTGAGAAAAGGGCATTTGTCTGATTTCTTAGTAGAACTTAGTCATGTCGGCATTCATCCTCGTACCCAAGCGCGTATGATATCAGGGATAAAGTCATTTTATCGGTTTCTAGTTTATGACAAGTGTATTGAAAATAATCCAGCCGATTTATTGGAGTCTCCAAAAATTGGTTTTCGTTTGCCAGAGGTGCTTTCAGTTGATGAAATAAATCGAATAGTAGGTGCAGTTGATTTGTCAAAACCTGAAGGACAGAGAAATAAAACTATTATAGAAGTGTTGTATGGTTCTGGTTTGAGAGTTTCTGAATTGGTAAATCTGAAGCTTTCAAATATTTTTTTTGATGAACGTTTTATGAAGGTAGAAGGGAAGGGTAATAAGCAGCGTTTAGTGCCTCTTTCTGACGAAAGTTTGAAGCAAATGCAGTTCTGGTTCCTTGATAGAAATTTGTTGAAGATTCAACCAGGGAACGAAGATTTTCTTTTTTTGAATAGACGAGGGACAAAACTCACCCGTGCAATGATTTTTGATATTGTAAAGAAAATGGCACTATCGGCTGGTATCAAGAAGAATGTTAGTCCTCATACTTTTCGTCATTCATTTGCCACTCACATGTTAGAGGGTGGTGCCAATTTGCGTGCAATTCAGCAACTGCTTGGCCACGAGAGTATTATGACAACGGAGATTTATACTCATATCGATGTTCAATTTCTCCGTGAAGAAATTTTAACGAAGCATCCGCGCAATAAATGATTTTCAGTTATTGAAAAATAACACTAAAAGGTGCTTATAAAAAACAAAATGAAATTCCTTTGCTTTTTCTTCAAAAAAAATGTTGCTAAAATGTGGCAAAAAATGTAATTTTGTCGCCTTAAATAAAAGGATATTAAAGTTATTTGAATAATGAAGAAACACAATTTTAATGCAGGACCATCAATCTTGCCTCAATCAACAATCGAGAACACAGCTAAAGCAGTTTTGAATTTTAATGATTCTGGTTTGTCATTGATGGAGATGAGCCATCGCTCGAAAGATTTTCAAGCAGTTATGGACGAAACAGAGGCTTTGTTTAAAGAAATCTTAGATATTCCTCAAGGATATTCGGTTTTGTTCTTAGGCGGTGGAGCAAGTATGCAGTTCTGTATGGTTCCATTCAACTTGTTGGAGAAAAAAGCAGCTTATTTGAACACCGGTACTTGGGCAAATAAAGCGCTTAAAGAAGCAAAACTTTTTGGTGAAGTAGTAGAAGTAGCTTCTTCTAAAGATGCAAACTTCTCTTTTATTCCTAAAGATTATGTTATCCCAACAGATGCTGATTATTTCCATATTACAACTAATAATACCATTTTTGGTACAGAAATTCGCAAAGATATCGACTCTCCAGTAACATTGGTAGCAGATATGTCTTCTGATATTTTTTCTCGTCCAATAGATGTTTCTAAGTATGGTTTGATTTATGGTGGTGCTCAAAAGAATTTGGCTCCAGCTGGTGTAACTTTTGTGATTGTTAAAGATGAGTTGTTAGGAAAGGTTTCTCGTCAAATACCAACAATGCTTGATTATCGTACTCATATCAAAGGTGGTAGTATGTTCAATACTCCTCCTTGCGTTCCTATCTTTGGAGCTTTGCAAACATTGAAATGGATTAAAAGTTTGGGAGGTGTTTCTGTATTGGAAAAAATGAATATAGAAAAAGCTCAACTTCTTTACGATGAAATAGATAGAAATAAGTTGTTCAAAGGAACAGCAGCAGAAGAAGATCGTTCGCTTATGAATATTTGTTTCGTAATGAACGATGAATATAAAGATTTGGAAGAAGAATTTGGAAAGTTTGCAGCTGAACGAGGAATGGTTGGTATTAAAGGACATCGTTCTGTTGGAGGTTTCCGTGCTTCTACTTACAATGCATTGCCAAAAGAAAGCGTTTTGGCTTTGATTGATTGTATGAAGGAATTTGAACGTAAAGCATAAGTAAAAAGTTGTAAAAACAAAAAAACAAGAAGAAATGAAAGTATTAGTTGCTACAGAAAAACCTTTTGCTGCTGCTGCAATCAACGGAATTAGAGAGATTGTCGAAAAGGCAGGATATGAATTGGTTTTATTGGAAAAATATACTGAAGTGGCTGATTTTTATGCAGCCGTTGCAGATGTAGATGCACTTATTGTTCGTTCAGACAAAGTAACAAAAGAGGTTATTGCTCACGCAAATAATTTGAAAATAGTAGTTCGTGCTGGTGCTGGTTTTGACAATTTGGATCTTGCTGCATGTAGCGAACGTGGTATTGTGGCAATGAATACTCCAGGACAAAACTCAAATGCGGTTGCAGAGTTGGCTCTAGGAATGATGGTATATATGGCTCGTAATACTTTCCAGAAAGGAACAGGTAGCGAACTTAAAGGTAAATGTTTGGGAATTCAAGCATACGGAAACGTTGGTCGTTTGGTAGCGAAAATAGCTCAAGGTTTCGGAATGGAAGTTGCTGCATTTGACCCATTTGTACCAGCTGAAGCGATAGAGAAAGATGGTGTAAAACCAGTCTCTTCATTAGACGAGTTGTATAGTACTTGCCAATACATTTCATTGCATATTCCGGCAAACGAGCAGACTAAAAAGTCTATCGGAAAAGCTTTGTTAGGAAAAATGCCTAAGGGTGGTTGTTTGATTAATACTGCTCGTAAAGAGGTTATCAATGAAGAAGAGTTGATTGAAATCCTTTCGGAACGTATAGACTTGAAATATGCGACAGATATTGCTGCTGACAAACAAGAAGAATTGAATGCTCTTTTTGGAAATCGTGTTTTTGCAACTCCTAAAAAAATGGGAGCAGAAACCGCAGAAGCTAATATCAATGCAGGTCTTGCTGCTGCGAGTCAGATTGTAGATTATTTGGAAAATGGTAATGAAAGATTTCGTTTGAATAAGTAAGTTTTATTGTTCATAAATAAAAAAGGAAGTCAAAACCTTTAAGGATTTGGCTTCTTTTTTTATGCTTGTACAATTTTTTATTCAGAAACTCGTTATTGTGGTAGTTGAAAAGAACTAAAAAATGAAATCAATTTACGGACTAAAACGCTTCTTAAAGTATTTTTTTATTTTACTTTCATTTGCAATTGCGGGACTTTCTCTTTTTGTTACCAATGTTTTGGTGCGAAAGCTTTCTTCAGAAGAACGTTCCCGAATGGAACTTTGGGCTAATGCGACGCGTGAATTGATAAATGTAGAAAATTTTGATACAGATTTGAGTTTTGTGCAGAGTGTGATAGAAGCTAATCATACAATTCCTGTGATTTTGTTGGATGCAAAGGGCGAACTTTTGTCGTACCGTAATATGGACTCATTAATGCTGAATGATAGCGTAGAAATAGACCGAATAAAAAATCTTCATGAACCTATAGAAGTCCCTGTGAACGATGGAGAGGTACAGTACATTTATTACGACGATTCCTTGCTTTTAAAGCAACTTTCTTATTTTCCATTTGTGCAGATTGTTGTAGTGGCATTGTTTCTTTTTTTGGTCTTTTTTGCTTTTTTCTCTATTCAGAAAGCAGAGCAAGACAAGATTTGGGTAGGACTTTCTCGAGAAACTGCGCATCAACTTGGAACTCCAATATCCTCTCTTTTGGCTTGGAATGAGATTCTAAAAACTCGTTATCCAGATGAGGCATATATGCAAGAAATGGAAAAAGATGTTGTTCGGTTGAAGGTGATTGCAGAGCGTTTTTCAAAAATAGGATCCAAACCGGAACTTGAAGAGTACTCTCTTCAAGAAGAACTCTCTAATGTTATTTCGTATATGCGTAGGCGTACTTCTCAAAAAGTGAATTATGTTTTTGATGCAAAAAGCACAGATACAAAAGTTTTGATAAATGCCGATTTGTTTCATTGGGTGATAGAGAACCTTTGTAAAAATGGAATTGATGCGATGGAAGGTATTGGCAGTTTGACATTCAAAATTAAGGACTATTCCAAGCAAGTGGCGATTGATGTTATTGACAATGGCAAAGGCATTCCAAAGTCTAAACTTAAAACTATATTTAAACCTGGATATACTACTAAAAAGCGTGGTTGGGGGCTTGGACTTTCTCTTGCGAAGCGTATAATTGAGGAGTATCATCGAGGTAAGATTTTTGTGAAACGCTCCGAACCAAATCTAGGCACAACCTTCAGAATAGTTTTGCAAAAAGTGACAAAGGATTAAAATGCCTTTTTTCTTCTCTGCACGTCGATATTGAATAGTACTTTTTTCGGTTTGCTATTCTCGTAACTATACACTTTTTTTTACCTTTGCCTAGTAATATAATTATAAGAATAACAAAATGACTTCACAAGAAATCCGTCAGTCGTTTCTCGACTTTTTTGCTTCTAAAGGGCATAAAATAGTTCCTTCTGCACCAATGGTTATCAAGGATGACCCTACGTTGATGTTTACCAATGCAGGAATGAATCAATTCAAAAATATCATTTTGGGAAATGATCCTATAAAATATCCTCGTGTGGCCGATTCGCAAAAATGTTTGCGAGTTAGTGGCAAGCACAACGACCTAGAAGAAGTCGGACATGACACCTATCATCACACAATGTTTGAGATGCTTGGCAATTGGTCTTTTGGAGATTATTTTAAGGAAGAAGCAATTGCTTATGCTTGGGAATATCTTACTGAAGTGCTAAAGTTGGATAAAGACCGTTTGTATGTTTCCATCTTCGAAGGATCTCCAAAAGAAGGTTTGGAGAGAGATTCTGAAGCTGCAGATTTTTGGGCAAAGCATATTGACAAGGATAGAATTATTGATGGAAATAAGAAGGACAACTTTTGGGAAATGGGCGATACAGGCCCTTGCGGTCCTTGTTCCGAAATCCATATCGATTTAAGAAATGATGAGGATAGAAAAAAAGTGGATGGCAAGTCGCTTGTAAACGGAGATCATCCGCAGGTGATTGAGATCTGGAACAATGTGTTTATGCAGTATAACAGAAAAGCCGATGGTTCACTCGAAACGCTTCCTAATAAGGTGATTGATACGGGAATGGGATTTGAACGCCTTTGTATGGCTATACAAGGGAAACAATCGAATTACGATACCGACGTTTTTCAACCTATGCTAGGTAAAATTGGAGAGACTTGTAACTGCAAATATGGTCAATCAAAAGAGACTGATGTGGCAATGCGTGTTATTGCCGACCATATTAGAACAATTGCTTTTGCCATTACTGATGGTCAACTTCCAAGCAATGCGAAAGCTGGATATGTCATTCGTAGAATTTTAAGACGTGCAGTGCGTTATGGTTATACGTTCTTGGGGCAAAGATCAGCATTTATGTTTAAGCTTATTTCTCAATTGGTTTGTGACATGGGAGTAGCTTATCCTGAGCTTAAAGCGCAGCAAGTTCTTATTGAAAAAGTGATTAAAGAAGAAGAGGAAGCTTTTCTTCGTACGCTTGAAACAGGAATTCGATTACTTGACAAAGTGATGGATGATGCTCGCAAGGCAAACAATAAAGAAATTTCGGGTAAAGATACGTTTACTCTTTACGATACGTTTGGCTTTCCTTTGGATTTGACCGAACTTATCTTAAGAGAAAATGGTTTTACGGCTAACGAGGCAGAGTTCAATGTTGAGATGCAAAAGCAAAAAGAGAGAGCTCGTAATGCAGCCGCAGTAGAAACAGGCGATTGGGTAGTGTTAAAAGACGGCGATTGCGAGTTTGTTGGCTATGATGAAACTGAGTGCGAAACCAATGTTTTGCGTTATCGTAAAGTAAAACAAAAGAATAATGAATTCTTCCAACTTGTACTTTCACGAACTCCTTTTTATGCAGAAATGGGTGGACAGGTTGGCGATAGTGGCTGGCTTGGAGACGTAGAAGTTTTTGATACTAAGCGTGAAAATAATCTTGCCGTACATCTTTGTGCTCAACTTCCTACTGATATTTCCAGTGATCTTGTCGCAAAAATCAACACAGAAAAACGTCAGGCTACGGCATGTAATCACTCTGCAACTCACTTGTTACATGAGTCGTTGCGCGAGGTGCTTGGTTCTCATGTTGAGCAGAAAGGTTCTTTTGTGTCGCCCGAAGCATTACGTTTTGATTTTAGTCATTTCCAAAAACTTACCGATGAGGAACTTCGTCGAGTAGAAATGCTGACAAACAAAAAAATTCGTGCAAATTTTGCTCTTGATGAACGCAGAGAAACTCCAATTGAGGAGGCTAAAGCTATGGGTGCAATGGCCTTGTTTGGAGAAAAGTATGGCGACAGTGTTAGAGTTATAAAATTTGGTCAGTCGGTGGAACTTTGTGGAGGAACACACGTTGCTTCAACCGGTGAGATTGGTTTGATTCGTATTATCAATGAAGGTTCTGTTGCTGCGGGTGTTAGACGTATCGAAGCAGTAACTGCTGAAGCTGCCGAAAAAGCTTACTACATTCAGTGCGATCAGCTTAAAACGTTGAAACAATTTTTCAATAATGCTCCTGATTTGGTTCAGGCAGTACATAAATCCATTGAAGAAAATGCAACTTTGAAAAAGAAAATCGAAGGATTTATGGAAGAAAAAGCCATTCAGATGCGTCAAGCATTGCTAGATAGTGCTTTGGATGTAAATGGAGTAAAAGTTGCTCGTTTCTTGGGCGAAGCTTCTCCTGAAATAGTTCGCTCGTTGGTGGCTTATCTGAAGGGTAAGTTTGCAAATGAAAAGTTTGTGTTTGTGGCTGGTACAACCAATAATGATAAACCTTCGTTGACCGTATTTCTTAGCCAACCAATGGTTGAGGCAGGATTCAATGCGGTCAATATGGTGCGAGAAGCAGCCAAAGAAATACAAGGTGGTGGCGGCGGTCAAGCATTTATGGCTCAAGCAGGAGGAAAAAATCCAGATGGTTTGAATTCGGCAGTCGATAAAATTTTAGAAATGTTATAGTGAGTATGAAAAAGTTAGTTCTTTTAGCAATAATTCTTTTTTCTCTTGTGGCTTGCGAGGTAGATAACTGCGATTGCAACAATTCTTGCCCAAACATCCCTACTAATACTGTTGCGTTGTCCACTTTTTATATACCAGTAGCTCCCGAAGAATGGAAAGTGTGTGACGATGTAGAAAAGTATGTATTTGCTTCTTTTAACGCTCCAGAAATTACTGAGAATGTAATAAACAATGGTTTGGTTGTTGCCTATTTTGTTGATAGAAAATATGTTGGTGAAGATTATGAAGATTATGTAGAATATGACAACCAACTGCCTTATGTTTTTCCAGTTGTAACTTCTACGTCGGACACAATATATGAGAATATGCGATTTGACTATAATACAAGAGGAGATATCACCTTTATTATAGAAGATTCAGATATGGGGTTTGCTATCCCAACCAACGAGAGAATATTCAAGGTTTGTGTTTTTTCTCCAAATTGATGAATTTTGAGGTTATTTCAACTTGTTATTTGCGGAAAATTTCTTTTTGAGTTTTCCGCATTTTTTTGCTCTTAACCATTCTGCTTTGCGAGTTTCGTAATCGGCGTATTGCTTTTCTAGATAGTTGTCGGCCATTTTTATTGCTTTTGTTGGACAAAAATAATAAACAATCTGCGATATCTTTTTGTTAAAAGATAAAAAAACACTACCTTTGCACCCGAAAGTTTGAATGGTGAATGTAGCTCAGTTGGTTAGAGCATCGGATTGTGGTTCCGAGGGTCGTGGGTTCGAGCCCCATCTTTCACCCTCAAAGAAAAAAAAGAGAAGAGGTTCAGAAAAAGAATCTCTTCTTTTTTATGGAGTCAATTCCTAAAACAAAAAAGAGAGAAACTATTCGGTTCTCTCTTTCTTTTATCTATGAAAAACTTTTTTTCTTTATAGTAGATATTGCGAACTGATAGATGTGTTGTTGTATACACGTTTGATGGTGTCAGCAAACATATCAGCAATGCTCAAGATGCGTACCTTTGGACATTTAGCAGTATCGAAAGGAATAGAATCTGTGAAAATAAGTTCTTCCATTTTGGAGTTCATCACATTTTCAGTTGCTTTGCCCGACATTACTGGGTGGGTTACAATAGCACGAACACTTGTTGCTCCATTTTCTACCATCAAATCCGCTGCTTTGCAAAGTGTATTTGCAGTGTCGGCCATGTCGTCAACTATGATTACGTTTTTGCCTTCTACGTCGCCAATGATTCGCATTTGGCTTACTTCGTTGGCTTTTTCACGAGTTTTGTGACAAAGTACTAGTGGCACTCCCAAGTGTTTTGCGTAAGAGTTTGCGCGTTTCGAACCACCTACGTCAGGCGATGCGATAACCAAATTTTCCAAATTCAAACTCTTGATGTATGGAATGAAAATAGTAGATGCAAACAAGTGATCAACTGGAACATCAAAGAATCCTTGTATTTGATCTGCGTGAAGATCCATTGTGATTACTCTATCTACTCCAGCTGTGCTTAGCAGGTCAGCAATAAGTTTTGCGCTTATTGAAACACGTGGTTTGTCTTTGCGGTCTTGTCTTGCCCAACCGAAATAAGGAATTACTGCTATGATTTTGTATGCCGAAGCACGTTTTGCAGCATCAATCATAAGCAAAAGTTCCATCAAATTGTCTGTGTTGGGGAAGGTAGACTGAATGAGGTAAACGTAACGACCTCTGACAGTTTCTTCGTACGAAACAGAAAACTCACCATCGGCAAAATGTTGAATTTTCAAATCTCCAAGCTCACAATTAAGACTTTTGCAAATTTTTTCGGACAAGTATTGACTTTTTGTGCCCGAAAATACTTTAAATGGAAGATTATCAGTCATTTGTATTAAAAATTAGTGTAATGTTTTTCTTTCTACAAAGGTAGAAACTATATTTAGTTTAGGCGTTATAAAATCGCGATTTTATTTGCAAAAAATCATCGCAACATCTCGTCTGCCAACATTTCGAGTTGAGTTAGATCTTCCTCTTTCATTCTGCTACGAATTGTAACTGTTGGTTCTGCTATTTCTATTGACTTCATTTTTTCGAGCATCTCTTTCATAACTCGAGCGGCGCAAGGTACCCATGAGCCATTCTCAATGATTCCTACTTTACGATTTTGAAAGTTTTTTATCTGCAAATGGTGCAAAAAGTCGTGCATCGGTGGAAATACGCCGGCGTCGTACGACGAAGCGGCTACAATGAGCTTACTCATGCGAAATGCGTCCTCGATGGCTTCTGCCATATCGCAACGACTAAGGTCGGCTACCGATACTTTCCCCACACCTTTTTGCTCAAGTATTTCAGCCATTTTTTTTGCAGCTTGGGCTGTGCCACCATGAATAGATGCGTAGGCAATGAATACCCCGTCGGTTTCGGCGCGGTAGCTGCTCCAGCAATCGTAAAGACTGATGTAGTAATCTAGGTTTTCCGTAAGCATTGGCCCGTGGAGTGGACAAATGGTATTAATATCTAATCCGGCGACCTTTTTTAACAAAGCTTGCACTTGGTTTCCGTATTTCCCACATATGTTGAAGTAATAGCGGCGTGCTTCGCATGCCCAATCTTCTTTGTGGCTCAAAGCACCGAATTTTCCAAATGCGTCGGCCGAAAAAAGCACTTTCTCTTTACTCTCGTAACTCACTATCACCTCTGGCCAATGCACCATTGGGGCACCAAGGAACGTAAGCATATGTTCTCCCAGTGAGAGAGTGTCGCCCTCTTTTACAATAATGGTTTTCTCAGCGAAGTCTGCATCGAAGAACTGTGGTAACATCTGCACAGCTCGTGCCGATGCCACTATTTTTAGTTCGGGATATTTTTCTGTGAGACGAAGAATTTCTCCTGCGTGGTCGGGCTCAAGGTGATGCACCACAAGGTAATCGGGTTTTCGTCCGCAGAGGGCTTCTTCGAGGCGGGCAAACCACTCACTGCCAAGGCGGCTGTCTGCCGTATCCATTATGGCTATCCGCTCGTCGATGATGACGTATGAATTGTACGAAATGCCATTGGGCACCACGTACTGACTCTCGAATAAATCTAGCGACAAGTCGTCTACGCCGATGTATTTGATGTTTTCTGATACATTCATGGTTGATGATTCTTTGTTTATGACAAAATTAGTAATTTTCTTTTTTTACCTTTGTGTCTGTTATTTCAAAAAAAACAAACAATATTTTAATATTTATGAAAAAGAAAAGATTTTTATTCGTAGCAATGCTTTTTGCTGCGTTGAGTTTTGGGTTTGTTTCTTGCGAAAACCCCGATGATGATAAGTTTGGTAATTCAACAGAACAGTCCGACGACAATGACACTCCCGACCCTGACGAGGGTGAAGACAATTCTTCTGATAACGAGCAGAATGGCGAAGAGACTCCCGAACCCGAAGCTCCAACTTCTGGCACCGAGAATGGGTATGATTATGTAGATTTAGGACTTTCTGTAAACTGGGCAACTTGCAACGTAGGTGCAACTAAACCTGAAGAGTACGGCAACTACTACGCTTGGGGCGAAGTGGAGCCAAAAGAAGTATACACTTGGAGTACTTACAAATTTATGGATTCAAATATCAATGATTGGAATGGTGTAACTAAATACACCTTTGCTGATGGTCAAACGTCTGGAGTATGGTATGATGGCGAAGGCAACTTTATTGGAGATAATAAAACCGTTCTCGACAAAGAAGACGATGCTGCTTCAGTAAATATGGGCGGCTCTTGGCGAATGCCAACCTACGATGAACTCAATGAACTTAAAACTAAATGTACTTGGACATGGACTACCTTGAATGGTGTTAGCTGTTATAATGTAGAAGGTCCTAACGGTAACTCTATCTTCCTTCCTGCTGCTGGCTATCGCGACTATAGTGGTTTGTACGACGCAGGGTCGGACGGCTACTATTGGTCGAGTTCGCTCAATACGGGCAATTCGAGCCGCGCCTACTACCTCTACTTCGGTTCGGTCAACGTGTATTGGAACTTCGACTACCGCTACTGTGGGCACTCCGTGCGTGGCGTGTTTTCGCATTAAGAATCTTACCCTTGTCCCCCTCACGGGCAGAGAAAAAATAATGCTCCCCTAGAGCTAGGGGAGTGAGAGAAAAATATTGTAGGGACGTGGCATGCCGCGTCCCTACATTTATAAAATAAGAGGACGCATTTGGGTGCGTCCCTACGGGGGAGATAAATTACAACCTTCGGATATTGGCACCTATGGCATTGAGGCGAGTGTCGATGTTTTGGTAGCCACGGTCTATTTGTTCAATGTTGTCGATTCGGCTAGTGCCTTCGGCCGAGAGTGCCGCAATAAGCAATGCCACTCCCGCACGTATGTCGGGCGACACCATGTTGACGGCTCTCAGTGGGGTTTGCTGTCCGAGCCCTATCACGGTAGCTCGGTGTGGGTCGCAGAGAATAATCTGTGCGCCCATATCGATAAGTTTATCTACAAAGAACAATCGGCTTTCGAACATCTTTTGGTGAATCAGTACGCTGCCTTTGGCTTGTATGGCTACCACAAGGGCAATACTTATCAAGTCGGGCGTAAAACCAGGCCAAGGAGCGTCGGCAATGGTCAGTATGGATCCGTCCATAAATCGCTCAATGGTGTAGCTTTCTTGCGAGGGGATGTATAGGTCGTCGCCTCGAAGTTCCATTTGTATGCCAAGTTTCCGAAACATCTGCGGAATGATGCCGAGTTGTTCGTAACCAACGTTTTTTATTAAAATTTCTGATTTGGTCATTGCTGCAAGCCCAATGAAGCTTCCTACTTCAATCATGTCGGGCAACATCCGATGCGAACATCCGTTCAGTTCCTCCACTCCCTCTATGGAGAGTAGGTTAGAGCCCACTCCCGAGATTTTTGCGCCCATCTTGTTTAGCATTGTACAGAGCTGATAGAGATAGGGTTCGCAAGCAGCATTGAAGATTGTGGTTTTGCCTTTGGCCATCACGGCTGCCATCACAATGTTGGCTGTTCCGGTAACCGAAGCCTCGTCGAGTAGCATATAAGTTCCTTTCAGTTCTTCGGCTTTTACTTCATAGCCACGCAAATCGGTATTGTAAGCAACCTCGGCACCCAACTTTTGAAAACCAATGTAGTGCGTATCCAAACGTCTGCGACCAATTTTGTCGCCACCAGGTTGTGGCACCAGAGCATAACCAAGGCGTGCTAAAAGTGGCCCAACGAGCATAATGGAGCCTCTCAACTCAGTAGCTTTTTTTACAAACTCTGCGGTGTGTAGTGCATCAACGTTGATGTTTTCGGCACGGAAAATATAAACGTCGGCCGACTCTTTGGTGATGCGCACGCCCAAAAAACCTAACAACTCAATAAGTTTGTTCACGTCTCTAATGTTGGGAACGTTCTCTACTCTAACTTCTTCTTTGGTGAGCAGTACCGCGCAGAGTATCTGCAACGCTTCGTTTTTTGAACCCTGAGGAATAAGTTCTCCAGTCAATCGGTTCCCGCCAATAATTTCAAATGATGCCATAAAAAAAACGATATTATCTTTTTGTTTAATACAACTACAAAGATAGTATTTTGATTTCTATTTTTTGGACGAAACTTTTGCCAAAAAAGCGCCAGAAGTTTGGTTTTTTGTGCCTATTGCCGTTTTTTCTTACCTTTGCCTTGGTGTCTTAAATTTTCAAGCAATTAAGAAAGATGATGAGAACAATTTTTTTAAGTGTGGTTTTAGTGCTCGGTCAGATGCTTTTGGCTTCTTCGCAGGTGGAGTGGCAGAGTCAATATTCGTTGGGCAAAGGAAAGATTGAACCTCATACTTGCATTTTTCCCTACGATAGTAAAGAATCTGTTACAAAGTGCGATTTTGATAAGTCGCAGTTCTACATCAGTCTTGATGGTAGTTGGAGATTTCACTGGGTGCGCAACCCCGATACTCGCCCAAAGGAGTTTTATAAATCCGAATATTCTGTTGCTTCTTGGAACGTTATCACAGTACCAGGCAATTGGGAACGTCAGGGTTACGGAGTGCCTATTTATGTGAATCAGGATTACGAGTTTGCTCACAAAGTGTTTGATGGCGAAAAAAATCCTCCTTTTGTGCCTTATGCTTCCAATGAGGTGGGTAGTTATCGGCGTGATTTTGAGATTCCGGAGAATTGGGACGGACGACGTATAGTTTTGGCTTTCGACGGTGTGATATCTTTTTTCTACGTTTGGGTAAATGGCGAATTGCTCGGTTATAGTCAGGATTCTAAAACCACTGCCGAATGGGATATTACGGACAAAGTGAGGGTTGGAAAAAATACCGTTGCAGTGGAGGTTTATCGTTGGAGTGCGGCATCGTATTTGGAGTGTCAGGATTTTTGGCGTTTGAGTGGAATTGAACGCAGCGTTTATCTTTATAGCACACCTAAACATTTTATTTCCGACTATACTGTAAACACTTCTCTTGATAAAGATACTTATCAAAGTGGAGTATTTGGTTTGAAGGTAAAGATAAAAGGGAAGGTACAGAAGAATACGTCGCTTCGTTATATGCTTATTGACAAAAAAGGGAATAGTGTTGCGGAAGGAACAAAGATAATTCCGTCTTCGCTTGAGGATTTTGATGCTATTTTTCCAGAAACTATTCTGGAAAACATTGAAGTATGGAGTGCCGAAAATCCAGCACTTTATGCGCTCGTTTTAGAACTATATGACAACAACAAGCTCATACAGCGAACTGGAATGCGAGTGGGATTTAGAACTTCGGAAATAAAAAATAAGCAGTTTTGCATAAACGGAAAACCTATTTTGGTGAAAGGCGTGAATGCTCACGACCATTCTAATATGGGAAGAACAACTACCCGAGAGCAAATGTTGCAAGACATTTTATTGATGAAGAGAAACAATATAAACACGGTGCGTTGCGCTCATTATCCAAAGCAATATGTGTTTTATGAGTTGTGCAACGAGTATGGTTTGTATGTAATTGATGAGGCCAATATAGAGTCGCACGGAATGTTCTACGGCGAAGCTTCGCTCGCAAAAGATTCTTCGTGGATGGGCATGCATCTGGACCGAACAAAGCGCATGTATCATCGGTCGAAGAATCATCCGAGCATTGTAGTTTGGTCTTTGGGTAATGAGGCTGGTAATGGTGTCAACTTTGAAGCAACCTACAATTGGTTGAAACTTCAAGATAAAACTCGCCCTATTCAGTACGAAAGAGCAGAGGAGGACTTCAATACTGATATCTACTGCCGAATGTATCGTTCGGTTGATGAGATAAAAGATTATTTGCAGAAACCGGAAATTTATCGTCCGATGATTCTTTGTGAATATGCTCACGCAATGGGTAATAGCGTTGGCGGGTTGAAGGATTATTGGGACTTGTTCGAAAGTGCACCATTGGCTCAAGGTGGTTGCATTTGGGATTGGGTCGATCAATCTTTCCGCGAGGTAGATGAGAATGGAAAATGGTTTTGGGCCTATGGTGGCGATTATGGAGAAAATATGCCATCGGATAAAAGTTTCTGTTGTAATGGACTAGTTAATGCAGCTCGTGAACCTCATCCGCATTTGCACGAGGTGAAGAAAGTTTATCAGTATATTAAGACAAAACTTGTGGATGAGCAAAATCTTCGCTTTAGCATCAAAAACTGGCACGACTTTACAAATCTAAATCGCTTTACTCTATATTGGGAAATGACTACGAGTGATGGAGAAGTTTTTGCAAATGGTCAAGAAAATTTTTCGTGTGCTCCACAGCAGACAGTGGATTTTTCTTTGGAGAAAGTTAAATATCCTGGGAGAACAAAAGAGGTTTTTATAAATTTCTATTGGAAAAATAAGTATGCTGGAAAAATATCTGATAAAAAAGATGTGGTGGCATATGACCAGTTTATTTTTGAAAATAAAAAGTACAAAACTTCATCGGTAGAGTCTCCTATAGAATGGAGTAACAATGACAATGTTTTTTCTTGCGATGAGAAAAAAGTTACCATTTCAAAACAGACAAGTTCTATTGTTTCGTTTGTGAAAAATGGAGAGGAATTGTTCTCTTCCCCTCTTGTGCTTTCTCTTTTCCGTCCGCTTACAGAAAATGATATCAAGGACTGGAGTGGAATTGCTCAAACGAGAAAAAATGGTTTGAAGGATTTGACACAAAAAACCATTTCGTTCAAAACCTCTAAAAACAAGGTTGAGACTTTGGCTGAACTTTCGACCGATAGTCTAGGAAAAATAGGAGAAGTGAAGTTTGTATACAGATTTGAGCGTGATGGAAAGCTTCGGGTAGAAACTTCTTTCTTCCCAAACAAAGAGGTTCTGAAGGTGGTTGCTCGAGTAGGGTTGATGCTGCAGATGCCAAATTCGTTTGGCAAAACTACTTATCTGGGAAAAGAGTTTGAAACTTATGCGGATAGAAATCAATGTGGATTTGTAAAACTTTGCCATACTTCTCCGCAAGAGATGTTCCATTGTTACGTTGTGCCTCAATCGACGGGGAACAGAATGGATACTCGTTTTGCAATTTTTGAAAATGAAAAGAATTTCTTAAAGATAAGTGCAGCAAAGCCATTCCAATTTAGTGCTTTGCCATATAGCGATGGCAATATCGATGAGGCAATGCATTTGAATGAACTGAAAGATGAGGAGCAAATAACTATTCATATCGACGTAGCGCAAATTGGTGTTGGAACTGCCACTTGCGGGCCAAGTGTTTTACAGCACTATTTGGTGCCGTTGCAGAATACAAGTTTTGAGTTTGTGTTGGAATAATGAACGATACGTTTTTGACCATAAAATCACCTGCAGAGGGAGTTTTCAAGGATAAAGGAAGTAAGTTTTTGTCTTTTGCTTATCCTGTAAAAACAATAGATGAGGTAAAAGATATTGTTCAGCAAAAGCGTGCAGAATTTTACGATGCGAGGCATGTTTGTTATGCCTATATGCTAGGAGCCGAACGTACAAACTTTCGTGCCGTGGATGATGGCGAACCATCTTCTACAGCGGGAAAACCTATACTAGGACAAATCAATTCGCATCAGTTGACAAATGTTCTTGTGATTGTTGTGCGTTATTTTGGAGGTATTCTTCTTGGAACAAGTGGCTTGATAAATGCTTATAAAGAAGCTTCAGCAGCAGCAATAACAAATGCAGAAATAGAAGAAGAAATAGTAAAAACTGCTATCCCGGTAAAATTTAAGTATCATCAGCTTAATGATATAATGCGTGTGGTGAAGGAGCAAGATTTGGACGTTTTGAGTCAAGAATTTGGATTTGATGAAAATACGATAACTCTTTTGGTGCGTAATAGCCAACTGGATGCAGTAAGCGAAAAAATAAAACAGATTCTTATTTTTTAGAAAAAAGAGAGTAAAATAGATGCGGTATTTTGTGACATTGGCATATGACGGAACAAATTTCCATGGCTGGCAAATTCAGCCCAATTCGAATTCTGTGCAAGAAGAAATGGAGCGAGGACTCAAAATCTTGTTGCAACAAGAAGTGAAAATAGTTGCAGCGGGACGTACTGATACAGGAGTTCATGCAAAAAAAATGGTAGCGCATTTCGATTGCGAAAACAAGATAGATGACACAGAGAATTTTGTTCTGCGTTGGAATAGTTTGTTGCCTAAGGATGTTTCTGTTTTTTCTTTGGAGCAAGTTGCAGACGATTCGCATGCCCGATTTTCTGCACTTTCTCGAAAATATGAATATCACATTAGTTGTGTCAAAAATCCTTTTTTAGAAAACTATTCGGCTCGTTTTGGAGAACTTGATTTTGAGAAGATGGAAAAAGCTTCTAAGTGCCTTTTTGATTACACCGATTTTACAAGTTTTTGTAAAGTTCATACCGATGCTCTTACGCGAGATTGCTCTATAATGCAGGCTTATTGGGAGAAACGTGGAGAAGTTTGGGTTTTTACTATTGAAGCAAATCGTTTCCTAAGAAATATGGTTCGTGCGATAGTTGGAACTTTGGTTGCAGTTGGCAGAGGACGAATTTCCGAAGAGGATTTTTGCAAAATTATAGAGTCAAAAAATCGGGGAGCAGCAGGAACATCGGCTCCAGCAAAGGGACTTTTTTTAGTGGATGTAACTTATCCTAAAGATATTTTTTAAGCAAGAAAAGTCTTTTTGAGTTTTTTACTAATTCGTACTTTTGCAACCCATTTTATTTAAATCAAAAACTATATGATTTCTGTTGAACAGTTGACGGTAGAGTTTGGAGCAACGCCTCTTTTTGATTCAGTTTCTTTTCTGGTCAACCCTAAGGATAAAATTGCTCTAGTGGGCAAGAATGGAGCAGGAAAAACAACGATGCTTAAAATATTTGCAGGGTTGCAAAATCCTACAAGTGGACGAATATCGATTCCAAAAGATTTAACAATTGGGTATTTGCCTCAAACTATGATTCATAGTAGTGACGTAACTGTTGTTAAAGAAACAGAAAAGGCTTTTGATGAGATAAAAAAAACGGAGCAGTACATAAACAGCCTCACGGAGGAAATTGGTTCGCGAACGGATTACGAATCAGTTGAATATGCGGAGTTGATAGAGAAACTCACTCATGCCAATGAGCATCTCCAAATTTTGGGTGGAAATAATTTTCAGGCAGAAATAGAGAAAATCTTGTTGGGATTAGGTTTTTTGCGTTCCGATTTTGAAAGAAAATGTTCGGAGTTTAGTGGTGGTTGGCGGATGCGCATTGAGTTGGCGAAGATTTTGCTCCGCAAACCAGATGTTCTTTTGCTCGACGAGCCGACCAATCATCTTGATATTGAATCAATTCAGTGGTTGGAGAGTTTCTTGATTCAACATTCAGGTGCGGTTGTTTTAGTAAGTCACGACCGTGCATTTATTGATGCTGTGACCAACAGAACTATAGAAATATCGCTAGGGAAGATTTACGATTATTCGGTAAATTATTCTAAATATGTGCAACTTCGTAAAGAGCGACGAGAACAACAGATTCGTGCTTATGAAAATCAGCAGAAACTCATTGCAGACACCGAAGACTTTATAGAACGTTTTCGTTACAAAGCCACAAAATCGGTGCAAGTGCAGAGTCGCATAAAGCAACTTGAGAAACTTGAACGTATTGAGGTTGACATGGAGGACAATTCTCAGTTGCGTTTAAAGTTTCCCCCATCTCCTCGTTCGGGGAGTTTCCCTCTTATAGTGGAACGTTTAAGTAAATCCTATGGAGATAATTTGATACTTGATGATATTAATTTCACCATTCATCGTGGCGACAAGGTGGCTTTTGTTGGAAAAAATGGAGAAGGGAAAACAACACTTGTAAAATGCATTATGCAACAAGTGGAATTCTCGGGAGAATTGAAAATTGGGCATAATGTAAAAATTGGTTATTTTGCTCAAAATCAGGCTAGCTTGTTGGATGAAAATAAAACTGTTTTTCAAACAATTGATGATGTTGCAGTTGGCGATGTTCGTTTGAAAATCAGGGATATTCTTGGGGCATTTATGTTTGGCGGGGAAGCTTCGGATAAAAAAGTGAAAGTACTTTCAGGAGGAGAAAGAAGTCGTTTGGCGATGATTTGTTTGTTGCTTTCGCCAATGAATTTTCTTGTACTTGATGAGCCAACAAATCACCTTGATATGCGTAGTAAAGATGTACTAAAGGAGGCTATAAAGTCGTTTGATGGCACTGTGATTGTTGTGAGCCACGATCGCGAATTTTTAGACGGATTGGTTGATAAAGTTTATGAGTTTGGTAACAAAAAAGTTCGAGAACATTTAAGTGGAATTTATGATTTTTTGGCAACAAAAAAGATATCCTCTTTGCAGGAGTTGGAAAGAAAGAATCCTTCTCATTCGGTAGTAAAGGAGAATGTAACTTCTGTGACCAAAATTGACTATGAAGCTCGAAAGGAATTGAATAAAAAAATCAGAAAGATAGAAAAGCAGATAGAGGAAACCGAGAAACAAATATCTCAGATAGAGAGTGAAATAAGTGATTTGGAACAAAAGTTGCAACAGCCAGACTTTTCGTCGGACTCATCTCTTTATGATGACTATCAAAGAAAAAAACATCTTTTGGAGCAGAAACTCTACGAATGGGAATTGCTTGGTGAAGAATTAGAAGAACTAAAGTGATAGAATAATGACAACAGCAGAGCAACGCATAAAAAACTTGAAAAAAGAGACAAAGAATCAACTTTTTTGTTTTTTTGATTCGCTAGATGAATTTTACGAAACTTTTTATTTGATGATAAAAACTGAGCATCAAATTGATGTGCATCGTCCTAAGGATTGGGAAAATCGTTTACGTTCCATTCAGTATTATAGACATTTGGCAACGGAAAGGATGGTAAAGGATTGTTCCGTTGAGCGTGATTTGATGGATGATATTTATAGCGATTATTTTGATGATTTTGCTAACTTTAAGGAACGAGAATGTCGGCTCTCTGATGAAAAATTTCTTGCCCTGGTAAAGAAAATAATAAGTTAAGAGGCATGAAAGAAAAAATAAACATTCAAAAAATTAGAAAACATAAAAAAAATACTATATTTGCGACTGAAAAAAATTTCTAAAAAAATAGAATAAGATAATGGATATAAAAAAATCACCTAAAGCCGATTTGGAAGGGCAAAAGTTAACCTATATTTTGATGGGTTTTGTTGTTGCCTTGGCCATTTTGTTTGTGGCGTTTGAATGGACTGACCACGAAGTAACAAAGTATGAGGTAGAACAAGTAAATGAGGAATTGGAGTTTGAAGAAGAAATTGAACAAACCGTTCAAGAAGATCAAACACCTCCACCACCACCTCCACCAGCACCAGAAGTAATTGAGGAAATTGAGATTGTAGATGATGATAAGGAGACAGAAACTGTTGAATTTACAACCGAAGATGATGATAAAACAGTTCAAGAAGTTATCGCAGCTCCTGTTCAAATAGAAGAAGAGGAGGAGGAAGATGACAATGTGGTGTTCCAAGTTGTAGAAAAGAATCCAGAATTCCCTGGAGGAACAAAAGCATTGTTTGAGTACATCTCTAGTGAAATGAAATATCCTGCTATTGCTGCAGAAAACAACATTCAAGGACGTGTAGTTTGTCAGTTTACAGTTTGGAAGGATGGTACAATAAAGGACATTGCAGTTGTTCGTGGAGTGGATCCAAGTTTGGATAGAGAGGCTATTCGTGTTATTAAGAGCATGCCTAAGTGGACTCCAGGGAAACAACGTGGAAAAGCAGTGAACGTGCGTTTTACACTTCCAATCCTATTTAGATTGCAATAAAAACCTTTTTGAAATTTTCCATAACAGAAAAAACCGCATCTCATGTAGTGCGGTTTTTTCCTTTCTTAAAAGTAGATATCTTCTCCTTCTATATAAAGATGAAAAGAACAGTAATTCTAAGTTTGATTTTGATTTTTTGTTCTTGCTTTTTTGCACAAAAGAAGTCGGATGCTGAGTTTTATTATAACAACGGTGAGTTCGAAAAATCGGCAACGGTTTATCAGTCACTTTTGAGGAAAAAGTCTAAAGATGCTTTGCTAAACTATTGTTATGCAAAGTGTTTGATGGAGTTAAATGATAGTAACTACTTGTTCTATTTCAACAAAGCTTCTGAATATGGTTTTCAGAAGGCAGACCTGTTTCTTGCAGAGTATCATTTTTCGAAATATAATTTTTCTGAGGCTGCAAATTTCTATTCTCGTCTGCAAACCAATCAAAATAGTCAAGAAGAACAGCTTAATTACGAAGAAAAGATTGCTCAGTGTAATGCTGCAAATGAATTGATGAGTAGAGTGGAAAAGGTGGAGATAATAGATAGTATAAGGGTTAAGAAGGATCTTTTTCTGGGAAGTTATAACCTACCAACGGAAGCGGGGGAATTGAAAATGAGAAGTTCGGATTCTGATGCAGTACAGTATGTTTCTGAACGAAAAGACAAAACTATTTACGCAGAAAGGAAAGACGAAAAATATGAGTTGATGTGTTCCTATAAACTTACCGAAGGGTGGTCGGCTCCAAGTGTTATCTCAAAAAATATTTGTGCAGAATCAAATAAGAATTTCCCTTTCCTAATGTCCGATGGACTTACACTTTATTTTGCTTCGGATTCGAAAGAAGGAATAGGAGGTTATGATATTTATATGACACGATTCAGTTCTATGACAAACGACTACTTGGCTGCAAAAAACGTAGGTATGCCGTTTAATTCGCCGTTTAACGATTATATGATGGCGATTGATGAATATAACAAGATCGGTTGGTTTGCTACAGATAGATATCAAAGTTCAGACTCGGTTGTGATCTACAAATTTGTTTTTTCGGAGGAAAAATCTTTCTGGAAGAATCTTGATAACGAAGAATTGGCCTTGTATGCTCAACTTAGAAAATATAATCGGGCAAAAAAAACGATTCTCAACC
This sequence comes from Paludibacteraceae bacterium, assembly GCA_045612365.1. GTDB lineage: Bacteria > Bacteroidota > Bacteroidia > Bacteroidales > Paludibacteraceae > RGIG9608. The sequence goes on from JAZKYY010000019.1 coordinate 87,268, forward strand.
AGTCAGAAAAAAAACAACAGAGTGTTAAGGAAACACTTTTTTATATCAATGATGTAATCTCATATACGATGATTGATGATTTTGAGTCGGATATTGCACGTGAAAAATATAAAGTTTTTCAGCAAAAGAAACAGGAAAAATTGTCTCTAGAATCATCTCTTTGTGAAATGCGTGGCTCTTACAATTTTATTACAAAAGAAGAGGATAAATTGCTGTTAGAAAGAACTATTTTGAAAGAAGAGAAAAGGATTATACAACTTCAAAAAGAGTTGAAGCAATTAGAAATAGAAATTCGTAATTTAGAAATTTCTGCTTGGAAAAAATAAGAAAAGATGAAAGGAACTCTATATTTAATTCCTAGTTTGTTGGGTGATACAGAAATTGAGAAATCGATTCCGGCATTTAATAATGAACTTATCTTATCAATCAAACATTATGTGGTTGAAGATATAAGGACCGTTCGCCGTTTCTTGAAAAAATCAAACAAATCTATCAACATCGATGAGTTGTCGTTTTCTCTTTTGAACGAACATACCGACGAACGTGAAATTCCACAAATGATGGATCCTCTGCTTCAAGGTTTTGATGTTGGTATTGTGTCCGAAGCTGGTTGCCCAGCAATTGCAGATCCGGGTGCAAAACTGGTGGATTTGGCGCATCGAAAAGAAATTAAGGTTGTTCCATTGATTGGCCCTTCTTCAATTGTTCTTTCGTTGATGGCGTCGGGTTTTAACGGTCAGTCTTTTGCCTTTGAAGGCTATTTGCCTATTGATGCCAATTTTCGAATGAAGAAACTTAAACAATTTGAGAAAAGAATTTTTTCAGAAAACCAAACGCAGATATTTATAGAAACTCCTTATCGTAACGATAAAACTTTGCGCGATTTGATTGAAAATTGTTCGTCTCAGTTGCGACTATGCGTAGCTGCTAATATTACTACTTCAGGAGAATGGATATGTACTAGATATCTTCATGAATGGAAAAAGCAGCTCCCAGAAATTGGAAAAGTACCTTGCATATTTTTATTGTATAAGTAAGCCTATTTTTTTCGTAGTAAAGAGGGATAGTATTCGTTCTTTAGATACAGAAAAGTAGGATATGCCGATAGCATTTCTTCGGCAAGTTTAAGTGCTTTTCCTATTTGATTTGTTTTTTCGTAGGTTTGAGCCAAACAGAGTTTTGTAGCAACGTAATTCCAGTTGTTTTCTGCCCAATTTATTCGTTCAAAAGCTTCTAATGACTGGATAAAATAATTCATTGCTTCTTTTTTGGAACCGCCGAATATTGCAGGTTTGTAAAAATCAATATTTCCTTTCAAACTTAGAACAATAGGATTCTTTGCATCTGTCTCAAAAGCTTTATTCACAAATTTAATACTTGTAATGGCATAAGAAAGGGACGACGAAAGTTTGTAGTGAAAAGCGCTTGCTCCTGAACGATAAGCAAAAATTGTGGCACGGTCTCCGCCTTTTTGTTCCCAAAGAGATAGGTTTGATTCAAAATACTCAAGAAATAGTTTTGCTTGTTCTGTTTTTTTTGTTTCCAAGCACCAAGGAATGTAACCATATTGATAATTAATTACAAAAGCTAGTTCCTGATTGTCGAGATCATTTATGTTTTTTTGTTTCTCTTCGAGCATTTCTCCCCATACGTTTAACTCTCCAATTAGATAAGCATCGAACATTTTTTTATGGTCGATTTGCGCAAAAACATTTATTGTGCAAATACACAAAATAAGTAGAAGAAACTTTTCTTTTTTCATCCTAGTCTGCTTATTTGGAAGTGAGTGAGAAAACTAGTTTTTGTTTCCCTTTTTTGCCTTCTGGGTGAATATATTCAATATAGGCAACGTAAACTCCTATTTGTGAAACTGCTCCGGAGTCGTTTGTTCCATCCCAAAATAGAGTACCTTGATTTGAAAGCAACTGATTGTTGTATAACTTTCTCATCAGAATTCCATCTGCGTTATAGATTGATACTGAGGCAGAAAATCCGTCCTTTCCCATTTGGTAGTTTATCAATAATAAATCGTTATAGCCATCGTTGTCGGGGGAGAAAGATTTTCTTTCTAGTTCAAATAGCTTTTTAGTTTCTACTGGTTTGTTGTCATAGTATTGAGAATTTTGATAACCTGGTGTTGCGTAACCCACAACTGAAGCAGCAGATTGCCAACTGTCGGCAGATTGGGTTGGAAGTGAAGGATTTATACGTTCAAGCGATACTCCTTCTTTGTTGCTTAAGAAGGCATGATGCATTTTCTCGGTATAGTCAAATTCGTCAAAGATTGTTTCATCTTTTGCTACTAATACAATATTCCCTTCTGCATCGGGCAATGATGGTAGGCTGATGGTGTAGAACCGAGCATCGGAAGAACATGAGTAACTCGATTTTATGTTCTCAGGATCTTTTGTAAGAACGATATATTCATTTGGGAAGAACAACTCGTTTTTCTCCGTAATGGCAATGCGTTTTTGTAAATCTTCTTCTTTTCTGTTGGTGACGAAGATTGTAGATAGATTCCAGATCTTTTTTGTTGGATTGAATATTTCTACAAAATCAGCACCATCTCCAACTGGATTAAACAACACCTCATTGATTATAATATCGTTGAACTCGTTTGGTTCTTGTGGTAGACAAATGGATAATCTTCTTTTTGCAAAGGTTAATCCTGAAATATCTTTTAGTTCTTCAATAATTAACGTATCTGTAATGTCTGCTTCAATAGCATCTTCTAATTCAATCAGCACACCATTATTCATAGCCGAAAGTACATTCACAGATTTAATCTCAATGCCTGATGCTAAAGAATAGTTATCAATGTTTGTCAAGTCGGGTTGTTGAATCGCTTTTGAGAATGTGACAACAATGCTTGTTTTGTTTTCAAGATAATAACTATAAATTACAGGAAGAATTGTGTCGGGATTTTCTTTGGCAACGGAGTTTTCTTGACAAGGGGTTCCTCCTCGTTTGTCATCGGACGCTTTCCAGTTGTTTTTGCTCGCATAAAAGTTATCAACGTCAATTCTTTCCAGTGACCATCCTCCATCTTTTTTGAACTCGTCGTTTCCGTACCAACTATCACTGTATTCCAAGCAGTCAATTGTGGTGCCTAAGTTTGAGGTAAGAGAAACGGTTGTTCCTGAGATAGTGAGTGAACTTATATTGGAAGCAAAGATTTTGGGGTTAAACCCTTCGAATAATGTCGCATCTTTCTCTGCGCAAATAAGCAGATAAGATTTTGCATTGATTGTGCCATTTTCTATTGTATAACTTTTTGTTCCAATGTTTAGTTGGAATCCTTTTAGAGGGATAGGGTAGTTTGTTCGGTTATATAATTCTATGTATTTTGCTTCAGGGAGTGCTACTTGTGGAGTTGGGTCTGCCATTATTTCATTGAAAATAATGTCGTTGGACTTTGGTAAGTAGATGGTTATTGATTTTTGTTCTAGTTCATTTTCTTCCAAATCCGTTATTGAAGGGAGGGTGATATTTCGGCTTTCTCCATCTTTTAATTCTTCTATAAGTTCAAGCGTAAGGATGCTTTTTGCATCACTCAATGTTGTTTTTTCGATGCCCTCTGGCAGAGCAGAAGAAACATTTACTTGCTCTGAAAAAACAATGTTAATGTGATTTTTGTCTACAATGTTGAAAGATTCAACGATTGGAGGAGTTGTATCTACGACTTTTTCTCCAGAAACAGACAAATTATCAAACAAATAGTTCCCTTTCCAATTTTTGGAGTATTTTACATAGACTCCAACGTAGTAATTCTTCGAAAGAAAATCTTCGTCAAAAAAAGATCCTTCTTCTGTAAATTCGCTTTCTGAAGATAGTTTAGAAAAGAGGGAAAAATTTCCTTTATCATCGTTGGTTATCTTAATTGAAATAGTAGCTTCTTCAGAAATATCATCTCTTCCGTCTATAATTTTTTCTGTATTTTTTCCTTGTTGTTTATAGAGAGCAATTTCGTCTTTTGTATCACCGAAGACAATATAATAACCATTCAACTCTCCTGTTAAATCTTGATTGTCAGAAATCAAATAAAATTTTACAAGGTTGAGGGCTGATGTGGTTGATTTTGTTTCTAGGTCTATTTGCCACGTTGCATTTATGGCAATGCGCGATGGAGTAGTCAAATAGGCAATCCCATCTACATACTCGTTAACTACCAATTGCTTTTCTGCATTTACTGTAAAAAGTGATGCCGTTTCACTACTCCAAGTGGGATTTTCGGAGAAGTCGCCATCTGAAAAATCATCAATCACATTTGGCTGAATTTGAGCTGCTACCAAAATAGGAAAAAGTAAAATAAAAGTTAGGCAAAAATTACGCATAGCTCTTTTTTTTAAGGGTTTAATCTTGTACTTTTGCAATAGTTTTCAAAAGTAGAAAAAAAGATTAAGAACAGAAAAAATTTAATTTATGAAAGTAGCAATTGTAGGAGCAAGTGGTGCTGTAGGTCAAGAGTTTTTGCGTGTGTTGGCCGAACGAGATTTTCCAATGGATGAGTTGGTATTGTTTGGCTCATCTAGAAGTGCTGGAAAAGTATATAACTTCAAAGGTAAGGACCTTGTTGTGAAAGAGTTGAAAAAGAACGATGATTTCAAAGATATAGATATAGTGTTTACTTCGGCAGGAGCTGGTACTTCTAAAGAATATCTTGAAACCATTACTAAATATGGAGCAGTGATGATTGACAACTCTTCTGCTTTCCGAATGGACGAAGATGTCCCATTGGTTGTGCCAGAAGTTAATGCTGCAGATGCTAAGAATCGTCCTCGTAATGTGATTGCAAACCCAAATTGTACTACCATTCAAATGGTTGTTGCACTAAAGGCAATAGAAAATCTTTCGCACATCAAAACTGTTCATGTTGCTACTTATCAAGCAGCAAGTGGAGCAGGTGCAGCTGCAATGGATGAGTTGAAAGAACAATATGCACAAATAGTGCGTGGTGAAGAACCAACGGTTGAAAAATTTGCTTATCAATTGGCATATAATGTTATCCCTCACATAGATGTGTTTACTGAAAATGGTTACACAAAAGAGGAAATGAAGATGTTCAACGAAACACGAAAAATTATGCATTCGGACATAAAAGTTAGTGCAACTTGTGTGCGTGTTCCTGCGCTTCGTGCTCACTCGGAAGCAATCTGGTGCGAAACCGAACGTGAGTTGTCGCTTAGCGAAGTTCGAGATGCGTTTGCCTCTGCCGAAGGTATTGTGTTGCAAGATAATCCTCAAGAAAAACAATATCCTATGCCACTTTTCCTTTCGGGCAAAGATCCTGTTTATGTAGGACGTATTCGCAAAGATTTGACCAACGAAAAAGGAATTTCGTTTTGGTGTGTTGGAGACCAAATTAAGAAAGGAGCGGCACTCAATGCAGTTCAAATTGCAGAATACTTGATTAAAGAAAACGATATTAAAAAATAGAAAAAACGAAAAAGGAGAGAATTATGTCATTGACAGCAATTTCGCCAATTGATGGCCGTTACGCTTCAAAAACAAAACCATATTCTGAATTTTTTTCGGAGTGTGCGCTGATTCGTTATCGTGTGATGGTGGAGGTTGAGTATTTTATTGCTTTGTGCCAATTGCCTTTGCCTCAGTTGAAAAAAGTAAGTGCAGATTTGTTCCCAAAGTTTAGAGAAATTTACCAAAACTTTTCTGTAGAAGATGCTCAAAAGGTAAAGGATATTGAATCTGTTACGAATCATGACGTAAAGGCAGTTGAATATTTTTTGAAGGAAAAATTTGAAGAACTCGGTATTGAACAAGAAAAAGAGTTTATTCACTTTGGATTAACTTCTCAAGATATTAATAATACGTCGATTCCATTGTCGATAAAAGAGGCTTTGAATGAGATTTACTTGCCAGATTTAAATCAAGTGATTGAGAAATTGGAACAAATGGTTGAGGATTGGAAAAATGTTCCGATGTTGGCAAAAACGCACGGGCAACCAGCTTCTCCAACCCGTCTAGGAAAGGAATTGAACGTGTTTGTTTACCGTTTGAATGAACAACTTAAATTGTTAAAGCAGATTCCTTTTTCGGCAAAATTTGGTGGAGCAACTGGAAATTTTAATGCTCACAATGTAGCATTTCCTTCTATTGACTGGTTCGCTTTTAGCAACGAGTTTTTGAATCAAAAGTTAGGACTTCAGCGTGAGAATTTTACAACTCAGATTTCCAACTACGATAATCTTTCTGCACTTTTTGATGCATTGAAGCGAATCAATGTTATTATGATTGACCTTTGTAGAGATGTTTGGCAATATATTTCAATGAATTATTTCAAACAACGCATCAAAGCAGGAGAGGTTGGTTCTTCGGCAATGCCACATAAGGTTAATCCTATTGATTTTGAAAATGCAGAAGGGAATCTTGGAATTTCTAATGCATTATTGGAACATTTGTCGCAGAAGCTTCCAATTTCTCGTTTGCAGAGAGATTTAACAGATAGTACAGTTTTGAGGAATGTAGGTGTGCCTCTTGCGCACACGCTTATTGCAACTCAAAGTTTGCTTAAGGGGTTAGGTAAGCTGATGTTAAACGAAGTGGCTATATATGCCGATTTGGATAACTGTTGGGCAGTGGTAGCTGAAGGTATTCAAACTATTCTTCGTCGCGAGGGCTATCCAAAACCTTACGAAGCGCTTAAAGCACTCACTCGCACCAACGATGGTATTACTGAATCTTCAATAAAAGAATTTATTCAAACTCTTGATGTGAAAGATGAAGTAAAAGCAGAACTACTACAAATTACTCCTCATAGTTATACCGGTAGATAATTTATAGGAAGTTTTTTATAATAGAAATAGCAGAGTTACTCTGCTATTTCTATTTCTTGTTTTTCGGAATTTAGTCGAAGAGATATTTCTGTTTTGTGCTGTTCGTTGCACAAAAGATAATCGGTCAAAACATCTTCTACGTATTTCTGTAACGATCTTTTAAGTGGTCTTGCACCGTACTGAATATCGTAACCTTTTTCGGCAATGAAGTTTTTTGCTTCAGTACTTAAGTTTAGTTTGATATTCAAATTGTCCAAGCGTTTTGTTAATTCATTTAACTCTAAATCGATGATTTGGAAAATATCTTCTTTTTTTAAGCTGTCAAAATAAATAATTTCATCTACACGATTCAAAAATTCTGGAGAGAATGTACGATTTAGTGCTTTCTGAATTATATTTCTGGAGTTAGCTTCTTCGTTTTTGCCTACGGAGAATCCTACTCCAGCACCAAATTCTTTAAGTTGTTTGGTGCCAACGTTGGAAGTCATAATAATGATAGTGTTTTTGAAATCAACCACTCGACCCAAACTATCGGTCAAACGTCCTTCATCAAGTACTTGTAGGAGTAAATTGAAAACATCGGGATGAGCCTTCTCTATTTCATCAAGCAGAACAATTGAATATGGTTTTCGTCTAACTTTTTCTGTGAGCTGTCCACCGTCTTCGTGTCCCACGTAGCCAGGAGGCGCACCAATCAAACGAGAAACACTGAATTTCTCTAGATATTCACTCATATCGATGCGAATGATGGCATCTTTATTGTCAAACATTTGCTCGGAAAGTACTTTTGCTAAATGAGTTTTCCCAACGCCAGTTGGCCCTAAAAAGATGAATGTTCCGATTGGTTTGTTGGGGTCCTTTAGCCCAATTCTATTACGTTGAATAGATTTTACAACCTTTTCAATTGCATCGTTCTGACCAATTACTTTGGCTTTCAGAGTGTTGGACATTTGCTTTAGGCGCAAACCTTCGGTTTGGGCAATGCGTTTTGCAGGTACGCCTGTCATTGTTGCAACTACCTCTGCAATGCTCTCTTCGTCTACAATCTCGGGTTTGTCTTCAATAGATTTTTCCCATTCGGCAATAGCGTTGTTGAGTTGTTCGGTTAGCGATTTCGCTTCATCTCTAAACTCTGCTGCTAGTTCATAATTTTGAAGTTTAGAAGCTTCTATTTTTTTTGTGTTAATAGAAGAAATTTGTTCCTCTAGCATTTTTATCTCATTAGGGATTTGTACCGATTTGAGTTTCGCTTTTGAACCGGCTTCGTCTAAAACATCAATGGCTTTGTCGGGGAACTTTCGGTCAGAAATGTAGCGATTGGTTAATTTTACACATGCGGCAAGAGCTTCATCGGTAAACTTAACTTTGTGATAATCTTCGTAACGAGATTTTATGTTTTGTAGAATCTTCAACGTGTCTTCTTGAGAGGTTGGCTCTACTATAATCTTTTGGAAACGTCGTTCCAAAGCACCATCTTTTTCCACTGTTTTGCGGTACTCATCTAGGGTGGTAGCTCCAATGCATTGCACTTCTCCTCGAGCTAAACCTGGTTTTAGCATATTGGCAGCATCAAGTGAGCCAGAAGCTCCTCCTGCCCCAATTATTGTATGAATTTCATCGATAAAGAGAATGATGTTTGGGTTAGATTGTAACTCATTGAGAATTGCTTTTAGCCTTTCCTCAAATTGTCCACGATATTTTGTTCCTGCTACAACGGCTGCCATGTCAAGAGAAATAACTTTTTTATTGAGCAAAGAACGAGTAACTTTTCGCTGAACAATGAGTTGTGCAAGACCTTCTACAATAGCAGTTTTTCCAACGCCAGGCTCCCCAATCAAAATAGGATTATTCTTCTTCCGACGGCTGAGTATTTGGGCTATACGTTCAATCTCTTTTTCTCTTCCTACAATAGGATCTAATTTGTTTTCGGTAGCGGCTTTTGTAATGTCGAATCCAAAATTGTCCAAAGCCGGAGTTTCAGAAATGGAGTCGGATGTTTGTGGCTTTTTCTTTGTTTTTTGAGGTTCAAAGTCCTCTACATCGTCGTCATCGTCAATAGGAGAGAACGAATTTTTAGTAGAAAAATCCTCAAGATGTTCTGTTATTAAGTTTTTTCTAACATTAAAATAATCCACTCCTTTTTCTTTTAATAAAGATTTGCCAAGGTTATTTTCTTCTTTGAGAATTCCTAATAAAAGATGTTCGGTATCAATTGTTTTAGCTCCAAGAAGTCTTGCTTCAAGAAGCATGTATTTTAGGATATCTTCAGAGGAAGAATTTAGATTAATTGATTTTTGTTCTTGAATTGGATTGTCAGAAACTCTAATTCTTTCTTCGATATTTTTCTTAAGTTCTAGAACATTAATTCCTAGTTTGTTTAATATCGCTTTTGCATTAGAATTGTCTATGCGAATGATTCCTAATAAAAAATGTTCGGGACCAATGTAATTATTGCCTAAACGTTCGGCTTCTTCTTTGCTGAACGAAAAAGTATCTTTCAAATTATCAGAATATGATGATGTTTCCATAAAAAAGATTTTTATTGGCTATTCTCAAAGATGGTGCCACACATGTTAAGGATGAAGAATTGTCATGTAATTAGTACCAAGTGCGAGCATTGTCGTTGTTGTCACTCTTTTTTTCGTATTTCAAATCGCTTAATAATGACGATTTGACACCTACGGTTACAATATATGATTTGTATAGTCCAAAAGGACTCATCGATGCTCTTAAATACCAACAATGCAGATCTCGATTGACAGAAATGTTGGTCGAGGTGAGTTTCATTTCGTTAAAGTCGTATGAAGCAGAGAAGCTAATGTCCCAATTTGGAGTAGGAGAAATACTTCCAGAAAGACTCAAGTTGTGAGTAAACTTACGAAGATATTCCATTTTTTCTTTGTCAAATTCGTTTGACTGAGCCCATCGGATGGAGTAATTTACACTTAAGTTCCACGGAATCTTTATTTTCTGATAACCATCAGAATCAACGTCGCTATCATTCTCGTTGTCATTGGATTTCTTCTTTTCTTCTTTCTTGTATTTATTGCTGTATTCATTTTCAAAAAAAACTCCTTCGGCTTCAAGAGGATTTTCGGCAAACTCATCGGTTATTTCGTTCTCGTCTGCATCTTCTTCTTTTTTATTTCTTCTATCCTTTAATTTCCGGAAAGTGTCATTGCTGAAGGAGTAACTGAACGAGGTTCCTGTGCCAAGAAATCTAGGGAACTTTCCAACGTTCCAACGCAAGGTATTTACTCGAACCGGTTTGCCAGCTTCGTTGAGGGCGTACATGTATGGGTCAAAAGCTCCAGATAAGTTGATGGAAAATTTTGGTGTGATCTTCAAACGTAGATTTGTCCCAAAATTCCCCCAGTTCATGGAGTCGGCAGCAATGTTGTAACTTCCGCTTATAGAGAAATTATCAATTAAGCTTATTTTCTTATATGCATTTACTTTTGTTGAATCAGAAGTGTCTTTTACTTTCATCTCCAAATTGTTTGCTATTGAAAATCCGACACTTCCTGACGCTCCTCTTCCAGGAACTCCATACATTCCTCTTGAGTATGGAGAATAAGTTACCTCTTTGAACTGGACACGATTAAAACTATTCTTGTCAATGATTTTTTGTGTATAGGTGTTATAGAATTTAAACATAGGATCCCCAAAATCGGGATGATAGTTGAACGATATGGATGGAGTTATGACGTGTCTTATTCTATCAATTTTATCTCCAAAAATTTTTCGAATAGGAGTGTAAAAACCATAAATCTTGGTTTGCATACTTACCCCCAAATTAAAGTCGTATACGTGGTAAAATCCTGACAATGTATCGATTTCTTCTTTTTGAAGTTGTTCGTCCCAAGATCGTTCTTCTTTGCTAAAGTACCAACGATAATTGAAATTGAATGATGGAGTGATTGATATGTATTTGAAGAGGTTGAACGATGCTCCGATAGGAATTTGATGCTTAAAAGCATTTCTCCAATCTTTGGTAAAGGAACTTTTGAAAAGTTTGTTCTCCTTTGTTTCTATGCTATTTGAGAAAGTCCCCGTATAGCTAAAATAGAATTTTTCATACCACTTTTCTTTTCCTACTCGATTTTTTCTTTTGAATGGATAAATACGACTCATATTGACGGTCAAGTTTGGCAAAGTTAGATTGATGACAGAGTCCTTTGTTCTCTGCGTTACCATTGCATTGACCGAAATGCTCCATGGACTTTCGGGGAAACGTTGTGTATAAGAGATACTTGAGCTTGTAGTGTTTTTTGCCAATTCTTGAGCATTGTAGTAGTTGTTTACGTTGCTGTGTGTGTATCCGCTAGTTGCAAAGTCTACTGATGCAGAAAATGTGCTGTATTGACTTGCTTTTGCATCTTGGCTATGCGACCACATTATGCGGAGGTTTTTATTTTTTTGATAATTAGGCAAATCCTTGATTCCTATAACATCGTTTCGATAGCTGATATTTATTCTTCCGCTGAATTTGTATCTTTTTCTGTAGGAAGATGCGGCATATAAAGCCCAAGTTCCTTTTGTGTAAATATCTCCGGTAAGTTCCAAATCAAAATAATCGCTTATTGCAAAATAATATCCTCCATTACGCAAGTAAAAACCCCTAGTAAATTCGTCACCATAACTTGGCATAATGAATCCCGATGAATATTTTTCATTAAAAGGGAAATATCCAAAAGGGATAGCTAGAGGAAGAGGAATATCTGCCATTACTAAATATGCAGGACCTGATGCAACAAAACTTCCTGGTTTTACTTTGGCTTTTGTGAGTTGCATGTAGAAATGCGGATGTTCGTGATCTTCGCATGTAGTGTATTTTCCATTTCTCATAAAAAGCAAATTGTCAGAATCTTTTTTTGATTCGTTGGCAACAATAAAGCCATCTCCTTGTTGTGTAACTCCTCTGCGGATATATCCTTTTCTTGTATTTAGATTGTATTTTACCGTTTTTGCCTGATATTCGTCTGTCCCTTCCCTAAATACAGGTGAGCCAATTTCGTTGCCTAAAGTGTCAACAATTCCTTCGGCGTAAACAGTATTGCTATCAAGAACCATTCTAATGTGTTCTGCATTGAGTTGTATGGCTCGATTTAGTTCGTAAATTGCTTCTCCTTCTCCATATAAAAGTCCCGTACCATTTCTCCATAAAACAATAGAGTCCCTTGATTTGTAATCAATTTTAGCATCTATCTTGCTTTTTGTAGGTGATTTTTTGTTAGAGATGGTATCTTTTTTTAATTCAGTTGTGTTTTGTTTTAGACGTAATGAGTCCGATATTTGCTCCTCTTCCCCTAAAAGAATAGTAGGAATAAAGACCAAAAAAATACCCAAAATTATTTTGTTAAAAATCTGCAAATCAGTAATGTATATAAAAAGTGCAATATATAAAATATGAACCTACAAAAATATATAAAATCCGTTTTTTATCCTAATGCTGTGGACTAAAAGTTTTGTTGATACTTAGGGATATAAGTGTTAATAAATTGTTATCTTTGCAAGTTGAAAAAATAAAAAAGTAAAAGAAAAATGAAAGTAATGAAATTTGGCGGAACATCCGTAGGTTCTGCAAAGAGGATGAAAGAAGTTGCTTCGATTATTTGCGATGGCGACAAAAATTTAGTGGTACTTTCGGCTATGTCGGGAACAACAAATCAGTTAGTGGAAATTGCTGATTATTTGTATAAGAAGAACCCAACAGGCGCTATGGAGTTGATTAATAAACTGGAAATGTCTTATTATCCAGTTGTTGATGAACTTTATTCTACAAAAGAGTATAAAGAAAAAGGTAACGATTTGATTAGTTCATTTTTTGAGTTTTTGCGATCGTTTACTAATTTGAGTGACACTTTTACCATTTTCGAAGAAAAAATAATTCTTGCTCAAGGAGAATTGATTTCGACTAATTTGTTCAATAATTATTTGAATGAAATTGGCAAAAGATCTGTTCTTTTGCCTGCGCTTGAATTTGCAAAAACAGACAAAAATGGTGAACCAGATACAATGTTTATTCAAGAAGAGTTGAATAAAAAAATTGCTGAAAATAAATCGGCTGAAATTTTTGTTACTCAAGGATATATTTGTCGTAATTTTTATGGAGAAATAGATAATCTTCAACGTGGAGGAAGTGATTATTCTGCTTCGCTTTTTGGCGCTGCAATCAAGGCTTCCGAAATTCAGATTTGGACTGATATTGATGGTATGCATAACAATGACCCTCGTTTTGTGGAAGGCACGACTCCAATTCCTATGTTGCATTTTGAAGAAGCTGCAGAGTTGGCATATTTTGGAGCAAAAATTTTGCACCCTACTTGTATTCTTCCTGCAAAATTGGCTAATATCTCAGTTCGCTTGCTTAACACTATGCAACCTGATGCAGAAGGAACACTTATTTCTAATAAATCAAAGCAAGGTGTGATAGAGGCTGTAGCTGCAAAAGATGGAATTACAGCAATTAAAATTAAGTCGGGAAGAATGCTTTTGGCTTATGGTTTCTTGCGTAAAGTTTTCGAAATTTTTGAAAGTTACCAAACTTCAATTGATATGATTACGACATCCGAAGTTGGTGTTTCGTTGACTATTGATAATACAAAACATTTGACTGAAATTCTTAATGACTTAAAGAAATTTGGTACGGTAAGTATTGATGAAGACATGGTCATTATCTGTGTGGTTGGAGATTTGGATTATAGCAATGTTGGATTCCAAGCTCAAGTTCTGGACGCAGTTAAAGAAATTCCAGTTCGAATGGTTTCTTACGGAGGAAGTAATTACAATATATCGCTTTTGGTGAAAAAAGAAGATAAAGTAAAAGCCCTTAATGCGTTGAGCGATAAACTCTTTAAACAAAAATAAATAATGATTAAAGGTTCTTTTCCTATAGAGAAGTTTCGTGAGTTACAAACTCCGTTTTATGCTTACGACAAGGAGTTGTTGCAAAAAACGTTGGATGCTATAAATGCAGAGTCGAAAAAATATGGCTATCATGTGCATTATGCGGTTAAAGCAAATGCAAATCCTACGATTTTACAGATGATTTGTTCTGCGAATTTAGGAGCAGATTGTGTAAGTGGAGGTGAAGTACGCGCCGCTATTGAGGCTGGTTTCTCTGCTGATAAAATTGTGTTTGCAGGAGTGGGCAAGGCCGATTGGGAAATAGAGTTGGCGTTGGATAATGATATTTTTTGTTTTAATGTTGAGTCGGAACCAGAATTGGGAAATATCAACGACTTAGCTACTCAAAAAAACAAAATTGCTCGTGTGGCTTTGCGTATAAATCCAAATGTAGATGCGCACACTCATTCATATATCACTACAGGATTGAACGAAAATAAATTTGGATTTTCTATTGAATCGTTGCCACAAGTGGTGGTGCTTCTAAAAAAACTTAGCAACGTAAAACTTGTTGGACTCCATTTTCATATCGGCTCGCAGATTACGGATATGTCTGCTTTTCAGGATTTATGTATTAAAATCAACGAATTACAAGATTTTCTGAAGGAAAAGAATATTCGTTGTCAGCACATTAATGTAGGCGGTGGATTGGGTATAAATTATCAGCATCCAAACCATGTTCCTATTGCGGACTTTGAATCTTATTTTAAGGTATTTTACGATTATTTGAAGAAAGACAAAGATCAAATCGTACATTTTGAATTAGGAAGGTCTGTTGTGGCTCCTTGTGGAAGTTTGATTACAAAGGTTCTTTATGTAAAGAAGGGTACTAGTAAGCAATTTGCTATTGTTGATGCAGGAATGACAGATTTAATACGTCCGGCGTTGTATCAAGCTTATCATCACATTGAGAATGTGACTTCCAATGGCAATGAAGAAAAGTACGACATCGTGGGTCCAATTTGTGAATCAAGCGATACTTTTGCTAAGGATTATGCGTTGAATGCGGCTAAACGCGGAGATTTATTGGCTTTACGTTCGGCAGGCGCATATGGAGAAATAATGGCATCTCGTTATAATTTAAGAGAACTGCCAAAGTCCTATTTTTTCTGATAGAGAGGAGATGTTGGGAAATATTTTTGCACTTGGTCTGATAGTCGTTTTTTGTTTTCAGGTATATTATTATTTGCGCTATTTTTTTGTTGTCTTTTGGGCTGAAAGAAAACAAAGAAAAGGTAAGTCTAATTTCTTGACAGAACAACCTCCTGTTTCAGTTGTTATCTGTTCGAAAGACGAATCAGAGAATTTGCAAAAGTTTCTTCCCTCTATTTTAGAACAAGATTATCCGAACTTTGAGGTTATTGTAGTTAATGATGGTTCAACGGATACTACTAGTGAGGTTTTGTCTATTTTTAAGCAAAACTATTCTAATTTGTACGAAACATATATCCCTCAATCAACAGAGATTATTAGCCGTAAAAAGTTGGGTTTAACTTTGGGAATCAAGGCGGCTAAGAATGAGATTTTACTTTTTACAGATGCTGATTGTAAGGCAGTAAGTAATAAGTGGATAAGTGAAATGGTAAAAAACTTTACTCCTGAAACGGAGTTTGTTCTCGGTTGTGGATTGTACATGTACGAGAAAAGTTTTGTTAACCGTTTGATTTCATATGATACGCTTACTATTGCATTGCAGTATTTAGGTTTTGCTTTTGCAGGAAAGCCTTATATGGGCGTTGGTAGGAATTTGGCTTATCGTAAGTCTACTTTTATGTCGCATAAAGGATTTGCAGGTTTTTTGCATGTTCAGTCGGGAGACGATGATTTATTTGTTAATGCATGGGCAACAACAGAAAATGTAAAAGTAGAAACTTCTGCAGAGAGTGTAACTGTTTCTATCCCCAAAAAAACTTTTAAAGAATGGATTTCTCAGAAGGACAGGCATTTGTCAACCTCATCTATGTACAAGAAGGCAGATTTGTGGAGAATGGCTGGTGAGCTTGCTACCCGAACATTGTTCTATGCTTTTTTTGTGTTGTCACTTTGCTTTTGGAGCCCAATTTCAGGAGCAGTTGCCTTGTCTCTTTTCTTCTTGAGATTGACGCTCCTGGTTATTTTGCTTAATCTATCATATAGAAAGATTGCTCAAGTAGAGCGAGTTTTTCATATTGATGTTCTTCTTTTTGACATACTTTTGCCATTAATAAATCTATTTCTTAAAGTTAGAAACAAACTCTTTCGGAAGAAAAATCTACTTTATAAATGGAA
Source organism: Paludibacteraceae bacterium (assembly GCA_045612365.1). GTDB lineage: Bacteria > Bacteroidota > Bacteroidia > Bacteroidales > Paludibacteraceae > RGIG9608. The sequence goes on from JAZKYY010000019.1 coordinate 103,239, forward strand.
ATAAAAGAGAGATGGGAATGAAAAAAATTGTAGCAATAGGAAATGCATTGGTAGATGTGCTTTCGCTTATCAAGTCTGATGCTGTTTTGGATTCTTTGGACTTATTAAAAGGCGGAATGCAATTGATTGATGCCCGAAAAATGCAAGAGATAGGCAGCTCCACAAATGATTTGGACAAGAAAATGGTTCGTGGAGGCTCTGCTGCAAATACGATATCTGGACTTGGGAATCTAGGTATTGATACTAAGTTTATTGGGAAAATAGGGAACGATGAAGTTGGTAATTTTTTCAAGAAAGATATTCAATGTTGTAATGTAAAAGAGCAACTTTTGCTTTCGGAACTTTATTCGGGCAGATGTTTAGTGCTTATTTCACCTGATGGAGAGCGAACAATGAATACTCATTTGGGAGCTGCTAGTGAGTTGCAAGCAGATGAGATAGTGCCAGAAATGTTCGATGGTTACGATATTCTTCATATTGAAGGTTATTTGGTGCAAAATCATCAGTTGATTTGGAAAATTGCTGAAACGGCTAAAAAATGCGGATTAAAACTTTCAATTGATTTGGCAAGTTTCAATGTCGTAGAATCGAATCTTGTTTTTTTGAAGGAATTATTGTCAGAGTATATTGACATTGTTTTTGCAAATGAAGAAGAAGCTATTGCTCTTACTGGAGAGACTGCAGAAAAAGCGGTTGACACTATAGCAAATATGTGTGAAATTGCTATAGTTAAAGTTGGGAAAAGAGGTTCTTATGTGAAGTCTGGAGATGAACTCTTTACCATAAAAACTGCATCAGTAAATGCAGTTGATACGACAGGTGCTGGTGATTTGTATGCTGCTGGATTTTTGTTTGGTTTAGCAAATGGTTTTGATTTGCAACGATGTGGAGAAATAGGATCTTTGGTTGCAAGTAAAATAGTACAAGTGGTTGGAACAAAAATGGATAACGAAACTTGGGATGAAATAAAAAGAGCGATCTATGCCTAGAAAAAAAGTACTTAAACCATCCAATCGTCCAACTCTTAGTCGGAAAAATCGTATGACTTTTCTGCTCAATGATGAGGAAAAAAAAGCCTTTGATAGGTATGTGAGAAAGTATCGAGTAAAAAACCAATCTCGTTTTTTGCGAGAACTAGTGATGCTTGCTGTGATTCGTCAACTTGAAGAAGATCATCCAACTCTATTTTAATAAGCTGTTTCTCTAGAAATTTATATACATATTTACGTCTTCGGCACTGATTGTGTTTTCGCAAAGGATAATTAGCCGTTCAACAATGTTCCTGAGTTCTCGAATATTTCCAGGCCACGAGTAATTTTTTAGCGTCTCAATTGCGGATTCGTCGAAGGTTTTCGTTGGGATACCTTGCTCTGCACATATTAAGGTGGAGAAATGTCCAATAAGAAGAGGTATATCATTTTTTCTATCTTCTAATTTGTCGACATGAAGAGGGATGACATTTAGGCGATGAAAAAGATCTTCTCTGAAATTGCCTTTTTTTATTTCTTCTTTTAAGTTTTTATTTGTGGCGGCAATTACGCGTACATTGATTTTTGTTAATTTATCGCTACCAACAGGAGAAATAACATTCTCTTGCAAACATCGTAATACTTTGGCTTGAGCAGAAAGAGCCATATCGCCTATCTCGTCGAGGAAGATTGTTCCACCATCTGCTTGCTCAAACTTTCCAATCCTTTGTTTGATGGCAGAGGTGAATGCCCCTTTTTCATGACCAAAAAGTTCACTCTCAATTAGTTCTGATGGGATTGCTGCACAGTTTACCTCCACGAAAGGCATATTTGACCGATTGCTTTGTAGAAAAATTTGTCGAGCAACAACTTCTTTTCCTGTGCCATTCTCGCCTGTAATCAGCACTCGAGCGTCTGTTGGTGCAATAGTGGTAATCATTTTTCGCAAACGTTCTATCGAAGGAGAATTTCCAATCATTTCATATTTTTTGTCAATTTTCCTCTTTAGATGTTTTATCTCTGAAGTTTGCTTTTTTTGGTTTAGGGCATTACGAACAACTATTAGTAGTCGATTTAGATCAATAGGTTTTTCAATAAAATCGTAGGCGCCTTTTTTTATGCAATCGACAGCTGTTTCTATATTTCCATGCCCAGAAATCATGATAACGGGACTTTCAATCTCTTTTTCTTTGATTTTTTGCAATAATTCAATGCCGTCCATTTGTGGCATTTTTATATCGGAAAAGATAACTTGATATTCGTTTTTTTCTAATGATTTGAGAGCCTCAAATCCATTTTCTGCAACATCGATGTTATAGCCTTCTACTTCTAGAATATCTTTCAACGTATTGCGAATGCTTCGCTCATCGTCAATGATTAAAATTTTTGCCATAAAAAAGGATTTTTTTGTATGCCTGTTTAGCAAGCAAAGATAAAAAATAGTGAATAGAAAAAAATAAACATCAAAAGCAAAATTTTCTATCTTTGCGAAAGGATATTATTTTTTTGTAGTTATGAAAAAAGGTTTTTTTTTAGTTGCAATAGCTTTTTTGTTTTTTGGTTGTGTAGATAATGGTAGACTTTTACCAAATGCTTCGGGAACAGCCTTTGAAGTATTAGTTGTAATTGACGATAAGGATTGGAATCAGCCATGTGGTAAAGCAATTTTTGATATGCTGAACACAGATGTCCCAAATCTGCCACAATCGGAACCAATGTTCAAAATATCTCATGTTCCTCATGCTAATTTTGATAGTTATTTGCGTCCAGCTCGCAACTTGGTTATTGTTTCGATTTCTCCTGAAAAATATACTCAAGCTAAAGTAGTTTACGCAAAAGAACGTTGGGCAAAAACACAGGCTATTGTTTCTCTAAATTCTCCAAATCAAGAAGAATTGGAACTTATAGTGAAAAAAGAGCAAGAGAAAATAATTCGCTACTTTGTAGAGATGGAAAGAGAGAGGTTTTCTGCTTATCTCAAAAAGAAACACAATGCGGCATTTTCTCAAAAGGCTAAAGAAATGTTTGGAATTGAAATTAATATTCCTTCAGATATGTGTCAGATAAAGGAGGGAGACAATTTTGTATGGTTTACTAATGCAAGTTCAAAGACCCGTCAAGATATCGTGATTTATTCCTATTCTTATACTTCGCAAGAGATGTTTACTTTAGGAAAGTTGATAGAAAAAAGAGATTCTGTGTTGAAAGAAAATGTTCCTGGACCAGAAGAAGGATCGTATATGGGAACAGAGACTTATTACGAACAACCCGTTTTGCATGAATTTTTGCTCAATAATGCTTATTGTGCCGAGGTTAGAGGTTTGTGGAAAATGTGTAACGGAAGTTTAATGGGCGGTCCATTTGTTAGCCATAGCAGATTGGATGAGATAAGTCAGCGTATCATTACTATTGAAGGATTTGTTTTTGCTCCTGGAAAAGACAAAAGAAACTATATCCGCCAGTTGGAAGCTGCTATTTATAGCACTAAAATGCCTCATGAGGTTAATCAGATTGTGGTAAAAAAGAAAAAATAAAAGGAGAACAAAAAAGGGAGAAAACAATTGTTTTCTCCCTTTTTTATATCTGTTAATCTATATCTTTTTATTTAAGATTTTCTGAAAAATATTTCTCAATTTTCAAGAAAAGATGTGTGCAAGATGATTTATCTATAGAATCAAGATTTTTGTTAGGATAAATCATCATGTCAAACAGTATTCCATTATTTTGCAATTCTTCTGCAAGGGCAAATGTGTTTTGTATATGTGCGTTGCTATCAGAAGTTCCATGAATAAGTAGTAGATTTCCTTTTAGATTTGGTGACTTGGTCAAAATGGATGATTTTTCGTATCCTTTGAAATTTTCTTGTGGACGACGCATTAGTTTCTCAGTAATTGTAGCAGAAGAAATTTTCCAATCAGTAATTGGAGATATAGCGACACCTACTTTGAATATGTTTTCGTAACCTGTCATGCAAGATAAAGCTGTAAAACCTCCGTATCCCCAACCACATATTCCAATTTTATTTGAGTTGATAAACGAAAAATCGGATAATTGTTTTGCTACTTCAATTAAATCTTCACTTTCTTTTGCTCCTAAATTTTGATAAATGTAACTTTCTTGAATGTCTACTCCAACCACAACAAAACCCTTTGTTGCCAAATAATATTCCCAACCAATTTCCCATTTGTCTGCTACAAATGGAGTTGTTAGTTGTGTATTTGTCAGCAATACGACTGGATATTTCTTCGATTTGTCAAAATCAACTGGTTTAATCATCCATCCATTAAGATTTTGAGAACTTTCATCGCTGAAAGATAGAAACTCTTTTTGAGGTAAACTTTGTTGAAGCGCATTGTTTTTGACAAAAGAGTTATTTCCTATTTCCCTTATTTGAGTACCATTTGTTGCATTGTGAATGGAGAAAATATTGGGTTGAGAAGACGAAGAAAAATCATTTATAAAATAGGAGAGATCAGGTGAGAAATACGCGGAGTTTGTTCCTTTTTGTTTTGATAAAACAGTCTTTTTCCCTTTTAGATCTATAGAGTAAATTGTTCTTTGCAGAGGCGATTGTTCTGTGGATTGGAAATAAAAAGTTTTTTTCTTTTCGTTGAATCCATAAAAATCTGTAACATTCCATTTCCCTTTAGTAAGTTGTTGCACAAGAGCTCCATTATTGGTTTTGTGAAGGTAAAGATGTTTGTTTCCATCTTTTTCACTCATCCAAATAAATTGCCCGTTGGATAGAGGAGTAAATGTTTTTAGATTTTTGCAATCAACAGAAAACTTACTTTGCTCTGTTAGTATGATTTTCCCGACTGTTGAACGATGATTGCAAGCAAACAAATCCAATTGATTTTGATTTCGATTGAGTTTTGCTACAAACAAAATATCAGGTTGCATGTTCCAACGAATCATAGGTATGTAGCAGTTGTTTGTTTCGCCAATGTTCATTGTTTTTGTCGATTTGTAAAAAATATCATAAACGTGAACAGAAACTTTAGCAATCGTTTCTCCTGCTCTGGCATATTTTTGCGTTTCGGTTGTTGGGTAATCGGTTTCTTCAAAAAGTTGAAAAGATAAGTTTCTTACATTAGATTCGTCGAAACGAACATAGGCTAGGTTTTTGCTATCAGGGGAAAATTCGAAATATCGGAATCCTTCAAACGCACCTCCGTAGCTTTCACTTGGTATTCCATTTATAACTTTTCCATTTTCTCCATCGGTGGTAATGGCAATTTCTGTGTTAAAGTCAAGTTTCTTTAGAAATAAATTATTTTTCCTTGCAAAAGCTACCATTCGCCCGTTGGGAGAAAATATGGCATTTTGCTGTTTCCCATTTTCGGAAACCTTTATAAGTTCTTTTCTGTCAATACGATAAACGTAATAATTAGCTTTGATAGAATTGCTACTAATTTTCTCCGAATTTGTTCGGAATAATATGCGTTCGCAGAGCGAATCCATTTCAAAGGCGTCAATTTTCTCAATTTTTTCTTTTAACCAATCAAGAGAAAGAAGCGTGTCCTTTATGGCTCCTGTTTTGTGATTGATGCGCAAAATACAATGTCCGTTGTTTCGTAACTGAGCATAAGTTTCTCCATCGTTTAGGGGGATAATTTGCTCGATTTTTTTTGCCTCAAAAGAGTTTGCTGCCCAATCTTCAATGAAATTATTTGCAAAAGCAGACAATTGAATTCCAACTATAGCAAACAATATGCTTAATGTTTTTTTTGTCATATTTTTTAGTGTAAAATTTTGAATATCAGTAAACGAAGTATTTCTCCTTCTTCGGCAGAAACATTTCCAATGCCTTTGAGTTGAGCATCGGCTTCTCTTATGTAATGAATAATTTTTATAATCTTCTCTAAAGGATAGTTTTTGGCAGCTATTGCATAGTCGTTCACAAAATAAGGATTTATTTTTAGCACTGAAGCAACGTTGTACTGGCTTTTGTCGGGTAGTGAGTGGTAAAATAGAATATTGGAAAAGAAATTAAATAAAACTGGTAGAATCATTACTAGCGGATTGTTTTTTTTGTTTTTTTTGAAATAGTTCGCAATCTGATTTGCCATCAAGATATCCTTCTTTCCTAATGCTTTTTGCAGCTCAAAAACATTATAATCTTTACTTATCCCGATGTTTTTTTCTATGATTTCGGGTGAAATTATTTTAGAGTTGCTTTCTTGAACTATTATTTTTAGTTTTTCAATTTCTCCTTTGATTCGCTCTAAATCAGTTCCTAAAAATTCTGCCATCATATTGGCAGCTTTTACGTCTATAGACAAACCCGATTTTTTCGCTTCGGTTACAATCCATACTGGGATTTGGTTTTCGTACAGTTTTTTCGATTCGTAAATAACTCCGATGTTTGCAATGTCGGTTGCCACTTTTTTTCGTTTGTCAAGTGTGCCGTATTTGTAGCAAAAAACCAAAATGGTTGATGGTTGAGGATTTTGTAGGTAATACGAAAGATTATCGTACGATTTGATATGTTGCGCTTCCTTTACTATGATTAGTTGATATTGAGACATTATTGGATAGCGTTTCGCTAAATTGATAATGTTATCAATGTTTGTTTCTTTTCCGTAAAGAATAGTTTGGTTAAATTCTTTTTCATCTTCACTAAGAACTTCTTTCTCTAAAAAAATACTCAAGATATCAATATAATAGGGCTCTTCTCCCATCAAAAAATAGATGGGTTTAAACTCCCTTTTTTTGAAGGATACGAGTAATTCTTCGTATGAGATGTTTTCTTTTTTTGCCATTTTGTTTTCCAAAAGATGAAAGAGTCTTTGACTTTTCTATCCTAAAAATAGGTATATTTGCATCGCTTTTGCAAAGTTAGAAAAAAATGGAGAAAATCAACTTGCCCCTTTATTCATTTAAGCAAAAAACGGAGAATGGTCAGCAGCTTATTTTTGACGAAATCAGAAAGAAATATGTTGCTCTAACTCCAGAAGAGTGGGTGAGGCAGGTAATGACAAAATTCTTAATTTGTGAAAGGAATTATCCTTTAGGGAGAATTGCTGTGGAAACTTCCTTGTCTTTCAATGGACTAAAAAAACGCTGTGATTGTGTAGTGTTTGATCAAAATTCATCTCCTTTGCTTGTTGTAGAGTATAAAGCTCCAAATGTTCCCATTACTCAAAAAGTTTTTGATCAAATTGCTGTTTACAACATGAAGTTAAATGTGAAGTATATGCTTGTAAGTAACGGAATTGAGCATTATTTTTTCTCTTCTGACCCCGAAACCAAAAAGTTCTCTTTTCTCAATCGTATTCCTTTTTACGAGGAGTTGATTGGGTAACGTTCTGCTTTTTTTGAAAAAAAGTCTTATTTGTGTTTTTTTTGAGAAAAAATATACTACCTTTGCCCGTAATTCTGTGTTTACAGGTGTAAAGTTTTGAAATAAATTAACAGATTATAAAGATTAAATTTAATTTTTTTATGAAATCAATTGTAAAGATTTGGAGTTTAGTGCTCGTAGTTTTGATGGTTCTTGCTTCTTGCGAACCAGAAATGAAGGAAAATGTAACCGATGCAGGTAATCCTTCTGATATTTCACTTTTGACGGATCCGTTTACGTTGAGTATGTACTCTTCGCAGGTATCAAGAATCTTGATTGCTCAATATCCTGATGGTTCGAAAAAGTATGTTGACGGTGCAATTATTGGAGAAACAGGGCTTTTGTTGCAAATGGATAAGGACTATCCAGATCGTGCAAAGGATACTATCTGGGCAAAAACTGATCCAGTAGAAGGTTTGGTTGCTGATTGGAAAATTGCAGATGAATCAGTTTTGAAAATAGTTGAAACTTCACCGCTCCCAAGTTACATTGTGGTAGAAGCTTTGAAGAAAGGAAATACAAAAGTATACGCACAAGTTGAAGATAAGGCTTTTGATACTATAGATGTAATAGTAGATAGCCGTTATGTAAAATCTTTGCGTTATACTGTGGAAGGTCCTGCGGGAAATTATGACGTAGAATCGACTACAGGAACTCTTTACGATGTAGACCCACGTGCAGAAAACAATCCAGAAGAAAGAAAAGACCAATATGTATTGGTGGCTAAAGTTGATGCAGAAGAAAATGGTGGTCAAGTGTCGTTCCCTGTTACTTGGGAAATCGTAGGGGATGTTGATACTATCAACGATTTGAAATTGACTTATACAGGAGAAAATAGAGAAATTGTTACGATTGAAACCCGTAAAGTTGACAAGAAAGGTTTGATTGAAAGACTAAATGAAGGAAAATCAGATAAGGACAAAGATTATGTTCGTTCTCTTGATGTTACTGTAAGAGCAAGAGCTGCATATTTTACGGCAGATGCTTTGTTGAGCATTAAACCTAAAAATGGAATTACACCGATTGAGTCTGTAGATTGGAGACAATTGTACAATGAAGAAGCTGCAGTAATGACTGAAGTTGAAATTGAAACATCAAGTAAGAATGCGCCAGCTCCTATTGTGCTTACAGCATTGGGTAATCCTAGTGTAGTGGATCATCTTGTTGGTGGCTATCGTTTCGGTATTGTTGACGTAGATGGTTATCTTGATAACTCTGCAGCTGGAAATATAATCGAAAATGAATTTGTTCGTTTGGAATCAACAGATGAGACTAAAGAAGGTGGAAAAGTTGGTATTAGAGGTTTGAAATCGGGAAGTGTTCAAATTTGGGTAGAGATAGGTGATGCTGCTTTGGGAGGAAACTTTACAGAAGAAGAATATGGTGCGCCAGTAAGAACTGAACTAACAGTTAATATATTGAGCGTTGTTTCTAGCTTGAAAGTTTACAAAGAAGAAAATATGTCTACAGCGATTGGAACTAATATGCAAAAATTGACGGTTGGTGATAACCAAGTATTTGTTGCTCAAATCGAAGATGCAGAGGCTCATGATGCATTCAAGGGTAATATCCAATGGCTTGTTGAAAATAATAATAGTGGGGCTATCTCTATTAGCCAAGATCCAACTGACAAAACTCGAGTAACCGTAACTGCAAATAGTGCTGCTGCAGGTAATGCTGCTCCAAAACTTTATGCTAAGGTAACGGATTCAAAAGGCAAAGGAACAATTTCGGCTATGTTCCCTATAGAAGTAGAAGAGGCTGCTTCTGATGAGGCATCAAATCTCGAATTTACTTCTGCTAATGTAAGATGGGAAGATTTCTATAGTTTTGGAAGCGATTATTATACTTACGTCTTTACTACTGCTGCGGGAGATGAGTTGGTAATCCCTGCTAGTGATCCTGATATGATGGGAATGGGATATAATGCTTACATGTTTGATGAGCAAAGAACTTGGACTATTGGTGAAAATGGCGATGAAGATATCTTCATTATGTCAGGCCCAGGTATAGGAATCACAATCTCTGCTTCAGGAACTGAATATAGAATTAAGAGTGGAACAATTACAATCTCTGGTGGAGGAACATCAGCTTCGATAGATTTGATTGCAGTGCCTGTAGTAGGTGGAGTAGAAGGAACAGAAACTCCGGTTACTGGTACTTGGTCAGGAGTAAAACCTGCGGATCCAAGACCTTAAAAGAGGGAGTATGATAAATAGAAGTAGTTCAGGAGAAATTCTGAACTACTTTTTTTATTGTCAAAATTTGGAAAAAACAAAAAAAAATTGTTTCTTTACTCCAAACTTACATTTTGTTGAGATGAAAAAACAATTAAAAATAGATTATATAGAGGCTCTTGATAAGTTGCCTATATCGGAATGGAGCAACGTTTTGAGGCAAAAAGGAGCAATTGGAAGTATTGATGTTGTTAATTGGCTTGAGTTCCCTCATTTGCCAAACACGAAGTTTTATGTTGCATATTCTTCTAATGCTATTTGCATTCACTACGAAGTGAAAGGAGAAGGATTGAAGGCTCTTTTTGCTAATGATCAGGATCCCGTTTGGCAAGATAGCTGTGTGGAGTTTTTCTGCAAACGAGTAGATCAAGAGGGTTATTATAATTTTGAGTTCAATTGCATAGGTACAAGTCTGTCGGCGGTGCACAAAACTCGTGAGAATAGAACGTCGCGCCCAAAAGAAGAGATGGAAACAATTCTTCGTTTTTCTTCGTTGGAAAGAACTACTTTTGAAGAAAAGTCAGGCATTGCTGAGTGGTCGCTTACCGTTGCAATCCCTTTTGCATTGATAGGTTTGGATGGTAAAAGATTGCCAGAAAAAATTCTTGCTAATTTCTATAAATGTGGCGATGGTACGCAAAATGTTCATTATGTAAGTTGGAATGCAATAGAGGTTGAAAAACCTGATTTTCATCGCCCCGATTATTTTGGCGAAATCTATTTCTAGTAAATAGAACAGAACATATAGAAGAGTTCTTGCGACAAAAGCAAGTTCGAGTATTAACCTTTTAAAGTTTAGAGTTATGGTACACAGAAAATTTTTCTTCGTAGCTGCACTGCTTTCTATCATTGGTTTTTCAAGAACAGCAATTGCACAAGTTCAAGTTTCGGTAACAGATGGCGTTGTAGAAGTCTGTCCCAATACTACGATTCAACTTATAGCACCTCCAGGGGCTTTATCTTATCAATGGACTCCTGCTCAGGGGTTATCGGCAACAGATGTTCGAAATCCTCTTGTTACTGTCTCACAAAAAACAACTTATGAGGTAACGTATTTGTACGATACTGGTATTAACCTTGTGAAAAACGGCGATTTTGAGCAAGGAAATACAGGATTTGTTTCTCGTTATACGTATAAGCGTCCTAGTGGCGCAACAACCCTACATCCAGAAGGTTGCTATACGATTTGGACGAATGCTCGCGAAGTTCATAATTATTGGGGAAGAGTTTATGATCATACTTCTGGTAGAGGAAATTACTTAATAGCGAATGGACATACAACTCCAAATTTTATTGTTTGGGAGCAAAAGATTTCGGTGGATCCAAACCAAGATTATATTTTTCAAGCCTATGCTGTAAATTTTTTAGATAATCCTGCTCAGTTGCAATTCAGTATTGAAGGCAAGCAGTTGGGAGAGATTTTTACGTTGCAAGGTAACAATGAGTGGAAACATTTTTATGTGGTTTGGAATAGTGGATCTTATAATGGTGATATTACAATTCGCTTGTTGAATCAAAGAACAGATCCAAGTGGTAATGATTTTGGCGTAGATGATATTTCTTTTCAAAAATTAGATAGGAAAACAGAATCAATCACCATCAATGTTTATGATATTGATAAAGTAATTCGCGCAACAGCATGTGAGGAGTACGAATGGCGAGGAGAAGTTTATACCGAGTCAGGCACCTATGTACATAATTATGAGAATGAATTAGGTTGCGCAAGCAGTGAGACGTTAGTGTTGACAATCAATAAAGGTACCCAT